>NZ_JBALEA010000093.1:0-24529 GCF_036917135.1 Nostoc sp. | reverse complement strand
TCTCAGTTGCACTCGACTTAATAAATCCTCAACATTTAAGAAACTGGTTTGCCAGTTGCTGTTACTGTACCTCATAACAGCCGTAAGTGCTGTAATAGTTTTGCCTGGTTACGAGCAACAAGCGTATGTAAGAACATTGCATTTAGTTGCAGTGCGACGAATACTGTCGGAAAATGGCTTGATGGAAGCGATCGCTTCAACAGTTTTTTGAACAAGGTAGCAAGCTAAATGCCACATGTGATCGCCTTTTGGTTGTGTTTGGGAAGTGCGATCGCCTTTGTGGTATTTGGGAAGTGCGATCGCCTTTTGTGATGTTTGGGAAGTGCGATCGCGTAGCGTCTCGAAGAGAAGTTATCGCCTAAAACAGAGTTTTGCTTACTGCCACAACCACTCATGCAAGGATATAACATCTAAAATACTAACAATTAATCTAGGATTTTTGCCTTTTAAGCAGAGAAAATAAATGAGAAGTTAGGCGGTGAGGAGTAATGCCGAAAAAAGTAAGAGAGTTGAAAGCAATGGTGTCAAAAGTTGGCTATATTCTTCAACCAGGAAGAGGTAAAGGAAGTCATACATATTGGAAGCATCCGTTGTTACCCGAAGAACCCCTGACCATACCAGGTAAAGACGGCGATAATGCTCCGTTATATTTAGAAAAAAACATCCAACGGGTGCTGAAAAAACTGCAAGAAATGGAAAACACGGAAAACAAAGCAAAACAGGAGCCAGAAGAATGAACTATCACTACAGCATGGTAATTCAATGGTCGGAGGAAGATAGACTTTTTTTAGTACACTTACCTGAGTTCCCCTGGCAACAATTTCATACGCATGGTAGGACTTATGAAGAAGCAGCAAAAAATGGTCAGGAAGTAATTGAGACTTTTGTGGAAATGTTGAAAGAAGAAAACAAACCACTACCAGAACCGAGAATGCTTCCTAAAAAACCGTTGCAAGTTGCGTAAGTTAAGTGGGGGCTACGCATTTATTGTAGTTGGGGAAGTGCGTTAGCGCAGCTTAACGTTGGCGTTGCGTCTCGCAGAGAAAAGAAGTTATCGCCTTTGTGATGTAGGGAAAGTGCGTTAGCGCAGCTTAACGAAGTTATCGCGTTTGTTGGGTTTGTAGGAAAGTGCGATCGCATTTGTGATGTTGAAGAGAGTGCGTTAGCGCAGCTTAACGAAGTTATCGCATTTGGGTTGATGGCAAAGAGTGCAATAGCTAAATTTCAGATTTATTTAGGTTTTTAAGATAGCTTAAGTCCTACTATCAGCCTATTTTATCCAATAGTACTTCATTGATAACCGTTTGATAGCCTACCCCTCGCTTTTCTGCCTCTTCTTTCGCCCAGGCTATGATTTTCGGATGAAATCTGATAGAAATCGGCTCATACTTTTCCTCTTCATCTTTAGCAGGTCGTCCACGCTTTCTCGGTATAATCCCAAACTGATCTGCGATCGCATCTCTGAATTTTTGGTTTTCTTCTGGTGTAACTCGTCTTGCCCTCTCAAAAGGAAACTCAGGTTCCTGACTCATATTGTTGACACTCCTTTTTTGTAGCTCTTCTTGCACTAATTATCCTTATTCGCTCACCTCGCATGGTAAAAACAACTACAACAATTGACCCATCTTCTATTTCACCAATCGCCCATTCTCTTTCTTCTCCCTGAGAATGAATAGAGTCTTCCGTAAACAGAAGATAGGGGTCGGCAAAAACTGTTACAGCTTCCTCGAATTGAATACCGTGTTTCAAAAAATTTGATTCGGCTTTGTTGTCGTCCCACTCAAAGCGCATTTATAGTATATACCAAAAATATTTACCTTTGCTATACTACACGGACTTTGACTTTCGGATGAAGTGCATAGACGCGATCGCATTTATTGTTGATGTACTTTTTTAATATCAATCTCTTCCATAAATACCCATCTTTTAAACCTCCAACTCACCCAAAACTAAAACTTGCAACTCCGTCACTCGTTTTAAAGCTACATCGTTCGTTAAAAAAGCCTCACAACCATCACAAATTACTACTGCTATTTGTAACGCATCTGGCAACTTCAGCCCATAGCGAATACGTAACTCAGCCGCTTGTTGTGCAATTACAGCATCAATATTCACCAGTACAATGCCATCCGTAGCCGTCAATAAATTTGTAAATCTTTCTCGTAACTCTAGTTGTCCTAAACGAATAGGTAAAGTAATACATTCCGCTAAGGTTACAGGAGACACTACCCCTTGTATTTGCTCTTTTCCTATCAGAGTAAATATCCCCCGTACTACTTCAACAAAAGCAGGTACTGCTTCCACATAATAAATTACAGGAGATGTATCCAAAAAAACTTTATTCACACCCTGCAAAGCATCGTTAAGTTTCATTAACGCTGTCTCCATGCTTGGCGCTCTTCCCACTCATCCCGTATCTGATTTACCCATTTCTGAGCATCTTCACCCCCTAGCAAATTGGGAGCTATCCCATAAAAATCAGTCACTTTATACTTAGGTTTTTGAGTTACCACAACAGAATCAACAGATTGCTTAATCTGCTTAACCAAATGCTCTAATACCTGCATTTGTTCCACTAAACTTAATTGATCTATTTCACTTAAAACGCGCTCAATTGAAAAGCTCATGATTTTTCTCTCTATCTGAAATCCTAAATTTCAAACCCCAACTCCAGCAAATACCCACTCATCTTAATTTTGATTCCCTGCAACTCATCCTCTAGCAAATAAATCTCAGATTGCACTTCCATAAGCCTTATGGCTACGCATTTATTAGGGTTGAAGAGAAAGTGCGATCGCATTTGGGTGGATGGGAAAGAGTGCGATGTCTAACGACAAGCCTTACGGCTACGCGTTTATTGGGCTGATTTAACACTCTCTATCACTTCACGAACCTCATCAAGAGAATTTAAAGTCATAATTCCACGCTGAATTATCCTAAGTTTTTCTAAATCAGAAATTTCCACAATTTCTGTCATTAATTGCAACCCATCGGCATTAAATTTTATTTCCAGGCTCATCTCAATACCGGAAAGTGTCGCTTCTAATTGTCCTTCATTCCGTATTTCCTGATACCAAGGAGACTCACGTAATACAGCCATATCCCACCGCATAATTTGTTGAACTAGGGCACTATCTAAAACAAAGGTAGCAAAAAAAGCTAAAGCAGTTTCTAATTGATTTAAATCTTCGTCAGCACGAAGTATTTGTAAAGCTTCTCGAATTGTTGATTCGTCATTCCCTCCCTTAAGTATTGGCACAAAGGGAAGCAAAGAACGAACTTGCTCTTGAAAGACTATCTCAACATCAACCTCCCAAAGATTAATCACCCGATAATCTTGACGTGCTTGCAAACCTTCTATATTTGATTCATAGCGCGTGGGTATTTCTGTATTCCCGGAATTCAGGATATTAATTAATACTGGATATGTCGGTAATTTATACTTCTCTGAAGCCAGTGCTGCATACGCTCTCATTCGGGATGGCATATCTGGTTTATAACGCAATTGTAATTCATTCAAAACCAGAAACTTACCTGACCGAGGACTTTCAACACGAATTAATACATCACTTTCTCGACTTATCCATTTAAAATCTGAATTGAGAATTTCTTGAGCGACAATACCAGGAATTTGAGTTACCCACCTTACCCAATTATTGGGAGCAAGGCTAAAATAACCGTTTGGTAGCCTAAACCTCGTTTTTCTGCCTCTTCTTTCGCTTAGGCTATGATTTTAGGATGAAAATGGATTTAACCGTTAGCCTTCAGCATTAGGCTGAAGGCTAAACAAGAATTCGTCAAGGGCCAGAAAATCTGCCTTTTGGGTATCTGAACTGAAGGTTTTTATCGCAGAGAAATTATCCGTGATTGAGTTTCTAACTTTTCAGTCGCTATTAAAACTTCTTGTCTTGCCCATTTATCTGCTGCCAAAATGTCATCTAAAGAGGGATTTACACGGTTATCATTTTGATGGCGATCGCACACCCATTCGATACACCGGGGAATATCTAAAAACCGAATTTTTTCATCTAAAAATAAAGCTACAGCTTGCTCATTGGCGGCATTTAACACAGCTGGCATTGAACCACCAGCTTTCCCCACAGCATAAGCCAACTGCATACAAGGATACTTTTGATGATCTGGTTCCCGGAAGGTTAAATTTCCAGCCTTGACTAAATCTAGTCGTTCCCAGTTGGTGTAAATGCGATCGGGCCAAGATAGAGCATACAGCAAGGGTAAGCGCATATCCGGCCAACCGAGTTGGGCTAAAACGGAAGTATCTTGCAGTTCAATCAGCGAGTGAATAATGCTCTGGGGATGAATGACAATTTCGATATTGTCATAATCCAACCCAAAGAGAAAGTGAGCTTCAATTACTTCCAGTCCTTTATTCATCAAAGTAGCAGAGTCTACTGTGATTTTCCGCCCCATCGACCAATTAGGATGCTTGAGAGCGTCAGCAACGGTTACATCTGCTAACCTTTCTACATCCCAGTCTCGGAAAGCCCCACCAGATGCAGTGAGCAAGATTTTCCGCAAGCCAGATTTTGGCACACCTTGGAGACATTGAAAAATTGCCGAATGTTCGGAATCGGCTGGGAGTAATTTTACACCGTGTTTTTCAACTAGGGGTAGAACCACAGGGGCCCCAGCAATCAGGGTTTCTTTGTTCGCTAAGGCAATATCTTTACCAGCTTCAATCGCTGCGATGGTTGGTAGCAAACCAGCACAACCTACGATACCAGTGACAACGGTTTGGGAATCGCCATAACGGGCGACTTCTATGACTCCAGCTTCACCTGCCAGTAGAATCGGTTGGGGATCGAGGTCAATGATCGCTTCTTTGAGGGCTGGTAATTTATCTTCTGAGCAAATGGCTGCTATTTCCGGTCGAAACTGCCGAATTTGAGCAGCCAACATTTCAACATTGCTCCCAGATGCCAATCCCACAATCTGAAACTGATCTGGGTACTGAGTGACAATATCTAAAGTCTGAGTACCAATAGAACCAGTGGAACCAAGAAGAGTAATCGCTTTCACAATTGCTTAAGGATTTACAGACAACTCTCACTATAAATTGCTGGGGACTCTTTAATCACAGCAATCACTATAATCGATACATTGACAAGGAGGAGGGGACAGATGCCGGCGTGTCTCTATGTCCTCTTCTCGTTGTCCCGGCGCCAGCCCTAATCCGTTAATTTCAAAGTTTTATAACAGATAAATCTAAATTCACTAATCCTTAGTATTTTCAACTATTTTATCGACTTTGAAAACACGCCCGAAAGTTGGTAATTTTATATAACTAGACAAAAGTTGTATTTATAAATACTATATTTCTAAAGATAAATTCCGACAGAATTAGCAAAAGTTCCCAATCGGGAACACTTTTAAGTAATTTTTAATCTGTCCAGTTTGTTAATTATTTTGGTGGAGGATTTAATATGCAAAATATTACTCATAAATTGCTGTGTTACAGCTATATGTAAAAAGATTCATAAAGGAGTTTGTTGAAGCACTCAAACTTATGGCCAAAGTTCAGATAGTTATAAAAAAAGTTTTATGGAAAAATGATTTCCTGTTTCCAGGCGCAATATGGCTTGCCAGCCGAATATTTATCTGGACAGTTATGTTGCTGGTTGCGCCAAAGCTCCCGTTACCAGGAGAAGAATTCTTACCCCCTTTTAGCTGGGGCGTTTTTGATGCCTGGGATAGTATGCATTATCGAGCGATCGCAACTTCTGGCTATGAATTTGTCAATGACGGCAAGCAACATAATCTGGCCTTCTTTCCCCTGTTTCCCTTAAGCATCTGGGTTTTGATGAGGTTGGGCTTACCGTTTGAATTAGCGGGGACGTTAGTCAACAACTTGGCATTTTTTGCAGCGCTTTACTGTTTGTACTTTTGGGTTAAAGATAATTATGGCATCAATGGAGCGCAGTGGGTTACTGCTGTGGTTTCTTTGTATCCATCGTCTATGTTTACGGGGGTGATTTACACAGAGGGGCTGTATTTGTTTTTGAGTACAGCGACTTTGCGGGCGTTTGATCACAAGCAGTATGCCTGGACTGCCCTTTGGGGCGCAATGGCGACAGCAACACGTCCTACAGGTATGGCACTAATTCCAGCATTAGCGATCGCAGCCTGGAAAGAACGCCGACCACCCATTGCCTATATAGCTGCCTTGACTACCGCTATTGGCATACTTCTATTCAGTTTGTATTGTGCGATTTATTTTGGCAATCCTTTAGCTTTTATCGAAGCACAACGGGGATGGCGACCAACTCTAGGGTTTGATTGGCAAGGTTGGTTAAATATGCTCATGCAAATTGCAGTTGGCACAAATAATTGGCAATATGGTTGGGTTCAAAACTCCTCTGGCGGAATTCCAGACCCCTGGTATCTCTTGTTGTTTGGTGCGATCGTTGCCAGTGGCTATCTTTTATGGTGTTTTCGTCAACGTTTTAGTTCTGTAAAATTATTCTATGGCTTTTATGCTTTACTCTTATTTTTGTTGATTCTGGCAAGCGAACAGTGGATCAATAACTTACTCAACTTGTTCATGATCTTGGGTGGTGGCTATGTATTGTGGCGCTTACACACGCAACTGACCCCAGTTACAGTTATCTATGGCTTTTGTGGTATTGGTTTGCTACTAGCCTCTGGAGGCACCATTTCCTTGAGCCGTCTCGCCTACGGTATTGTGCCTTTGAATATAGCCATTGGTGTGGTGCTATCTCGCCATCCTCGTCAGGGATATTTAATATTGGGCGCTTTTGTGATACTACTAGCCAAAATAGCTGTAGGATTCGCCCAAGAGCATTGGGTTGGTTAGAGGGTTTGATTCTTTGTTGGCAAAAAGTTGAATTTAAATTTCCTAATGAATGTATCCAATCAAACTAAGATAGCCCTTGTTTCATTATTTGTAGGTGTCGGTGCCATATCTTTTGGCTCTATTTTTATGAAATTGAGCGAAATGGAACTCAGCCCCAGTGCCACTGTATTTAATCGCTTTTGGCTTTCTAGTGTGGTCTTCTTGCTCTGGCATGGATACAAGGCAATACGGCAGCGATTTTCCTTAGAAAAACCTTTAGAATGGCAGCCCTACACCAGTCAGGATCTATTGCTATTGCTAGGTGCTGGTATTCTTTGGGCTGCGACTTTAGTCTTGTTGGCTTGGTCGCTAACTCAAACTAGTGTGGCGATCTCTAGTGTGTTGCATAATCTCGCCCCCATATTTACGAGCTTAGGGGTGTGGCTGTTATTTCGTAAGGGTTTTGAAAAGCAATTCCTGATTGGGATGGTCATCGCCCTTGGGGGAGCGATCGCCATTGAATTTGAGGAACTACAAATCGCCACAGACGAAGTTGAAGGTGGCTTTGCTGCCATCGTGTCGGCGATTTTCTTGAGTGCATACCTGCTGATCGTAGAAAAATTACGCACCAAATTTTCTCCGGCCACAATCCAGTTATGGATCTGTGCGATCGCTGCTTTAGTCATCTTCCCCATACTTTTGTTCACTCAAGATCAGCTTTTCCCCTCTACAGTCAATGGGTGGCTTTGGGTCATTTCCCTAGCCCTGATTTGCCAAGTTTTAGGTCATGGGCTTTTGACTTACAGCCTTGCTAAGTTTTCCTCTGTGGTTGTCTCCTTGGTACATCTGTTAGAGCCAGTATTTAGCGGTATTTTCGCTCTGGTAATATTTTCGGAAATATTAACTTTCTCAAATTGGGTAGGTTTCGCTGTAGTTTTAATGGGTTTGTACTTGGCCGTATCTAGCCAAGCTGCTGTTAATTTTCCGTTGCAGGAATCAGCAAAAAATATACTTAACACTTTCGTTAAAAATATGACTATAAAACTGTCATTAATAAAGCAACAATTCTCCGAAACACCAGCTTTATTAGGAACTCTCTCATTATTATTTGCCCTAATTCCCATATCTTTAGCACCATCTCTGACTAAATTGTGTCAACAAGAAATTGGTGCAAATGCTGTAGTATTTCATCGCAGTTGGATTGCGACAGTTGTCTTTGGGCTGTGGAATGGATTTGAGGCTTTCCGCTATCAACAGTCCGTTGAAGGAGGGAAGAGGGAAGAGGCAGGGGGCAGGGGGCAGGGGGCAGGGGGCAATATTACTCCTATTGATCACCAATCTATAGAAAAGAAGCCTTTTACGAAACAAGAAGTAGGGTTATTGTTGGCAATGGGAACCTCTGCTGGAACCTACCTTCTATTGTGGGCTTGGGCGCTGAGTCAAACTAGTGTTGCTAATGTGGCTTTACTGTCTAATTTGAACTCCTTATTTGTTGCTTTAGCTGGGTATCTGTTATTTGGTCGGCGCTTCGATCACAGATTTGTGATTGGTTTGGTCATCGCCTTGGGGGGAGCGATCGCATTTGAACTAAATAAGGTACAATTTGCAACTGATCAAATACTGGGTGATGCACTAGCATTACTAACTGCGGTTTTCATGGCTACGTGTATGCTGCTGATAGAAAGACTCAGAACCCGATTTAGCACCGCAACTATCATGCTGTGGCGCTGTGGAGTGACAACAATGCTTCTACTACCCGTCGTCCTATTCCTTGAAGATCGGCTGTTTCCCTACTCCTGGACGGGTTGGTTTATCATAATTTTCCAAGCACTTTTTTGCCAAGTATTAGGTCAGGGACTTTTGGCTTATAGTCTCAGCAGAATCTCTTCAAGTGTCGTCGCCGTTACCCTTCTCCTTGAACCAGTCCTGGCCTCTATTTTTGCTTGGTTCATTTTTTCAGAACAAGTAGGTTTGTTTGACTGGCTGACTTTTGCCGTAGTTTTAGTGGGTATCTATCTAGCCCAATCTAGCCAATCCAAAGTTCAAGTAACAAACGAAGCATTGTAGCAGATGATAGGTAGATTCAAGAACAAGTTTTAAAATAAAGGGTTTATTAACCTGCGAAGGCAGGTTTTGTCTGTGTAGCCGCGTTCGCCCTTGGCGTGCCGGAGGCATCATTCCAATCGCCCAGGCAGGAACTCTTGATTTATTATTTTAATACCACCAACTTGACTGATACAATTTATGACAAAAACTCCTGATCAGACATTATTAAAACTAGTAACATCTCCCTTCAATAGGCTACTAAACTCTCTCCCATTCCCGATTTCTGGATACTTGGTTATTGGCATTATCTTAGCAGTGCTGATTCGATTGCTTTGTGTGCCAAATAAATCGGTCGATTATAAGTTTTTTTTAGCGCCTTGGTATGATTTCATCGCATCTCATGGCGGATTGGGCGCTCTCAAATATAGTTTTGCCGATTACACACCCTCCTACCTCTACTGGATTTTAATTGCTGCTACCCTGCTGTCTGGATTGCCGAAAATTCTGGCAATCAAGCTTTTTGCGATGACAGTTGATTTTCTTTGTGCATTTTTAACTTACAAAATTGTCCGACTAAAATACCCAGAGGGCAGGAAACCCATCTTTGCTTTTTTGGCAGTTATCTTGAGTCCGACTGTTATATATAATAGTGCGCTTTGGGGTCAATGTGATGTTATCTATACAACAGGATTGATTGCCTGTATTTACTTTTTATCTATTCAAAAAGAAATTCCAGCATTACTCAGCTTTGGTGTGTCACTTTCTTTTAAGTTGCAAGCCATGTTTTTAGCACCTTTATTATTAGCTCTTTTGCTCAAAAAAAGAATTCATTGGTATTATCTCCCATTAATTCCGGCGGTATATATAATTGCTGTTCTGCCACCTTGGTTTATGGGAAGACCAATACTAGAATTGCTATTAGTATACTTTAATCAAGCTAATAAATACAAAGAATTAGCTAAAGGCGCACCTAATCTTTATCAATGGATTCCTAACAATTTTTATAATATTGTTGTCCCTATAGGTTTAACGTTAACCATATCTGCAATATTTTTACTTGGATACATTGTTTATAAAAGTAAACTAAAAATTACTCAAGACAGACTGATCCACTTAGCCACCATCTCAGTTTTGTTTATGCCATATATCCTGCCCAAAATGCACGAAAGATATTTTTATCCTGCGGATATCATTGCAATTATCTTTGCCTTTTATTTTCCCCGATATTTTTGGGTAGCTATAGTAGTGCAAATGGCATCATTTTTTGGCTATTTGGGAACTCCCATATTTATCCAGTTGTTTTCATTACCTTTAGGTTTTGCCCTCTGGTTTGTTGTGCGAAAATGTGATGTGATTTATCCGAAATTACAAGCTGGATTCTCCCCAAATATCAATAAGAATTTGTAGTAATACCATTTATTTAGGACTTCGGTAAAAGTACACATTGTAGGGGCAATTCATGAATTGCCCCTACATGAATAAAGCAAGTAAAATTTAAGTAATAGAATAACTGCCAAAAATGAATAAGATCAGAGCAATTATCGGCATTAGTACCTTAATTTTATTTATCTCCAGCAGCTTACGACACGAGTTATTTAATTCATCTGGGGATTTAGCAGTTTTTGACCAAGGAATTTACTTAATTAGTCAAGGACAACCGCCAATTTCTTCTGTAATTGGTTTTCATATTTTAGCTGATCACGCTGCTTGGATTTTATATCCTTTGGCTTTGCTATACAAAATTTATCCTAGTGTTTATTGGCTGTTTGCAGTACAGTCTGTTGCTTTAGCATTAGGTGCTTTACCTACATATTATCTGGCGCTGCAAGCAGGTTTAAAAGAAAATTTAGCGATCGCAATGGTGGCTGCATATCTAATGTATCCGGTGGTGTACAATAGCAATTTATGTGATTTTCACCCAGATCCGATCGCAGTCCCTGCACTTTTGATGGCAGTTTTGGCTGCCAGATCGAGGAAAATAGCTTGGTTTTGCGTCAGTATTCTTTTGGTATTAGGTTGTAAAGCCGTACTATCCCTGACTGTAGTGGCTATGGGGATTTGGTTACTCTTGTTTGAAAAGCGACGTTTATACGGTGCGATCGCCATCATTAGTGGGACAATATGGTTTGCGATCGCTAACAGCATTATCATCCCTTATTTTGGTAGCGAAGCAGCGTTACTGAATCGTCATCTTTATCGATATAGCTATTTAGGAAACTCATTTTCCGAAATGGTACAAATCTTACTTTTTCAACCAAAAATTATTTTAACCAACCTTTTTTCAACTATAAATTTAGAATATTTATCTTTTTTATTATTACCTTTTATTTGGGCTTTAAGACCACAATATATTATACCTTTGATAAGTGCAATTCCTTGTGTGGCACTAAATTTACTTGCCGATCATCCTTCACAAAAAAATCTCGTTTTGCATTACTCTTTACCAGCAATTCCATTTCTTATTTTAGTCGGAATTGCCAGCCTAGCAGCAGATAAAGTATGGCTACCAAAAAGACAAGTAATTGTTTTGTGGTCTTTAGTTTGGTTTTTGGCTTTAGGTAAATATGGGTTCTTTAGCTCAAAATATCTCCACAATCTGGATAATTTGTCAGCCACAAAAGAGGCTATCACTCTAGTTAAAACAAAAGATAGCGTTCTGACTACAGATATAATTACTCCACATTTAACCCATAGACAGTTTATTAGTTTTAAATATAATCCTTCTGAAGACATTGCTGAATTAAATAAGTTTCACTATATCTTGCTCAATGTCCGCCACCCAGGTTGGGCTGCAACTTCAGAATCTCTTTCAAGCTTAGTCAATATTTTGAAAAATCAATCTAAATTTAACTTAGAATATCAACAAGATGACGTATATCTTTTTGAAAAAACTATTAGCGGGACTTAAATAAAAATAAAACAGATGAATTAGCACAGAGTTTTGGTTGGAAATTTATAAATCAATCTGCTACATCTTAATTAAATCACCACAATGGATCGAATTTTAATATTTGGCAATTCCGGTTCGGGAAAAAGTACTCTTGCAAATAGACTTGGTAAAAACTTCAGGATTCCAATTCTTGATCTCGATACTATCGTCTGGGAACCAAATACAATTGCCTTACAACGTCCTCAAAAAGATTCAGCAAAGGATCTACTAGACTTCATAGAAAATAATATTTCTTGGGTAATCGAAGGCTGCTATAGTACCCTAATCAAAGCGGCTATGGAATTCTCAACTGAAATCTATTTCCTAAATCCCGGCATTAGTAAGTGTCTTGAAAATAACCGCAATCGTCCTTGGGAGCCGCACAAATTCAAATCAAGTGAGGAGCAGGCACAAACATTTGAGTTTCTACAGAATTGGATTCAACAATATGAAGAACGCGATGATGAATTCGGTTATGCATCCCATCGCTCAATATTTAATCAATTTAATGGCATAAAACATGAAATTATCAATTGATAAATGTAACTATCTTTGACAAAATTTTCAAAAAATTGCTATCAGGTATTACTTAAGTGATGGTGATATCAGAGTAAAGTTATCAGCAGTGCCTAGAAGCTTATATTTAGATAAAGTTATTTGCTGTAAAGTCGTATTATCTAGTAATAAATAAGATTTATTATCAAATTGTTCTTTTAAAACAGCAACAGAAGCAGAAACTACTTTGCGATCGCTATAAAAATCTAAACTAGGACGGTTATAAGGAAATGAGGTATAAACTGTTGTTCCTGGTGAGACATTTGCCCGAATTAAGTCTGCTACTGGTTTAACTGGAAAAGCTTCCTTTAATTCCCAAATCCAAGATTGCGAACTTACCAACAGCGTTAAAACTAAATACATCCCTATAAATAACACTGGAATAAAGTTGCGATCGCGCTGTTTAATTAGCCATGCTGCTATACTCATACTTATTGCCAAAACAATGCTCATGACTATCAAAATAGGCTGTTTCTTAATAAAAAAGTAAACACAGCCTCCTAAACCAGCAAGAGAAATAATAGCCAAAAATATTGTCCAACTCCGCACTCGAAAATGACGATTCTGCCAAACTTCGCTCAAATTAGCACCTATTGCCAAAGCTAAAAATGGATATACAGGCATGACATACCAGGGTAGTTTAGTTCTCATAAAAGAAATAGTTCCCAAGTAAATAATTGTCCCCAATAGAACTAGAGAACCCCAACTTTCATGACGTTTTTTCCAGGCTAGATAAAGCCCTCCAGGTAAAAATAACAGCCAGGGAAAACCATATTTGAGTAATTCTAATAAATAGTACCAAACAGGCCCGCTATTACCTTCAACAGGTTGCATAAGGCGATCAAAAGCTTGTGCTTGAAAATGTACTTCTAAGAAAGTATTACCATAGCGTTGCCATTGAGCAGTATACCAAGCGATCGCCGGAGCATTTCCTAACAAAATTCCCATCCAAAGATAGGGACTTTTTAACAAAGCAAATTGTCGATCTGCAAGGAGAAATAAACAGGCGATCGCACCCAATAGCAAAACTATCATCCCCTTTGTGAGAATAATTAACCCCAAACAAAATCCCACGCCTAGAGCATATTTTCGGTTCTGACGTGCTTTCAAAAGACAAAACAACAACAGCAAGAAAAAAGAAATAGTCATTCCATCTAACATTGCTAATCGTCCATGACGCACCACAGGCAACATTGTCAAGTAAACTAAAGCAGCAAATAGAGCCGGTAAACTTTGCTTAAAAGCCAAACGCCCCACCAAGTAAAGCAAAGGCACTCCCAAGGCAGTTAAAACCGCACCAGGTAAGCGTGTGGTAAGCTCTTGGACTCCTCCTAAGTAGTAGCAGCAAGCAATTAACCATTGCATCAAAGGCGGTTTTAATAAAAATGGTTCTCCCTGAAGAGTGGGATAAAGCCAGTTACCAGTACGGTAAATTTCTCTGGCGACTAAAGCGTAAGTACCTTCATCCCAATCTCGTAAAAGGGAATTTCCTAAAAATATCAGCCATAGAATTAGAGATATTACCAGTAAGCTAAATAACCATTCTTTTTCTTGGAATAGACGCATATCTAAAATCGGGATAATCATCTCAACGGCTTTAAGGCGGTATTGTACCCCAGATTCTGCAATGGGAGTTTGGTTACTTTTTTAAAAGGTGTTTATGTGGTGCGATTCTAAGAGACCTGCTTCTGTATATATTTTGCTTTTTACCTCTAAATCTTTTTATAAACTAGAGTTAGCATACTCAATCAACCAGAAATTATTTGCTGAACTTAAAAACGCAACAGCTTATTCGTGAATTTTTAGGGTTTAATTTTCTAATTGAAATATTTACTTTAAATTATCTTTAGATAGTACTAAAGTTATAAATTATGAATTATCAGGATAAGAAACTCTACAATTTATAATTCCTAATTTTCTCATGTTTGGGTGGGTAGAAGCACAATAAATACACTACCTTTGCCCAACTGGGAATTAAGCAGAATAATACCTTGATGTGCCTCGACAATTCGACGAGCAAGGTACAGTCCTAAGCCACTACCGGAACTCTTGTGGCTGCCTTGGCGAAATCGTTCAAATATGGTGGCTTGTTCTTCAGGGGGAATACCTGGGCCTGTATCCGCTATTTCAATTCTCATGTAATCAACAGAATTGGATTTTTCACTGTCAAACTGGCGTTGAGAAGTAAAACCAATAGTCACAGAACCAGAGTCAGTAAATTTGATCGCATTGCCTATGAGGTTGGTGAATAGACGATGCAATTCTAAGCGATCGCCCATCACTGTGCTTGACTCTTCAGTAAAATCCACACTTAGCGACAGTGCTTTGTCTTGAGCTAAGGGTGATAATTCTCCAGTTACCTCTTCTAGCAATCGCCCCAGATTAACTGGTTGAAATGCCAAGCTTTTGCGCCCTGCTTCAAAGCGATAAACTTCCAATAAGGTATTGACCATAGTAAGCAGGTTGATATTACTACGGGCCATGATGGTGATTACTTCGTGCATTTGCGCTGATAATGTTCCCAAAGCACCTTGCTGAAATAGCATCAACATGCGATCGGCGGCTACCAAGGGAGTGCGTAAGTCGTGGGTGAGGCGTGAGACAAAATCTTCTCGTTGGCGGGCAATTTCATCACGTTCATCCATACTGTGCTTCAAACGCAGGAGCGATCGCACTCGTGCCAGCAATTCATCTACTGTTACAGGTTTGCGGATAAAATCATCAGCACCCAAGTCTAATCCGTGGGCGACGTTGGGCGCATCGTGAGCAGTGATTAGCAGTATGGGGATGTATTGCGACAATTTCATATCACCGCGAATGTGCTTAGTGACTTCGTACCCATCCATACCTGGCATCATCAGATCCAGCAGAACCAAGTCACAGGGAGAAGCTTTCAATTCTGCTAAAGCCGAAATCCCATTTTCTGCGGTGCTAATGGTGTAACCTTCTTCCTCCAAGATAGTTTTGATCAAAAACACGTTATCAGGAGAGTCATCAACAACCAAAATTTTGTCAGAACGAGAAGATTGTGAAGTCATATAGATGCAGGGTATGGGATAAAAGTAAATTTTTTAATTTTTCTTCATTTTGTCTGGCACGCATTCATGATTTTTGGCGACCAACAAGATTGAGAATAATTTAACAGAGGCGTTGCTTTACTATTGCCCTCTTACTTAAGTATGATTTTTGAGTTGATATCCGAAAATTTTTGGTAGGGAGTTGTATCTCTTTAATATCTTAATGAAGTTGTTTCCTGTCCGAAGAATAACAGAGTGTATTACAGGGAGCAAATGCTAAAGGTTGGGTGCAGATTGAAGTTAAGAGTGAAAATAGCTATCGTCTACAAGAGGGTTTTAGTGGTACACCAGTTTGGAATCAGAAGTTAGGGCGTGTGGCTGGAATGGCTGTAGCGGCAGAAAAACAGCGCCAAGATGTCAAAGTTGCTTTTATTATTCCGACGAAAGTGGTGTTAACTGTTTTACAGATGCCATCGAAAAAGGCACTAAAACTAACGAGCCTTACGGCGAACTGGGGCAAACTTACCATCTGTATTACCATGCCGATGAGAGCCAGTTAGACGGTCAAAGAGCTAAGACAAGCTGAAGATAACTTCCAACAAGCAATCAACATAAACTCAGACTCAACTGATGACTAGAAATCTCGCCTCCAAGAAGTTCTAGCGCATAAACAAACACTTAACTGTTGAAGATATAGCAATCCCAGGGCTATTTCAGCCTAGACATAAACCACTGTAATTTTATTTAAAAAATCAATAATTTTTGTTTCTTCTTCTAAACTGAGACTTGGATAAGAGAGTAATTCAATCTCAGTAATCACTGAAATAAAATATTGTCCTGATGGTAGTGGGTTTACCAAGCGACCACCCAAAAAATACAAAACTACATTTGGATCTAAAAAAATCCCAGGTTGTGTCAACACCATTCATCCCTAATTTGCTGCTGATATACCAAAGGATCTTGAGTTAGTTGAATTACACCTGCATACTCGTTTAAATTAAACTCTTGTTTTTGTTGTGATTGATGAGCTTCTAATATCTTCTCAATTTGCTGCCAGTCCTCATAATCAATCAACACTGCTACCGGACGCATGGCTTCATCAGTCACAATTTTTTTCTTAAAAGGTAGCATGATTTTCTATATCAGATACAACATCACAACTGTTCCCACTCATCTCTATCAATTCCAGCTTGTCGCAATATCTCAGCTACAAGCCCTTTACTAATATCCCTTTTGTGAGGGTTTGGTATTCGCACCGTGATGTCATCTTTGACCATATACTGATGCCTGCTACCAGAAAATGGTCCCTCAAACCCTAGTTCCCTTAAGTAGCGGATTAAGTCGGGGCGCTTAATAGGCCCGAAGGTAGGCATTATGCTACTTCCTTGATTGACAATTCAATGCCATCAACTATGGGTAAAGGCAAATTTCGGGAAACTCGCAATAAAATCCATTCTTCCAAAACTTCTGCTAATTCTTCTCTACAGGTTTCCAAGGTGTCTCTATTCGCCCAGACACCTTGGAAACCAGCGATTTCACCATAAAAGCTGTCATCATCTGACAAAATCTTATACTTAGCTTGATGCATTGCAGCTTGTATGTACTTTGTCAACATAAATAAAGTGTCTTAGATTATCTAGAAATAGTTTAACCAAATCAACAGCCATTTCTGTTCATGCGATCGCTCATTCTCCAGAAGTGAGATGATCCAAGAGTTGCTGAAATTCTGTTGTGGAAGGAATTGCGATCGCACTTTTATGAAGCATTTTGAGTACAGATGGTTCTTCTATCCTATTAATAACTTCGACAATAGACCTTGATACTTCTCCAAATCGCGTTTCTAGGACTGTAATGATACTTTCTCTAGCATTTTCGACAATTCCTTCTTCTTTTGCTAGCCTTTCAATACTAGTTACGTACCGCATTCTATCTGCCTCCTCGTAACTTCTTACTTCTGTTTTAAAATTAAGTGCCAACTCTTTTGGCAAAACCATTATCCAGTCGATAAACCGAAATAATTCCCGAATATCTTCCCGGCTATATCCCCGTTCATACAGCCGTCTGACTAGGCTTAGTTTCCACTGTAGCCGATTTTCTGGGTTTCGTTGCGTTGCTTTGGTCTTGAGATGCGCCATCACAATTACACCAAAAGGGTTGGTAGTTTGCTCTAGGGTTTCCCACCCTTGCTCATAGTCCAACAGTTTCGCCACAGGAAACTCTAAGCTGACACGACATCCGCCCAGTTGATAGCTGTAGCTGGAAGGTCGCCAATTGGGTTGTTCATCTGCTAAAACTGCTAGACTAATGACTCGCTTTTTATGGCGGTCAAACAAACGGTAATTATATGTGTACATCCTTTCGGCAAATTGGCTGTCATATTGCCCTTGGACTTCCACATGAACCAATACCCAAGCTTCCTCTCCATCCAGTAGCCAAACTTTTGCGACTTTATCGACCAAACGCCGCCCAATTTATGCATCCGGTTCTAGCTGTTGCAGTTCTGTGTCCAGAAATTCATAGGGTCGCTTCCAGTCGATTTCGGCATAAGCTTGGGTGAAAAAGAATTCCAGAAAGCGAGGAAAATATAGCTCAATAACTTCTTTCCAAGGACTATCGTAATCAGTAAGCTGCTCGGTCATGAATTAAAATAAAAAGTACCTCTGTGCCATTGGTAAAACTGTCGCAGGTTCACAAATCAGCAACTCACCATCAGCCCTAACTTGATATGTTTCTGGATCTACTTCAATGTGGGGTAGTGCATCGTTCAGCTTCATATCCCGCTTACTCAATTGGCGTGTGCCAGAAACAGCAACTGCTGACTTTTGTAAACCTAGCTGGCTGGGAATTTCTTTCTCTAAAGCTGCTTGGGAAACAAAAGTTAATGATGTGGCATGACGCGCCCCTGCAAAACTACCAAACATCGGTCGCATATACACTGGTTGCGGTGTCGGAATACTGGCGTTAGCATCGCCCATTTGCGCCCATGCAATCATTCCGCCTTTAATCACTATTTCTGGCTTCACGCCAAAAAATGCCGGACGCCACAAACATAAATCTGCTAATTTTCCCTCTTCCACTGAACCCACATATTGAGCAATTCCGTGAGCGATCGCAGGATTAATCGTATACTTAGCAACATATCTTTTTGCCCTAAAGTTGTCTGCTTTTTGCTCATTTCCTTGTGGATTAAGACTTCCCCGTTGCACCTTCATTTTGTGAGATGTCTGCCAGGTGCGAATTATCACTTCACCTACCCTTCCCATTGCTTGGGAATCGGAAGAAATCATGCTAAATGCGCCTAAGTCGTGCAAAATGTCTTCGGCGGCAATAGTTTCCCGGCGGATGCGAGATTCGGCAAAAGCGACATCTTCGGCGATCGCTGGATCGAGATGATGGCATACCATCAACATATCAAGGTGTTCGTCTAAGGTGTTGAGGGTGTAAGGACGTGTAGGGTTGGTGGAAGATGGTAGAACGTTGGCTTGGCCACAAACTTTGATGATATCTGGTGCGTGTCCGCCACCTGCGCCTTCAGTGTGGTAGGTGTGGATGGTACGATTCTTGAAAGCTGCGATCGTATCTTCGACAAATCCGGCTTCATTCAGGGTATCAGTATGAATTGCTACTTGCACATCATATTCATCGGCAACGCTGAGGCAAGTATCAATTGCTGCGGGTGTGGTTCCCCAGTCTTCATGGAGTTTTAACCCCATTGCACCGGCGGCTACTTGTTCTACAAGTCCTTGGGGTTTACTGGTGTTACCTTTGCCCAAAAATCCTAAGTTGACAGGGAAAGCATCAGCAGCTTGCAGCATTCGGTAAATATTCCAAGGTCCGGGGGTGCAGGTAGTGGCATTTGTACCCGTGGCGGGGCCAGTACCGCCGCCGATCATGGTGGTAATACCGGAAGCGATCGCAACTTCTATCTGTTGGGGACAAATAAAATGAATATGGGCATCGATACCGCCAGCAGTGAGAATCATTCCTTCACCGGCTAAGGCTTCGGTTCCGGGACCGATAATAATATCTACATTATTTTGAATATAAGGATTTCCGGCTTTACCAATTTTGAAAATCTTGCCATCTTTAATGCCAATATCTGCTTTGACAATACCCCACCAATCGAGAATTAAGGCATTAGTAATTACTAAATCTACAGCACCATCAGCGTTAGAAATGGGGGATTGTCCCATTCCGTCTCGGATGACTTTACCGCCGCCGAATTTCACTTCATCGCCGTAGGTGGTGAAATCTTGTTCAACTTCAATAAATAATTCTGTATCTGCAAGTCGGATGCGATCGCCTACTGTTGGCCCATAAGTTTCGGCGTAGGCGCGGCGATCCATTCTGTAAGGCATAATGCACTTTTAGTAATCGAGGTTAAAATCGAGTTTAAACGCAAAGTGACGCAAAGGTAAACGCAAGGGGTTCGCAAAGGATGGATGAGAATGATTTGAGTGAGGTGATAATTGGCTGTGGGATGCTAACTTCTCCACCTCAAAAAAGGCATCATCTGGCAAACAAACTCTAACTCCGCGTAACTTTGCGTTTACCTCAGCGCCCCTCTGCGTTAAAAAATAAATATATCGATTTGGGATTTATGCTATAAATGAGCGTTGTTGGAGGCTTAGACAGAATGACCCTAGCAGACCTAATTTCCATAGCTAGAAAGGTTTCTCCATCAGAAAAGCTCAAGCTAATTCGCATCCTTGCCGAAGATTTAGATACAGTCGAGGATATTTCTCCATTAGAACCCTTCAAAACCTACGATTTACCTACTCCTTATAATAGCTTTGGGGCTGGTGCAGTCATGATGGAAGCACTCAAATCACAGGATTCCAGTCATTAAAATTTCGACGTAGGCGCGGCGGTTCATTATATAACTCATATCGTATAGCAATCCTAGTTTCATTTAATTTTGTTAGGAAGTGATTAGCTGATTCCTCAGTTGCAAAAAATCCCTGCACAACTAAACCAGACCATTCTTCCTGCAAAACTGGCTCAATCTTTGGTAAAAATTCAGTTATTGCCTCTTCTGGTTTATTTAAATATTCTGATAATCTAGTTAGATAAATTTTAAACTTCAGTCCCAATTCTGGACTGCTCTCAATAGGTATTAAATTAAATATCGCACTTTTCTTTTTATTAGCCCCAGTGAAAGTAATACAACTTTTTGTGGTATATGTCCAAAAAGGATACTTAATTAAGACTTTAGAAACTAGTTTATATATCTTATCAACACCATTATTTTTTGCAATTTCTTCTAATTCTTCGTAGGTCAAGTTAGTTTTTCGTGATAATTTACTAACAGAAGGTTCTTGAACTTGGTTGGGGTCAACTAAAAACTTTCTTGCTAATAGTTCACGACTATTATTATTAAAGTAATAAAATTTAGCTACATTTATGGGAACTTGATAAGTATCTGATAAATAATTAATAATTCTTTCAGTACTAGCATCTATTTCTGAAGCAACTATTAAAATTTTGTGTTGACTATTTATAATCTCTGGAAGTACCCTGTCAAATTTTGTTTGAAAAGCTTGTTCTAAAGTTTCTTGCTTACCTAAATAATTAAAATAACTAACAGCAATACTAATTATTTTTTCAGCAGATAGATTTTTCACCCATGAGGCATAATCTAACGCTTGAGCAGTTACTTCTCTAGATGTTTGATCGCGTTTTAACTCTACAATGACAACATTACCACCATTATCTAAACAAAGTAGATCAATTATTCCGTTATAATCTGTAGCTACCTGCCTACCAATTACTAATAAATCTGCTGAAAGAATAGAGATATCTCTCTCTAACCACTTTTCTAGACGAGCTTCTAAATTTAATTTAGTTTTAATGATTTCCGTAAGTTTATCTTCTGCGGATACTTGCCAGATTTTCAGGTCTTCTTGCATATAAATGATTCCAGTTTCATTAGACTTTTATCCATCGAGATTACCGTTAATTTTGGCGTTGAAGCCGTAGACTTGGCGAGTACCAACCAAGGGGACTAAAGTTACTTCTTTTTCATCGCCTGGTTCAAAACGAACTGCGGTTCCGGCGGGGATATCGAGGCGCATTCCTCGCGTTTGTTCTCTGTCAAACTTTAAGGCGGTGTTGACTTCATAAAAGTGGTAATGTGAACCGACTTGTATGGGGCGATCGCCTGTATTTGACACTTGTAATTTTATAGTTGGACGACCAACATTTAGTTCTATTTCACCTGCTAGTGTAATAATTTCTCCTGGTATCATGTTCAATCCAATATTTGATTTAAGTAGGACTTATGCACACTCTATGAATTCTGGGCATCTTGGCGGTTCAATAAATTAATATTTTTGGCTATTTTCGTGTAATTTTGGCTATTTTTGCGTAAGTTATGATTAGCTTTTAAAAAGCTTGCTTGTTGACGTTTAAGGTTTTTAAAAGTTTTAATAATATCATCTTCAAATTGGAATGGGAAGCCAACTTTTGATGTCCACGAATATTCAATTTGCTGTTCTTGCCACCGCAGATGCTCCATTTTCCAAGAATTATGATAATTCAAAAAATTTAGATAACTGTCTAGCAGTATTTCACCTTCAATTAAGTGTGTCTTCGTCATCAAAAGCTTTTTAATTTTTTCATGGCGGGGAAAAGCATCTTTTTCTATCCAAAAAATCCATAATTTAATTTCTGCTTCGTTTTTGAAGGGTAAAATTGTATAACCATTTTTTTCTCCTACTTGAAGAGATTCTAAGATACGTTTTTGACCGCGCATTTCTCTTAACTTTTCTGCTAAATCTGTATAGGTACGTCTACCTTCCCAAATTAGAAAAGCAAGTGGCCCATATAGTTCTTCTAGCTGCTGCTCAGTATATTTTAACGATGCAGTTGTCTGCTGATTTTCTCTATCTCTCTTGCCAGACATAATGTGATTAACTATTCCGGCTACAACGGCAAAGGCAGTAGTTATGGCAGTGGTTATAATGGTTGCTGTAAAGCCAGTGTTTCCTGTATTCATTGCCTTTATGCTTGATGATAGTCAAACAGTACATTTTTGATTATGTGTTAAATTATATACTTGTTATTAGTTAATGTCTATAAAAGACTTTCGTCTTCAAAGTAACAGAGTATAAAGTAAATTTAACGAATTGGATTATGTACTGTCACTAACTTTGTGCCATCAGGAAAAGTTGCTTCAACCTGCACTTCATGCACCATTTCAGATATCCCTTCCATGACATCATCCCGCGTCAATAGAGTTGTACCATAACTCATTAATTCAGCTACAGTTTGTCCATCTCTCGCCCCTTCTAAAATGGCAGCAGAAATATAAGCGATCGCTTCGGGGTAATTCAGTTTTAAACCCCTTCCTTTCCGTCTTTCTGCTAATAAAGCAGCAGTAAAAATTAATAGCTTATCTTTTTCCTGCGGCGTAAGTTGCATTCTTATCTCCTCTGTGTTCTCTGCGCCTCTGCGGTTCGTTCAAATCTGCCACACTCTTGGTATACAATTACCACGATTCAAGAAAGAAACTCGCAGCAACTGCCAAACATCAATAAACCAGTTTCTCACCTCAGATGTAGAAGCACCGCGATATCGACACAATAATCCATGTTGTAAGCGACTAACACCCGCTTCTCCTTTCCCATGCCATAAATTTCGCGTTTTTTCGACAATTTCTCCTGAAACTGCACCACCAACCCAAACTAGACTACCTACAATTGGTTTTCCACCCAAGCCATGAGGACTGTGGAAAATGTCTTCACTACCCGGTAAATATTGCCGATCAATCCATAAGGGAACATCTTGTTGCCAAATTTCGGTGTGCGATCGCCATTCTCCTTGCAAGAATTTTTCTCCTCTAGCACTGCGACCAAATCGGGTAATTTCCCAACCTAACCAACTGCCCCCGGTTGCTAATTCTACCCGTAAATCTTGCCGATAAATCGCGTCGTTAAATAAAATTGTCTCTTGCGGTAGCCATTCTAAACAAGCACCAGCGTCAACTTGCATTTGGATGGTTTGTCTGGCTTGCAGGCCATTACTGCGGTATATCTTGCTTGCCGCCGCCGTGGTGATTAAGGCTTGGGCTTGGGTTTGGAGGTGGATGTTAGAGGATAAGCGATCGCCTCCCACCACTCCTCCAGCCGTGTGTAAAATTACGCTATGACATACCTTTTCCCCTTCTGGGTAAAATGGGCGCTGTACTTTCAGGGGCGCTTGTTGGTGATTGTAAATTAATTGGGTTTCACCCTGGCGATCGGCATAGACTAAATTAAGTTTGCCATGCCAACCTTCTGCTGTTTGTGAGTTGCAAATCATTTATAAATTCAAGATTAAAGTTCAGATATCTTATATTTATTTAATACATTCTTTGCTACTTTCCCTGCATATCATGATTTTTTCGCCAAGATTACATAATCATCTAATGTATAGTGTAACTGATGCTTCTGACCAAAATACTTTTGCAGTATTTGACTCATATAAAGTTGTTTTGGTAATTTTTCTCGAGCAAACTTACCAAATTCAATGCCGGATAAAGATGTTCTTGAACCTGTTGAGGTGAGATATTTATACCAGACTAACTCTAATTCCAATTCTGCCAGAAATTTATGCACTACGTTTTTTCTTGCTCTTGATTCTCAAATTGGTGAACATCGTAAATTTTGAATAATTTCTTATCTTGCACAATTAGTAGAACATAACCTGAATTTTTTAAGCTAGTGGAAAATATTTGCTTGTAAGTATTATTAGCTTCAACCCTCTTGGCTTTATCTATAAAGAAGCAGTGGGAAATTACGATAAAGTCGAAAAAGTCTTGGGGTAGATTATTCGATTTAGTTTTCCAAGTAAAAATATCAGTAGTAACAAAGCGGAAATAAGCATTCACCGTGGTTAAATGCGACTCTATATATCGTCGCCAAAACTGAAGTCCACGAAACTGGAAAGCATCTTGTTTTTCTAAAGAGTAGTAGGATATGTGCATTTGCGGAATCTGAAAAAAACCACTACTACTTTGGAGAAATAAAGCTAAACCATAAGCAACTGTTCCTGGTCCTGCTGCAATATCAAGGATATTAACCTTACTTGGTAGTAACTGGAGTTTAGACTAAAAGCGATATGAGAGAACGCAAATCAAATGGCATTAGAGATTAAAAATATTATCTTGTCAGCCTCAAAGCATCCGCG
>NZ_JBALEA010000092.1:0-69627 GCF_036917135.1 Nostoc sp. | reverse complement strand
GAAAAACCAAACCACAAAGTCTGCATTATTGCAAGTATATTAACAAAACTTTGCATCGTGTCCCATTTTGCACGTATCCCGGTTGTACCCCATTTAGATTAGATTCAGATGCGTGATGCAGCAGACTGATCTATTGAATTGTTCTTGGCTGCGTAATGACATGTCTCACAAACTACTGTTATAACTGAGCAAGCTACGCAAATAGCACAATAGTACTATCAAATTTTACCCTATGCATCTCAAGACAGTATTCATTCGCTTCTATAAATCCTTCAATGACGACTTCCTGAGAAAACAAGAGAATAGAAAACCTAAACATTGGGAAATGATAGATGATACTTATTACCCGTATATTCAAGTTTCTATTGATCCCAAAATTACAACAATTGTTGGTGCAAATGAATCTGGAAAATCTCACTTGTTAAGTGCTATTGAAAAGGCTATATCCGGCAAAGATATTGAGCGGAGTGATTTTTGCCGCTATTCTCCTTTTTTTACAGTTAAACAGAATGAATTAAAATATCCTGATTTTGGTTCTGAATGGGCTGAACTCGAGCAGCCTGAACAGGACAGCATAAAAAAAATTATCCCAGAAATTCATCGCAATACTATCATTGAGAATTTTTTCATATTTCGCAATAATGTTGATAGTTTAACGCTCTATTTACCTGAAAGAGGAGAATATATACCATATCCAATTAATGCAAAACAGGTTATTGAGTTAGACAAATTACTTCCTAGAACATTTAGGATTGAGTCTAGTATTGCGCTTCCTTCAAGCGTTCCTATTAAAAAATTAGTTCAGTTGGGTCAAGAGAATTATTCAGGTGGTACAAAATTTGAACTTCTGGATCGAAAACAAAGAAACAAAATAATAGATGAACTGGATGTTTTTAGCGATAATCCAGAATTAATTACTAAAGTTCGCCTTTTTAGCAATGAAAATAGGGAAGAAATTGACTCTGAAGCAGTTACGGCAATGAAGTCAATTATGTCAGCACTTGATGAAGTAAGTTTTCGTGGTCGTGAAAAAGACAAGGAAAGAAGAGAAAAAGGATTCAATTTAGCTTATAAATTAATCTGCAAAATTGCCGATGTCGATGCTAATGCCTTACTTGATTTAGCTAAAGCAATTCAAGATGGAATCCAAGGTTATGCAAATGGAATTATTGAGAGGATTAATCGCCAATTAGCCATTAATTTAAACTTTCCCAACTATTGGGTTCAAGATCGGAAATTCGGTCTAAAAGTTATGGCAAGAGACTATGACTTAGTTTTTACTATAACAGATAGGACAGGAACTGAATATTCATTTGATGAGAGAAGCCAAGGATTACAATACTTTCTCAGTTACTACATTGAGTACCGATCTCATGAACCACATCCAAATAAAACTGAGATACTGTTGATGGATGAACCAGATGCTTACCTGTCTAGTCAAGCCCAACAAGACTTACTCAGAATATTTGACTTGTTCGCAAGTCCCCAACCAGGCTCACATTTAACTCATCCAATTCAGGTAGTCTACGTAACTCACTCTCCTTTTTTAATTGATAAGAACCATTCCGACCGTATACGGGTCTTGCAGAAGGGAAATGAGGATGAAGGAACACGCGTAGTCAAAGATTTTGCCATAAACCGTTATGAACCTCTAAGATCTTCGATTGGGCCTCATATAGGCGAAACAGTTTTCATTGGTAATTGTAATTTAATGGTCGAAGGTATTGGTGATCAAATCCTCATTGCAGGAGCCGCAATATATCTTCGAGCCAAGGGTATATCTAATTTAGAAACTTTAGATTTAAACCAAATCACGATTGTTGATTCGGGAGGAGCCACACAAATTCCCTACATGGTCTATCTAGCTTGTGGAAGACACGCTGATGAAATCGCAGCTATCGTTTTATTAGATAGTGATCAGAGTGGCAATGATGCTAAGAAGCATTTATTAGGTAAGGGTGGTCAACATAGAAGACCTTTGCTTAAAGAGAAGTTTATTCTTCAACTTGCTGATCTTAAAGAAGAGTTCTGTTTTGTAACTGACAATGTAACTGCACAACTTGAAATAGAAGATATTATTCCCTTGCCAATTTGCATCAAAGCAACAAAGCTTTATTTGCAAGAGTTTCTTGAAGTAGAAGAAGCGGAGCTTTTATTCTTGACTGAAGATTTAATATCAAGCAATATGACTGGTAAAACTATTCTTGATGTTATAGAACAAACTTTAAAACACTTTCCTGGCTTGCAAATTAGTAAGACTGGCTTTGCTCGGAACGTTATTCGAGTAGTGAATGAGTGGTCACGAGAACGAAATTCACTGAATGAGCGTGAAATCCATGCACTACGAGTTTTTGAGCAGAACTTCAAAATTTTGTTTAAGAAGTTGAATGTCATGCAGCGCAGTGCCCAGCAGAAATTGACTAGAGAAAGATTGTCTCAAAAAATAGACCGTCTAAAGAAGGACTTTATTGCACGTCATCCTATTTCTGCAAAACGTGAGGATGGCGTTATTCTGTTTGATGAGATTGAGGGAATTTTAGAGAGCAATATACAGAATGAGTCAATTAAGGAAATTGAAGCAACTAAGAGCGAAATTCAAAATTTGCGTCGTGATTACAAGCTTGATATTGACATGAATAAAGTAATTGACGACTATACTGGATTTCAGGTGGGCTTAGAAAGAATTAAGTATGCAGGACTTTTAGCTAGTCAAGAAGAAACTCCCGATAAGGCTCAAGCAGAGAAGTCAGTTATTTCTGAAGAAGTTATTGAAGAGGTACAAACGGATAAGCTCATTGGGGATGGGCAAGCACAATTGCTTAATGAGCAAGAACCTACCGTCTCTGAGCTAAAAACTGCTGAAGTTCCTGGTAATCCTGCAACTTCCAACAAAAGAAGAAAGTCCAACACCCGCGAGTAATATTAAGGTGTAAAAACATCAATTCGATAACGACACAAGCCAAGGGCGATCGCTAACCAGTAGGCATTCTTACAGAAAGCGATCGCCAATTAGCAGCATAGATTTACAGTGCGTAGGCGTAGCCCGTCGTAGACATCGCCTCTCACTACTGCTTTCATTTGACACAAACTCGACACGTCCTACCATCTCTTCAGGTGTCATCACCTCATAAATTAAAACCAACGTTTCAATGATTTCACCAATTGAACGAGTTCCTTTCTTGCAGTAGGTAATACCAGGATGATCGAGCCTAGAACTTGCAATAATCAAAAAATCTGCATCTTGGGTGAATAGTACTCGCTGTGTTTCCTGAATAAATACTAACTGGACTTCATCGCTTTGAGTACGTAATTCCACATCATTGGTTGTTGTGACATCAATTCCATAACGGCGCAAGCCAAGCCCGATCGCAGGATCGACATTTTCATCAAGATGAAAGCGAATTCGCTCACCCATTCCTCAACTGTCTCAGTTTTTCTTGAAGACGTGAGGGATGATTTTGCTTCAGTACCTTAACTAACTCATCTTCTTCTGCTATGCGATGATCAATCTCGTCTCGGTGATCAAAATAATAAGCCATTGCCGCGTAAACAGATGCTAGTGAAAGGTCATACTTACCAGAAATCTCTACCAAAGAATATCCTAGCTTTAAATTCATCACTGCCACATCTTCTACAGCCATGCGAGTACCGACAATACAGGGCTTGCCACTCCGCACATCAGAAGCGATCGCTATATGCTCCCGACTAACTAACTGCATTGGTAAATCTTCGAGGTGTGTTCCATTATTTAATAATATACAGCTATCGTGGCTAATCTTTGAGTAACAATGAAGAGGACTGAAAAAGGCAATTATCATGACTATTCGTGAAACTGCGATCGCAAAATTGCTGCAACTTTCCGAACCACTCCTGCAAGAAGTGACAGATTTCATTGATTTTGTGATCCACAAACATCAAGTTAAAATTGCTGAGAGTCAGCCTGATGAACCACTTGTGGAAAAATGGTCACAATGGTTTGAGGCTGTGGATTCCCTAGAGGTATCTCCACCTGAACCAGTCAGCAACTATCAGCAACTCCTACTCAACAAATATCGGCAACAAGGGCTAGAGCTATGATCCTGTGCGATGCAGGAGTCTTATTGTGTTTAGTTGATCCCACTCAGCCTCAGCACAATGCTTATAAAATCGCAGTGATGCGTTTGGCAAAGCCTCTCGTTACAACCTGGTCATGCCTCACAGAAGCCATGTATCTTGCCCTGCATCGTGGCGGCTGGCAAATGCAAAAACAGTTGGGGCAGCTTCTTTTAGATAAATTGCTGACCGTTTACGAGATTCAGGAAAGTGATTACAGCCGTTTGTTGGTGCTGATGGAACAATACCGCGATCGCCCAATGGATTAGCCAGCAGGTATTCTTACAAAAAGCGATCGCCAAACTATAGCAAAAATTTACTGTGCGTAGGGGGAGCATCATTGTACACATCATCTGTTGGTACTTCTTTCATTTCAGAAAAACTCAGATAAGACTGATATATTTAAGGTAAATTATTATCATCTAAGTAATTTTGAAAGAGTGTAAGAACATTTTTATAGAAAATCGGACTAGGTTTAGGTTGGTTTTCCAAGCAAGTGATATAATGATAGTTAATTAGTATTTATAAACTAGAATATGCTAAGATACCTAACAATTACAGAAGCACAAGAGCAACTTCTAGATTTACCAGACGATTTAAAAGAAGATCCAATAATTATTACCAAACATGGTAAACCAGTAATAGCTGCAATTAGTTTTGAGAAATATGAATCTTTACTAGAAACTCTGGAAATTTTATCTGATAAAGAATTTACCCAAGAATTACAAGAAAGTATAGCTCAAGGGGAGAGAGGAGAAACTATTAGTTGGAATGATGCCAAACTCAAACTCGGACTCTGATATACCACAGTCTGATAATATTGAATTTGAAATTCAGTTAACACCTCTAGCATTAGAGATGTTAGAAAATATTAAAGATAAACGTCACCAGAAAGTTTTAAGTTCACGTATTGATAAGTTAAAAACAGATCCAGAAAAACAGGGAAAACCTTTAACTGGAAAGCTGATGAATTATCGTAGTCTTAGGGCTGTTGGTCAGCGCTATCGTATACTTTACAAAGTAGAAATTGATAAAGTGGTTGTTGGTGTAGGCTTACGAAAAGAAGGTGATAAAGGGGATATTTATAATTTATTGCAGAAATTAATATAAAAATTTATCTAATTGTCACTGTTTGTGAAGTCACTGAAGCTTAAGGCTAGCCGTATGTATGGATATAGATGCGAGTATTGCGAAGGAACTGTTCAACCTCGAATTGTCAAGCGCGAGGCATTTAAACATAGAGATGGATTTGTCATCCTCGAAGATGTGACGATATTCTTTATGGGGTTCATGCTGTTGCAACTGGAGCGAAACCCCCTGAAAGAACCGAATAAATTTCGGTCACTCATCTAGAATCAGCATAATCAACGCCGTGTAACGTTAAATCCTCAAGTTGTTGGTAAAGACAGATCGATATCCAGCAGGGATTATTGCAGAAAGCGATCGCTAAAGCACAGCTTCGCTTCAGACCAAACGCCATCTATTGATGGGGAGATATTCGTAAACCAAATTCTAAAGCGGTTTCGACAAGGACATCAGGCGCAAGCATGAGTCGCTACATCATCAACATTCTTGCCAGCCGAGATATCAATGAAAATATTTAAGGTAAATAATTTTCATCTAATAATTGTGCAAGAGTGTAAGGACACTTTTCTAGAAAAATCGTTAAATCGGTTTTAATTTTCACAAAATCAACCGCACTTTGATAAATATTCTCTAAATCATCCTGTAACTTGTTTATTAAATTCGTCGTTAAATGATTATTTAAGTCATATCTAAAGGTTTTAATTTCTCCAATCCAATGACGATAGTTTCTTTCATATTCAACCTGCAAATGTTGGAGTAATAATATATGAATAATAATTTGCCTTAAAAGACTTTTGGCTTTAGCTAAATCTCTTTTTCCCAAACTGATTAATTCCTCAATTAAGTTTTCTAAATCAAGTTGGTGAAACTGCTTTTGTTTTAATAATTCAATAGTTTCTTCTAACCATAAATCTTCATCGGTTTCATAGAGTTGTTTTAAGTTGGTAGTAATTGTCATATTTTTACCTTCTACCTACATTCCATAATTTAATCCTATACTCATATACAATTATAAATTTATAGATGCAAACCACCCAAATCCAGAGAACTGGTAAAGACTATACAATGCACCAAGTTAATTTGAAAGAAGCTGAGACTCGCCTAGCAGAATTAATTGAAGAGGCGGCTGGTGGAGAAGAAGTCATCATCACCCGCAATGATGGGACATCTTTCAAAATTGTGCCGCTTGGTGGAGTAAAAGCACGCCCCAAGTTTGGTAGTGCTAGGGGTTTAGTAAAAATGTCAGATGATTTTGATCAGCCGTTGGCAGATTTTGAGGAATACGCTCAATGAGGCTCCTGCTCGACACACACACGTTTTTATGGTTTATTGAGGGCAGTTTCAATCTCAGTGACACAGCAAAAAACCTGATTGAAGATCAGGAAAATCAAAGATTTTTGAGCATTGCGAGTCTTTGGGAAATTTCTATCAAGGTCAGTATTGACAAGCTAAAACTGGAAATAACTTTTACTGAGTTGGTCAAGCAACAGGTTTATGGTAACGCTATTGAATTGCTTGAAATACGGCCAGAACATTTAGATGAGTTAGCAAAGCTGCCTTTTTACCATAAAGATCCATTTGATCGGCAAATCAACAAAAGCCTGTTGGGATTGTTCAGATAAAGCGATCGCCTGGATGATTTCAGTTGGCTAATGGTGCGATCGCTCATTCACTACCAATACTACAAATACTTCTGCAACAATAACTGTAACTTTTCCTTGGTCGCGGCAGGTGCTTTATCCAACTGAGTCAAAATCGCATACTGCAACGCCGAATGCGCCTCACTGGTTGGCGGATTTTCACTCAAGCGGCGCACAGTTTCTTGAATCACCTTTTGAGCATTCACAGCATTTCGCAGCAAATTGCCAATGACCAATTCCACCGTTACACTGTCATGATCTGGATGCCAACAATCGTAATCTGTCACCAGCGCTAAGGTTGCATAAGCAATTTCTGCTTCCCTGGCCAACTTCGCCTCTGGTAAATTCGTCATCCCAATGATTGTTGCACCCCAACTGCGGTAAAGATGCGATTCTGCCTTAGTGGAAAAAGCCGGGCCTTCCATGCATACATAAGTACCGCCGCGATGGAGAGTAACTTCTGGTAAATTGAGAGATGCGATCGCATCTGCCAACACAACAGCCAAATTCTGACAAATCGGATCGCCAAAGGCAATGTGAGCAACAATTCCCTCACCAAAAAACGTTGAAATCCGATTTTTTGTCCGATCAATAAACTGATCTGGTACCACCATATCCAGTGGTTTGGCCTCTGCTTTCAAGGAACCTACAGCACTAGCTGAGATTAAATACTTCACACCCAACTGCTTCATTGCATAGATATTAGCGCGAAACGGTAACTCAGAGGGTAAAAGCGTGTGATTGCGGCCATGACGCGCCAAAAAAGCTACCCTCGTACCATCCAAAGTCCCCAGAATCAAAGCATCAGATGGTGAACCAAAAGGCGTCTCAACTTGCACCTCTTCGATATCTTTGAGCGCGTCCATTTTATACAGACCGCTACCACCAATAATTCCAATACTAGCTTGAGCCATGATTCTGAACCTGTTCCTTGCTGATCTGCTCAGTTATTTTATCGTGGATGTCTTGTATTCTTGACTCAATGCTTAGAAGTGAGGAAAGCATATTGATTCTGTTAATTCGCGATCGCGCCACTCCTGAACAAATAGACTTGTACTAAATTGTCAAAAAGCTCATTAATTTTTCGCAATCAAATTTCCGATAATTTTTGGAGATTAATGGTTACGATTAGCCCTTAAATTAATCGTCACCATAGCGTGCGATCGCGGCTTAATGTATATAAATGTTAAGTAGACGCACTCCTCAGCAGCGAGAGAAAGTAAGGGTTATACTTTTGGGAAAAGGCTTATTTTAACCCCTGCTTTTAACATTTTCATAAATCAATGACTCTCAATTTTCGTTTCGCGGTAGTCAGCGACTTACACTTGGCACTTCCCCATACAATCTGGGATCATCCTAGCCGCTTTCATCTGGTAGAAGTCAGTATCTCAGCATTTAAAAGTGTACTAGAACATTTAACACAACTCGAATTAGATTTCCTGTTGTTACCAGGAGATTTAACCCAGCACGGCGAACCAGAAAACCACGCCTGGTTACAACAATGTTTAGCCCAGCTACCTTTTCCGGTGTATGTTGTTCCTGGTAATCATGACGTTCCTGTGCTGTTGGCTGATCAGCAATCAATTGCTTTTGCGGATTTTCCCTACTATTACACAAACTTTGGCTATGATGACCCACAGCAGATTTACTACATTCGTCAATTGCTACCTGGCGTTAAGCTGATTGGACTGAATTCTAACTCCTTTAATGACAAGGGTGAGCAGGTGGGGTGTTTGGATGCCAAACAGCTACGGTGGTTAGAAGAGGTGCTAGCGGCATCTGGTGATGAATTAGTTCTGGTGATGGTGCATCATAATGTGGTCGAGCATTTGCCCAATCAATCGAACCATCCACTAGCAAATCGCTATATGTTGTCCAATTCAGCAGAATTGTTGCAGTTGCTGAGGCGCTATGGAGTCAAGCTAGTGTTTACTGGGCATTTGCACGTTCAGGATGTTGCTTACTCAGATGGAGTATATGATATTACCACTGGCTCTTTAGTTAGCTATCCTCACCCTTATCGGGTGCTAGAGTTTCATCGGGATAATCAAGGTAAAGAATCGTTGCAAATTTTATCCCATCGGGTAGAGTCAGTCCCTGAGTTCCCCGACTTGCAACAGTCATCAAGGCGGTGGATGGGCGATCGCTCTTTCCCCTTCCTAATCAAGTTACTAACTCACTCTCCATTAAACTTACCATTATCACAGGCAAAAGAATTAGCTCCTGGTTTGCGTGACTTCTGGGCAACTATTGCCGATGGAGATGCAGTATTAGATTACCCTCATTTTCCCCTAGAAGTGCGGCGCTACATTGAGACTTATGGTTCATCACAGTCTAACTCAGCGATCGCCACTGGTGAAAATTTGACTCTGATTGATAATAACACCACACTTTTGCTTGATAGGAGTTAGGAGTCATTCAATTTTAGATTTTAGATTTTAGATTTTTATTTCAATCCAAAATCCAAAATTCAAAATCGAAAATTGCCTCAGTACTCATTACTGATTTTGGCGACAAATTCCAAATGCTGAAGTGTAAGCGTGTAAGAAAGTTCTGCCACCAACAGGGCCGATTTCACCGCCACAGAAAAAGCCACCTACGGGAATATCGTTAAGGTAGCGCTGAAATAGTTCAGAATCGAAGTTGGGTTTACCATAGAGTCCTTCACCTCGTCCTAGACAGGCAAACATTAAAGCAGCTACGGCAGAGGGTTCAGATTCTCGTTGGTGTTGATAACTTTGGAGGAGTAATTCTAAGTCGTCAGCAGAGGCTTGGGCATCGCGGAGGTGGAATTGCAGCCTTTGCCCAGGACGAACGCGATCGCCAATTGCGATCGCTCCAGCTGTTGGATCGACCCCAAGAATACCACGAATTAAAAAGTCCCCTTGCTGCAAAGCTAACTTAAATTCATCCATTGCCACACCAACAAACAGAGAATGCTGTGCTAACATCCGTTCTTGTTCGCTGAGACTAGCAATCAAATCTCGCAACACAACTAGAGGCACTTTCTCATCTAACTCCAGAATAATATTGCGATCGGCTTTTGTGACTTGCAATGGTTTGCCAATCGGTCGGCATCCTTGGGCTACAATCGTTTCTAAAACAATATTGCCAGTCAAAGCTATACCAACAGTCCCCTCTCGATACAGACTTTGGTGTTCCTCACCGCTAGCATCGTTACAAAATAGGGCAACACGGCCACCCATACCCCCACCACTAGCCTGTCCCCCCACAATCACCGATCCTGGATAAGCAAAATCCAGCCCCTGCAACAAATCGTTGATTCCAGAGGCGAAAGAACTAGACAGCAAAATAAACTGGGGTGTTGGTGATGCTGGCACACCGATCAAATCAAGCCAAGCATCTGGTGAACTGTCTAAGTCAGGTAATTCTTCAGCAACAACATGAAAAACTTGAACCTTAACTCCTGGAAGGTGTGCTAAAGTCAAGCTAATAGCTGGTTCGGATTCTAACTCTTGGGTATCTCCGCTAACTGTCGTCCCAATGACACCTCCACCACTACAGCCAATTAGCACAGGCACAGAAAGTTTCTCAGCTAACAAGGGTAACAGTCGGGAATACTCACTCGTAAAAGCAGACGAAATGAATACCAGTCCTAGATCCGCAGGTGCTGTTAACGATGAAACAGCTCGTTCCACCACATCTGTAACAGCCGCTTCCAAAGAATGACGGGTTGATAGGGCGTTTGCCCACTGCATTTGGTCTGCCATGAGTTTTGAGCTTCTTTATCTTTTTGGGCTAGTAGGTTTTATTGTTTATTTTGGGAAGAATTGCATCTTACTAGAATTGATGCCAGCCCTTTATCTCCTCCATCCCAAGAAGTTGGGGTTGTCATTCCCTAATATAGGCATCTAAATATATTGTATGATTATTTATCTATGCTACAGATTGCACAAAATCTTAAAAAATAAAGGTAAATCCATTAAAAATACGCTAGTTTGCTGTATTGGTTATAAATCAATAGCCGAAAACACTAAGTTAATGATCGGCTAAATGGTTAGAATGGTTAGTAATCAAGTCAAAAACTGTCATTCCTGAACTTTTTCTATACTAGTATTAACAACACACAACGAGACTAAAGCAATGACCAACATCCAAGAAACAGCAAAAGGCGACATCCAAGAGAAAATCCAAGAAGAAGTGGAACAAGCGCGTGCTGTCTGTGATATTAACGGTGGAAACTCACCAGAATGTGCTGCTGCTTGGGATGCAGTAGAAGAGTTGCAAGCCGAAGCTTCCCACAAGCGTCAAAGCAAGCCAAAAAATTCTCTAGAACAGTATTGTGATGACAACCCAGATGCAATTGAATGCCGGGTTTACGACGACTAGGAATTGAGGTAAGTGAATTTTCTGTTGTTTGGTCAGCAAGCAACTAGGATTAACCAAAGAAGATGCCCAGAGCGGAAGACATTGGCGATTTGCTGCGTCCTCCGCTTTCAAGCCTTTTGTTGTGGAGACAAAAAATAAATCCCTTATTTGAATCAAGATGTATCTCCCAAAGGCAGAAGCTCCGCCTTTCATAAATTAAACAACAAGTTAATTTTATAGGGGCGTACATTTCTACCCCCCTATAAAATTATGTGTACTACAACAATACCTGCGCCAATTTATGAGGGTGAGTTGATGACGCTTTCACTATTAACTCGCTGTTCTCTGAGGTTTGGCAAAAACAATAAGTTCTAAAAATTCCTTTAAGGTTTCCTACAAGATTTTTTTTAACGTATTGACGGCAGTGCCGTGCCCCTACATCTGGTGATGTAATGTTGTACCGCATCTGAATGGGAACCGCTATAGGCATAAATAAATTCAAGTTTGTAGTAAGGACTTTAGTCCTGATAAGCCTTGCTATGAGCGATTCATCGCTCATTACGAACTAGAATTTTATTGTATATTTAATTGTGCCTACCTACTTAGACAAGAATAAATCAAACTTTTAATTATTCACCCCCACAGTTTTGTCAAATACTATGAGTTGGCAAACCACTTGCTTGTACAAAGAAGTCAAAGTATTGCCTTGAGGTAGCCACTGGGCTTTGATTAAACTATTATCAAGAAGAATTCAGGATGAATTGGAGTCCGGCTGACTCCTGAATAAAAATCAGGTAGTGGTATAAAACGCCACTTGATTAATTCTGACTTCTGACTTCTTTTTGATCTATTGTTTGAGAAAAACTATGGACTATAATATTTGGTTTCGCCCTTTCGTCTGGATTGATTACCGACTGACAGTATTATTCTTGGTAATTATTCCGCTAATTCTTTTAATTTGGGCATTTGTGCAAAAAGCGGAAGCCATACAACGGTTATTAACTATATACTGGCGAATATCAATTCTGGTGGCAATCACGATTTACTTAATGATTGCTCAGTATCCAGTTAGCTTTATCTCTGGGTTGATGGCTCGAATTTTGATCCCGATTTCGCTGTGGTTCTGGGTGGATCTCAACGATGAAATTGAGTATCAAACGAGTGGCTCTTTGAAATTTATTTTTGCCTCTTGGCGCTGGGCAACAACTGTTTATTGTTTTTTGGGCACACTCGCCTTTATCCCTTTTTTGGGTTGTGCTTTTTCTGGCAATGTGCTGAAAACTTCCTACTGTCAGGTCTGGTTCGAGGCTCCGTTGCTATTCAAAGAATATTTCCATGCTAATAGTAAGGCTGAGTTCTTAGGTTTTCTTGGCATAACTGCTTTAGTAATTTATGTGCTTTACTTAAGCTACTTTATTCTGATTAAGCTGGGCAAGCAGGGGCGCTCGGCCACACCACAGTAACCCTATTCTTAAAAAAATGGATTCCATTGGCAAACGACTGGAACAATACACTGCTAAACGCACCAAAGAAGTCTTACTTGTAACGGTGGAAATTGCTGATGAGCAAGATACAATTGCTATTTTCAAAGGCTTTTCCAGTTCTTTGATGCGTCCTACGGCATTTGATGCAGATGTACCAGTTATGCCAGATGGGGCAAACATTCTCAATATTGACAGAGTAGCCAGTCCTTACAATCCTGAAGCACCGCGTTATATTCAACAAGGAATTTCTTGGTCAGCTATGGAAACTCTATTATCAGAAGTAGGAATCTAAGTAATTCGTAATTCGTAATTCCTAGCATAGAGCAGTATGGCGATCGCAGTTAAGACAAACTGGTTACATTGTTAGGTTTATCGGATGGGCTTAGATGCAACAGTCACAGGATGCGAACACGCCAAAACAATTCAGTCGAGAACAACGTTGGGAAATTGTACGAACCTTGCTACAACGTAGCAACCTGGGCAGCGAGGCAAAACAGGCATTCTGCCAAGCTTATCCCAATGCACCAGAGGAGATGCTGAAAACTGCTGTTTTTCACACTTACATTGATGGAATTGAAGCAGCAATAGACTGGTTAGTTGATTTAGAGTTATTTCTACGTGAACCTAACTGCTGGAGCAGTGGAGGCAGTAATTACGCTCGTGCTTCAGCAAAAGAGTTTGGACTAGAGGATTGCTTCGTCGGTTATCTCTCAAAGCCAGAAGCAATGATTGACGATCAACCATTTCAGGCTTGGCGAAGCTTACGCCATGTGTATCCATTGCAAGCTAGCAGTTTGCTCAGTGAGTAGGACTCGGGACGACTGTGATAGAGCGATCGCCTAGTTTGATAAGATGGTTGGCATAGTTGGAGCTTGAATGCAGCCGAACAACTGCGCTGCAATTGGTTCTCGCTATGTTCGTCGATTCGGCGGACGCACGAAAAGAGCCGTATGATCCCCGGAATAGTCAACGCGCATTTGGAACCTCAGTTATGATTTAGACATGGAGTTTGAGTGGGATAAGTCAAAAGCAACAGCTAATCTAACAAAGCATGATGTTAGCTTTGAAGAAGCTAAGACCGTCTTTGATAATGTACTAGCAGTTATTTTTGATGATGAAGCTCACTCAGTGGGTGAGAAGCGAGAGATTATTATTGGGCACTCCCAAAACAATCGTTTGCTATTAATTTCTTTCACCGAACGTTCTAATAAGCTGTTGCGCCTTTAATTTGCATTAATATTTTTTCAAAATGGTTGTGGGGTGGGCATCTTGCCCGCCCTGATTGTGCAAGATGTATACATAACAGCTTACCATTCGCATTATCAGTGCCCGTTTAGCCACTCGAAGGGAGCGTGAAGATTATGAACAAAACGCCTTTTGAGGAGTCATACAATTCAGATGACGAGCTTCTAGCTGAGTACCACTTTGATTATAAAAAGGCGAAGTCCAACCATTTCGCTGCCAAAAGTAGAAAGCAACTGCTAAAAGTTGTGGTTTTAGATGAAGATGTAGCTCAAGTTTTTACAACACCAGAATCGGTCAATAAGGTGCTGAGGGCACTAATTGAGTCAATGCCACAAGTCACAGACGGCGACACAGCCTAAAATTATTTTGACTTTTAAATTTAAAAAATGTCCCGTTCTGGATACACACTCCCGGTTTTTGCCTGTGCTGCTGCTGTTGCAGCTTTACATTGGTTACGCGATCGCCAACCATTAACCATAGCATCTATAGATTTGATTGAACCCGCTCAAATCGTAGAAATCCCCATTGAACAGGTAGCAGGATTATCTGAGAATACAGCTTTAGCAATTACCCGCAGCGATCCTGGTGATAATCTCGATTTGACCAAAAATACACCGATTTGGGCATTGGTGGAGTGGCGGGAAGCAGGAGAAGCAATAATTATTAAAGGTGGGGAAGGAATTGGTAGGCAATTAAATGCTGATGACAAGCCGGCTATTTATGCTTACGCTCAAAGGCTGTTGCAAGAGAATTTGCAACGGATACTAGCACCGGGCGAAAAAATCACGGTGACGATTATTTTACCTCAAGGGCGATCGCTAGCTATTCGCACTTCAAACTCTGCCTTTGGTGTGGTTGAAGGACTTTCGCTTTTAGGCACAACCGGCATTTCGCAACCCTTAAGTACACCAGATCAGCTTGCAGTTTTTCGGGACCAATTACAAGATAAAGCCAGTCGTTTTGAAAGTTTAGTATTCTGTATCGGGGAAAATGGCCTAGATTTGGCGCGTAAACTAGGGATTAATCCTGAACAATTGGTCAAAACTGCTAACTGGCTTGGCCCAATGTTGGTAGAAGCTGATGTGCTAGGTGTGAAAGAAATCTTATTATTTGGCTATCACGGGAAGCTGATGAAACTGGCTGGAGGGATTTTTCACACCCATCACTACTTGGCTGATGGACGTAGAGAAATTTTGGCAGCGCACTGTGCGATCGCAGGTTTAAAATTACCAGATATCCAAGCTGTATTTAATAGTGCGACTGCGGAAGCAGCACTAACACACCTAAAATCCATCGATGCTGAAACTGGTAGTGATTGGGTAAATCAAGTTTACAGTGCGATCGCAGAAACTATCGATGTTCGTTCCCAAGAATACATTCAAAGTCATAGCGAAAGTGGCACAAGAGTTACAGTCTGTGGCTCGATTCTTTTTGATCGCGATCGCAAAATTATCGTGAAGAGTAAAACTGCTGCTCTGTTGATCGAAAAATTATGTTAATTTATTATGAATAATCGTAAACAATCCAAATAAATAATCCCTTCAGTAACCACTCTAGGGTAGATTTATCCTTTTAATACCATCTCCCACTCCGATACTTGACAAACGCACATAAACTCGCGTTTGTCAACGCTTTCTAGACCATTATCAGCCTATCCAGGCTGAATAATAACATCACCATAGACCACAAAGCATCTATTTATCCTTAACAGAGATAACTCTCCCGTCATGAACACAGCGGTGACTCTACCAACAGAACAAGCGCCCCAAACATTGGAAAATTTTGGGAGACTTGATCGCCAATTGATTGTAATTCTCGATTTTGGCTCTCAATATTCCGAGCTGATTGCCCGTCGCATCCGCGAGACTCAAGTATACTCGGAAGTTTTATCCTATCGCACTACTTCTGCACATTTACGCCAACTCAATCCTAAGGGAATCATCCTCTCTGGTGGTCCGAGTTCGGTTTATGGTGATAACGCTCCCCATTGTGACCCAGAAATCTGGAATTTGGGAATACCCATCTTGGGTGTTTGTTATGGGATGCAGCTGATGGTGAACCAACTCGGTGGGGAAGTGGCAAAGGCCGATCGAGCTGAGTATGGCAAAGCCTCATTATATATTGATGATCCCACAGATTTGCTCACTAATGTCGAAGATGGCACCACCATGTGGATGAGTCATGGAGACTCAGTTACCCAAATGCCATCAGGGTTTGAATTGCTGGCACATACACAAAATACCCCCTGTGCTGCGATCGCCGACCACGAAAGGAAACTTTACGGCGTTCAATTCCATCCAGAGGTGGTGCATTCTGTTGGCGGTATAGCACTAATTCGTAATTTTGTCTATCACATCTGCGATTGCGAACCCACTTGGACAACAGCCGCTTTTGTCGAAGATGCAATTCGGGAAATTCGCGCCAGAGTTGGTGAAAAGCGGGTGCTATTGGCGCTGTCTGGGGGAGTGGATTCTTCTACCCTGGCCTTCTTGCTGTATAAAGCCATTGGCGATCAACTGACTTGTGTATTTATCGATCAAGGTTTTATGCGAAAGTATGAGCCAGAGCGATTGGTAAAGCTGTTCCAAGAGCAGTTTCACATTCCTGTAGAGTATGTGAATGCTCGCGATCGTTTTTTAGCTAGAGTTGTTGACATCACAGATCCTGAAGAAAAACGCCGCCGCATCGGGCACGAATTTATTGCTGTATTTGAGGAAACATCTAAGCGCCTCGGTCACTTTGATTACTTAGCTCAAGGGACTCTTTATCCAGATGTGATCGAATCTGCTGACACCAACGTTGATCCCCAAAGTGGTGAGCGGGTAGCGGTGAAAATTAAGAGTCATCACAATGTTGGCGGTTTGCCCAAAGACCTCAGATTTAAATTGGTGGAACCACTGCGGAAACTATTTAAAGATGAAGTCCGCAAAGTTGGGCGTTCCATTGGTTTACCAGAAGAAATTGTCCAACGGCAACCTTTTCCTGGGCCTGGTTTGGCAATTCGCATTCTGGGGGAAGTCACATCTGAGCGGTTAAACATTTTGCGCGATGCCGATTTGATTGTGCGGCAAGAAATTAATCAACGCGGTATGTATCATGATTTCTGGCAAGCGTTTGCTGTATTGCTGCCAATTCGTAGTGTTGGCGTTATGGGGGATCAACGTACTTACGCTTACCCCATTGTTTTGCGGATTGTTACCAGTGAAGATGGTATGACTGCTGATTGGGCAAGAGTGCCTTACGATGTCTTGGAAGTGATTTCCACTCGGATTGTGAATGAGGTGAAAGGGGTGAATCGGGTGGTTTATGACATCACCTCTAAGCCGCCTGGAACCATTGAGTGGGAATAATCAAGTTTTGAGTATTTACTCTTGATTCCTGATTGCTAGTGTATTTAAAAATGGCAATGCCGACCTAATTTGTTTTAAGCCTCGGTATTGTCTATTTTTTTTGACTTTCGTGGATATCTAAATTTAATCAAAGTCTTGTGGCGCAGGCAGGATTCGACTGAGCGCTTACGCCGAAGTCTTGCCCGCCATAATTATGCAAGTTCAAGGTGGAATAGCTTATTACTACATTTAATTTTTAAAGCCTTCACCAAAATCCAAACCTTTTAGTAATAAAGCAGTCAGTAATTAGCAAGATTATTCGGTAATTCCAACTATTCGTTAAAGTTAATTTTTTAAGCGTAAATAAATTTAAACACTAACATAATTTTATCCAGTCAATTATAAATGCCAGCGAACAATTAGCCGCAAATTGGATGATGGCTGCACAAATTGAGTTATTGTCTAGGAAAGTAGGCGCGATCGCAGTAAAATTACCAATGGTATGGTTACTGAGAAAAGAACAAGCAGCTCGTTAGAAATAACTTTTATTTGATCAACATTAATGGAGATGTTATGGAACCTGCTCTTCCCCTTGCTGGCTTAAACATCCTCGTAGTTGATGATGATGACGATAGCCGCTTTTACATTACGACTGTGTTAGAAGCTGATGGAGCCACCATCATGGCAGTTGCATCGGCGGCGGTAGCATTGAAAGTATTACCTGAGTTGCAACCAGATATTTTGATTTGTGATATTGCTATGCCTGGTGAAGATGGCTACTCCCTCATCCGCAAAATCCGAGCCTTGAAGCCTGATATTTGGGGAAAACTCCCCGCGATCGCCTTAACTGCTTATGGCGATAGCGAATATCGTAGCCGCGCCCTAGAAGCGGGCTTTCAAACTCATGTCGCTAAACCAGTTGATCCTGGAGAACTAGTTGCGATCGTTGCTAACTTGGTTGCTTCTTGTAAGAGTTAATATCAATATAAAACAGGCATCTCTATAAAGTGTATCAACTTAGAATACCTTCGCCAATTTACGAGGATTGGCATAGAGCAAACCCAGATGAAACACGCTTGTGTTTGCCACCACACAAAAAACTGAGCCAATGAAATCCTGTCTGGTTTTGTGGAAAGAATTTATACTGTCCTGCCTTTATACGCTGGTTTTGACATTTTGCCTAATAATCATCTGCTTGTCTTGGGCTGTTTCCGCAAAAGTTAGACTAAATCTCTTTTTGGCAAAGGTTTGAAACGTAAATACGTCATTTCAGCTTTGACTTATCACGCTTCTAAGGATTTAATTTACATGAATAAGGAAACTTTTGCACATCCCTCTGTAAACTACAAATTTGATGAAGAGAATTTTGCTGTAGAAGATGAGTCCCTCTCCCTTAAATACTTCGAGCAACAAATCATCGATTCGCAAAAGTACTGGCGGCGCTTCGGTGGCCGTCCCGACTTCTCCGGTAAAGTCGTCCTTGAGATCGGCTGTGGACATGGCGCTTTATCCATTGATGCAGCCATTTCGGGAGCGCAGCAGGTGATTGCTCTTGATCTCATTAGCGATCGCATAACATTTGCCCGGCGGATCGTAGCTGAACGCTTCCCAAATATCGCCAACAAAATAGAGTTTCATCAGTTGGACATTGACAACATGACGACACTTGACGGCAAGGTTGATGTCATCATTTCCAAAGACACTTTTGAACACATCATGGGTATAGATAGAGTTCTTCTCTCAATCAGAAGACTTCTAAAGGAAGGAGGCTTGCTGATAACTGGTTTTAGTCCACTCTACTACAGCCCTTTTGGGGATCATGGACTTCATGCAATCGGACAGCCCATCAAGCTACCGTGGGCGCATCTGATTATTGGCGATGTGCGTGTTGTCGCAGCTTACAATAAACACCATCCCGGAGTCGAGTGCTATTCGGTCTATGAGCTTGGACTCAATAAACTCAAGCGCCGCGAGTTCCTGCAAGCCTTTGAGCAAGCCGGATTTGCGATTGTTAGCGAGACTGTAAATGCTCTTCAAGGAGCTTCCAAATTGATGCCATTGCTTCGCCTTCTGAATAAAGTTCCTGGACTTGAAGACTACACAACTGTCAATATGTACGTTATAGCCCGTAAAATCTAGTAGCTCGTCTAAGGATATTAAATACGAGAGGCAAGCGCGAAAGTGGCGAGTCTGAATCCCCCACTGATAGCGCCGGCGGCAAGCGAGTCTGCGTACTCTTTCAGAGAAGCAAGCTACGCTTTTAGCGTCTCGTAGAGAGCGTCTTGATTCTGAATTCTTCTTCAATCTTGATTGTTAAAAAAATTGGTAATTCGTAATCTGCTACAGGTATAAGGTTTTCGAGCATCAGAACAGGGCGTGATTTGGAATTGATCAGACTACTTTGCTCCAGTTTCAAAGCTAATTTGCTCAGACTTATATCCTGGTGGCTCGACGTGAATTAAAATTCTCACTGGACGGAACCGTTCTTCTAATCGGCTTTCTACTTCTTCGGTGATGTGGTGAGCGGTTTCTACGTCTGGTGCATCTACTATTAAATGCATTTCAATGAACACTTGACGACCAAGAACACCGCGAGAAGCAATATCATGACAGTTAATTACACCTGGAACAGAAGTAGCGATCGCATGAATTACTTCTGGTGCGATCGCCATTTGATCCACAAGCCAAGGTAAATTCTCTTTTAAAACTGACCAGCCACTCCAAAATACCAACAAAGCCACAGGAAAAGCTAACACCAAATCCATCCATTGATAACCTAGCCAAACTCCGATCAATCCCGCAATTACAGAGATTGTCACCCAAATATCGCTCATGGTATGTGTAGCATCAGCTATGAGAATTGAGCTACCGACTCGCTTACCCACTGCACGTTCGTAAAACGCCACAAAAATATTCACGCCCAGCACAATTAGTAATAACCACAACTCAGGTGGCGATATTCTCACAGGTTCACCACCACCTTTGAGAATTCGCTCAATTGCTCCTTGCAGAATTTCAAAACAGGCTATTCCTAAAAATGAGGCAATTCCTAAAGCGCCTACTGCTTCAAATTTGTGGTGTCCGTAAGGATGCTCGCGATCGGGTTGTGGAGAAGAAAATTTACTCGCAATTAATCCTAAAACGTTGTTGGCGCTATCTGTCACACTATGCAAGGCATCAGCTAGCAAACTCAAAGAACCTGTCCAGTAACCTACAAGTGCTTTCAATCCTAGTACAAACAGATTAAGCAGTAGCGTAATAATTAAAACCTTTCGGACTTCGGCGCGGTTATCGTAAGTCATAGATAATTTATCACATCAAGTTCTATGACTTCTAATGTATAACTCTAAACACAAATAAATACAAAGAAAGTGTATCAAAGTCTTACGCAGTAAGAATTAAGTATCTCTATAGTCTCTAGATTTTATACCGATTTATTGAGATTCTTTTTAACTAACAGCAGCTACAAGCTGGACAGGTATTAATAATAGCTTTACAGATAAGAGCATATTTTTAGCATTAATTCCAGGAATATTTTAATTAATTTTGTTATTTATATATCCACTTAGGTCATACCGAATTGTATTCAAAGATATGATGACGACCATCAGTGATATGTACAGGACTTACGCAAACAATAGCCAAAAAGAATGATTTTCAGGTAGGGACAATTCATGAATTGCCCCTACCGCGTGTAGTTTTGCGTAGATATTAATGTACTTACTCCAATTTTTTATGAAGCTGCACATATCTTGATCCCCCTAAATCCCCCTTTTGAAGGGGGACTTTGATAGATGTTTTTCCGATTCCCCCTTTATTAAGGGGGGCTAGGGGGGATCGAATTCTATGCAACTTCACATTAAATTGGTATGAGCAGCTTAATGAGTTTTATTTATACTCAGAAGATCAGCTAAAACACATCTAATTTGGAGATTAAAATTTTCTCAACATCTTGTGGGGTAGGCAACATGAGCGCCTTGATTATGCAACTTAAATGCCGATTAGCTTACCTGACTTTTCACGTTATCTGGAAAAGTCCACCAAAAACCGAACCCCTTCCAGACGCGGGAATGGGGAAAATTTAAAGTCTTTCTCCTTTGAGGAGAGAGATTTTCCAGATGCAGTGAAAAAGTCAGAGAAGATACAGGGAACTATCAGAGTGCAATTAAGACCCCTTCTTCCGGTAATATTAGTACTTATCAAGAAGCTTTAATAAAAAACCTAATGTCTTCAACTGCTCTAACATTGAACCTCCTGGAAGGTTCTGTATCCTTCAGTTTTTCACCCCAAGCAGCACGAGAATTAAAAACAGCGACGGATCAATTAATGGAGCGCCTGAAAGCTGTCGCCGCTAAACCCACTCCTGGCGGCGGTAAAGTCACTCCCCAGCCTCCCCTGGAATATCGTTATACGGGTGAAGTATTTTTAGAAATTTTCTGTAATCCCAACATCTGGCCAACGCCCTTCGCCGCCAAAGTTTTGCTGACTGTCCGCAACCTCAACATCCGCTTGACTACAGAAGCTGAACTTACTCGCATCATTGAAGACATTAATCAGTATTTAGAGCAAGTAGGATAATAATATAATTTTTCGATGGTTTTCGAGATTTTTTCAGAAAAAATACTATACAAATTTTAGATTTTGCGGAGGTTCCCGACGCTTGGTACCCAGACTTAGCAACCTTTTCAAGACTGATTTTGAATTTGAACAGCAAACAGACTTTTTGTTTGAGAATTGCGAGTCAAAAGTGAAGTTCCTACACTTATCTATTCGGATAAATGTAGGAACGTCACAGAACTTACATACTAAACTCAAGCCCTGGCATCAGATATACAGATCAAATGATTCTGATGCCTTCTTTACTTGAAAAGTTGTATAAATTCAGACTCTAATGATTCTGTATTAATGAAAAACGCAAGATTCTGTATGGGGCAATGCTCATCAAAATTAGAGATTATCCCCCTGATTGGGTGTTGAATCATTAATGGTGACATCCACACATCGAAAATAAACTCCCAATCCCAAGTCCGAAATCAAACATGATTAGTCGTTATCCCACTGTTCACGACCAATTAGGTCGCCAATGCGATCACGCAACAAAAAGTCACATTTCTCTAATTCACATTCAACGCAAACCCACTCTCTAGCTGGAATGTATTGGCAGAGGCTATATATTGGCTGTTGTCTGCTAACCATTCCCTTTTGCACCAGTCGGCGTGCTTCGTCTTGAATCACATCTAGAGAGTAGTAATTGATAGAAGGCACCGTATTCACACTCATGTTTTTTACTCACAAATTAACACTTACGATAGTGTTCCCGTTAATAATTAGGAACAAACATTACAGAAATTAGACTTGTGGCTAAGATTTTGTAGTTTGCTATACGGAACTATTTTTATTTTGACGCTACATCTCCTAAAATTATCTCAAGAAATGTTAAGAAAGTCAACGAATCCTGACATTCATCGAAAATTCGCTTTACAAAAAAAATTCCGAGTAGTCAACTTAACGTGCTGTGGTAGCTGTATAACTTTGATGCCACAAGTCTGAAAGTCTTGCCATTACTGTTTTTAGGCAAGATTTGGTGGGTGGGAAGAGCTGATATCGCCTAGGTGTAGTCCGTCGTCGGAATCGCTTAAATATCAAAATAATCACCTTAAAACTGGATCTAGAACTCCTGGTATTTATCTAAGGGTAAACAACACAAAAATATTTGTCAGATACTGGGGTATAAACTGTTGCAAAACATAACGGCTAAAGTACACTATGAAAGCTTTTCCCCTGGCATCTGTTAACAATTTTTTAAGTAAAACCCTAATTACTTGGTTAGTTTCAGCACTTAATTAACACAGTTTTATTTTGAAACACATCTGTAGAAAGGTGGATTAATACTAATTCGTAATTAAGGCACACATAAAAATACTTGAGACAAGCAGCATTTATGCATCTGCACAGAAATCCGGGTTGCTGCTGCTACTAACCTTTTGGAGTAGAGTGAAGACAAACACAAAAGGACTAGCGATCGCTGAAGTAGGTTATGGTCACATTAAAACAGACGCAATCTAGTCACGTCTGTAAAGTGTTTGGCGGATTTGCTGAGATTAATTGTTCTGAAGTTACATTGTTGTTTTAGTTACTTATTCGGAGAATTCCTGATCATTTTTATCAGTGCTGTCTTCTACTGCTACCAGATTTTCTGGCGGACGCTCATTGTTAAGTTGATTTAGCAGTGCCAATACCTTATTACCGCGTTCTATAGAGCGATCTTCGAGAAATATCACCTCTGGTGTCCGACGTAGCCGTACCCGCGCCCCAAGTTCGCTGCGGACGTAACCCGTGGCCGACTTTAAGCCTGCCATTGTTTCTACCTTCGCTTCATCTGTACCATAGATGCTGACGTAGATTTTGGCGTGTTGGAGATCGCCAGAAACATCAACATCAGTAACACTAACCATTCCAGTACCCACACGGTCATCCTTAATGCCGTTGAGCAGCATTTGGCTAACTTCCCGTTTGATCAATTCAGCAACGCGGGAAACCCGACGATTTGTAGCCATAAAAATTTCGCCTCATCAGAGAGGTTGTACGACAAAATATAGATGCAAATTGGATAGACAGTACTTAGCGTGAGCAACGCCAAAAGCAACCGTCTGTGGGGCATAGCCCCGATATAGCGCTAGTCTAGATTGGACTCAAGCCCAGCATTGCCCGTAGGGTGAAAGTCAGGAAGACTAGGCTGCTCACAAATAAACCCAAGATGGCGATCAAAGTGACAGGGCGCTTCAACAATGGCACCAATGGCGCAAAGGTGTTTAGAAACAGCCCTAAGACGATCGTAATTAAGTACCGGGGGTAGCGAAAGACGTTATCCCAAAATCCGTCAAACATTTGAATGTAAACTGCCTTGTTATATACTTACGTTTGTTTTGATATGCTTTATCTACTCAATTGTAATCTATGCGGCTGGAAAATTAGCCAGCTAATATAAAATATGGCTCGTCGGTTATATTGGCTTTATTTAGTCGTGATTATTTTCAGTTAAATCGGAAGTAAATGGTAATTCAAATCCCCAAGGAAACTAGCCCGCGTCCATTTTTGAAGTGGGCAGGGGGTAAAAGTAGGTTGATACAGCAATATATTCCTTATTTTCCCAAGAGTTATAAAAATTACTATGAACCATTCTTAGGTGGTGGTGCAGTTTTTTTCTATCTCCAACCAAGTGCAGCCATTTTAACTGATATTAATGCCGATTTAATTAACACTTATTGTTGTGTTAGAGATCATGTTGAAGAATTAATTTCTCTATTAAAAGAGCATAAAATCCGACATGGTAAAGATTATTATTATAGTGTCAGAAACAACTCTGGTGGTACTGATATAGAAAAGGCTGCTCGGATAATTTATCTTAATAAGACTTGTTTTAATGGTCTTTACCGAGTTAATTCACAGGGTAAATTCAATGTGCCATTAGGCAAATATGAAAATCCTAATATTTGTTCTGAGGTTTTACTAAAAGCAGCCTCAGAAGCACTTAATCATGCAGAAATTAAACAAGCGAATTTTACAGAAGTCTTAAATCATGCGACTAGTATTGATGACTTTGTATTTTTTGATCCGCCCTACCATCCTATCAGTGACACTAGTTATTTCACCGCTTATAGTCAAAATTGTTTCGGCAAAAAAGACCAAGAACTTTTAAGAGACACTTGTGCAGAGTTGGCAAGTCGTGGTGTCAACGTTATGGTATGTAATTCTGATAGCGAGTTTATTAGAAAAATTTATACAGATATCAATTTTGAAACCTACAAAATTAAAGCAACGCGTTCAATTAACTCAAACATAAAAAATAGAGGCGCGATTGACGAATTATTAATTACTTCTTTTAAAGATTTTTGTTTGCCCAAGCAATGAATCTGTCTAGGCTATAAACTGCTAATAAATTATGGTTATCATTAACTCTTGCTTTCAGCCATTTGCTTGCGCCTTCTCGCATACCTTCACCGCCTAAAATCACGATAGTTGGTGCAGGATAATAGTGCTGAATGTTCATGTTCAAGTAAGGAAACTTTTCGTCAACCGAACCGGGGCTTTCTTGCCATTTGCACTCGAAAATTAAACCAGATGGCATTGCCGGTGAGCCAACAACATAAAAATCAACCTTCAAATCGGTATGATAAATTCCAGTTCCAATATAAACTTCTTTTCCATAGCGTTTTGGTAATAAAGCAGCATTTAAAATAAATTCTTTTTGGACATAGTTCCCGACTTGGAAATAATTATGCCCACTCAAGATTGCTTCTACATTTCCTTCTAAAATATTCCCAGACTTATTTGCCCGTCCGCCTTGAGTCAGAGCCATCTTTAATCCCTCTGCCAAAAGTCCTGCTTATTATAGGATTTCACAGAAGTAGTAAAAAAGGGTCAGTTGCTTAATATGAATTTTTGATTTTTACTAAAAAAGGTTGGATTAATAGGTAAAAATCCGAATATTTTAGTACTTCCGTACTAAGTAAATACAAATGTATTAATAATTTCGATCAGGAACGAGTTACTAATTGAGGAAAATATGAAAGGAATGAAGTTTTCCTTTTCTCTTTGCCCTTTACCTTTTTCTTAACCTCTCTAATCATTGGGATTTAGATTGGATAAATTTTAGTGATTTCGCCTTGGACTTCAACCTGTCTGAGCTTCAGTATGACCGTTGCGGATAGACCATGCTAGTTCTAAAAGTTGAGTCCAGCGCTTTTGTAGCTGCTTGGGGGTGCATTTGATGGTTTTAGCGATCGCCAAGTCGTTTTCCCGTTCAGTTTTTAACTGTAATATTTCCTGTTGCTGTTCGGTGAGTTGATTCACAAAGATTTCCCACTGCTGGGAAGATAAACCCAATTTTTGCTCTAAACCCGCACCTAACCATTGATGTACTAATTGCCAGTGGTGTTGTTTGGCAAACTTTTCTACATGGTATTTAAAGCGTTGTTGGAGATAATCGCGCTGACGGCTGGTTAAACCGAGAATTTGGTCAATTTCTGGGGCTGAGAGGTCTTGAAGTTTCAAGCTGAGGTAGTTCATACAGTCAGATTGACCTTGAGCCTCTAGGTATTTCATCAATTCTGTGATGACGCGATCGCGTTCTGACTCTTCTGATGGATCGAAATTAGTTTGGGCGATCATTTGCGATCGCAGCTGTTGCACCGCCGAGTTACGCTGGTAAGATTCTGCTTCTTCACCCTTAGCAGACTCTACCGCCATTTCAATATCCACGGTGGTTTCTTGGGGCTGACGACGAGCAAAACCTTGGGCCCGCAAGATAATCAATTGCTGATTTGCACCACCAGGTAAATTGATCCGGCGTTTGGCGTACTGTTCTGTAAAAGCCATATATTCAGCTAATTGCAGCTGAGTACGCGGCGTGTGATCATTAGGTAGTTCGTTTTCTCTGCGGAAAGCTTTGATCGCTTCGATATAAAATGCTTGTAAAAAATCTTCAATCAGGCTGTAACGAGCATCAAAGCCCAACTCCGAGCCGGCCATAGTTACATGGCGGTAAACCATAGCACCCAAATTGCTATGTAATTCCACCCGCCCTTGTTTTGAACCTAGTTGGTAGTAACGTAAGCACTTTTGCATCCGATGTCTTCCCAACGTCATCTGCCAGGACTTGATTTCCCCAGATGTTTGGATACGGGAGCTTTTATCGCAAATGCGTTCTACTTCTACAGCTATGCGCTTTGCCAAAGCTTCTACGCACTTGGGGGTTGCTTTTACTTGCGCTTGCATTTCGTCACACAGCAATTGAATTAGGGTATTACTGCTGCTATCTGAAAATTCTTCAGTCAAAAGGTGGTTATCAAAAATGGGTGTAGAGTTTGGTAGATTGACGACGTTAGCTTTCATGACTTTTCCAGGTAGTAGTATTGCACCGTAATTACAACGCAGAGACAGCAATCAAGGCAGTCCTTGGCTTGTGAATCTTTGGGCATTCATCCATCAAGACTTGCCGCATATAATGCTCACATCTAAAGCTCATATCTAAAACTATAGGAAATACGAAAGAGTTACAGCTATGGCAATGTGTCGGTTTTTTCACAAGCCACCATATTGATCCTGGGACATGAGTACCCGCCATTTGATCAAAGTTGTCAAATGCCTTATTCTGCCGACTGTTGCCACCATCCTGTTATATCAACTGTGGCAGCTACGTCTGTTGTAGACATCGCCTTTAAATATGACAATTTTAAAACTGGAGTCGTTTTTATCACAATTTCCGAAACGGAGAGGTGCGCCTGTGAAGTGGAATTTTTATACCCATGCTGCTGCTGCTTCCCAACCTAAACCCCTCCGTATAATTACTGGTTTATCTTCCGTCATATCCAAGATAGTAGACACTTGATATGTAGGTTCCTCGCCAGCATCAATAATGATGTCTACTAACTTATCCAAACGGTCAAATAGCTCTACCCGAGACTGAACAATTTCTGGATCTATCCGAATCATGTCATTATCTGCTTCATCTGGTGGCAGATGTGCCGAAGTTGAAATAATCGGATTGCCCAACGCTGCCAGCAACTCCAAACACACAGTATGGTTTGGTACTCTAATTCCAGTAGTTTTCCGCTTGGGGCTTTGCACCAATCGCGGTACTAACTTAGTAGCTGGGAGCAAAAAGGTATATGAACCAGGAATCAGGCGTTTCATAATCCGATAGGCTGTGTCACTTACGAAGGCATAAGTTGCCACATTTGAAAGCGAGGGACATAAAAATGTCAGTGGTTTATCATTTGCTAGCTTTTTAATTTGCCGCACTCGTTCTACCGCCGACTTAGCATTCAAATCACAACCGATCGCATAGACTGTATCAGTAGGGTAAAGCATAACTGCGCCACTTAAGAGCGCCGACTTTATTTCCTCTATTCGGCGAGTTTGAGGATTATCCGGATGAACTGAGAAAATTTTTGCCATAACACGGAGTGGGGACTGGGGATTGGGGACTGGGAACTGGGGAGAATAAAAAATTATTCTTGACTAATGACTAATGACTAATGACTAATTTATTATGAATAAAATCGCTTATCTTCAATGTCCGACAGGAATTTCTGGTGATATGTGCCTGGGTGCTTTGGTAAGCTTGGGTGTTCCTGTGGAGTATTTAATTGAAAAACTCAATGGGTTGGGTATTGAACAGGAATATCAGTTAAGGGCTGAATTTGTCCAACGTAATGGTCAGCAGGCGACTAAAGTCCATGTGGACTTAGTACACGATCATCATCATCATCACGATCACGACCACAGTCATGATCACACACGCCACTTGCCAGAAATAGAGCAAATGATCCTCAAAGCGGGGTTGCCATCACAGGCAGAAGCTTGGAGTTTGGCGGTATTCCGACAGCTAGCAGTGGCAGAAGGGGCAGTGCATGGTATTTCTCCTGAAAAAGTTCATTTTCATGAGGTGGGTGCTGTAGATGCGATCGTAGATATTGTGGGTACTTGCCTGGGGTTGGATTGGTTGGGGATTGAGAGCAATAACGAAGGATTGCCCCTACTTTACTGCTCGGCGTTCCCCACTGGTGGCGGCACTGTTCGGGCTGCACATGGTCAGATGGCGGTACCAGTACCAGCAGTATTAAAGCTGTGGGAAATGCGGGGTTGTCCTGTTTATAGCAATGGCATTGACAGAGAACTGGTGACACCAACAGGAGCCGCGATCGCTACTACTTTGGCAAGAGATTTTGGTTCACCACCTGCGATCGCTATCAAGCAGATAGGACTGGGAGCAGGAACCATAAATTTACCCATTCCAAATATTCTACGCCTCTGGTTGGGTGAAAGCGCAACTTTACAGTCAAATTTCAGTGATTCTGAAGATACTAGCTCAAATTTAGAAACGATATCAGTACTAGAAACTCAAATTGATGATTTAAATCCGCAAGCGATCGGCTATGTGTTTGAGGCGTTGTTTGCTGCTGGTGCGGTGGATGTTTTTACCCAAGCGATCGGCATGAAAAAGTCCCGTCCGGGGATTTTGCTGACTGTGATTTGTCATCCAGAAAATTTACTCAGTTGTGAAGCGGTTATATTCCGCGAAACTACAACTTTGGGCATTCGGAGAACAACTCAGCAACGCGCCGTTTTACAACGAGAAATTCAACAAGTGGAAATTGAATATGGCAAGGTACGCGTGAAAATAGCATGGAAGGGACAATCGCCAGAAAAAGTTATTGCAAATATCCAGCCCGAATATGAAGATTGTGCAGACTTAGCCCGAAAACATAATATTCCCTGGCTCGAAATTCAACGATTGGCGCTACAGCGTTGGTATTTAGTCAATGGCTGAATCTCCTCCCTGATTCTCCTCGTTCCCGATCAAAGACTGGGAAGGGAGCATCCCAATTTAGCAAATTTACCAAGATTGTTATAGGTAGGGGTGAAATTTTGGTACTGATTATCAAGACAAGAGCGACATTGGAACAAGTTGAGCAAATGCTGCAAACTTTAAAAATTTACATTAAAGTTGCAGTAGACATTGAAAAACAAATTCTGGCTGGAGGAGGAGAAAGACACTCTGAATGTGAAGCAGTATTGCTCGAAGATGGTAGTAGACAGCGAGATATTTGGGGTGCTGATTGGACTCCCTTTGACCAATCGATAGCTTATGAATCTATTATTAACATTCGTCCCAGTCAGAACAATCGTTCGATGATTATTCAAGAAACAGAAATTCGTGAACAAGTTAAAAAAATCACTCAGGAGTTAATTGGTGGATATAAACCAGAATTTAGATAAAAAAGCGCGTTTTCAAAGTGACAATACATCAACTCGCTTAGGACACATAGCTTCCAATTTAGCGAGGCTTAGAACATTTTGTAACACTGATTATAGAGCAGCTGTTGAGAGTGTAACAGATGAAACACTGTGGTTCATTGAATGGACAGCAGCAGAAATTGAACCGGAATATGCCGAAGAACTAGTTAACATTCAAGTTCAACTAGAACGATGGAGATTAATTTTTGATAATATTTTGTCTGATGATAAAACACGCACTGAAGTTGCAGAACAATCTAGTGTTTGGTCTGGACAACTATTAGATATGTCTGGCTTGCTGTCTCAATCCACAGTGTAGCAATGATTTTAGAAAAAGTGTCGAGCTTGCTGGAGTCTCCTCGTTCCTAGTCGGAGACTGGGAATGCCATCCAAAAGGCTCCGCCTTCCCTCATACATCAATTGCCGATAGTCAGCTAACATCACTGCGTTTTTACCCTTATTTACAGAAATCATCTACATCACAAAACAAGTTTTTTTGTCCCATATTTTTTATTTAATAAAAAAGAAATATTCACAAAATCACTAAATTAGAGTTTTTATCAAATATTGTGTCAATGTAAACGCATCTACACCTAATTCGGTACGCTCTTGTGATGCTAAAATACCCGCTTGCGAATGCCACCAGGCGGCAGTTGCCACAATATCTTCTATGGGAATCTGTTTAGTTGCTGCTTGCGCCAACAATCCGCCCAGTAGCCCAGTTAACACGTCACCGCTACCACCACGGGCTAAGGCGGGCGTGCTTTCTGGAACAATCCAAACGTCACCTTGAGGGTTGGCGATCGCAGTTCTCGCCCCTTTCAACAACACTATCGCCCCACTTTGGGCGGCTGCTTGCTGTACTGCTTTCACTCTGTCATGTTTGGCATCGGCGACATCAGGAAACAATCGTTCAAATTCGCCAGTGTGGGGTGTGAGTACGGTTACTGCTTGGCGTTTTTTTAATGTGGGGATTGCTCTCATTTGTGCCAAGATATTTAAACCATCGGCATCGAGAATTAGAGGGCGTTCGCTCTTAATTACTTCTTGCACAATGGGCGTAGCATCTCGTGTTAAACCGGGGCCACAAGCGATCGCATTAAAGGAACTCAGATCAGTTTTTTCTGGTAAATTTAGGTGGGCGATGGCTCCGGTTTCCGTCTCTGGACAACCGACAATTAGCGCTTCTGGCAAATGTGACACCAAAAGAGATTTCAGGGATTCAGGTACGGCAATAGAAAGCATCCCTACACCACTAGCCCTAGCACCCAAACCAGTTAAAATTGCTCCACCTGCATAGCGCCGCGAACCACAAATCAGCAGTAAATGTCCTTCCTTATATTTGTGAGTGACTGCTGGACGCGGTAGAGGTAAAGTAGCAAGTGCGGTTGCTGGTGTAATCCGTTTAATTCTGGGTGCATCTTTGAGAACAGCTTCTACATCAGCTAAAGGAATATCAAAATCGATTAACTCAGCTTTACCAATATATTCCAACGCCTGATCTTGAAAGAAAGCTAGTTTCCATAAACCTAAACAAAAAGTGTGAGTGGCGCGAATGGCAGTTCCTAATACAACGCCAGTGTCGGTGTGTAAACCTGAAGGTAAATCGATACTATAAATCGGCACAGACAATTCATTTAGCTGATTAATTGCAGAGGCGATGGGATCAATCAGGTTTCTTTCTAAACCCAGCCCAAACAACCCATCAATCAACAAATCAGAATCGGGCAGTTGCTCAATTGTTTGATAAATTGGAATGCCCAAGCTTTGAGCATATTGCAAGTGCTGCGAAGTTAATTCTTTGAACTTAGAGAAAGGAGAATAGATCCAAACTTCATACCCGCGAAAGTGTAATTCACGGGCTACTACTAAAGCATCGCCACCATTATGACCGGGGCCGACCAGAATTCCAACACGAGATCCCCTTAAAAAGGGGGTATTGGGAGGAACAGAGTCAGCTTTTTTAAGCGGAGTTGGGAGGATCTCCAGAATCCGACGGGCAATTAATCCCGCCACCTTTTCCATCAAAGCAACTACAGGCATTCCCACTGCGAAGATCCGCTTTTCAACATCGTGCATTTGCCCAGCAGTCACTATCACTTGCGAAATTTGTTCTTGCCTATCTTGCATCAGTCCTGAGTCCTGAGTTATGAGTTTAATTTTACTCCCCAATTCCCAGTCCCCAGTCCCCAGTCCCCAATACTTCGGCTTCCCTCAGTACAAGTCCCTAATCCCCTCTTTCTTACTTCCCGTAGTAAACCCTGGCATTACGGTATCCTAAATTTCGCAGATACTTATTCCATTCCTCAGCTTGGAATCGATCGGGGAAAGGCCCTACTGCTACGTGTGGTCCTCGTGGTTGCGTCCTTTCAAGGACTCCGCCAGATTGGCCTAAACCTTGACTAAATTGGGCTATATTCTGCCTAATTTGGGCTGCGATCGCAGGTAACTGTTGGGAAGTGGTAGGAATGGCGACATAATATCTAGAGACTGACCTAGTAGCAATTATATTGTTGCGATCGCCTACCAAGCCTCTACTATTACCTGTATCTATTTCCTGTCCATTACCGAAGCTGATAATCCGGGCGTTATATATACCTCGTGACTGTAGCTCACTAACCCGTTGTTGAGCGTTAGATACTCTGTTAAAAACTCCTGACTGAATTACATTCCGTCCTTGGTACTGGCGAATGTAAGCACTGGGTTCAATCTGACGTATTTGTTGTAACGTTTGGGAATCACTACCATCTACGTAAACTAAGTAGCGCTCAAAGTTTTGGTTATATTGACTAAACTGTGGAGGTTGAGAGGGCTGAAAGTTCGGCTGAAATTGATTGTTCTGTAACGGTTGGGATGGCTGAAAATTCTGCTCTAGTTGATTGTTTTGTAATGGTTGGGGGGGCTGAAAGTTCTGCTCTAGTTGATTGTCCTGTACTGCTTGGACTGGCTGTAACTGCGGTGATGGCTGTTGACCAAAGGGAATTATTGGCGGTGGCGGTAAAATTTCACCTGCTTGTTGAGCCAGTAGCACCTTGCTGTTATGGATTTGTGCTTGTGCTGGCGTAGATTCAGTAATCAGCACTAACCATCCTCCCACTAACAAGGAGAGAAGTTTGATAGTGGGCTTCCAACCCTCAGAACTTTGGCGCAGCATCTGAAATGGGATAAATTGACTGGGTATTCCTCTCGACATAGTAGTTAGAAAGTAGTCAAAGTATTTTTAGGCAATTTCCATCAGGAACTAATTAGTTCACCGTTGTAGCAACTATATAGCGTTAACGTAAAGTTAGCTCATCTACGTGGCAAAAAATACATCTGTAACTAATTTTAGATAAAGATGACGGAGTGAATAGCGATGTCTAAGGGCGGGCTATTCGGTGTCGCTAACTTGGTGACATTAAAACTGAAGTGCTTTAGTAGCAAGGCTTTGAAGAGTATGTGCTACAATGGGACAACCACGCAGCTATCGTGTCGTGCTTTGTATGAAAAAAGTCGTCGTTGGTCTTTCTGGTGGCGTTGACAGTTCCACCGCCGCCGCTATCCTGCACCATCAGGGCTATGAAGTGATTGGTTTGACTCTTTGGCTAATGAAAGGCAAAGGTCAATGTTGCTCTGAAGGTATGATTGACGCGGCTGAACTCTGTGAACAACTGGGCGTTCCCCATCAGATTGTGGATATTCGGGATCTCTTTCAGACGCATATTGTCGATTATCTAGTAACTGGTTACAGTGCTGGGATCACGCCTTTGCCTTGCTCCCAGTGCAATAAAACGGTGAAGTTTGGGCCAATGGTGCAGTATGCTCGTGAAGAATTGGGATGCGATCGCATTGCCACTGGTCATTATGCCCGAATTAGCTATGACGAAACAACTGGACGTTACCAATTATTAAGGGCTGTTGACTGCAACAAAGACCAATCATACTTCCTTTATGATTTGTCTCAAGATTTACTTGCAGCAACTATATTTCCTCTCGGCGAACTAGAAAAAACTGACACCAGGCGGATTGCAACTGAATACGGGCTGAAAACTGCTGACAAACCAGAAAGTCAAGACTTATGCTTAGTGGAAAGTAACGGTTCCATGCGGGCATTTTTAGATAAATATTTAGCTCCCAAAATAGGCGATATTGTCGATGTCACAGGCAAAGTTTTGGGACAGCATGATGGCGTCCATCACTACACCATTGGACAGCGCAAAGGCTTGGGGATTGCGGCTGCCGAACCTTTGTATGTGATTGAATTAGATGCAGAAAATAATAAAGTAGTAGTAGGCGATCGCACCAAGGTAACTCAGCCAGAATGCACGGTAAATCGAGTCAACTGGGTTTCTATTGCCGAACCATCCACCCCAATTCATGCCAAAGTGCAAATTCGCTATCGTTCAACGGCTACACCAGTAACGGTAATTCCGTTGGAAAACTCCCGTATGCGTTTGGTGTTTGATGAACCCCAATCCAGCATCACCCCAGGACAAGCTGCGGTGTGGTACGACGGCGAAAAAGTCTTAGGTGGCGGAATTATCGAACAGTTTAGTTGAACCTTGAGTTTTGGCGAAGCAATCAATCCCAAAAAGAAATCCCCTCTGCCTTTGCGATCTTAAAATCAGTACAAGGCAGAAGGGCTTCATTTTTTATTTTTCTATAGGCAGATTTTAAGGATAATGCTGGCAAAAAACCAGTTCGTCTGATTTCAAACCAGCAAAAATCTATGTTGTGTTTATTTTAACCTGCCTACTGAGTCGAGCTTATTTCCAATCGGGAATCTCGGCATCTTCTCCACCAATCCCGATTCCAGTGTTAAACACTTGTGCATCAGTAAGATTGAGATCATTCATTGATGCTTGATACACATTAGAATCGTGAATCGTCGCGCGAGTAAAATTTACCCCGTTGAGATTGACTTGCTTCAAATTCACATTGGTTACATAAGCGGATGTTAGGTTAGCACCTGCCAAGTTTGCACCAGTTAAGTCAGCACCTTCGAGGTTAGCTCCTACAAGGTTTGCTCCTTGCAGCTTCGAGCCTCTCAAATCAGCACCAATTAAATGAGCGCCACTAAGGTTAGCTCCTGATAAATCACACTTAGTACATTCCCCAGTTGAAAGCAGCTTTTGTAAGTCCTGCGGATTCTCGGCTCTAACCGAGCTAATGAAAAGTAGGGGAGTTGCTAAGGCCATAGCCGCTAATAGCTGGAGTTTCATAATTTTCCCCCTTAAATAATCAAGTTGCGTCCGTTCTATCCCTCACAACTCTATTATCTCATTAAACTTCGTAAGGTCAATCTATCTCTTGACAACTTAGTTGTGATCTGAAACATGAATAAAAGTGATGTCACAAATGCCATTAATTCTGATTTTTGGCGATTTTTAAAGGATAAATCTTCAAAACTGGCAATGTTAAATCACTATTAAATCTTTTAAAAACCTGGCGCTACTCGCAATCACTGGTTTGATAAGTATTTATACTTTATCAATTGATGCTTTAGCTTCAGTCTTCAGAAATTTCTGCATATAATAATTAACCAATTCTGGCTGTTCTTGTTGCACCCAATGACCACAATTAGGAATATACTTGATTTGAAAATCCCTGACATAAGCTGCGGTGTTATAGGTTAGTTCCTTACCGAGTGCAGTGTCATTTTCTCCCCAAATCATCAGTGTTGGCACTCCCAGAACGCCCCAATTTTGATTTAGCATTCTCTGTTGAAAAATATTTCGGTAGTAGTTCAACATTGCGGTGAGGGCACCACGTTTTGCCGCAGCATCTTTATAAGCGTCAATATCCGCTTTAGTGAAAGCACTCTTGTTAACTGCTGTACCTTTAAAAATTGTTTCAATTGCTTGGTAGTCTGAAGATTGTAAAAATACTTCCGGGAACCAAGGCAGTTGAAAGAGGAATATATAGTAACTACGCTGCAACTGTTGGAAGGTGCGTAAGCCTTCGGCAAATTTGGCAGGATGAGGCAGATTAAGGATAATTAATCGCTCTACCATATCGGGGTGAGTGTATGCAAAATTCCATGCGATCGTACCACCCCAATCATGTGCAACTAAAACACATTTTTGGTATCCTAAAGCTTTAATTACTCCCTCAACATCTTTGAGAAATTCATCCATGACATAAGCTGATTGCTGATTTGGCTTATCACTGTCGTTGTAGCCACGTAAGTCAATAGCAACTACTTTAAAATCTTGGGCAAATTCTGGTATTTGATGGCGCCAAGAGTACCAAAATTCAGGAAACCCATGCAACATCAACATTAAGGGGCCTTCACCTTGGGTAACGTAGTGTAGTTTCACCCCATTAGTCGTTATATAATCGTGTTTCCAAGTCACTTCTATTACAGACATCTGTTGTGCTTTTTGTTGGTGATGGTTATGATATATAATGTTTTTCGTAAAAATATATACTAATAGATAGTTTTAAAATTGCAATTATCCTTCGGATAGATATTAGACATCTGGTAAAAAATGTAGAGACGTAGCAGTGCTACGTCTCTACAAAGGTTCTCAGTCAGATTTGAGTGCAGGTGGTGTGAGCAACAAGAGAACATTTTCTATTTGAAGATGAGTGGAAAGGTAGTTAAAAAATATTTTTAAGGAAAAAGGCGCGTGGAATTTAAATTGCCAGTGGAACAGGTAATTAAGACCCTAAAAGAGGATTTACCAACACTTTTTGAGAAAGATATCTCATATCAAATTTATACAGAAGATATCTATTTTAAAGACCCAGTGAATACATTCAAATACAAATTTAACTATCGCATTATATTTTGGACTTTGCGATTTCATGCCCGACTATTTTTTAGCCAAATTTACTTTGATGTGCATGAAGTTTCTCAGTCAGCCGAAGATACGGTTTTAGCAAAATGGACAGTGCGGGGAGTGTTACGTGTTCCCTGGAAAGCTGGGTTGCTTTTTAATGGCTATTCAACGTATAAACTCAACCCAGATAATTTAATATACGAGCATATTGACACATGGGATCGTAAACCTGGCGAGATATTACAGCAATTTTGGCAAAAGGGAGAAACAAATAATTAGATACATGGTGAGTTAAAAAATTTATCCAGAACAACGTGATAAACACCGAAATAAGAAATTAATGCACGTTATCAGTCGGAAAAAGCTACGACAATTCTGCCAAAAACACGCTGATTGCTGTGAAGCACTTGATGACTGGTACATAACCGCTAGTAAAGCAGACTGGGCTAATTTACTAGAAGTTCAAACTATTTATCCTCAAGCCGAAGCAGTAAGCAAGTTTATAATATTCAACATCAAAGGTAATAAATACCGCTTAATTGCTAGTATTAACTATGAAAAGCAGGTCATCTATATAAAATATGTCTTAACTCATGCCGAATATGACAAAGATTCCTGGAAAAATGACCCTTACTTTTAACTCAAATATTTACAGCGAATTGCTGTCTCAACATCAACCTCGGATTATCAAGACAGAAGAGGAAAACGAGAAGTTTTTAGAGACTGTTGAAGAACTGCTTTCTCGTTCCGATTTAACTCCTGAAGAAGATGCTTTGTTGGAATTATTGGTAAAACTGATTGAGGATTTTGAAGATAAGCACTATCAGCTTAATGTTTCAACACCTCATTCAAGACTCAAGCATTTGATGGAAGCTAAGGGTTTGGAACAAGCTGATTTGGTAGAAATTCTTGCTTCGAGCGAGATTGTTGCTAAAGTAATTAATGGTGAGTTAGAAATCACTAAAGAACAAGCTGAGGCTTTAGGAAAGTTTTTTCACGTTGATGGAAGTTTGTTTATTTGTTGATTTTCTAGATGGTAAAAGTATGTTAAACCAATAATGTTTTACCACCAATTGGTTGATGATATAAAGTCATTAGCTAGCTAGCATTTAAAGTTTCTACGGCATAAGCTTTTCCTGTTAAGTCGCTGAATTCTACTTCAAAAACTCCAGGTTCATATTCTTCTACAATTGTTCCTACTTGACCGCGATGCAATCCCACTTCTGCTAAGTCTTCGGTTAGGGCAACCACATCTAATAATTTCATTGGTATTACCTCATTGCTTAGATTATATAACAACAAATAGACCTCTCTCCAAACCTCTCTCCTCTTAGGAGAGAGGCTTTGATTTTCTCCCCTTCCCTACAAGGGAAGGGGCTGGGGGTTAGGTCTTATAATTGTGGTCTAAATACATGAAAACTGCTGTAAATAAAATTAAATAGTCTCAAACTAGGGATAAAATTTAGAGATAGGATGGTTTAGTTTTATATAATCCACCCTACTTTGAAAAGACTAAGATTTCATCGCCGGATACTGTTTCAACACCTGCTTTAAATATTGTCCAGTATAAGACCTGGGATTTTTTGCAACTTCCTCCGGTGTACCAACAGCAATCAATTCTCCGCCTTTGTCGCCACCTTCTGGCCCCAAATCTATCACCCAGTCAGAACAACGAATTACATCTAAGTTGTGTTCAATTACTAATATTGAATTACCTTTATCTACCAATCTTTGCAACACATCTAACAATTTATGGACATCGTAAAAAGATAACCCTGTTGTCGGTTCATCTATTAAATAAAGTGTCTTACCTGTGGCGCGTCGAGATAGTTCTGTTGCTAATTTTACCCGTTGCGCTTCACCACCTGATAAGGTAGTCGCAGGTTGTCCTAGTTGCACATAACCCAACCCGACATCAAATAAAGTTTGCAAACGCGCGATCGCTTTGGGAATATTTTGGAAAAAGTCTAAACTTTCCTCAACTGTCATTCTCAAAACATCAGAAATAGATTTATCTTTGTACTTCACTTGCAATGTTTCGCGGTTGTATCTTGCACCTTTACAAACTTCGCATTGCACGTAAACATCGGGGAGAAAGTTCATTTCAATAACATTTACACCCTGACCACTACAAGCTTCGCAACGTCCACCTTTAACGTTGAAGGAAAATTGTCCAGGTTTGTAACCCCTAGCTTTGGCTTCTACTGTTTGAGAAAAGACATCTCGAATCGCATCGAAAATTCCTGTGTAAGTTGCAGGATTAGAACGTGGTGTACGTCCAATTGGGGATTGATCGATGACGATCGCTTTATCAACCGCGTTTAATCCCTGAATTTTATCCAAATGTCTGGGTAAGGGAACTTTCTTCGTTAAATGGTGTTGCAGAGATGGGTACAGTAATTCGTTAATTAGGGTAGATTTGCCAGAACCAGACACACCAGTAATGGAGACAAGTTTACCTAATGGAATGTCTACATCTATATTTTGTAAATTGTTGCGATGGGCATTTTTAATTCCCAAACTGCGCCCATTTCCTTCTCGGCGTTCTGCTGGTGTGGTAATTACTCGTCTTCCTGATAAATACGCACCCGTCAAAGAATCTTCTGCTGCTAATAACGCCTGAAAATCACCTTGGGCGACAATATTTCCGCCGTGAATTCCTGCACCAGGGCCAATATCAACTATGTAGTTGGCTGCACGAATTGTTTCTTCATCGTGTTCAACAACAATTAATGTATTACCCAAATCGCGCAATTTAGTTAGGGTTTTGAGTAATCTGCCATTATCTCGTTGATGCAAACCAATACTCGGTTCATCTAAAACGTAGAGAACTCCTGTTAAACCAGAACCAATTTGCGTTGCTAGACGAATTCGTTGGGCTTCGCCACCCGAAAGGGTCATGGCAGGACGATCCAGGGTGAGGTAATCTAAACCAACATCTAACAAAAATTGTAATCTAGCTTTGATTTCTCTCAGGACTAAATCAGCAATTTGTAACTGGCGATCGCTCAACTTGAATTGATCGATTCTCTCCCGACAATCCCGAATTGATACGGTAGTCAATTCTAAAATTCCATATTGTCCCAATTTCACCGCCAGGGCTTCCGGTTTTAACCGTTTTCCTTTACAAACCTCACACGGTTGATCAATTAAATACTGCTCTAATTTTTGCTTAACTAATTCCGAACCACCCTCATATTGCCGTTGCAAAATTGGAATAGCGCCTTTAAAACTCTGCTTCCTCTGTGCCTCTGCGGTTCGTTCATCTTTCTCCCCAAACAAAATAATTTGCTGCTGTTCTTCTGTCAGCTTGCCCCAATTTGTCTGTAACTCAAACCCATAAATCTGCCCCACACTATAGAGTAATTCCAAATAATAAGAATTATCTTTTTCTGACCAAGGCGCGATCGCAGCATAAACTGGCGCTTCCCAGTCGGGTACTATCAAATCAGGCGCAAATCTTCTTAAAGTCCCAATTCCGTGACAGTGCGGACAAGCACCATAAGGTGAGTTAAAGGAGAACAATCGCGGTGATAGTTCCTCCATCACCGCCCCATGTTCTGGACAAGCAAAATTTTCTGAAAATACTAATTCTTCTTCTTTTTCTTGTCCGTCGTCACCAAGTAGACTCACCAGAATGGTCGCAATACCACCCGATTGCTTGAGACACGTAGACAGGGAATCAACCAAACGCTCTTGGATATCATCTTTTTTCACCAAGCGGTCAATTACCACTTCGATGGCGTGGGTAAAATTTTTATCCAATTCAATGGAATCTGACAGTTCGCGTACCTCGCCATTAATTCGCACGCGGACAAAACCTTGAGAAGCCAGACTTGACAAAAGCTTACGGTGTGTGCCTTTTTTCCCGCGAACAACGGGTGCTAGGATTTGGAAGCGGGTGCGATCTGGTAATTCCATGATGCGATCGCACATCTCATCAATTGTCTGGGGTGCAATACAGCGATCGCATATCGGACAATGGGGTTCACCAGCCCGACCAAATAACAGCCGCAAATAGTCGTAAATCTCTGTCACCGTACCGACTGTGGAACGGGGATTATGAGACGTTGATTTTTGGTCAATAGAAATTGCTGGACTTAAACCTTCAATGGCTTCTACATCCGGCTTATCCAATTGTCCGAGAAATTGCCGTGCGTAGGCGCTGAGGGATTCCACATAGCGACGTTGCCCTTCAGCGAAAATCGTATCAAAGGCTAGGGAAGACTTACCAGAACCAGAAACGCCAGTAAATACGATTAGGCGATCGCGTGGCAATTCCAAGTCAATATTTTTCAGATTATGCTGCCTAGCACCCCGAATCCGAATGGTATTCTGGCTGTTGTGGCTGGGGTAGGGGAGATGGCCATTCAAGGATGCTGCTAGCTGTTGGTCTGACATATTGGGCGGCGAAGAGGGAGTTTCTGATGAAACAGTCCTTAATAATACTATCTTTAATCGGTTTATAGTAGAACAGTAGTACTCTTTTAGTTAGTTGTTATTCCAGATTCAGTCCGCAGACATATTTAATAGTCTGCTAATTTGGAAGCATCCCGATTAAATATCCTTCTGAGGGCGAAGCTATGGTATCGCAAATCCAACCGCCGACCCAGCCAGAGGTCATCTACCCAGATAGTGACGGACAACCAATCGCTAATAATACGATAGAGTTTGGGTGGATTGTAAAAATTAAGCAAAATATAGAGTGGCTATTTGCCGACAATCCAAATGTATTTGTCGCCGGGGATTTATTTTGGTATCCGGTAGAGGGACGCAACAAAATTGTTAACGCCCCAGATGTGATGGTGGTATTAGGTAGACCGAAAGGCGTAGGCGTAGCCCGTCGTAGACATCGTTTATGCTACCAACAATGGAAAGAGGAGGGAATTGCACCGCAAGTGGTATTTGAAATTCTTTCTCCCAGCAACACCCAAAGTGAAATGGATAAGAAATTACTTTTCTATGACCGTTATGGCGTGGAAGAATACTACATTTACGATCCTGAGAAAAATAATTTGCACGGTTGGTTACGCTCTGAAGATGGCTTAGATGTCATCCCCCAAATGGCAGATTGGGTGAGTCCTCTGTTAAAAATTCGGTTTGTTCCATCATCAGAGGGTTTGCAGCTATATCGCCCTGATGGAGAACGGTTTTTAACTTATACAGAAATTTCCCGCAACGCTGAACAAGAACGCCAACGGGCTGAACAAGAACGCCAACGGGCTGAACGGGCTGAACTTGCCAGGAGAGATGCCATACCCCGATTATTGCAAATGAATTTGAGCATCGAACAGATTGCCCAAGCTTTAGGATTGTCAGTGGAAGAAGTGCGAACCCTTGCTCAAGAGTAATGCCGTATGCAATTTTTTAATCAGGCCATTAGAAATTGAATTTGTACTTGAGATATTCTGATTATGCTAGCCAATGCCACCACCCATGATGTCACCTGGGAAAAGTTACCTGATGATTTTGTTTTAGAGAACGAGCCAGTGGATAACATTAATCAGCCACTATTAGCTGCGGCTTTAACAGAAAGCTTGGAACTAGCTGGCAAATTGCCCGCTAATGCTTTAACCATCACCAACTACGGTATCTGCGCCACTTTGAATAATCGATTTGTAGTCAAAGCACCAGATTGGGGATATGTATCATCTATTCGAGTTTCACGAGAAGAAGTGAAGCGCAGTTATACCCCACGACTCCAAGGTGATATTCCCGTAATTGTGATGGAATTTCTCTCAGATACCGAAGGTGGAGAGTATTCTAGTAAACCAACCTATCCCCCTGGTAAATGGTTCTATTATGAGCAGATTTTACAAGTGCCAAACTATGCCATTTTTGAACCAGAGCAAGGAGTCTTAGAAGTTTATCGGCGAGATGATTTAGGAAATTATGAACTGCAAACACCGGATGTAAATAATCGCCACTGGATAGGCGAAATGAACTTGTTTTTAGGCGTATGGCAAGGAAGCCGAGAAAACCGCGCAGGTTATTGGTTACGTTGGTGGGATGACAAGGGCGAACTATTGCTGTGGGGTTTGGAGTTAGCAGCAAAAGAACGGCAAGAGAAAAACGCTGCTCAACAGCTTGCAGAACAAGAAAGTCAGCGTGCAGAACAAGAACGCCAGCGTGTAGAGAGATTAGCCGCCCAGTTAAAAGCGCTGGGAGTAGAACCGGAAGTTTAAATCGGAAGTGCGATCGCATTTCTTTTTTACCAAGCGATGTCTACGATGGTTACTGAGCTTGTCGAAGTGCGGGCTACGCCTACGCCTTTGACTCTACATTTAAACTCAGCGAGGTGGTTTAAGTACAATTATTTAGAACCATGTTGCGCCATATCTTCAGCTTTATTCATGTCTAAACTTGTATTTCTCTGGAAAAATTCGTCGAGAAGTTTAAAGAAATATTCAAATCCGGCTTTTTCATCATGGCAAGATAGCATAATCAACTTTGCCCAAGAGGTAACTGTTGTTACCCCAAACTTTTTTTGCAGCCAAGGTTGAAATTCATCGTAAAACTTTTCTTCTTCCTCGGTCATGTCAATTCTTAATTCGCTGCGAGAAAACTCATAACCGACTAAAAACATAAATAAGTCACTTACAGAAGGTCGTCCCAGATACATTCCAGGTCTGAGTCTAATTTTTTCTACCACTTCTAATAGTCCACTCATATTTATTTCATCATCTACTCTGATTATTTATAGAAATTCTAACTCTTCAAAAACAAATTGTTCACTTGGACAGTGAAAATCACGTAACCAATCTTCTCTCGTCATTCCTTCAGTAGATAGATTATCGAAAACTCGTCCTAATACTTCTACTCCATAGTGAGTTCCATTTTCGGTAATTGATTCATTGGGATTACAGCGATTGCTAGTTATAAAAACTTCATTTCGTCTTTTAGTTTTAAGCTGAATAATCCTACCCTCAATGCTATTTTTTGCTAACCATTGCATAACTGCTTTGGCACATTTATCACATTCGAGTAGAGGGAATTTTACTACTATTGTGCTAATTGCATAATAAACTTCCTCTTGTGATAATTGACTCACCTAGCCTCCTCGTGATTCAGTCATTTACCAAGAGATGTCTACGACGGGCTATTCGGCGTCGCCTTTTAGTCTACATTTAAACTCAGGATTAAAGCCTTGACATTCTCTAGCTTTCAGCAATTGCCTAACCTGATCACCAGGCTGACAACTCATCAAAATTGCCCCAACCGCAGCCAGTGTAACAACTGTGGCTAGTCCCAGCACTGTAGCTCGTTTTCTAGATTTGATTGTACTAACTAAAGTTTCTATCCTAGTGGCATTACCAACAACCTCAATGGACTTAAGTACTTTCAACGCAATAGCTGCATTAGCATAGCGACGTTTGCGATTGCGTTCCACCATTTTCATTAACCACGACTCAAAACGCGGACTGATTTGAGGAACTAATTGCTGGAAATTAAAGTGATAGTTATCATCAATTAATTTCCCAATCTCAACCGAAGGGGTATTAGTAAGTAAGCAAATTAGTGTTGCTCCTAAACTATATAAATCTGATGCCTTAGTCAGAGAATGACCAAACTGTTCCTCTGGCGGTATAAACCCTGGGGTTCCAGCTATAAAGCTACTAAGAGCTATTTTTGCACCCTGTGTTCTCGCTAACCCAAAATCAACCAGATAAGCATTTAGTTGTTCATCAACCAAAATATTCTCTGGCTTAATATCCCGATGAATAATTGAAGAAACTTGCTTTTGTAAATAAACTAAAATTTCTAAAATTGACAGAGCAATTTGCTTAATTTCTTCAGGATGAAAGCTGCGTTTTAAACCCAAGGACGGCGCATTTTTATATTCCTGCACCAAATAAAAAACCCCTGGCATCTCAAAGGAATCTATATAGCGAGGGATGCGGGAATGATTCAGTTGTTGCAAAACTTCAATTTCGCGCTGATATGCTTTCACACCTGATAAATCAGCACCAGCACGAGCAAAACAAAACTCTTTAATTACTACCTGTTGATTAGAGTTGAGGACATTAGCTAGATAAGTAATCCGTCCCCCTTCTCTATTGCGTCCTAGTTCGCTGATAACTTGATAGCCTTGTTCAGAAAAATCTGGATGGTGATTTAAGGGAATTACCCTTTTATGTCCATTATGCACATCAAGCTCCATTTCACACTGCATACGAGTTTCATTATGTCAAGGTGCGATTAAAAAATTTAGATCCATTCACCCAGATTGTTAGCCCCATTTTTACCCTACCTGGGACAAGGCATATCGGCAGAAAGCTTGTTTGCGTGCGTTTCTCGGCGCGAAATAATCACCTTTGCCCTAGCCAATCAACAATCTGGGCATTGACAACATCTGGAACCTCATCGTGGGGACAATGACCGGCATTGGGAATGGGAACAATTTTGATTTCTTTGCCATTCTCACGCGCCTTTTCGTAAATCTTTGCCCCGGTAATTGGTGTCCAAGGGTCGTCAGCACCCCAAATTACTAATAAAGGACGTTCGACTTTGGGCAAAAGTTCCTCTGGACTTGGGCCAGGAGGCGCTGTGAGAATGGATGCGAAGACTTGTTGCGCTCCTGGGTCACAAGAGGGAGTATAAAGTAAATCGACTAATTCATCGGTGACGGCTTGGCGATCGCGGTAAACTTGATAAAGGGTACGGCGAATCTGGGATTTTTGGCGAATGCGGTTATAGACAAATTTACCTGTAATTGGCGATCGCACAAACCGATTAAAAGCTGCCATCACCATCCGTAGCGGCGGGTTCAATTCGTGGGGACGATGACTCAACCCACCCGCAGAGTTAATTAAAATACCGCCAGCCGCAATTTCTGGATGTTCTACCAGTACAATCAAGCTTAAAAGTGCGCCAATGGAGTTGCCAATAAAAACAGCAGGTTCGTCTATGTGTGCCGTGCAAAAATCTTTCAGCAATTCCACCCAAACTTCGACACTGTAATCAATGGGCGCTTTATCAGAACCACCAAAACCTAAAAGGTCTATAGCAAATACCTGGTAGCCAGCATTAGCTAAAACTGGGATATTTTTGCGCCAGTGGCCAATAGAAGCACCAAAGCCGTGAACCAATACCAAAGGGCATCCTGTGCCCATAACAGTGTACTGGATTTTGTAGCCTTGCCAATTCCAAAATAATTTTTCAAAAGCGTCTTGGGTTGCAAGCTGCGGTGTAGTTACAGTCATTATTAATCTTAATAAAGGTTCAGTATTGGCTCTACTTATAGTACAAAAATTACTCGAACAAATGCAAGGAAACATTCAGCTATAAAGTGGCAATCGATGGACAACATTTAGAGGATGTCTGAAAAGTATCAAATATTTGTTGATCCCCCCTAACCCACGCCAGTCGCTCTACTTGGGGAGACCCCTCTGAGCGACTGGCTCCACTTAAAAAAGGGGGGAATAAGAGTCTTAAAGCCGCCCAATTTATCGGGGGATTTAGGGGGATCTCCAAGAGTTAGGCGCATACAAAAAAACTTTTCAGACATCCTCTTACCAATACAGTTCAGTTAAGCATTTTTTCTTCTCTCTGTTTCCTCTGCGCCTCTGTGGTACCCTGCGGGAAGCCGAAGCGTCTACGTAAAAAAATCGACTTTGATCAAAAGTTTTAGCCTTAACCCAAGCCTATTGCAACATTACCAAACCATATTGGGCGTACATCTGTCCCCACAGCCAATTCTGATGTCGCAAATATTTTTGTAACTGGTATGGGATAATTGAAGCAAATTATTAAATCCAGAAAAATGTCATTACCTATATCTTCCACACCTCAAGGTTTTAGTGCATTTATTACTAATTTAGGAATCCGAGATACAACAGATGATTTTGTATTTATTAAATCATCAGTTCCTTGTGTTGCTGATGGAGTCTTCACTCAAAGTCTTTTTGCTGGACCAAGTGTTACTATTAGCCGTGATAACTTAAAAGATTCACAAGTACAAGGAATCGTCGTTATATCTAAAAATGCCAATGTAGCTAATGGCTCTATTGGCATCGCTGATGCCCAAGAAGTTCTACAATTAGTTGCAACTGAAACTGGAATTGCTGCACATAACATTGTCATAGCTTCTACAGGTGTAATTGGTAGACGTTACCCAATTGAAAAAATCCGAACAGGTTTATTAGGATTAGGCAAAAAATTGACTGATGCTGATTTTCATGCCGCCGCCCGTGGTATTATGACCACCGATACAGTAGCGAAACTAGCTACACGACAAATCGGAAATGCCAAGCTAGTAGGAATTGCTAAAGGTGTCGGGATGATTGAGCCTAATATGGCGACTCTCCTAACTTTCTTTTTTACTGATGCGGCAATTTCTGCAAATAGCCTTCATTCTATTTTTCGCTCGACTATAGATAAAACCTTTAACTGTCTGAGTGTAGACACTGACACTTCTACTAGCGACTCCGCCGTGATTCTAGCTAATGGTTTAGCTGGTGAAGTTTCCGAAGCAGATTTTGCTAGTGCATTGCAAGAAGTTGCACAAGAATTAGTGCTGAAAATTGCCAGAGATGCAGAAGGTGCTACCAAGATTATTGAGGTAACTGTAGATTCGGCGATTAACTATGCCCAAGCGAAAAAAGTAGCTAAATCAATTGTGAATTCACCATTAGTAAAAACCGCCGTCTATGGAGCAGATCCAAATTGGGGACGAGTTGCTATGGCTATAGGCAAATGTGAAAATGAACAGCAGATAAATCCAGAACGAGTTGTCATTAGTTTTGATAACGTGAAAGTTTATCCTAATACCTTAACTAATGAAAATCTGGAACAGTTGCGGCAAATTATGTCCAAAGATCAAGTAGATATTCATGTTAGTCTCAATATTGGTGAAGCATCTGCAACTGTATGGGGTTGCGATCTTTCAGAGGGTTACATAGAAATCAATGGCAAATACTCGACTTGATTAAGTAAATATACTTGGCGATTAGAAATGGCGGCGAGACAAACGTACTCTTTTGGAGAACCCGTTGGTGCCGCCTCTCGAAGAGAAGGGTAGGCCGCCTGCGCGGACTCAAGGAATTGGAAACCTGCGTAGGCGGGTAAAGTCTCGTGTAGCTGCGTTCGCCCTACAGCCCTTTGGGCATCCTACGGCAGGCGTGCCGGAGGCATCATTCCATTCGCTAGGGCTTTTTATAAAAGTGAGAAACTCCCCATAATATTAGTCCTCATGTAGAGATGGATAAGTAGCGCAGGTAAACTCCAACTTACCAATTGCTTCGTTAAAAAAGCTGACACCTGTGGACATTATGTAATATAATATGTTACACTAGGAATGAGTTAAATTAAAAAGACTTCCTAACTAGGACAGTACGGTGGAAATAAAATCACCATTTGTACGCAGTTAGCTTACATTATGAGAAAACTTTTTTAAAATCTCCTATTTCACACAAAATAACTCGATTAACGTTGCATAACTAATAAATATGGATTTTGACTATTTTAGAAGCAATGAAGGCAGTCCTACAAATAATACCAAGCAAAGCTTGATTGCTTGCGGTTGGCGACCGTTTAACCGAGAATTGGACTGGGAGTTTTTGTGGCAAATATTGTATAGTGACTCCCGCGAATTAACTCAAAAAAGTTTGAATTTAGCGAGTAATGTTGCTGATATTTTGGGACGAAATAATTATGCTTGGTGGGCTAACTTATTAAGTGTTGTATCTGATAATACCCGCTACGAAGTTGAAAAGTTTTGGAATTACATCACACCAGATCCTCAATCACCAGATCATCGCTACAAAGATGTTTTGAGTACGGAAACGCCCATCGTCCAATTTGTCAGTCGTAGTAGCATCCCTATTGATTATGTTCTGAACCGACTGCAAGAAATTACCGTACTGCGAGTTTTAGGTGTGTTGGGTAGTCCCGACATTATTACCCAGTATCACTCAGAAAGAGATTTTTATTTTCCTATAGATAAATTTATTAGTTGGGAACGTTTAGATGTTATCAATACTGTTTATGCTTACTGGGCAAAGCATGACATTTGGTTGCAAATTGATCCCTACGATCGCGGGCGACGACAATATAGTTTAATGGCGAAAAATCTCGCGCCATTAATTAACAAAGCGACTTACGACTTAGCGGTGATGCTGAGTGGATATCAAAGTCGTGTAGGTAAAGTTCATAGTCAATTTAACATTCGGACATTTCCCGCAGATATCCAAAACTTTACTGATTCTGTACAGCAAGCGATTTTGAATCAAAACCAGTTAGCGGTTGTTGTACACGGGCAACCGGGTACTGGTAAAACAGTGTGGACACAGGCAGTAGCCAAAGAAATTCTTGTACCATTAGGGTATGTAATTTTTATTTTAGATCATGATGCGATCGCTAACTTTGTCCCCCCAACTTACATAGAGCGTATTTGTATCGTTATTAACGAAGCTGATAATCTAGCGCAAAATCGCGCTTCGGAGGTAGCGCAATACAATAACAAAACCGAACACATTCTAAGTTTGCTGGATGGCACTTTGTATCAGAGTGTAATTGATGACTCTGGTATTCAGATGCAGCAAAGGTTAGTTGTCTTGATGACTTGCAATACTACTGAAAGATTAGATCCAGCCATGTTACGTAAGGGCAGGGTGGATTTAATATATGAGTTCACGCAACTATTTGTTTAAACTACACCACTCCCTACTCCCCATCTCAATCGTAGTCTAATTGAAACTCTGGTAAAAGTAGATTTACCAGAGTTTCACCTATTTTTGCGATACAATCTGATGCTCTTTGCGCCAAGCTTGGGGAGGTAAACCGTGATGTTGGCGAAACTGGCGGGAGAAATGAGATACATCCTGATAGCCCAATGCTTTCGCTATCTTCTCGACTGTCTGATCGTTATTTTGGAGTAAAAAACGCGCTCCCGCCATCCGGCGTTTGACAATCCAGCAATTTACAGTCTCTCCTGTTTGTCTTGCTACCCGGTTAGTTAAGTAAGCAGGTGAGTAACCAACAGCAACAGCCACATCACACAAAGTAATTCCTTGATGATAATGGGCTTCGATAAAGTCGAAAACTTCTTTTAATTGGGGAATAGAGGGAAAGATTGACTTAAAAGGAATGTTGGCTTCTTTATCAGGGGCTACGGCAACATCTCCAGTATTATCTACAAATACTGATTTTGGAGGTTTCTCGGATTGAATAGAACACCAGTATTGGAGAGTAGCTTGCTTTTGTAAACGAGTTGCGATCGCTCTGAGCAATTCGTCTAGTGTCGAAGGTTTGGTAAGATAGTCATCTGCTCCCAATTCCATAGCTTTGCGAACATCTGCTTTGGTACTACTGCCACTCAGAAAGATGAAAGGAATAATTGCTGTCAGAGGATTTTGGCGTAGTGTACTTAAAACGCTATAACCATCCATATCGGGCATCATGATGTCGCAAATCACTAAGTCGGGTATATCCTTTTGTACTTGTTGGATGCCAACACGACCGTTGTCAGCACCTATCATATCAAAACCTTTAGCCTCAAGACCCCTTAAATAAAGATTGCGGGTAACGGTATCATCTTCAATGACGAGAATCTTCTTTGATGATTCATACATAATTTTTTATTACCACAACTTTTTGCAGAAGTTAGTCACTAAACTCTTTGGTGAGTATCTAAATAGAGATGAAATTAATCACTTCATTCCGAGATTTCTGATTGTTGACTTTTAATTAACAACTTTCTTCATTTCAATACTCATAACTCAATACTCATAACTTGGAATCGGTAAAATCTGATTTGATTAATGGCAACATCACGGTAAACGTAGTGCCCACAGCAACTTCACTTTCTACAGAAACTTGACCGTGATGTAAATCTACAAGGGTTTTGAGAATCGATAGTCCTAGTCCAGTACCAGGTATGTTATCAATATTAGTACCACGGTAGAATGGCTCAAATATTCGTTGTTGATCTACTCCTGAAATACCGATTCCCCTATCTTTGACTTGGAAAACTAATTTTTCATTTGGGCAGGATAGCTCTAAATTAATTGCTATCTTCGAGGCAGAATACTTAATTGCATTATCAAGCAAATTCTTCAAAATCGGCTCTAACAATTTTTTATCTATATGGGCTGTTAGAGAATTAACTTGACTTACAAAATTGATTGGATTTTGGCTAACACTCATCTGCATTTGTGCAACTAAATCCTGACAAAACTGAACCAATTCAAGCGGCTTTGGCTCAAAGTTTAATTTGGCTGCTTCTGCCTTAGAGAAGAACAAAATATCATCCAACATCAGGCTCAGTTGTTCGGTGGCTTTCTGAATATGATCGAGTAGGGGTTGTATTTTCTTCTGTGTACGTTTGTCTACTTCTTCCTTTAGTAAACTATTAGAAAATGAAACAATATTCAACGGAGTTCTGAATTGATGGCAAACCATAGAAAGAAAACGCGCTCTAAGTTCGCTAAGTTGTTTAGCTTGTTCTAAAGCTTGGTTAAGTCCTAATTCTGCATATTTGTAATCGGTAATATCGATAGCTGCAATCATTTCTACTGGTTTTCCTCCAAAATCCAGCCCTCCATCAAGGTTGGCAACCGCACAGGCTAGCCAGCGCTCTGTGCCGTTTTTTGTCAGAATATTCATTTCCTGATATTCAAAGTTACCTGCTTCACTCTGCTGACGTACCTGCCTACGTTTTTTGCTCTTAATCAGTCGGCGAAGATCAAAACCTGTTAGCAGTTCCGCTTTTGTGTAGCCAGTGAGCTGCTCTACTGCCGGATTTATATAGCAAAGCCGCGTACCCTGAATCAGAAAAGTGCTAGCATCTGTTGTTTCTGCTAAAGTCCGAAATCTAGTTACATTCAGCCGTAATGCTTCTTCAGTCTGTTTCGATTCAGTAATGTCCCAAATACTCCACACTCTACCAATAATGTTGCCCTCAAGCCACTGAGGTTTAGAGTAGTGTGCAAAAACTCTCCCATCTTTCAATTCTAGGATGTCGTAGCTCTCAAAATCAGATTGGCTAGACACTTCCCAAATCAACCGACTAAAGGCTTGGGGATCTTTAAGTTGGTTCTCAAAAAAGGCTTTGCATCGAGGACATTTCTTAGATAATATTAGAGACTCCGGGATCTGCCACATATCCACAAATTTCTGATTCAAGCTCAGAATATCTCCCTCAAAGTTAACTGCAACAATACCAATGGCAGTAGATTCGAGAGTAGAACGAAGTAAAGAAAGAGATGATTCTAGTTCTATTTCTTTGGACTTGAGTTCAGAAAATTCCTGTTGTAAATTGTCTTTGGCATCCCTTAATTCATCAGTCCACTTTTGCACGCTCAGTTCTACTATTTCATCAGTTTTCTCACGAGCAAAGGCACAGCCAAATTCCATATCTTGCTGTTTTACATAGTTCATGGATATTTCTACCAAAAATATCCTACCCCCTTTTGTCCGATAACGAGATTTAAAGGTAAGAGAACCATGTGAGCTAATTTCTGACCAATTGTGTAGAGAAAAGTCTACATCTATATCATGCAGCCTCATGGAAAGTAATTCCTCGCGGGAATATTCAGTCATCAGGCAAGTGGCATCGTTGACGTAAAGAAACTGCGCGTTTGCCCCTAAACAGAAAGCAGCATCGACAGCGTGATTTATTAGGAAGTGAGCAAACTTCATCTCTACTTCTGGTTGTAGTGCCCGTTGATTGTGCGATTTAGCTAGTGTATATTCGCCGGAATTCATATTCCTACTTCCTCCTGATAATCAATCAGCACCATAGCTATTAATGAGTTAATAGTCATAATTTACTAAAATCTTTGATGTATTCTTCATGTGTTAAAAACTAAAATTAGTTAGGTAATTAAAAATATTAACTAATTATGTTAACAAAACTTATCATACCAAAGAAACCGTGAAATACTAAACAAAATTTTCCGAAAAAAACTAAATACTTAAAAATTTTACTATTGATTTAAACAGTTTTTTAGAACGGAAAAAAGTTTTGAAAAATCAAATACAGATTAGTCAATAAATCTTGTTGAATAAAAGTTAAAAACTGTTAATTTATCAGTAGAAAAGATTTTTTAAATTTAAATTAGCCCGCACCATAACTAACGAATAGTTCACCAATCTGAAATTGTTAGGTTTCGACTGGGGAAAAGTTAAAGGATAAATATATTTATCCTTTAACTTTTCCCTCGCCAAGGACTTTAGGGAAATACTAGTACACCACGGCGGAAGTTTGCCTGCCTTTAACCAGTTGCTTGAGAAGGGGAAATTCATGAGTTGTCCCTACTTGTCTAGTTAATTGAGACGGTAGTTGGATTTACGCCGTGCTGTACTAGTGTAGAGTCGTTTGATTTTCAACATAAACGCGATGTGTAGTACTGGATCTGCCTGAAATGAACAAATTTCATTGATCAACTTATTTACTTAATTTATCTTAACTTACTCTCTCAGGTATCTAACTATAGAAAAATATGCTTAGTCATCCGTCGTAAGAAGTACATTCGCTCCAAAAAATACGTATAAGGTTGTGTTTGTTTTGTTATCAATAAACATTGTATTCTTGCACTAAATATATTCACTTAGGCTTAATGTTATAAAAACATATTTTCTAAAGAAATTACGTACTTAAGGCTTAGTCATCTATCAAAGAGAATATAAAAAGTTAAGAAACCATGTCTTTCTGGTTACAAATAATTGACTCAAAGAGTTTTTGGTGGCAATATAAAGACCGCTAAATCGGCTCATTCTTTAATAAGGGAACTCCAAGAAATAAATTATCCAATATTGTGGGGTGGGCGTCTCGCCCGCCCCACAGGAGTTAATTGGATATTTTTTTATTTGGAAGTCCCTAACCGCATTAAAAGATTTTCTATTGTAAGTTGACTAATGTGTAACTTCTGCGATGCCTAGGTTGGGCTACGCCTACGCAGCTGATCAGTCTTTCAGAATGACTCAGTTGCAAATCTCGCAATCACCACAAAAGCGAAAGAATTGACACCCACATCAAAAGATTTTTCATTGCAAATTAGGCTTTTATCATCATCACCATCACAGCTTAAGAACCTCCCCAAGCGGTTTAGTAAGTACATCAGCTCGATGAAAGCTAGTTATATTAAGCTTTGTAAAGATTCTGAGACACGCTTAAATTGAGGTTAGTTGCTAGTCTATACACCTTTACATGATTTAGTTTTTCCCGGTCAATCTACTTAAGTAATGTAGTCATCACCAGAGAAGCGAAAAATTTGACACCCACATCAAAGGATTTTTGATTGCACAAGGGTCTTCGTCTCCTTTATTCTGATGACAAGAAGCACAGCCCCAACTGTTGTGTGCTTTGGGTAAAAATTTTTTGGTACTGCGCTCACAAGCATCAATCAGCAGCGATTAACCATTTCGACTAGCGACCAAGCAAGGTCATAGCTGTAGTAAACAACAGAGTTGTTTGTATTAAATATTTCTAACGCTGTGATTGTAAACGAAAAAGCCTTTGTATAACTTTCTGTAATTAAGTGAAACCAATGAGTCAAAACTATACTGGTTCAAACTCTCCTCTCATCACCACTGAGCCATACAAGGAACTTCCAGCAAACAGGTATGTAGAATCTGTGTCTGACTCCCGTAAGGTTGATGAATCAAAGAATAATGGTGGAATTCAGCCTTTTATAAACGACGAAACAACCCCAACGCTCTCAGTTGCCGATGCGATCGCTCAAATGTTGGTAAATTTAGGAGTAAGCTACGCTTTTGGTGTCGCCGGTGGTGCGATGGCCAGCCTTTGGGGGGCGCTATCCAATAGCAGTATACAAGTGTTGAACTTCCGCCATGAAGCAGGAGCCGCATTTGCAGCCACCGAAGCATACTTTGCCAATAATCGCCCCACTGTAGTTTTTACCACAGCAGGGCCGGGGATCACCAACGCCCTCACCGGATTATTTGCGGCTCGTGGGGAAGGTGCAAAGGTAATTTTGCTGTCTGCTTGCACCTCAGCGCCGCAGCGTGGACGTTGGGCTATTCAAGAAACCAGCACTTATACATTGCCCAGTGGGGGAATTTTTACCCCAGGAGCGCTATTCAACTATGCAATCACTATTGAATCTGCGGCTCAATTACCGCAGATTTTCCGCAAACTAGCTTTAGCTTTGGCGCAACCAGGCGGATTTGTTGCCCATTTGAGTATTCCCACTGCTGTACAGACAAGTTTACTTGAGGATATAGCCTTACCCCAACTAGATATTTCTCCTTTTCCGATGACTGCTTCCAAAGAAGCGATCGCAAAATCTGTAGAGTTATTATCATCTGGCCCCTTCGCTATCTGGGTTGGTTTCGGTGCCCGTGACGCAGCAACCGAAATCCTCCAACTTGCTGAAAAAACTGGAGCCGCCGTTATCTGCTCACCCCGTGGTAAAGGCATTTTCCCCGAAGATCATCCTCAATTTGTGGGTGTCACAGGTTTAGGCGGTCATACTTCCGTCTTAACTTATATGGAACAGCAGCCCCCACTACGCACACTCGTATTAGGAACCCGCCTTGGTGAACCGACTTCCTTTTGGAGTTCGGCGCTAGTTCCCCAAGGGGGTTTTGTTCATGTCGATATTGACCCGGAAGTACCAGGTGTAGCCTATCCACACGTTGAAACTTTCGGGGTTCGGTCTGACATCAAAGCTTTTGTGAAAGAGTTGTTGCAGCAATTACCAGATACACCTGATTCCCCAACTTTGTCCCTACCTCGTCCAGAACATAAAGCGGTTGAACCTGCATCAGACGTAGATTATCCAGTGCGGCCAGAAGTATTGATGGCAGCAATTCAAAAGATCATTGTTGAAGGTAGTAATGCTGTAGTCATGGCAGAGTGCGGTAACTCCTTTACTTGGTCAACACATCTACTGCAATTTGCCCAAGCCAATCGTTACCGAGTCAGCACCGGAGTAGGCGCAATGGGTCACGCAGTTACAGGAGTGTTGGGTGCAGCGCTGGCGAACAATAGTAAGGCTGTGGGTATTGTCGGCGATGGGGCAATGCTGATGAATAACGAAATCAGCACAGCTGTCAAATACAAAATTCCCGCGATCTGGATTGTACTCAACGATGCGCGTTACAACATGTGCCATCAAGGGATGAAAATCTTGGGATTAAAGGGCGCAGATGCAACACTTCCACCGACAAACTTTGCCATGATTGCTCGTGGGATGGGAGCAGAAGCGATCGTAGTGGTGAGAGAGTCGGATATTGAAGCTGCATTAGAACAAGCGATCGCATCAACTGTTCCCTTTCTCATCGATGTAGTAATTGATGCTGATCGCCCAGCACCTTCTGGTGGACGTAACAAAAGTTTGGCTGCACAAGGAGTTAAATCAAGTGCCGCTAAAAATTTAGCCAAGCAAGTTTCATTCCCAATGATTTGATTCTAAAACTTGGCAATTTCATTCAACTTGTTATAGACACTAAAACCCCCAATCAACCGGACTTTGTAACACATATCTGATTGTTACATCCGCACTTTTACTCTACTCGCCAAAGGATAAGGATAAAGTACGAATCTAGAAGCGACAAAAATTATTTTCCAGCCAATAACTACCCACGAAAACTGGAACTTTAAATTTTTGATTTGTGAACACTACTTTATCCTTGCTTCATCCTATCTTAATATTTCAGACTGGTTTTGTGTCTATATCTTTACATTTCGTAACGATCATTACTTTGAGATCAAAATGCTGCTATTTGAAACTGTGAGAGAAATGGGTCACGAACAAGTGCTATTTTGTCATGGCAAAAATCCCGATATTAAGGCAATTATTGCCATCCATGACACCAGCTTAGGGCCAGCAATGGGAGCAACAAGACTCATGCCTTATATCAACGAAGAAGCTGCTTTAAAAGACGCACTTCGTCTAAGTCGTGGAATGACATATAAAGCTGCCTGTGCCAACATCCCGGCTGGTGGTGGCAAAGCAGTTATTATCGCTAATCCTGAAAATAAAACAGATGATTTATTAAGAGCTTACGGACGTTTTGTTGATAGCTTGAATGGGCGTTTTATTACCGGACAAGATGTAAATATTACCCCTGACGATGTAAGAACAATCAGTCAAGAAACTAAATATGTTGTTGGAGTATCAGAAAAGTCCGGAGGCCCTGCTCCCATAACATCACTAGGAGTTCTTCTCGGAATTAAAGCTGCTGTAGAATCTCGTTGGCAGAGCAAAAGACTTGATGGCATGAAAGTTGCAGTTCAAGGCTTAGGAAATGTTGGTAAAAATCTTTGTCGCCACTTACATGATCATGATGTCAAGCTTTTTGTTAGCGATGTAGATCCAGCCAAAGCAGAAGAGGTAAAACGACTTTTTGGTGCAACTATTGTAGAACCAAGCGAAATTTATTCACTTGATGTAGATATATTTGCTCCTTGTGCTTTAGGAGGAATTCTGAATAGTCAGACAATTCCTTTATTTCAAGCTTCTATTATTGCTGGTGCTGCTAATAATCAATTGGAAAATGAGCAACTACATAGTCAAATGCTTGCCCAGAAGGGGATTCTTTACAGCCCTGATTATGTAATTAATGCCGGAGGGCTAATTAATGTTTATAACGAAATGATTGGTTATGACGAAGAAAAAGCTTTCAAGCAAGTCCATAACATCTATGACACGCTGTTAGCAATTTTTGATATTGCTAAACAGCAGATAATTACTACCAACGATGCTGCCAGACGACTAGCAGAAGAGCGAATTCAGAACGGTAAGCAAAATAAGACTAAAGCGATCGCCGCTTAATTATTATTATCTTCAGGAGTGAACAATGGAAAAAAATACCTTTGCAACATCAGCTTATATTGCTACTTCACCAGAGAGCGCCTTTGAATACCTTTGCAGTTTAAAAAACTTGGACGAATGGACACTTTATAGCCGGATGAAAGAGCAAGTTGACGAAAATACTTGGCTGGGAACTGCATCGGGTTATCACAAAAATCTTTACTATCACGTTAAAAAACTGGAAAACCCGCTTTTCTACGGCATTGAGTGGCACTGTGGATTAGAGTATCAGAAATATTTTCAGGTTTACCCTGTTTTGCTGTTTCCTACAGACTATATCGAGCCAGGAACAGATGAAAAAGGTGTGTACTTTCACTGGTTGAGCTTTGTCGATCCCAAACGGCAGACTCAGATGATTATGCAGGGAATTCATACAGTACATACTTCCGAATGTCGTTCTCTCAAAGGCAACTTAGAACGCAAAGCCGGTCTGACCGCAGCAGCCAAAGGTCGGTATTTTATCGATACTGACACCATCTATGTTGATGCTCCCATTGAAATTGGGATTGAATACTTAAAAGACTTACAAAACATTGATGAGTGGGCGCATTTACTACGACCAAATGGCGAGATTACTTCAGAATCAGGTGAATTCAAAGATGAATATGACCAAAAAGTAAAAGTTTCTGTGCGTCTGCATAGTTTGAGTAAATACTACTTACTTGAACAGGAGCATTTTTATCCAGACTACAAATATTATCAACGTTCTGTAGCCTTACTCATCCCAACCGCATACTCCTTCGCTGACCCAGAAGCTTCTGGTTTCATCCTGCATCGAATCACATTCTGGAAAACAGATGGAGCTGTCACCCACGGCAAACTTCAAATTGAAGACTTTGGCGCTGAGAGCATGAACATCAAACGTTTACTCGAAGCCAAAGCCGGCAACCTCAAATCATTTGATCGGGGAATGAGCTACCTACCAAAAATCCAAGAACCACTACTAACTAACTAAGGGACTTCCAAATAAAAAAATGTCCCAAAACTTACCTAAAAACCCTCTATATTTCTCCTTTCTCTGTGTTCTCTGTGGCTCTGTGGTTCGTTTATTTGGATAATTTATTTCTTGGAAGTCCCTAAAACCTCAGCGTTCCTCTGTGCTTCCCTTAGCGTTCCTCTGCGTTTAAAATTCCCCACCATTAGCCGTATTGCAACACATGAAACTGAAACAACTAACTATTACCTTCCTAACTTTTTGTGTTGCCGCTTTTTCGGGAATGAAAGCTGCCTCAGCTGCATCATTTTCAGTAATCGCCGATGGTCTATATAATGCCGGTGGTTTGAGCTTTGGCCCTGATGGTAATCTCTATGTTACAGAGGCGGGAATCGGGGGAAACGGAGCTTGTGTACCCCCAGCAAGTGGTCAAGGTGATTCATTATGCTATGGCACAAGTGGTGCAGTTACCAAAATTGAGAATGGTAAAACCGAGCGGATACTTACAGGACTTCCTTCCTTAGCATTACCAGATGGGACCGGAGCAGCAGGACCTCGTGACATTCAATTTGATGCGAAAGGTAAACCTTATGTTCTGATTGGGTATGGGGCTAATCCAGCCTTCCGCGATCGCAATTTAGGTTACACTGACCTCGGTAAAATCATCGCTCCCGATTTCAATACCAACTCTTGGACGACTATTGCAGATTTAGCTAACTATGAACTCGCCAACAATCCCGATGGTGGTGATGTCGGTAGCAATCCCTTGGGTTTTGCAATAGATGGCAATAAATTAGTTGCCGTTGATGCAGGTGGAAACGACTTACTCAGTGTTAATACTGATGGCACTAACTTGCAAGCTATTGCCACCTTTCCCCAAGATATATTAACTAATCCCGTCTTTCCACCTTCTGGTACTCCATCCAATGAACCGGCACAGGTACCATCTCAAGGTGAAACGGTGCGATCGCAGTTTGCAACCCAACCAGTACCCTCAAATGTGGCCAAAGGCGCTGATGGCGCTTATTATGTCAGCCAGTTTACTGGTTATCCCTTCCCAGAAGGTGGGGCAAAAATCTATCGAGTCGGTGCTGATGGCAAGTCAACAGTCTATGCAGAGGGTTTTACCCAACTCACAGACTTGCAATTTGATCCTGCGGGCAATTTGTATGCCTTGCAGTACGCCAATCAGTCAGCTTGGAAGGGTAATCTTGATGGTTCTGTAATCAAAATAGCTCCCGATGGGACACGTACAACTCTTCTGAGTGGCAATGGCTTAGAGTCGCCTAGCGCCCTAACTATTGGTGCTGATGGTGCAGTATACGTCACCAACCGAGGCGATCGCCCTGGAGAAGGACAAGTTCTCAGAATTGAAAATATTCAGTCTGTTCCTGAACCTGATTCTATTTTAGGCGTACTAGCGATCGGTGCCTTGGGCGTTACTTGGTTGCACAAACAGAAAAGCCCTCCTGAATTCTTCTTGATAAAAATTTCCCCAAACAAATTATTTAATACTCAATCTCCAAAGGTATGAAACTCAAATCATTTGCCCTTACATCTGTTACATTTTGTTTTGCTGCTATTTGTGGAACACCATCTGTACAAGCTGTAACCCTAACGAAAATTGTTGATGGAATCAGTAATGCACGGGGTATTAGCTTTGGCCCTGACGGTAGTCTCTACGTAGCCGAGCCAGGTGTCGGCGGCAACGGAAATTGTCAACCATCTCCGAGTACACTGTTTCAGCCTATTTGTGCTGGTAATACTAGTTCATTAGTGAAAGTTTCACCAGACGGCACCCAACAGCGTCTACTCACTAACTTTCAATCTCTAGCAGAACAACCTACTGGCAACCAAGGCGCTGGTATTGAAGACATCCAATTCGATTCTCAAGGGAATGCTTATCTTCTGACAGGGTTTGCTGGTTATCCAGGAAACCGTGATTTAGCAACACATGACCTTGCTTCTCAATACCCACTTCCAGAAAAGCAACTCGCTACTTTCCCGCCATCAACAGCCGATAAAGTTTTGAATACACCGCTACTAGGACAACTGTACAAAGTTGACTTGAACACCGGATCTCTCACCAGTATTTTTGACTTTGCCAAGAATGAAATCACCAAAAATCCAGACAATGGGGATGTAGTTACCAATCCCTATGACCTAACTGTTAGTGGCGATAGTGCTTATGTAGTTGACGGCGGTGGGAACACTGCTTACAAAATTAAACTTGACGGAAGTGAGTCCCAGGTAATTACAATTCCTAAAACCATCATTAGTGACTCCGACTTACCACCAGGATTACAACTACCTCCTGGACTATTAGATCAGCTTCCAGGAGGAAAAATCGCAATTCAAGCAGTACCCACAGGTGGCGCTATTGGTCCAGATGGAGCTTTATACGTTGGCGAATATACGGGTTTTCCTTATCCAGCAGGTAAATCCCGGATTTTCCGCATTGGCGATGATCTCAAACCAGAAGTTTTTCTGGATGGGTTTACGCACATCACAGACCTCACCTTTGATAAAAATGGCAACTTGCTGGTTTTACAATTCAGCGACACCTCCCAGTTAGGCGGTGACATTACAAATCTACCCGGTTCTCTGATCGAAGTTGCTCCTGACGGCACTCGCACAACACTGGTAGCCGCAGGACAAGGGCTAGATTCGGCTGATGGAATTGATATCGGTCCTGATGGCAAGATTTATATTACCAATCGCGGTGTGGGTCCAGGATTAGGGGAGGTTGTTCGAGTAGATACTACAGTGGTTCCCGAACCTAATTCTGCAATCGGTCTGATAGCTCTCAGTGTCTTAGGTGCAACTTCAATGCACAAGCGCAAACGCACCAAAGAATTAGCAAAGGTAGAGACTATCTAATTCCTCTGTATCTAGCTCTGTCAGAGAATGCTAGGACTTACACACTCAAAACCGGAAACCTCCATCGGCTTAAAAAAAAGCGATCTAAAGAACTAACTTTTTGAGTGGGTTGGAGGATCATACGTAAGTTCTAAATGCTTATAGAATAGGCTGCTGCCTCACATAGAAAGTTGGATTTCAAGCAAAAGGCAGCAGCCGAAATTTTAGAGTTCCCAAACTGAGGTCGGGAACGAAATTAGTCTAGGAACGAGTATAACTCATACAACCGGGGCTTAAAACTTATGGAATTAGTCAAAAATTTATCAATAGGCATTCTTGGTGCCGGATTCATGGTATTGGCAACAGTTGCCCAAGCCCAGGCTGTAACATTAACCTACGACAGTAGTATTGGTACTCCTGGCTTCGGTTTTGGGCAACTTTTTGTTCCCCAAGGGATAACGGTAGATGGCTCCGGGAACATCCTTGTCAGTAACGGTCGTGGTCTGAACCCAGACGGCACTTTTAACCCAAACATTGGTAACAAGGTTGAAATATTCAATCCTCAAGGTAATTATATTGGAGCGATCGGCGAAGGCGGTACAGGCCCCGGACAATTCGATGAACCATCAGCTCTAGAAATCGATCCGCAGACTGGGAATTTGTATGTAGGTGATGTTTTTAACAACCGCGTTAATATCTACAATCCCCAGGGTAAGTTCATTAAATCATTTGGTCAGTTTGGCGGTCTCATACCGGGTAGGGCTTTCTTTGGCCCATCTGGCGTAACATTTGACAAAGCTGGCAATGTGTATATAGGTGATTTTAGCGGCGACAAAATCAATAAATACACTAAGGACGGCGAACTAATTGGCAGTATTGGCACATCTGGCACTAAACCAGGACAATTTCAAGGGCCAGCAGGTTTAAGAATTTCCCCGGTTAGTGGCAATTTTTATGTTAGTGACCAGTTTAACAACCGCGTTCAGGTTCTTGATCCTCAAGGGAATCCCCTTTTCACATTTGGCAAACAAGGCAGTGGAGATGGGGAGTTTAATCAACCCATCGGCTTAGAAGTGGATGAGTTTGACAATATTTATGTGGCTGATTCTATCAACAGCCGTATCCAAGTATTTGATAAAAATGGTAATTTCCTGACGGCTTATGGTAACGCTGCCGCAGCAACAGCCCCTCAACTAGGTGAGCCACCCTTTGGCAACCCCCTCAATCTCACACCAGGCACATTTAATTGGACAGGTGGCACAAGCTATAAAAATGGAAAACTTTATGTAGGCGATTTCTTCCAAGGTCGTGTCCAAGTGTTAAACGTAGAGGGCAGAAAACAAGTGCCAGAACCTAGTCCCGCGTTGGGTTTCGCATTGCTTGGACTTGGGGCTGTTACTGTCACATTGCAAAAACGCAGACAACAAAAGCCAGTTTTCAGTTTAGAAAAGGAACTGCAAAAACAGTGCTGAGTTTTGATGTTTGAGTAGCATTGCTAGTAATCTGTCAAGTCGAAATTGATAAGTAAGCAAGTTCGTAGTAAGGACTTTAGTCCTTATCTTCTAAGCACTAAAGTCTTTACTACAAACCTTGTAGCCTCTGGTCAAGAAATAGGAGGCGGAGCCTCTCAGAATGGATTCCCAGCCTGGAGGCTGGGAACCAGTAAGCAAGTTCGTAGTAAGGACTTTAGTCCTTATTTTCTAAGCACTAAAGTGCTTACTACAAACATTCAGGATATTAACAGTTCATGCAAATTCTGATTTATTCATACAACTATCATCCAGAGCCAATTGGTATTGCACCTTTGATGACTGAACTAGCAGAAGGGCTGGTGAAGCGAGGGCATCAAGTGCGGGTAATCACAGGTATGCCTAACTATCCTCAGCGTCAGATTTACGATCGCTATCGGGGTAAGTTATACGTTACTGAACAGAAAAATGGTGTCACCATTCAACGTAGTTACCTGCGGATTAAGTCTAAACCTAACCTTGTAGACAGGTTACTGCTAGAGTTGAGCTTTGTCTTTACAAGTTTGCCACAAGCTCTTAAGGGCAAGCGACCTGATTTAATTCTCTTAACAGTGCCGCCGTTACTAGTTTGCTTACCTGCAAGCTTAATAGCTTGGCTATACAACTGTCCAGTGGTGCTGAATGTACAAGATATCCTCCCGGAAGCTGCTGTGCGTGTTGGGCTAATTAAAAATAAGTTAATGATTCTCGCTCTAGAAGCTTTAGAAAAATTCGCCTACCGAACTGCAAATAACATTAGCGTCATTGCCGATGGCTTTGTAGATAATTTAATCAATAAAGGTGTACCCGCTAATAAAATTGCCTGTATTCCCAATTGGGTAAATCTAAATTTTATCCACCCTTTACCACGAGAGAATAACTCTTGGAGAGCTACACATCAACTCAATGGTAAATTTGTAGTACTTTATTCAGGTAATATTGCTCTCACCCAAGGTTTGGAGACAGTAATAGAAGCAGCCGCTCGTTTGTGTCATTTAAAAGAAATTATCTTTGTCGTAGCTGGAGAATCCCAAGCTCTCAAAAGATTGCAAAAACATTGTCTTGCTTGTGGTGCAGATAATGTTTTGCTTTTACCATTGCAACCGCGAGAAAAACTCCCGCAAATGTTGGCAGCCGCCGATATTGGGTTGATTGTGCAAAAGCGCAATGTGATTTCTTTCAATATGCCTTCTAAAATACCACTATTGTTAGCTAGTGGTCGCCCAATTGTCGGTTCAGTTCCCGCTACTGGTACTGCTGCCAAAGCTATCCGAGAAAGTGGTGGCGGTATTATCGTTGAGCCAGAATCAGCAGATGCTTTAGCTACTGCGGTATTAGATTTATATAATCAGCCGGAACTAGCAGCACAATTAGGTCGTAAAGGCAGAAATTTTGCGGTAGAAAACTATTCACTTGAGCAAGCTTTAAATCGGTATGAAGAGTTATTTTGTGATGTGATTGCTAAAGGATCAACAACTTTAGATATCTTGCCAGAAATGAGTTCTAAGGAATCATTTATTGATATTTGAAGAGAAAATTAATACTTTTCTCCAGCCTTTAAATACAACTGCACTTTTAGATATACCTGCAAAAATATGGTAGTTGACATCAAGCAAAAAACTAGATTAATTCATCAACGTGTTTCGGTTACTTTCCACTACGAGGTTTACTTCACCCAAAATTTATTTGAGTTGAAAAATCCCACCTTAGCCCAAGTGATTGCTGCGGATGAGGAGGCAAAGCCGAAGAAAATAGTTGCAGTGGTAGACGCAGGAATATTAAAACATCAACCGGAATTGGTGAAGCAATTAGTCGCGTATACCAAGTTTTATGCAGAGGTACTAGCGATCGCAGCTCAACCCATGATAATTTCGGGAGGAGAAGCCGCCAAAAACGATCGCACTTTATTAGAGCAAATCCACCAATTCATTGAAGCCGCCGGATTATGTCGCCACTCTTACATCTTAGCGATCGGAGGTGGGGCGGTGTTGGATTTGGTAGGATATGCAGCCGCAACCGCTCACCGAGGAATTCGCCTAATTCGGGTGCCGACGACGGTGCTAGGACAAAATGATTCTGGGGTTGGAGTGAAAAATGGCATCAATGCCTTTGGTAAAAAGAACTTTCTCGGCACATTTGCGCCACCTTATGCAGTTGTAAATGATTCTGCCTTTTTGACAACCCTAGACGATCGCGATTGGCGTTCTGGAATCGCAGAAGCAATCAAAGTGGCGCTGATTAAGGATGCTAGCTTTTTTGATTTTATCCACTCTCACACCGCAGCCCTGGGGCGGCGAGATATGGATACTATGCAACAGGTTATCTATCGTTGCGCTCAGTTGCATTTAGAACATATTGCCAATGGCGGCGATCCTTTTGAAATGGGTTCGTCTCGTCCCCTAGATTTTGGACATTGGGCGGCTCATAAACTGGAGCATTTAACAAATTATCGCTTACGTCATGGCGAAGCCGTTGCCATCGGTATTGCTTTGGATAGCACTTATTCTTATTTAGTCGGATTGCTGGATTTTTCCGAGTGGCAACGGATATTAAATACTTTGTCGGCGTTGGGTTTCACTTTGTATGTGCCAGAACTCGCACAGAACTTATCACAATTGGAGCATTTTGATTGTTTGTTTCGGGGTTTGACTGAGTTCCGCGAACACTTGGGGGGAGAGTTGACTTTGACGTTGTTACAAGGGATTGGAAAAAGAATTGAGGTTCATGAGGTGGATTTGTTTTTGTATAGGGAAGCAATAGACTTCTTGCGGGAATTTAGGGTGGAATTTTAAACGCAGAGAAACGCTGAGGTTTGATGAGATTATCTATTACTTTCGGAGGAGGCGGAGGTTTTTAAATAGGGTTGATTGGAAATGTATTAGAAAAGCAGTATAAAAAGCGAATAAATTGACACCCGATCGAAAAATTATTCAATATATTATCTGCTTGATATCTAGTATTCTTAAGTAAGAAACAAAAAGGTTTTAATTACATCTTTTAAAAATAATACGCGCGTTAAGGTCGGTTGACTTAGATTGGCAGTAAATTATCTAAGTTTGTTATTGGTCAAAGAATAACTACTAATGATTGACTAAGAATTATTCTCGGGAAATTACCCATGATTGTTGATTCTCGTTCCTATAAAACCCTTGGCGGTGTAGATGTTTCTCGCTCCATCACCGAAGTTAAGATGGACACTGCCCTAGAAGATGTTCTGTTTCATTTAAATTCTCAGCGTGGAGGTTTGCTAAGGAGTAGCTACGAATATCCAGGCAGATATAAGAGATGGGCGATCGGATTTGTCAATCCACCGTTAGAATTGACTACCCAGGAAAATGCTTTCACTTTGATAGCGTGGAATGAACGTGGTCAAGTACTTTTGCCATTCTTATTAGAGCGCCTATCCCAGTCAGGACAACTTGAGAAAGTCGCCCAAGATAATAACAGTATTATAGGCTTTGTTAAAGCTAAAAAACAACTATTCACTGAAGAAGAACGCAGTAAACAACCTTCATCATTTACAGTTATCCGCGAAATTCTCCAGACTTTTTCTAGTCAGGAAGATGAGCATTTAGGCTTGTATGGTGCGTTTGGTTATGACTTGGTTTTTCAGTTTGAACCAATTACCCAACGCTTAGAACGTTCTACAGACCAGCGTGATTTGGTGCTTTATCTGCCAGATGAATTGATTGTTGTTGACTACTATCAACAACGTGCATTTTGTCTACAATATGATTTTGAAACAGCCCACGTTAATACGAAAAATCTGCCGAGAACAGGTGAGTCTGTAGATTATCGTGGCAAACATCTTCTCCCGAATCAAACTGCTGACCATAAAGTAGGCGAATACGCGAAAAAAGTTGAGGTTGCACTCGATTATTTCCGCAGAGGCGATTTATTTGAAGTTGTTCCTAGTCAAAACTTTTTTGAGGGCTATGAAGACGAACCCAGCAAACTATTTAACACCTTAAAGGAAATAAATCCTAGTCCTTATGGATTTATTTTTAATTTAGGTGGAGAATATCTGATTGGTGCATCTCCAGAAATGTTTGTGCGGGTTGAAGGTAGGCGGGTAGAAACTTGTCCAATTAGTGGGACTATTAGCCGAGGACAAGATGCTCTTGACGATGCGGTGCAAATTCGTCAGTTACTCAACTCTCACAAAGATGAAGCTGAGTTGACTATGTGTACTGATGTCGATCGCAATGACAAATCCCGAATCTGTGAACCTGGTTCAGTACAAGTGATTGGCCGTCGCCAAATTGAATTATACAGCCACCTGATACACACTGTGGATCATGTTGAGGGGACACTGCGATCGCAATTTGATGCTTTAGATGCCTTTCTTTCGCATACATGGGCAGTTACAGTCACCGGCGCACCCAAAAGAGCAGCAATCGATTTTCTTGAACAGCACGAAAAGAGCGCCCGCCGTTGGTACGGTGGAGCCGTCGGCTATTTAAATTTCAACGGTAATTTAAATACGGGCTTAATTCTGCGGACAATCCGATTAAAAGACTGCATCGCCGAAGTCCGAGTTGGTGCTACTGTTCTTTACGACTCCATACCAGAAGCCGAAGAACAAGAAACAATTACCAAAGCAGCCGCTTTATTTGAGACAATTCGGCGTGTGAAGCAAACAAGTCAGAAAGTTGATGAGTCCAGTTCTCTAAAATTAACGAAACTCCTCCCAAGTGCGGAAGTTGGCAAACGCATCTTACTAATAGACTACGAAGACTCATTCGTTCATACATTAGCCAATTACATTCGCCAAACTGGTGCAAGCGTCACCACACTCCGTCATGGTTTCTCGGAATCGCTATTCGATACAGAACGCCCTGACTTAGTTGTATTATCTCCTGGCCCTGGTAGACCAAGTGATTTTGGGGTTTCACAGACTATCGGTGCCCTTCTGCATCGCCAAATTCCTATTTTCGGAGTTTGTCTAGGACTGCAAGGCATTGTTGAAGCTTTTGATGGCGAGTTGGGAGTTCTCAACTATCCCCAACATGGTAAATCCTCACGGGTTTTTGTCACCGATTCCAATTCTGTCACCTTCAAAAACTTACCCGAATCATTTGCAGTGGGTAGATATCACTCATTGTTTGCCTTACCCCAACGTTTGCCAAAAGAACTGAAAGTAACAGCCATTTCTGATGACGACGTAATTATGGCCATTGAACATCAGACACTTCCCATCGCCGGAGTTCAATTTCACCCAGAATCAATTATGACTTTAGCGGGAGAAGTCGGTCTGGAAATCATTAAAAATGTGGTGCGTGCATATACGCAAACTGTAGAATCATTGGTTATTGGGCATAGGGCATGATAAGAACCCCACCCCCAACCCCTCCCCGCCTGCGGGGAGGGGAGTTAAAGCCCAGCTTTGGGGGGGTGGGGTTCCAGTCCGGGTATTATGCTTTGAGTTATTCTCCTTGTCTCCCCACTCTCCTAGCAGTTTATGACTAACCAAGTTACCACTTCCCGCCATATTCTCGAAGACATTGTGTTGCATAAAAGGCAAGAAGTTGCACAAATGCAGCAAGAACTACCTTTAGCCTCCTTGCGAAAACAGTTAAATACAGCCCCGACTGTGCGAAATTTCTTGACTGCTTTACAAGAAAATCCCAACCAACCGAGTTTAATTGCAGAGGTAAAAAAAGCATCACCTAGCCGTGGAGTTATTCGCGCAGATTTTGACGCAGTAGAAATCGCTCAAGCTTATGAACGAGGTGGTGCAGCTTGTTTATCAGTCTTAACTGACGAAAAGTTCTTTCAGGGTGGTTTTGATAATTTGCGAAAGGTGCGTAAGCAAAGCTCGCCGGAGGCATCGCAAGTTGCATTACCCTTACTATGTAAGGAGTTCATCATTAACCCCTATCAAATTTATTTAGCACGGACAGCAGGGGCAGATGCTGTATTGTTAATTGCCGCTATTTTATCAGATCGAGAACTCCAAGACTTTTCGCAAGTGATTCACGATTTGGGCATGACTGCACTCGTGGAAGTTCATACCTTAGCTGAACTGGATCGAGTTTTAAAACTTGATAACCTAAGTTTAGTAGGAATCAACAATCGCAATTTAGAAGATTTTACCCTTGATTTAGGAACAACCCAGCAACTTTTAGCAGAGCGGCAACAACAATTACAAAGTTTGGATATCACCGTCGTCAGCGAGTCTGGACTTTATACACCTGCTGATTTATCTCTTGTCGCTGAAGCTGGTGCCCGTGCAGTTTTGATTGGAGAGTCTTTAGTTAAACAAAGCAATGTAGAACAAGCTGTGCGTAATCTTTTGAGTCTTTCTTAAACCTATTACCTAATTACTAAAATCTGCAATCTCAAAAAATGAAGCTCTGATACTCGTTAGGGACTTCCAAATAAAAAAATACTGAACTATTTCTTGTGGGGTGGGCGTCTCGCGCGCCCTTAGTCCAAGGCGGGCAAGATGCCCACCCCACAAGATTGGATAATTTATTTGTTGGAAAGCCCTTAACGGAGCTAAAAGACTCGTTAACGGAGATAAAAGACTCATTAACGGAGATAAAAGCCTCATTAACGGAGATAAAAGCCTCATTAATGGAGATAAAAGCCTCATTAATGGAGATAAAAGCCTCATTAATGGAGATAAAAGACTCATTAATGGAGATAAAAGACTCGTTAATGGAGATAAAAGCCTCATTAATGGAGATAAAAGCCTCATTAATGGAGATAAAAGCCTCATTAATGGAGATAAAAGCCTCATTAATGGAGATAAAAGCCTCATTAATGGAGAT
>NZ_JBALEA010000091.1:0-300407 GCF_036917135.1 Nostoc sp. | reverse complement strand
TGAGATTTCATTTCCTCAAAGCTTTATGTAGTTTGAGTCTTGGTGTATTTCACCCTGATTCAGGCTCTCAATATTTAGATGCGTTTGCCCTGGGTTTACCTACGGCTTCTACTAATAATTGGGATTTAGTAGCATCTTCATTATTTACCCAAAGTTAGATTTGAAATTATCTAGCACAGCAACTCTTTGGAGTAGATTGGTAACATTTTTTATTTAACTACCAAAAGTCGGTCAAGTTACTGTATTTATACAATATGAACCTACCATAGTTTACCTAAAGAAGCAAGCTTAAGACTATCACCCCTTGTTTTTTATCGTCATATATGCAAATCTCATATTTATAAAATACGATTTATCGGTCTATTTACAGTATTTTATGGCTCAAGAAATTAGAAATTAACTGCCAAGTGCCGATTATAAAGGTTCTGGAAAGCTTGTTTGAGCCTAGCTTTAACAGATGCAGTTTTTTGTTTAAAGTCACTCATTAGTAGATTTTCAGCGATAGCATCCATAAAACTGCCAACTTTTACTTATCTTGACCCCGTAAATCTTGTACTTATATCTTTTAAAACTGTCCCATTGAAATCCCAATGAGGCAGTTTTAAAATTTCTAATATTAATAACCTAATTTATTTTGCCTGCGTTAGACACTTCTTGCTTCTAGCCTTGCCTGAAGGGGGATAGAAACAAGAAATTCAGCCCCTTGTCCGAAAACGGATACACATTCCAACTGTCCTTGATGCTTTTTAGTTACGATTTGGTAACTAATAGATAGCCCTAAACCAGTGCCTTTACCAACAGCTTTGGTAGTAAAAAAGGGTGTGAAGAGTTGCGACCGCACATTTTCACCGATACCAGAACCGTTGTCAGCAATGCGAATGACGGCGACATCACCTTCAACAGTAGTACGAATTGTAATGATACTTGGGTGACGTGCGATATCGGCATAAGTCCGATGTTTATTAAATTCTTCCAAAGAGTCGATCGCATTTGCAAGCAGATTCATAAATACCTGATTCAGTTGTCCAGGGTAGCACTCTACAGGTGGCAGGTTGCCGTACTCCTGTATTACCTGAATTCCGGGAGAGTCTGGCTGGGATTTGAGGCGATTTTGCAAAATCATTAGGGTACTATCAATGCCCTCATGGATATTAACGGCTTTAACTTCAGCTTCGTCTAGGCGGGAAAAGTTTCGTAAAGATAATACAATCTGGCGAATACGATCAGTTCCCACTTTCATTGAAGCCAAGAGCTTAGGTAAGTCTTCCATCAAAAAATCTAAGTCAATTGCATCTATTTCATTCTGAATTTTAGGTGGTAAATTCTGGTTTTGCTGCTGATAGATTTGTACTACACTCATCAAGTCTTTGACATAATTATTAACGTAAGTAAGGTTGCCGTAGATAAAGCTGACTGGGTTATTGATTTCGTGAGCAACGCCTGCTACCAACTGCCCCAAGCTAGACATTTTTTCGCTTTGCACCATCTGGGACTGGGTAAGCTTCAATTCATCAAGTGTCTGCTCTAGCTGCCTTGCTTTCTCACGCGCTTGTGTTTCCGAAATTTCTAACTCCTGAGAGTATATGTGCAAATTTGTGTAGAGCCGAGCATTTTCTATAGAGATGGAAACTTGCGAAGTCAATAAGTTCAGTACCTCTAATCGCTCTGCGGTAAAGACTCCAGTAGTGAGGTTATTTTCCAGGTAAAGAACTCCGGTTAGCTTACCCTGATGAGCGAAAGGCAAACACAAAATTGATTTGGGTTGATTGGCAACAATATAGTCGTCACTTACAAAACGCTCTGTGTGGCTAGCATCGTCTAAAACCAAATTTTCTTTTGTTCTTTCAACATAGTTAATCAGTAAAAGTGGCATTTTATGCTTTACTTGCACCAGACTAGACGAGCGCACTGTCACTCGATCTCGATCAATGCTTCCTTCGGCTTCAATCACCCACTGGTTCTCCCGTTTGACAAGTAGATAACCCATTTGGGCACCAGCATTCTCGATCGCGATCGTCATCATCTTCTCCAGCAGAGGATTTAACTCCATCTCGCTTGAGAGTGCTTGGGATGCTTTAATCGCTGTGCTGATATCTAGAGCTTGGGTTTTAACTTCAGAAATGTCCTGAATCTGCTTTGTAGCCTTACGCCGCTCGACTGTATCTCTAAAAATTTGGGAATATTGTTCGTCCAATTGCCGGACTTTAGCCGTAGCTTGCCACTTTAAATAGCCATAGCGGGCTTCTTTTAAATAAATTTTGGCAAAGTTTTTCCTATCCTTGGCTAAGTAAAATCGAAATGCGAGTTCGTTTGCCAAGGCTTCATTTTGTAAATAACCGTTTTCGGCAGCAGAAGCGATCGCCTTGTCATACAGTTCCATTGCCTGATAATCTTGTTTATAAATCCGAGCAATTTCAGCTTGAATCAGCAGGAATTTGTGTTGATAATTGGTTGGGCAGTGCATTGCCCATTGCTGGAATTTTTCTAAGTTGGCATTTAGTTTATACAGATAAATAACTTGAGTTGCGGTATCTGCCTCCACATAAGCCCCTGCGAAGGCAATACTTTGGTGAAAATAGAAAACAGGATTAATAAAAATTCCTCGCGCTCCCCCAACAAATTTTTCGGCATTCTCTGCATACTTTACAGCTTTGGTATATTCTCCATACCAATTACAGAGCGCAAGTTTATAGATGTAAACTACAAATGCACTCAACATATCCGAAGATGCCAACGCAAACTCTAGCACTTGCCGTTCATCTGCCCAAGTTCCCACAAGTTGATCAATCCTTTCTACTGGCTTAGTTAGATTAGCGATCACTTCCATAGCCAGCAGATGGTAGTTCAACATATTTCTGTCAATTTTGCGGAGGCTAGGAATAAAATCTTCGGCTATTTCTGCGGTTTTTTCTAAAGATTCGTTTCCAAATAATGATTGCCACAAAAAATTAACTGAACAATAACCAGACCATTGATAAGAACCTGTTTCTAAACCACTATTAAATCCCTTTAATAAATAAGGTTTACTCTCGCTAATATGGTCTTTATAGTGACAAACTAAACCGCCCCACATATTCAGAATATTTGCTTCTAATTCCTTCGTTCTTAAAACTTCATGCAAATGCAAAGATAGTTCGCCAAACTCGTAACCTGAATCAACTTCACCATATTGAAACACCAGATTAAAAGCATAAAGCATATAGCCAAATACCGAAATTCGGGAGTTGCCATATTGAACTGAAAGTTGAGTTATATTCATCGATGTGATATGCAACGCTTTAGATCCTAAAAAGTAGGCAATAGGCCAGATTTCTTTTAAGATGCGTTGAGCCATTAACTTCTCTTCGTCTTGCATTGGTGGTAGTTCTGCGAGACTAAAAGTTGAGCGATCGCCAATAACTTTTTTGGTTTGATTAAGTTTTTCTAACAGATATGCATCATCAGGATAAGCTGTAAACTCCAAGCCTAAAAGTTCTAAAGTATTTAGCCCAATTTTATATGCGGAGTTTAAATCATTTTCCATTCGATAACACATAATCCGATATTCATTCACTCGACACATATCAAGAGTAGTTTGAACCTGGCTGAAAGTCTGCTCAAAAATCAGCAAAGCTTCCTCATATTTTCCATTCAAAAATTCTGCTTCTCCAGATTGTAAATATAAAGTTAACGTGAGTAAATAATTATCCTGCCAGCTATTTTCAGGTAGATAGCTCACCCCTGTTTCTAGCAACTTGAGTGCAGTGACAAACGCCGAAGATGATTTTGCTCGCTGACCTGCTTTCAGATTTAATTCTGCCAGTTCATATCTTTCTGCTGGTTCTACAATCAATGAACCGCCAGCATTGAGATGGTTGACGATCTCAAAAAGATGTTCTTCCAACTGGAATTTTTCAGTATTATGTAATAGTAATTTACCTACCTTCAGGTGTACTTGTTTTTGCTGATCGATTGGAATTAAAGAATAGGCAGCTTGCTGAACGCGATCGTGCAAAAATTTATAGTCAACTTGTACAGCAGTATTGCAGTATGTTGCCAATTCCGACTGATTCAACAACTGAGGAATTTTGTAAGTATCGCTCAAAGGAAGAATTAATCCTGCTCGTAAAGCTGACCATAAATCAATTGCTGTTGCTGATGCAGATTTTTCGTTGACTACAGCTAGAATTTCTAAATTAAATCGGTTGCCAACACAAGCAGCTAATTGTAAAACTTGCTGCGTTGGTTCTGACAATCTCTGAATTTTATTCACCATTAAATCGACCACATTATCGGTAATGGCTTGTTCCTCAATTCTGTTGAGATCCCACTGCCATAAACCTGAACGATAATCAAATATCAAAAGATTATCTTGATGCAGTACTTTTAGTAACTGAGTTAAGAAAAAGGGATTACCTTGGGTTTTTTGAAATAGCAAATCAGCTAAGGTTTCTGCCTGAGATGATTCGCAATTGAACGTGTCAGTCAGAAGTTGAGTAATATGAGGTGCAGCTAATGGCTTCAAAAATAACTCTTCAACGGTTGCCCCAAATGCTTGAATTGTCTCTAGCATTAACATCAGTGGATGGGTGGCATTAACTTCGTTATCTCGGTAAGCCCCAATCAGCAATAGATACTGGCTTTCTGGGTCAGTCATCAGATTCTCGACCAGGTTGATAGAGGCGGCATCTGCCCATTGGAGGTCATCTAAAAACAGTACTAAGGGATGTCCAACAGCAGTAAAGGCATGGATAAATTGTTTAAACACCCGATTAAAACGGTTTTGAGACTCAGCAACCCCCAACTGCGGTACAGGCGCTTGCTGTCCAATAATCAGTTCTACTTCCGGGATGACATCAATAATAACTTGACCATTAACTCCCAATGCTCGTAGTAATTTATTTTTCCAAACCTCAACTCTGGCTTGGCTTTCAGCTAACAGTTGTCGCATCAATTCTCGAAATGCTTGAATCAAAGAAGCATAAGGAATATCTCGCTTGAGTTGGTCAAATTTGCCACCGATAAAGTAACCTCGCTGCCGGACAATCGGTTTATGAACTTCGTTAACTAGTGAGGATTTGCCGATACCTGAATATCCTCCTACCAAGACAACTTCGCTCGAACCAAGGGTAACTTTTTCAAAGGCAGCCATTAAAGCTGCTACTTCTACTTCCCGACCATAAAGTTTTTGAGCTATTTGGAATTGATGCGAAAAATCCTGCTGGCCTAGGCTAAAAAGGTCAATGCTACCTTTTGTTTGCAGTTGTATCGTTGCTTGCTCTAAATCAGCCTTTAACCCGTAAGCACTTTGGTAGCGGTCTTCAGCAGTTTTGCTCAGAAGTTTCATTGCGATCGCAGAGATGACCAGTGGTACATTAGGATTAATCTCGTGCGGAGCTACAGGAATTTTCGCAATGTGACAATGCACTAACTCCATTGGGTCTTGAGCATTGTGGAAGGGAAGCTGACCCGTCAGCATTTCGTAGAAACTGACACCTAATGAGTAAAAATCGGTACGATAATCTAAGGTTCGGTTGATACGTCCGGTTTGCTCTGGCGACATATAAGCCAGTGTTCCTTCTAGAAGGTTGAGGCTAGTAATTTCTGGGCTTTCTTTTGATAACAGCGAAGCGATGCTGAAATCAATCAGTTTTATTTTTTCGGTATTGGGGTTATAAAGAATATTTTCGGGCTTAAGATCCTTATGGATAATGTGGTGGGTATGTAACTCTCCCAAAGTTTCAGTAATTTGAGCGGCAATGTTAAGAAATTTTGTCAGTTCAATTCCTGTAGTAGATATTTGATGTTTTAAGGTTTCTCCACCAAAGTCTTCTAAAACCAGTGCTAGACCATTATTGTAGCCGTTGTCATAACTGATTAATTCATGCGCTTTAATTACACCTGCAATATTCAGGTTTTGGATAATTTCGTATTCGTGCTTGAGTTGAGCAATCTCTTTGATAGTCGGATACTCTGCTTTGAGTAGTTTGATAACAACTGAGTGTCTGTTAGCCTTGGAGTCTGCTCGATAAATTACTGTGGCAGCAGCTTCATAAATTAAACTTGTAATACTATAGTCAGGGATGTGAGCAATTAATTTAAACATTAATACTTGTCTGAATGTTGTTTTCTAAGAGATTTTGGTAGTTCCTATGATAGTTCCCATAATTCAAGTCAAGTTAACTCTTCAAATGCTAATTAAGTAAAGATTAGCCTCGCTAATCTTTACCATCACGCAAGGACTATAAACTTTTTCATACTGTGTGTGCAGATCGTTTTTCTACGTAATAGTCTAAGTCTAGTTGTGCTAAATAACTGGCGAATTCACTTACTTGCGTCAGTCTAACAAGTAAATCGAGCATACAACACTGCATTACCTTGTTTAACGACGCGGGTTTACCCTTGCTCCTGATGGTGGAGTTCTGATTCGCCTATTACCTTGCTCTGCTCAATAATTATCTCTACCAGTTCTTGTTTCTATAACTGGTTCAAGCTTTCTCGAGCCAATTGCGATCGCTCTATGCCATTTATGCCAGGACATCTGCATGAAGTGAAATATGGCAGAGGCTTGGCGAAAACGTCGTTATGAGGCAGCTTTTATAGCGAAACTGAATGATTGCGTTCGCGGAGCGTGTCGTAGACAGTCCGAAGCTGCTGAAACTCAGACTTGGATTGAGTTCGCTGTTAAATGTAACTATCTCTCTGTCGAATCAGGTAGAGAACTATATGGAACTTACAACCAAATTTTAGGTGGTCTAGTAAATATGATTGCCAACCCAACACCTTGGTTAATGAAACGTTAGCATTCTTTCTCCTCTGCCCCTTGTCGGTTCGCAGACTAAGTGAAAAATTCTCAACGGAATAATAAGGTTTCTGGCTTGTGTTGTCGCAGACTAATTGAAAATTTCCTTTGACTCTGCACGTAACTGTATTGTAGTATTTTTATCTTAACCTTAGTACAGCCCACCTTAAATGAGGTACGGAATTCACTTTTGGAATGAGTAGCGTCTAGTGTGATATCTCCGCTCACCATAGGCATGGCAATTTTCATTTACAACCCTTTTTTACGATGACGTGTACTTAGTCTTAGTGATTTATTCCAACATCTGTGTCCGAAAATTAAGTAATTTTTCTAATCCAAGCATGCTACACTACAAGCACCTTACATTAGAGGACGCAAATCATCTTAAGTTCAAAGGATTGGTTCGCGACAAGCTATCGCGAACCAATCCCCTTTTCCACATCCCGTGAAAAGTCAGGTAAATTGGCTAAGGTATTGAACTTTAGTATGAATTTAGATTCCAACCTTAGTTGGAGCTAACCTTACATTGATATATGGACTGATTCATCAATCATTGTATTGTACAAAAGTTTCAACTTTGAGTGGACGACAAGTTAGAGTTAATTGCATATATTTAATTCAGGCAAATATTGAGAGCAATTTAGTCAACAGCACGATCGGCTTTACGTCATCGTCAGATCAATTGTGTTATTGATTCTTATTCATGGTCTTCTGGTAACAGAATAATTTCTCAGTATTTCAAACAGCTTAGATCATCTACGAATTGAGTCAGTAATCTCAATCAATATTTCGTTGAGGATAATTTTATGACACGTATGCCATTACTAGTTGGAGATGATTTTGAGTATTCCAAAGTTCCAACTCAGAGTAACTTTTTTGGAAATTCTCCTATTAATCATGCACTCACTGCTGTCGCCCAAGAGGTCGCTAGATTGCTTCAACACGCAAATCCTGTTCAAGCTGATGGCAGCAACCATGCTGAAACAATTGCAATTCGAGCCATAGAACCGGAATACAGCCAAATCCTTACTATTGAAACGTTGACTGAGCGAGAGTTAGAGATATTGCAACTGATTGTTGACGGGTACAGCAATGATGGAATTGCCCAAAATTTGTACATCAGTACAGGTACGGCGAAAACCCATGTTCGCAATATTTTGAAGAAATCCTGTGCGAGCGATGCTGAAGGCAAGGCTTCTCTACGAGAGGCTACGCCAACGCACTCAGGTAGCAAGGGCGCTGCGTGCGATCAGGTCTTGTCCACTTAAAAGATAATGCTGTTTAATTCTCACTCATAAGGAGTCAAATCTATGTTGTGCAAACACGAAACTGTGAAAGTTTTTCCATCCCATGTTGAAGCAGAAACCGCCGTATTAGAACTGCAAAAAGCGGGCTTCGATATGCAAAAGATTTCGATCATCGGTAAAGACTATCAAACCACTGAACATCGATTATTTTGATTGATCCACAAGAACGGTTTGTCTTCAAGCCAATGTTGTATGAACTATTGACAAGTGAATTGTCAGAAGATGTCGTTTGTCCGACTTATAAAGAGTTGCTGCAAGGCAGTGATATTAACTTTGTACAGGACAAAGTAGTGGCGATCAACCTGCAAGAAAAACGTCTTAAGTTAGCTTCTGGCTCAGATTATATCTATGGTCATCTGGTCTTAGCTGTTGGCAGTATTCAGGGTTATTTAGGAACAGAGGGCGCACAAAAAAACGCATTCGCATTTCGGACACAAGAGAATGCGATCGCTCTAGAACGCCAGTTACGAGAATGTTTGCAACGTGCTAGCCAAACGGAAGACGAAACACAACGGCGATCGCTCCTCACGTTTGCTGTCGTTGGGGCAGGCCCCGCAGGGGTAGAAATGGCAGCAACCCTGGCAGATTTGTTACCCGACTGGTACGCCCAACTCGGCGGCGATATTCGTCAAATTCGCATTGGCTGAAGGAAGAAACTTTCCATCGCTATCACAGACCCAAGATGAAGCCAGAAACCATCGCAAAATAGCCTTTTTCTTCGGTTGAACAACGAGAGCGATCGCTCATTCATCTGTGTATGCCACTGGATTAGAGTGAACAACCTCCTCACCGCCGCCAAGCGAAAACTTTGAAGAGTTCCCAGCATCACCTCAGAACCCTATGTTTACAGGGAATCTGACAGATTAACAGTTGATCGATCATCTATTGAAAGAGAAGCACTGATGAAGACACGAACAACAAAACGATTGGTTGGTGGAATCTTAACGATTGGCATGATTGGACTGCTACACTCGCAGCCTCTCTTCGCGCTTACAGTCAGCCAAACTCAACCAAATCCCTCTCAAGACTATGTAATTTCCTACCGGGGCAGTTGGACGGGAACCTTCCGTACTGTCGGTTCTCAGGGGCAGATACTCGTATTTATTGATCCTGCCGGCAAACTGTACGGAAGTTTGAAGTCCAATGATGGTGAGAACTTTGCTCAAATTAGCGGCTACCATCGCGGAAGTAAGTTTCATCTGGTTTTCACTCCTCCACCCAGCAGCCTTAACCAGTTTGGCACTGCTAGTCCTTACACCGTTGATGCAACCGCAAAGTGGGAGCAAGGGGTGAGTCGATTTGTCATCTCAGCCCCAACTAGAACGGGTCACTCACAATTATATACATTTGAGAAATCAATCGATAATCGATAAAACAATACATCGAACGGAGTTGCGATCGCCTCTGGCGACGCTTAAGCCCATCGCCTCCCTTTTGCACAGGTGATGTACTTGAGCAGGAAGGATGAACCAGAATCTTATCTCTAATCAGAACCGACTCTATGCAAACGAGAATTACATTGGAGAAAAATTATGCAGATGGGAGTGATTGGTCTAGGACGTATGGGTGCGAACATTGTTCGGCGACTGCTGCAAAACAACCATGAATGTGTGGTGTTCAATCGCACACCTGATAAAGTGAAACTGCTTACATCAGAAGGGGCGATCGGCACTTACAGCCTGGATGATTTTGTCCAGAAGCTCAATAAACCTCGTGCGATTTGGTTGATGGTGCCAGCTGGAGAACCAACCGAGCAGATGGTGAAGGAACTGGCTGCAAAACTGGATTCCGGCGACATCTTAATTGATGGTGGCAACTCTTACTACATTGACGATATTCGACGGGCAAATGATCTGACGCAAAAGGGCATTCACTACCTAGATGTGGGAACCAGTGGCGGAGTGTGGGGTTTGGAGCGGGGTTATTGCATGATGATTGGTGGATCTCAGACCGTGGTTCAGTATCTCGATCCCATTTTTAAATCATTAGCCCCCGGACGGGGTGATATTCCGCGTACTGCTGGACGGGAAAAGGTGGGCGGTACGGCTGAAGAAGGTTATCTGCACTGCGGAGCGAATGGGGCGGGGCATTTTGTCAAGATGGTGCATAATGGCATCGAATATGGCTTGATGGCAGCCTACGCAGAAGGATTGAATATCTTGCATCACGCCAATGTGGGTAAGCAGAACCGTGTGGCTAATGCTGAAACTACCCCCCTCCGCAATCCTGAACACTATCAGTATGACTTGAATCTGCCTGATATTGCCGAAGTTTGGCGACGGGGCAGTGTAATTGCCTCCTGGCTACTGGATCTAACTGCGATCGCCCTCCTGGAACAACCAGACCTATCAGGCTTTGGGGGGCGCGTGTCTGATTCAGGCGAAGGACGCTGGACGATCGCAGCCGCCATTGATGAAGGTACTCCTGTCCCTGTACTCAGCGCCGCCTTGTATCAACGGTTTAGCTCACGCGGCGAAAATGATTTTGCGGATAAGCTGTTATCTGCCATGCGTTTCCAGTTTGGCGGACACGTAGAACAACAGGCGGAAATAAAATCATGACGATCGCCATTGCACCTCAGTCTCAAGTTTAAAGCTCGGTTCATCCGGCTGAACCTTTTGCGATCGTCTCAATAGATATGTCGTAAGCCCAAAGGAAAGAAGTTTTACCAAACAATAATTTTAGGAGAAACACAATGACTCATCGAGTAAAAGAAATTCTCAGTTGGTATGGCAGTGACAATCCCGGAACGCTGACTAATCTAGCCCGGTTGCTGAATCATGGCAAACTAGCTGGAACTGGCAAAGTCGTCATGCTGCCTGTGGATCAAGGCTTTGAGCATGGGCCAGCTAGCAGTTTTGCGCCCAATCCACCAGCCTATGATCCTCGCTATCATTTTGAGTTAGCGATCGCAGCAGGATGCAATGCCTATGCCGCACCATTAGGATTTTTGGAAGCGGGAGCGCGAGAATTTGCAGGTGAAATTCCCCTAATTCTGAAAGCCAATGATCGCGATGTGTTACTAGCTGAGTCAGATCCAACACAAGCACTCACTGGCAGCGTGGAGGATGCGCTGAGGTTAGGATGTGTGGGGATCGGTTTCACTATCTATCCAGGTTCAGCCCATCGGTTTGAGATGTATCAGCAGATTCGAGCCTGTGCCGAGGTAGCAAAGCGGCATGGATTAGTCGTGATGATTTGGTCTTATGCGCGGGGATCGGGTTTAAGTAAAGTGGGTGAGACAGCGATCGACGTGATTGGCTATGCGGCTCAGATTGCAGCTCAATTGGGCGCTCACATCATCAAGGTAAAGCTACCAAACGAACACGTCGAACAGGATGCAGCCCGCAAGGTGTATGAGCAAGAACAAATTCCGATCGCAACATTATCTCAACGAGTGCATCATGTGGTGCAATGTGCCTTTAACGGACGGCGGATTGTGATTTTTTCGGGTGGGGCGATCGACAGTGATGATGCTTTCCTCAATGAAGTTCGTGCCATTCATGCCGGACATGGATTTGGTTCGATTATCGGACGCAATTCTTTCCAGCGTTCCAAGCCAGATGCACTGCGATTGCTCAACACAATCATGGATATTTACAGTGAACAGTCTGAGACCATTCGCACTCCTGCACTGACCTAATTTGTCTATCAAGACTGTTTTGATGAGTTTGCAATCGAAATCGATCAAAACAGCCTAAAAATTGGGTTTGTTGTCTCTATTACAAACCGACTCCTCACCTTGAAGCAATCTTTCCCACCCTAATATGCCTGACTTTTTTCATCGCTTGCATCTCTCTACTGTTGCCAGGAAAGCTAAATCATGAGAAAATCCCGTCCAAAGCCTACTCTATTGAAAGATTATCGTGCCATCATTCCTGCTTCCTTTTTTGGCATGATTCTGGGTTTGGCAGGATTAGGTAGTTGCTGGCGAGTAGCTGCTAAACTTTGGCACTTGCCTACCTGGATTGGCGAAGCAATTATGCTGCTGACAATTGCAATCTGGCTCGTATTGTTGCTGCTTTATGTGGGTAAATGGCTGTGGGCGAGAGCAGATGCCTTAGCTGAATTTGAGCATCCTGTTTTGTGTTGCTTTATCGGCTTAGTGCCTGTGTCTACGATGTTTGTGGCGCTAGCGATCGCACCCTACTCTCGTGCGATCGCCATCACATTATTTGTTGTCGGTGCAATTGGTCAGTTAAGCTTTGGCGTGTATCGTTCCGGTCAGCTATGGATGGGAGGACGTAAGCCAGAAATAATTACACCCATTCTCTACCTCTCTACAGTCGCGGGTAGTTTTGTCAGTGCGATCGTTGCTAGTACCCTCGGTTATCGAGAGTGGGGCCCGTTCTTTTTTGGAGGAGGGCTGTTTTCGTGGCTAGCACTGGAGTCGATGATTATGCAGCGCCTCTACTTGTTAGAAGCGTTGCCTAAACCACTACGTCCAACGCTGGGCATTCAACTTGCCCCCCCTGTCGTTGGCTGTGTTGCTTATTTGAGTATCACCAGTGGTCAGCCCGATGCCTTTGCCCAGTTTCTCTTCGGTTATGGACTGTTGCAAGCGCTGATTCTACTGCGGTTGCTACCGTGGTTATTTCAACAACCCTTTACAGCTTCCTACTGGGCATTCACCCTCGGCATTGCTGCCCTGTCGCTAGCATCTTTGCGCCTTGTTGAACGCGGCATGACTGGAGTGATGCAAGAATTGGCACTACTGCTATTCATTGGCGCAAATATTGCGATCGGCAGTATTGCTCTAGGGACAGTGCGGCTCTTGCTACGGGGCAAATTACTAAGCTAACGATCGTTCATTTTTCCAGAACACATTGGGAGTAGAACTTATGTCTGCAACAACTAAGCAAAATGACACTAAATCGTTCGTTTACCTCGAATTGATATTCCTGTAGAAAATCGATTTAGGTAAATCACTTGTTATCTCACTAAAAACCGTTTCGATGTAATGCCGAGTAGCCGAGTGCCGAGTAGTCAAGGGTTACAATTTGATTTTAATTATGCAAAGAATTATGGGCTTCATTGAGTTTATTAGCTGATTCTTCTAATAAGCGTTGTTCATAAGCATTTCTTGATAACAGCAGTTGGCGCTCAATACCTGTTGAGCCAATGATACATGGAAGTCCAAGAACAACTTCACTGCCAACTCCATAGTTAGAATCTGCTCTGGCCGATACTGGAAATATCTGCTTTTCATCTCGCAGGATGGTATCAACTAACTGACAAACTACTGTTGATATACCATAGCTTGTATTTCCTTTGCGTTCAAAAATGTTATAGCCTCTTTTACGAGTTAACTGTGCGTACTCTTGCTGAATTTGTTCTAGCGTTGCTCCTTGTGGTATGGGAAATTCAGTTAACAAAATTCCCCCAATAAATGCACTAGACCAAACGACAAATTCACTATCTCCATGCTCTCCAATCACATAAGCATGAACGTCTTGTTTTGCAACATTCAGCCGCTTTCCAAGTTGATATCTCAGTCTAGCAGTATCAAGAACAGTTCCCGAACCGAAAATTAGGTTTTCTGCTCTGGTGGAAGTAGCGATCGCAATCCGCGTGAGTACATCCACTGGATTGCTAACGATAAGTACGATTGAATTCGGTGCAACTCGATCCAATTCTTTGATTGTCGAACGTATAATCTGTGCATTGTCACTCAATGTATCTAATCGCGTCTGTCCTTGTTTTTGCTGCACCCCAACAGTCACAATAATGATATCTGAATCAGCTAAATCTTCATACTGATTTGATGGCATGATTTCCATCTCTTTAAGTAGAGGAATGCTATCTTCAATATCCCATGCTTGCCCCTCAGCTTTTGATAAGGTTCGGTCAAAAAGGACAACCCTTACACATTTACCGAGTAGAACTAAAGCATTTGCAACGTCTGCACCTACATTACCTGCACCAATAATACCGACTTTAGATGTTTTACTAATCATGCTATATCTACTTGATCTTCAAGAGTAAAATGTCGTTTATTTGGTAAGTCCTTGAGTCTGCAATTGCTGTCTTTTTACAACTTGGAAAACAATATATTTAACCCTTCGGTCATCGTGGGATGAGTCAAAATACCATCGCGCAGAACAGTGTAGGGCATCTGAGCTTGCATCACCATCTGCACTGTTGAAATCACTTCACCTGCTTCATGACACAACAGGGAACACCCTAGAATACGACCTGTATCTGTATCTACGATCGCCTTCAAAAGTCCATCGGTTTGACCGAGTGTTCTTGCTCTAGGAATGGCTGACGCATCTATCTTCGCCACGCGGATTGTATATCCTTGTTGCTGTGCTTCAGTTTCAGTCAAACCCACATGAGCCAGTTCTGGATCGATGAACAGACAGGATGGCACTAAGCGATCGCCTGTACTCCGGTTGCTCCCATCAATTAAATTAGCTTTGATAATGCGATAATCGTCGAGCGATATATGGGTGTATTGCGGCCCGCCATTAATATCGCCTAACGCCCAAATCCCCGGAATGTTCGTCTCCAGGCGATCATTGACTTGAATAAATCCGCGTGTATCGGTTGCCACACCAGCAGCAGCTAAATTTAAGCTATCGATATTGGGCGCACGACCAACGGCGACGAGCAAATGCGACCCTTGGAGGCTGAGAGAGCGATCGCCAACTTGGATTTGCAGGATGGTTTCATTACCAGTGCGATCAACCCTCAACACCTTCGCTTTTAATAAGAATTCAATACCATCTTGTTCTAGCAGTGTTTGAACTGCGATCGCTATATCTCGATCTTGCTGTGACAGAATTTGCTCACTTTGCCCAATGACAGTAACGCTAGAGCCAAAGCGCCGAAACATCTGGGCAAACTCCAAACCAATATAGCTACTACCGAGAACAATCAGGTGTTCAGGCAAATATTCTAGCTCCATAATCGACTCACTTGTCAAAAATCCAGCTTCTGTGAGTCCGGGTACAGATGGAATTAACGGTCGTGTGCCTGTATTAATAAATAAGCGTTCGGCGGTAAGTAAGTGATTGTTCCCCTCAGTCGTCGTTACTGCGATCGTTTTGGGAGCAACAAACCTTGCTTCGCCAATGATCAAGTTGCTATCCAGAGCCGTTTCTAAATTGTGCAAGTTCATTTCACGCATCCCTTGCACAACCGATCGTTTTCGTTGAATCACCTCTGCTAAATTAACGCTGGGTGTATTGGTTTTAACCCCATAAGCGGCACTTTTTCGCACTGTGTTTGCGACATTGGCACTCGCCACCATAGTTTTAGTAGGAATGCAGGCGATATTGATGCACCCGCCACCAATCATATTTAAACTGCGTTCAACCAGAGCGGTTTTACGTCCGTCAGCAACTAGCGCTGGTGCTAGTGTTTTACCCGCTTTGCCGCCGCCGATAATAATGTCGTCATAGTGTTGAGTGTCCACTTCCATATCCTTTGGGTTTGATCGGGTGAATACAATTTCTAGAAGGTGTTATGAATTTCAGAAAAAACTGGCTGACTAAGAGGATTTTAGCGATCGCGTATTTGGCGAGCGTAACTCAAGATGCTTGCCCTAGCTGGGTTTCCAAAAAGTGCATAACACCCGCTAAAAGATTCAACTTTTTCTACAAGCTTGCTTCATCACAATACGGTTGTTTTTATACACCTCTAAAGTTCCAGCCTGCGGATTATCTAACGTGCCATCCCACACCGAATATTTATAAATTCCACTCCGAAACTTATACACTCGAACACCTTCTGTCGCTTGGCTAGTTCCTTTGCCCAAACTTAAATTACCGTTGGGGCTGGTTGCGCGATAGAGTAGTTCACCGGAATTATAATTCTGCCAAATATTGATGTTATACCCACCCCGGCATTTTGTACTCAGGATGAGGCCAGCAGTAGAATCAGCAGAAGCAGGTAAGGAAAAATTAGCTAAGATACTGATTGGCAGAGCCAGGAGTAACGCGGATGTTTTCATAAGTGTTGTAAAATTAATGAGTTTGACATTACTGCATTGCTGCTACAACTTCATCTGTAGAAAGGACTGCATTGGCAATATAGCCAAAGTTGATCAGTGCTGCCTTGTAGCCATCGCCCAGTTGCGGATGCCGAGGGGCTGCTGTTGCATCTTTGACAACAAGAACCTCAAATCCCTGTTCGAGCAATTCGCGTAGGTGAGCTTCAACACAAAGATTTGCCAACATTCCAAGTATAATGACTTTGCTGATGTTGCGTTTACGCAGTTGCAAAACGAGGTCGTTAGTTTGCGGCCCATAGACTTTGTGCGGACTGGCCACAATCGTCTTGCCATCCTCAATGAAGGGCTTATAGCGATCGAGCCAGTCAGCACCCGATCCCAGGAATCCATCGAGGCTCAATGCACCACGGCGATCGAACTCCTTAACCTCAAGCATCATTTGCTCTAGGTTTCCGGCAAATTTCCAACTATAGTCGGTGGGGTAGTAATAGTGAGGGGAGATAAAAACTTCAAATCCATTCTGCTTCGCGGCTTTGAAGATTCGCTCAATGTTTTCGATGGTGTTGTTATCCTTAACACTCTCACCCACCAAATCCCAGGAAACCCCTTTTTCGCTCAAGACATCGTTTTGCGGATCGATGACAACTACTGCGGTGTCATTCTTGTTGATGTTCATGGTTTTTCTCGTTGCTTGTTGATTTTCACCGTTCTCTTTCTTAAAAACCACCCGCGATATGCAGCGTTTTCCCAATGATTCAGAATCAGAATATCTTGGTTGTCAGGGCGATCGCGGTGGGCAAATTATCTGGCAGTAATCGCCCTATTTCAGACTTTGACACCACTGCCTAAATGCTGTTTCTAAAAGGCCAAGGTGCGATCGCGTGCCAATTCTGCAACTTATTGGCGATCGGCGGAACTAAGTGCTTGATAGATTAAAGGTGCAATGATAGCGATATTTTTCACCAACTCATCCGAGAGAGAAAATCGCTGTTTTAAGTAATTAGGATCGTTGTAACTCACCCACACCTTGCCGTCAGTCGCTTCCCATGCAAGTACTTTCAGGGGTAAGTCCAGGGCGATCGTTGGTTCTGCCACCATGAGAGAAGTTCCAGCTTTCGGATTGCCAAACAGCAACAACTGTGTAGGACACAGGCTTAGTCCGACTTTTTCGGCTTCAGCCTGTTGATCGATGCGGGCAAAAATGGTGATGCCTTTTACTTGAAGGACAGCTTCTAATCGATCAATGGTTACAGGCACTGAATATTGACTAAGCTGGCTAATGATGCCGTTGTTTGCATTCATAGCAGTTGACTTCTTGTAAGATAAAAACTGGGTGATATGGTCGTTGGGCTTTTCAAAGATTGAGGTCTGACAATCCGGGGTGATCGTCAGGACGACGACCCAATATCCAGTGGAATTTGCGATCGCTCTTTGAAATTGGCAGGTCGTTGATGCTGGCAATACGCCATCGCATGAATCCATGTTCGTCAAACTCCCAATTCTCATTGCCGTAAGAACGGAACCAGTTGCCGGAATCATCATGCCATTCGTAAGCAAATCGGACAGCAATGCGGTTGTCTTGAAAAGCCCAAAGCTCTTTGATCAGACGGTAGTCTAATTCTTTAAGCCACTTACATGTCAAGAATTGTGCGATCGCCTCACGACCAGATAGAAATTCTGAACGGTTGCGCCAAACGCTATCCGACGTGTAAGCGAGTGATACTAGTTCAGGGTTACGTGTGTTCCAAGCATCCTCTGCAATTCGGACTTTTTGGATAGCGGATTCACGATCGAAAGGCGGCAGGGGTAGTCGAGAATTTTCAGGGTTGTTCATAGTATGTAAGCGAATGACTACCACCCGCGATGTGCAGCGTTTCCGCAGAAGCCCCCGTCACAACTGCGATTTTTCCCTCTAGTTTTTTCATGATGATTTCTTAAAATCGGGCAGCGTGAACTCCACAGTTTCGCTAGTGATTACTTTGTGTGTGGGGTCAGCTAGTTCGATCAGCACCTTGTGTACGCCAGGTTCCAGTCCGACCAGGATGATCGTTTCCCCACTGGCATCGACAAAGTGCCACGGCGCGTCATCAACGGTAATGTGGATATGACCGATGCGCGGCGATACTTCGAGGGCACTTTTGCCAAACACTGGCAACACACGCAAATTCTCCGTCCGGTACTGGATGAAGACGCGACCCTGTGCTAGCGGTTCGGGAAGCGGTGGATCGACAATCAGCTTGGGTGGTGCTTCGTTTTCAATCGCAATCAACGGTGATGATCCGATAATGTCTCTAGCGCTCGGTGTGTGGCTGTTCATCAGAAAAATGGTTAGAAACCCCGTCATAAAGGACGGCTTTACATGGAATGTGGTAAATAGGTCGGTGAGGGTGTCAAAGCAGGTAATTACCTGAGAGTAGTTTGTATTACGATCAAATGGCACTAAGATAAGCCGAAAGTCTTGTTTTACCTGGTTCCCAGCCTGTAGGCTGGGAATGTATTTCGAGAGGCTCTGCCTCTGATCAAGCCTTTGGAGGCAGAGGCTCTCAGAATTAGTTCCTAGCCTGGAGGCTGGGAAGCAGTCACGGCAAGGGCTGTGTCTTAACTTAGTACCATTCTGCTTTACCCTTTTCCCCTACGCTAACTCAGTAAGCAGCAAAGCGATGGAGGAGCGTCTTTTCATTTCCCCAAAAACATCGATCGCTTCCTATTGCAGATGTTTCTTCAATTCAGCAGCAGCTTGAACAAACAGAGAGCGGACTTGTGGCAGCTCGGCTAAACCATTGAGCAGCCCAAAGTCATGAATCATGCCGTTGTAGCGCACGGTTGTCACTTTCACTCCAGCCTCATCGAGCTTGCGTCCATAGGCTTCGCCACCGTCACGCAAGATATCGCTTTCTCCAACCTGAATGAGCGCAGGCGGTAATCCTTGCAGTTGGTCGACCGTAGCCTGTAAGGGGGAGGCATAGATATCTTGGCGCTTTTCTGGGTCAGCGATGTACATGTCATACATCCACTTCATTAACGGCGTAGTCAGGAACCGTTTGTCACCAAATTGATGATAAGAATCCGTTTCAAAACTAGCATCGACGATCGGCCACATCATGATTTGTAGCTTAATGTGTGGTCCTCCTTTTTCTTTCGCCTTCAAAGCAGTGACTGCTGTCATATTTCCGCCGACACTGTTTCCGACTACTGCCAGATTTTTGCCATCAACATTAATCTCCTCACCATGCTCGGCTACCCATTTGGTAGCGGCATATATCTCATTGACAGCCTGCGGATACTGAGCATCTGGAGTTCGAGTGTAGTTGACAAAGACAGCTGCAAAACCTGAAAGCACAACCAGATCGCGAACCATGCGCTTGTGTGTTGGATAATCACCCAACACCCAACCACCACCATGAATAAAGATGAAAACAGGCAATGTGCCTTTGATGCCTTCCGGTCGCACGATATTGAGCGTAATCGAATAACCGTCAGCAATAATTTTCTTCTCAGACTCTTCAATGCCTGAAAGGTCTACTGGAACAGAAGCCTGTGCATCCACGAGTACTTGACGTGCTTCGAGTGGAGGTAATGTCTCTAGCGGCACACCTCCTGAATTCAGCACTTTCAAAAATTCCTTCACTCCTTTAGAAAGACGTGGATCGTCTGCAACTTCCAAAATCTTTGCTTGTGAATTTACTTGAGCAACCATGACATTCTCCTTTGATAATTAGTAAACAATCTGTTGAAATGACACTGTTAAGTGAATTGGTTTAACAGTGATGCTCGATCGGCAGCGATCATGAAATGGCGATCGCTTTCTACTGACATCGTTTCCCAGCCGGAATTATTTGTTACTGGTGAAAAGGTTGTTGACCTAGCGGGACGCTGCCTCGATCGGTTGTTTCCACACCGCAGCAGCATAGAGCGAGTCCTCAAAATCAGGGGCAATATCGCCTGTGATACGTGCCTCATGATGCGCCCAGTCCTTAAAGAACAAGTCGTGACTGATGCGCGATACTATTGCAGGTACGTCGCGGCGGATACTATGGATGTCACCAACTGGCAATCCGAAGCTGACCAAACCAGCAGGATTAAATACGTGAATGTCTTTCAGATAAGGGGCAGTGCCAGGTACTTTTTCTTGGTATTCGTGGGCGCTACCGAGGTAAGGATGTGCCCCCAAACCGTCGTCGCGCAGGTCTTCTGGTGGCTGGTAGCGATCGCGCCAGAGGGCAATATGCTGGGCAAAGTCGGCTAGTTCGGGACGCTTTGTTGGGTCAACGAAGTAACCAGTGCCAGCGATCGCAAAATCAAACTCGAAAACATCATCGTTCACCTGGATGGCAATGCGTTCGCCTTTGGCGGCGGCTTCCGCATCGCCCAGTTTCCGTGCCGATTTCCAAGGTGCAGATAGATGGATGTGAAAGTTCGGGAAAGCGATCGCTCGCTTAATCGAGTTCGGGGGTGGCGCGGTGCCTGCTTGACGAAAGTGCCAAGCCTGGAACCATCGGGCTGCATCGGGTAGTTGGGGATAGTTGTCGTAAGCACCAGGGTAATCCCGTACCCGAAGGACTGACAGAGATGCGATCGCCGATCGCCGTACAAATAGATGTACTGCCTTAGCTCCCGATTCCAGCGCCACTGCTGCTGCATCGAAAGCTGAAGCCGCCGCACCCAGCACCGCCACAGTCTTACCGCGCAGTGCTTCAAAATCGATGGCATCGGCGGTATGTGCGTACAACGTGCGGGGTAAGTCAGCCAGTATTGGAGGTATGTACGAACCACCCGTGCCAGCCACGCCATTGGCGAAGATAATTTTGCGGGTAGTCTCTATCTGCGGGACACCGTTTACCTCAAGGTGTAGGCGGAAGAAACCTGCGACTGGTTCAATCCGCACCAACTTCGTCTGGTAACGAACCTGGATACCCAGGAAATGCCGATACCAACTGAGGTACTCAGCCCAAGCCACTCGCTCAATGCGATCGATCTCTGCGTAGGCTGCCGCACCGTGCCGCGCTTCGTACCAGGCTTGAAAGGACAATTCTGGGATGCCTAGTTCTGGCCCAGGCAGATGTTTCGGTGTGCGGAGCGTTCTCATCCGCGCTCGCGTCAACCACACGCCTGCATGAGCCTCGTCATCGGCTGCATCGATCTCCGTCACGCGACCGATCCCAGCACGTCGTAGCGCAAATACAAAGGTGCTACCGCTACCGCTCCCACCTATTATAGTGACATTGTGATCGATGCCAGGGCGATCGGGCACCCAGTTTTCGGGATCGGGACCGAGCAGGCGTAGTGCTTCGCGGGCAGTAAAATCGGAATTGCTCGTTGTCATATTGATCTCCTCATATCTCGTTGCGATAGATGGAAGAATCGGAATAGCAGACAATTAAGCTGTTAAGCTAACGCGCCTACATATTGCACTATTTTCCGTGTAGACCGTGATTAGTCATCAGTCATTAGTCATTAGTGTTTACTAAGGTATTGTCATAAAAAAAATACCTCTGTTGACGAGTTTCGACTTCGCTCAACTCTCGACTGCTCAGTTGGTTGAGCGAAGTCGAAACCAACGGCTATGGTAAATTTATTACTAGAATTCACCTAAGGACAATTGACAAAGAACAACCTCACCAGTTGATGTGCAATCTTATTTGCGTAACAGCTTAGTAGGTTTTTGTTCGTGGGTTTGGATTCGCTAGAGCCTGTTATGAACAACGGCTCAGTTTCGCCGTTTAGTTAAACAGGGATAGATTGCAGTCGTGACGTGAGAAATTGAGCGATGTAGTTTGCGATCGCATCCCCATCCTCTTCCAGGGCAAAATGTCCGGTATCGAGTAAATGCAACTCAACGTCTTTTAGGTCGCGCTTATAGGGATGAGCGCCTTCTGGGGGGAAGATGTAGTCATTTTTACCCCAAACAATCAGGGTTGGTGGCTGATATTTGCGAAAATACTCCTGCCATTGGGGATAGAGCGGTGGATTCGTACCATAGCTATACAGCAGTGCCAGTTGAATCTCACCGTTGTCGGGGCGATCGAGGAAATGTTGATCGATAGTCCAGGTATCGGGACTAATTGCTTCTAAATTGCGAACACCATTGGTATATTGCCACTTCGTTGCTTCTAAGCTGACAAGATATTTGAGCTTTTCAGCATTTTCAGGCGATCGCTCTTGCCAGTATGCCTTAATTGGTTCCCAAAATTCGCCTAGACCTTCTTCGTAAGCATTGCCATTTTGAACAATCAGAGATTGCACGCGCTCTGGATATTTAGCGGCAATCCGATAGCCAATGGGTGCGCCATAATCCATCACATAAAGGCTGTACTTTTTGAGAGCGATCGCAGCAATGAATTTTTCCACAATCTCAGCCAAGCGATCAAAGGTGTAATCAAATTCATTTACAGTTGGCATCGAACTGTTGCCGTAGCCAGGGTAGTCAGGAGCAACGAGATGGAATTTATCCGCGAGGGCAGGTATGAGATTGCGGAACATGTGAGAGGAAGTTGGGAAGCCGTGCAATAGTAAAATCGTCGGATTATTACGAGAACCAGCTTCACGGTAGAAGATATCTAAACCATCGATCGAAACTGTGCGATATGTAGTCATGGGATTACTTTTTGTAAGTGATAAAAGTAACATGATGGCGTTTTACGACAGGTTGATCTATCTCACATCCTGACGACGGATCTGTTCCTGAAAGTAATCCCGCCAGCTTTCAGGTAACGCTTCCAGTTGAGCAGCACGATGCAGTAACTCTGGATTATTTCGCTCACGAACATAAAGCTGAGTGATATCAGCAACAGTAATATTGTTGGTATCTCGACTCATCAACTCTAAAGTGTCTCCAGCGACCACTTCGCCTTCTTGCAAAACCCGGAAGTAAAATCCGGTGCGGCGACTGGCGAGAAATTGTTTCACCATATCCGATCGCCCAAAGCGAATCCCTAGTTTGTAGCAGGGTAAGCGCGGTTGAGTCACCATTAGTTCCACACTACCGATTTTGAAGCGATCGCCAATGTTCAGCTCTTCTTCCTTCAATCCTGTGACTGTGAAATTTTCACCAAAGATACCAAGCGTTAACTCTGTGTCAGGCAATTCATCTCGCCAATAATCGTAATGCTCAAAAGGATAAACATAAACTGCTTTGTCTAAACCACCATGAACGGTGAGATCAGCCTGTCCATCGCCATCTAAATTGAGTTCACGCACCATCACTCTCGAATTAACTGGCTCTTTGAAAATTCCAGTGCGGACGGGTTTTCCTTTCCAAGTCACTTCACTCGGCAGTCCGACATTAACAGAGATAAGCTTCATCTTTAACTCCTTTTGGACTTCAAATCTGTGCCATACCGCCATCAACAAACAACTCGATGCCGTTCACAAAGCTGCTGTCATCTGAAGCCAGAAAAACAACCGCTTTGGCAATCTCATCGGGTGTGCCGACTCGCCCTAATGGAATAGTGGCAGCTTGGCTATCCACAAATTCTTGCAACTGCTGGTCATTCAGTCCCAAATGATCGTAACCAGGAGTTGGAACTACACCAGGGCTAATGGCATTCACTCGGATCTTGCGTTCTCTGAGGTCGAGTATCCAATTCCGAGCAAATGATCTTACGGCGGCTTTGGTGGCGCTGTAAACACTGAAAGCTGGCGTACCTTTTATAGAAGTAATCGAAGCATTCAGGATAATAGAAGCGCCCTCTGGCAACAGTGGCAGTGCCTTTTGTACAGTGAACAGCAAACCTTTGACATTTACGTTGAATGTTTTGTCAAAGTGTTCCTCAGTGATTGCTCCAAGCGGGGCAATTTGTCCACCGCCAGCATTAGCGAAGATGATATCGAGGTGTCCTTGTTCTTGCTTAATGGTGGCAAACAGACGATCGAGGTCTGCCAGATTAGAAACATCACTCTGCACAGCCGTAACATTTTTACCAATGGCTTCTACAGCAGCATCCAGTTCGACTTGGCGACGACCCGTGATGTAGACATAGGCACCTTCAGCAACAAACTGTTTGGCTGTGGCAAGACCGATACCACTGTTGCCACCCGTGACAAGAGCGATTTTTCCTTCTAGTTTTCCCATTATGCTAATCCTTTGATTGTTGGGTTTAAAGCGGTCAGTTACTAATGGAGAGTGGAGTCAGCAGGAAGAATAGTCAACCCGTATTGGGGAGCTAGGGCGATCGCCTTTTGTATTTTAACAAGCGTGCCATTCCTTACATCTCTTTTGATTGATCTGCTTAATGACGCTGCTTGAGACTTGCAACGAGGTCGGTCACTTGACGTTGAGCCTCTGCGCTCAGTGAGTCAAAGTCGTCTAAGAAAAATTGACGTTCTAGCGTTAACTTCCGGGTGTTGAGTAACCCTTCGATCTGCCAACCTTCGTCGCCTTTCGTTACGACGTATAGCGGCAGCGAATCTCGTGACGGTGAAGTTTCGGTTTGTCCGGGCAGTATTACCCTGATAACTACGAGCATGAGCGCGAGTTGCGAGTTCACGAAGCGGACAAAATCCACCTCACCCTCTAGGCGTGTTCCTTTGACAACTGTATCGAATGCTTGCTGATGAAATGCAGCGATTTCTTTTCGACCCTTGAGATGCGTGCCCTCGAACGTGATGAAATCGGCAGTTTCGCTGAACGGGGCAGCGAAGCCTTCGCCGCTACCTCGATTCCAAGCATCAATCATCTGGCGATGGAAAGCACGGATTGCCGACTCGTCAGCAGTAGTGGTGGTTTGAGCTGTTTGTAAATTCATAGTTTTGAATTTTCCTTTGAAGTGATAAACCAGTTTTCAAACGGCATAGATTATGAACTCTGAAAATCATCGGCTCTGTAAGCCAGTTCCAACCATTCCTCGAAAATCGCAACGAGGGCTGAATTTTGCTTCCTCTGTTATCTACAATCGATAAATGGAGTCAAGAATAAACTGATTTAAAGAGCGATCGCTGAAATACTGTTACTTATTCATTTACAACACCTGATCTGCTGAATTTAACTGCGTACCAATGGTGTATCCACCAAATGTTCTGCCAGAAACCAAACTTGCGTCTCATTGGTTCGCAGCACTTGGCTCACTAACAAATCGTTAGTACCACTATCTTGATTCGCTGCTGTTTTATCGATCGCTACTCTCAATTCCTCAATGATTAACTCGTGAGCTTCCAGTAACCGCGACAACATCACGGGTACTTCCTCAACGCCATTGGGCGGACGCTTAATCTTAGTGACTTCTGCCACATGACGCGGATCAGCGATCGCCACACCTCCGAGTGTTTGTACCCGTTCACCCAGTGCATCAATCAACTCAATTTGTTCACTGGCGTGTTTGTCGAGCAACAGATGCAGTTGATAAAACGTATGTCCACGCATCAACCAGTGATGTTTCTTGTAAAGGTGATAGAGAATAATCGTATCTGCCAAAATTTGATTGACTAAAACACAGCTTTCACTGCGGGCACTGGGGTTGAGAACAATTGGCAAATCACGAAGAGTCCCATACTGCTGAATTTCATATCCATGTTGATGCAGTAAGGGTTGACTGCCATCGACTTCAGTGATACTTGTATTTTGAGTCGGCACGATCGGATCTCCTAGAGTCAATAATTAGGTCTGTTCTATTTGTATGTAACGAGAAACTGCTTCTCTTAAAATTGCGATTACTTCACAGCAGTGCTTGCTGCTTCAATCACTTTGGTAACTTCTTTTGGATGAGAGATAAAAGGAACATGACTGGAGTTAACTTCGGTTGTCTTAGCATTAATCCGTTTAGCCATAAATCGTTGAAGTTCAGGGTTGATGGCGCGATCGCTTTGAGTCACGAGAAACCAGGAAGGAATCGTTTTCCAGGCGATTTCATTCACTGATTGCTCAAAGGCTGCGCTGGCGATCGGCTTTTGGGTTGCTGCCATCACTCGCGCCTCAGCCTTTGATACGTCTTGGGCAAAAAATTCGTGAAACTTCCCGCGATCGACATAGAGGAAGTTTGCAGCATCAGACACAATTGCCGTACTAATCGGAGGGGCTGCGTACCTTTTATTCAAATCACTCGTCTTTTCACCGACATCTGGTGCGAAAGCATTAACATAAACCAGAGCTTTCACCTGTGGATTGCCAGCCGCCGCACCCGTAATCACATTTCCACCATAGGAATGTCCAACTACTACAACAGAACCCTTCTGACTCTCAATTACCCGCTTCGTCGTTGCCACATCATCAGCAAGAGAAGTGAGCGGAATCTGCACAGCAGTCACTCTGTAGCCATCCTGCTCTAACAATGGAATAACGTGTTGCCATGATGTACCGTCAGCATAAGCCCCATGAACGAGAACGATCGCAGGTTTAGAGTTGGACGCTTGAGGTAATTCCTTGGAGGTGGCTGGTGTTGGATGCATTGATATTCCAACGACAACACTTAATGCAAATAGCCACAGCAACAATTTTTGAACTTTTTTCCATGTAAAAAGCATCATGGCGATCGCCTCTATATTCTTGCTAAATTGCTGAAATCTCTGATTCTTGTCGTCCGTATAGAAATTGTGAAATACTTGTTGGGATAAGCATCAAAAACCTTAATCATTTGCAGCAACAATGGCTGCCATTATCTGCTCAACAGTCCAGCGATCAAGATAGCGAATTCCATTAATAAACAAAGCGGGTACAGCCTCTACTCCACTTCGCAGTCCACCTTCAATATCCGCATTGATAAGATTGATATACGCTCCCTTGGATAAATCCTGCAAAAATTGAGAAATATCAAGTCCTAAACGATTGGCATACTCAACTAGATAGCCATTTCCCAACTCCTGTTGATGAATGAACAATATTTCATGCATTTGCCAAAACTGCCCTTGAGCCGCTGCTGCTTCTGCGGCTTCCGCTGCCCGTTGAGCATGTGGATGAATCTGTTTCTGGGGAAAGTGACGGAAGATAAAACCTAAATTGTTTTCTCCAAACGAAACCTTCAATTGCTGCCCGGCAACTTTAATCAATCGATAGACATTGGCACTTTGAAAACATTCATAATCTCCATACATGACGAATACTACAGCAGCATTCAGTACACCTTGAATATGATCTTGGGTTGAAGGCAGAACGAATAAAGAACGATTATCACGGTTGTAAGTCATGTTTCGGTTTGTATTAAGCAAACTTAAGCCTTACAACCCAACTGCGCTAACATTGCTATGGATTCAATATAGACAATTGACCCTCTCTTGTCGTCCACTCTGAGTTGACATTTTTATACAATCTAGTGATGGATGAACCTGTTCATCTCGTAGTGGAAGGTTGTCTCCAACTAAAGTTTGAGTCTAAAGCCAATTCTATTGGGGAAAAGGTAAAGATTCACTTCCCTTTCCTTCCCTTCTTTTCCCCACTTACATAGGACTTATGCAATAACTCTCTGAAACCCTCTTTCCTTTGCGTTCTTTGCGTTCTTTGCGGTTCGTTTTTTCATAATTTTGCGTAAGTCCTGTTACAAACTGACAATCCCACGCTTAACAGCAGTAATCACGGCTTGTGTGCGATCGCTCACGCCCAGTTTGCTCAAAATCCGATTTACATGCGATTTGACGGTACTTTCACCAATAATCAAAGTAGTCCCAATTTCTTGATTACCCATTCCTTGTGCCATCAAACGCAGCACTTCCAACTCTCGTTCACTCAGTTCTGGATTGGTCATTCGCTGCAATAATTTTGCGCCCACTTCTGGCGGAATGTATTTCTGACCATTATGAATGGCGCGAATCGCATTCAAAAGCTCGCCAAGTTTAGAATCCTTAAGCAGATAGCCTTGAGCGCCCGCCTGTAAACCGCGATAGATATCTTCATCACCATCGTAGGTTGTAAGTACCACGATTCGAGCCTGCTTAAATTCAGCACAAATAACCATAATGGCTTCAACACCCCCCATTTTGGGCATTCGTAAATCCATTAGCGTGACATCAGGTTGGTATTCTCGAAATGCCTCGATCGCCTGTTGTCCATCTTCAGCTTGAGCGATCACGGTCATTTCTGGATCGCGGTTAATGATGGTTGCTAGACCCTTTCTGACTATGGCATGGTCGTCAACAATCAGCACTCGAATCGTAGTAGATTGGCTCATTCTAATTCTTCACACTCGATTGGTGGTGACAATAATTTCTGTTCCTTGACCTGGTTGGCTTTGAATCAATAGTTGTGCGCCAATGTACTCTGCCCGTTCGCTCATTCCTAATAAGCCAAACCCACCGCTAAAAGGAGTGCTGCCTACTCCAAAGCCCCTGCCATCGTCTTTAACCCGTAAGATACACTGTGTTTCGTTGTACACCAACTCAACCCGAATTTCGCCAGCACTTGCGTATTTAATCGCATTGGTTAATGCTTCCTGCCCAATTCTGAGTAAGTTATTCTCCACTTCGATTGATAAGGAATAGGCTATACCCTGAGTTTCGCAAATCAGAGCCGTGTCGGTCGTTGCTCGCATTTGAGCCACAATCCGATGCAATGCACTCTCTAAATTACCTTCTTCTAGTAGCCGCGGACGGAGTGCTGATACGGATCGCCGTGCCCCTGCCAGCCCAGCGCGTGCTAGTTCCTCAATCATTTCCAGATGTACTTGGGTTGCTTCCGGGTCATCCGCCAGTACTTGTGTTACTGCTCCAACTTGAAGCAGAATACCTGTGAAAGATTGAGCTAGTGTATCATGAATTTCTCGCGCCATCCGGTTACGCTCTTCTAAGATAGAAGTGTGTTCAGCTCGTTTACGATCGCTAATGTCTGTCATGAGACTGTAGAAACCTCTGACCTGAGCATTGTCATCGAAATCAGGAATAAAGGTCGCGCTGATGCACCGATTATCATCAGGAAAAGGGATTTCTGCTTCTAGAGGGACAGTTTGCCCTGCAAACACCTGATTAATATACGGCTCAACCCGTTCATAAACCGCCTCACCGAGTAGTTGACGAACAGGGTTGCCCAAAATTTCCTCACGGCTACGGTTGAACCAAACCTGATATGTACGGTTGATAAATTGAAAGCAGCGATTGGCATCGACGTAGCTAATTAGAACGGGTAGAGCGTCGGCAATCAGTCGTAATTCCTGCTCCTGTAAGCGAAGCTCGTCGTAGACACCGCGTAGCTCTGCTTCGTTTGCCTGCAATGCTGTCGTTCGTTCTGCAACTTGTTGCTCTAGGGTGCGATTGTATTCTGCTAAAAGCTTCTCTGCTTGTTTCCGTTCGGTGATATCTTGAAAGGCTGCGATCGCATACAGAATGTTGCCAGACTCATCAAAAATTGGAGTTCCCCAACTTTCGATCGGAATTATACGATTCCCCTGGTGAATTTCGATATCATCCACACTGCCCTGTTCGCCGTTTAGCGCTCGCTTAATCATCAGTTGTTCGGTTGGGTAGGGGCGATCGGTTCCTGCCACATAGAGTTGATAGACCTCGGCAATTTGCTCTGGGGTGACAGACGGCAGCACGCCCTTGCCCAAGAGTTGGATTGCCTTCTGATTTGCGTAATAAGGGCGACCTGTTGCGTCCATAACCACAATTCCTACCGGAACCGACTCTAAAATTTTCTGGAGGCGGGTTTCACTTTGAGCAAGGGTCTGGTTTAAAGACTGCATTTTGGCAAATGCGATTTGAAGCTGCTGTGCCATCTGGTTGAACGATCGAGCCAGTTCGCCCAAATCGCCCGATCGCTCAATTTCTACCGTCTGATTCCATGCACCGTCTGCTAGCGCTTTTGCCGATTGACTGACCCTGACAATCGGTTTAGCGATCCATCGGGCAATCAAAATGCAGATTGCAATGCCAAGCAGCAAAACCGCAATACAAAGCAGAATCGTCGTGCGGATGCTTTGATTAATCTTGGCCATGAAATCGGATTCAGGCAACACCGTGACAATCAGCCAGTCTAGCCCACGAGTATCTTTGAATGGCATCACCTGAATCAACTGCCGCCTGCCATCGAACTTAAAATCAAGCTGTTCCGCAGCCTGGATCTGCCACAAATCGCTGAAATGCTCGCGCAAATAGGCAGCAGTAGCTCGCACGGTAGGGTTACGGCTCTCAACTGCGGACAATCGATTTGCTGCCGCCCCACCACTTATGATCGCCTCTCCGGTGGAGGTGGCAACCAGTTGCCCCGATCGCTCTAGAATAAAGGCGATGCCTTTCTTGCCAATTTGCAGGCTAGCCAAAAAACGGCTCATCTCATTAGGCAGAAATACATCGGTGGCACAGACTCCCAACAGCGATCGATCAGCAGTGCTATAGACAGGCGTACTGGCGGTGATCGTTGGCAACTGGCTAGCAAAGTCGGCATAGATTCCACTCCAGCTTGGTTCGCCTGCCGTCACTGCTGCTTTATACCAGGGACGAACCCGTGCATCGAAGGCTTTGTTGCCTTGACTGATTAACTGGTCTCGCTGACCATTGCGATCGAGGCTGTAGCCGTAGAGTTTATGATCTGTAGCAACATTACTTGACCGCAGTTCAATTGAGCGATCGGCAGGGCTACGTCGCACCCCTAGAAGAGAACCTTGGCGATCGCCACAGTAGATATCACTCACCATTGGATAAATCTGAATTTGCTGCCAGAGTGGAAACTCACCTTTGACTGCGCTAGGGTCAATTTTTCCCTGAGCGAAGGTGCTGGCATTGAGCCGATTGATGTTATGGGGTATCTCGGTATAGGTTTGTAGTTTGCCTTCGATCCGGTTCGTCAGTTCGCGCCGCAGTTGACTGGTGAGATCGTTGATGGCTTCCTGTCTATTTTGGAAGGAAAAATACCCCACTAAGCCGACTGTCACCAAAGTTTGCAGCACAAACGGCACAATCAAAACCGTCTGCAATGGCACCGTTCTGGAAACTTGAGCTACAACTTGCTTGAGAAGACTGCTCATCAATCAGATTCCTCATTTACGGCAGTTCGCGCACGTTAGTCCATTTATTGACAGAAAATACTAGCCATGAGAAGCTCCAACGATCGCAACAAGTAGTGGCTCAAGCTCTAAAGCGTCTCTATAACGCACACCATTGATAAATAAAGCTGGAGTGCTAACTACCCCACTATTCATTCCGCTAGCAATATCTTGATTGATGCGATCGACATACACTTTTTGGGCAATGTCTCGAATAAATTGAGTTACATCAAGCCCTAAAATGTCAGCGTATTCTGCTAAATACCCATCTTCTAGCTCTTGCTGATGCTTCAATAACATCTCGTGCATCTGCCAAAACTGCCCTTGTGTTGCTGCTGCTTCTGTCGCTGCTGCTGCCTTTTGAGCTTGAGGATGGATTTGAGGTTGAGGAAAATGTCGGAATACAAAGCATAGTGAATCTCTCTCCAATAAGGTCGCCTCAAGCTGGCGTTGAATTGCCTGAATTGAGGTATAAAGTTTACTACATTGGAGACACTGATAATCCCCATACTCAACAAGCACAACGCGAGCATTCAATGATCCTTGTCGATGGTCTTGCTCAGAAGGAAGTACAACTAATTGATTGCGCTCTGCTTCGCAGTTACCGCAAGGGTCGCCAGGAATAACATCGCTCATTCTAAACCCTCATTTTAAATCTTTGAGGAAAAGAGATTCATCGTCTGCACTCTGAAATTTCTTCCCTTCAAGCCTATAATCATTTGGTGTGAGTTTAATGTATGAGACTTGCTTAGGCTTGTCGTCAATTCAGGGTCTGTATTTTAATCAACAAAATGATTGAGGATGATTGACATACTCACCTGCCTGAAGGCGAGGTGATTCTTGACGCTTCGTTGACAGGTGCTACCGGAGTAGTCTTATCCCGTCTCTGCGTCCGTTTAGAGTCGTGGCAATGCCCTATCCCGACTTTATTTATATTTTTGGCAGCGTTCTCGTCTCGGTCGTGTTCAGTTCCACAACTCAAGCATTGAACAGACCGAACTTTTAAATCAAGCTTCCCCCATTTGTAACCACACTCAGAACAAACTTGACTTGTTGGTTCCCATCGACTTATAACGCGAAAATCCCTGCATAGTTTGGCTGATTTAGCCTCACACTGTGTTCTGAATTCTCTCCATCCTTGTAGGCTAATTGACCTCGCTAGCTTGCGGTTTTTGACTAATCCCGACACATTTAAGTCTTCTAAAACAATAGTTTGATTTTCACTAATAATTTTGGTAGACAGTTTGTGCAAGAAGTCTTTGCGCGTATCTGCGATCTGGTTGTGCAGTTTTGCTATTTTGATGCGGGTTTTGGCTCTACGCTTTGAATCTTTGGGTTGACGCGCTAGCTTTTTCTGGAGTTTGCGAATTTCTCTATCAATTTTTGAGTAGTTTGGACTTTTCGCTTTCTCTCCATTACTCATCACAGCAAAAGTTTTTATTCCCAAATCAATACCGATAGCGCCAGCGGTAGCGACGCAGGAGCGACTACTTATGTGTTTAGCAGACGCTCGTTCGCTCTTAGCGTCTCCCCTTGGGAGAAGACTCGCTAACGCTTCGCTATCAATATGAACAGGCTTAATCTCCACTACAAAACTGAGGAAATAACGGTTAGCACAATCCTTGATTACTGTAACAGAACTAGGGGTTGACGGTAACTCTCTAGACCAAATAGGACTAACGTTACCAATCTTAGCTAAATAAACTTGTTCCCCCTGAAAAGAAAAGCCACCAATCCTGAATCGTGCTAATTGTTGATTAGTTTTCTTTTTAAATTTTGGTCTACCTACTTTTTTACCTTTTCGCTTACCTTTTAAAGAATCAAAAAAGTTTTTGTATGCAATGCCTAAATCAGCAACCGACTGTTGCAATGGAATATTAGAAACTTCAGATAACCATTGTCGCTCAACAGTTTTTTTTGCTTGAGTAATTACCAATTTTTGCAAGTCGTTGTTACTTGGCAATTTTTCCGATTGTTTACAAATCGCCAGGGCATCGTTCCACACAACACGAACGCAACCAAACAACTGAGCTAAACTCTGTTGCTGTTGGTCTGTGGGATAGAAACGATATTGATACCTGGCTTTCATGGGTAGTGCTATATTGGTCTGTAGCTAGATTATATATTGGTCTGCATAAAATGACAACCTTATTTCGCAGAGAAAGACATAGTGTTACAGATTTAAAAATACATTTGGTCTGTGTAACAAAATATCGTAGGTCTATATTTACATTAGAAAGCCTTGCAGGAATTGAAAAGTCCTTTCAAGAAGTGGCGAGAAAAATGGATTTCCAAATAATTGAGTTTAACGGTGAAGGAAATCATGTTCACGCGCTAATTGAGTATCCGCCTAAGTTGTCTATCTCTCAAATAGTTAATGCGTTAAAAGGTGTTTCCAGTCGCCGTTATGGGCAAGCTGGATATGAAAAACCCCATAAAGAAGCTCTATGGAGTCCCAGCTATTTTGCTATTTCTGTAGGAGGTGCGCCACTAGAAGTTCTTAAGCAATATATTAGAAATCAGGAAAAGCCGTCCTTCTAGGACGGGGCTTGAATCCCATTTTTTCGGTCAATTTGAGGGAGTAGAACGAATCAAACTCAGGTTTGATTGCCTCAGAGACTAAAAGTTAGGTCGCTGTAGGTAGTTCACAAGCTAGCAATTCCGCGTTTCAACGCAATAATGGCTGCCTGGGTGCGATCTTTGACATTTAGCTTGCTTAAAATTCGGTTGATATGAGTCTTCACTGTACTTTCACTAATATTGAGAGCAGTGCTAATTTCTTGGTTGTTCATGCCCTGTCCGACTAACTGGAGAACTTCTAACTCACGAGCGCTCAGTTCTGGAGCAGTTATCCGTTGGGCTAGCTTGGCAGCCACGTTGAGGGGAATATACTGTTGTCCCCTAGTTACAGTACGAATTGCTGTCAATAGTTCCTCTGGCTCAGAGTCCTTTAGTAAATACCCCTTTGCCCCGGCTCGCAATCCTCGATAAATCTCTTCATCGGTGTCATAGGTGGTCAACACAATAATTCGGGCATTGGAAAACTCATTGCAAATAAGCGTAATCGCCTGAACACCTCCCATATCGGGCATCCGTAAATCCATCAAAGTCACATCAGGTTGCTGTTGCTGAAAAACTGCGATCGCTTCATGCCCATTTCGCCCCTGACCAACAATGACAATATCTGGAGCCTCCTCTAACATTCCGATCAAACCCTGGCGGACAACAGGATGATCGTCCACAACCAGAACGCGAATGCTACTAGGCTGATTCATGCTCACTTAACCCCCGATTAATAGATACCGCGATCTCTGTCCCTTGCTCTAAGTCACTTTGAATCTTTAATTCAGCTCTAATGCGTTCAGCCCGTTCTGCCATCCCCAGTAGACCAAAGCCATTCTGCATCGCCTGGTTTTCTACATTAAATCCCTGCCCATCGTCTTTAATTCGCAAGCTGCATTGGGTCGGTTCATAGATCAGTTCAATGTGGATTTCACGTGCTTCAGCATGTTTGATTGCATTTGTCAAAGCTTCCTGCCCAATCCGAAACAGATTATTTTCCAGATCGGAGGATAGGGGATAGGGTGTACCTATGACTTCGTAGACGATTTGGGTTGCGATCGAGGAGTCTAATTGAGCAGCAAGACGGCTTAAGGCATCCTGTAAGTTACTGCTCTCTAAAAGGTATGGGCGGTGTAGTGCCTCTACTGAACGACGTGCCTCCGCAAGCCCAGAACGGGCTAAGTCGAGGATCTGAGTGAGGAGAGTTTGCGCTTTTTCTGGGTCTGCCGTTACCTTATTGGAGGCAGAGCGAGCATGAATGATAATACCTGTAAACGCTTGGGCTAAAGTGTCGTGAATTTCCCGTGCCATGTAATTGCGCTCTTCTAGAATGGAGGCTTCTTCGGCTCGTTTGCGATCGCTGATATCTCTTGTTAGCCAAATGACAGAATGTTCTGAGATGGGCGAGATGCGAGTTGCAAACCAGGTTTTCCACCCTCCCACAATCAAGCTATACTCAACCGTTAGGGGCTGCTGAGTGCTTAATGCTTGCCGAATACAGCCAAGAAATGTATCGGCTTGCGATCGCTCAAAAATTTCAGAAAATGTTCGACCCACCTGTTCGTCAATCGGGTTAGATAATTTCTCTGACTCGATCAGGCTTGCTCTCAAAATCCGCCCTTCTGCATTTACTACCAAAAGCGGATCGGGCATTGCACAAAAGAGCGCCCGAAGTTCTGCTTCGGAGGCTTGCAACGCTTCTTCTGCCTGTTTGCGTCTAATTCCTAATGCAATCTCGCGGGCTGAAAACTCCAATGCCTCAAAGTTAGACGACGGAATGGGATGTCGAGTAAACATCCCTATAACTCCAACAAGCTGCTCATCCAGCAGTATCGGATAGCCCGCAAATGCCACCATGCCTTCTCGTTTTGCCCATTCTTTATCAATGGATGATTCATCAAACACATTGTTAGTCAACAGAGGACTGCGTTCTTGAGCAATTCGTCCAACTTTGAGGCTACCTACAGGAATTCGACTGTATTCACCGTCAAGACGGGTATACATCCCCGCACTGGCTTGTAACTCCAAAACATTATTGTCTTTATTTAGCGTCCAAATCCGAGCAAATGCCGCATTAAAGTGCTTAACAACGGCTTGGGCACAGCGATGCAGTATCAAGGGCAAACTAGCACTTTGAGCCAAGGCACTATCCACATCGGCGCGAAAATCGGAGAGGATTGCCTGTTCTCGAAATTGAGCCTCGGACTGACGCAACACTTCTTCTGCTTGTTTGCGTTCGCTAATATCTGTCATGAGACTGTAGAAGCCTCTCACTTGAGCATTGTCATCGAAATCAGGGATCAAGGTCACGTTGAGGTATCGCTTGCCAAGCGAAAAAGGGATCTCTGTTTCTAGAGGTACCGTTTGCCCTGCAAACACCTGATTAATATACGGCTCAACTCGTTGATAAACCGCCTCACCAAGAAGTTGGCGAACAGGATTGCCCAGAATTTCATCGCGGCTACGGTTAAACCAGACCTCATAGGTATGGTTGATGAATTGATAACATCGATTGGCATCTACATAGCTGATCAGAACTGGTAGAGCGTTGGCAATCAGTCGTAATTCCTGTTCCCGATGGCGCAATTCTGCTTCACTTTGCTGTAAAGCTGCCGTTCGTTGGGCTACTTGTTGCTCCAGGGTACGATTGTAATTGGCTAAGAGATGTTCGGTTTGTTTACGCTCTGTGATGTCTTGAAAGGCTCCGATCGCATAAGCCACATTGCCCTGTTCGTCAAAAACTGGAGTTCCCCATACCTCAATGGGAATGGTGGTGTTATTTTGGCGAATTTCTACATCGTCAATAGTGGTGCGATCGCCACTCAACGCCCGGATAACTGGCAGTTTTTCAGTAGGATAGATTTGATCCGTTCCCGCCTGATAGAATTGATAAACCTCTGCGATTTGATCCCGTGGCACGGCAGGGTCAATCGCTTTGCCCATTAACTGGATGCCCCGTTGATTAGCATAGTAAGGGCGACCAGTCGCATCGACTATTCCAATTCCCACCGGAACCGCTTCTAGAAATTGAGCCATCTGACTTTCGCTGGTGCGTAGCTTTGAGTAGAGCTTGGCATTTTCAATCGCGATCGCTGCCTGAGTGGATAGCAGATTTAAGACTTGCGATCGCGTAGCGTCTCCAAAGGATACTTGCTCTGGTGTAAATGCTCCAGCCGCTAATTTATTTTCTAGATACAACACGCCCACTAGCTTACCTTGATTGAGCAGAGGTAAACATAAAATTGATTGAGTTTGATTCTGTTGAATATATGGCTCATTAATAAAATTACCTTCACGAGTAGCATCATTTAAGATGACAGATTCATGAGTATGAATAACATAATTAATAATTGATTCAGGTAGATGATTTGCAGTTGGGATAGATTGCAGCACTTGTGTAGCATAGACATTCTCACCCTCATTAAGTTCACTAGACGCTTCAATCACCCATTTTCCTGAGTTTTCTAAAATCAGAGAACCTGTTTGTGCGCCAGCATTTTCGATTAATATCTTCATCAAGGAACGGAGCAGATGATCTAGTTCAATTTCGCTCGAAATCGCCTGAATTGCCTTCATTACTGCCGTTAAATCAAAAGCAATGTGTGAGCTATTAGAAGTGGTTCCAGCAGTAGTGCGGATTGGTGTGGAAGCCACGCTGGATAAATGAGGAAAAAACTGCGGATAGCGAGCTTCTAAATCTTTGACTTTCGCAGTTGCTCCCCACCGTTCATAACAGTAGTGAGCTTCTTTCATGTAGGTTTCGGCGATCTTTTGCCGACCTCGCACCAGATAATGTTTAGCAGCTAATTCATAAGCTAACGCCTCTTCCTGGATATATTCATTTTCCCTGGCTCCTTGAATTGCTTGTTCATAAAATTCCTCTGCTTCAAACCACTGGCTCAAAACTCGTGCCGTCTCTGCTTGCACCAAATGATACTTATGCAAACAATTCATTGGCGCATACTTTGACCATTGCTTCATTTTCTCCTGACTAACCGTAACTTTTTTGAGAAGTTCCTCCTGCACTTGAGTGCTGCTTTCAGAGTATATGGCGAGTCTTGCCAGCGCATCATATAGATAGTAAAAAGGAGCAACAGGTGTGCCTGTTATTCGGATTAAATAACGTTCTGCTATGGTTGAGTTTTTAACTGCCTGAGCATACTCAGAAAATAGGTAGCACAGGAAAAGTTTATGGAAATAGACATCAAATATTGCCGTTCCATCATTTGTTACTTCATGTTGTGGCAATCCATTTTCTTCATTGTAGAATTCGCCAACTAGGTGAGTTGGGTTGACCGAAAAGCCCATCAAATTTGCGATCGCCTGTTGATATATTTGGTTCCAGGTTAGCGCCGTTTTTTGTTTGATTTGACGAATTGCTTCATTGTATTTCGTCATCTCGCGCTCAACTTCTACGAGTTCTTTTCCAACTGCATAAGATTGGAAGCAATAACAATGAGCACAATAAGCAGCAAACTCTAAATCTCCAACTTCTAAACCTCTTTGGTAGGCTTCTAGCAAGGGCTGGGTTGTGTTTCTAATATGCTCTTTCCAATGAATAATAAAGTTATTCACAATGAGTAATGTTCTAGCTCTGAGGGAATGAACATTAAGGTGTGACAATAGATTTAGCGCAAGTTGTCCAAACTCGTACCCAATCTCAATGTTTCCACTCGTTCCACAAAGAATTAATCCGTAAAAGGCATAGGCAAAGGGAGATACAACAGCATTACCAGATTGAATTGATAAGTTTACTTGTTTAGACACAAGCAGAGGCATCAAATCAGGAGCCGCAACATAGGCAGCAATCGTGATGCTTGATAAGATTCGCATCGCCGCCAACTTGTGCGGTTCAGTCATTTCCGGCAAATGGAGCAAGTCCTCGATTGGCTTCTCGCCAATGAGTGATGCGATCGCGTCTAGCTCTAGCTGAATGTCTGACTGGGTTGACGTTTCAGGAAAACTGATTCCCAGTTGCTGCAAAACTTGCAATCCAGTGTTGATTGCTTCTAATAGCTGGTTCTGCGCGATGTCAGTTTGAATTTTGACTTCGTAAACTTTCACGATGTCGAGAACCGTTTTGGCTGCTTGCAGAACAACCACTGCCCAGGATTTTACCTGCTCAAACTCGCCACACAAATACGCGACTTCTGTTGTTTCTGTATATAACTCTAAGGTCAGATCATAGTTAGTTTGCCAACTGGAGTCTGCCAGCCATGCTCTTGCTCTAGCTAAATAGTTTTGAGCCACACTATAGGCGATCGCAGCTTTTGCTTTCTGTCCTGTGATTAAATTTAATCTAGCAATTTCATTGCGTTCTAGTTGATCTGTGACAAGCTCAATTCCATGATTAAGATGATCGACAATTTCAAACAGTCGGTCTGATAGTCTCTCTGGCAAAGTTTTTCCGAGGAGATTGCGACCAATTTGTAAATGAACAATTTGTTTTTGCGACTCATCGATTAAGGTGTATGAGGCTTGCTGCACGCGATCATGCAAGAACTTATACTCTTGAATTAACAAGTTTTCATCTAATTCAGATAGTGGTTGAATTAATCCAACTTGTATGGCTGTTAGTAAATATTGAAAAATCGTTTCAGGTGGTTTATCACAAACAATCGATAGAGTATCTAAATTAAATTCAGCGCCGACGCAAGCAGCTAACCGAAGAATTTGCTGTGTATTTTCTGGCAGTTTCTTCAACTTGTGAAGCATCAACTCCACCACATTATCGGTAATATTCTGGGCTTGAATATCAGTTATGTTCCATTGCCAACATAAGTGTTGTGCATCAAATGTCAGCAGATTCTCGCTATGCAGCATTCTCAAAAATTCACTGACAAAGAACGGATTACCCTCAGTTTTACGCAAAACTAACTCAGTTAAGGGACAAACGATGTCTGCATTCTGATGCAGCGTCTCGGCAATCAATTGATTCAACGGCAAGAGCGTTAAGGGTGCTAAGATAATTTCTTGAAGCACTGCCCCTTGTTTTCGCAGTCTCTCTAGCATTAATGCTAATGGATGCGTTGGCTTCACTTCATTATCTCGATAAGCTCCAATCAAAAATAGTGATTGGGCTTGCTCATCCAGCAGCATCAACTCAATTAAATTCAGCGTTGCTGAGTCTATCCATTGCAAATCATCTAAGAAGATCGCCAGGGGATGTGATTTTGAACAAAACACCCGCACAAACTGCCCAAAGATTCTGTGGAAGCGATTTTGAGCTTCAGTTGCTCCAACTTCTGATACAGGTGACTGCTTGCCGATAATTAATTCAACTTCCGGGATCACATCAATGATGATTTGTCCGTTGTTTCCCAAAGCTGTAAGTAAGAGCGATCGCCACTGTTGCACTTGTTCGTCTGGTTCACCCAGCAGTTGCTGCACCAATTTTTGCAGAGCATCTGCGATCGCACTGTAGGGAATATTGCGCTGAAATTGATCGAATTTACCAGAGATAAAATAGCCGCGCTTTTGGGTAATTGGTTTATAGATTTCTTGCACTAACGCAGATTTCCCAATGCCAGCATAGCCAGATACCAACATCATTTCGACTTGGAATTTTGGTTCGCCCGCTTGTTCCCTTTGTGAAGTCGTTTCTGAATTGTTTGGTAAAGCCGCGACGCAATTTGACTCTGGACACGCTACACGATTGTCCTCCGGACACGCTACGCGAACAAACGCCGCCAGTAACATTGCAACTTCCTTGTCCCGCCCATACAGCTTTTGGGGAATTTGAAACTGATCCGAAACGTCTTGAAGCCCAAGTTGAATGCTAGAGATTTGACCGATTTCTGCTAATTGTTGAACACAAATTTCTAAATCCGCTTTGATTCCCCAGGCACTTTGATAGCGATTTTCAGCATTTTTTGCCATCAGTTTGAGAATGATATCTGAAACTGGCTTAGGAATCGTTGTATTTATTTCATGAGGCGGAACAGGCTGTTTAGCTATATGACAATGGACTAGTTCAAGCATGTCCGTTGTGGGAAACGGCAGATGTCCAGTTAGCAGTTCGTAGAACGTCACACCAAGGGAGTAAAAATCGGTGCGGTAATCGAGTAAACGGTTCATGCGCCCAGTTTGCTCTGGAGATAGGTATGCGAGTGTCCCTTCTAAAACATGAGGACTTTTGAAAGTCGGATTCGTGCGGTTAAATTCAGTAGCAATTCCAAAGTCAATAATTTTGACAACGCCAGTATCCAGATTAAGGACTATGTTTCCAGGGTTGATATCTTTATGAATGACATTGGCTGCATGGATTCTGCCTAGAATGTCTGTGAGGGCGATCGCAACACCAAGAAAAGTGGATAAGGGCATGGGGCAAAAGATATCTGGGCGCTTGTGCATCCATTGCTCTAGGGACTCTCCCCCAAAATCTTCTAAGAGAATCACCAGAGTGCGTTGATAGTCCTGCTGGCTGTATGCTTTGATAACTCCTTCTAATTTTAGGGAGCGGGTAATTTTATATTCCTGTCTGTAGCGAGTTAGTTCTTGAGGTGAGGGATAATCAAGCTTTAGCATTTTTACGACGATCCCTACTCCATCGTCTCTGATGCCCCGATAAACTAGAGAATTGGAACTTTCGTATATTTTGTCTTGGATGGCAATACCAGGTAGAGCAATCATAAAGCAACTCTTGAGAGGATAATCTGGCATAACTCAAACTATACACCAATTCTCATTTTGAGAATAATTACTTGCTGTTTGCTCCCATCGAAAATAAGTTTGAGTAAATAAGAGATTGATAATTAAACTTTAATTTTCGACTCCAAAATACTCAACACTTTTTCTTCCAGAGTAGTCAAATAAGCCTGATACAGCCTCCCCAACGACTCCAAAAACCTCTGCACCGATTCCTCCAGTTCAGTGAAATACACCTGCGAAATGCGTAGGTTAGCCCGTCGCAGGCATTGCAGATATGTAAGCTGCTCTTGAGACTGCTTGCGAACCCACAGAAGGGTAAAAAATTAGGCAGACATAAAATTATCAAGTTGCTGCCACACTAATTTAGCTTTCTCTCTCAAACTACAGACATCAGCACAATGGCAAACATTAAGAATGTTACTACTGATTTAGCATTAACCCTCTTCTGTCCCTCTCCGGCGTTAGCAAGTAGTAACTAAGTGAAATTATCCAGAAGCATAACAGGGTTTAAATTGATTCATTTCACTAATTAATTGATTGAATCCCAGCAATAAATTAGAATTTGGGAAAATATGTATCCAGGGATAAATCAACCAAAATAGTAAGAGTGGTTGGGCAATGAGACGCAGATTATTTAAGGTATTCTTCCATCCGCATTCATGGTTCCATTGTTGATGATTAGAAAAATAAATGTCACTATTTTCTTGTACCTCAGTTTCAATTTGACGAGATTTATTTAAGCCTAACAAGGCTGGAGAATTACTTACCTTTCAGGGTTTTATTTTTTTATTCGTTTCCTGACATAAGGTTTAATCATGGTTGTCAATCCCGTACTGTTGACAGTTAACAGTCAACAATCAACGACCTCATTTCGTTCTATATTCTTAGATTGTTAAACCTTTAGAACTGAGTACTTTTTAATTTACTCAGCACTCAGCACTCATGACTCAGCTTTACGAAAAGACTGGTTGTGCTTCCTTAGACTCAGCTTTCTGCTTGAAGACGCTTGGTACTTTAGCGCTGAAAGCTTCACCTTGAACCACTTCTGAACGGAAACCATCAACCCCTACTGGAACATCGCCTGTGATAGTAGTGCGATAGAGGAGACGTTCGACATCCAAATGATCCAAATCTTGAGGAGCCAAATGTACGGTGGCGCGGTTGTCCCAGAAGGCGATATCACCGTTGTTCCAACGGAAACGGGTGGTGTAGGCAGGTTTGGTGACTTGGTTAAAGAACAACTCTAGCAACAGTCTGCTCTCTTCTGGTGACACATCAACAATTCGGGAGACGAAGCCAGGGTTGACGAACAAGGCACGCTCACCAGTCTCAGGATGAACTCTGACGACTGGGTGAATAGAAACTAGAGGATTGACAGCAATGCGCTCGTCGAATTTGTTATTACGCGGTTGATAACCGCCTCCATTGAAGCGATGTTCCGCTTTTAATGTATCTGCTAGCGATCGCAAGGGTGCTGAGAGTCCCTCATAAGCGGCAACGAGATTACTCCACTGGGTGTCACCACCGAAACTAGGGACATTAACTGCGCGTAAAATTGACGCTGCTGGTGGGTTGATCGCCGCCGTTACATCTGTGTGCCAAGGGCCGCCAGTGCGAAAACCATATTGCTTTTCATAGAGTCTACGGTCTACAGGTTTGATCTGGGGAAATCCCGGAACTGGTTCAGGCTCTCCCAAGGGATGGGCGAAAGTCACTTCGCCAAAACGAGATGTGAACTCGACCTGGGCAGCATGATCAATGTTCTGACCACGAAAGAGGGGACGATTACCTTTCCTATCCTCTTGGTACTGAGTGCTTTCAATGGTTTGCTCAAGGGATTAGATATGCCCGTGCGCCATACAATCGTCACCGAAACCGTAGGCGATCGCGCTGATTGGGGTAATGCGTAGGCGTAGCCCGCCTACGGCATCGCTTTGAATTCAGTAATGTTAAGTTCCTCTCTCGTCGTGGGGCCTGCTATGGGCGGGATTTTGATTGCGACACTAGGGGTAAAATATTGTTTTCTTTACGATACCCTCAGCTATATTCCTGCCATATTTACCTTGCTAGTGATGCGGTTGCCAGCCAGACAGATGCAACCCCTTACGGGCATTAGCGATACTTTGGAGAAATTGCGGGAGGGCTTTGAATATGTCTGGAAATTCCAGCCGATTAGAGTAATTTTATTGATGCTAGCGTTACATGGTTTCGTCGGGATGTCTCATGTCGCGCTGATGCCTGTTTTTGCAGCAAAGATTCTCAATGGGAACGCAACAACAATGGCTCACCTCAGCACTTCAGCACCGATTGGCTCGTTGTTTGCTTGTTTGTATCTAAGTGTCAGACGAGGAATTGTAGGCTTAGAGCGTTTGATTGTAGTCGCTCAAGTTTTGATTGGGATGAGTTTGATATTCTTTTCACTCTCGCGTCAAGTTTGGTTATCTATAATTATTCTGGTATTTGTAGGCTGCTTTTCTATCCTTAACATTACCAGTAGTAATATGATTATTCAAACCCTAGTTACCGAGGATAAGCGTGGACGGGTAATGAGTTTTTACGCCCTAGCAATGGTGGGTACAATGCCCTTTGGAAATTTGTTAGCTGGGACTTTGGCAGATAATTTTGGTGCGACTAATGCCTTGATTGTCTGTGGTAGTCTGATTATTTTAGGTGCGCTCTGGTTCTCTGCACAATTGCCAGCAGTAAGCCGTTGGATTGCTCGGTGAACAAGTCGCTTCTGTTAGTTAGACAGTAAGTGACTCTTACATAGGGGAGCTACTGCGCCCTTGCGGTTAAGAAACAGTTACGCAAGCGGCATAGTTCGCCCCCATGTCCCTAATCCTCAAAGGCAAAGGGATTAACACCGATGTTGCTAGGTTAAATTTGAAAGTGGCCGAAGTTCAAAGCACCCAATTGTTATCTTAATCTTGTAAAGAAAATACTATTATTAACTAGCTTTGAATAGTTTTATCTAACGGTTAAAACAGAAGTAGAGCCAATAGCCAACATTGATTTAACAACATCAGGCTCAATCCCTAAAGGCTTTAAGCAAGTAATTTGATTTATCACTTCGAGCATACTGTATTCTTGAATATCAAATCATTGTCCATAAGCAAACTGTTTCACATGGTCGATGTTTTCAAAGTGATAATTATTAATAGCTCGACCAGAGACATTACTTGCAGTTTGATTGAGTCTTTGCAACCCAGGACTAATCTGCCGTAGTTGATTCAAGCCATCAAAAGTTGTTAGGTCGGGTGTAATCCATACACCACCGTAAACTTGCAGTATTTCACGAACATTAGCAAACACCATTTGTTTTTCTGCTAAGGTTAGGTATGTTAACAATCCTTCGCATAGAATAACTACAGGTTTGTTTTTATGTAAATAATTTACGTTCAAAGGAAACTGACTAGGTTGACTAGTAGCATCAATTGCTGCAAAATACAAATTCTGCCGTTCTTCAATCAATTGTTTTACGAGTTGCTGCTTCTGACAAATCATTTCAGGTAAATCACTTTCAACAAAAGTGATATTTTTATTTTGAGACATTACCATTCCACGAGGTAATAATCCAGATGCTAACTCGATAATTTTGGTAGCCTCAAATTGCAAATGTTGAGATATTACTTTATTAATAGCTTTGTAACGAGCCTCAACAAGAACAGACACTTCAGAAGGCTGTGTTAATTTTTGTTGTTGCAGTTTCTCTATGAAGCTTTCGGCATTAACTAATTGAGCTAATTCCTTGCTATAAGGAATATCAGTAAACTGCCTAGTGTAGGCTACCATCAAAGCTGTTGGACTAATTGTATTAAAAGAGCTTGCCTGTGGTTGAACCATTTGCTACCTCACATATAGTTTTTTATATAACCTAGTATTTGTGCCTGTAAAAGCTAAGGCGATATTTATAAATAATATAGTAAAGCGTATTAATTTGGGGAATATCTGGTACAAATACCAAGAATCTCCCGCTAATCAAAAAGTTAGCGGGAGATGATTAATGACACCGACTTTACAGAAGAAAGTTGCGCCTATAGCTGATAGCTAATTTTTTCATCCCAAGGAGCAGGTTTGCTAACTTGCTCCCATATAGGACTATACAAGGCTTCATGTAGCTCGCGTGCTAGTACCACCAAACCTGCATAACCAGCGTAAGCATGGTGACGTTCATGGTTAATGTCTAAAAAAGGAATTCCCGTTTTGAGTGCTGTATATTTATTGCCACATATTTTCTATGTACCTGATGTTATCTTTTATTATCCAAGGTAATAAAATTATTTTTTACTAATAGTATTCCAGGTATTTAATTTAACTAAAATAACAATTTATTCAGGGAATTATAGCCTTAATTATTTTAGAGCACTTTAAATATATCGATAAATATGACTACATTAAAAATTTTTCTTGAAATTTGAAAAGTAGTTTTGTAGGGTGTGTTATGCCGTAGGCTAACGCACCACCCGAAGATTTTGGTGCGTTACGGAAGCCGTAACACACCCTACAAGACTACAAGACTACTGAGATTTTTTCAGATTGCAGATCCGAGAGATTTTACCAACAGCCCCCTCTGCCAAACATTTCCTGATTTCCTGTTCCATATTTCTCATTTATATGCAATTCTTAATATTATAGCTGTTAACTCCGGCAAGTCGATTCATATATAGTATTTTGTGTCCTAGCTTTTGCAAAGCAATGCTTATAGCTCTGCAATACTCTAGGAAAATCAATGTCAAAAGGCTATATAAATATCACAACCATTAAGCATCCCAACAAAAAGTAGAGCAAACCGTATGACAAAATATGTAAATCTTGGCAAAACTGGACTCAAAGTATCCCGGATTACACTAGGCACGATGACTTATGGTTCGCGTAAATTGCGCGAATGGGTATTAGAAGAAGAAGAAAGTCGTCCATTTATCAAACTGGCTTTGGAATTGGGGATTAATTTCTTTGATACCGCCGATGTCTATTCCTTGGGTGCTAGTGAAGAAATTGTCGGACGAGCGCTAAAAGACTTTGCTAAACGAGATCAAGTTGTGATTGCTACTAAAGTACATGGCAAAGTCGGCGATGGGCCTAATGACCGAGGACTATCTCGCAAACATATTTTTGACAGCATTGATACTTCTTTGCGGCGGCTACAAACTGATTATGTAGACTTGTACCAAATTCACCGTTGGGACTATGAAACACCAATTGAAGAAACCCTAGAAGCACTGCATGATATTGTCAAAGCAGGTAAAGTCCGTTACTTAGGAATTTCTAGTGTTTACGCATGGCAGTTTGCTAAAGCTCTTTATACAGCAGACATTCACGGCTGGACTCGTTTTGTATCAATTCAAAATCACTACAACCTAGTTTATCGGGAAGAAGAACGAGAAGTGATACCCTTAGCCCTAGATCAAGGGATTGGTATTATTCCTTGGAGTCCCTTGGCGCGGGGCTTTTTAGCAGGGAATCGCAGTAAGTCAGACCATGGCCAAACACTACGGGCAAAAACTGACGAATTTGCTCACAATCTCTACTATCAAGATTCAGATTTTAAAGTAGTCGATCGCGTAGTTGAATTAGCCGGAAAACGGGGTGTGAAACCTACACAAATTGCCCTAGCTTGGCTATTGCATCAACCAGGTGTAACATCTCCGATAATTGGCGCTAGTAAGATAGAACATCTTAAAGAGGCTGTGGAGGCTGTGGATTTAGAGCTTTCTGATGAAGAGCGCAAATTTTTAGAGGAACCTTACACACCCCATCCTATACTAGGGCATCAGCACCCATCTGGAAATCGCCCATAGAGTAATCTTGTACTGCAAGTCACGGCTACACAGGCAAAACCCGCGTAGGCGAGTTAAAAGCCTTTGTTTTACCTGTTTTTGCCTAAAGTTGGCCACCACGTTAACTTTGTGTGGCGGACTATTAGGGGCTGGGCGATCGCTATCTGCATACACCATATTGCAGATATAGTATCTTGTCTTTAGGGACTTCCAACAAATAAATTACCCAATCTTGTGGGGTGGGCATCTTGCCCGCCTTTGTATATGGGCGGGCAAGATGCCCACCCCACAAGAAGTAGTTGAGTATTTTTTTATTTGGAAGTCCCTTACGAGAAGCTACGCAAAGCGCGTCTACTCTATATTAAGCCGAACTTCCGCTTTCTCCAGTTCTGCCACACTAGTTTAAAACCTTACTGCTGCTTATGTTTCATTCAATTTTGCATTATCCTGTCTTGCCCTGTTCAAAATTCTAAGTTGTTGAGTTGGATCTTTGTCAGTGCCTCCCATTTTGCCATGATGCCAACCCATGTTACGTGTGTAACTACCCAGCAAGTTTTGGGTAATTAACTGTTCTGTATTAACCTCATCATCCAGTTCGGCATAAGGCGACACATAAAGCGCATCAACAGGGCAATACAACTCGCACAAAAAACAAGTCTGACAATCTGATTTACGAGCAATTACAGCTATTCCATCGTCTCCAGAATCAAAGACATCGCGCGGGCAAACTTTTACGCAGATATCACAGCCGATACAGCGATCGCTATTAACAATTTCAATCATTACGCTACCTCTTGCAATTGATTTTCTGGGGCGACAACCACAACATCATCGATACCACTGGTAAATATTCTTCTTGTTTGTTGCACGTCAGTTTTTGTAAAATCTGTGCGTCGGTGCATTCCTCTACTTTCTTTACGTGCATCCGCACTCGCCCAGATCCAGCGAGCTGTGGCCGCCATCGCCGCAGCTTCCCGTGCGCGTAGAGCATTGCGACCTTCACCTATTAGATAATCGCTAATATCTGCCCATACTGCATCCAAACGTTGACGTGACAGCGCTATCCTCGCTCCAGAACGAAAGAAATTAACATCAAGCGGCAAGGTTTCAGCCTGAACAGCACTAATCGCTTCCGATATTAGCTCATCCTCTAGCGGCTGTTTTCGGGGACGCAAACCTGCTTGACCTAAACCACGAACCAAGCGTGTCCCGGCTTTGTCGCCTAAAGAGGCAGCAAAAAGTGCTGCTGCGCGACCACTCCAAGTCCCACTAGCGATCGCCCACGATGCATTAGGGCTTCCCCCTCCTGAAACTGCCCCCGTAAGATTTTCCCGAGAGGCTGCATCACCGGCGGCATAAAGTCCGGGCACTTTTGTCGCGCAATCATTGTTGATGATTTCCAGTCCACCTACGCCGCGAACAGTTCCTTCGGAGCGTAGCGTCACTGGGAAGGGTTGCTGGAATGGATCTAAACCAATCCTCTCAAATGGTAGAAAGCAGTTAGGTTGACCCTGGCGCAACCATTCATGTTCGATAGGGTTGCCGCGATTCATCAGGGCATACACTTTTTCACCCGCAATCAACTGGCGTGCAATACGTACAGCTCGGTCTTCCCCAGTTTCCGGCAAGGGAGAGCCATCCTCAAGATAAAAACTGGCGAAGGTAAAGGTCAATCCCTTAGTCACAGAAGTATGAGCAGGTGACAAGCCATATTGCGAGGAAAATTCCATCCCAGATAACCTGACTCCTGCCTCTGCTGCCATGAGATAACCATCACCGGTATTACCATCGCAACCTAGTGCATGAGACAGAAAAGCGCATCCGCCAGTCGCCAGCACAACGGCACCTGCTCTGACTTCCCAACGATTCCCAGTGCGCGGATGAATACCTGCTGCACCTGCGATCGCACCATCGGCCGAAAGTAGTTCGAGTGCGGGATGATGGTCAAGAATGCTTACACCAGCTGCTCCCGCTCTCTGCCGCATGAAGCGCATATAATCTGGCCCGCGCAAGTTAGCACGGTAGGGATTGCCCTGCTCATCAAAAGGAAAAGGATAGCCGTTATCTCCTAAATCATCTAAACCTATTTGTGCCTGCTCAATCACACGCTGCAACCAACGGCGATCGGCAAGTCCTGATGAGCGAGACAGCCGACGCTCAATTTCTGCATCACGTTCTGCCCCTTTGGGAAGATACCATGTCCCAGTATTGGATGGAGCTGTTGCCCCTGATGTACCGCAATACCCCTTATCCGCTAGGACGACACGGGCACCTTGCTTTGCTGCTGAAAGTGCTGCCCAACTGCCAGCCGGCCCGCCACCCAGAACTAAGACATCAGTGGTAATGACACTCTGTGCTGCCGAGACTTGAAAAGTTTTTGTATTCATATCATCGCTGTATAAATTTGTTTAGTAGCCTGCTTCCTTATTGACTACATTCCGTAAAGGCTTATTGCCTCGGTAACGTTCTAAGTTATCAAGGAACAAGTCTGTAATACGTCCTTTCAATGCTGGGGAAATTGCGGAAGTATGGGGTGTAATAAAGAGGTTAGGCAACGACCATAGAGGACTTTCTGGCGGTAAGGGTTCAATAGAAACTGTGTCTAATCCTGCACCTGCAATCCAGCCTTGAGTGAGAGCCTTAGTTAATGCTGATTCATCTACAACTGCACCGCGACCGACATTAATTAAATAAGCGTGACTGGGTAGCGATCGCAGTACTGTTTCATTGATTAAACCTTTAGTTTCTGGTGTCAAAGGTGTAGCAACAATTATATAGTCAACCTCTGGCAACAGTGCGTGCCATTCATCTGCACCGACGATTTTATCAAAATTTGCTAGAGGTTCAGGACGACGACGACCACCCCAAACTCTTGCCCCAAATGGTTTAATACGAGCTGCGATCGCTTGGCCTATGTTTCCAGTCCCAAGAATTAACACAGTTGAATTTGCTAACTCTGGTAGTACTAACCAGCTTTTTTCCCATTTGTGTTGATCGTGATCTGCTTGCAGTTTCCGTAACTGCTTGGCGTGATAGAGGATCAAACTTAAGACAAATTCCGAAATCGGAATCGCATGAACCCCCGCGCCATTAGTCAGAGTAATATCGTGTTCGAGAAAAATCGGTGTCAAAATGTGATTTACACCAGCACTAGGAGTCTGTTGCCAACGTATTCCAGGAGCAGCCGCTAGCACCTTATGTAGAGTGGTCGGTTTCAATTTAAACCCATTGAGATAAACTTCAGCATCACTAGGATCGCTATCAAAATTACCATCACTATCTACCCGCACAAATTTTGTATCCGATGGTAGGTGTGGCTCAATCTCGGCAGTAAGTTCTATCGGTAAAATTAGTTTAACCACGGGTTAATCCTTCACGCTAAATAGTCAATGGGCATGGAGAAATATAAGTAGTATATCAAAGGAAGCGATCGCCACTGAAATTATAATACTTTAAATTGATAGATTTACCGTATTATATAATTAATCAACACCGTCGGTAGTAAAGGTTACGACACCGTGGTTAGTAAAGGTTACGACGGCTTTGCGATCAGGCTCGTGACTAGCGACTCTTGAGTTGTAAAAGCGATCGCCCGTTACATCGGCTGTCTTTCCCATACTTAAAGACTTGTATTCACTAATAACCCATTCCAGATGAGCAGCTCGAAGCAATTGAAACTGGGTGCATTCATGCGCCCGATCAGCATACATACTGGCGCTTGGCGCTATCCTGGGGCTTTGCCTGATGCTAATTTCAACTTCCCGGCGCTGAAACAATTTATTCAAAAACTAGAACAAGGCAAATTTGACGCATTCTTCATGGCCGATCACTTAGCGGTGCTGAATATGCCAGTCAACGCGCTCAAACGCAGCCATACTGTCACTTCTTTCGAGCCTTTTACCCTGCTTTCTGCCCTTGCCAGCGTCACCGAACACATTGGGCTGGTAGCCACCGCTTCTACGACATACGACCAGTCTTACCACATCGCTCGCCGCTTTGCGTCTCTCGATCATATCAGTGGCGGTCGCGCTGGCTGGAACATCGTCACCACATCAAATCCAGACGCAGCAATGAACTTCGGATTAGAAGAGGAAGTAGAGCATGACGAACGTTACGTGCGGGCTAAGGAATTCTATGATGTCGTCACAGGTCTTTGGGATTCCTTCGCTGACGATGCTTTCATTCGAGATGTAGAATCAGGAATTTATTTCGATCCCGGAAAAATTCACGTTCTTGATCATAAAGGAAAACATCTCTCGGTGCGGGGGCCATTGAACATCGCTAGACCTGTCCAGGGTTGGCCAGTGATTGTTCAGGCGGGAGCCTCCGAAGCAGGTCGTCAACTGGCCGCCGAAACCGCCGAGGTCGTGTTTGCATCAGCTGGCAGCCTAGAGGCAGGCAAGGCATTCTTTGCCGACATTAAGGGTCGCACGCAGGCGATCGGACGTGATCCAGATAGCATCAAAATTCTTCCAGGTGTCTTAGTCATCGTGGGTGAAACCGTCGCACAGGCGCGTGCCAAGCGTGAACATTTGGACAGTCTAGTACATTATGACAGTGGGATTGCCAGCCTGAATAGCGCCCTTGGCTACGACGTTTCGGGCTTTGATCCAGACGGTTGCTTGCCGGAAATCCCCCAGACTAACGCCGGAAAAACCTCACGAGAACGAGTTCTCGCGCTGGCGCAACGCGAGAACCTGACCATTCGACAGCTAGCTCAACGCATCGGTAGTTACGGCGGGCTGGCCTTCGTCGGCACGCCCCAAACTATCGCCGATGATATGGAACAATGGTTGACAGAGGAAGGGTCTGACGGCTTCAACGTCATGTTCCCTTTTATTCCTGAAGGGCTGAACGATTTCGTTGACAAGGTTGTGCCAGAACTCCAAAGCCGTGGGATCTTCCGCAAAGAGTATGAGGGCAAGACGCTGCGTGAAAATCTCGGATTGGCACGCCCTGTTAACCGCTTCTTCCAGACCAGTCTGGTGTAAACTGCGATCGCTAGTATCAAACCTATGGTTTCTTTCTTTTTATCACTTGCATCAATAGCACCGTCATCCTTGGTGCTTGATTTTTAAATTAGCTTGTGTCAGATTCCATGCAATCATAATCTAGTGTAAGTCTACCCATTTACAGTAGCTTGCTTAAATTAGCTATTCGCTTTTTCGTGAGTTATTTCATAGGTAGGACTTACGCAAAAATTGCCAAAAAGCTTAATTTCTCGTTCGCGTAGCGTGCCGCAGGCATACCGCCAAGAACGCCAAGAATTCGTAGAGAATGCGTAAGTCCTAATAGGATTGAAACGGGGTCTTGATAACATTATGGAATTATAGGTCTGCGGTTGAGAGAATGTTTCGTTCTAGACACCAACGAATTAAGTAGAGCGCTTCTGTCTGACTTAATAGCTGCCCGCGCAATTGCTCGATTAAGCTGGCAGTCGCTCGTGGAGCGATGCAAAACTCCCGCATAGTCAACAGGTCAAAGTTACCCAGCCTGCGAACTAGGTTACCATCGGGCAGAGCGATCGCTTCAGTGTATTTAATCAGCCCATTGATGTAAAGTCCTGTCATCTTGGTTTGCCCAGTGTAATAAACAGTGGATGGCAGCGAAGCATTACTAAAAGAGGATTGTGTTGGGTTAGTACTAGGTGGAGGTTGATTAACAGATAAGGAATCGATATTAGATAGATGTCGGAGCCTTTCTGCACCTACTAGTTCGCGATAATACTGTGTGGCGTAATCTCGCTCTGCTGGGGAATCTCGCCAAGTACGAACCACAGCAGCAGCAGCCAAGCTACTCGATAATGCAAAACGGATTCCCTGTCCGGCAATCGGGCTGTATGCCAGTGCGGCATCTCCTACAGCCAGTCTCCGGTCTTGAATAGGTTCTTCTGCCCACTGGGGAGAGACTGGTCGGCGTCCCAGTAAGTGTAGTTGCGTCGAGGGAAGACACAAACTTTCTCTGATTATGTCTTGAACCTGCTGATAACTAGTATGGTGCGAACTGACAACACCAACTGTCATGGTATCCGGCAGGCCAAGACGATAAGCCCATCCTCCTGAAAATTGGACTATCCGCCCGCGCAATAAATTCTCATTTCCCGAAGTACTAAAAATTTGGGCCATCTGCCTTTGATGTCGTTTGATCGGTCGTGACCACAGTGCTGAACGTCCTGTGGCGTCAATAGCTGCGGCAAATCGTTGTTCTACGCCACCTACCATTAAACGCACCGATTCTTTTTCGACAACAAGTGGTGCAATTGTATTGCTAGATACTACGGTTGCACCTTGATGAATCACCATAGCGATCGCTGCTTGAGCTAGTGAGGATCTTTCAACATGTATATACCTTCCCGGTCTGATTGCAGATTCGTTACTGGCCCAAGCGTTTTCAAATCCTTCTACCCAGAAACCGCCTGCCATCTGCAAAGCTGGTGTCAACTCAAGGGCATCGAATAGCCGCAAGGCTGACTCAGGAATGGCCTCAACGCCTTTGATGTCAGGCAGTCCACGACTCAGCAGTAAAGGGCGGAAGCCGCAACTGAGCAACCGCATCGCTACGGCGGCGGCAGCCAATCCCACTCCAGCGATCGCTATATTGTTTTCCCAATTACTGCTATTCACAAGTTGAAACTCAACACTGAAAAAATAGTTAACACAATTTATATTAACTATTCAATAAAATTCAGGGAATGTACGCTAGCGTCGGTTATGTCCCAGTATTTCTTATCGGAGGTTTGTGTGCAGCCTCGATTACTTGAAGTATTCTTCTATCCACCAATGGCTATTGGTCGCTTAGGTGGCAGTAATATCCCGTTAGAGAGTTTCACCTGGCAGGAAGACCCCACCCTACATGGTGCAGCTAAAACAATTATTGAGCCAGCAATTAGTCTGGAAATTCAACCAGATGGCTCAATCCGTCCCTATCTACCTAGCATTATTCACTTTAAAGATCAAAACCTCTTTCGTCCAGTTGCGCCATTTTTCGAGTTATGGGCGCAAGTCCAAAATTCCAATGGCTCTATCGAAGAAGTTCCCCTAACAAACAAACTTCTTCAAGAATTAGCAGTACCTCTTGATGCTGTTTCTTACGTGGTAGAGGCGGCAAATTTAAAAGCAGCAAGGCGCACTGGCGATCGCACCTGTGGTTTTAGTGCCAGGGTTGAGGTTCGCGCTAGTAATTCTCAGCCTTACCCACTTTTGGCAACCAGTCCACGGGGAGTAGGTTCGGAACCCTTAGTTTTGCCCGATAAGCCTATACCTCTGGGGCACGTTCAAGTGATTCGCCCTGTGGATGCTGTGGAGATGGGGGTAGACTTGGGTGTACTCCGCATTCGGTTTACGCCTGCCTATGGCCATGTCTACGGGCCACCAACGGCTACCACAGCCCCTGCTCCCGGAACTAGACGCATACATGAAATCGTTTTAGAACAAAATCGGATTCTCAATTCTAATTCCTCATGGCTCAATTACAACGCTGATTTCACACGTTATAACAATCCCGACCCTTATGATACCTATGATGGGGCTGATGTGGATTCTCCTGTAACAAGTGAGCGCTCTTGGGGTGTTGTGGATGATACCTGTGATGGTATAATTACAGCTTTTGTTGTAGTGGGTGGTGAGCGGTTTAGGGCAGTGACTCGATTCTTCTCAGGGCCGCCGGACTTTGCTCCTGACCGCCGTCCTTTCTTAACCTTAGCTGATGACTTAGCTGACCGCGATTTGCCTGTTCCAGCGTTAGATGACGAACAGCTGACTACCTCAGAAATTGCTGATCTCTTCCAACGTGTGTTCGAGACATTAAGTTTACTAAATTTGGATGCCAACCGATCGCGGGCATTAAGTGAAAATGCGGACAGTACTATACCTGAACCTATTGCAGAATCGCCACCCCGTACCGATTTTGGTAGTATGACTTCCGAAGACAAGCCTTATGCAGATAAAGTGCCAGATTTGATTAGTCAACCTGTAGCGCGTGACCACTTACCTTACTCAGCAGTTGCTGCCAGCGTTCATGCGTCTTTAACAGATGTGGAAGCCCTGACCGATTTTCTGCGTACCTTTGGTGTACGGGTCGAGTATTTGTTGCGTCCCCCCTACGGCGTGGTGGCAGAACTGGGCGAACAGCCACCAGAAACACCCGAACCCCGTCATCGAGATGTCCGTATCGAACGCGATCGCGTTCATGATATGCGTATGCCTCCTTACATGCGTGACTCGGATGCAACGGCGTTATCTCTAACAAGGCGGCAGTATAATCAGATTCTAGGGTTTGTGGACAAGCTTCGCGCCCAAACTCCAACTGAATTGGCTCTTACCTCTAACCAAGTTGCTCCAGTTGCCACAGTAGCTACACCAGTTCGCCAGCACATAGCCAGAGTTATAGCTCGTCGTTCCGAATCACAGGATTAATATATGCAATCTACTTTTGCAAACTCTGATTTGGCGGTTGCAGAGAGTCCCCAACCTTGGTTTCACTTGATAGCAGGTGATAAACCATTGGTATTTTTGATGGGCAACTCCCAACTTTTTGAAGTTAGCCCAGATTTTTTTGCAGATTTGGCAAATGGCAATCCAGAAGCGATCGCCGAACTACGTGCTACTGTCCCCTCTGCTCAAGCAGCAGTTAGTCCTTGGCACGCTGATAGAGAGCCAACTGCCATATCTCTCAATCTGGCACAATCTTGTAACTTAGCGTGTAGCTATTGTTACGCGGATGAAGGGCGCTTTGGGGGAAAGCAACGTTTAATGTCAGTGGAAGTTGCTTTGAAGACAATCGAGCGACTGATTGAGCAAGCCCAAGGACGACGAGTCACCATCGGCTTTATTGGTGGTGAGCCATTTCTCAATCGCCCTACTCTATACCGGAGTGTGGAATATGCCAATGAACTGGCTGCTCGTCACGGGATCTCTGTAGGTTTTTCTGTCACCACCAATGGCACTCTACTCAATCAGTCAGACATTGAACTCCTGCGGGACAATGCTTTTGCTGTGTCGGTGAGTATTGATGGCGGTGCAACGATTCACGATTTACACCGCAGTAACCATCGTGGTAAAGGCAGCTTTGCCACAGTTGTAGATAGCCTGCGTCCCCTACTCAACAATCCAGGTCGAGCCAAGATAGCAGCACGTTCTACAGTAACTCGTGATGACCTGCGGGTGTTGGAACGGGTTGAGGCTTTGAGTGCGATCGGGTTTCAAGAAATTGGCGTTAGCCCTTTGAAGACATCTCCTGATCCGAAGTTGGCTTTTACCTCAGAGGACTGGTCAATTTTTCTGCAAGAAATGATTCGGGTAGCTGAAGCTGAATGGCAAGAAGTGTTGAGAGGTCAGGAGTTTCGCTTTTCTAATTTAGCGATCGCCCTGCGGGAAATTCACCGGGGTTCCTGCCGTCCATTGCCATGTGGTGCCGCCGACAATTATGTATCTGTGAGTGCTGAAGGTAATTACTTTACCTGCCACCGTACCATCGACCAAGACCGCTTTGCCTTGGGAACATTTGCTGATGGCCCTTCTCAAGTAGCCCGTGAGGAGTTTTTGCAAGCGCGATCGGTTGACCGCCAAGAACCTTGTCGTTCTTGCTGGGCACGTTACCTGTGCGGTGGCGGCTGCCATGCTGAAGTCATTGCATCTGGCCGTCATGGTTGCGATTATATCCGGGGCTGGCTGGATTACTGCTTACGTTATTACGATCGCGCTTTATCTAAACGTCCTGAGATTTTTGATCACCCACACACATAACTACCATGAGTGAGAAAATTTTTCCCCGTAACTTGACAGCAAGAGCTGATCGGCAAGTGGTTGGCAATCCAGCTACCACACGCTTAGAAAGCGGTGTTGGCAACTGCTATCCTGGGTTGGAATTTGACCAACGCAATCTTGACCGCCGCTTTTTTGCTGGGCTAGTTTTTGAGTTTGTTTCTGAAAGCGATAATCCCAACCCAGATGCTTTGCGTGGTGGTGCCCTATTGCTTAGTCTGGAACTGAGCGATCCTGAGTTGAACCCGGCTTTCCATGTTGGCAATCCAGAACTAATTGCAGCTGCGACACAACTACGTGCAGCACTCGGTATTGCAGCTGCGACACAACTACGTGCAGTACCCGGTGGTGAAGATGGCAACACCTTATCTACAGTTAGATGGTATCTTGATTCTTTGGAACAGGGAGGAAAGCAGATACCCCTGTTTAAAATAGGTGAAGATGGCAAAAAAGTACCGCTAGATGGTCTAATAGTTTGGCGTTTAGTGCGTTCTCTCGAACCAGGTTTAGTTAAAATCAAACTCTGGCGACGCGATGCACCCACTGATAGCAACCCTCCAGCGACGAGTGAAATTGAACTGAGCGGCTGGCGTCGGGTTTTTGTCGATTCTCAAAGCGGCGTTATTGGGCAAGTCTATCAAGCTGGAGAATTAACTCAGAGTCTTTGCTCTCCCTGGCAACATGACTTTCGTGACTGTGCCTGCTTTTACTGGGCTTCTAACCACCCAGATATAGTTCTAGGCGAAGATACTCTCGGTGAATCTACCCTTCCTTCCGGTGCTTCATCCGACCCGGTACGGGCAAATACGCCTATTGATTGGCTGAGGAGCGATCGCTCTCTAGCTAGCCGTGCAGGCGCTCTGGGAAATCCCCGCGAAAACCGCCCATTCCAGATGGATCACTATGAAATTAGCCAACGCTGGCAAGAACTGGCTGTTGTGCTCAGAGGCAAAGAAATCTCTCAGATATATCGAGCGCCAACAGCAGACACTGCTAATCCATATAAAAGTCCAGAGGTGCTGGCAGCGAAATTGTATGATTTAGCTGGTTTAGAACACGTCTTGTGTCTGGAGTACCTCTATGCTCTTTACTCCCTAGTGGCTCCTGATGAGGTAGATGTTAACACCTGGCCTACACTCCGGGATGACCTAACTTTCGTCAGTCACGAGTTGCTGTTGGTGGCTGTGAGCGAAATGCGTCATTTGCGGTGGGTGAATCAGTTGCTCTGGGAACTCGACCATACAGGATTAACTAAAGCTCATGTCCCAGCCTTGGAGGTTGCAGAACGCATCCCTGTAGGTAACGGTCATACCCGTCCCCGCCAACTCCGTCCTTTAAATAGAAAGACTTTGGCTGATTTCATCGCTGTGGAAGCTCCTAGCGGTGGTATCGATGGTCAATATGCACGGGTGGTAGCGACTCTTCGCCAACCCCAGTACCCCAACAGTTTATATCAGTTAGCCGGGCGGATTATTGCTGATGGGGTGGAGCATTTTAGCAAGTTCAGCGAAATTGAAACAGTGCTGCGTGCTTATCAAGGTGGGTCGCAAGCTAATGGTACTAGACCACCATATCTGAGAAATGTCACACCTGCACCCACTGATAATCCAGATGCCAAGCAAGCTCTGGATGCATACCAGCGACTTCTGAATAACTTAGAAGCAGCTTACAAAAAAGGAGACATGGAAGACGCCAACAATATTGTCTTTGCACGTCAGGAAATGATCAAATTACAAGCGATCGCCCAAAAGCTGGCAACTCAGGGATTTGGCATCCCGTTTTTCGACGCTCACCTCAATGAAGTAGATGATTGAAGAAGGTAGAAGGCAGGAGGCTCAGTTGGCAAAAGGTTTCATTTAGAAGAGGATTCAACACTCTACTTAATGAAAAGCCACCAAATTTTCAATTTGGTGGGGATATTAAACCCTTGCAAACGACCGTCGCACAGACGGTTCGGGCATTCAGGAGAAGGAATAAATCCCTTCTCCTGAATGCCTTTCTTGATAACTCACTTGTTAAAGGTTGCGCGTAAAGGGAACTAAATAGAGTCTCTTTGGACATGGTGAGCCTTTCGCGTTTCGTAAAGCTTTAAGGTAGGAGAGCTACAGACTCAGTTAGAGGAGCGGCATCAAGCGTCGCTCCAGCCCGAGCCGTCAGCCCAAGCACCATGTACCAACATCACATTTATTTATACTTTTGTTCATACTTCCTCCATTTGGAAAACAAGTTATTCGTTCACCCTCTCATGTTCGATGCGCTACACCAAGGCGTTCTCGTGATCGAACGGGTAGTCCGTGTAGCCGTGCGCGTCGAACGTGTAAAAGGTGTTGCGATCGTAAGCCGTAAGTGGCAGCCCCTCCTTGAGGCGGCGAGGCAGGTCAGGATTAGAGATGAAATGGCGGCCGAAAGCCACCGCGTCCGCGATCCCGCTTTCCAGGATGGCCTCGGCAGTGTCTGGCTCAAATCCACCGGCAGCGATGATCTTGCCTTGGAAGATCGTCCGCATTTGCTCGACGGCGATTGCCCCTTGGTGCTCCAGAACGACCACTTGGAATAATTTATTCTTTGGAAGTCCCTTTAGGGAAATTTGAGTTCCTTAACTCCTTCGGTAATAGTGCGAAATTAGAAACAGATGCCAGCAGATGCCCAAAATTCTCCGATTCATAGTAAATTTTGTTAGTTGCTTTTTTTCTTGATCAATTTTGGCTCAAAAATAGGAGATGCGGTTGAGGGTGTGAGATATTTATCGTACCAAGCTAAATAACGTTCTAGGACATCACGTTGATAACTCGGTTTGCTGATGCCGTGAGACTGTCCAGGATAAACTACTAATTGAGTATCAATTTTCAGACTTTTGAGTGCTTGATACATCTGTTCCGAGTTATGTAGTGGTACAGAAAAATCCCTATCACCTCCCATAAATAGTGTCGGTGTAACAATGCGGTCAGCGTGAAGAAATGGGAAAGAAATTCGTAGCCAGACATCGAGGTTCTTCCACGGTACACCAAGCTCTTGTTCATAGTCATCAATATACTCATCAGTACCATAGGTCGCCAAAATATTTGATTCACCAGCCCCACTGACTGCGGCTTGAAAGCGGTGATCTTGAGCAATAGTGTAGTTGGTTAACATTCCGCCGTAACTCCAGCCACCAATTCCCAAGCGCGATGGTGCAGCAATTCCAGTAGCGATCGCATAATCCGCACCGGCAATAATATCTTGAGCGTCTTTGTTTCCCCAGTCTGCATAAATCGCTTTGGAGAAAGCTTCACCTCTGCCTGAACTTCCACGTGGGTTAACACCCACAACGACATAGCCGTGAGCCGCAAACAGTTGCCAATTAAATATAAACTGATTTGTGAACTGACCGACAGGCCCGCCGTGCAACATTAACAGTGTTGGGTATTTTTTCCCTGGCTGATAGTGAGGTGGCTTGACAAGAAAGCCATGAATTTCTGTACCATCTTTATTCCTAAAGCTGATTTCATCTGTAGTTGCTAAATTTAACTGCGCTAGTAACTGCTCGTTTTGGTGTGATATTAAACGCAAATTTTTACCATTAAAGGCAAAGACTGCATTTGGTTGTTGTGGCGTTGAGGAAAGTAAAGCGATTTTGCCATCACGTCCTAAATCAAATTTACTAATCTCTCGTCTTCCTGCTAGGAATCGCTCGATTTTGCCACCAGTTACAGGTATTTTTGCTAGGTGAACATTGCCATCATCTTCGATTAAAAACAGTATTGATTTACCATCTGTGGTAAAGCGCGGTTTGGCAACATTGCGATCAAGGTTGGCAGTCAGTAAACGGGGAGTACCACCCTCGGCGGGAATAATGGCGAGATGATGAACTGCGTACTCAATAAGTTTGGGTGAACCTCCCTGCAAATAAGCAATTGACTTACCATCTGGACTCCAAACCGGACGGCTATCCCAATCAGGAGCGGAGTCAGGCCCAATAAAGGTAGTTAGCTGACGGGCTTTGGCTCCCGATTGGGCGGCGATTGCATACAGATCCCAATTATTATTGCGATCGCTCTCTTGACCACGTTTGCTCACAAAAGCAATATTTTTGCTATCGGGTGACCAGGCAGGTAAATACTCATTAAATGAACCTGGGGTGAGAATATCTGCTTTGCGAGTTGCTAAGTCCAATACATAAAGATGTTCTTGACTTTTATCGATAAAACCCACACCATCTTCTAAGAAGTGAAATTGATCAATAACAATCGGTGGTGGGGTTTTCCCATTAAAGGGTGTTTCTGGAACTGGTGAGTCGGCAATTACGGCTAGTCGTCTACTGTCACCAGACCAGACAAAATCGCTAACATCACCAGCAAAGTCAGATATTTTCTCGGCTTCACCGCCTGCTAGGTTGAGCAACCAAATTTGCTGTTTTCCCGATTCCCGGCTGGAGCGAAAAGCTAAATATTTACCATCTGGGCTAAACCGAGGATTGTATTCACTATCGTTACCATTAGTTAACTGTAATGTTTGGGAGCCATCCCAAGAAGTCATGTAAATATGGTTATCTCGTGTATCATTTTTCAGAGTGGTGTTAGTTACTGTGTAAGCAATCCAGTCGCCAGTGGGAGATAGTTGAGGATCGCTAATTTGGCGAAAGGCGAATTGATCGTCGAGTGTTAGCAGGCGTTTTTCTTGGGCTTGAGCCGAAATATTTATACTGAGTGTCATCGCTAAAACACTACTTGCTAAAGCGATTTTTGTTAGCTTTTTCATAACTAGATATCATAACTGGGGGTTGGCACATTTTTTTGAAGTTAGAGAAATTGGTAAATAACTTGGTCATAAAGCTTTGCCCCAGCATTGCGGCTAGCCCTGGTGGGATGTCCACAATCCGAGTTTTATGCTTACCTTTGGTGGTAGACTTGCTCAAAGTGATAGCACAACATTTGATATCAGTCGTCTGGAGTGCTAGTGCTTCTGATACTTGACAACCAGTAAACAGGCAATTTCTTTTCCAGAGCGCGATGGCGTAACCGTCCGCCTTCAGAGCGATCGCTCTTAGTGATAAATCCTGACGTGAATAATCGCTTTAGTTCCTCTTGGGTTAAAATCTTGCCTTGTCCGTTGCCGTCTACTTTCATTTTTCCGAATCAATAGCGATTACACGTTTTGTGTTAATCGTGCGGAATCGGGTTTAGGAGAAAAGTTTCTCCTAAATTAATTTCCATGTCTATTCTGCCGCTCTTTCTCCATCATTATTATGGTTTTCTGACACCGGACTAAATCATACTCACCTTCGGTGCGCCTACAGCAACCGCAAAATCCTTAACGGCACTTTTTTTGTGTTTGCTACTCAAACCCATAACAATAATTATTTAATTTGTTCAAGTTCTTCAGCAACATCTCAAAATGTTTAAATTATTCAGAATCAAACGCGGATTAATATTACTGGTTTCTTCTTTAATTATAACTATCTTGGTGATATTAGGAACAAATAAAATGAGTACAGCCGCCCAAAAACATGAAGTACGGGGTGTGTGGCTTACTAATGTTGATAGTCAGGTACTTTTTTCATCTCAAAATCTCAAAAATGCTTTAAATCGTCTCAATAAATTAAATTTTAATACTATTTATCCTACAGTTTGGAATGGTGGTTATACACTTTATCCTAGTAGTGTAGCTCAAAAAGTATTAGGTCAATCTATCGATCCAATTCCTGAATTAAAAGATAGAGATATTCTTCAAGAGCTTATTAAAGAAGGACATAAAAAAGGTTTAACTGTGATTCCTTGGTTTGAATATGGGTTTATGACTCCCATAGATTCCGAATTAGCTAAAGGACATCCCGATTGGTTAACTAATCGTTATGATGGTACTAAAGTTGATAGTGATAATCAAGCTTGGCTTAATCCTTTTCATCCAGAAGTACAGCAGTTTATGATTGATTTAATCATGGAAGCTGTAGCTAAATATGATCTCGATGGAATTCAATTAGATGATCATTTTAGCTTACCTTCTGAGTTTGGTTATGATGATTACACTGTAGCAATGTACACGAAAGAATTAAAGGGTTTAATTCCTTCTAAGGATTTTTATGAAACTTTCTGGGTACGTTGGCGTGCTGACAAACTTAATGAATTTATGAAACATTTATCGGCTAAAATTAAAGCTGTTAAACCATATTGTATAATTTCTCTTTCTCCTAATCCTTTACATTTTTCTTTACCTGCTTCTTTACAAGATTGGTTTACCTGGGAAAGACGAGAATATATTTCTGAAATAGTTTTACAAGTATATCGTTCCGATTTACCTCGTTTTCTGACAGAATTAGAAAGAGCAGAAGTTGATTTAGCTAAAACTCATTTACCAGTTTCTGTTGGCATTTTAAGCGGGTTAAAATCTAGTTCATTACCGATTAATCAAATTAAATTGCAAGTTGAAGAAGTCCGCCAACATGGTTTAGCCGGAGTCTCATTCTTTTTCTATGAAAGCCTCTGGAATTGGTCAGACGAAGCCCCTATTGTACGAGAAAAAGTTATTCAAAGAATGTTTCCTAATTCTGTATCTCGCGGATAAGTACCTAAGCCAAATTCATGATACCAACCACGATCGCGACAAATCCACTACGCCCGCCTTCAAAGATGCCAGAAGCAGCTACTAGATAGGGCATGACAGGAGTACTACCTACGATCGCACCAAAGACGGTTCCGAGTCCGTTGGATAATAAGGCTTGTTTCGATCGACATAGTTCACCGTCGGGCTTAATGCAGTCGATTTGTCGCCCTAACACATTGAAACTCATCGCTATGCAACGCCAGATTTTGATAAATTTCATCAAGCCAAAGATATTGCATTAAACCTCTGCGTTCCTATGTGTTTCAGAAATGCCACTCATCGCAATGCAAACACCAGCCAGGAAAAATGCCAATACACCTCCAACTGCACCGATAAAAGGTGTTATCCCTTGCGGTTGGGGAAATAGAACGCCAAACAAACTCATCGCTAAAGCGAACCCACCAAAATACATCCCAATTCCTAATCCCCCCCACTGCTGAGGTACCAGCCCCAAAGCAAAAGGAATTGCCCCATTGACAATTAAACTAAAGCCAGCAACGATCAACACAATTATCGGAATTTGTGCGCCCACAGATATCATTATCAGTAACGAGGGAATAATTGCACAGATTCCACAAAGCATTGCTTGACGATTACCAATTTTGACGGCGAAGATTCCTGCTGGTATGCTGGCAATTGCGATCGCTAGTCCAATCCACACCATTTGCACATCAATATTATCAGTATTCAGTTGGGCTTTCAGTACTTTTCCCAAGACATCAAAGAGAAAAGAGACGCGATTAATCGCGTCTGTATTAGAAAGCGAGGAGATAAAAAGTAGGGAGAGACGAGAAAGCAGTAGAAGCAAGCGAAAAATTATTATTCTTCCTAATCGTCCCCTTTGTCCCCTGTCCCCTTTGTCCCCTGTCCCCTTGTTCTCCTCCCCTCATCCACTCAGAGAAAGCGGTGCGTTTTTAATACTCTGGAACGGAAGGATCGATTTCTCGACTCCAAGCGGTAATTCCGCCTTTAAGGTTCGTCCCGACAATCCCGGCTTCTTTGAGGATGGCGAGGGCTTTTGCCGATCGCCCACCCATCTTACAATGAGCAATTAAGCGGTGCCCGTTTAATATTTCCTTCACCTTAGCAACACCGTTTCCATTTTCAATGTCTGGTAAAGGCACCAACACTGAACCCGGAATCTTGGCAATATCATACTCATTAGGGTTGCGAACATCCAGCAGTACAAAATCTTTCGCACCGCTATCCAGTAATTCCTTCAAATCCTTCACAGTCATTTCTTGACTTTCCAACTGTTGTTTTGCCTCCTCTGCCTGAGCTTGGGGAATTCCACAGAATTCTTCGTAGTCTATCAGCTTTTCAATCACTGGGCGAATCGGGTTAGGACGCAGTTTCAATTCCCGGAATTTCATATCTAAGGCGTTGTATAGCAGCAATCGTCCACTGAGAGTATTACCTTGTCCCAAAATAATTTTAACAGTTTCGGTTGCCTGGATTAAACCAATAATTCCTGGCAAAATTCCCAATACTCCACCTTCTGCACAAGAGGGAACCATTCCTGGTGGTGGTGGTTCTGGGAAAAGGTCACGATAGTTGGGGCCACCTTCGTAGTTAAATACAGTAGCTTGCCCTTCAAAGCGTAAAATTGAACCGTAGACGTTGGGCTTATTCAGCAATACGCAGGCATCATTAACGAGATATCTGGTGGGGAAATTATCGGTACCATCCACCACTATATCGTAAGGTTCAAGGATTTCCAGGGCGTTTTCGGAACTCAGGCGAATTTCGTATAAATCAACCTGACAGTAGGGGTTAATCTCGTGAATGCGGTTTTTTGCCGACTCAATCTTAGGTTTACCCACCCAAGATGTCCCGTGGATTACTTGGCGTTGCAGATTGGAAGTATCGACAACATCGAAATCGACAATGCCGATGCGTCCAATACCCGCTGCCGCCAAATATAAAAGTAGTGGTGAACCTAGTCCACCTGTACCGATACAAAGTACACTGGCGGCTTTTAGGCGCTTTTGTCCTTCTAGTCCCACTTCCGGCAAAATTAGGTGTCGAGAGTAGCGTTCGTAATCGTCTTTGGTCAACTGGATTTCATCCAGATTGGGATTTAGCATAGCAGTTATGGTGTGCGAGAGCGGAATATTAATCCTATCGAAAAACTGTATCTTATATAGATATGTCTATTAGGCAAGACTAATTTTCATCTGTGGTAGCGGGGAAAACCGCTATGAGTGACTGTCTTTAAACTAAGCCAGTTATTTTATATTTTCAATTGCCTCTGCTTGGAACTGATGATGATCATCAAGGCTCCAGCTTTGGAGTTCTCCAGCTTTGCCGTTTTGGACAGAGACTATTATATACGAATATCCTTGCCAAGCGTATAAGCGATGTCTACGAGGGGCTACGCCTACGCATTCTGAAGGGATAGCAGGATGATCTGGGTGGGAGTGAAAAATGCTAATAATGTCTAGTGAGCGATCGCGTGCTTCCTTTTGAATTTTTAGCATAACTTGGGGTGCGATCGCATATTGCCGTCTTTTACTTTCTGTTGTGCGTTCCCCTCCAAACTGAGCCGCTTCTGTATTCCAAGCATTTTCTGTTGGTCTGACTTCTACCACAGTTTTGCGATCATTAGCCACATAGCCCAATATTAGGCCACAGCATTCATCTGGGTAGGTGCTTTCGGCATGGGTGCGGATAGTTTGCAAGTGTTTTTGGCTAAGTTTAATCATATCTGCGTTGTTAATTTTGGCAACTTATAACGATTATCGCTTAGATACAACTCTAGTCTAGTTATGGGATGTATAGGTATAGATCAATTCAGGCGTAGGCGTAGCCCAACCTAGCGATCGCAGCATTCAAAAAGAAGAATATGTATTTTCTGTCACTTTTTTAAGCACTTAGCTACTGCTTTCTTATTGCCTAGAAACTAGAAGAATATGAAGAATATATAAAGCTCGGTATTTACATATACATTTCTCGGCAAGTAATGTGAAGAGTATGCAAAGATGGTTACTTAAATATAGACATTTAAGTAAGATACTGACTATGTAGTTATTTTGAGGATATTCAAATGTTCTCTATTTTCAAGCTAGATACATAAGAAGAATAGCCCACAAGGAGGGCAGAAGAATATTTTTTCCCATCAAGAACCGTTGAGTATTTTCTCTTCTAGTAGGACTTACGCACTGGCAAAAACAACAAATATGAAGAGTATATTTTAGACATCCAATTGTCATATTTTTTTAATTATTGTTCAGCATTTTCTACTGAATAAGGATAATTAAAAAAAACCTGAAACGACCGATTATCGGAAAAGGAGATGCTGATTAATTGTACAGTACTTGAAAATTAGATAGTCTGAAAATAGTTAAATAAATGTTACGCAAAAGCCTTTTTCTAGGGTGAATCTTCGAGAAATATTACTGATCATTAAGAGGATGTTTGAAAAGTTTTTTTGTATACGCCTAACTCTTGGAGATCCCCCTAATCCACCTTAAACAGGGGGACTTTGATTCCGGTTCCCCGCTTTTTAAGGGGAGCCAGTGCGTTGGGCGGCTCCGCCGACTTGAAGCACCTGGCATGGGTTAGGGGGGATCAATCAGTGCCTAAAATTACAGTCAACCACTTTTCAAATAACCTCTAAGGGTGAGGTATAAAGTATGCCGAAAACATCAAATTCCGGCGAGTTATTTATGCCCCAAAACAGCACAAACAGCAGGTTGAAAACTTAAGTTACTGAAAAAATCGATTGAGGTAAGTAGAAAATTATGGCAAATATCATTGGAACTGGTGGCAAGAGCCTACTCTCTGGAGGCGATGGCAATGATACTCTCTCCGCCTTAGACTCATTCGGTTTTAATACTCTAAACGGTGGCGCTGGTGACGATTCCTTGAATGTTGACTATTCAACAGGCAAGAACCTACTCTCTGGGGGTGATGGCAATGATACTCTTTCGACCTCTAGTTTTCAGTCCAACGGCTACCGATATACCACATCAGGTAATAACACCCTCAACGGTGGCAATGGTGATGATCTTCTCACTGGTGGCAATGGTGATGATACCCTCACAGGTGGCAATGGTAATGATACCCTCACCGGTGGGAACGGTAATGATACCCTCACAGGTGGCAATGGTAATGATAAATTTGTTTACAACTTGGGCGACGGCACTGATACTATCACCGATTTCGGTGGCGTAGGTAAAGGGACAAACCCGACAGCAGCAGTCATTGCCGAAGCGGATACCATCAAATTTCAAGGTGCTGGTTTGACTGCCCAAAATCTGCTGCTGACCCAGGATGGCAGCAATCTGGAAATCAGCTTTCAAGGGGTAGGTGGTACTCAAGTTATTCTGCAAAACTTTGCCCTGGAAAACCTGGATAACCTCAGCAAATCTACAGGAGCTACTGTCAACTTGGGCAATATAGAGTTTGATGGGCAAACTAGCATCACTGACAGCTTTGATGTTTTCAATGCCAACTCCACCCAAAGCACTATCTTCAATAAGAATACAGTCACCTTCCTTAACGACCTGAATAATAATGTTAACGGCTTTGATAACTCAGATGATGTGATCAATGGTCAGGGTGGTAATGACAAAATCGATGGCTTAAGTGGCAATGACTTGCTACGCGGTGGTGCCGGCAATGATACTCTCATTGGTGGTGAGGGCAATGACACCCTCGTTGGTGCTACGGTGAATAAGAATAGCTTGAATGCTAGCGATTTAACAGGTGATAACCTACTCGATGGAGGCGATGGGAATGATTCTCTCTCGGTCTCTGGCGACTACGACGAGTACAACTTTAGAGATGTCTATTTTGTCTCTGGCAATAACACCCTCAACGGTGGTGCTGGTAACGATACATTGGGTGTTAGCTATTCAAAAGGGGATAACCTACTCGATGGTGGTGATGGCAATGATTCTCTCTTCGCCTCTAGCGCCATCTTCACTGGCATTGGTACCTCTGGCAATAATACCCTCAATGGTGGTACTGGTAACGATACATTGAATGCTAATTATTCAACAGGCAATAACCTCCTCTCTGGAGGTGATGGCAATGATTTTCTCTACCTCGTTGGTTTCCAGTACTTCGACATCGTTGGCACCTCAGGTAATAACACCCTTAACGGTGGTGCTGGTAACGATAACTTGTTTGCTAGTTATTCAACAGGCAATAACTTACTGGATGGAGGTGTTGGTAATGATAGCTTGTATGTTAATGCTTCAAGAGGCGATAACCTACTGAATGGTGGCGATGGCAATGATTTTCTCTCCGCCTCTGGTGTTGCTAACAGATATGGTGGCGATGCCACTTTAGGCAATAACACCCTCAACGGTGGCGCTGGTGACGATACTTTGAGTGCTGGTTACTCTTCAAAAGGCAATAACCTCCTCTCTGGTGGCGATGGCAATGATACCTTGGATGTTAGCACTTCATCAGGCAATAACCTACTTGATGGAGGTGATGGCAATGATTATCTCTCCGGCTCTGGCTACACCGAATCCGACGGCTTCTCTGGATATTTCGTCGCTTCTTCTGGCAATAACACCCTTAACGGTGGTGATGGCAATGATACCTTGGATGTTAGCACTTCATCAGGCAATAACCTACTTGATGGTGGCGATGGCAATGATTCTCTTAATGCCTCTGGCTACTACGAATCCGACTACCTAAGATTCTTCACCGCTTCTGGGAAGAATACCCTCAACGGTGGCGCTGGTGACGATAACTTGAATGTTGAGTATTCAACAGGCAATAATCTCCTCTCTGGTGGTGATGGCAATGATTCTCTTAATGCCTCTAGCGCCTCTGGTAATAACACCCTCAACGGTGGCAATGGAGATGATCTTCTCACAGGTGGCAATGGTAATGATCTTCTCACAGGTGGCAATGGTAATGATAAATTTGTTTACAACTTGGGCGACGGCACTGATACCATCACCGATTTCGGTGGCATAGGTAAAGGGACAAACCCGACAGCAGCAGTCATTGCCGAAGCGGATACCATCAAATTTCAAGGTGCTGGTTTGACTGCCCAAAATCTGCTGCTGACCCAGGATGGCAGCAATCTGGAAATCAGCTTTCAAGGGGTAGGTGGTACTCAAGTTATTCTGCAAAACTTTGCCCTGGAAAACCTGGATAACCTCAGCAAATCTACAGGAGCTACTGTCAACTTGGGCAATATAGAGTTTGATGGGCAAACTAGCATCACTGACAGCTTTGATGTTTTCAATGCCAACTCCACCCAAAGCACTATCTTCAATAAGAATACAGTCACCTTCCTTAACGACCTGAATAATAATGTTAACGGCTTTGATAACTCAGATGATGTGATCAATGGTCAGGGTGGTAATGACAAAATCGATGGCTTAAGTGGCAATGACTTGCTACGCGGTGGTGCCGGCAATGATACTCTTCTTGGTGGTGAGGGCAATAATACCCTTGACGGTGGTACTGGTGACGATCGCTTATATGTTGACATTTCATCAGGCAATAATCTACTCTTTGGGGGCGATGGCAATGACTATCTTAGTGCCTCTGGCTACCAATACACCGACTACCCAGAGGGCGATGATCTTCGCTCCTTAGGTAATAACACCCTCAACGGTGGTGCTGGTGATGATAACTTGAATGCTAGCGGTTCAACAGGTAATAACCTGCTCAATGGGGATGATGGTAATGATTCTCTCTCCGTCTCTGGCTACTATAATGGAAATAATTACTTTGATAACGACTCTCGCTCGTCTGGCAATAACACCCTCAATGGTGGCGCTGGTAATGATAACTTGAGTGCTGGCGGTTCAGCAGGCAATAATCTGCTCAATGGTGGCGATGGCAATGATACTCTCTCCATCTCTGGCTACTACAAGTACACTCCCAACGATGACCCTTATGAACCCCGTGATCTCTCCTCCACATACGACTCTCGCTCATCTGGTAACAACACTCTCAACGGTGGCGCTGGTGACGATCGCTTGAATGCTAGCGGTTCAACAGGTGATAATCTCCTGGATGGAGGCGATGGTAATGATACTCTTACAGCCTCTGGTGCCTCTGGTAACAATATCCTCAAAGGTGGTAATGGCAATGACTACCTCACAGGTGGCAACGGTAATGATAGCCTCTATGGAGGAGCTGGTACTGATACCTTTGCTTTCAATAGTTACAATGGAGGTGTAGATAGTCTTTATGACTTCAACGCCACTAATGAACTGATTCAAGTATCGGCTGCTGGTTTTGGCGGTGGGTTATCAATAGGTTCACTCTCAGCGAATCAGTTTACCCTGGGAACATCGGCAACCACTAGCGAAGAGCGATTTATCTATAACAGCGCTACAGGTGGGCTGTTCTTTGACGTGGATGGCAGTGCGTCTGGGTTTACTCAGGTAAAATTTGCACAACTATCTGCTGGATTGTCACTAACCGAAAACAACTTTGTGGTTGTTTAATCGTCATTAGCGCTCTGCTATCACTCTAAGTACGGGTTGCGAGGTACTTTTGTAAGCACCTCGCATTGACTGTTCAATACAATTAGTGCTAACAGAGAGTAGATGTGAGATTTTGTAACTCAACTTTCAACGTGGGTACGGATAGTCTGCAAGTTTCTTAGGCAATGGCACTAACAAAAGCCCAAAGACTTATGTAGCCTCGTTCCCAGCCTGGGGGCTGGGAATGTATTCCGAGAGGCTCTGCCTCCGGTCAAGAAAGAGGAGGCGGAGCCTCTGACAATGGGTTCCCAGCCTGGAGGCTGGGAACCAGTAAGGGCAAGGGCTGTATCTTAACTTAGTGCCATTCGTTTCTTGGGCTTTGTTGCCTCATCTCTGCATTCGTGGTTGTGGTAACTTATAGCGATTATTTTCTTCATACTAAGATATTGGCAGGCGATCGCTCGATCTTGAAGTGTGGGTGTAGCGTAACCCAGGTATCACAGCATTCAAAAGCAAAATATGTATTTTGTATCACTCATTCAAACATTTGCTTACTGCTTACTGCTTACTGCTTACTGCTTTCTTATTGCCTAGAAACTAAAAGAATATGAAGAACACACAAAGTTCAGCGCTTTTATATATATTTGTCGGCAAATTAATGTGAAGAGTATGCAAAGATGGTTACTTAAGTATAGATATTTAAGTAACATACTGACTATGTAGTTATTTTGAGGATATTCAGATGTTCTCTATTTTCAAGCTAGACATATAAGGAGAATAGCCCACAAGGAGGACAGAAAAATATTTTTACCGATCCAACAACTGTTGAGTATTTTCTTTTCTAGTAGGAGTTAGGCGCTGGTAAAAAACCAAATATGAAGGGTGAGTTTTAGTCATTCAAGCTGAATTTTTGGATATTTGTTCGGTGATTTTGCTGGACAAAGATGATTAAAAAAGCCTGAATTATCCTGAATGTACACGCTCATGAATTCCTACAGCGCTTAAGACTTAGATAGTTTGAAAAGCATTTAGCTGTGATTTTAGGCACTTCTAGATCCCCCCTAACCCACGCCAGGTGCTTCAAGTCGGCGGAGCCACTGCGGTCTTGGGGTCTCCCCAAGTAGAGCAAGTGGCATGGATTTAGGGGGATCTAAAATGTTTTGCTACCAAGAGAAGGACTTTTCAAACATCCTCTTAGATAGTTTGAAATAGTTGGATAAATACTAGTAAAACCCTTTGAATAAGGTGAATATTCCAGAAATATTACTGTTCCTCAAGGATGACGTATCAAGTATCCCGAAAACATCAAATTTCGGTGAGTTATTTGTGCCCCAAAACAGCACTAAACTCAAGGTTGAGAACTGAAGTTAGTGAAAAAATCAATTTAGCTAGGAAAAAGTTATGGCAAATATCATTGGAACCAACGGTAATGATACCCTACTGGGTAGTAACGACGCGGACACGATTAATGGTGAAGCAGGCAACGATACCATCACAGGTAAACAGGGCGATGACACCCTGACTGGTGGCGGCGGTAAGGATCAATTTGTTTACAACTTAGGCGACGACACTGATATCATCACTGATTTCGGTGGCATTGGTAAAGGAACTAACCCAGCAGCAGCAGTCATTGCCGAAGTCGATACCATCAAATTTCAAGGTGCCGGCTTAACTGCCCAAAATCTGCTGCTGACCCAGAATGGCAGCAATCTGGAAATCACCTTTGAAGGCGTTGAGTATAACAAAGTTATCCTGCAAAACTTTGCCCTGGAAAACCTGGATAACCTCAGCAAATCTACAGGAGCCACTGTAGACTTAGGCAATATAGAGTTTGATGGGCAAACTAGCATCACTGATAGCTTTGATGTCTTCAATGCCAACTCCACCCAAAGCACTATCTTCAACAAGAACACAGTTACCTTCCTTAACGACCTGAATAATAATGTTAACGGCTTTGACAACTCAGATGATGTGATCAATGGTCAGGGTGGTAATGACAAAATCGACGGTAAGAGTGGCAACGACCTGCTACGTGGTGGTGCGGGCAATGATACTCTCATTGGTGGTGAGGGCAATGACACCCTCATTGGTGGTACGGTGAATTTTAACTTGAATGCTAGCAGTTCAACAGGCGATAACCTGCTTGATGGGGGCGATGGGAATGATTCTCTCTCGGTCTCTGGCGACTATGAGGACAGATATGGAAATGTCTATTTTGCCTCAGGGAATAACACCTTCAACGGTGGCGCTGGTAAGGATACCTTGAGGGCTGATTATTCAACAGGCGATAATACTCTCTACGGTGGCACTGGTAATGATAGCTTAAGTGCTGGGGCTTCAAAAGGCAATAACTTCCTCTCTGGAGGCGATGGCAATGATTATCTTTCCACCTCTTATCTTAACTACGCATACATCGTTTATCCCTCTTCAGGCAATAACACCCTCAATGGTGGCGCTGGTAACGATACCTTGATGGCTGAGTCTCCATTGGGCAATAACTTCCTCTCTGGGGGCGATGGCAATGATTATCTCTCCACCTCTGGCGTTGTTACTTATAAAGGAGAACCTAATTTTATCTCCGCAGGCAATAACACCCTGAATGGTGGCGCTGGTGACGATACCTTGAGGGCTGACGTTTCAACAGGCAATAACCTGCTCTTTGGTGGCGATGGTGATGATTACTTGAGTGCTGGTTCAACAGACCCGCTCGTTGGTGATTCTTCAACAGGCAATAACCTCCTCTCTGGTGGCGATGGCAATGATACTCTCTCCACCTCTGGCTATATAAATGTCTACGATGATTATGTACCCTCCTCAGGCAATAACACCCTCAATGGTGGCGCTGGTGACGATCGCTTGAGTGCTACGATTTCGACAGGCAATAACTTCCTCTTTGGGGGTGATGGCAATGATTCCTTCTATGTAAGCACCGCATCAAGTAGTGCCCCCTCTTCTTTAGTGACTCAAACCGTAGATGGGGGTAGGGGTGACGATTTGTTGTCCGTCGATGACAGCAATGCTACAGGGGGGATTACAACAACATTCAATGCTGCTACTAACATTGGATCAATTACGGCGGGCACCTATCGGGTTAACTACAAGAATATTGAAGGATTAAATATCTTAGGTACAGCCTACGATGACAACATTGTGGGGAATGATGGCAATGATACCCTCTCTGGGGGAGTTAGTGGTCATGATACCATAGATGGGGGTAATGGTGACGATTACTCATCGATCATTTTTGCGGATGCCACCGGAGGAATCACTTCGACATTCAATGCTACTACTAATATTGGAGCAATTACGGGGGGCATCAATAGCCTTAGCTACAAGAATATCGAACGATTAACTTTAACTATCTCAGGTACAGCCTACAATGACAATATTGTGGGGAGCAATGGCAATGATACCCTCTCCACAGGTGTTAGTGGCAATGATCGGATCGATGGGGGTAATGGTGATGATTTATTGTCCGTCGATTACAGCAATGTTACCGCAGGAATCACTTCGGCTTTCAATGCCACTACTAACATTGGCTCCATTACCCAAGGCACAAATAGCGTTAGCTACAAGAATATCGAACGATTAAATATCTCAGGTACAGATGAGGATGACTTGATTGTGGGGAGCAATGGCAATGATACGTTCTCCACGCGCTTTAGTGGCAATGATACCATAGATGGCGGTAATGGTGATGATTTATTGTCCGTCGATTACGACCTCTATAAAAACAGAAATTTTACTGGGGGAATGACTTCGAGCTTCAATGCTACTACTAACATTGGCTCAATTACTGCCGGCACCAATAGCGTGAGCTATCAGAATATCGAACGATTAAATATCTCAGGTACATCCCACGATGACTTGATTGTGGGGGGCAATGGTAATGATACGCTTTCCGGGGGCGATACTGACTATGCTGGCAATGATACGATTATTGGCGGTGCAGGTAACGATTATCTCAAAGTTAACACTTCAATAAACAATAATCTGCTGGATGGAGGGGATGGCAATGATTACTTTGATGTCTTTAACACTTATGGCAACAACACCCTTAATGGAGGGAATGGAAATGATTTTTTAGATTTTGGCAATGGTTTGATAGGTACAGGTTTTCCTATTCCCTCTAACTCAGTAACTCAAACAGCAGACGGAGGGACGGGTGACGATACTTTGTCGTTTAACGGCGGGCTTCGAACCCAGGGACTCACTTCGACATTCAATGCCACTACTAACACTGGCTCAATTACGGCGGGGACGAATAGCGTTAATTACAAGAATAGCGTTAACTACAAGAATATCGAACAATTAAATATCTCAGGCACAGGCGACGATGACAATATTGTAGGAAGCAATGGCAATGATACGCTCTCTGGAGGCAATGGTGGTAATGATATCCTCAATGGTGGGGCTGGCAATGATTCTCTTAGTGCCTCTGGCGAGTACTACGACTATGGTTATTACTTCAATCTGAATCTTCTCTTAGGCAATAACATCCTCAATGGTGGCGCTGGTGACGATAATTTAGTTACTAACTTTTCATCAGGAAATAACCTGCTCTCTGGTGGCGATGGCAATGATTCTCTTACTGCCTCTAGCGATACCTCATTATACTTTGACCACGGACTTTATGGTGTTTCTGGCAATAACACCCTTAATGGTGGCGCTGGCAGCGATCGCTTGATTGTTGATTATTCATCAGGTAATAATCTACTGGATGGAGGCGATGGTAATGATACTCTTACAGCCTCTAGTGCCTCTGGTAAGAATACCCTCAAAGGTGGTAATGGCAATGATCTTCTCACAGGTGGCAACGGTAATGATAGCCTCTATGGAGGAGCGGGGACTGATACCTTTGGTTTCAATAGTTACAAGGAAGGCATTGATAGTATTTATGACTTCAATGCCACTAATGAACTGATTCGGGTATCTGCTGCTGGTTTTGGTGGCGGGTTATCAATAGGTTCACTTCAGACAAGCCAGTTTACCCTCGGAACATCTGCAACCAGTAGCGATCAACGATTTATCTATGACAATATTACAGGTGGATTGTTCTTTGACCAAGATGGCAGTGCGAGTGCCTTTACTCAGGTAAAATTTGCACAATTATCTGCTGGATTATCACTAACCAAAAATAATTTTGTGGTTGTTTAATCGTCATTAGCACTTGATCGTCACTCTAGGAATAAATGGGAGGCACTTAAACTGAATAAACTTAATTGGACACTCAGGAGTTTTTTGTGCCTACTTTGAGAACTCTGCAACCTGGAGATGAAGTATCGCTGGAAGCATTTCTCTTGCAACACACCGATACTTCTATGTTTTTGCGCTCTAATTGGCGAGCTGCGGGACTACTTGACCAAGGTGAAATATTTCAAGGAACTTACATAGCGGCGTACACAGATGAAACTATAGTGGCAGTTGCAGCCCATTTTTGGAATGGGATGATCGTAGTTCAAGCCCCTGTACATCTGCCAGAGGTGGTGCAAGCAGTTGTGGTACAATCTGGACGTGCTATTTCTGGAATTAGTGGCCCAGCAGCACAAGTCGAAGCGACAAAGAGCATTTTGGGACTTAGCAACCGACCAATTCAGCTTGATGAGTCTAAGACATTGTTTTCTCTAGCATTACGAGACTTGCAAATACCTGAAGCTTTAGCATCGGCAAAGGTGCAGTGTCGTTTGCCGCATCCAGAAGAATTGGAATTACTCACTCAATGGTGCGCTGCTTATAGTGTGGAAACTTTAGGACAAAGAGATACTCCCAGTTTAACAACAGCTAGCCGTCGCATAATTGAAGTTCGTCAAGCTACGGCTATGCATTGGGTTTTGGTAGCAGGAGATACCCTAGTCTCCTACTCTGCCTTCAATGCCAGCTTACCTGATATTGTGCAAATTGGTGGAGTCTGGACACCGCCAGCGCTGCGAGGTAAAGGCTACGCCAAAAATATAGTAGCAGGCTCATTGTTAGATGCGCGATCGCTCTTAGTAAAACGTGCCATCCTGTTTACAGGTGATCATAACCAAGCAGCCCAAGCCGTTTATCGAGGAATTGGCTTTTTGCCTACTGGCGAGAAGTATGGGTTAGTCTTGTTTGAAGAGACATCGAAATTTTAGATTTTAAATTTGGGATTCAATTATTCCAAGTGCGTTAAATCATAATAGAACTGAGAGTTTCATCATCAGGACTGTTAAAAGATGTATCAAACTGACCCGCCGCGATCGCCAAAAGATGTATTGCCGACCATGTATGATCTTCCTAGTGAAGACCCTGAGGAGCCTGGTTTGCCCGATCAGTTTCATTTATTGCAACCTCGTCTGTTAGACGAAACCTTTCGTCCACAAAATTATCCTAGCGACGAGATATTTGTTGCTAGCGATCTGAATCTTTATTATGACCCGCGCCATCCACTGTGGCATAAGCGACCAGATTGGTTTGCCGTCTTAGGTGTTTCCCGTCTCTATGAACAACAGGATTTACGCTTAAGTTATGTCGTTTGGCAAGAGGGAGTTGATCCTTTTATTGTGGTAGAATTGCTGTCTCCAAGTACTGAAAAGGAAGATTTGGGGCAGACATTACGGGATATCAAGCAACCACCAGGAAAATGGGAAGTGTATGAACAGATTCTACGTGTTCCTTATTATGCAGTATTTGATCGGTACAAATATAAATTAAGGATATTTAAGTTAGATGGCGCTCGTTATGCTGAGATAGCACTGTCAGAATCACGCTTCTGGATACCAGAACTAGAATTAGGCTTGGGTGTCTGGCAGGGACGCTATCAAGATGTGGAACAGCCCTGGTTACGCTGGTATGATTGGACAGGCTGCTGGGTATTGACTTCTACAGAACAAGAAAGCCAACGGGCCCAACAAGAAAAACAACGGGCTGAACGGTTGATTGCACAATTGCGATCGCTAGGTGTTGAACCCGATGTAGATTAGCTTTTTGTCTGCCTTATAGCCCTCCAAACCACTCATAGCCCTGATCTTCCCAATAGCCTTTAATCGGCGACAAATTGCTGACAAATGTAATTTGAGTTACCCACTTGCTTTGCTTGTAGCCCAGTTTAATAGGAGACGCTAGGCGCATCGGCGCACCATTATCAGCTGATAATGGTTGTCCATTCTTTTGATAAGCCATCAGGGTTTGGGGATGTATAGCAGAGGCAAGATCCCAGCTTTCATAATAGCCATCAGCAGATTTGAAGTAGACATAGCGGACGTTTGACTTAGGCTGTACCAGCGCTACTAAATCTCGTAATCGCACACCTCCCCATTGAACGATCGCAGCCCAGCCTTCAACGCAGATATGGCGAATTACCATTGAAGTTAAGGGAAGTTTTTGAATATCTGCCATGCTCAATTCCATTGCGTTATTAACCTCGCCATCAATCTTCAGGCGAAACTGCGCCGGATCAATTTGCGGGGTGAAGTCAAAGGTATTGATTAGCAATTTGTCTGCTTCTATAGCACTAACAGAAAATTCTGGAACTGGTTTTTGAGTTAACAGGAGTGCTTCAAAACGTTGGTTTAGTGGCTCAGATATTTGCTGCACTTGCTCTGAGAACAAATTTGTCCCGCAGCCACCTAAAAGAAAACCTACCCCTGAAAGTCCAGATACTTGCAGTAACCGGCGGCGGGATAAGGTGCGTTTGGGAAGAATCAGACTCATGGAACCTCTACACGAACATAGATTTAACTAGACGGATGCTTCCTACCTTCAGGGCAAGTAAGGAATGAGCAATTGTAAATAGTATGACAGTAGGAACAGTGATAAAGTGAACAGTCCGTAGAGTCTGCCAACTACCAAACAGCCCAGAAATCCAATGGAGTTGGGCAGGTTTGTACATCGCCAAACCACTCAAAATTGCCAGCAGCAGCACTGGAATAATCGCAGTATAAACTAGCCGATGCCATGCGTAGTTCTTGCGCTTTGGGTTCTGGCTGACTTGCAATGCTTTTAAGTCACCGCCATCGGCAAAGCGACGTTGCCAACGACGAGTTACAAAGATATAAAGTCCATACCAAAGTAAGTTCAGCGAAAACAGCCACATAGCAGCAAAATGCCAATGTCTACCACCCCCTAGCCAACCTCCCAGCAACAGAAAGTCAGGAAAATGCCAACCTGCACGCCCTCCAAATACCGGATTAGCATTATAGATTTGCAGTCCGCTACCGATCATCAAGATGAGACTGATGATATTAATCCAGTGAAATGTCTTTGATAGAAAAGTCTGACTTGGTGTTGAGGGGACTTTGCGTTTAGATGAAGTCATACCAATTTTGGATTTTGAATTTTGGACTTCGACTTACCTCGGCTCCGCTCGGCACAAGTCGCTCAGTCGAACGATTTTAGATTTTTAGATTGTTCCCAGTTAGACTTTCGGATTGGGTATTGTAATCCAAAATCTAAAATTGGCACGTCTCACAGAGGTTGAGTGGGAAAGAACGGAGCCAGCCAAAGTTGCACCTGGACATCCCAACCCAGAAGAATCGCAATTGCTGTGGACACGATCGCAATGCCACCAATTCGCTGTAAACTTGCACTATAAGAGCGGATATTGAGAATTCGTTGGCTGAGTACTCGCCCACCATAGGCGATCGCCAACAGAGGCAAACTAGCTCCAATTCCATAAGCAACCAATAGCCAAAATGCACTTGTGACTTGATGATTAACAGCTGCTAGTACTAAAATTCCGCCCAAAACTGGCCCAGCACAGGGAGTCCACAAAAGTCCTAACTGAGTTCCTAGCCAAAACTCTCCCATCAGTCCCATTCGTGCAGGTTTTTTAGCCCACTTGCCAACTGGAATATAACTAAATATTCGGTAACTCCAGGTGGGGAAAATTGCAAGTAGTCCCAAAAATAAGAGGAGTGCGATCGCTCCATTACGTAATAAATTAATCACGCCTGTAAACCAGGTTGCGGTTACACCTAGTAAACTACCCGCCAGTGCAAAACCAGCGATTAATCCCGCCACCAATGCTACTGGGCCGTAGGTATGGGATTGGGGCGTAGAGACAGAGTGACTTGTCATCAGCGATCGCCCCAATACCACAGGCAAAATCGGTAAAACACAGGGTGAAAGCACATTTAGAACACCTCCCAATAAAGCCAGACTGATTGATAAAGTAGAAGTCGTCATAATTCCTTCTACCCCAATAGCTGACGGATAGTTTGCTCGGTTTTTTCGTATGCTCCTTCACCAATATGGTCATATTGCAAGAAGCCCTGACGATCAGCCAAAAATATATGGGGCCAATACTGATTGTCATAAGCGTTCCAAGTTTTATATTCGTTATCAACCGGAACCGGATAAGTAATTTGGTGTTGTCGTAACGCCTTTTTTATGTTATTAGTGTCTCGCTCAAAGGCAAACTCTGCTGTGTGGATGCCAATTACCTTGAGTCCCTGCGACTCATACTGCCGATGCCATTTAGTGATGTAGGGCAGTGTACGCTGGCAGTTAATACAAGCAAAAGTCCAAAACTGTATCAGAACAACACTGCCTTTAAGGTCAGCTATTGACAAAGGTGTAGAATTAAGCCACTGACTTATCCCCTGAAACTCTGGCAGACTCTTGGCTTTCGGAGATTTCACCGCAATAGTTTCCGAGTCTTGGCTATTGTGACGATTTGCAGGAAGCGCTATAGAAGGGGCATTGACTTTTCTAAAGTTGGGAAAAGCTGTTGTGGCTGCACCGACTCCCACAACCCCTAACCCAAGATAAAAAAGTAACTGACGCCGGCGAAGCAGGTTGTGATTCATCAGAATTTCTCCTGTTGAGGTCAAAGCGTCAAAATATAGGGATTGGAATTAGGATGTTACTGGTCAACCAGTCCCTAGCAGTCCACCACACTAACTTTGATGGGTGAATAAGTTCGTAGTAAGGACTTTAGTCCTTGATTTGAGCGCCCAAGCGCTCACTACAAACCAAGCATTGTTGACTTGGCGGACTACTAGTATCCAGTACGAGAAAAGTGAAATGCAAAGCAGTTGTGGCTAGGGCTTGGTGGAAGCCGGCGATTGTTTCATCGCACCACCGGCTTTGTCTTTACCCATTGCATCTTTGCCCATCGCATCTTTACCCATTGCATCGCCGGCTTTGTCTTTACCCATCGTATCTTTACCCATTGCATCGCCGGCTTTGTCTTTACCCATCGTATCTTTGCCCATTGCATCGCCGGCTTTGTCTTTACCCATCGCATCGCCGGCTTTGTCTTTGCTCATCGCAGGAGAGGCTTCAGGAGCAATTTGATTGTTGCTTGCAGGACTGCTAGAGCAAGCAGTGAGACTGGTAGTTAAAATCAGACCAGCAATTAAAGAAAGTGTTTTCCAGTTCATAGTCTTCTTTCGTCCTTTGGATAGTTATTTTTGTATTGATTGATCAGAGGAAACTAAGCTACAAGTAGATTCATCAAGGCTATTGGGGTCAAGAATATGCCTTCTGGCAGAGGACTCCATCAGACTTTTGCTACTGCGTAGCTTGCCAACCTAGGCATCGCACCTACGTTGCAATTAAGTAACGCCTTTGGTTGTAACACAACAATAATAGTAAAAGCGATCGCAACTCTTCTTAACCGTTATTTTTGATACTCAAGCCGACGGTACGGCGGAAGTCAAAGCATTTATGCGTAACAGCTTTGCAAACATTCGGCAAGACCAACAAGGCGATAGACAGCAATCTCAAGTTGTAAGTACTCCACGAGTAGGCGGCTAGTTTTATTTATTACTCCTGATATTTGAGTTATCCCCAACATCCAAAGTATCTCTGTTAGGACTGAAGTTTGTCTGAAACGAAGCCATGATTTTCATAAATTTATCCCTTGAGAAAATTTAGTTAATTCTCAGCATTTTCTCAGGTATTCATGGTATAGCAGGGGACTGGGGACACTTCTCTACGAGAGGCTGCGCCAACGACAAGCTCAGTGCATCGCTGGGGACTAGGAACTGGGCTGAAAGTCTTTTTATATATAGGTTTTATCATCAGTCAATGTCCTAACCTCCTTGTCCGTTGCTATAATCAAAACCGCAACCTAATTTAAATATTCTCTCAGCGAAACCTCATGCTGAAGTGAATGAAGGCAACTTAGCATAAATGTAGGGGACTTCCAAATAAGAAATACTCAACTACTTCTTGTGGGGTGGGCAACATGAGCGCCCATAGGCAAAGGCGCTCATGTTGCCCACCCCACAAGATTGGAGAATTTATTTGTTGTCAGTCCCTAGAGACGTAGCACTGCTACGTCTCTATAAGGGTTTTGGATAACGCATATTTAATTTTTGGAGATGTCTTTTCTGTAATATTTTGTTAGTGAATAACCTGTGCCTTTTGATGCTTCTGATACTAATCTATGGGCGACAGAGAAACAAAGCGACTTTTAAGTAACTGTTGGGAATTAGCAAATAGGGTGGGCAACTGTTCACCCACCCTAACGCTCTAACTTGCTACTGCCTCAACAGGGGCTGCCTCAACAGCAGTTATGGGTAAATAAACACTAACTTTTTTACGGGTTTTGCCCTTTCTCTCAAACATTACAACACCGTCGATTAAAGCAAACAGAGTGTCATCACTACCAATACCGACGTTGTTACCAGGGTGAAATTTGGTACCACGCTGACGCACGAGAATGTTTCCTGCACGTACAACTTGACCGCCATAACGTTTGACACCCAGACGTTGGGCATTAGAATCACGACCGTTACGTGTACTACCTGTTCCTTTCTTATGAGCCATGATTTCCTCTTGTGTATCTACTTCTTTTTATTATTCAGCAGCAGTTTCAAATTCTTCGGCGGAAGTGTCATCTGCAACAGGGACTTCTTGCTCCGTTGCTCCTTGGGCAGCAAACACTGCACCATTAAGGGTGATGGAGTCAATCATAAGTCTGGTAATTTCCTGACGATGCCCCCGCTTTTTGCGAGTTTTCTTTTTCGGCTTCATTTTGTATACCAGGACTTTACGACCCCGATAGTGTCGCATTACAGTCCCTTCTACAGTCGCACCTGTCACTAGTGGCTGTCCAATGGTGACTTCGCCCTCGTGCTGCACGAGTAATACGGAGTCTATTGTAACTTTTTCATCTGGTTCGGTAGCAAGCAGTTCAATGTCGTAAAACCGCCCTGGCTCTACTCGTATTTGTTTGCCGCCAGTTTCAATAATTGCGTAGGTCATGGAATTGTCCTTGAGGTTGCCGTACAGGTAGCTGGTTTTTATCTCTTATAGAGACGCTTTTACCAGCTTTTGTAATATGTCTACCTGATCCGAGCAGGAATTAGACAGACAATCTAAAATACTACTTTATTAACAGGTGTTAAGTCAAGCCATAACAGAATTTTGGGATTTGGCATCTGGTCAGCCGGAAGAGGAAAAATCAGCTAATTTGAGTATTTGGCGATCGCTAATTTCCCCAGAGTGGCGATGAATTAGCCAACAGTCGTCAGATGCTGCATCTACGCCCGTCGTAGACATTGCCCACCAGCAGGAATGTAAATATAATTTACAAGTCAGAATTAATGCTTTTTAACTAAAAATTGCTACTATCTGAGGGCTGAACTTTACAAAAAAAGTAACAGTGTTATTATATATTTTTCTATCAAAACCAATGCATTCTTATTCTTTGTTTTAATATCAAATATAGATGCTTAATTAAGGAATTCTTTGCAGAAGTTAGTAAATCCTAGGAGTTAAATTACTACATTCAAACCTGATATTTCAAACAGGAGATGGATTGTCATGACACAGCAAAATGCTGCCCGACTTTTTAAAGCCGTAAAAGAAGATCAAGCATTACAGGAAAAACTCAAAGCAACAGCTGATCCAAAAGCCTTCATCAAGATTGCTCAAGAGCGTGGCTATGATTTCAACGTCCAAGAACTAGACAGTGAGATCAACAAATTGTCTGAAGAAGATTTAGCCACCATTGTCAATCCAGGATGGGGAACTAGACGCCACATTCATCCTAGATAATTCTGGCTCTAGGAAACCGAAAGTGTAGGAACAACTGAATTGACAAGTTTTGCTCCTCAAGGGGATACCATTGCATCATCTCCTTTAGGGGCATTTCTGTAGTTAAAAATCCTTTCTCTGTTCTCCATCTACCCACCTGCTTAACTCATGAGTTAGGATGACTATATTTTAATCAGGTGATATGAAAAGAATAGAAGTTGAGCAAAGAAGTATTTTAATTGGTTTAGCAGGTAGCCACGGCTATGGTTTAAATCGTCCTGATTCCGACTTTGATTATCGGGGAGTATTTATCGCACCCAAAAGGTACTACTTAGGATTTGATCGCATAGAACAAAAAGATACTGGTTGGGATGAACCAGGAATATTTTCATTTCTGGATAGCAACAAAGACACGGTTATATATGAATTAAGAAAAATCCTCCAGTTGTTAGCGGGGGCGAATCCCAATGTTTTAGAATTGCTCTGGTTAAATAACTATCCTTTTTTAAGTACAGGAGGACAGCATTTAATTAATCATAAACAGCTATTTTTGAGTAAGAAGGTGAAACATACTTACACTGGTTATGCTTTTGCCCAAATCAAAAAGATGGAAACTCATCGTAAATGGTTGTTAAAGCCACCACAAAAAAAACCAATACCATCTGACTTCGCTATAGAAGGCGAAACACCCCTGAGTAAAGATGAGCTAAATGCTTTTCTGGAGTATCTTTATAACTTAATCAGAGGAAGGATTGAGTTTTTGGAAGAAGCGGAACAATTATATCAATTACTGACAGCAGATATTGATTTTAAAGGAGTATTAAAACAATATACATTACCCGATGAAACTTTGGAATATACCCAAAAGTTCACCAATAGCCGTAAAGATTTTATCCGTCTGCTTCAGAAAAGCCAAAGCTATCAAATAGCTTTAAGAGAATGGAAAGCTTACTTATCTTGGCAGGAAAATAGAAATCCGGCTAGGGCAGAAATGGAAAGAAAGTCGGGTTATGACCTGAAACATGGGATGCACTGCATTAGATTGTTACGCAGTGGAGTAGAAATATTGCGACAAGGTGAAGTGATTGTAGATAGGAGAATAGCTGGTGATGTTGAAGATTTAAAAGCTATTTTAAAGGGTGAATATTCTTATGAGCAAGTGATGAAAATGGCAGAAGATTTGGTAGCCAAAATGGAAGTTGTTTGCGAACAATCTGCTCTACCTCACAAACCTGATTTAGAGCAAATTAATGATTTGTGTATGGAATTGGTGGAAATGCAGAATTGGTGATTGGGGCATTGGGCATTGTTGATTAAGTTGCTTGCCTATTTCTTATTCCCCATTAAATACTGTACATTAAGTCAGCAAACCCATAGAGGCTAATGATGAGTAATAGGGATGCTGTTAGTTGGGTAATTCGCGTCTGGGGTGAAGGCGCGATCGCTTCCCGCACTAAGATGGAAATAGATGCCCCAACTACTAAGCTCAAACCTAAGATTAAATACGGTCTGTCGGGTAAAATACTGGCTATTCCCAGCATTGCGATCGCTAATAAAAGCATCAATAATTCTACAAACCTGGGCGGGTTGTATTGGCTAGATAAAACAAAGCTGTTGAACCAAAAAGACCAAAATCTCATAATCAGTTTTGAGTGCTAAATATTGAGTTAGACTCTGCCAATTTTAGATTTTGAATTTTCGATTTTGGATTGAAGGAAAAATCCAAAATCGTTCGACTGAGCGAAGTCGAAGTCCAAAATCTAAAATTAATTAGCTCCTAGCCCCTAATTTCTGACCTGTGCCGTTCTTTTGTGCAGTATCACTTTCTGGTAGTTCCACTCCAAAGATGCGGCTAAAAACCTTGGCGACTTTGTAGCCAGAATCAATCGATTCTAAGGGGTCTTTCCGCAGTCTATGACGCAAGCATAGCGTAATTACGCGGTGGATATCATTAACTGTAACTTCAGTTCGTCCTTCGTAAGCTGTTAAGGCTTTGGCGGCGCGGTTACTAACAATGTCACCCCGCAAACCATCTACATCCAGTTCTGAGCAGACTTCAGAAATTTTCACCCGTAAATCGTAGTCAATTTTTACTTCTGGCAAAAGCTGTTGAGCATTGACAATTTGCTCTTGTAATGCTTCTTGCTGGGGTTTGTAGTTTTCGAGAAATACTGGGGGATTTTGGTCAAAATCCGCCCGTTGTTCCACGATTTGCACCCGCAAGGCTGGTTCTTTGACTGTGTGAATTTCTGCGTGCATCCCAAAGCGATCGAGCAGTTGGGGGCGTAGTTCGCCTTCTTCGGGGTTTCCAGAACCCACAAGCACGAAACGCGCTGGGTGACGGATAGAAATACCTTCCCGTTCTACAGTGTTCCATCCACTGGCGGCGGAGTCGAGTAACACGTCTACAAGGTGGTCATCTAGTAAGTTGACTTCATCCACATAGAGAATGCCTCGGTTAGCCTTTGCCAGCAATCCTGGTTCAAAGGCTTTGACACCTTCAGATAAAGCTTTCTCGATGTCGATTGTGCCACAAACTCGGTCTTCTGTGGCTCCTAGCGGCAGGTCTACCATTTGGACTTTTTTGTGAGCTACGGGAATTTCCGCCCCTTGTTCTAACAGTTGGCGGACTTCATCGCTCATCAAGTCGGGGTCGCTAGGATCGCTGCTGAAGGGGTCATTAGCAACCACAGAAATTTCTGGCAGCAGATCCGCCAGCGCTCGGATAGTTGTGGATTTTCCGGTGCCGCGATCGCCCATAATCATTACACCCCCAATTTTGGGGTCAATCACGTTCAATAGCAGCGCCAGTTTCATTTCTTCCTGGCCCACAATTGCCGTAAAAGGAAATACTACGCGACGCGCACTTGCCGTGGATTGAGCAGTTGGACTCACTAAATTACCTTAACAATATTTTTCTTATTACAGTTCTTTATTGTGACACAGGTAGGGCATGGAATAGGTTCGTAAATTTAAAAGTCTTATTAAACACATTACTTTACGTGTACATACTAGAATATGAAGAATTAAAAGATATATAAAAGTATGAAAGAAAAATATATAGATAATATAAAAAGCTCTTCACCTAGAGTTTTAGACCTTTTTGCCGGTTGTGGAGGGTTATCTTTAGGCTTTCAAAATGCTGGTTTTAATATTGTAGCAGCATTTGATAATTGGAAACCAGCTATAGATGTTTATCGAAAAAACTTTAGCCATGAAATTTTTAATTACGATCTGAATAATTTGAAGAGAAACTATGAATTTTTTAGAGAAATGTGTCCTGAAATTATTATTGGTGGTCCCCCGTGCCAAGACTTTTCTAGTGCCGGCAAACGTGATGAAGATTTAGGAAGAGGGGATTTAAGTATTGTCTTTTCTGAAATAATTACAAATGTACTTCCTCAGTGGTTTGTGATCGAGAACGTAGACCTATTTCGTAAAAGTAATAAATATCAAGAGGCTAGACAAATCTTGAAAGCTGCTGGATATGGTTTAAGTGAAATAATTTTGGATGCTAGTCTGTGCGGTGTACCTCAAAAGCGAAAAAGATTTTTTTGCTTTGGGGAGTTACAAGGAAAAGACGAAAGTCTAGAACCTTACCTCAAAAAAAGATTAGCAGATAAACCAATGACTATTAGAGATTATCTGGGAAATAAATTAGAAATTGAATATTACTACAGACATCCAAGAAGTTACCAAAGAAGAGGAATTTTTAGTATTGATGAACCCAGCCCAACAGTAAGAGGAGTTAATCGTCCTATTCCTAAAACCTATAAGAAACACCCTAAAGATCCAGTCAACGTTACAGAAAACTTGCGCCCATTGACTACAATTGAAAGAAGCTACTTGCAGACTTTTCCTGAAACATTTATTTTTGAAGGGACAAAAACAGACCTGGAACAAATGATCGGAAATGCTGTTCCAGTCAAGCTTGCAGAGTATATTGCTCAAAGTCTCCTTGAATATATTTAGGACTAGCACTTTCAAGGTGACTCAGAAAATCTCTGATTTCCTCTCTGTGTTCTCTGTGCCTCTGCGGTTTAAAAGTAATTTATCTAACCACAGAGGCGCAGAGAACACAGAGTAAAGAGGGATTCTTTGACCAAAATTTTTACCCACCTTGAAATGGCTAGTCCTAATCTTAAAGATAAGCAATGCCAAATTCCCTATTCCAATATCTATTGGCACTAATTACTACTAACTACGTCAAGCATCTTATAACTTTGCTAGGTCTGCTTTAGTTTTTCTGGTGCAAAAGTTCTATAAGCAAGGAACGAACAACTACCAACTTACCAATCCTGTAGTGAGCATAAATACTTGTAGACTATATGGTTAGTAGATTCAATTATAAAAACTAGCAATGGCGTGTGTGGGTAGTTAATGCATCATTCAAATCTATGAAATCATCTTTTATTGTTCAAAGTTGGCGGCGATCGCTCAAGTATCTTTTTCCCATTCTCATTTTAATATCCTTTGTTACGGTATTGCTGGTAGACAGTTTCATCCCTGCGATCGCACAGATACCCCGTCAGGAAATTCGCGGGGTTTGGATGACCACTAATGATTTTGATACCCTCAAAAGTCGCGCCAAAGTGCAGGATGCGGTGAGTGAACTGCGGCGGCTGAACTTCAATACAATCTATCCTGTGGTGTGGAATTCTGGCTATGTGATGTATCCTAGCGCCCTAGCGCAGCGTGCAGGGATTCAACCTTTTGTCTCCAGAGGTTCAGATGGACATGATATTCTCGCAGACCTGATTACCCAAGCACATCGTAAAGGATTGCTGGTGATTCCCTGGTTTGAATTTGGTTTTATGGCTCCCCCAACCTCAGAACTGGCGCTAAATTACCCGGATTGGTTCACACAAAAGCGGGATGGTAGCCAAACTTCAATCAGTGCGGCTGGTGAGGTTATGTGGCTTAATCCGTTCCATCCACAAGTGCAACAGTTCATCACCAATCTTGTACTAGAAACTGTCACCCAATATGATGCCGATGGCATTCAGTTTGACGATCATACGAGTTTGCCCTACGAATTTGGTTATGATCAATATACAGTTGCCTTGTACACCCAAGAAACTAATAATGCTCCCCCAAATGATCCTCAAGATGCAGACTGGGTAAAGTGGCGGGCAGATAAAATTACGGCGTTTATGGTACAACTTAACCAAGCTGTGAAGCAGAGAAAACCGCAGGCGATTTTCTCTGTTGCTCCCAATTATTATGATTTCGCTTACAAGTTTCAACTACAAGATTGGCTAACTTGGATGCGGCAAAATATTGTGGACGAGTTAATTGTGCAAGTTTATCGTCCGAATCTGCAAAGTTTTGTGGCAAATATTTCCCGCCAAGAAATTCAAGAAGCGCAACAAATCATTCCAACTGCAATTGGCATTATGACAGGGTTAAGAAATAATCCAATTCCCATGCAGCAAATTAAGTCTCAGGTGCGGGCTGCCCAAGAACGCGGTCTAGGTGTAACCTTCTTTTATTATGAAAGTCTTTGGAACGATGCTTTAGAATCTTTAGAGGAGCGACAAGCTGGATTTGAAAATCTCTTTCCATCTCCCGCACTCCGCGCCAGACTTGAATAGTATTTGTGTTGAAGATAATGTTAATGAAGGGAGCATTTCAATCTTTGCCAATATAGAAATCCTTGCAGGAGTTGTGAAAATGCGCGATGTCCAGATCCCCGACTTCTTTAAGAAGTCGGGGATCTAATTTTTCACAAATGATTTAGGATTGTTATATACCTGGCGCGTAGCTTTGGCGGGGTGGGGTTCTTCGGGTTTAATAAGTAATCAGGCGGACATGATATTACTCCCTACTCGCTACTCCTAATTCAGCACGACAATCTTCTACCGAAGTGCGTTGTCGCATGGCATTAACTAAAGCCTCGTAGCTAGACCAATTTTCTTGGAGTAGAGTTTTTGCTTGGAGGGCATGAAACCGCAATTTCTGTTGATAAGCTGATTCAGAAAAGCCTAAAATTGTCAAGACTCCTATCAGCTTGTTTTTATCATCACCTCCACCCTCAGCATTATTAAAAACTAGGGTTTCAGCAGCAATACCCGCCATCCAAACAGTGCAATAGCGGTCTACCATTTGGGCACTGATTTTACCTACTTCTAGTTGAGATGCTAATTCGCCGTCATCAAAGCTAACACCGCCTTGCCCAGGTTGCCCCTGTTTCCAGGCTTCCCAAGCGCTGAGTGTGTAGCCTGTAACGGGAATACCCAACAGGTAAGCAACTAAGAAATGTCCTGCTTCGTGATGGATGATGCGATCGCGGTGTTCTTTTGAAAAACCAGCAATCCAATCTAAAAAGATAGTACCACCCTTGCCTTGCAAGCTGAAACTATCTAATGTCGCTATGCCTAAGATGGTGAAGGTAGCGATCGCTGGTACTGCCGGTGATATGTTTAAGAATGGCCCCAGCAGTACCGATAGGGTCATGAGAAAGATAGATATTGCAACTAAATTTAGGCTAGTTTGGCTCATTGAGAGTTTTCTGAGTGCAGCTTAATCTTTCTTCATTATCCTCCACTTAAACCCCATCATGGCTATCCCAGAACTCGAACAACAACTCCTTCAGCTTTCCCCCAACGATAAACTGTATATTATCCAACTTCTTGCCCAAAGCCTGACCACACACAACACTCACCCAGACCAACCCACCAAACTCTCAGAATTCTTCCGTCAATCCCCCCTGGCTGAACTCACCGAAGAACTCGACTTTAGCCGAGGCTTGACATTGCTAAAAACCCTTATTGAGTCCCTACAACCAGAAACCCAAATTGAAACCCCAGAATATCCCCTGACTGAATTCTATGGATGAAACATTCTTTCGCCATCCCCAAGAACAACAACCAGAACGCGAACCAATCCTGTGAAATTTCTGCTAGATACTAACACTTGTAAATTTGCCGATTAAACAATGGCGCATTTACTGAGAATGATTTCCAGCCGATTCTGTACTTCCTCAAGTTCTTGGCGCTTTTGGTAAATCCACATCTTTTCAGCCTCACGTTGTTCCAAAGTTTCGTTGTGAGCTTTTTCCTGCTGTTCGAGGAGATTTTCGTAAAGTGCGATCGCTCAATTCTTCACGCCATTCATCTTTGGATGACTCAATTTATGTGAATAATAGAGTGCTTAATTTTTACTATTCCACTATCAAACGTCAATAAGATAGCCTATATTCAAATGGAATGTCGCTAGTAATTAGTCTTAAAGTTAAATAATGCGTATTTGTAGCCTTGAAATCAAAAATTTTCGTGCGATTACTGGTCTTCAGCTTACAGACTTGAGCGAGGTTGTTGTTATTGCTGGGCCAAACGGCTGTGGTAAGTCATGCGTTTTGGATGCAATCCGACTGTTAAAGTCAGTCTATGGAGGTTATCAGCAGAATGAGTTGCAGCAGTGGTTCAATGAATTCCAAATTAATACGAGTAGTCTAGGGGATATCTTATCTCTGTTTCAAGATAAGAATCAGCCACTAGAAGTAGTTGTAGAGATTTTGCTATCTGCTGAAGAAAAGAAATACCTTTTAAATGAGGCAAATAAGCGGTTACAAGATAATGCAAGTCGTCTCCTACAAAATCAAATTTGGCAGGGGGTCTCACTTCAACATGGGCAGGGGGGATTCACCAATGCAGAATCCCTGGCAATGGAACAACGCATATACACGCCTATTGTAGAACAGCGTACCAGAGAGACAGTTTCATCTCTGATTAATGATTTAAAGCAGACTTCTCACATTGGTCGTATCAAAATACAGCCTGATAGTACTATAAACATAGCACCATCACAAATTCTTGAGCTTGTATTCGGCAATTATAAGCCCCAGCATATTGGCATCATTGATTATCATGGAGCCGGTCGAAATTACGCCCGTGAAAAAATTAACGCAATTAACCTCAGTCTTGAGTCGAATGAACAGCAATTGCGGCAACATACACTCTACAACTACACAAACAAATATTTAAACTTGAAGGCAGAAATGGCTTCAGGCTATATTCGTCAACTTCTTGCGAAAGAGATTAGCACAACAGGTGGCGAAATTGACACGCTAACCAATACATTAAAAGAACTGTTTACAACTTTTTTCCCTGGTAAAGAATTTCTAGGAGCGCAACCGCAGGCTGATGGACAGCTTTTATTTCCTGTACGAACGGCCTCTGGTGCGATACATGATATCAATGAGCTAAGTTCTGGTGAGAAGGAAGTTCTCTACGGTTATCTGCGTTTACGGAAGACGGCTCCTCGAAATTCTGTACTTCTAATGGACGAACCTGAACTTCACCTAAATCCACGCTTGATAAGTGGTTTAGCATCTTTTTATCACAATAATCTTGGAAAGCCATTAGGAAATCAGTTATGGTTAGTTACGCATTCTGACACTCTTATCAGAGAAGCAGTTGAGCGTGATGACTTCCGAGTATTTCATATCCAGCCATCTAGCAATTTTGAGAGTAAAAATCAGGCTACGGTAGTTAAAGCAGATGAAGATGTTGAGCGAATAATTATTGACCTCGTTGGAGACCTTGCAGCTTACCGCCCAGGTGCCAAAATTGTAATTTTTGAAGGTGGAGGTAATACTGAGTTTGACCGTTGGATGGTTAGTCAGCTATTCCCAAAATTTTCAGATACAGTCAACTTTATATCAGGTGGTAACAAAAGGCGAGTTGCAGACCTTTACGAAGTACTGGAGAATGCGCGGCGTTATATCCCTGCAAAGTTTTACGCTGTAACTGACCGCGATACAGATGAGTCAGATGTGCTAGAAAATTCCAATCGTATGAGTTGGGATGTTTACCATATTGAGAACTATCTCCTCGAACCACATTTCATTTTCCAAGTTCTCAGGGATATAAATGCCTTATGTAAAGAAGTTGCGACGGAAGAAGATATTAAGAAACAGCTTACGGAGTTCGCTTCTGAGATAATTACTAATGTGGTTACACATCGGTTGCTTAAGCAAGCAGATCGCCAACTTAAAAGCAAGCTTGATCTTGGTTTTGATCGAAGTATCCAATCTGTAGGATCTGAACTTGCAAAAGCAGTTGCTCGATGCCATGATCGCATTGAAAAATTGACTTTAAACGAGCTTTCTGAAAAACATCTCATTGACCTTGAAAGACAATATCGCTTAGAAGCAACTACATCTCTTGGAAATGGCACTTGGCGTAGAATTTTTCCTGGGCGCGACATTATAAAGCTCTTTGTAGGAAGATTTGGGCGAGGTATTCCTTATGAAAGGTTTCGAGATTTGATCTTAGCTCGTATGCGTGATAATAATTTTCAGCCAGCAGGCATGAAGCAAATTGTTGATCGGATAATTGCCGATCATTAACATTTGAAGGTTTAACTCGGAACGCACAGTTACAACTCCTTGCCTGCACGGTCAGAAATTTCTCTACTGCGATCGGCGAGCAGTGCTATCGAGGGAATTGAGGATTACTCATGAAGATGCTTTTAAAAGTTATCAACTTGGACGTAGACGGACTAATAGGAAAACTCACGCGCTCACAGTGGAATTGTATATAGCAATCCTAAACACATTGTTTTTCCGTTTCTAACCTACTTCCAAACTTGTCACAGCAAAGACACGATTAATAGGTAAACTAGGAATTTCTTTAGTATACATCCGAGCCGTTTGAGAGACTGGCTGCAATTGGTAACGTTGAACTAAGTTAATTGCTTGTACATTTGTATCCGGCACATCAAAAAACACTGGAGCATGAGGATTTTGTGCAAGCAAGGCTTGAAATAATGCTTCAGCAATCTGTTCGTCATTAGCAAACAGTGGCCCAATCCGAAAACCTGTGTGTGCAGGCCGGATAACTCCGTAACCAACAAGATATCCATTTTTGAGAAACCCGAAAGCAGTACTTTCTGGCTGTTCAATCCAATGTTGCAGAAATACTGGACGCTTAGAAGGAAAAAGTTGGCAATCGTAAGCCACCAACTCTTCAAAAGGCACTGTTTTCAGTTCGATGATACCAGCAGGCACAACACCGCCACCCACCCCTTCATAACGAATATGGTTATAAGCGATTTGGAAACCAGACTTTTTGTAGTTATCTTGTTGAGCTACTACACCATCCAAGCCGATATTACGGTCAGCACCTAGATAGTCAATTGCTGTCTTCCAAATTTTCATACCCAACCCCTGCCCACGAAACTGGGGTTTGACAATGTAAAAACCTAGAATGCCGAAGTGTTGATCGTAAGTAACAGCAGAAATGCATGCCACCGGCTCACCATTCAACTCGCCCACAAAAAAACCGTTTTTGTCAGTTTGATAAAAAGATTCAGCATCATACCTTCCTGGATTCCAACCTTCGCTTGCTGCCCAAGTAATGGCCAAATCAATTTCCGACCTGTTCATTGTACGGACGATGAAGTTGTCAGGGGTCATAATATTTTCTTTTATGTCGCGCATATAATAATAAGCTCAATGTCTATTTTTATTATCTTTACCATTTGTAGCCCTAGTGACTTCCAAATCATCATACTTATTGACTTTGTAGATGATGGTCGAAAGTAACCAACTGAATACAAAAATGGCAATGATTAAGTAACCAATTGTGCCAAAGTTATCACCTAGTTGACTAATGAAATCCCAAAATGGACTTTTCAGTTGTAACTGATCGCCAATAATGTTCAGAGCCTCAATTCCGCCAATGACCACAGCAACTAATACAGAAACAAGGGTGATGGTCATATTGTAGTACAGCTTGCGGATTGGTTTGACGTAAGCCCAGCCATAAGCACCAAGCATTAAAATGCCGTCAGTGGTGTCAACTAGGGACATACCTGCGGTGAATAAAGCTGGAAATATTAGGATTGACCAGATGGGCAAACCTTTAGCGGCTTGATTTGCAGAAATCCCCAGCAGTGCTACCTCTGTGGCCGTGTCGAAGCCTAAACCAAAAAGGAAACCTAAAGGAAACATTTGCCAGCTACTATCTATCAACCGAAACAAAGGACGGAAGATGCGACCGAGTAGCCCGCGTTGGTTCAAAAATTCATCTAAGGATTGCTCGTCATAGATTCCCCCTCGCTTGACGGTTTGGAAGGTCTTATAAACATCCCACAGCACCACCATATTAATTGCTGCAATTGCTAGTAGGAAAAGTGCAGAAACGCTACTGCTAATTAGCCCCCCAACCTTTTCAAAACTGGGAAAGTTGTTATGGATAGTTGCAGTGGTTAAAGCGATCGCAACAGAGGCGAAAATTACAACGGTGGAATGACCTAGAGAGAAGAAGAACCCAACAGAAACAGGTCGTTTGTTCTCCTGCATCAATTTACGGGTAACATTGTCAATCGCGGCGATGTGATCGGCATCTACAGCATGACGCAGACCAAAGCTATAAGCTAATACGGCGGTGCCAAGCAAAAGGGGGTAGCTGTGAAATGCAATGAGGGCAAGTACCCAGATCAAAATATTCACGCTAATCAGGAACGCATAGATGTTGATAACTTTACGTCTAACGTTTCTAGAACTATCGTTGAAAACACGCGAAAATCTGGCTAGCATTTATCACTCCTTATAAAGGCATATTTCCACAAGGTGAAAAACGAATGAGACTCTATATGAGCCGTACCAGCATACTGAGCCAGCCTATAGAGGTTTTATTCATCAAATTTACTTACATTGACATTGACGTAAGGTTAAGTAAAACCTATCTAAATGACAAATATGTTGCAAAGTTATGTCAAAAGTGTGTCTAGTTGGTCATACTTCATAACAGTGAGCAGCATTGGCTGAAATCTTTATAAATAAGACTAAAGAAGCTTCTTAATATATTTCTAGTTTGTAGTGAGTGATTTATCGCTCAGAGCAAGGATTATCAGGACTAAAGTCCTTACTACAAACTTTAAATTTATTCATGCATAGATACTTAGTAATATATAAAACAATATACATCTCCGAAAAAGAATGTAGAGACGTAGCACTGCTACGTCTTTATAAAGGTTCTGGGTAACGCATATTTAATTTCACCAGGTGTCTAATATGCGTGGTAAAAATTCCACCTGAAAGCAGAAACTAAAAACCCCTGCTACCAAAGATATAGCCGTTTGCTCAATCATCAAAGCTGAACTATTTTATTTGGATGTAGAATCACTCGAATACTACTGTTCTATTACCATAGACTAATACGCGATTTTGTAAGTGCGATCGCACCGCTCTTGCTAATACAATTCTCTCCAAATCTTTGCCTTTTCTCACCAAATCATCAACTTCATCACGGTGACTAACTCGTACTACATCCTGTTCAATAATTGGGCCTGCATCTAAATCAGCAGTGGCATAATGAGCCGTTGCACCAATAATTTTTACACCCCGTTCAAAAGCTCGGTGATAAGGGTTGGCTCCGATAAAAGCTGGTAAAAATGAGTGGTGTATATTAATAACTTGCGGAAATTGAATAATAAAATCTGCACTAACAATCTGCATATATTTTGCCAATACAACTAAATCTATTTTGTACTGGCGTAGTATTTCTAGTTGTTTGGATTCTTGTTCTGATTTATTGTCTTTAGTAATAGGAATATGCTGAAACTCGATATTAAATTGCTCTGCCACTACCTTTAAATTAGAATGGTTGCTAATGATTAAAGGGATTTCAGCAATAAACTCTTTGGCGCGTTGTCGCCAAATTAAGTCAAATAGACAATGGTCTTGCCGACTTACCCAAATAGCAATGCGTGGTACTGTATCAGAAAAACGTATTTCCCACTTAGCGCCTAAAGGTTGAGCGATGGCATTAAATGCAGGGGCAATAAATTCTCGCGGTAAATTAAATCCATCTAACTGCCATTCAATGCGGGTGAGGAATAACCCAGCAGCAAAATCTGTATGCTGATCTGCATGGATAATATTACCACCATTAGAATAGATGAAATTGGCAAATTTTGCCACCAATCCCCGTTGATCGGGGCAGGAAATCAGCAAAGTTGCTGTCGGATTTGTCATAGTAATAGCGCCAGATTTTGAATTAATTATTTGCTGTTTGTCGGACTCGGTTTAGGAATAATGAGCGGAGGAAGTTTCTGACTATTATCTACAGGTTGTTTCCACTCTGATAATTCCCGATTGACGGCATTTGCAAAATCTGTAGAAACCAACAGCACATTTATATTCCCATTGGGTTTTGTAGCCGGGTCAGTTAAAGCATACAAGAAACTACCGTTAAAGTTAGATTTACCTAAAATCAACTGATGGCTTTGTCGGTTTTTCAGGGTGATATTGATAGTTGCTTGGGGTTGATCTAAGGCAAATTCTGTAAGGTCTTTTGCTGGAGTTGATAAGGTGCGTTCGCTCTTACCTTTAACCAATAAATCCATTAAATAAGAAACAATAGCATCATTTCCTAGCCCCGATATCGGAGATTTGATTAACCACTTCGGGTTACTAGATTCACGGTTACGTTCCAGATTCAAGGTGAGTTTTTTTGTCTTGACTGTTAAAGACTGTACATCATCTTCTCTAAAAGAGAAAATTTGTTGCTTTTGTTCCTTATTTTCTTCTCGCACAGTTGCACCCCGGATTTCAGAGAAGTAAACAAAACCACCTAAACCCAGCGCTAGCAGTATTAAAATTAAAGTCGTTCGCGGCAATTTCATTTTTTAAATATTGGGCATTGGGCACTTGTACTGAGTTTCGACTACGCTCAACTACCGCGAAGTCGAAGTATTGGGCATTGGGCATTACTAAAGAGTTAATAGTTATATAGCGGTTCTCGCTTAGGTGCAGTACAGCTTTGACCTCTCTCCAAACCTCTCTCCTAAAAGGAGAGAGGCTTTGAATCTTACTCCCCAACGCTAGAAGGGAAGGGGCTGGGGGTTAGGTCTGTATTCCATGCAATTGGGAGCCACTATAACTCCTAACTCCTAACTCACTTCTTACCGTCGTTTCCACCAGATAATAACTGCCGCCGCGAACCCAATTAAGGGTAAAACTAACAAAGACGACAATATTAAAAGATTCGCTTGGGTGGTTGTCAGGGTTATCCGACGGTTTTTCGGTTCCTTGGGGCGAATGGAAAGGGGTTGTTGATCCTGTTGACTTAGCCAAGTAACTGAATTGAGAAATACATCTCCATTTAGTTGCTGTTGAAACAAGCCATCGGTGGCGAAGCTAGAATTTCCGAAAACTACTAACCGGGATTCGGTGGCTGTTTGAGATGAGGGAGTAGGGGGAGATGAGGGAGTGGGAGAAGCCTTGCCTTGAGTGGTTGGTGATGGTAAAGCTTGCGGAGTCTTGGGGGAGGGTGAGGGAGTGGGGGAAGTTTTGCTTTGGGTGGTTGGTGATGGTAAAGCTTGCGGAGTTTTGGGGGAGGGTGAAGGAGTAGCGCTAGTTTTGCTTTGAGTGGTTGGTGATGGTGTCGGTGAAGCTTGGGGAGTGGAAGTAGATTTAGCTACTTGTTTTCTAGTTAAAGCAACACCCAAGGTCAGAGGTCCTTTGAGGTCTTTACCTGCATTAAACTCCAATTTTTCGCTTTGGAGGTCGCTTTCTCCCCAACTGTTGGGATAGGGTTTAGTTCGCAGCAGTGGAGTAGCTTCGATACCAGGTACAGAGGTAATTTCCAGTGGTCGGGCTATTGGATAAAAAGAATTACCGTTACCGAAATCTTTGGTAATCGGATGTTGACCGTATTCTGTGACTACAGGCGCAGCAGGGCCAAGTCCCACTACGCTTTCCCCAGAAATATCTACTGCTAAACGATTATCCAGACGAACACCCCACTCTTGTAGCAAGCTGTCAAGTTTGGGATCTGTATTGGGATCAATCATCAGCAGTAAGTTACCGCCCCGATTTAGATACTCTTGTAAGGCTTTAACTTCTCCCTCAAACAATTCTCGCTTGGGGCCAGCTACTATTACAACAGCAGCATCTTGAGGAACTTTGGAAGTTTCTGCTAGATTTAGCGGTGCTGTTGTGAAATTTTTGTCGCCTAATCCTTGAACTGCTTGTGAAAATGCACCTTTACCAGCCGAAAGTTGACGTTCGCCATGACCTTGCAGTAAGTAAGCTTTGGCTATTGTAGAATTTGTTAGTTGTTGCAGCCGACTAGTTAATCTGACTTCCGATAAGCGCTGATTTTCATTTACTGTCTGTACTAATTGCCGTTTATCCCCAGATTCTAAATAAACTTCCCCGTAATCTTTAACGCCAAACTTTTCTGCAAGTCCTGGTCTTGCTTGGGGGTCGATGTATTCATATTTAAATTTTGAGCTTTGTCGCTGATAATTTTCTAGCAGTTCTCGGTCTTGGGGATTCTGGCTAATATCAAACACCCACACTTTAACTGGCTGCGGTAAGACACTCACTAATTGCCGTGACTGGGGCGCAAGGGTAAACAATTGAGTTTCTGTTAAGTCTGCCCGCAGGTGGTAGCGAGTGCCCAAAAAGTTAATCAATCCCAAAATTGCTAATACTGCTAGAGTCGCTACTAGGGCATTAGTCCCAGCTTGGGTAGAACGACGTTTCCACCAGTTAGTTTCGTAGCTTTGCCATATTATCCCCAATCCACTGATGACAATTCCCGTAATTATAAATGCTAATGGGATTAGTCCCCACTGTTCAGAGACTAACCCAACTGTTAAGCCCACAGTAATTAGGAACGGGCCTAACCAAAATAGATATTTCCACAGTTTCTTTTTTGCAACTATTTTCATATAATTTGTCATTTGTCATCTGGTACATTGCCAATTGAATTTAGGTAGGAGTTTAATTTGGGTGCTAGTTCGTTGATGATTATTTTGATTGCATTTATCTGTTCGGTAGTTAGAGGATGTTTTAAAAGTGGTTGGCTGTATCTTTGCACTTATTGATCCCCCCTAACCCCCCTTTTTAAGGGGGGAACCGGAATCAAACGTCCATATACTTTTACTTGTCACTAATTTTTGACAAATGACAAATGACCAATGACCAATGACATATAACTACTGCCTTTGAAAGCGCAGTGCATCAATTGATTGAGCGGTGAGAAAGATGCCCAAAAAAATGTAACTGGCAAATAAAATTAAGGTGCTGGTATCGAAAATTCCTTGGATTAAGGTGTTGTAATGTTTCAGCAATGACAGATAACTTAAGGCTTCGCCGACGGGGCCAGGAATAATTTTGCCGATTAAATCAATCAATAACAATAATAAGATTACTGCAAAGGTGAGAACGGCAGAGAGAATTGTGCTGTCTGTTAATGAGGAAATAAACATTCCTATAGATAAAATTGCTGCTGCTAGCAAGATTAATCCAAAATGACCGAGTAAGGGAATTGAGGGTGCCATTGGTGGATTTGAGCCGCCGATCGCGATCGCTTCCAACACTAGCATGGGTACAACCATTGTGATAAAAAATGTTAGCACCCCGAATAATTTACCTACAGCTACCGCCCAATTGGTAATTGGTGAGGTGGCTAACAGTTCTAAAGTGCCCCGCTTCCGTTCTTCGGCATAGAGTCCCATTGAGAGTATTGGCAGGATAAACAACAATAGCCATTCGATGCGCTCCAAAAATGCCCGCACAAATTCGTAGGGGACATCTATGGGCGGTACTGGTACTCCCATTTGTTGCCCTTGTGAATCTATTGCCGCTACCTCTACTAAAATGCCATCTGGCCCTAACAAAATCATTACGAAGAATAAACCCGATAGTAACCAAAATATACCTGCGATCGCATAAGCCAAAGGTGATACAAAATAACTCTGTAACTCTCGGCGATAAATGGCAATAATATTACTCAGCACTATACCCATTTACGCTGCCTCTCCTTCGTTGTCTGCTGCTAAGTCTACCTCAGTCTCGAAATTCTTTTCTTCTGTGGTCAGTTGCAAGAATACATCTTCTAAGGTGGCGTTAACACGCCGCAATTCATGTAAACCGAATCCTGCACGTACTAATGTTGTGGCAATATCCTTTCCTGGTTCTTTTCCCGGTTGCGATATCACCCGCAGGTAAGCGCGATTTTCCGGGAGTTCGCCGTGCATTCCAGCTGTGGGAATTGATTCTATCAAACTCACACCCGCCACTTTTTGCAATACCTGTTTCGCTAGGGCTGCTTCTCCTTCTATTTCCAACTCATACCCGGAGCCACCTGTCAACTGGGTCATCAAGTTTTCTGGGGTATTAGTTGCCACAACTTTACCGCGATTGATGATGGCGACGCGGTTACAAGTCATGCTTACTTCTGGCAGAATGTGCGTGGAAAGAATAATTGTGTGAGTACCAGCGAGGCTTTTAATTAAATTCCGCACCTCAATTATTTGTCGAGGATCGAGTCCAACGGTGGGTTCATCTAAAATGATCGCTGGGGGATCGTGGACGATCGCTTGAGCAATTCCTACCCTTTGGCGATATCCTTTGGAGAGTTTGCGGATAATCACCCGACGCTTATCTTCTAAATTACAGCGTTTGATCGCGGCTGTTACCTTATTGGCGCGATCGCCTGCTGGAACTCCCTTAATTTGGGCGACAAAATGCAAAAATCCCTCCACCGTCATGTCTGGATATAACGGTGGTGTTTCCGGTAAATAACCAATGCGTTGGCGGACAGCTAGAGAATTTTCATGGACATCATAACCAGCAATCCGGGCATTGCCATTGGTTGCCGGTAAATAACCAGCTAGAATCCGCATGGTTGTGGTTTTACCAGCGCCATTGGGGCCCAACAACCCTAAAATCTCCCCAGGTTCGACGCTAAAAGTGACATCAGTAATCGCTGGGGTGGAACCGTATATTTTACTTAGATGTTCAACTTCGATCATAAATTTACATATAATAACAATACTTTCAGCCTTCACTCTTAAATACTCAAATACCCTACTTTCAACATTTGAGCCTGAATAATAGGTATGAAATCATACTCATTAATCATGCTCAACAAATGCTTACTCTCTCAGGGAAGGGTAAGCCTACCCCTATTTTATATCCCTAAAGTTCTTAGACTAATACTCCAACAACTTTGGGTATATGAGACATAAAAAAGTCCCCAGGCTTAAGATGCTGAGGACTACGTGCTTTAGGGTCGTAAACATAAGTAAATTTCTAGCGATTGCCAGGAAGACTAATGGCATCAATAATGATAATAGAGCCGACGATATCTAATTATTTAACCTCTAGTTGCCTTAGTTTATTATTTGCCGATAGTAGTAACTCTTGAGCTTTTAGATAGGCTGTTGTGCCATTTTGCACCTTTTCTAATTGATTAATAATACTCTGCAATTGGCTAAACACACGATTGCGCTCTCCATCATGAGCATCAGCAGGAATTGAAGCCAACAAGCTTTTGATTTGTTGTTGCGCCGACTCCAAAGCGTCCACAGCATCTGCCTCAGCTTGCCGCCTTACCTTAACTTGACCTAAATTAGCCTCATAAATTGCTAATAACTTCTGTGCTTCGGTATAACCCGCCACGTCTTTTGAAGGAATCTCTTTGAGCCGCTCAATTGCTTCTATCCACAAATTTTCGATCTGTTGCCATTCAGTTACGGTGTGCGGCGGATTTTGACCAGCTTTGGCAGCTTGCCAGGAAAATTGCCGCGCTGCGGTGATTAAGGCACAGATGCGCTCGTTCCCTGCGGCCAATCCAACAACTTCCTTAAACTCACGCTTGTAGGTATCTAGTTGATTTTGTACAGTTTTTCCTGCTAGCGTTTGACCAGGAATCTGATCTAATTGATTAAGTGCCATTTGCCAAGCACTTGTTGCAGCTTGTTTATCAGTTGCTGTTGCAGCCTGTTCATATTGCTGTTTTGCATTTAAGAGGGTCTGCATATTATCGGTAAGCAAGGACTGGGCATTCTTTTCTTGAAAAACCTTAGCTTCTAGCTGTCCAACTTTACTCCGAAATGCATTAAAACCGTAGATGCTGAACTGTGAGTCATACCACCAATATCTGTATTGTGACCAATCGTTAACAAAGGAGGTTGGTAACTGATCTAGATGTTTTTGTGTTTCTTGTAGCTTCTGTTCTCCCAAAGCCAAATCAGCAGGACTAGTAGCTTTTTCAATCAATTGTTCAGCTTGCTCGACTGATATCAACGCCTGCCGATAGTGATTATCCATACTAATGTAGCTAGGTAACAGCAAAAAAGGTGCATGGAGCATCACCGGACGGCGAATTACCGGGTAAGGCTGGTTCGCCACCCAAACGACACCAATGGGAATGCCTACAAGTATTCCTATCCAAATAAGTCTACTTATACCTCCCTTGGCTTTGCTATGCAGTTGCTGAGGGGATGTTTTGAGAACCCGCGCCTCTAAATCCATTTCATGCTCTAATTCGGCAAGGTTTTTGGGGGTTGATGGTGTCGTAGGTTTCTTTAGCACTACAGGTTGAAGGCTTGGAGCAGATGGATTTATCCTAGAGCTATTTGGAGCATTTTTACGTAGGAAATTCCAGTTTATTTTGTTTAAAAAAGCCATATTTATAACCAATACTGTGTAAAGTATTCCCAAAAAATACAGGAAATACAAACAATTGGTTTAATTATTGAGGGTATTAAAGCATCTATAGAAAGGGTAAAGTTAAGAACGGGTGATCAATAGTAAAGCAAAATTGGCTTTGCTGAATTAAAGGATGATTCTTGTAGGGTGGGCATCTTGCCGCCCCGAAATACAAGGGACGGGCAAGATTGTGAAAAGTCAGGTTAATAATAGCTACCAGATTTCCGATGCTCTAAAGCAGTGACACCATCATTTTCTAACACTTCACCGTGATTGATGACGGCATAAATTAACCATCTATCGCCACATTCAAGCTGATTTTGCACCGTACATTCTAAATAGGCTAATGCCTCATTTAGAATCAAACAACCATTAAGAGCAGTTTTTGTGGCAAGATTTGCAAAGGGGTTATCTCCTAAAGTGCTATGACGAGAAAAATAGCGTCGCAGATTTCTTCCTTCTCTGAGGATATTCAGCACAAATTGATCACCAGGATGATGCATTAAATCTGCATTTTGCTCGTTAGCGATCGCAATCATAATTCCTGGCGGGTTAAAAGTTGCTTGAGATATCCAAGAAGTTAAAACGCCTTTGTGAGTTTGTTCATCACGAGTTGTGACAACACACAGAGAACCAATAATCCGCCCCACTGCTTGTTCGGTACGATCTACATGGGTTTCTGTGACTATCTGACGGGAACTACGCAGTTTTTTGGTTTTCTTCAAGTTTTGGGCAAAGGAAGCACCTGCTTCTTGACACTGCTGGAGAATCTCAGGAGTAGGGCTGAAACGCACTCGAATTGTTTCAAATCCTAGTTGATAATTGGCATCTTTCAGCTTGCTTTCGATTAAATCTATTGCTTCGCCACTCCAACCATAGGAACCAAACACCCCTGCTAACTTAGTTTTAGCCGCCACCGAGAGGACTATTCCTAAAGCTGTTTGAATTTGAGTCGGTGCATGTCCGCCTAAAGTGGGTGAACCGATAATCAAGCCATCGCAGGTTTCGACAATGCGGTTAATCTCGGCAGAATCTGCTAGTTCACAGTTAACCGATTCTACATTAATTCCATTTTGAATCAAACCTTGAGCGATCGCATTTGCTAGAGTTGCTGTATTTCCATAAGCAGAAGCATAAAGCAAAGCAACACGCAATTCCTGAGATTTTTGCCCTTGACACCATTGACGGTAATCATAAGTAAAACGACTCAGGCTGTAACGGACAACTGGCCCGTGTGCTGGGGCATAACATCTGGCTCCCAAAACCGATATTTTATCTAACGCCACTTCAACTTGTTTAGCTTGGGGCGCATGGAGACATTCAAAATAGTAACGACGTTCCGCATCTAATCCCTTCCAATCTTCATCAAACAAAGTATCTTCGCAAATATGAGCGCCAAAAAGTTTGTCTGTGTAGAGAATTTTGGTAGCGGGATCGTAGGTACAAAGTCCATCCGCCCACCGGGGAGTTGGTACGGTGATAAATGATAAATCATGTCCTTGTCCTAAATCTAGAGTATCCTGCGATCGCACCGCTTGAATACGTGAGTCCCATTTGGGAAAGGCGATTTTTAGAGCATTGGCGGCGGGGCGAGAACAAATTATAGTGACTTGAGGAACTTCAGAGAGCAATACTTGCAAAGTTGCGCTACGGTTGGGGTTGACATGACCGAGAACAATGTAATCTAGGGTGTTAAAGTCTAGATGTTCTGCTAGTTGCTGAAGGTAAATTTCGGTAAAAGATTCGCCGGGAGGGTCAATTAAAGCCTTTTTATCAGCTTGAATCAGATAAGAATTCGCCGTAGTTCCTTTTTGACGGGAATACTCCACCTCAAATTTTAGTCTGTCCCAAGTGCGCGATCGCAGAATCAGAGTATTTTTACCAATTTCAGCAACTTGCACATCTCTAGGATGGCTGGTAGTTAAAGTATTTGCAGACATAATAAGCTTTGTTGATAATTGGGAATTGGGAATTGGGAATTGGGAATTGGGAATTGGGAATTGGGAATTGTCCCCCTCATCTCCCTACTCCCCACTCTTAATGACCATTAGTTTTTATTAATTCAGAGTTGGCTCGGCTTCTATAGCGTTTAGATGCTTCTTGTTCCGGGTCGATACCTTCAAAGGTCGGGGGTAGCCAAACTCTGAGAAACAGTAGTATTCCCAGCACTAATAAAAAGGCACAAGTTGCTAAAACTTGACTCCAACTTGTTTCTAGAACACCTTTAACAATGACTTCTCGCAAAGCAGAAACAATGGAAACTTCGACAGCTACCCCAATAGATACTCGATGTTCCTGTAGGTAAATAATCAGCAGTCGGAATAACTCAACTAAGATGAGTAAAAAGAGAATATCGGCAGTAACAGCATGAAAATCTAGAGGCGGAAGTAAAGAGAGAAACATATCTCTCACCTGAAGCACCATGAAGCTAAATAAACCTATACACAAAGAAATTACAATTATATCTTGGATAAATTCCAAGGTTCGGACAACGCGCCCCCGATTGATTTCATACATAGTAATTGGAGTATTCTCAGCAGATTTATGCATAGTTTTTTAGGAGTGTGTTGTAGAGACGCGATTCATCGCGTCTGTGGAGAGTAGAAGAGCCTAATGCCCAATGCCCAATGCCCAATTTAGTAATGATTGCCAATTTTGCGGTGATGGGCGGCGGTAAGTGCATTTAACTTGGCAACTCTTCCAGTTTGGACTGTGCTATAAATTACCCAATGATCCCCGCAGTCCATACGGCTAGTAATTTCACATTCCATGTAAGCTAAAGCTTCAGCTAAAACGGGCGATTCATTGTTAGCGGGATATGTTTTCACTCCAGCAAAGCGGTCTGCACCAGGAGCAAAACGCTTGATAAAATGTTTCATTAATCCTTGATATTTGCCTTCTTCTAAAACATTTAAAACGAAGCGATCGCCAACGTGCATCAAGGATTCAATTGCCCGTTCTTTGGATACTGCGATCGCCACTCCCAAAGGCTCAAGACTCGCTTGTGTCACCCACGAAGCCAACATCGCACTCTGAACCTCTCCTTTTTTGGCGGTGATGATGTATAATCCTGTGCTAATGCGCCCTAAAGCTTTTTCTAGCTCACTATCGATGGATTTGATTTGTTTAATGGTGCGATCGCGGTTCAACCATTGACCCATGTCTGTCCCCGCTTCATCACAAAGTTGTTCCGTTGCTTGGGTAGGAATTTCCTTAACTAAGATCGGTGTAAAGGCTTCAATTAATCCTAGTTCTTGAAACTTATTGCGTAAGGGATAAACTGGCTCATCTTCTCCCCCTCCTGACTCTAATAAACCAATTGCCTGTTTCTTATGAACAGCAGCTAAAATCGTACTTAAAGCAGCTTGAGCGATCGCCGAAGATTGATTTGGCATTCCAATTACTAAACCAGAAGCTTGTGCAACTAATTCTCGAACTTCTTGAGGTTCAGCATTATTGAGAGCTACTAATTCTACTGACGCGCCTGCTTTCGCGCATCCATGAGCTATGGTACGGACTAAATGCTCACTATATCCGTAATCTTCAACATAAAATAGCGCCACTAATGTCTCTGTTTTTGCTTGTTCTAAACTCCAGTTCTGATACCATCCGAGCCATTGGGAGATATAGTTTTGTAATAATGGGCCATGTCCTGTAGCAACTGTGACTATTTCTAACTTTTCAATCCGCTTTAAAGCTGCTAATACAGAGCGAGCATTAGGCCCCATGAGACAATCATAGTAATATTTAAAATCCTCCTCTATTAAGCTAATATTTTCATCATAGGTGTGGTCATCGCAGTAATGCATCCCAAACACATCACAGGTGTAGAGAGTCGAAGTTTTGTGGTCATAAGTCAAAATTGTGTCAGGCCAGTGTAAGTTAGGTGCAGAAATAAATTCTAATTTGTGTCCGTCACCTAAATCTAATAGTTCTCCAGTTTTCACCTGTATTGATTTAAAAGGCTGGTGAACCATATTTTCCAGAAATTGAATAGCTACCTTAGCAGCGACAATAGTAATCGAGGGAGCTAATTCTAAAATATTTTTTACTAAGCCACTGTGGTCTGGTTCTGTATGGCTAATAATCAAGTAATCTATTTTAGTCGGATCAATTAATCCCACCAGTATATCTAGATATAGCTGCTCAAACTTGCGGTGAGATGTGTCAACTAAGGCAACTTTTTCTCCCTGAATTAAGAAAGAATTATAGGTTGTGCCATTCCGTAAACCAAATTCGATATCAAAACGTTCTCTATCCCAGTCTAGACAACGGATAGCTGTCGTTTGAGGAGCAATTTCAACAGTTTGAACCGTCAAGCGTCCTGGATTGGGAATAACTTGAGTAAGCTGTGTGAGTGCGACCATTTATTTTTCCCAAAAAAATATTGTCTGGAGCGAGTGTTATGTTTCTTATATTTACCTGAAATCCTCAATTAGTAAAATGCTAATTTCTAAAGATAATCATCAGAAAGATTTATTCTTTATTTTGATTGATTTACCATTGAATTACTCAATGTTGATCATTACTTTTTTTTCAAAAATCAACGTGAGAGAATGGAAATTCTAAGTTAGAATCTGGACAGATATCGTTAATGTTTTTTCCTCCTCCCGTACAAAAAATCAATAGCGAAATTGCCCGTGACGCTGATGTTGATTTGTATGTGCTGCGCCTCGATCTCATGCACCCCTTAGTTAACGGCAACAAATGGTTCAAGCTGAAATACAACCTTTTGGAGGCCAAGGAGAAAAATTTCAACACGCTGCTGACTTTTGGCGGCGCTTATTCCAATCACATCTATGCAACTGCGGCGGCTGGGAATCTTTTCGGTTTTCGTACTATCGGCGTAATTCGTGGAGAGGAGAGGCTACCACTGAACCCGACACTAAGTTTTGCTTTACAACAGGGTATGCAACTGGTGTACCTCAACCGCGAGATGTATCGACAGCGCAACACATCAGCGCTACAAGAATATCTGCAACAACGTTTTGGTGAGGTGTTTATCATTCCCGAAGGTGGTAGTAATTTAAATGGTGTGCGCGGTTGCACTGAGATAGTTAGTGCTTACTTTTCACGGCATCTGGAAAACCTCTCTCCAAACCTCTCCCCTACAAGGGGAGAGGCTTTGATTTTTCCCCCAACGCTCGTAGGGAAGGGGGTTAGGGGGTTAGATTTCGCATTAGATGAGGTGAAAAGTCAGATAGTTAATGATGTTAGTGATGCGATGCCTACGGCTGGCTACGCCTACGCATTTGATCATATATGCGTAGCTTGCGGTACAGCTACCACGCTGGCTGGTATTGCCCTTTCGTTGTCTGAAGGACAAAGAGCGATCGCTTTTCCCGTTCTGAAAAATGGCGCATTTCTGGCACAAGAAATGGAAAGTTTATTGACAAATTACCTCGCCTCTGATTTACCCTCGCCAGTTGATTCTCCAGCTTCTTGGGAATTGGTATGTGATTACCACTTCGGCGGCTATGCAAAGGTGAACGACGATTTGCTACTGTTCAGCCAGCAGTTTACACAGGAACATGGCGTACCCCTTGATTACGTATATACCGCAAAAATGTTTTACGGAGTGATGGATTTACTACAGCAGGGATTTTTTTGTAAAGGCGTTCCCCAAAGGGGTTGCCGCAGGCATCGCTTATTACTAGTACACACAGGAGGCTTACAGGGTAATGTTGGCATGGAGGAAAAGTTGCAGAGATTTTCTAAAATCTGAGTTACCACTTAATTAAATACCAGTTAGCCTTGTATGGAATTTTACTACCTCAGTTAAATTCACACGCCAATCTTGATATTTACTCAAAGTTAGGTAAGGTCAATTTAATTTTCCCGTTTTGACACGGTGATGCCATTTACGCCAAGGCGAAATTCTAAATAAAATTGAGTCGTTGCTGAATGAGGAGAGCGTGCGGGTGAACTAGCACGGGAGAAAGTGCGTCAGCAGCACGGTGGAAGAACCGCTATTCCTACCGTTTACAATGTGGAAAGTAAGGACGATGATTAGAGGTAGAAGATGACTAACAAAGAATTATTAATCCAAGAAATAGAAACTTTACCACCAGAATTGTTAACAGAAGCACTTAATTTTATTCGAGAAATCAAAACCAGTCATACAGCAAAACAGTCAAGTACAAATAACTTACGTGGTTCTACAGCTGAAGATTTACTAGAATTTGCAGGAACTTGGTCAGGTGATGATATCAGAGAATGTCTTCAGCTTGTTCATGATACTCGTATGCCACTGGAATTTTAAGAATGTATTTGCTTGACACAAATCATTGCACTTTTTTGATAGAAGGTGAACCAAAAGTTGTCAATCACTTTCGGGAAGTAGGTAAGGTTACACTCGCCACCAGTGCTATTGTGGCAGGTGAACTGAGATTCATGGCACAAAACTCCCAACAAAAAACTGCAAATCTCATCAAAATTCGCACATTTCTCAACCGAATTGATATTTATCCAATTGATGATGAAACGGCAGAAATTTACGGAGATTTCAAGTCGGAAATTATTAAAAGATTTGCAGCCAAAGAAAAGAGTAAACGCAAAACAACTCAACTACAAGAAATTGGCATCGGTGAAAATGACCTGTGGATTGCTGCTACAGCTTTACGCCATTCATTAATTCTCGTTACATCAGATAGTGATTTTCAAAGAATGCGTCAAGTCAGGGAATTTCCTGTAGAAAGTTGGATTTGATTTATTTTATTTAATTCGTTAGTTAACTTGCACAGGCAACTATTATAGCAGTTATCGTTTACGTGAGGTACACCCGTAGGGGCACGGCATTGCCGTGCCCCTACACCTCGTGATGTAACGTTGTACTGCATCTGAATGGGAACCGCTATAATAATTCTTTAAATTCTAACTTTACCCCTATTTCCTAAATAAGTTCTGATATTGAGTCGTTCATCTGCTTTTGTAAACGCTGACGGTTATCATCATATTTCAATACTGTTTGTACTTGGGCGTGTCTGCTGAAACGTTGGGTAGCACGGTAGTTGCCATTGTTCAGATTCAATACTGTAGTTACTACCGCGATTTATTGAGCGGATACGGCAATCGCACAGATAATATCTATTTGTAGCAATACCTGCGGCAAAAAACAGGCATTGCTGGCTTTCATGCTTACCGTTTATTTTGTAGACTTTGAATGGTAGCGATCGCATGCTTTGCCACTCGATCAATCTCATCTTCTGTATTAAACCGTCCAATACCGAACCTCACCGAGGCATAAGCTAGCTGTTGGGGGTGTCCCAATGCTGTGAGAACATGGGAAGGTGCAGTATATGCCGACGAGCAAGCAGATCCAGAAGATATGGCCATTACTGGCTGCAATCCTAGCAAAAGCGCGGCTCCATCCACTCCCTCAACACTGATACTCAAGTTTCCCGCCAATCGCTGTTGCGGATGTCCGTTGAGATGAATTCCTTCAACTTGCGAAAGCTGTTCCCACAATCTTTGTCTTAACTGGGTGAGGCGTTGGGTTTCTGTTGCTTGTTCAGCCAAAGCGATTTCTACAGCTTTCCCAAAGCCGACAATTTGCGGTGTATACAATGTACCAGAACGCATTCCCCGTTCATGACCGCCGCCGTGCTGCTGGGGAGCCAATTTTACCCTGGGATCGCGTCTGCGGACGTACAGCGCTCCAATACCTTTGGGGCCATATACTTTATGTGCTGTTAGCGACATCAAATCAATTTTCATTCCTTGCACATCCAAGGGAATTTTACCAATAGCTTGGGCGGCATCGGTATGGAAAATGATATTGCGATCAAAGCACATTTCCCCAATTTCTGCCAAAGGCTGTAACACCCCAATTTCGTTATTTGCAGCCATTACAGATACCAAAATCGTCTCAGGACGCAAAGCTTTTTTTAACTCAGTTAAATCAATCAATCCATCTTTTTGAACAGGGAGAATAGTAATTTCAAAACCAAGACTTTTTAAATAATTACAAGGATCAATAACTGCACCATGTTCAGTAGCTACAGTAATAATATGCTGACCTTTTTTAAAATAAGTTTCGGCAACACCTTTAATCGCCAAATTATTCGCTTCTGTTGCACCACTTGTAAAAACAATTTCTTCTGGTGTGGCGTTGATTGCTGCTGCTAAAATTTCTCGCGTTTGTTTGACAGCTGCTTCTGCTTCCCAACCATAAACATGACTAATACTTGCTGGGTTGCCAAATTTTTCTGTAAAATAGGGGAGCATTGCTGCTAGTACCCTTTCATCTATGGGTGTAGTAGCGTGAGAATCAAGGTATATAGGACGATTAGACATAATTATTAACTCAAACTTTGACTTACTTTTCTTAAAATTCTGAGAACTTGATATAATTCATTTTGTCGCTTTAAAAGGGTGAATTCATCAGAAAGAGCATACTTTAATGTATTCTGCTTGCTCAATTTAATGAAAAGAAAGTGACTACCATTAGTCACTAATCCGAACACAGGTTTATCTGGATTAGGATTAGCCAACATATAAGTCAATGTTTGAGGGATGGCTGCTAAAAGAGAAAAACTAGCTCTTTTAGATTCAATTACTAACAACCAGAATTTTTCTTGAATAACTAGAATATCAATACGCCCTCTGATAATTTCTTCTTCATCCTCTAAAGCGATTTCTAGAGATTCTTCAGTAGCAAGAAAAAATGGCTCACCATAGAATCCCGCCAAGTCTAATAAAGGAGATACAACTAGCATTTTTACTGCATTTTCTAAGATTGGTGGGTGTTTGACCAATCTCATAAAATTAGTTTTAACTCTGTTTAAATATTGTTTTTCTATATCTGTGATTTCTGGTAGAGCCTCAAACCACTCTGTAAAAAAATCTTGACCTTCAGTTTGTTGCAGACCAAATCTCGCTTCTAAATAAGCGAGGCTGACATTATGAGCTTGGATAAATTGAACCATAATTAATTCAAAATATATTGCTACATACAGTATAGCTATTGTGACACTCTCCCAGATCAGTGGAAGCGATCGCTAGTCTAAAAATAGAAGTTATGCGATGTGCAACTTACAGCTATTTTAATTAATCAAAGCCTGAAATGGTAGAAAAGCTGTCGGCAGTCGCCTAGATTAGAGATAATATTTCCAAAGCACTAATTCTCTATCATCTATGACTCAAGCAATACCCAAGCTAGTAACCTTTGAGGAATTCGTCGATTGGCTACCCGAAAATCGACGAGTACGCTACGAACTACATAAGGGAGAAATTGTTGAAATGGCGCAACCAGTAGGGGAACACGAAGAAGTTAAAGGATTTTTGACAATAAAGCTCAGTGCTTCAATTGACCGATTAAACCTCCCTTACGTTATCCCCAACCAAGCTATAGTTAGACCTCCTGAAAAAGATTCTGGTTACTTCCCAGATATTTTGGTGCTAAATCGTGCAAATCTGGAAAACGAAAAGTTATGGAAAAAACAATCTACCGTTAGTTTGGGTGCATCAATCCCTTTGGCAATTGAGGTTGTATCAACCAATTGGCGGGACGATTACTACTTGAAGTATGCTGACTATGAAGAGATGGGTATCCCGGAATACTGGATTGTCGATTATGCTGCCTTGGGTGGACGTAATTTTATCGGTAATCCTAAACAACCGACAATTTCCATTTGTAACTTAGTTGATGGGGAATATCAGATAAGTAAGTTTAGAGATAGCGATTGCATTATCTCCCAAACTTTTTCTGAATTGAATCTCACTCCAAACCAGATTTTTCAAGCTGCTGTGATGTAGCGTTTTAATTCGTAATTCGCTAATGCTAACCCATCTCTAGTTAATTCCCCCCAGATACGGAGGGAATATTTTATCATCAAACTAACTAACTAGATACTGAATTAGCCGCTTCCGAAGCCTTTGCAGCTGGTGGAAAGCCACCCATGCGAATCTCAGAAGTAAATGAAGTTATACTAAATCCACCAAAACTCTTGAGGACATTTACCCGCATTCGCAAATTGGGGCTAGCAAACCACAAGCGTTCCTCTGACGAGATGGTTTCATCCTCTGTAGTTAGGATTAAAGCACCGTCACTGTCAATTTTATAGCGTCCGGCAACTGGAGTTTTATTAGCATCAACTATTTCTCGCAGTAACTTACCTTGAGTAGGATTATCCGCATCAGGTACTGACACTAAGACAGTTGAACCACTGTGTTTTGGTTGATCCTTTTCCACTATGCCGTTCCAGGTAATTTTGGTAGCATAGGAAGCAGAACTAGGATTAATTTCATAATTTTGACACAGTTTGATCACTTCTGGATGATCTACTGCCAGCGTCTCAATGATGATGTCTGACTTGCTATTTTCAGATTGGTTAAAAGCCAAATGTTGACTAGTACGATGAGAAAACCATTTACCAGCGCTTAACTGAAAAAATTCTTCAATATTCATGAATTAAATTACCCTACATCAAAATGCTAAGATTCCCACTTAATTATTTATTAAAAGGTAGCAGGAGGTTTTAAATTAAGCTTGATTGTCTATTTCCTCAAGCTTCTTGAGGCCAATTCTGGCTGCCTCAGCAACGTTGAAATGATTGTCTTTTTCTAGGTATTTTAAGGCTGAGACACTCTTGGGAGTAGGAAGATTCCCCAAGGCTTCTGCTAAACGCTGCCTGACTAACCAATCATCTGATTGGGCGAAGCGCAGAATTTTATCGACAGACTCAATATCTTTAATTTCTCCCAGTGCAGAGATTGCAGCTTGTTGCAACACTACTTCTTTGCTATCCAATGCTTGAAGAAGAATTTGACGGGCGCGGGGGTCTTTAATATTACCGAGAGAAACGGCTGCACTAAAGCGTACTAGCCAATCAGTATCTTCATAAAATGCCCGCGATAGCACCTCAAAGGCTCTAGCATCACCCAAATATCCTAAGGCCCCGGCGGCATCAGCGCGTATACCATAATCGGGGTCATTTTCGAGAATTTTTACCAAAATTGAATAACATTCTGGCGTGGGCTTGATTCCGAGGGCAAATATTGCCATCGATCGCAGTTGCAAAGATTCGTCGTCTAGTACCTTTTTAATCAAAGGGACTGCATCTTCAGGGTCAACATGACGCAGATTAGCAAGGGCTACCATGCGATCGCGTAAATTCGGACTTTCTAACTGAGTAGAAATTTCTTGTAAGCTGAGAGCTGCCATTTAGTTCCAAGCGTTTTCTTTACTTATCTTAATGTACACCGATCCGATCATCAGGCTGTCACCATAGTGAAGTAGGAGTTTGGGGATTGGGCATTGGGCATTGGGCAATAAAATATGAGTAAGATTTGGTTGGGGTTTGAATCTCCATTCAAATCTTCCCAGTCCCCAGTCCCCAGTCCCCAGTCCCCAATCTTGCGATCGCCAAAAGGATTGCTAAATAATTGTAATAATATTTAACAGAGTCTAGGTTGTGTAATTTAGATTAACTATTGCAGAGAAATTATCTGAGAGTTAGTAAAATGGCAAATACTACCAGGCAACTATTTTATGGATTAGTTACCCTAGAATTGTAGACGATGTTTTCAGTTCTGAGTTAGTTGAGTATTTTGCCTATCAGAGGCATACCAATCTAGACCACACCAAATCCTTCATTAAGAACTCCCACAAATCATAATGGCTGTGATTGAGAAGAAAAGAACTCGCGATCTGCCGCAAATTAACGAACGAATTCGCTTCCCAAAAATTCGGGTTATTGACACCGACGGCGCCCAGATGGGAATTATGCCCCCACAGGAAGCAGTACAACTAGCAGAAGAAAAAGAGCTAGATTTGGTGCTAATCAGTGATAAAGCTGACCCGCCGGTTTGTCGGATTATGGACTACGGGAAATACAAGTTTGAGCAGGAAAAAAAGGCGCGGGAAGCCCGGAAAAAGCAGCACACGGCTGATGTCAAAGAAGTTAAGATGCGCTACAAAATAGAAGAACACGACTACAACGTGCGTGTCAAGCAAGCAGAGCGCTTTTTGAAAGATGGCGATAAAGTCAAAGCAACTGTGATGTTCCGGGGTCGAGAAATTCAACACAGCGACTTAGCAGAAGATTTGCTTAAGCGAATGGCGACGGATTTGGAGCCTTTTGGTGAGCTTCAACAAGCGCCTAAAAAAGAAGGGCGAAACATGATGATGCTCATCTCGCCCAAAAAATAATCTTCTAACTGCTTAATAGACCGAGTTTGGAAATCCCCTGACTTCTGCCAGGGGATTTTCTCATTTTTCCTTTGGCTGCAATATGCGCTTTGGACTTACATCTGTGCGCCCCTACCTCTGAGGTGAATTAAATTTATCTGAAATCGATAGTCCTGAAGGCTGAGTGGGAAACATAATACTCAGTTGCTCAGGACTTTTGCTATTTCCAGGGAATGAAGGGGAAATCAATTCAAAATTCACGCATTCAAAATTAAAGAACTCCTGTCCCCTGTCCCCTGCCTCCTGAAACGGTGATATCTACCAGAAACTAAAACTGCATGGAACTGAAAAATTACTGGTTGGCTACAAATAAAGGTGTTCTAACACGACTACTACAGTGGGTGAATCTCCGACCAGAGGAGAGTGAACGAACTCAGATAATGTTTCTTTTTTACACTACTGTATGTGTAGGATTGCGGTGGGCAGAGGACAGTACGGTGGCGCTGTTTTTGGATGAATATGGCACTCACCTGCTGCCGTGGATGTATATTGCCAGCGCCGTGATGAGTGCCGGACTGGTTTTTTTATACTCTTGGCTGCAAAAGATTTTCCCCTTACGGCGGGTGATTGTGGCGATCGCACCTTGTATGTTGGTGCCATTAGTTTTATTAATAGTATTACGTTGGGGTTCGCAATTTTCCTACCTGGCAGTTATTTCGGTATTTCTGCTGCGGCTGTGGGTAGATGCACTTTATGTAGTCAATGACCTCAACATCTCCATCGTCGCCAACCAACTATTTAACATTCGGGAAATTAAGCGCACTTACCCACTGGTGAGTAGTGGTCTTTTAGTCGCAGATGTCATCAGTGGCTTTAGTTTGCCTTGGCTAGTACAATACACCACCCTAAATAGGATTGTCCTCATTGCCTGTGTAGTCATTTTATTAGGATCGGGAATTTTATTCTATTTAACTCATCACTATCGAGCAGCTTTTCCTGAAACCCCACAAAGACAAATTCCTGAAGAACAAGCTTCACGAGAGCGTTTCATTAAAAGTCCACTGAAGCGCTATGTTTGGCAGTTGTTTGCTTTTGTCGGACTGTTGCAAGTCATTGGGTTGTTAATAGATTTTCAGTATCTGCGCGAACTCCAATCGAATTTAGGCGACCGAGAACTCGCTAGTTTCTTGGGTCTGTTTGGTGGGATGTTGGGACTGTGTGAATTGTTGTTGCAGTGGTTTATCTCTAGCCGACTCATCGAACGCATGGGGGTATTTTTCACGGCGACACTTTTACCAATCACCGTTGGCTTTTCACTCCCAGGGGTGCTGGTATTGCTGCATTTAATTCCAGCTATGCAATCGCAAAGCTTTTTTTGGGGTTTGATAATTGTCAAATTCTTTGATGAACTTCTGCGCTACACCTTTGTCATGAGTAGCGGTCCCATCCTGTACCAACCGATTCCAGAGGGAATTCGCAGTCGGATGCAGACTTTATCTGGGGGAACCGCCGAAGCGATCGCCACAGGTTTGACAGGAGCGCTAATTTTTGCAACTATATTATTTTGTGGACGGTTTGTACCCGTACCATTGCAAAAGTGGGTGTTAGTCGCAGAAACAATGCTGATAGCTGCCACCTGTTTAAAAGTAGTTTGGGAATTGCGATCGCGCTATGTTGAACTGTTAGTCTTGAGTGTGGCGCGGGGTCAATTAAGTGCAACCAATATGGGCTTACGATTCTTCAAACAGGGAGTAGTCAAAGCTTTAGCAGAAAAAGGCAGTGAGGCTGATAAACGCTCTTGCATTGAACTTTTAGCCCAAATGGACTTGCAAGGAGCTGCGGAAGTTTTAGCACCTCTACTAGTGAAATTAACCCCAGATTTGCAACGCCAAAGTCTGGAGGTGATGCTGACGGGAGGTGTAAATTCGGCTTATCTACCCGCCATCCGTCCTTTATTAGAAGAATCTCAAGAAACTAACCCCGAAGTTTTTGCCTTAGCGCTGCGCTACGTTTGGCTGGCTGAACCAAATCCCAATTTAAGCCTTTTAGAAGGATATTTACACCCCCGGCAAAACTCACTCATCCGCGCCACCGCCGCCGCTTTAGTCTTACGCCAGGGAACGCCTATGCAAAAGGTAGCGGCTACCCAAACTATGCGCCGGATGTTGACTCATAAGCAAGAACGGGAACGGGTGAATGGAGTTAGAGCGCTCAGAGAAGCAGTTTATTTGCAAGCGTTGCGGATTCACATCCCAAATTTATTACAAGATGAGTCATTACGGGTGCGCTGTGCTGTATTGGAAATGATTGCAGCAACCCATTTAGAAGAGTACTATTCGGCACTGATTGCAGCACTTTATTACAAATCAACTCGTAGTACAGCAATGTCAGCCCTAATGCGACTGGAAAATGAAGCGTTAGAAATGCTGTTGCGGTTGGCTACTAATAGTTACAAACCGGAAGTAGTGCGGATGTATGCTTGGCGCACCATTGCTCAAGTCGGTACTCAGGAAGCATTAGAGACTTTATGGGAAAACTTAGAAACATCTTGGGGTATTACTAGAGATCATATTCTTCGCAGCTTACTAAAAATACATAAACAACCAGGAATTAAAGGTTTAGTAGATCGGTTTTATGAAAGTCGGGTAGAAAATTTAATTAAGCAGGAATTAAAGTTTTTAGGTGAGATTTACGCTGCATACATTGACTTCAAAACCCTAGACGAAAAAGAAAATTATCAATCCAGTGAGAGGGTTGTGATTGTCTCTGAGTTACTGCAACGCGCCCTTTTAGAATTGGAATTGGATGTCAAAGAGCGGCTGCTATTGTTACTGAGACTGCTTTACTCGCCAGAAAAGATGCAGGCAGCATCCTTCAATCTGCGATCGCTCTCAGTGGTAAACTTAGCACGGGGGTTAGAAATCCTAGAGCATACCATAACTTTGTCTTCAAAGTCATTATTGCTGAATATTTTAGATAACCGGCCACAGTCGGAAAAATTGCAACATCTTGTAGAGGCCAAGATCGGAGAATATGAGAATATGATAATTAGCGATCGCCTCCACAGATTGCTGATGTTGGGTAACTTACTTTCTGACTGGTGTCTAGCTTGCTGCTTTCATTATGCTCAAGTGACACGCATCCGACTAACCAGTGCTGAGATATTAGTGAGTTTGCGTCATCCAACCGGCTTTGTCAGGGAAGCTGCGATCGCATACTTAAATATGGTTTCACATCGTGTACTCCTGCAAATCCTCCCCCAGTTACAAAAAGATCCACATCCTTTGGTAGCTGCTCAAGTTAAAGAGTTACTCGAAAAACACCAATTCAAAAACTACAACTGAAAAAACCTCCAATCGCTGTGGAAGCAAAATTAATAACTAAGGGACTTCCAAATAAAAAAATCTTCAATTAACTCTTGTGGGGTGGGCGACACGAGAGCCATATTATGGGCGCTCATGTTGCCCACCCCACAATATTGGATAATTTATTTCTTGGAGTTCCCTAACTAGACATCTCCGAAAAAAATGTAGAGACGTAGCACTGCTACGTCTCTACAAGGGTTCTGCATAACGCATATTTAATTTCTAGAGATGGCTACTATAGCGGTTCTCGCTTGGGTGCAGTACAGTTTTGACCTCTCTCCAAACCTCTCTCCTAAAAGGAGAGAGGCTTTGAATTTTGCTCCCCAACGCTAGCAGGGAAGGGGCTGGGGGTTAGGTCTGTATTCCATGCAATTGAGAACTGCTATAATCACTAATGCCCAATGCCCAATGCCCAATAACTATTTTGTTAACCTGTAAAGTAAAGTAAAAATCCCCAGAATATCAGGAAGATTCATGTACGTACTCATCGGTGGAGCCGGCTTAGTGGGCTTAAGTTTAGCGCAAAAACTGGTAGAACTAGGACATACTGTTGCTGTAATTGACATTGATCCTATCGCTTGCCGCTACGCCCGTGAACAAGTAGGAGCAATGGCTTTTGAAGGCAGTGCTGTGAGTACAGAAGTATTGTTAGAAGCTGGGATTCGCAAAGCCGGTTCCTTAGCAGCATCTCTGAGAAGTGATGCCTTAAACTTGGCAATGGTAACTCTTGCCAAACACTACGGAGTCACCCATATTTTAAGTCGGATGCGCCACCCCGATTTTGCCGAACCACTCCGAATAGCTGGAGCCAACCACATTATCAGTACTGTTGAACTATCAGTTTCAACAATGGTGAATGCCATTGAATATCCCCAAGTGGAATCAATGATGCATTTTGAGCAGGGACAGATTGAGGTTTTGAAACTTTCCATCCCCAACAATTGCTATGTTGCTGGCCGTAGCCTTGCCGAAATTGCTCAGGATTCCCAATTCCCTACTGGTTCGCTAATTATTGGCTATCAATCTCATCCCCACGAAGATTTGATGATTCCTAACGGCAGTACAATACTGGAACCTCATTCAACCGTGTTGATTGTGACTAAACCAGGATGTTTACATCAAGTCATTGATTTTATTCAACAAAAATGTTGAGGGCAGTTAGCTAGATACATATATAAAATTGGTGTAGATAGTTTTGATGAAACCGTATCCACATATTTATTTAGCGATCGCTATTATTCTTGCATCTTGTGAATCAGCAAATATTCCCCCCAAGTCACAACCTAGTGCTATTCAAGCAACCCCGGTGCAAAAAACAGTGACGCTGGATAAGAATTTTAAGATAGCAAGCGGTCAAACTGTTTATGTTCCGGTATACTCTCATATCTATCATCACAATCGCCAGGAGATTTTCGAGTTAGCAGTTACCCTCAGTATTCGGAATACAGACTTGACCAAGCCGATTATTATTACTTCTGTGCGCTACTATAACTCAGAAGGAAAGCTAGTTAAACAGTATTTAGAGCGCCCGATTCAACTTGATGCCCTAGCTTCTACAGATTTTTTTATAAATAGAAATGACACCAGTGGAGGTTTAGGCGCAAACTTTATTGTCGAGTGGGTAGCCCAAACAGAAATATCCGAACCCATAGTGGAGGCAGTGATGATTGGTACTGACTTTCAACAGGGAATTTCTTTTATCAGTCCTGGTAGAGTCATTAAAAGTCAAAATAACTATACGCGATCGCCTTTAAAATAAGAATCTTAAAAAGCTGATTTGTGATTTGTAGTTTCTCAAAAACGATTTAGGGTAGCTATATATGAATACGGTTCAGTTAGGCTTAACTCTTTGTCAAAGTAAATTTTTTAACGTAGACGCGGAACGGCTTGCCGCAGGCTACCGCAAAGGAAGAGAAGGAGAAAATACTTAATCCTATTCTATCTTTAGATATATATCTTTACCTTTAGTTCTCGGTAGTTAGACATAATTAATGAGTATACAAGGTTCATCGACGAAGCTCAAACTAGTATTTTTGTATTTTTCAGGCACGACTAACTAGACAAATTAAAGTCCTACATTACGATATGACACAGAAACACGTGTAACACTTTCATTTTTATACTCAATCTGTGTCCACCAGTATTGCGTGTTAATTAGGGAAGGTTTATTAATTTCACAGTCTAGAAAATTTACGTGGCTATGTTTAGTACCTTTGCTGTAATCTATTCTAATATCTCTATATCTGTAGTACACTCCGTTTTGGATGTCTTTACATTTAAAGCCATTTCGTTTCATTATTGCTTTAGCTTTATCAACGGAGCTGCCGACAGGTAATCTGTGTAGAATTTCTTTTTCCATTACATCAGGGTTTTTATAAAGCCAGATTTTCTCGCCAAGTAGTAAGGGGAAAATATTGCCAACCCAACAGCAGGCTATAAGAAAAATACAAACAATAACAACCAGAATTGGTATAAGTAGTTTTTGAAGTATGTTCATATTACGAGATTTGCGTTGCTCCTAGTCTCTACCTGGAAAAAAAAATTAATTAGTTCGACCTAAACCTCAACGCTCGAATGGGCACACTAGGGAATAAAAATATCTCTTTCTATCCCCTATGCCCCATACCCAACAACTACTTAATCATCTTCTAATTTCAACAATTGTTCATCAAGAATTTGTATCCGCCCGCGCACAATTTCTTCCGAGAGAATTCGCTTCCGCATTGCCTCATTGAGCGCTCCTTTTTCTGCCAACAGCAAACGCCGACGAATGGCTTCAAGTTTACTACTCTTACCACCTTCGCCTTCCACCTCATCAGGGCGACGATTATAAAGTTCCCGCAGTATCTTTTCTGCACTGGCAATTCGCACCTGATAACCTGAACGCATCTCTTCATAAACAGCTTTTGGTAACACCCCTGATTTCAACAGACTATCTAATTCATCTTGTGCTGCCTTACCCGTTATCAACTGGGCTTGCAATTCTTCAACCTGTTGTTGAACTTCAGAAAATTTAGTTAACTTTAAGCGTTTTACCACCCAAGGCAAACTCAAACCCTGTCCCACTAACGACACCAACACACAGCCGAAGACTATAGCTATCAAAACTTCTCGCCCTGGGAGTGTAGCAGGTAAGCTCAACGCCAGAGCCATTGACAATGAACCTTTGATGTTGCCGAAAAATAGTAAATGCTGCCAGCGTAGCGGAATTGGGCGGTCAATCCAACGAACTATTGCTAGTAGCGGATAGACCGTAAGAACTCGCCCAATTTGATAAGCTAAAACTACAAGTAGAATTGCAGGTAAAGTTTTCCAGAGCGTCACCAAGTTTATTTCTACACCAATCAGCAGAAAAATAAAGGTGTTGACAGTAAAACTGGCATATTCCCAGAAACTTAACAAGGTGATGCGACTAGAAGCAGAAGTATTGCGAGAAAGCCCTAAATTCCCAAAAATCAATCCAGCTACAACTACGGCCACAGCACCCGACACACCGAGAAATTGCCCAGCCTGAAAAGTTCCTAATGCAACTGCGACTGTCAGTAAAAGACTACTGAGAGCATCATCTAAACGGGCGAATACAGGGATGCTCAAGTAGCCCAAAACCAACCCCAGAACGCAGCCTCCTAGAAAGATAAATAGTAGTTGTTCGATTCCCTCTATAAATGTGACTGAACCTGTTGAATATACTTGCAAAATCAGGTTGAACAAAACTAAGGCAGTTGCATCATTAAATAGAGTTTCTCCTTCAACGATGGTGGAAAGTCTGGCAGGCACTGGTATATCCTTAAAGACGGCAATCATAGAAACAGTATCAGTGTTTGCCAGCATTACTCCGACAAATAAGGCAGGTATCCAACTCAGTCCCAGCCCAAATTTCAACACAACGGCAATAATCGCGCTAGAAAGCACAGCCCCAGGCCCAGCTAGTAGGGCAATTGGTTTAAAGGTGCTGCGTAGACGGCTGACATCAGTATTAATACCCGCTTCAAAGATGAGAATTGGCAAAAAAAGATTCAAAATTAGAGATGGATTTAAACCAATCCGTCGAGACAATAACTCGGTGATGGGCAAACCTGCTAATACTAAACCTGTAACATAAGGGATTCGCAACCGCCGGGACAGCAGAGCTACACCTGTAGCAACAAGCAAGAGAATAATTGAAACTTTGACTAATTCTGTAACATCCACTATTACGTTTTGGAAAGTTAGTTTGACCTGACTGATAGATTCTCCCCTCATTCAGGCCAAATTAGCAACTTCAGGGTGTTACCGTAGCTAGCGAACCCAGAGTAAAGGCGATCGCTAACTCATATTTGAGCCAAGTAGGGACATATATCTCAATACGCTTGGGTTAAGGATTTTTGGTGCTGATTTTAGACCTGTAGAGACGCGAAATTTCGCGTCTCTACCAAGGGTTTTGGGCTTAACTGAACGGTATCGACAAATATCTGAGATAATTTTAATTAAAATTAACATTTTCCGCCGATGCTAAGACTGATTACTGACTTCGACGGTCCAATTATTGATGTTTCCGAACGGTACTACCGTGTTTATCAATTCTGCTTAGAGAAAACCCGTCGCCCAAACCAAGTAGTGCAAGAACTTCCGAAAGGGGAATTTTGGCAGTTAAAGCGATCGCGCATTCCCGAAAAACAAATCGCCTTAAATTCTGGCTTAGACGAAGCCCAAGCCCAAGAATTCGCCCAATTGCGGCGACAAACAGTGCATACAGAACATTATTTCAACTATGACACTCTCGCACCTGGTGCTGTTGACGCACTGTTAAAAATTCAAGAAGCTGGAATTGATTTAGCAGTTATGACCATGCGCCGAGTTCGAGAACTAGAGTATGCCTTCAACAAATACGATTTAGGTAGATTTTTCCCAGAAGATCGTCGTTATTGCCTGAGTAATGACTACGTTAAAACTCGTGATATTGAAGATAAGCCCTTATTGATGGCTAGGGCATTGAAAGAACTACCCCCAGCTGCTGATACCTGGATGGTGGGAGATACGGAAGCTGATATTACTGCTGCGAAAAATCACGGCATTAAGGTGATGGCTGTAGAATTAGGTATCCGCGATCGCACCCAATTAGAACTTTATCACCCCGACTTAATCGTTAAGGATTTTAGCACTGCTGTAGATTTAGTCCTAAAACCTAAACGTCTTGTCTAGAAATCTCTATGCTGTAACAACTTGAATCATATTAGCGTTCAGTCGAGTCTCGGCAAGTTTTGTAATGGGGATTTAGACCCCGTTACAAAACTTAACTACGAACTATTTTAAGATACACTTATCTACATGGTAAGGGCACACATATAGACCCTTACCGCGTGTTACATCCAAATAAATAACACACATCAGCCACATCTTCTTTTTAGAAGTTTTTAGAAGCTTCTTTACGGGTAACGATTTAGCGTAGAAAGCTACTAACCAACCACAACAATATAAACGTCACTACAGTAGATAATTGATTTGTTCCTAGACCTGTAAATGATATTTGTGATAGAACCCAGCTAGCAACTAGTCCCCCAGCGATTAAGCCAACTATTAAACTGACCAGGGTGAACAAAACTGCTCGACCAAATTTGCCTTCTTTGCGATTGAGAAAGTAAATAGTAGTACCTACCCCAACCACCAACGCCAACTGCAAAACCTGATCGCCTCCCTCTGGATAAAACAGGCTAATAGAACTCAAACCCAGAAACCAAGCTCCTGGTAAGAGTATATCCGCAGGCGTTGGCTGATCGAGCATCCGTTGCAGCCATGCAGGTGACTGCTGGCGAGGGGCTGGACTTTCTTTAGGAGCCGATTGCACTCGCAACTCTGGGAACCGGATGCGTTCAGGGACTTTGATTTTACCTTCCTGGCGCATCCGCAAGCGATCCATTAAAATCGCATCGTAAGCCGCTTCAATTACTTCTAAATGCTTGGCATCGCCATTGTGTTGCTCGAATAGGCGATTGCGAGCATCTTGAATTTCATCGAAGCTAGCTTCTTCTGATACCCCAAGTTTTTCGTAGGGATTTTGATCGCTCATGGGAGTTTGTTACTTCAGCCTAAGTCAGAGGCAATTTTTGTCGAACAAAAAACAGCTTTAGGTTTTATTTTGATCTAAACCAAAGTCTCGATCTATTTTACGCCCTACCAGGATAGTAGCACGGGTTAGTTTGATCGACTTTGCAATTTCAACTACAGTCACTTTAACATATCGCTATAACTCCGTGTATACCCTCATGTCGTTGCCTAATTCTGGCTCTAATCTAGAATTTGAACGGAGAGTACCTAAAATGCATAGTTTTTATGAAAAAATTAACTTTACTGTTTCAAATTTGGCAACTTACTGTGCCGTAATAGAGTTTTTTTAACTATACTGAATAATCGCTTGTGGTATATATCCGCATATCGATTTAAAATTGAAACGTTTTAAGTTACCACTTCACTGGGATCAAGAAGGCTTACGGCTAAAGTTCAGAGCGCTTACATCCTGTGGCTAACAGAAGTTTAGCGTTCTCATTGCCGATAATCCTGATTAGAGTATTTATTTTTGAATAATCAGGATTCTCATACTGTAGCCATGTAGATTCTTAATTAGTCCCAAAGTGGCAACTGCGTTTTTACGCAAACCTCTTGTTAATCTTACGAATTTTTGTGCAAAGTAATGGTCATGGCTCCTGCCAAGATTCTTGTAGTTGACGACGACCCTGCGGTTCGGAATTTAATCCAACGCTTTTTGATTAAGCAGAACTATCAGGTGGAGGCTGCCGAAGATGGAAAGACAGCCTTAAATCTATTTGAGCAGTTTAACCCTGATTTGGTGATTCTAGATGTGAATTTACCAGATGTAACCGGGTTTAACCTCTGCCAAGAGATGCAAAGTCGTAATGGTGTTTTTGTTCTGATGTTGACTAGCCGTGCTGACGAAGCTGACAAAATTCGCGGCTTTGCTAAAGGTGCTGACGACTATCTCACCAAACCTTTTGGACTAGGAGAGCTGGAAGTCAGAGTCGGAGCTATTCTAAGGCGTCAGCGAGTGATAACTACGGCCGAGCAGAAACGCTTGGTATTTGAAAAACTGATGATTGATCCGGTGCGACGGGAGGTAGCACTTAATAACCAAGCAGTACCCTTAACTGCTCTGGAATTTGACTTGTTGCATTTTTTAGCAAGTCATCCAGGTCGAGTTTGGCGGCGGGCAGAACTAATCCAAGAGGTGTGGGACTATGAATATGTCGGCGACCAACGGGTTGTAGATGTCCATATCGGCCAAATTCGCAAGAAGATCGAAATTGATGCTAGTCAGCCAGCATTAATTCAAACTGTACGTGGCGTAGGGTATAAGTTTGAATCTCCTGCTCACCCCCAGCAATTGGAAGCCAAATCCTAAGTTTATAGTCTAGAGTTTTTTAACTCTTGACTGTTAACTTTTGGGGGAGTAGTTAGGGAATTTCTTTGGCTTTAGTAAAAGATAAATTTAGACAATCAAAATTGGTAGATATTCCTCAAATACAGGTCAGACAGTTATTTGAGGTATTTATTTATAGCGGTTCCCATTCAGATGCGGTACAACATTACATAACGATGTGTAGGGGCACGGCAATGCCGTGCCCCTACGGGTGTACCTCACTTAGGTTGGATCTCGGAGGAATACATGGTTTTGGATTGGTGTCAACGGGTAGCGCCAGCAAAAAAACGACTTCGGCATCTCTTGTTGGGGAGGACTGTGGAATAGGAAGAGTTTTCTGATCGTGTGATCGCTACTAAAGCCCCTTAAAAAACCCGTTTTTAGTCAGAGGCTGAAAACAATACTCATTGGGCTGCTGCCGCAAGTCAGGGAGGCAGCAACCCCAACATAGGCATTCCCAGTCGGAGACTGAGAACAAGGTAAATCTTGCACTATTACCAACTAGTTTTGGCAACCGGAGAAACTATTGGAACCTTTTGAAGATCAGTAGATTCTGATCTTTTTTGTTGTAATATTGCCGATCGCTTTGGCTTAAAATCCCATTAATGGGGCACGGGATGCCGTGCCCCATCAAGAGGGCATGAGCCAGAATAACGCCCTTCATACCAGTACCTATGGGGTGTCTAGTAAATTAGCTGTTGCGGGCAAATCGACTCTGGGCATTTCTACTGAGGAGTGGTGGAATAAAGTTTCCAGATAGACTCGAGCAGCCCGGCGATCGCTACCTCCATTTTGGAGTAAAAACAATGATAGCGCCGCCGTCAATACTCTATTTTCATCCCAATCGGGATGGGTTTCTAAGTAGTTTTTTAAGGATTCGTGGAGTGTTTCAGGAATTTCTGTAAAGATGCTAACCGTTGATTTCATGAGATTTTCCTCCTATGAGGATAATCAAAAGGGACAAGTTGCTTGCGGTGAAGTGCCAAGGCTACTTCACACGCTCTTTCGCCAGCCCGACAATCTACGCCCACATCTGGTGGTAATATATTTTACACATTTGATGCCAACGGTTGAACGGATTACAAAAGCAAGCCGAATCATTGTGCGCCAAGAGGGGGTGGGTTTGTCAATGCTGCGAAATGTTAAAACTGGTGGTATAAAAAATAAATACGAACGAAGGAATCAGTATTAGAGTCTCTTTTTCGTTACTTTACTTAATAAAAACTCAGTCCTTAAACTTCTTTGCTGCTTATAATCAACAATCCCCAGTCAGAGTGCAGGAAGCCTATTAGCTCGTATAACACCTGTGGAAAACTGCGAAAATACCTGTGGAAATTCTGTGGAATTAGTGAGAAAAATTGCAGCCAATGATAAGAATTACAAAAATGTCACTAAACTATGACATTTAACGGTTCGCAGAAGTCCGCATCTTTTTTGTCAATCAACTTGGTTTATGTGCAGCCAGTATTGGGGTAGCTTTGGGTAGCGCCTCAATTTCCGGCATTGTAGGGCGGATTGTCGGTGGTTCTTTGGCTGATTCTGGAGAATGGGCACTTTGTTGCTAGCCACGGCGATTTCAGCAAGAGGTTTAGGAATCACCGCCCTAGAAGTGCGGTGAGGATGTCAAGGTAAGGATTTTTACCTGTACTGAGATATTCAGTATACTGTAGTCCAATAACCGTACAAATGTACCCTACATACCCCAACAAGGCTCTTAGGCGACTTTTGCATGCTTGTCTATTTTTAAAGGGAGTGAGGGGCCGTAAAAGTGGTACAATCTAGCCAACAACATCCTACGGAGTAAGATGGATGCTGATAAATACAGTTCTCCGCAACCACTATAAAATCGTAGGGCTTTTAGGAAGCGGTGGGTTCGGTGATACCTATTTAGCTGAAGATTTAGATTTGCCCAACAAGCCTAAGTGTGTTGTCAAACACTTAAAACCGAAAACCTCCAATGCAACAGTTTTACCAATCGCCAGACGATTATTTGATAAAGAGGCAGAAGTTTTATACCGCTTAGGTAACCTGAGCAAGCAAATACCTAAGTTATTCGCTCATTTTGAAGAAAATGGGGAATTTTATCTAGTACAAGAATTCGTGGATGGACATGAATTGTCTAAAGAGATAATTCCTGGCCAGCCGTGGGGTGAAGCTCAAGTAATTCGACTGTTGCAGGAGATTCTGGAAGTTTTAGTAGTGGTACATGAGCAGAATATTATCCACCGAGATATCAAGCCGCAAAACTTGATGCGCCGGCGTGAGGATGGCAAGATTATGCTGATTGACTTTGGAGCAGTTAAAGAAATTGAAGGCTTGGCAGAAAACACTCAAGGTCAAGTGACTTCGACTATTATCATTGGCTCCAATGGTTATATGCCTAATGAACAAGCGAGTTCTAAGCCCAGGTTGTCTAGCGATATCTTTGCAGTGGGGATTGTTGCTATTCAAGCTTTGACAGGTAGAATACCTCAAGAATTCCCAGAAGATGCAAATGGCGAAATTATCTGGCGTCATTGGGCAAATGTCAGCGATCGCCTCGGTGATATCTTAACAAAAATGGTGCGTTACAACTTTAGCCAACGCTACCAGTCAGCAGCACAGGCATTACAAACACTGGCGTACTCAACATCTCCGACTACTGTTGTAGCTCCAAGTTATTCAGCTTCTCCTGTAAAACAAAAATCAACAACCAGGCAGACATTTGGATTTAATGGGGCAGTTTTAGCTGCAACTGTAATCGGAGTAGGAGTAGTGGCGATGCTTGGATTATCTTATTTTCTCAGACAGCAATCTCCCCAAATAACTGAAAATACTGAACAATTTATTTCACTACCTTGCAGTTCACAACTAACTTCAATTCCATCAACTAGAAAACCCGATATAAAGTATCCAGATGGTACTGAATATTATGGGGATAAAGATAAAAATAATAACCCCTTTGGTAAGGGAGTAATGAAATTTAAGGATGGTACTCGATACGATGGACTATTCGACAAGAGTAAGCGCAATGGTTGCGGCGTATTATTATATACCCCAAGCACCTATTTTCTCCGTAAAGATTATGTAGGTCAATTTGTCAATGATCAATTTGAGGGGCTAGGAAAACTTAGATGGAAAGATGGTCGTGAGTATCGAGGCAATTTTAAAGCTGGGAACTGTGAAGGGCAAGGAATATTTCAATCCGCAGATGGATCTTCTAAAAGTGGAATTTGGCAGAAGGGAGAATTGCCAGGAAGCAATTTATCATGTAATATCTAGAAAATATTAATGTAGTATATGTAGTACATACTTAATAATGATAAATATTAATACTGAATGTAAATCAGCTCTATTAACGAAAAATGAAACAAAAGTCATCTAAAAAATTTAAATTCATTGTTTCTACTGCTTGGTTACTCTTCTTCGCAAACTTTGGTGTAGTTGTTTTACCACAGGTAACTCTAGCGCAGGATTCATCTCCTGTAACTCCCGTAACTCCCGTAACTCCCGTAACTCCCGTAACTCCCGTAACTCCCGTAACTCCCGTAACTCCCGTAACTCCCGCAACTCCCGCAACTCCCGCAACTATAAATGAAACTCCCGCAACTGGAAACCAAACTCCCGCAACTACAAATGAAACTCCCGCAACTGGAAACCAAACTCCCGCAACTATAAATGAAACTCCCGCAACTGGAAACCAAACTCCCGCAACTACAAATGAAACTCCCGCAACTGGAAACCAAACTCCCGCAACTATAAATGAAACTCCCGTAACTCCAAAGAAAACTCCCGCAACTATAAATGAAACTCCCGTAACTCCAAAGAAAACTCCCGCAACTACAAACGAAACTCCCGGAACTATAAATGAAACTCCCGTAACTCCAAAGAAAACTCCCGCAACTACAAACGAAACACCCACAAACTCAGACCGACCTTCAAGTGGTAATTCAAATTCAGGTACAAGACCAAAACCAAAAGTAAAACCAAAACCAAAAGCTCCAACACAAGACCCCCAACCAGCACCTTCATCTAATGGAATTCCAGGACTATGGTAGAACTTTTTTGATTTGCGATATTTAGTAATTTGGAGATTGAGAATTCAGAATTAAGACTTAAAGCTAGTTGGTGTCTGAGTTCTCAATTTTTTCTGGTTACTAAAAGTAATCATAATATTAATAATTAATGCAACAGAAAATGATACGTAGGATGTATTTTTGTAGTACTTTTAAGTTTAGCTTAACGACAATAGCAGTACTGATGTCGCTTCAGTCATACGCCACTGCTCAGGTCACTAATAGTCAACCAAACTCTTCTCAAGTTGAATTAAACCCTCTACCATTACAGTCAAATATTCCTAACTACTCTGAGCGAAAGCGCCGATTATTACTCAAACTCCAGCATCCCATAGAGCCGATAATTCCCAAGACTTCTGAGCAAGAAATCCATTTGCTACTTAAACTTAATGAACGAAAACTTTACGTTTATCGGGGTGACAGTTTACAAGCCAGCTACCCAGTAGCTATTGGTAAACCTAGATGGGAAACACCTACAGGCAAATTTAAAGTTATTCACATGGTGCAAAACCCAGCTTGGAAAAACCCTTTACCTGGGTTTGCTAATGAACCAATTTCTCCTCCAGGCTCATCAGATAATCCTCTAGGAGAACGTTGGATTGGATTTTGGACGGATGGAAAGGCCGAAATTGGATTTCATGGTACTCCGAATGTAGAATCTGTTGGGAAAGCAGCTTCTCATGGTTGCGTTCGGATGTATAACCGGGATGTGCGTAAACTCTATGAATTCGTGAAAATAGGAACACCCGTACTAGTGACTAAATGAAGCTGGAGTTATATAACATTAGGACTAGGGCATATTTTCAAAGTCTTAGATCCCCCCAACTTCCCCTTAAAAAGGCTAGGGTGTACACACAAGTCTTATAACCTAGCCCCACAACGTTTTGATCCCCCCTAACCCCCCTTAAAAAAGGGGGGGAAAAGAATCAAAGTCCCCCTTTTTAAGGGGGATTTAGGGGGAGCTAAAAAGTTAGAAGGGTAAACAAATAGTTTGAAAACACGCCCTAGTCCTAAACATAATCCTCAAATCTATTGGCGACGTTCTTGGAGTTTGCGATATACCGATTTTAAATCAACTTGATGGTGAGCTAAGGCAACCAAAGTATGATATAGCAAATCAGCCACTTCACCTGCGATCGCATCTGCTTCATCATCCTTAAAAGCCATTACCACTTCAGCAGTTTCCTCACCGATCTTTTTCAAAATTTTGTTATCGCCACCTGCGAATAGTTTACAGGTGTAGGAGCTTTCAATCGGATTGTCGCGGCGATCGCATATTATTTGAAATAATTGCGACAATGTATCCCCTGGTGGTGGGGCAATTTTCCCTTCTATTTGGTGAAAGCAACTGCGCTCTCCAGTATGGCAAGCAACATCTCCTAATTGCTCTACCCCGATGAGCAGCGCATCACTATCACAGTCATAACGGATACTTTGGACTTTCTGGATATGCCCTGAAGTCGCCCCCTTATGCCACAACTCTTGCCGAGAACGACTCCAAAACCAAGTTTCCTCAGTTGCCAAAGTCTTTTGTAATGATTCCTGATTCATCCACGCCATCATCAGGACAGTACCATCCAAGTAATCTTGGACAATTGCAGGCACCAAACCCCGTTCATCGTAGCGAATTTTCTCAACAGGGATGGTGTAATGCAGCGATCGCGAATCCTTAGAAGACATACTAGCTAGTTTGCTCTAATGAGAATAACTTATGGATTCACGATACCATTCTGAATAGGGCAACGGGCACATTTTTTCAATTGAACTATATTATCTTGCTGTGAAATACTCCTACAGTGATGCAAATATAGTTGGGGAAAGATTCTGGTATGCCTCAAATCATTGAGTTTGAATATCAAAAGTCAAGTCTTCATTGGACTTGTATAACATCTTGTTATTTTTTTGGTTCAGCTAATTTTTCTATAGGATAGAAATTCTAAGCACTCTTTGACCCTATCCTAAGATAGAGCTTTTTATTGGCCATTATTTAGGAGAAAACCTTGGTAAATACGACAATTAAAACCACAAAATCACAAGAAGTCTTCGCCGCAGCTCAAAACCTCATGCCAGGAGGAGTCAGTTCTCCAGTTCGTGCCTTTAAATCTGTGGGTGGACAACCCATAGTTTTTGATCGTGTTAAAGGCGCATATATTTGGGATATAGATGGCAATCAATACATAGACTATGTAGGCACTTGGGGACCAGCTATTTGCGGTCATGCTCATCCAGAAGTCATTGCAGCGTTGCATGAAGCTTTAGAAAAAGGTACCAGTTTCGGCGCTCCTTCAGTCCTAGAAAATGTTTTGGCAGAAATGGTTATTGATGCCGTTCCTAGCATCGAAATGGTCAGATTTGTCAACTCTGGAACTGAAGCTTGTATCGGAGTTTTGCGGCTGATGCGGGCTTTCACCAACCGAGACAAAATCATCAAGTTTGAAGGCTGCTACCACGGACACGCCGATGCGTTTCTAGTGAAGGCGGGTTCTGGTGTTGCTACACTTGGTTTGCCAGACTCACCGGGAGTACCTAAAGCGGCAACTAGTACTACTCTAACCGCGCCTTTCAATGACTTAGAAGCAGTTAAAGCCTTGTTTGAAGAAAACCGCGATGAGATTGCTGGTGTCATTCTTGAGCCAGTTGTTGGCAATGCCGGATTTATTGCACCTGATGCTGGGTTCCTAGAAGGATTGCGGGAACTGACTCACGAGCATGGAGCTTTATTGGTATTTGACGAGGTGATGACAGGCTTCCGCATTGCTTACGGCGGCGCGCAGGAAAAATTTGGGGTTACTCCCGATTTAACGACCTTGGGCAAGGTAATTGGTGGTGGTTTGCCAGTCGGGGCTTATGGTGGTCGCCGAGATATTATGTCAATGGTTGCGCCCGCAGGTCCGGTATATCAAGCTGGGACTCTTTCTGGTAATCCCTTGGCGATGACTGCTGGCATTAAGACTTTAGAATTGCTGCAAAAGCCAGGTACTTACGAGTATCTTGAGCGGATTACTAAAAAGCTAGCAGATGGTTTGCTGCAAATTGCTAAAGAAAATGGTCATGAGGTTTGTGGTGGTCAAATCAGCGCCATGTTTGGCTTATTTTTTACCTCTGGTCCAGTTCATAACTACGAAGATGCGAAAAAGTCTGATACAGCCAAATTCGGACGTTTCCATCGCGGGATGTTAGAGCGTGGTGTTTACTTAGCACCCTCTCAATTTGAAGCTGGGTTTACGTCTTTTGCTCACACTGAAGAGGATATTGATCAGACTTTAGCAGTTGCACGAGATGTAATATCGAGCCTATAACCAAAAAAGTCTGAGTAAGTCAGTAAAGATAACGCCTACAGCGTTGCTCACTGGACATTGTATGATTGCTGTGTGCGATCGCAATCAGTCGAAGTGTCAACTTCCGATCATCGGAACGACCGTCGCTGATGTTCTGTATAACTGCCTAACCATTCTGGAAGAACGGTTAGGCACTATTACAAAAAAAACCGCCCAAAATTAACATCTGAACGGGATTTTTCCTATTAATACTTAATGCCAACCTAGTCTGCTACAGGTTGTACTGATATCTCAGAACTACAAGTCAGGAGGTAAAATTACCTGGTCAATTGCGTGGATTACACCGTTGCTGCCTGTGATATCTGCCTGGGTAACTTTAGCGTCATTGACGGTAACACCAGTAGCAGGATCAACCTTAACGTTGATTGTGCCACCTTCAAGGCTTTTAACTTCGCCAGACTTCAAATCACTGGACAATACCTTACCAGGTACTACATGGTAAGTTAAAATCTTGAGCAATACTTCTTTGTTGGCTGGTTTTAACAATTCTTGTAAAGCATCTGGTGGCAACTTAGCAAAAGCTGCATCAGTGGGTGCAAAAATAGTTAAGTTATCTTTGCCTTGCAAAGCTGCGGTCAACCCTGCTGCTTTCAAAGCCTTGGTTAAGGTGGTAAAGGAAGCGTTTGACTCTGTTAAGGCTAACAAGTTTTTGCTTTGATTGCTGCTTGCCCCCGGGCCTGGTGGAGTCGTGGTAGGTGTTTCAGTAGATGGTACTTCTGTTGGTGGTGTGGTAGGTTGAGTTTCCGGGGTAGGACGTGGGGTGCGGAGTGGAACTTCAGCAGGTGTGGCACCACCACCACGGTTATAGGGAGGCTCGTTGAAAATACTTGGTCTGGAATTTAACGTTCCACCACTTTTTTGTGCTACTTCTTCGGCTTTGGTATTGCCCTTTTCTCTTTGGGAAGCAGCCTCAGTAGGTGTGTATTGAGCGTTTGCTTGAAGGCGTTGACTCTGATTGTAGGGAGCTTCGTTGAAAATACTGGGGTTAGGATTTAGTGCCGATTTCGCATCAGATGGTAAAGTAACCAGAAAGCTAAAACTAGTAAATCCTGCTATGCCTGCCAACATGGTCAGCAATTTGCTGTAATTTGTCTTCATAAATTTTGTTTGTCTTTTTGTTCTCACATTACATAAAGATTTATAACATTTTGTTAGTCACAAAATCTAACGGAAGAGGTAAGTAAGATTTTTTCTCAGAAGAATTTCTGCTTGTGTGGTAAAGCATCAACCCTTATCGTCACCCTAATAAGTATGAAATATATCTAGCATATATTTTTTATGTATATTGAGCAAATTTTCTGCATCACACCAAAAAGAGTTAAAAAGCCCCACTTGGTGTAGCGTAAAATCTAAGAGTGTTTGAAAATCTTACAGCTAGAAGTTATGAGTTACAGTAAACTACCCACCACCAATTGCTAAGAGCAATATGGTGGGGTCTCCTGGAGGGTTAGATGAACTTCGGAGAAAGAGTCTACTTGAAAGGCCAATTTATATACAAACTTGTACGTAAACCAATAGGTGATTCAAAAATCCTGAATCCAATACGGAAGAAGACCATATCTGGGAATTAACCATTGATTATTCAGCAGCAAAAGTACAGAGAATTAATACCTAAATATTCTAACTGACGCTAAAGGTGACAGAAGTTAAATTGACGGCTGAAGACTCAAGACTGAGCGGTTAGATTTATTTCTAAAATATACCGAATCAAATTATTTAGTTATTTGATATTTTAATCAATCAGAAAAAAATATTTTTTCCATTAGTAATTTTACTAAAAATCAAGCATCAGTTAAACCTAATGTCAATTAAAGAGACAACTAAGCAACTAACGCTCTTTTATTACTATCCTCAGATTAAATTTGAAACCCTATTTTGACGTTAAGCTGTTACGTGTACAAGTTGCATTATCAGGGCGCTCATGTTGCCCACCCCACAATCATCTTCAAAAAATATTAGTGCAAATTAAAAGCGCAACAGCTTAGTCCGTGTCGGTGGACGAGAGTTTGTGTAGCCGCGATTTCTAATCGCCTGGATTATTCCCTCTCCAGATTCATAGAAGAGCGCTAATGCCAATAAAAATTACTTAAACTAAAGATACAATTGTAAAGTTAAGAAGTTGACCAGTTACAAGGTATACAAGAAATGCTGGAATTATACCAATGGGAACTCTCTCAATACTCAGAGAAAGTGCGCCTAATTCTAGATTTTAAAGGACTAGATTACCGCAAAATAGATGTTACGCCTGGGATTGGGCAAGTAGAACTGTTCCGGCTGACTGGTCAGAAACAAGTCCCGGTATTAAAGGATCGTAATAAATATATTGCGGATTCTACGGAGATAGCTAAGTATTTAGACTTAGAGTATCCCGATCGCCCAATAATACCGCAAGATCCCAAAAAACGGGGTTTAACTTTATTAATAGAAGAATGGGCGGATGAGTCTATAGGCATCAAAGGTCGCAAAGCACTATTTGCTGCTATAAGTCAAGATCAAAATTTCCGCAAGTCTTTATTACCCACCTCAACACCCGATATATTTAAAAGTCTGGTTGAAGGAGTGCCGACTGATTTCTTGACACTGTTCGGTTTTGGCGTTGGTTACAGTCCAGATGTGATACAGTCAGCGATCGCATCCTTAAAACAAGACTTAGAAGCCTTGACTTTATTATTGGCAGATAGCCCTTATTTAACAGGAGATGAGCCGACTTTAGCTGACTTAGCCGTGGCTGGCTTATCGATATTGCTCAAGTTTCCCCCTGGCCCCTATCTGGATTTGCCAGCTTCTATTAGAGGTAAAGGATTGCCAATCTTTGCCGAGAATATAGATTATGAACCATTCTTTACCTGGCGCGATCGCCTTTATGCCCAATTCCGCAAACCGTTAATTAGTACTACTCCACCAACGGGAAGTTCGCCAACTTCGATTCAGATTGATTAGGGACTGGGGACTGGGGACACTTCTCTACGAGAGGCTGCGCCAACGACAAGCTCAGTGCATCGCTGGGGAATGGGGACTGGGGACACTTCTCTACGAGAGGCTGCGCCAACGACAAGCTCAGTGCATCGCTGGGGACTGGGGACTGGGGAGAGAAAAACAAATGACAAATGACAAATGACAAATGACAAATCAGATGAATTCGAGACAACCATTAGGTTCGGTTATTCAAGGTTCTCTGACTGAAGGGTTAGAAGTGCGATTGCATCCTGACATTTCTGTGGAAGATATGCGGGTGGGTAAGTTTCTGGTTGTGCAAGGGATGCGATCGCGTTTTTTTTGTATGCTGACAGATGTAGCATTGGGAGCTGCTAATGCCCGAATTATTGCTAATCCCCCCAGTTGGGAAGACACTTTTTTACGAGATGTTTTAGCCGGAAGTGGTACTTATGGTACTATCAACCTTGCGCCGATGTTGATGTTCACTCCCGAATCGGAAGAATCTTTCTCCCCAACAAATGGCAAATCGGCAAATCCTTTTGTGCCATCGCTGACGGGTTTGGCTTCATTTGTGCCACAAACCAGCACGACGATGGAATTGTTACCCGTTAAAACTATTCCTAGCCACTTTAGTCAGGTTTACGAAGCAAGTGTTGACGATTTTCGCCGGGTATTTGGTTGGGAAGATGACCCCCAAAGGCGCAATTTTTCCATCGGCAAACCTTTAGATATGGATGTGCCGGTTTGCATCGATTTAAACCGCTTCGTAGAACGAAGTAATGGGGTTTTTGGGAAATCTGGTACTGGTAAATCATTTCTAACACGGCTACTTTTAGCTGGCGTTATCCGTAAAAATGCCGCAGTTAACTTGATTTTTGATATGCACTCTGAGTATGGCTGGGAAGCTGTTGCAGAAGGTAAAAATGTCAGTACTGTTAAAGGATTAAAGCAACTTTTTCCTAGTAAAGTCGAAGTTTACACCCTCGACCCCGAATCGACAAAGCGCCGGGGTGTGCGTGATGCTCAAGAACTTTATTTGAGTTATGAGCAAATAGAAGTTGAAGATATTAAGTTATGTAGTCGAGATTTAGGACTCTCTGACGCAGCCCTCGATAACGCCAATATTTTGTATAGCGAGTTTGGTAAGTCTTGGATTGTCCAGTTGCTGAATATGAGTAACGAAGAAATCGAGATGTTCTGCGACGAGAAGCGTGGACACAAAGGCTCGATTATGGCATTGCAGCGCAAACTCTTGCGGATGGATAGTTTGAAGTATATGCGAGCGGTTTGCCCCCAGAATTATATTAGTAAAATTGTGCAGTGCCTGGAATCTGGGAAGAATGTTGTGATAGAATTTGGTTCCCAGTCTAATATGCTCTCTTATATGTTGGTGACGAATATGATCACCCGGCGGATTCACGAGCATTATGTCAAGAAAGCAGATAAATTTCTCCAAAGCAAAAATCCTTGCGATCGCCCCACGCCATTGATGATTACCATTGAAGAAGCGCACCGTTTTCTAGACCCAGGAGTGGTACAAAGTACTATTTTTGGGACTATTGCCCGTGAACTGCGTAAGTATTTTGTCACACTTTTGGTAGTTGATCAACGTCCATCAGGCATAGATAATGAAGTTATGTCCCAGATTGGGACTCGCATTACCGCTTTGCTGAATGATGAAAAAGACATTGACGCGATTTTCACGGGTGTCTCTGGTGGTAGTGGATTGCGATCGGTGTTGGCAAAATTAGACTCGAAGCAACAAGCTTTAATATTGGGTCATGCCGTTCCCATGCCAGTAGTAGTACGTACCCGGCCTTACGACGCAACTTTTTACGAAGAAATTGGTGAGCCAGCCTGGGAAGAAAAACCTGACGCAGAAGTATTCGCAGCTGCTGAACTAGCCAAAGCCGACCTGGGATTTTAGATAGTCATTGGTCATTGGTCATTCGTGAATGCCCCATGCCCCATGCTCCATGCCCAATTCGTAACATCCCTCCATTGTCACAGTAAATTAAGTTCGGTTATCCGGCTACTTTCTCGCAACAGAAGAGGGGTTTTTCGCGTCACTATAGATGTAGTCAGTAATTTCAAGGAACTTTAAAATTTTTTCTCTAACGACCGCTTTTGAATTATAATTATAGGCTTTATCTGAAGATAGTTTACTATCTGCCTGATTTATTGTACTATAAAGCTAAGTAGAACTCATACCGACTTCGGATTTTCCAGTTGCGTTAGTAACTGGCCAAAAGAAGAATTCTCAAAAACAACCAACGTGCTTATAAGAAATTGAAAATTTAGGGAAGGTAGGGGAACCGATCATTGGGGGTTTACCGTCTTAAGAACGGCTGAATCAATTGATAATTACTTTTGATAGCTTCCAATATTTCGTGATAGATGTACTACCTTCCAGATTCAGTTTACTAAGAAAATATACATTGTACTTACGGAGTAGAGGACATCGCACCAATGCCTACTGTCAATACCCAAACTGAAAACCTCAACACCAGATTCACGGCTGATATGGTGCGAACCTATCTGCGAGAAATTGGTCGTGTACCACTGCTAACCCGCGAACAAGAGATTGTCTTTGGGAAGCAGGTGCAACAAATGATGACGCTCATCGACGCTAAGGAAGCTTTGGCGAAGAAACTGCAACGCGAACCGAATATGTCAGAGTGGGCTGACCACGTTCAACAATCGGAAACCGAAGTGCAACAAACGGTGGCGCAAGGTAAGCGGGCAAAGCAAAAAATGATCGAAGCGAATTTGCGCTTGGTAGTTGCTATTGCTAAAAAATATCAAAAGCGGAATATGGAGTTTCTGGATTTAATTCAGGAAGGAACACTAGGATTAGAGCGGGGTGTGGAGAAATTTGACCCAATGAGGGGTTATAAATTCTCGACTTATGCTTACTGGTGGATTCGCCAAGCCATTACCCGTGCGATCGCTCAACAAGGTCGTACTATCCGCTTACCGATCCATATTACCGAGAAACTGAACAAAATCAAAAAAGTGCAACGCGAGTTAGCTCAAACCTTGGGGCGATCGCCGAGTCCAGCCGAAATTGCCAAAGCACTGGAACTAGAACCGGCTCAGATTCGGGAGTACCTGAATATGGCTCGTCAACCAGTGTCTTTGGATGTGCGAGTTGGTGAAAACCAGGATACCGAGTTGCAAGAAATGCTCGAAGATGATGGACCATCACCAGAGTATTACACCAACCAGGAGTTCTTACGCCAAGACTTGAACAACCTGCTAGCGGAACTAACCCCGCAACAGCGAGAAGTTGTAGCTTTACGCTTTGGTTTGGAAGATGGTAATGAAATGTCATTGGCGAAAGTGGGTGAGAGATTGAATCTCAGCCGTGAACGCGTCCGCCAGTTAGAGCATCAAGCTTTGGCTCATCTGCGTCGCCGTCGGGCTAATGTCCAAGAATACGTTGCTAGCTAAAACGAGAGACGCGATATATCGCGTCTCTACAAGGTGATGCGCCTCCTCAATTCAGGGGGCGATTTTTTTTGCTGAAAACTAGGAAAATGTGTTTTTATAGTGTTGACAGGAGCGGGTTAATATATAGCTGGGGACTGGGGACACTTCGACAAGCTCAGTGCATCGCTGGGGACACAACTCTTGGAGAGGCTGCGCCAACGACAAGCTCAGTGCATCGCTGGGAACTGGGTTGAAAGTCTGTTTGTATATAGGTTTTATCATCAGTTAATGTCCTAACCTCCAAGTCCCTTGCTATAACTGTAAAGTTATTTCAACACTGTAGTAGGACTAGACAAAGGTAAAATAATAGCTGGTTAACTGTATACTAGTTGTATCTTGAACTATTGCTAACAAGTCACCATTGTTCTGATAGATCGCTGTATCAAGGGCACTACTTCCCCCATAATTTGCAGTTTTACTAAGATAATAAGAACTTGCACTTCCTTTGACTTGGATATAGTCATTCGCACCATTGTAGTCTTGGATCGTAGCGTAGCCAGATCCCTGATAAAAGTTTCCACTATAGTTTGTACCTAAAACAAACGTATCGTAGCCACTACCACCATTTAAGACATCATATTCATAACTGTTGTAGGCAGTTGAGTTAGAACCGTATAAAGTATCGTTACCAGAGTAACCGGATAAAGTATCACTACCAGAGTCACCGTATATTTTATCGTTACCTGTCCAACCATTTAGGTAGTCATTGCCACTACCTCCATTGAGGTCATCGTTGTTAGTATTGCCATAGATAGTATCATTTCCCTCATAACCGAATGCAAGAATACTGTCTGAACCAGTGTAATTTTGATAATCATTTCCACTTGTGCCGAAATAGTAATAAGTCATGTCTTTGCCTTGGGTATTTGGTTAGATTTTCGATCGATGTGATCTTACAAATTACTCTAAGGGTCTGGTATCAAGTTTGTCGGTCGGAAAAGGTCGGAGAAAGGTCGGGAAAAGGTCGGGTCTTTTTCGTAGATTTACGTAAACTTCATGAAAAAATCAAGTTTAGGGTGGGAATATTGTAGTTACCCTGTATTACCACTGAAATAAATGACAGTTGAAGAAGCGATCGCACTAGTTGAGCAATTATTAGAACGAGGACGCTTAACGAGAGCGCAAGAAATCGTATTTCGCTACGCTTGGGAAGGGAAAACTTACCTAGAAATGGCGCGAGCAGTCACTTATGACCCCGGTCACATCAAAGATGTTGGCTCGGATTTATGGCGATCGCTCTCTCAAGCTTTGGGCGAAAAAGTGATCAAAAAGAACCTGCACGGAGTACTGAAGCGAACCGTACAGCTACAAAAGAATAGAAACATCAGCGCCTCTTTCAACTTTCAACCCTCCACAAACTACACAAACTGGGGGGAAGCAATCGACGTTTCCCAGTTTTATGGACGTACTACTGAATTAAAAACCCTCAGCCAATGGATTGTGCGCGATCGCTCTCGTGTAGTGGCACTGCTAGGTATGGGTGGTATGGGAAAAACCGCACTTTCGGTGAAGTTAGCAGAACAATTACAGGGAGAATTTGAATATGTGATTTGGCGATCGCTCCGACATGCACCTTTTTTCCATGACAAGGCGACGGAGTGCGTCAAAATCCTTTCTCATCAACAAGTTACCATATTGCCTGCTTCCCCTTATGAGCAAATTACTTGTTTAATCGAGTACCTCCGCAAATCTCGATGCTTGCTAATTCTGGATAATTTCGACACATTATTGCAGCAAGGTAAAGGGACAGGCTGTTACCGTGAGGGCTACGAACCCTATGGCGAACTCCTGTGGCGATTAGGAGAAACTGGGCATCAAAGCTCTGTCTTGCTCACCAGTCGGGAAAAGCCTACTGAAGTCGCGGCTTTGGAAGGTGATGGTTTGCCAGTTCGTACCCTTGCTTTATCAGGATTAGAAGTCGCAGCCGGACAAAAGATTCTGACACTCAAAGGGCTATCAGGCTCCGAAGACGAAACCCGCCAACTGGTTGAGTGTTACGGTGGTAATCCCCTAGCTTTGAAAATTGCCGCCACCTCCATTCGGGACTTACATGAAGGTAACATCGCCTGCTTCTTTGCCGAAGGCACAACCGTATTTCAGGGTATTGGCAATCTCCTAGAACAACAATTCAAAAGACTCTCCACCTCTGAGCAGCAAGTGATGTACTGGCTGGCAATTAATCGGGGCAAGTTTTCCTCCACAGAATTGCAAACAGCCTTCACACCAATATTGCCTAAGCCTAAATTAATGTCAGTCCTCGAATCTTTATGCTGGCGTAGCTTGATAGAAAGCAATACAGGAGGATTCACACAGCAACCTGTGGTGATGGAATATGTGACAGAGTGCTTGATTAAGCAAGTCTGCAAGCAAATCGGGACAGAATCACCACAATATCTGCTTTAAAAGCTTTAGGGGCGCTAGAAGTGAATTGATGCATGTCCCAGTCCCCAATCCCCAGTTCAATTAATTCAAAAACGTTTCAAATCTTGTAAAACTGCGGCGGCTGATTGATAGCGATCGCTAAAATGATAGTAAACCATCTTATCTAAAATTGCCGCTAATTCTTCGCTGACTTCTGCTGCTTGCCGCCAGATCACATTACCCGTTTCTGCATCTGGATGGAGTTCTTGCGGTGCTATCCCAGTTATGGCTTGAATCCCAATCATTCCTAAAGCATAAATGTCACTACATAAGCGGGGATGACCGGCAAATTGTTCTGGAGGTGCATAACCCCGCGTCCCAATGGCGACTGTGGCTAATTCTGTTTGGTCAATACTCGGTGGTTGCATCAATTTTACAGCCCCAAAGTCAATCAATACCAGGCGATTATCTTCAGCGCATCTAATAATATTAGTCGGTTTAATATCACGATGAATCACTCGATGCTGGTGAACAAATTCTAGAATTTCTAAAACTTGTTTGAGCATTTCCATTACAAATGATTCGTTTTGTACATTCTGTACAGGTGGTAATTCTTCACTTAGGGTATGTCCCTCAATATATTGTTGAATTAAATAGAATTCTTGGTTATCTTCAAAATAAGCAAGTAGTTCAGGAATCTGATGATGTTTACCCAAAGATTGTAATATTTCAGCTTCACTATTAAACAACCTGCGAGCAATTTGCAAAAATCGTGTATCTTGACGGGCTGGCATTAACTTTTTAACTACACAAATAGGATTACCCGGTAGTTGAGTATCCTGTGCTAAATAAGTCCGACCAAATCCACCAGCACCAAGACTTTTAGAGATTTTGTAGCGTCCACTTAAAAGCAAATCACCTGATTTTATTTCTGGTGAATCAGCTGGGGGAGGAAAATCAAGAGACGAGTCGGGAAATGCTGTTTTATCTTCTAAGAGTACATTTAATTGCGCGATCGCTTCTTGTTGTTTTTCAACTTGCAGAATAATCACCTGAGTTTGACGCTGATTTTGGTAGCTAGTATAAGCAAGCACACAGATACTACTAATCACCAAAGCTAGAGCCGGAGGGATTAACGGCACCCATCCGGCTTGCAAAAACAAAGCAACGCAGATTACTACTAAGCCAAGTAGAGTTGTCGCTTCCACCACTAGCAACATCAACGGATTTTGCCACCGCCATGCTAAAATACTACCTAAAAGCGACCAGCCCCATACCCAAATAAGTTCCACCCAGTTAGGCCAATACCAAATTAGCGATCGCCCATCCAACACTGTACTGATGATTTGACTTGCTATCTGTGCATGAACAAACAGAGCAGGCATTTTGGCTGGTTGATCTGGCAAAGCGCTGTAAGGCGTATAAAAGCCACCTGGAAGGAGATTAGCTGCTGTGGTGCCAATAATTACAAGACGGTCTTTAACTAAGTTGGGGTTGACTCGGCCACTGAGGACTTGTGAGAGGGTCACTTGATCAGCGAGGCTGTTAGGATGACGGTAATTTAATAATATTTGATAGCCATCTGCATCCAAATGTTGGTAGCCACCAGAATTAGCTCGTAAACGCGGGAACAGAGTTTTACCTAACTGAAAATCTCCTTTTTTAGTGAACTGGTATTCAATACCTTGTTTTTGCAAATAATCAATTGCAATTAGGGCACCAAATGCAAATGATGTTGTACATTTTTTGTCTGTAGAGTAAGCAAATAACAAACTGCGGCGGAGAATTTGGTCGTCTTCATTGTCAGCAACCACATCGCTAAACCCAACATTATCTATAGGGAAATTAAGCGGTGGTGGAATTTCATCTCTACCCAAACTGCTGAACAAACAAGTGCTGATAATGTTATCTTGATTTGGGAAATTAGTCGCCAAATTACTGTCTTCTGGTTGGAAAATATATAAACCAACAATTCGCGGTTGATAAGACTCTATTTTCTTTAACAGCTGATTGATTGTCCGATGTGATAGAGTCCATTTCTCTCGTTTGAGATCCTGATCAGTGATTTTTACTAGCAAAATCCGCCGATCGGGTGCTTCTGCTGGATGCGATCGCAACATCTGGTCATAAACTCTTAACTCCCAAGGCTGTAACCATTTGAGTTCCCGAACTCCCCAGATAAGGGCGGTAACTCCTACACTGGTAACAAAAATAATTTGCAGCCAGCTTTTGTTCTTAGAAGTTTCACGGGAATCCTGAACTTTGACAAAGGGGACACGGAGTTTTTTTAATAGTCTACTAATCACGGCATTGAGGCGGTAGCCTGAATTGGGTAGATGTTGCAGGCGCAGAACTGAATTTTCGGACTCTAGGTTAAAACTAGTTAACCTGAAGCTCCTATTAATGTAGCAATTTACTCGCTGGTTAGAGGTATTGGCGTATTTCTACTCTGAAAGCTGGCTTGGTGCAGCGTCAACCATAGAATAAGACAAGCGATCGGCTTAATCATCTGCTTGAGATATTTGAGCATCTTCAACAGGACTGGCAATTGGGAAAGAAATCGGATTAGTAGATGGGGTTAGTGAATCTAACTGGGGCTGTTCGAGTGATGCTTCAATGCTGGAATCAGCAAAATAAGAGTCAAATATTTTATCATAGTTAGAAGCAACAGCTAAAAAAGCGCCACCCAAAATATAGATAGGTAATGGCAGATTAAACTCTTGCAACCAGTCAAACAGTTCCGCCAAAGCAAACAGCACCAAAAAGCAGGCAAGCCAAACCCTCATATTCTCATCCCCTAGATTGAAACAACTCTATATACTAGCTTAAATAGCTTGCATGATAGTTGATCTGACTTTTCACGGTATCTGGAAAATCTCTCTCCTATCCTTAAAGGAGAGAGACTTTGAATTTTCCCCCAACGCTAGTAGGGTAGGGGGTTAGGTTTCTCGTGGCTTTTGCACATAACGTGAAAAGTCAGGATAGTTGATGTAGTACACAACCCTACCTCTATAATCCTAGATAGATGCACTCAGAGTTATAGCATCTGCTACATTGCAATATCTGGTATAAAAATAAACAAAAAACTCCATCCCCTTGTGGGTGGAGTTTTTAGTCATTAGTCATTAGTCATTAGTACCAATGACCAATGACCAATGACTAATGACTAAAGCGGCGGGGTGGCTATTCCTCTACAGACACCTGGGGATGCAGTTTCCCGCCCCTTTCTATAAACTTTTAAGGAAAATTGGGATGTCAGTAGTGGATGGAATAGATGTTGATGCGGCAGTTGAGAATTCTGCCATCAGAGCAAGGAATACAAATTCTGGCGATCGCATTTACTGCCTATGCTGGAGAAATTAACGCCAAGCAAGTGTTTTCAGCAAAATTTTACAGCTATCTTGGCAAACTAATAAAGCCAGCCAACTTAATAGCTGAATAAACCTGCCTCTACCTGTTTACTGTTACTTGATATTATCAGGTGTGATGCCTTGATATTGTAGATTAGGAAGAACCGCTTGTTGGATATCTACCTTACGTGGGATGGCTTTTTGTGCAAAGTAAAAATCAGCAACGCCCTGCTGTTGGGCAATGATCGCAGGTGTCAGTCTTCTCAATCTATAAGCACTACGGCGTACCACATTTTCCACAATTGCTACATCTAAATTCAGAGTTGGAGCTAACTCGTTGGCAATTATGGTTGGGTTTTTTTCAGCAAATTCCCCTGCCGTCTCTGCTTCCTCTAAAAACACTCGCACCAATGTCGGATTTTGGGTGACAAATGAACGCCTGCCAAGATAAAATCCGCCTAGGGTGTTAATTCCGGCTGCATTTCTCAAAATCCGAATCGGAGTAGTATTAGTAGTTTGCACAGCAGCTAACAAGGGATCGCCACCCACCCAGGCGTCAGCATTGCCTTGAAGAAAGGCGTCGCGGGCTTGAGTTGGAGTCAAAGCAACGATTTGAATATCGCTAATTTTTAACCCTACCTCTTGCAAAGCTTTTGCTAGTAAATACTGTGCATTCGACCCTACCTGAAAAGCAATTTTCTTACCTTTAAGATCCGCTACTGTCTTAATGGGAGAATTAGCTTTCACTACAATACCTTGGTTTGTCCCATCGGTGGGCGTGCGTCCAGAAATATAGACAAATTGAGGGACGCCTGGGATTGTGGCTTGGGAAAATATTGGAGGTGTCTCTCCGACACTACCAATATCCACCTTACCTGTATTCAACGCTTCTATCAATTGCGGTCCGGCTGCAAATGGCCCAACCCAATTCACGGTTACACCCAATGCTTTGAAACGTGGCTCAACAGATTTTCTGGCTTTGACAATATCACCAGAACTTTGATAGGCCAAGTTAATTACTTTGGCGGTCTGCGCTTGGCTGCTTTGCACAAGGCTAGCTGCAAAGGGAGATAATAAAGTAAACAGTCCCAGTGCTGAATATTGGACAATACGCTTTAAAACTGTGCGGCGTTGTGGTTGAAATAGCTTGTTCATCAGTTGTGATTTTCCTCGTAATTTTTAGCTTTTAAGTTGTCAGTCTTACTTTCAAAAGCAAGTAAGATAATAGGAAGTTGTTCTATCAACCTCCTAGAACACCAATTTATGATTAAAAATTGAGATTACGCTAATTGAACAAATCTCTTTTCTTATGTAGTAAATTGGTATTATAGGTGCTTTGAAAAAACATACTTCATGTCTGAATGATTCTACAAAAACATCAGTTAATAACTTAAATCTCCAGCTTGGTAAAGTTGATTTAAATTATTTACTTATTAGATTTAATTGAATCAGGTGTGAATGCTGCATATTCTTATGGTGTAAGTACTCCATCTTTAGATTTAGTATTTAGGCTATACTCATATACAGTCTTTGTCTTTTTGATTTTTGATTGCAGCAGCTTACTAGAACACTTGAGAGTCTCCAAAGATTTTAAAAATGCCATAACATTTTTTGTCTATTTAAATTTAAGATTTTTCGTTATCGCATTTTTAAGGAGTGATAACAACCATCAATTTCACTCTAGATTTTATCGAGTTTGTTCTGGAAATGAAGTATTGATAAACACTAGTTTTAAAGAAAACAATAAAATTATTAATATTTATCTTTATAAGGATCTAGCGTGACATTTAGACAATTTTTATTATCTTTTGATTTATTTATATAAAGATAACTATAGCAATCTTGTTTTATTTATGATAATTGCAACTTGCATAACCCCGACTTCTTTGAGAGGTCGGGGTTATTGTTTTTCACAAATGATTCAGGATTGATATATAGATTTATCTTGGTGAATCAAGTCTTTTAGTCTAGTTGAGAAATCTCTCTGGATGTGTCCTCACTAAAGGATGAAGAAAGATGGGACTAATTAAAGGAATATTTTTTTCCAAACGATATAAAAAGCGGCATGCATTCCGGTCTTGCAAAAATGGGTTGTAAGTAAAAAGTCGAGGTAGTCATAATATTCTCCTGTGTTTTAATTTCTGGTTGGGGATAACTACTTATTCGCTAACACGTCTGAGGGAGTGATTTTGGCGTACTCTTCAGGTGTCAAAAACCCGTCTCTAACATTCACCTTTTTGGGGATAAGTCCTAAGCTATACCACTTGTCTGCAACTTCCTGTTGCTTGATAATAGTTTTCTCTGTAATTGGTAGCACCCCATAGTCATATTTATCATGCATTATTTCTAGAGTCGGTGGATCTAGCTGAGTTACAGGAGCAAGCAGTTGTGCAACTTCTTTCGGATGATCTTTAGTCCAAATTTCTGTCTTTTGTAGCTCTTCTAGAAACACTTTGATTACGTCAGGATGAGCCTGATAAAACTGGCGTGAGGTTGAGTAAAAGTTGCCAGTATCTCGCAACTTACCACCATCTGCTAAAACACGAGCTATTTTCTTTTGTTCATTTCTGGTAGCGAATGGCTCCCAAATATACCAAGCATCTACCTTGTTCTGACTGAAGGCCACATTTGCATCTGGCGGCGCTAGAAAAACTGATTGGACATCGCTGAGTTTTAGTCCTGCGTCTTCTAATGCTTTAACTAATAGGTAGTGACCAATGGAGGCTTTCTGGAAAGCTACTTTTTTTCCTTTCAAATCGGTGACACTTTTAATCGGAGAATTTACGGGAACTAAAAGTGAAATTGCTTTACCACTGGGATGTGTGGTAGCTAGATAAACAAGAGGCGCTCCTGCTGCTTGTGAAAATACAGGAGGCGATTCGGCTGTAGATGCGATATCCAGTCCATTTGCATTCAAGGCTTCTAGCTGTTGTGGACCAGCCGCAAACTCAGCCCACTGTACTTTAAAACCCAGAGGCTCTAATCGCTTTTCTAAGGAACCTTGCTTTTCTAAAACTGCTAGAGCGGAAAGTTGTTTTGAACGCACAATCCGCACTACTTGCTTCTCAGTTGATTTGTCTGTAGTGCTAAATGAAGCCACCGACTCAGGGGAAGCTACCGATTGCTGAGTGTTATTTTTTGTTTCACTACAACTTGATAGGGCTGTTGATAGTATTAAGCAGTAGCCAAGAGCAAACAACAAGGAACGACGTGTTGTTCTCTGGCTTTTTCTGAATTCAAATTTTCCTTTTAAAGCTGACATAGATTGTTTTATTGATTCCCCTTGAGGTGGTTAGAAAAATGATGACTAATTGCAATGTAAAAGCAAAAAATCTTCTCTATTAATTTATTTTAAATCTACAATAATTAAGTATTTTTTGTAAACTCAAAAACTTCATTTATGAAATTAGGGAAGAGAGTGGGTATTACCCACCCTGCAACGACTCGAGGAACTGAAAATTTAATTGTTAGGAGGCAAAATTTAGGAAGTGGAGTGAGAGAGCCACACTCCAATCTGGTGCTAGTGGAAGATTTAAATTTGGAAGTGAAACTCTGTATTGTTAGCGTTTAATTTTGTTAGTGCTTCCAAGCGACTAAAATTGTAGCTTTGAGTTCTTCTGTAAAATGTCCAGACGGCTCAACTGCTAGTAACGCTTCTCTAAGATCCTTTTCAAATGCTGGGGCGTTATCGCCGTAGAAAATTTTCAGAGAGAAGGCTGTAGTGTATAAATAGCCGAGATAACTATCGACAGTCCAAGATTTTTCAAATGGCACTTCATAGTTTTCTTGACGAGCAAAAGCCGAATTGCCAATTACGACTTCATGGGGAGGATCGACTGGTTTACGAATGCCTTGTCCTCGTTGTCCAGTCCGGCGCTCTTCACCTAACCATTTCTTCACTACTCCAACAGCAGCTTGTTTCCAAGGTAGATTGCTTTCCCAAGGGCTGTCACCAGTCTGAAGCAGTGCTAGTCCACCATCATGAATAAGCAATTCATCAAGGCGTTCAAGGACTAGTTCACGTTCCATCCAGTGGAAGGCTCTACCAATAGTGGCTAACTTAAATTTCCCTAAACTAGAGTCGATTAACTCTGCCCCTTGTTCTAACCAAGTAATATTATTTGCTCCGACTGCTGCTGCTTGGCGTTTGGCTTCTGCAATCATGCCGGGATCGGGATCGATCGCCACAACTTCTTCAAATCTGGTTCGCAGAGCAATTGAAATTAATCCTGGGCCAGTACCTAAATCAAGGAGTCGTCCTTCACCATTGAGATTAAATATTTCGGCTAGTTTATCGAATACAACGGGTGGGTATTTGGTTCTATATTGAGCGTAGGCTTCAGCAGCTCCCTCAAATAAACTTGGGTCGTAGGTAGGAAGTGTTTTTAGTTGAGTCATATCAATTTTGGATTTTGGATACTTCGACTTCGCTCAGTACAAGTTTTAGATTTTAGATTTTGTAGAGACGCGATTCATCGCGTCTTTGGGGATAAAGGTGGAGAGAGAAATAACCAATGCCCTAAGAATATTGGGTGATGACGGGTAGCTGATCGTTGAGTACCCAATCGCCGATCGCACGCAATTTGTAGTCAACAGGATCGTGCAGGGTAAAGGTTCGCAAATCTCGCCAATAACGGTCAAATCCATATTTGGTTGCTGTGGCGCGAGTTCCGGTAACTTCAAAGATCCGATTAGTAATATCTATACCTACACGGCTAGCTAATGCCTTGGCTGCGGAAACTGCGATCGCAACTTCTCCCCTTTCTTGGTAAGTCAGCGATACATCTTTATCCCAGGCTGCTTGTACTTTCTCGGCTGCTTGGTCGGCTAGTGCGATCGCAGCTTGAATTTCCACCCAAAAGTCTCCGTAATGATGCAGAATATATGGGTCTTGAGTCGCACTATCTACCCCTGATGTAATCCACGGTTTAGTAATAGTTTTAGTGTACTCACGAGCGGCGGCGAAGGCTCCTTTGGTAATTCCTAGATAAACGTTGGTTTTTGTTAGCTGGGCAATAATCCCAAGAAAAGTTGAGAAGGCACTATCAGGGGGATTGGATGGCCCTAAAATCTCATCTTTCTCTACTAGGATATTATTAAATGTATAACTACCGCTATCAGTGCGACGTTGCCCAATATTGTCCCAATCTTGATTAGAAACTAACCCTTCCCTGTCTTTGGGAATTATGAATATGAAGGGCAATTCTACGCCATCTTCTAAAGCAGAGAATACCCGATAATCTGCCACGGAAATACCTGTACCAAAGCTTTTAACACCATTAACCCGAAAATTCTCGCCTTCTGGGTTAATTTTCAGCCTTGTATCCTTTGTATTAATGGCATTTGCCCAAAATAAGTTATTTTTAGCAGTTTCTCGATAATATTTTTCTTTTTGGGCTGGTGTGCCGGAAACGTGACCCAAAGCCGTCAAATTGAGATGATTACCATATAATTGACCAATTGAACCATCAGCTTTTGATAGCTTTCTGACAATTTTTAAGGCATCAATCCAAGTTGCACCAATGCCACCATATTGCTTGGGTACAATCAGGGGTAACAAACCACTTTCACGTAGTTTATTAATTTCCTCTTCTGGAACTCCAGCTTTAGCATCCCGTTCAACTGCGGATTGAGCAAGTTTCTTGGATAGAGAAGTTGCTAGGTCAATGTAGTCTTTTGGTTTTGTAATTTCTAGCACCATAAAAAACCGTCCTTTTAGGGATTTGTAAGCAATAAATTATCCAAATAAACGAACCACAGAGACAAGGCAGCGCGGTCTTGGGGTCTCCCCAAGTGGAGCATCTGGCGTGGTTTCCCCCATGAGCGACTGCCGCGCAGAGAACGCAGAGGGAGGAGGAATAAAGAGGATTTTTGCATCAGTTTTAGGATATTTTTCAACTCTCATTTCTCCGTGTCCTCTGCGCCTCTGCGGTTCGTTATTTAAGAGAAATGTAGAGTGGGTAAGACCCACGCTACAAGTGAACAGAGGAAATGGAACATGGAACGTTGTGATTGTCATTGGTCATTAGTCCTTTGCAAATGACTAATGACTAATGACAGTTATTTCTTAGCCGCCAAATATTCGTTTGCGGCTTTCTCAACACCTGTACCCTTGAAGAAGTCTTGATTGAGACTGGTGTACAACTCCAAAGGATGGATTGAGAGGAAGTAGCGGAGGTCTTCTTCGGTAATGATTTCGTGTTCTGCCATTGAGTAGGCGTTGGCAGTAACGGCGGTGATATCTGGCACATCCCAGTGACCGGAATCGGAACCTAAGAAGGCTTTAACTCTGTCGCCAAAGGGATTAGCTGCACGATTAAAGGCTTGGCTTACACGGGTATCGTCTGATTCTGTACCGAAGTAGAAATGATTCAAGAAGCGATCGCGCACATCTTCTGGTTTTTCAATTCCTGCTAGTTCAAATTCGTCGAGTTCGCCCGGATTTTCTGGAGCCAATAGTTGATGGTGGAATCCTAAACCGTCACCAATTTTATCTAAGCGTCCATCTACCAGTTCGCCACCGTAACGAGTATATAACTCTACGAGTGCTTCTTTGTCGATAATAGCAGGGTTGTTATTTGATAACAAGTGTTGTTTGTTGCGGGTTTCCCAGTGCCAAATAATATCAGCGTATAGACTAGCACCCCAAGCTGAACCACCTTCTAAGAAGGCAAACTTTAATTGTGGGAAGCGCCGAGTAACTCCACCAAAGAACAGCGATTTGCATAATGCTTCGGCTGCAAAGGCAAAGTGATTAATGTGATTGTACTGGGCGTTGGTGACAGATCGCTGAGTTGTCCAACCTTGGCTAGAAGCGTGAGTTGTCGGTACAACTTTTAATTCTACGCACTTAGCCCAAAATGGATCGTAATCATACTGGCTATCTAAGCCAAAGTTATCAATCCAAACCACTTCGTTAGCGACTTCTTTGCCATACTTCTCAAAGGCAGGAATTGGACGACGAACATAACCGGGGATTTGAATCGCTTTGAGTCCGAGAACATTCACTGCATATTCCAACTCTTCAATCCCTTCTTCGGGAGTATGCAGGGGAATTGCCGCAATGGGTGTTAAGCGATCGCTATAAGGGCGGAAAATATCAGCATGGTAGGTGTTAACTGCCCGACAAACAGCCCGCCGCATTTCTTCGTTACCGATATTCGGCGCCATCGTTGCCAAGTTGGGGTACACCACGGCAAAGTCTGTACCTGCTTCTTCCAAGCGTTCATGCAGCAACTTGGGTAAGCTAATGGTAGCCAAATTCAAAGTATTTTTTGTGGGACGACCCCACCAGTTAGGGCGATTTGTGCGATAAGCAAAACGTTCTTCCCAACTTTGCTTGTACCACTTAAAACGTGAAGATCCTGGTAAATTCTCTTTGAAACGTTCAACAAGTGCAGTTCCACCAACTTGTTCTAAATAATCCAAGACTGCTGGTTCAAATTCTTGGGTATGTACATCGGTGTCAATAATTGGATAACCAAGTTTTTCTCGAATTTGAGCAGACCTAGTTTTTTGTGGGCGGTCTAGAGCGATCGTCATGATAGTCTCCTAATTTGAGTCATAAGTGGTGAGTAAAGATGCGATTAATTGCGTCTGTACAAGAGTATTGAGTTATGAATTACGCATTACTTGCTCGTGGAAAGTAGAAATCTGTTGCATAAAAAAGAGTGAGCCGAGAATACAGAAACTCGCACCAAGGATGATACTATTGACAGCACCGATGCGGCTTGCCAGTGCGCCAGCGATCAAGTTACCTATAGGTACTGCGCCTGTAGATGCCATAACGTAAAGACCGGTGATTTGACTACGATTTTCATCGCTCACCAACAACTGAAGTAGAGTTCGTCCAGCAATTATCTGCAAAATAAAGCCGAAACCAGCAGCCAACAGTGAGAGGAACGAAAGCCAGAACACACGAGATAGAGCAAAGACAATCAGACTCACTCCCATAAAAGCTATGCCCAGTACCAAAACTTTACCTAATCCATTTACATTTCCTTGCCTAGTTAAATAGATACCACCGGCTAGGGTTCCTAAACTAGAAGCTGTCATCAAGAAACCAAAGGTGTTAGGCCCGCCTTGTAAAGTCTCCTTGGCAAAAATCGGCCCCAAAGCTAAGTAAAATCCCCAGACGCAGCAGACTAAAAACGAACCAATCAAGATAGAGCGAATTGGCAAAAACCCTATGGCGTAGTTAAAGCTAGTTCTCAATTCTTCTAGAGGTTTACGTGTGGAAATCACAGCTTTTTTGGGATCGAGCCTTATTGCTAAAAGAGCAATAATTACAGCAATGTAACTGATACTATCGACAAGGAAACACAACCCTGAACCTACAGCCGCAATTAACAAACCTGCGATCGCTGGCCCTAACATACTTGTGACACTCACAAGAGAAGAGTACAACGCAAACGCATTACCAAGATTTTCCTTACTGACTGTTTCTGGTAGAAAGGCTTGTCGAGTTGGAATATCGAAGGCGTTGATTATCCCCTGCAATACACCAAGAAACGCAATGTACCAGATGTTTATCGTACCGCTTAGGGCTAGCCACGTTAGAGCTAAAGACCGCAGCATTCCCATAATTTGAGCGACAAGGAGAATGTGGTGACGCTTGGAGCGATCGGCGATAATTCCACCCAGAGGAATTAAAAGCAATGTGGGAATTTGGCTAGCAAAACCTACTACACCCAATAACAAAGCAGAATCAGTAAGGCGATATACCAGCCAGCTAGTAGCTACCTGAGTCATTGACGTACCAATTAGAGAAATTGCTTGACCTGTGTAGAACAACTTGAAATTTCTAGAATCAAAAGCACGGAGTATGACTTGTGATTTTTTGGTAGTCGCCATATATCATCCCTTTGTTAGTCCCTCAGTTTCTTCCCTCTACTCCTTGCTTGCCAAAAATTCATCTGCTGTTTTTTCAACAGTCGTACCTTTAAAGAAGTCACGATTCAGGCTGGTATACAACTCCAAGGGATGAATTGACAGGAAGTATTGCAAATCTTCTTCGGTGATAATCTTGCGTTCTACCATTGAATAGGTATTAGCAGCGATCGCAGTAATATCAGGTACGTCCCAGTGACCAGAATCGGAACCCAAGAATGCTTTAACACGTTGGCTTTGCCCGCCGCAGGCATCGCCATAAGGGTTAGCTTTCCGGTTAAAGGCTTGAGCTACACGGGTATCATCTGATTCTGTGCCGAAGTAGAAGTGATTCAAAAAGCGATCGCGGATATCCTCTGGCTTGGTAACTCCTGCAACGGCGAATTCATCCAAATCTCCTGGTTCTAGGGGAGATAATAACTCAGCGTGGAAACCTAAACCACTACCTAGCTGATCCAAACGGCCATGTACTAATTCGCCACCGTAACGGGTATAGAGTTCTAGCAGTTCTTCGCGATCGATATTGGCGGGATTGTTGTTTTCCACCAAATGGTCTTTATTGCGAGTATCCCAGTGCCAAATTAAATCGGTGTACAAACTAGCACCCCAAGCTGCACCTCCTTCTAAGAAAGCAAACTTGAGTGTGGGGAAGCGGTGAGTTACGCCACCAAAGAATAAAGATTTACATAATGCTTCCGCAGCCGATGCAAAGTGACCAATATGGTTGTATTGGTAATTGCTAATGGAACGCCGATTGATCCAGCCCATACCGGAAGAGTGGGTGGTGGGTACAACTTTCAGTTCTACGCACTTAGCCCAGAAAGGATCGTAATCATATTTGCTATCCAAGCCAAAGGTGTCAATCCAAATGGCTTCGTTAGCTACTTCTTCGCCATACTTCTCGAAGGCGGGAATCGGGCGGCGAATGTGTCCGGGGATTTGAATTGCTTTGAGTCCCAGCACTTTCACTGCATATTCCAATTCTTCAATCGCCTCTTCGGGCGTATTCATTGGAATAGCAGCAATGGGTGTTAAGCGATCGCTATAAGGGCGGAAAATATCAGCGTGGTAAGTATTAGTTGCCCGACAAACAGCCCGCCGCATCTCTTCATTGCCGATGTGTGGTGCCATCGTTGCCAAGTTGGGGTACACAACAGCAAAGTCTGTACCAGCTTCTTGCAAGCGTTCGTGCAACAACTTTGGCAAACTAACAGTGGCTAAATTTAGGGGATCGTTAGTGGGACGAGTCCAGAAGGGAGGGCGGGCGGTGCGGTAAGTGCGGCGTTCATCCCAAGATTGCTTGAACCATTTAGAGCGAGATGCACCGGGTAAGTGTTCTTGAAAACGCTCTGCGATCCCAGTTCCTGCAACTTGCTCTAAATAGTCCAAGAATGCTGGGGGAAACTCTTGGGTATGTACATCCGTATCAATGATCGGATAACCCAGTTTTTCCCGAATTTCAGCAGACTTGGTTTTTTGTGGACGGTCTAGTGCAATAGTCATCGCATTTTACCTGAATTTTCAAATGGATTAAACAATTTTGGATTTTGGATTTTGGATTCATTCCACAGATACTTGCTCTGTACCATCAAGGAATTATTGGTTAGGAGGGAACTAGGAAGCCTTTGAACCTGGAAGTTGAGCCTTTGAGCATGGAAGTTGCACCTTTGAAAGACTTAATTAACACGACGTGCGACTTAATATTCTGACCTCTCTCCAAACCTCTCTCCCAGTGTGGGAGAGGAATGGAAGCGGGGTTCTAAGGATAAGCTGCACATCGCGTTACTATTTAATCTGCTTGAGAATTTGGAATGTTTGATCGGCTTTTGCTTTTGAAGTGCGTTTATGTCCCCAACCAATGTTTTCACGGTAACTACCCAGTAGCCCAACTTCTATTAATTCTGCCTCGTTGACTAAAGTCGTCATATCACTCTCTGGTGCAACATAAAGAGCATCAACTGGACAATACAATTCGCACATATAACAGGTTTGACAGTCACTCTGTCGGGCAATGGTTGGCGGCGCATCTGGCACACGGTCAAACACGTTGGTTGGACAAATATTCACGCAGATATTACATTCTATGCACCGCGACTCGCTGACCAACTCAATCACACTGCTGCTCCTATTTTGGATTGTGACTTTTCTTTAGTATGTAAAGGCAGACTCTTCACCCAAACCTGATCTAATCCGCCACTAATCAAGTGATGTTGCTGGTTAGCATCAAGTTCTGGATAGTCTAGATGTCTGTGCATACCACGAGTTTCTTTACGTTCAATGGCACTGCTGTACATCCACCGTGCTGTAGCTACCATCGCCGCCGCTTCTCGCGCCCTGGGAAGCTCTTTTTCTGATGTTACCTGGCTACTGCGGAGTTCTTGCCAAAGATGATTTAACCTAGCCAAAGACTCGGTTAAACCTTGTTGTGTACGGAAATAGTTCTTTTCGTAGGGAAATACTTCAGCTTGGACTGCCTGAATCACTTCATCAGTTGCTAAGGAGCGATCGCCCCCACACTGTAATCCTACCTCCCCAACTCCCAAAACTAGTCGTCTCTGTTCTCCCAAGCTGCGGCTATATTCAGCAGCCGATTTCCCCGACCAATAGCCAGAAGATATTGCCCAAGCAGCATTGTGACTACCACCGCCAGTAAATCCGCCACAAATTAGTTCCCGTGTCGCTGCATCTCCAGCCGCATAGAGTCCCCGTACAGAACTAGCACAACTCTCATCGACAATCCGAATTCCTCCAGTACCGCGCACAGTTCCCTCTAAACGCAGAGTCACCGGGAAACGTTGAGTAAATGGATCAATGCCTGCACGGTCAAAGGGTAAAAAGAAGTTGGGCTGTGCTAAACGCATAGATGCCCGCATCGATTCTGCCGCTTTGTCGATGATGGCGTAAACTGGCTGTTGCAGCAATGTCTCGGCAATTACTGAACGTCTATGAGAACTTGCCCCCGGAATTACAGTACCGTCTTCGTAGGTGAAAGTTGCCCAATTATAAAACAGGGTTTTGGTAACTGAAGAAAAGGCGGGGGAGATGCCGTAAGCATTAGAAAATTCCATACCGGACATCTCAGCACCAGCTTCTGCCGCCATTAAATAACCATCCCCTGTCAGGACGTTGCATCCTAACGCTTTACTGAGAAACGCACAGCCGCCTGTTGCGATAATTGTGGATTGCGATCGCACTATCCATTTCTCACCAGTTTGACGGTTCACACCTGTTGCCCCAGCAACAGCACCATCGTCATCTACCAGTAATTCTAAGGCGGGGCTGTTGTCTAAAATTCTTACTCCTGCCCGTTGAATTTGCCGCCGCATCAGCCGCATATATTCCGGCCCTTGGAGCGATCGCCGATAGGGTTTACCTTCATCGTCGGTAGGGAAGGGATAACCCCACTCTGCTAACTGATTGACGTTTGCATAGGTCTGATCCAGTACTCGATCCATCCAATTGCGATCGGATAAAAACCCACCTAAAGATTCCCGACTCGCCTTTGCTGTTTCTCGTGCTTCTGGATCGGGTGGCACATACCACACACCATTTCCAGATGCAGCAGCGCATCCAGTCGTACCACAATATCCTTTGTCTACCAAGACAACTCTCGCTCCACTTGATGCAGCACTCCAAGCTGCCCAAGTTCCAGCCGGGCCACCTCCAATCACCAGCACATCTGCTTCTAAATCGAGTTCAAAATCAGTTGTTAACGTCTTCAGCATCTACAATTTCCCCCATCGATATTTTCAGGTAGCGTCTAGTTTTGCGTAAGCCCTAAAGTCTTCACCCCACCGATGCTGCACACTACAATAAATCTGCCTGCCAACTTACTAGTCGCCTTAACTTACGGCTCCTTAACGAAGCTTGCCAGTAGATTAGCTCCTGAAAAACTACTTTATCTTTATCAGATAACCGTAGTTTGATATAACACAGCTTTTCACAGTTTCCAACAAAAAGCAAGCACTTTCACAAACAAATTCAAACGTAAATTTATGTCAAGTAAACTGGAATATCTTTCAAAAGCGCTTGCTTTTTTCACAATTTCATGGGATATAGATGTACCTGCTGCGATCCGGCCTAGTCATCGGTAGTAACTTAGTAAACAGCACTGTGGCTGGAGCCGGAACTTTAGCAAATACTTATGGTGCAGAAGCGTTTTATCGGATTAATCCATCTGTAGCATTAAATGGATGGGTCGGTTATATGCTTGGTTTGCAGTGAGCGCTTGGGCGCTCAAATTAAGGACTAAAGTCCTTACTACGAACTTATTCACCCATCAAAATTGTCTCGTTCCCAGTCTCCGACTGGGAATGCCGTCTTAGAGGCTGCCGCCTCCCTTGCTGGCGCAGAGTCGCCACGAGCAGCATTTCCAGCCAGAGGTGAAAAAGGCAGGGAAGTGTCAAAGGTTAAAACCTAAATACAGTACGAACCCAAGCAAATAAACTATCAGGATTGCTGGAATTAGAATCCGGTGCAGTAATCCAGATCAAACCTGGCGTAACCTCAATATGATCTCCGATTTTATATTGGTAGAATGCCTCAACGTGTAGGGAAAGGTCTTTGTCTGCTTGTCCCGCACCTGCTCCCAAATCTACACCCTTACTAAGACTGATGAGTTTCGGCTCCATACCAACTAAAAACCCTCCTAAAGCACCTTGACTAAAAAGATCCGGGAATGCCAGTCCTACCGCCCAATCCATAGCTTCACCATCTCCATACCCCAAATAGCGGTGTGCGCCATAACTTACCCACCCATTAATTGCCAACTTGGGATTAACTTGATAGAACGCCTGTAGACCATAAAGGTTGCCCACAGTTCCCGCTCCAGCCACGGTGCTGTTTACCAGGTTACTCCCGACTGCTGGACCGAAATTTGTTCCACTAAAACCTAGAGTATTTGGTGGACTATAGGTATTAACGTAAGTTGCAGCCACCCGAAAATTCCGATTAGAAGAGTAGTATATTAACTGTGCTAAAGCTAAATACCTGCCTTTAAACAAGCCATTATTAGCTCCGGGATTGTTACCGTTTGGTGCGCTGTACGCTATCCCGAATTGAAGCTGTTTACCTAATCCCTGAAGTATGGCAATACCGGGTCCGCTATCTCCATAGTTATAGACCAAAGACCGTCGTGAAAATCGTGAAATCCCATTCGCACCTGTCGCAGAAGACGATTCAAAATATGGGTTGATGGGACCAGAAAGACCGATCTCACTAGCTCCATCAGACAGGGGATAAATGTTGACTTGGGTATTTGGATAAGGTAGAAACCGATAGCGGATACCACTGACAATAACCACATTGGGTGCAAAAGTAATACTGGAGTTATCAGCACTTCTCCCCTCATAAGTTCCTAAATATCCAGCTCTTGTTTGTCCCAATGATCCAATATTTCCACCTCCTATTGTTATACCTAGTGAATCTTTACCGTTAAAACTGGTGTTTAACCTTAAAGAAGCTAAACCTTGAAGTGTGACATTGCGAGGTGCTGGTGTCTTAGTAACGACGTTATTGCCCGCCAGAAGTTCGCTAGCAACAATCTGCGCTCGACCAATAAGTTGGGTTGTGGTGGTAAACTGAGTTGCTTCTAACTTTGCAGTTCGCGTTTCCAAGCTATCTACGCGTCCCCGAAGTTGAGCGAGTTCTGGAGAAAATTGTTCTTGTAGTTTTTTGATGGTATCTAAGTCTTCTCCTTTGACTAAATCTGTCGTTGAAGTCCCTATTAGTTCATTGAGGCGATCTAAAGCTGCACTCAACCCAGCTGCAAATTCATAGCGTGTTAGGGAACGATCGCCTTTAAATGTGCCATCTGTATATCCAGCAATTGCACCGTAGCGCTCAACTAGAGACTGTAATGCTTGAAATGCCCAGTCTGTCGGCTTAACATCTGATAGTTGCGATACAGATGTCACTTGTCCGGCAGAATTATTTGGAGCTTTTTTATTAGTTGGCAGCTTAACATCTGATAATTGCGAGACGGATGTTACTTGATCTGGGAGATCATTAGTAGCCTTTTTACGAGTTACTGGTGCAATTGAAGTTTCTACTGTTTGATTGACAACTGCTTCGGGAGCTTTGTTCACTTCTACTTCCAGAGTAGATACGTTAGATTTAGGCAGTTCAGCCTGACTTTTAGCTGGGTAAAAAACCAGGATAGCTAGAATATCTAGCAACGAAAGCAGTAATAGGATCGATCTATAATTCCAGCAAAAATTTGACATGACTCCTTAACTCCTCAACCTTAAAGATGAATCAATTAACCCTAATTTGGGCAGAAAACCAGCATTAATTCTTAATCAAATATTTCTGCTAAACCATTAGAGAGTTATGCTGTACAAAGTTGATCAATGGCTACTGACATTGACTAAAACTTGATTTAGATTCAAGTTATTATTTGCCAATTAACATTAGCTGAAAACACTAATTTGTAATCAGCTATATTTTGACAGCATCAATTTTTTAGCTAAACCCGATAAGCCGATAGATTTACCGGATTTTATGTAGAATCATCTTTGCATAGAGCTTGGTACAATGCAAGACCCAGTACTTTTTTATGAGTGGAAAATATGTCAAAATTCTTGGCTAAGTCAACTAAACCAACTGCGATCGCGTAGCGTACCGTAGGTAATCGCCGCAGATAGTCAGATTTTAGACAATTTCCACGGTAAGTAGAACAAAAGATTGCCGAAGTCAGAACATCGTTTTAATAAGTTGCAATTATGAAAAATTCATCCTAGATTCGACCCGTAGGGAGGTGTGGGATAAATTTTTGTTCAAGATAATTTATCTAGCTGATCAGAATTATTCGTTGAGTTGGAGGATTTGTAATAGAAACCACCCACCTCAGCCAAAGTATAGAGTGGCCTGGCTTTAACTTCTTCGTAAATGCGCCCTATATATTCGCCTAAGATACCAACACTGACTAACTGCACAGATCCGAGAAAGAAAATTGCCATCAAAATAATCGTAAACCCGGTTAAAGGCGAATGGGGAACAAAAAGCCGCCAATATAAGACTAATAAAGCCATGAAGATGGCCGCCGCCGCCGCTACTAAGCCTAAGTAGGTTGATAATCGCAGTGGCACAATTGAAAAGGACACTAGACCATTTATGGCAAGTGCCAAGGATTTGCTGAAAGTGTATTTAACTTCCCCAGCAAAGCGCTGATCGCGCTCGAACCGAATTGATGTTTGCTGAAAGCCAACCCAAGAACGCAAACCACGAATATAGCGGGCGCGTTCTGGCATAGAATTGAGAATATCTACGATCTGCCGATCCATTAAACAAAAATCACCCGTATCAGTTGGAATCTCTACATCTGCAAGCTTCTTGAGGAGGCGATAAAAGAAGTAGGCAGTAAAACGCTTAAACCATCCTTCCTTAAGGCGTTGAGTGCGTTGAGCGTAGACGACCTGATAGCCCTGTCGCCATTTTTCAACCATATCAGGGATTAGTTCTGGAGGATCTTGTAAGTCAGCATCAAGGATGATGATAACTTGACCCCGGACAAAATTGAGACCAGCAGTAACTGCAATTTGGTGTCCAAAGTTACGAGCAAAACTCAGATAGCAAATGCGCGGATCTTTTTGATGGAGGTCTCGTAGTAGTTGTAAGGAGCGATCGCGGCTACCATCATTGATTAAAATTAATTCAACAAGACCATCCATCCGATTCATAACTATATTGAGTCTGCGGTATAGTTCAGGAATAATTTCTTCTTCGTTATAAATTGGAACAATGAATGAATACTTTGGTATCATCTATGAGTCCTGTTTAATTTTTGAACAGCCAAGCTAACAGACTGGTTGTAATCATAAAGGTTTGGTTCTCAGTATATATAGCAACACTCAAGTCAGATTGCGATAACTTTATTTATTCTTCGGGTTGATTTCATCTGAAGAGTCTGATTTTTTAAGGCTTTCTACAGCTTTTTTCAGAAAAGTCAGACGATGCCGATACCAAGTAGACCCCCCTATCAGGATTCCAGTTAAACCTAATGCGAGTACTAGCGGCAACAAATCACCTGTCTTAACTGCTTTTAAACCAGAACTACCTAGTAGTACAAAAGGTAAGACACTAGGAACAGTACCAAGTGTTGTACCTAGAACATAATCTTTAAAGCTGATCGAAGTCAGTCCAGCCACAAAGTTGACCAAGCCATAAGGCATAATCGGTACGAGTCTAATGGCAAACATATAAAAAAGCCCACCACGACGTACCTCAACATCCATAGCTTGCCAGCGTCCTGCTAGTCGTTTTGTAACTGTTTGGCGTCCAATACTCCGAGTAAAAACAAAGGCAATTATTGCCGCAATCACTGCTGCAACACTAGTCCAGACAGTACCCAGCCAAGGGCCAAAAATTGCACCTCCAGTCAAATTCAGCACCGTTGACGGCAAAACTAACATAGTTGCCACAACGTACAAACCAATATAAATAATCGGTGCCCAGATCCCAAAGGATTTCAGCAAAGCTTGAATTTGTGCTGGTTCAATGCCGCCAAGAAGATATACTGCTATACCAGTTGCAATTATGCAACCCAGTATGAGTATTAAAATACCAGCTTTCAAGTTCCACACTAGAACTCTACCCCTACTTTTTTTGTAACAAAACTCATCTTTCTCAAATTTGCCCTTTCTTTAATTAATTATTTAAAAGTTTACTTCTGGAAACTAAGTAGGTGGGCGTAAATAAAGTTAACTCATGTTCGCGTAGCGTCTCGTAGAGAAGCGCCTACGTCATTGGTAAGGGTTTTAGGCGTGTTTACTTTTAGTAACATAGTTTGGTTTATTCCCACCTATCGACTTAGTACAGCACGGCGTAAATAAACCACCCATTGCAAATCAATGAAACGCTTACGCTGTAAACCTAGTTTGAATTTGGAATTTGAAATTTGGAATTCTGCCCTGCGGTACTAGTGGTCTATTTCATTAATCATTAATATTGTATTAAATAGTCTTAGCCATCAGCGATCATAACCTCTATCGAAGCACAGACCAAGAAACCGCAAGCTAGAAAGGCTTTTTTTGATGAAACCGGAAGCTGACACTTAAGTAGGTAGGCACAATTAAACCGAACTACGTAAACTTATGTAAAGCACCAGAAACGCTTTGAATGTAAGCTTTTAAGCGATTTACATTTCTTAATCTAGTTGTGTTTTTTAGCGCCCACCTACTTACTACGTCAGCAAATGTGTGGGTAATTAACATAAAACTTGTATTCTTCACGACAGCCATTGTGACAGCAAAAATGTCATGATTACCACGATTATCCACGAAAGAGTCAATTTTTTGGGCAGTTATTCTTGATGAATCGTTAATCTATAACTGGCGGTTTAAAAAATTTGCTGTAAAATACTGATTACAATCTACGGTAATTGTGTCGATTTATAGTAGATTAAGCCCTCATACCTTGACAAAAATGCAAATTCTCTGGTTTATTCCTACTGGATCTCATGACGGACGCTATTTAGGTACAGATATTGGCTCTCGTGTTGTCACACCTGATTATTTGCAGCAAATTGCCCAAGCTGTGGATAGTTTAGGCTACACGGGCGCATTGTTACCCACAGGGAGTTCTTGTGAAGATGCTTGGATTACCGCCGCCGCTTTCATATCTGTCACCAAGCAAATGAAGTTTCTCGTGGCAATTCGTCCAGGAATTACTTCTCCAGGTGCTGCTGCACGGATGGCGGCAACATTTGACCGGATTTCTAAAGGAAGATTGTTGATTAATGTAGTAACAGGTGGCGATCCGGTGCAACTGGCTGGAGATGGCTTACATCTTAGTCATGACGATCGCTATGATTTAACCGATGAATTTCTTACAGTTTGGCGGGGTATCGTCAGTGGGGAAACAGTTGATTTTCAGGGAAAGTACCTGGATATTAAAGGCGGTAAGCTTTTATTCCCACCAGTTCAAAAACCCTATCCACCTTTGTGGTTTGGTGGCTCATCTGCTGCTGCCAAGCGGGTTGCTGCTAAACACATTGATGTTTACCTGACTTGGGGAGAACCACCACAGCAAGTTGCCGAAAAGATTGCCCAAGTTCGGCAACTGGCGGCGGAACTTGGTAGAACAGTACGTTTTGGGATTCGGTTGCATGTCATTGTGCGAGAAACCGAGTCTGCTGCTTGGGATGCAGCCAATGAGCTAATTAAGTATGTGGATGAGGATGCGATGCCTTCGGCGAGCTTCGCTAACGCAAAAGCTCAGAAAGACTTAGCTAATTCTGATTCTGAAGGACAGCACCGCATGAGTCAACTACATGGTGGTAGTAGAGAAACCTTAGAGATTAGCCCCAACCTGTGGACAGGAATTGGATTAGTGCGGGGTGGTGCTGGTACAGCCCTAGTTGGAGATCCCGACACCGTTGCCGCTAGGATGCTGGAATATCAAGAACTGGGCATAGAAACATTCGTTTTCTCTGGATATCCTCACTTAGAAGAAGCGTATCGCACTGCTGAATTATTATTTCCACGCCTACCTTTACAGAGCGAACCTACACCTTTAACGCCACCAATATTGAGTTCTGTTAGCGAAATTGTCGTCAATGAAAAGTTTGCTAAACAACTAACAAGTGCTTCATGACCGAAACACAAAAGTGTACAAGCCCCTAAATTTATTTATGGGGATTGTAATGAGTGAATTTTGAATTTTGAATTTGGAGCGAAGCGACGTGACTATTACCCTTAAACACACCAAAAGCAACAGCAATATATCCCTGAAGGAGGTGTTAGACAACCCGCAAGTCCAGAAAATAATTCCCTGGGTTGTGCCGATTACGGTATTAGTTCTTTGGGAACTTGCTTCTAGAACTGGTTTACTTTCAACCAGAATTTTACCAGCCCCTAGTGGCGTAATCGCTACAGCTATTAAACTAGGCTCCACCGGAGAACTGTTTCAAAATATAGGCATTAGTGCTGGGCGGGCGATATCTGGTTTTATAGTTGGTGGTAGTATTGGGTTCGGTTTGGGATTGCTCAACGGCTTTTCCCCTGTAGCAGAAAAATTATTGGATAGTTCCTTACAAATGCTCCGTACTATCCCAAATTTAGCATTAATTCCGCTAGTGATTCTCTGGTTTGGTATTGGCGATCAAGCTAGATTATTTCTAGTGTCAATAGGGGTATTTTTCCCGTTATATCTCAATACATTTCATGGTATCCGCAGTGTTGACCCTGGACTAATTGAAATGGGAAAAGTCTATGGATTGAAAACACCACAACTTCTGTGGCAAATCATTTTTCCAGGAGCTTTGTCTTCGATTCTGGTTGGTGTCCGTTTTTCCTTGGGGATTATGTGGCTGACACTAATTGTGGCAGAAACGATCGCAGCCGATTCCGGGCTTGGTTATATGGCAATGAATGCCCGTGAGTTTATGCAAACTGATGTCGTGGTTTTGAGTATTGTGATCTATGCGCTGCTGGGTAAATTAGCAGATGCGATCGCCAAAGGATTAGAAAAAAAATTCTTGGCTTGGAATCCCAATTATCAAAGCTAAAATCATCAGAGTCAAAGGTTTAAAAGTCCTGATTTTAACTTTTGACTTCTATTCATTTCGAGTGTGATTTGCTTTCTTGAACGTCTCATTAAATAATTAAATCCCAATTGTTCTAAAAGAGGAGGTTTTCCAAGTGATTTCTAATGCTATACAAGGTACACAACTAAGTATTTTGGATTTGACGAAGGTTTTTGGTAAAAAAACTGTTTTAAACTCGCTGAATTTAGAAGTTGAAACTGGTGAGTTTGTCGCTATTGTCGGACGAAGTGGTTGTGGTAAAAGTACCTTATTGCGTCTTGTGTCTGGATTAGATAAAGCAACTTCAGGCGGAATCCTACTGGATGGAGAACCACTGCGTAGACTCAGCCGCTCTGTAACAGTAATGTTTCAAGATCCACGCTTGCTACCGTGGAAGCGCGTTGTTCAGAACGTGGGGTTGGGCTTAGAAGGTAATTGGCATGAGAAGGCTTTGTGGGCACTCGATAAAGTCGGACTCAAAGATCGGGCTGATGAGTGGCCTTACGTTTTATCTGGTGGACAAAAGCAACGAATATCATTAGCAAGAGCGTTAGTCAGTCAGCCCCGTTTATTGTTGCTAGATGAACCTCTGGGAGCATTAGATGCTCTAACTCGCCTAGAGATGCAGCAATTAATTGAAAACTTATGGCAAGAGCGAAGATTTACTGCTTTTTTGGTTACTCACGATGTGGAAGAGGCTGTGGCACTGGCAGACCGAGTTATAGTGATTGATGAAGGACAGATTTCTCTGGATTTATCTGTGAGACTTTCACGCCCGCGAGATAGAAGTAGTGAAGTGTTTATCAATATCAGAGAAGCAATTCTTCAGCGAGTAATGAGCAATCAAAGTACTCAGGCAAATAACCAATTGTTGCAGTTGAGTAGTTGAGATTTAGCTTTTGTTAGTTGATTAATATAATGCTTGAGGTAGCTGCGGTAAAATAGGCTACTTCCAGATTAAAACTTCCTCTTAAAAAGCAGCTATAGCAATCGAAAATTGTTTATGAACACTCAAAAAACCTCTCAACTCTGCTCTCTGCACCTCTTGGTGATTTTTTCTATATTCACGATATAGATAAACTAGAACATAATACAATACGCTTCAGTTAAGCTCCAAATCCTTTAGACATCTCCGAAAATGACGTAGGTAAAATTCATGAATTGTCCCTACCAAGGATTTCGAGCAACGCAGAATTAATTTTCGGAGATGTCTTTTGTAGAGACGTTGCAATGCAACGTCTCTATATGCCTAAAATCAATACCAACAATTCTTAACTGAACCGTATTTGAACATAATAATTATTAATTTATATCGCTTTATTGAAAATAAACAATAAATATCAATTACTTAGATTTAATCTAATGATAATTAGAGAACTAACAGAGGATGATGCAGAAAATTATAGACAGATCAGATTAGAAGCTTTATATAAAAATCAAGATTCATTTGGCACAACTTATCATGAAGAAGCAATTAAGACGATAGAACAATTTCGGGATAGAATACTAGTAGATAACAATAACTTTATTTTGGGCTGCTTTGAGAATAAAGAGTTAATTGGAATAGTTGCATTTCATCAAGAATCCAGAATAAAGCTCAGGCACAAAGCATATATTAGTAGTATGTATGTTCAACAAGAATATCAAGGGAAAGGTATAGGTAAATTATTACTAAATGAATTAATTGAAAGAGCAAAACTTGTTAAAGAGTTAGAAATGTTATTACTTGATGTTGTTAAAAGTAATTTCTTCGCAAAACAACTTTATTTATCTTTGGGTTTTCAAATATATGGAATAGAGAAAATGGCGTATAAATTTAATAATCAATATTTCGATCTGGAGTTTATGTTTTTAAAGATTAACTAGAAATTCAGATATTCTTACTTTAATATCATAATTTATGCCAAGGTAAAATAGCACTTAATTTTTGACTAAACAGAGCTATTTTCTAAAGTTTAGCCCTGCAAAGAAAGAAGAGGTAATCTACAATGAAGCTAATTTTGCCGCTTGATATCGTTGCTGAAATTCTGCCTCATCTACCGCCTGAGACAGAGGTTGTAAGTGTAGATTTTGAAGGAAATTTAGACGGGGATGCTAGGGATGCTGAAGTTTATTTCAGTTGGTTTTTATCCAGAAGTCCGACGCTGCATAAAATACTAGAAGCAGCACCTTCACTGCGTTGGCATCATGCACCAAATGCAGGAGTTAATCACATCCTGACACCAACTTATTTGAAAAGAGATATTATCGTCACAAATGGGGCGGGAGTACATGGAATTCCCATCGCCGAATTTGTGATCACTTATATATTGGCTCATGCCAAACACCTGCGAGAATTATATGCTTTACAGGCAGAACGTCACTGAAAAAGAGGCTTTACCATCCACCATCCAAGAGTTAACAGATGCAACTTTGCTAATTATCGGTGCTGGTGGTATTGGTCAAGAAATTGCTGCCCGTGCTAAACCCTTCGGCTTAATAATAATTGGCAGTCGCCGTCATCCCCAAGAGCTACCAAATTTTGATCAAGTAGTGGGTGCTGATGAATGGCGTAGTTTACCACCGTGTAAACAGCGTTCAATAGCACTATTTATCGACAATCTGAAGCGCTACCAAGCTGGTAAACCATTACGAAATGTAGTAGACAAAGAAGCAGGATATTAAACAATTAGGTGTTGCTGAATCGAGGTATGAATTTGGATGTAGAGACGTTGCAATGCAACGTCTCTACAAGGATTTTGAAATAACGCAAACTTATTTTTCATCCCGCAATCAGCAACGCCAACAATTAAAAATGAAGAGGTACTAAAGCTTGGGTTGCATAATCCAAAATCCAAGTTGTGCTGAAAGCGCACCAAAGGTGCGATCCAAAATCCAAAATAAAATCAGGGAGTGGCAAATGGTGAAATTAATTTTACCCGATCATCTCATTGCAGATATTGAGCCACACCTACCGTCTAATAGACATCTCCAGAAATTAAATATGCGTTACCGAGAACCCTTGTTTTGACGTAGCACTGCTACGTCAAAACAATTCTTTTTCGGAGATGTCTAATCTAATATAGATGTTGTGGAAGTGGATAGTGAAGGTAATCTGGATGGTGATGCCAGTGATGCAGAAGTTTATGTCAACGGATTTTACCTGAAAACTTCTACCCTTGACAAAGTACTGACAGCAGCACCCGCACTGCGTTGGCAACAGTCACCGAGTGCTGGCGTGAATCACATCCTCACACCAAATTTTTTGCAAAAGGATATTATCCTCACTAATGGCGCAGGAGTTCACGCAATTTCAATTTCGGAATTTGTACTAGCATTCATGCTCTATCATGCCAAGAATCTGCGAAAATTGCAGACATTGCAGGATGAACACACTTGGGTAAGAGGAGTGTTTCTCGAAGAGTTGGCAGACACAACTTTGTTAATTCTCGGTACAGGAAATATCGGTCAAGCGATCGCATTTCGTGCCGTGCTAAAGCTTTTGGGGCTTGATCGATGAAAGTGCATTGCGCTCTATGCGTCAGTCTGCTTACCTAATTAATATTGCTCGTGGTGCGATCGTAGGGACTGTCTAGAGGCTATTTGGCGGATCAGTATCTATGGAGATTCTGATTCTTGAGAATCTCAGACACTTTAGTGCTGAGAGGAATGGTACTAAATTAAAATACAGCCCTTGTGTTCCCTAGTTCCCAGCCTCTAGGCTGGGAACTAGGGAACACAAGCCTTTAGGGTTTTCTTAGTGCCATTCAGTGCTGAGAGTGTCAAACTCGCCCTTGTCAATATCTTGAGCCAAACTATAAATAGACTTCTTGCAAAAGTTCCCTAACACCCCTCCCCGCTCTTCGGGAGGGGAGACTTTTACGTAAGTTAAAGGCGGGGTGGGGTTCTTGTTTTTGATTTATGCAAGAAGTCTAATCTCTTTGTGGGGTGGGCAACATGAGCGCCTTGATTATGCAACTTACAGCAGTTTTCATGTATTTGAACCACATCTGTCGTAGGGGCACAGCATGCTGTGCCCCTACCGCGTGGTCTATTTACCTGAAAATAGCTGTAAATGCCGATTAGCTTATAAAGCACTCACTGTGAAACTGCCCCAAGTGGAAAATCAGTGGCTTAAAAGATGGTGCAACTGATATGGGGCTGATATTTAGAGCATACTCTCAGGGAATTAATACATTCTCTAAAATTAGATCGTGGCTGCCTGTAGCTCTCATCCCCAGGTGATCCCAGGTTTTGACAATTCGCAAACCTGGCAGATCAGGCAGAACCAGAAAACTTCTAACTTAGGGTTCATTCTCAGTTGTCCGTGCCCAAACAACAAAGTAGCTGAGAATGGAACTGCCCGTGGTGTACTGCGTTATGTCCTGTTAAACGCCAGCCCTCTGCTGTTCCTTGGGCAATTGTCCCGGGCAATCCGCCTCTAGCTGCCATTCCTAGCTCTCGTTCAACAAGAGGCTCTTTGCAGGGGGAAAAGAAGTATCTTTGTTGTGTGCCCCTGCACGGGGGGCAAAATCTTTGGTCAGAGCTTCAACCTGCTCGAAAATATTAAGGAGAGTTTCTAAGCCTTTGGCTACAAAAGTGTCTAGCACTGCTTGCTCTAACTGTGACGTAAACATTTTACATGAATATTTTTAACTATAGGCTCATTTAAACATCACGGATCTTTTTCAACTTATATCAAGCTATGATATGCATTTCTGCCATATCTTTACATTGTGAAAATGCTATGATTGCAAGAATTTGCTAGGCTGTGTTCTCGATCACAGTATTAACGTGTTTCATCTCACTGCTAACTCAAATAAATTAGTATAAATGTTAAATAAACAATATAAGGCCTTATGACTTCTATCATGCTACGCCACTTAGATGTTTAAAGATTTAATGTATAAATGGGTTTTAAATATATTTTTTCAATAAAAATTACCTATTAGGTCATTCTAAAAAAAAATACATTAAGAAACTCATAAAATATTCAAATTTAAAGTTGAGCAGTGTAAGCTAATTGTGTAAATATAATGTTTGTAATTTTCTTTTGATCACTTGCATTTATCACATCATCGGAGGTATAATATGAGCGTCAAATGATTTGCTAGATGTTACCTTACAGATACTAGACAATGCTGGGAAAGAATTGGTTGGTTCTGGAATCTTCCAAGTGAACTTGAGCAACATTTGTTTAGGTAAAATTTTACTTTATTAGTAAAGTATCACTTAAACCAAATTGTGATCTGTTCTCTAGTTTTTGTAATCTTCTACTTCCTGTAGCCTACCCAAAGCTAGCTTTTTAGTGATCGAGGTTGCATCGTAGACACTGAGGCTATGCCCGAGGCTATCCCCTAGACTTGCAAAACACTAGGTGAATAACACTAGATACCAATTCCACATTGTGTAAACATCTAATTAACCTTCTAGGGTCAATTAGACTTGTGTCTGTGGTCTTTTTGCTGTCAGGCTTTGATAGCACAACTGCGATGGATTAGGTTTGCCCATAATTTAGGACTCAATGGAAACACAATTATGTCACACCATTTTAGTCAAGATAATGCTGTTAAAAACTTAGAAAAGTCTGAAATCATTCTTTGTAAGGCTTTTTCCGGGTCAGGTCTTACTCAAGAGCCTGAAACCTAATTTTTACCCAGGACACCTTCCTTAACAATCAATAGCTGGAAAAATTTTGACCGTTGGTGATTGAGAACTGGAAGAATTTGCATGGCGATCGCTGGACTTACCAAATCTTGGTCACTTTGATAATAATTCCTCTTAATCATCAATTACGGGCGCTGGTAATTGCCAAAATTGTTACATTAACTGGTACTAATAAGGCTCTCCACCAAATAAAAATACCTTGTATGGAAAAGAAAGATAGTTATTACCATCCTTTATCCTCCTAATAATACTCTAAGAAGACTTAGGGTTTCCTCAGTGAAAATACGGCATTAGACGAATATCTTTAATTAATTTTTGAATCTGATTAAGACTGATAACTAAATTCTGTTGTGGAGATTAGAAAATGCCTCCAGTGCTTTCTGAGCAACATCTGGGTGAAAGGCTCTTGTACAACTTAGGTGCAAAGCTTTCAGAAAAAGAATTACAAAACTTCCTGGCAGAAATGGAGATTGTGGAGCCACCAGTAGCAAAGCAGTTCTGGCAATCTGCACAGACTAATCCTGGTATCTACATTGTCCTCACAGGTAAAGTACGACTATTGGATAGCTCTGAAAATTTAATCACTACCTTTGGTGCATGGTCTTTTTTTGGCGAACTAACTCTGTTTCCCGAAGCTAACTTTAGTGCTTATGTAGTCAGAGCTTCGACAAACTTAAAACTTGGCTATTTCCGGCAAGATGTATTGCAAAGGTTGATAGAGAAGTATCCTAGCATTCGCGATCGCCTATTCGCCCATGCAGAACTTTGGGATTTGCTGTTGTTATCTCGCCATGCATCACAATTTCCGCGCCATACATCACAAGTTCCAGGAATGCTCAAAGCTTTATCTCTCTTTGAGCGCCACCAGTTAGAAACTGGCTCTGTAAATCCACAAATATCCCAAGATTCGCAACTGTGGCTATTGTACAGAGGTCAACTGGGGCATTCTGAAGGTCATTCTTTGACACCAGGTACAATCTTTGCCCAACCAGAACAAGGAGATTGGCAAGCAACCCAACCAACCATTGCCTACATTCTGAAAAATGACCATAAGCAAACAGCATTAGAATACTTCCCGGAGTTGGGGGAGTGGGGATTGGAGAGTCAAGAGTGGGGAGTAGGGACTGGGGAAAAAACTTCCCAATCTCCAAAATCTAAAATTATTCCTTTTCCCCAAAGAGAGAAGCAGTCAGAAGAACAGCCAAAAAAATCGCGTTTGTACTTTCCCAGTCCGAAAGTACAAATGGGGCATTGGTGGAAACGCATCACCAAGAGCTATCCCTTCTATGCCCAACAAAGTGCAGCTGATTGTGGCTCTGCTTGTTTGGTGATGGTTGGTAACTATTGGGGCAAACATTATAGTATCAATCGCCTGCGGGATATGACCAACGTCACCCGCAACGGTGCATCTCTGAAGGCGATGGCAACAACAGCAGAAAGCCTGGGTTTTGCCACCCGTCCGGTGAAAGCCACTCTTGATAAATTAGCAGAACAACCTTTACCTGCAATTGTCCACTGGGAAGGCAAACATTTTATTGTTGTCTATGAAATCACCAAAAAGCGGGTGATTGTGTGTGATCCGGCTATTGGTCAACGCAGCCTAACAAAAGCTGAATTTCAAGCAGGTTGGACTGGTTATGCATTGTTACTGGAACCTACAGCCCTACTCAAAAATGCTAAAGACGAAAGTAGAAGCTTCTGGAAATTTTTTGAGTTAATCAAACCTCACTATCGGACACTGGTAGAAATTTTTATAGCTTCGGTAGTAATTCAATTATTTGGACTGGTAACGCCAGTATTCACCCAGTTGTTGCTCGACAGGGTACTTGTGCAACGCAGTGTGACAACCTTAAACGCCATTGGTTTGGGGATGATTGTTTTTGGGTTGTTTAGTGTGGCTGTCAACGCTATACGGCAATATCTCTTATTTCATACTGCTAACCGCATTAGCATCGCCCTACTCGTAGGCTTTATCAAACATACCTTCCGCTTACCCCTTTCTTATTTCGAGTCGCGTTACGTTGGGGATATAGTCTCGCGCATCCAAGAAAACCAGAAAATTCAGCACTTCCTGACTGGTCAGACACTCTCCATTGTCTTGGATATGATGACATTAGTGGTTTATCTGGCCTTGATGTTCTCCTATAGCTGGCGGATGGCATTATTCGTGCTGTGTACTGTACCGCCATTTTTTATCTTGGCGCTGGCCAGCACAAGTATTTTGCGCCGCATCTCCAGAGATATTTTTAATGCAAGTACCAAAGAACAAAGCTATCTGATCGAATCCCTAAGTGGAATTCGTACCGTCCGCTCATTAGCAATTGAACAGACAGTGCGTTGGCGTTGGGAAGAACTGCTGAATGATTTAATCAAAAAAGACTTTAATGCTCAAATAATTGGCAATCGCCTGCAAATTATCAGTGGTGTCATCCAAACCTTTGTGAATACTTCATTGCTGTGGTATGGAGCAACCCAGGTAATTAATGGCCAACTGAGTATTGGACAATTAGTTGCTTTCAATATGCTGGTGGGTAACGTCTTAGATCCTTTCCAGCGACTTGCTCTGCTGTGGAATGAATTACAGGAAATCGTGATTTCTACCGAACGCATTAATGATGTGTTGGAGGCGAAACCAGAAGAAGACTTAGAAACTAAACCCCGCAAGTCGTTGGGTAAGCTTCGCGGTAACATTTGTTTTCAGAATGTTACCTTTCGTTATCACTCAGAAAGTCAGACTAACGTACTAGAAAATCTCAACTTTGAAATTAAGCCGGAACAGATGGTTGCAGTCGTGGGACGGAGCGGTTCGGGAAAAACAACCCTCAGTAAATTAATTTTGGGTTTATACCCACCGACAGATGGAAAAATACTCATTGATGGTGATGATATCAGTAGTGTTTCCATGCGATCGCTCCGTTCTCAAATCGGCGTTGTAGATCAAGATACTTTTCTGTTTGGTGGGAGTATTCGCGAAAACATTGCGATCGCTCATCCCAATGCTTCTTCAGAAGAAATTATCCAAGCAGCAAAATATGCCGGAGCCGATGAATTTATTCAAAAACTTCCGATGGGTTACGAATCTGAAATTGGTGAAGGTGGAGGTATGCTCTCTGGTGGACAGCGCCAACGCCTAGCGATCACTCGGGCTTTGCTCGGAAATCCTCGGTTATTACTATTTGATGAAGCCACCAGCCACCTAGATTCCGAATCAGAACGAATTATTCAAAACAATCTCAAAACAATTCTTCAAGGGCGCACAAGTGTAATTATTGCCCATCGCCTCTCTACAGTTCGCAACGCTGACTTAATCCTGGTTTTAGATCAAGGCGTTTTGGTAGAGAGCGGTACCCACGACGAATTAATCGCTAAAAAAGGTCATTATTACTACCTGAATCAACAACAACTCGCTCAAGTTAGTTAATTGGGCATTGGATATGGGGCACTTGTACTGCCCTTCTCTACGAGACGCTACGCGAACGACTATGCTCAGGAACCGCGACTTGTGCCGAGCATCTCGACTTCGCTCGATGGAGCCGAAGCCGAGGTAAGTCGAAGTATTGGCCACTTGTACTGAGCGAAGCCGTTGGCGAAGCCTCTCGAAGAGAAGTATTGGGCATTAATAATTCTTCTTCCTCTGCTCCCCCCACTCCCAATTACCCCTTATCCCCAGAGGTGACCCCACCTTCCCCTATCCCAACTCCCCTATCCCAAATAAAGCCATGCCAAATCCCAATAGATCATCCCCACTTCCCCAAGATGAGCATCAAAGTTACACACAGCAAGAAGAATCGGTAGAGTTTAACGAGCAGACCGAGGCAGAAAATGACAGTCAAGATTTGCACTACGGTACTGAAGGATTGCTCAATGCCTTACCTAGAGTTTGGACTCGTGGTTTGTTGTATGTACTCATCGCCTTTACTGGTCTATTCTTACCTTGGGCAACTCTCTCGAAAGTAGATGAGACTGCCAGCGCCAGAGGGCGTATAGAACCTCAAGGCGCAACTCAAAAATTAGACTCTCAAACTGGTGGGAGTGTCAAAGCAGTTATGGTCAAAGAAGGAGATACAGTCAGAGCCGGACAGGTTCTAATGGAACTGGACTCCGATTTGCTGCAAACAGAACTGCAACAAGTCCAAAGCAAATTGCAAGGGCTACAAAATCGGCAATCCCAACTGGAATTGCTCAAAAATCAACTGTTAATGTCAACTAGCCTTTTAGAGCAACAAAATAAATCCCAAGAATTAGAAAAAACCGCTCAACTTAACCAGGTACAGCAAAATCTGGATGCCAAATTGAGTAGCTATAACGTCCAGAAGTTAGAAAAACAATCATTAGTTAAACAAGCAGAGGAGCAAATTTCCACCAGTCGAGATGATCAGGAATCGGCTAAAACCCGTTTGAGTATAGATTCTAGGCAAGTTGCCCGTTATACTAAACTCGTTAACGAAGGGGCGGTTTCTGATACCCAAATTGATGAACTCAAAAAACAAGAGCAAGAAAGCAAACGACTTTATCAAAAGTCCATATCAGATATTAAACAAGCCCAATTGCGTTTAGCCCAAGAGCTAAATAGTTATCAGGTAACTATCAAAACCTTGGAGTCTGATATCAAACAAGCAAAACTCAGACTGCAAGAGGAACAAAGTAGCTATAAAAGTGTTGTGCAAGCCGGAGAACTGGCTGTAATGAAAAATCAGGAACAGCTAAAAGATATACAGACACAAATAACCGCAACGCAATCAGACGTCGCTCAGGCTAAAAGCGAGCTGACATCTACAAGACTTCAAATTCAGCAACGAGTGGTGCGATCGCCAATTAATGGCGTGATTTTTGAATTACCCACCACTAAGGCAGGTGCAGTGGTACAAGTCGGTCAAAGGATTGCCCAAATCGCACCCAACAATGCAGACTTCGTACTCAGAGCAAGTATGCCTAATCAGGATAGCGGTTTCTTGAAGGTAGGAATGCCAGTAAAAGTCAAGTTTGATGCTTATCCCTTCCAAGAGTATGGCATTGTGCCAGGAAAAGTTACTTGGATCTCTCCTGACTCGAAGGTTAGCCAAACACCCCAAGGCAACACCGAAACCTATGAGTTAGTAATCACCCTAAACCAGCAGTATGTCCAAAGTGGCAACAAACATATTCGATTAGGTGCCGGACAGACAGCAAATGCTGAAGTCATCATTCGTCAACGGCGGGTGATTGACTTTGTTCTAGATCCGTTCAAGAAGCTGCAAAAAGGCGGTTTACAGATGTAGTTAGAGCGATCGGGACTGGGGACTAGGGACTAGGGACTAGGGAAGAGTTTTTCTAATATCCAATATCCAATACCCAATACCCAATACCCAATACCCAATACCCAATACCCAATACCCAATACCCAATACCCAATACCCAATATCATGTTATGCCCCACAATCTGACCATTTCTAGTTCAGATATCATTCACAGTCTCAAACTCTCCTGTCAGATCCCTGATGTTGTGGAAGCGATCGCATCCCAAAGTATTATTGCTGAAGCGGCTCAAGAGGCAGGAATTACAGTCACACCAGAAGAAGTACAGGAACAAGGAGATGAATTAAGGTTCGCGAAGAAGCTTGTTAAAGCTAAAGACACCTGGACATGGCTAGAAAAACACCACCTGTCTGTGAATGAGTTTGACGAATTAGCCTACAACAACATTCTTTCGCGGAAGTTAGCGAATCATCTATTTTCCCATCAACTCGAAAAACACTTTTATGAACACCAACTAGAATATATCGCCGCCGTTACCTACGAAGTCGTCTTCGAGGATCGGGACTTGGCTTTAGAGGTTTTTTATGCCCTAGAAGAAGGCGAAATCAATTTTCCAGAAATCGCTCGTTTATATATCCCAGCACCAGAACTCCGCCGTGCTTATGGATATCAAGGACTCCGATATCGCAAAGATTTTCGTCCAGAGATTGGAGCGGCTGTATTTGCTGCTGCACCACCAGAAGCTCTCAAACCGATTACGACTCCCAAGGGAGTGTATTTAATTTGGGTGGAAGAAGTCATTCAACCCCAATTAGATGAACAGTTGCGCCAAAAAATCATTACAGAATTATTTGCTGATTGGTTAAAGCAACAAATCAACGCGATGAAAATAGTTACTCAAATAGACTCAGACGGATCGCCGAAGGAATCACTAGATATGTTATTCACCAAGACTAAATAAGTTTTGAAATTCCAAATATTTTTGTAGCTCACTTATTTCTCCTAATTTAGGATAGATATGTCTAGCCTTCAAAAAGCTTGTGGATACAGGTATTCTTTACTTAAAAACTCAATAATTTTTCTTTTTTAGTGTTTTGTAAATAAATCTACAAAGTGCTATTTTAGCGCAATTAAAAAACTACCTTAAATTGCTATAACTCTTGCTAGGCGGCAATAATTTTCATTACTGCCTAAATTTCCGATCCGATTTTTTCTATTTTCAATTAATACTGTAAATGATGATAATCCAACTTAAGCATATTAGTTTTTTTAATCGAATATTTCTCAAAAAAGATTGACTTTCTTGAAAAATAAGCTATATTAAGTATGTAGGCAACAAAAACAATTTGGCTACAAAGATTCCAAAACAAAGTTACGAAATTTAGGAGAAACTCAAATGATTATTTCTGATCTAAACTACTTAGAAGTTAGTGTTTCCGTAGGAGACGTGCTTGGTGGTGGTCATCATCGTTATAATGCCCCAGCCCCAGCCCCAGCACCTAAGCCTACCCCCAACACCGCTAGTGGAAATCTTAGTGTTACTGCAACCGGCAACACAACAAACACTGTAGGTAATCTTGTTATCAGCGTTACTCCTACTAGTTCTTCCGTTTACGCATCAGGCTCGGCTTCTAGCAGCTGATAGTAATTAAATAGGTCGGCGCAATTAAAGCTAACTGGCGAGGGCTATGCTTTGTGTTTAGTCATTCGTAAGGGTTTTAAACCTGTTTACGTTTAGTAACATAATTTGGTTTATTTCCAGTGACCGACTTATTTAATAAGAATTAAACTCTACTCACAAAAAGTATTAACTTTTGCAAGTAGAGTTAGGCTCAAAAATCTAGTAGATTCATAAATCGCCGAAGGCTCTTAGCTCATTTGAACCTTCGGCTTTTACCTAAAATACATTGTTTGACCTCAAAGAGATGTTTTCGCAATAAATTTTTACAATATGTAGTCCTCAACCCAGGCTACACTCTGTGCTGTCTGCCCGCCCTGAATTGAAACTCTGGGTTAATAGTAATAACAATACCTTCGCCATTTTTTTGTAGGTTGGGTTGAGCGAAGGGAAACCCAAGGTATTTGTTTGGTTTCGTGCGTCAACCAAACCTCCGAATCTAGGCATTTTTCGATTTGGCGTGTAATAAGTGAAACACTTTCCCGTAGCCTTAAGCCTTTGGTAAACCCATGAAAGGTAGAGAAAGGTAAAATTCGTTTTAACGAAGTACAAAATTGCACAAATTCGTACCCAATTAAATTTGGGATAACTCTGCGTACCTCTGCGTTGAAAAAAGCTACAAACTTAAGAAATGCTGTACTAAGTTTAGTGAGTAATCAATCAGTGGATTTTAAGCGAGTTCAGTTATAAGTTTCAGAAACTTGAGTTCCTTGCAGATATGGGAATAAAAGATTAATTGAATTTGGAGGAAAGCGACGTGACTACAATTTCTGAGGCTCTCCAACTCGCAAGCAAATATCAACGAGCCAAGCTCTTCACCCAAGCCGAAGAGGTTTATTGTCAAATAATAGACGTAAATCCCAAGCAGTCAGAGGCGTTATATGGATTAGGTATGCTGGCGCAGCAGCAGGGAAAATATCAAAATGCAGAACAATTTTTTCAAGCAGCCCTGCAATTAGAGCCACAAGCAGCCGCAATACACAACAGCTTGGGGTTTACTCTCCAACAACAGGGTAAACTAGAAGAAGCGATCGCCTGTTATAAAAAAGCACTGGAAATTCTCCCCGACTGCATAGAAGTGCAAATCAATATCAGTAATATTCTTCACATTCAAGGAAAGCTGTCACCAGAAGAACAAGTCCGCTATGCAGACTTAAATCATGAATTTGCTTTCGGTAAGCAACAGGCAGGCGATTTCAAGATAGCAGAGTTATATTATCGTCAAGCTATTGCATTGCAGCCAGATTTTGTATCAGCTCATACTAATTTAGGAGATGTACTCCAAAAACAAGGGCGATTAAATGAGGCGATAAATTCTCACCAACAAGCAATAAAAATTAAACCAGATTATCATTATGCCTATCATAACTTAGGGTATGTTTTCGAGGAACAAGGAAAATTCCAGAAAGCAATAGAAGCTTACAAAACCGCTTTAAATATTCAACCTGATTTTGCAATTAGCCATAACAACTTAGGAAATATTATGGCGGCACTCAATCTATTTGATGCCGCCATAGAATCCTATCAACAAGCTATTAAAATTCAACCTGATCTTGATTATATCCATCACAACTTAGGAATAGCATTTACACATAATAACAAAATGCAAGCAGCAGTAGAGGCGTTTGAACAAGCTGTCAAACTTACGCCAAACTATGCTAGCGCTAAATTGGGTATTTGTATCAGCCAACTGCCAATTATTTATTCTAGTGTTGATGAAATTGAATTCAGACGAAATCAGTATCAACAGCATTTACAAAATTTAGCTAAAGGTTATGAATTAGCTAATCAGGAAGAACGGGCAAAAGCAGCCGAGGCTGTGGGAGCATTTCAGCCCTTTTATTTAGCATATCAAGGCTTAAATGACCGAGACTTACAGCGAAATTATGGGGAAATGATTTGCCAGATTATGTCGAGTCGCTATCCCCAATATAGCCAGCCGCTTGCTATGCCAATTTTAGATAAAAATCAAAAGGTTCGGGTTGGTATTATCTCAGCATTTTTCTATAATCATTCTAATTGGAAAATTCCTATTAAAGGTTGGATAGAAAATCTAGATAGAAGTGAATTTGAACTATTTGGTTATCAGCCTGGGATAAAAAAAGACAATTTAACAATCAGTGCCAACAAGACTTTTGATAAATTTATTCATGGTGTTCAGTCAGTTGAACAGTTGTGTGAAATAATATCGCAAGATAAATTACATATCCTAATTTTCCCAGAATTTGGGATGGAGCAAATGACAGTCCAACTTGGTTGTCTCAGATTAGCACCAATTCAAATGACATCTTGGGGACACCCTGATACCAGTGGATTACCGACAATTGACTATTACTTGAGCAGTGATTTAATGGAAACAGAAAATGCTCAAGAACATTATACAGAAAAATTAGTTAGATTACCAAATCTATCTATTCATTACATACCTTTAGGAATTATACCCGCAGAAATTAAGAAACCAGATATAGGTTTAAAAGAGGATGATATTTTCTTCTGGTGTTGTCAGTCATTATTTAAATATTTGCCAAATCATGATGATGTTTTCTCCTCCATTGCTAAAGAGTTAGAGAATTCTAAATTTGTGTTTATTAAACACCCAAGTGAAGAGGTTACAGAAGTATTTCGCCAACGTTTAAACCATGCTTTTGCAGCATTAGGGTTGGATTATCAAAATCACTGTTTATTTTTGTCTAACCTGAATGACAGTGATTTTGCTGGGACTACAGCTTTAGCAGATGTCTTTTTGGATAGTATTGGTTGGTCTGGATGTAACTCTACCCTGGAATCTATTGCCCATAATATTCCGGTTGTCACTTTACCAGGAGAACTGATGCGGGGACGGCATTCTCTGGCAATTTTGAAGATGATGGGTATAGAAGAGACGATCGCTTCAAATAAAGCAGAATATGTGCAAATAGCCATCCGTCTGGGGAAAGATGCTGAATATAGGCAATATATCTCCCAGCAAGTTGCAGAAAATAAACATAAATTATATGGCGATTTAAAGCCAGTCAGAGCGCTAGAAGATTTTCTTTTGCAGGTGGTTAATAAACCAAGACAATTTGATGCCCAAGATGTTGCTGAACTGTTTCAACTTGCAGTTCAACATCATCGAGCTAATCGCTTAGACGAAGCTGAACAGCTATATCGTCAGGTGATAGAAAAACAACCAGACTATTCAGAAGCATTATATGGGTTAGGGATACTGGCACAGCAGAAAGGTGCATTTACCGAGGCGGAGAAATTTTTGAGTGCAGCTTCGCAAGTTCAGCCTAACGCTGTGAAAATTTGGTTTAGTTTAGGCAATTTGCGTCAAGCCCAAGGACAATTACCAGAAGCTGAAGACGCTTACCAAAAAGCTATTGCCTTGCGGCCAGATGCCGGGACAATTTACAACAATTTGGGCTACACCTTGCAACAACAAGGTAAATGGGAGGAAGCGATCGCATCTTATCAAAAATCTCTGCAATTTCAGCCCAACTGCATAGAAGCGGAAGTCAATTTAGGGAATGCGCTTTTTGCCCAAAGGAAGCTCTCAACAGAGAAACAAGCCTATTATGCTGACTTGAATTATCAGATGGGCATTGTCCGCCAACAAGCAGCTGATTGGCAAACTGCTGTTGTTTATTATCGATCTGCGATCGCACTACAACCTGATTTGGTAGAAGCCCATAATAACTTGGAGGTGGTACTGAAAGAACAAGGAAAGATGGAAGAAGCGCCACCAAACAGCCCGTCGTAGATATTGCTTGCGATCAAAAAGCTTTGAATCTTATAGCCGTTTTCAATTCGGTGAGGTACAGGTATACAGACAGACCTAATGCGATGTGCGACTTATTCTTGGAACCCCTCTCCAAACCTCTCCCCGAAACGGAGAGAGGCTTTGATTCTTGCTCCCCTTCCCTTGTAGGGAAGGGATTGGGGGTTAGGTTTGAGATAAAGTTGCACACGGCGTGACCTAATTCCCTAACCCCGTTCCGACGCGGGAAGAGGAAAATTTCCCAGCTTCTCTACTAAGAAGCAGGGAGGTCGAAACTATACCTCACCCAATCGAGAACTACTACAACTAACAAAATCAATAGAGGTTTTTATGTCATCAAGAGCAGGACTAAGAGGTATACGCTCAAACTCAACTATTTTCAATGGCAGACTCAGACTCAATCTCAATCCCAGCCCAGCTCCCACTTCCGATTCTAATCCTAATTATGCTACTGCTCAAGGGGATACTACTTTTTCAGACTATAGTCAAAATCCCTCATCAACCTTGACTGATGCCCAGGTGAACTTATTAGTTCAAGGTGGCGTAGTTAATGCTATTGGTAATGCTCGAACGAGTTTTAGCAATGACCCAACTTTTTCCTCACTCTTCACCAATGCTACAGTCACTGGATCAGATGGTCAGTTTACAGGTAATTCCAACACCGAAACAAAGGTAGTTGCTAGTTTTACAGTTGGCGCCGATCAACTCTTCTCTTTTGACTTTTCAGCAAATTTGGCACTGACAGCTAAAGAAATTGAAAATAGTAACGTTGAATATAACAAGGCTCAGTCTAAAAGCACTTTTTTAGTGTTAGACACCACAAACCCTAATAATCCCGTAGTTATAGATTATTTTGGCGTCCAGGGTAAATTAGTCTCCTCTAATCAACTGGGGAATCTAACCTTTAGTCGTAGTCGCAATGTTACGATTGACAGTCGTAATAAAAGTTATGATATTGATGGCAACAATGGTAGTGACTTCGTGAATGGTAGTGCTGTTGGGACTTATCAACGGACTTTTAATAGCGATACTAACCTAACTATAGTCGAAATTAATACCAGTAATGTTGAATTGGCAGGAGATACTTTAATTGGCAACCTGGGTCAAGATTTTATCTATGGCACGATTTGGAACGATAATCTGACGGGAACCAACGGTGCGGACAAAATTTATGCCAGCTTAGGGAATGATACGCTAAATGGAAATAGAGGTGATGATATCCTCGACGCCGGACAAGGTAATGATTTGCTAAAAGGTGGCGCTGGCAATGATACACTCTATGGAGGTTTGGGTAATGATACTCTGATTGGTGGTGCCGGAAGTGATGTCTTGGTTGGTGGGGCTGGTAATGACACATTTACTTTCAAACGTAGCGATACCTTGTTTAAAAATGACTTTGATACCATTCAAGATTTCCAGGTTGGTATTGATCAGATTGTATTAGATGGTTGGACAAAGCTAGGTAGTATAGCAGATACCAGTAATGGTGCTATCCTCACATTAGGTTCTTCATTTAATCAAGAAACAATACTAATTTCCGGTGTGAGTGCCAGTCAGATTAATAACTCTCAATCAATATTCTTTACTTAGGTGATTTCCGAGAAAGAAAATACCTGTGTTGGCGAGTTTCGACACTTCGACTACGCTCAGTGCATCGCTTCGCTCAACTCTCGATCTCTCAGTTGGTTGAGCGAAGTCGAAACCAACGGCGGCGGTATATTTATTCCTGTAAATCGCCTTAAGGCTAATTGCTTGTTTCATTCCCGAAAAGACTCTGATTTACAAGCGTCTAAGTTAAAACAATCAGGTAATTAAAAAATCTGACCGCCCAATAAAATAGGGATGGCTTTTCTGTGAGAGGCTTTGCTAACCGTAAACTCTATGATGTCGTTGAGTTAGTAATCGAAAAGTTCCAATTGCTAACTCAAGGCTTATTTTTCGGACATACTGTTGACAAAATCTCTATCTTATGGAACGAAACATACCTGCTCGTCAAGCTCTAGTCTTAGTCCCTGACTCATTGCCTATTTACAACAACTTGGGCTATACTATGCACCAACTAAGGATTATTTGACGAAGCAATTAACGTTTATTGAGAGTAGTTTCAGCAATTTCAAGTTAGAGAAAAGTTTAAGTGATCTAAATTTATCGAACAGTTACAATATATAAATTATGACTATTCTTCAAGATTACTCAAGCTCAGAAAGCTTTAAATTCACAATCATAACACCTCTATATAATCGAGTCACTTACTTAGAAGATTGGCTGCAAAGTTTGTTGCGACAAAATCATCAAGGAAGCACTGAAATTCTGTTAATGGATGATGGCAGTACCAGTATAAATCGTCATGATATTGAAGCCATAATATCGAAATATGAACAAGAAATAACTCAGAAAAAATATGTATTTCATTATTTCTGTCAAAAAGAAAACCAAGGAGAATTCAAAAACGTAAACATGGGTTTACAAATGGCAAATGGTGAATGGATATATTTGCTTCATGATGATGATTGGGTGATGGATGATGCATTTATAGAATGGGAAAATGTAGTCGATCAATATCCCGATGCTGATTTAATTACTGCACGTTTTTTTAATATCAACAGCCAGAATGAAATTACCTTTGAGTCTCCAGCATTAGAATCGGAGGGATGGGTTGGAGATACATTCATAAACAATTTTATCTATGGAAATCCTCTCCACATCCATAGCACAATTTTCCATAAAGAAGTTTTTGATAAAATTGGTAATTTTGCAGACGATATTCGTTTTTATGCAGACTGGGAATATTGGAGACGGGCAAGCAAAGCTGATTTGAAATGGTATTATCTGCCAAAAAATTTATCCTATTATCGTGAGCATGGTAATACAGAAAGTTTTAAAAGGGAACAAGAATTTTTTGGGAAAGATTTTTGGAAAATAATCGAAAGAGGAAAAAAATATTATACACATGATGAATTTTATGCATCTAAATTTTATCAATATCAGGATATTTTCCAAAAACTCGATGTTTGTTGGGAAAATCGTCAGTTAAGCGACTCACTAAAGATCATATATAATATGATTTTGTTTTCTGAGATGGAAGATGGGATAGGATTAGAATGTTTAATAAAACTACCAATTAAATACAAGGAAGAAATTATCAAAATGTTTGAGTTTATTCCTAAAATAAATGTAGGATTTGACAAAAAGAGTTACATAAATGCTATTTCTGTAGCTCTCAAACTTGCTGTTCAACATCAGCAAGCTAATCGCTTAACTGAAGCCCAGCAGGTTTATCATCAGATTCTGGAAGCACAACCAGATCACCCTGATGCCTTATATGGGTTAGGCATGTTAGCGCAACAGCTACGTCAACCTCAAGAGGCAGAGAATTTTCTGAATGCAGCCGTTAAGGTTAAGCCAAATTTTGTCAAGGCTTGGTTCAGTTTAGGCAATTTGCATCAAGCTCAAGGCCAGTTAACAGCAGCGCAAGCAGCTTATCAACAAGCTTTAGTCCTAGAGCCAAATCTGGTAGCGATACACAACAATCTGGGCTACACACTGCAACAACAAGGTAAATTTGAAGAGGCGATCGCTTGTTATGAAAAAGCCCTGGAACTACAGCCCAACTGTATTGAAGCTGAGGTGAGTTTAGGTAATATCCTCTACGAACAAGGCAAGCTTTCTAGGGAGCAAAAACTCCATTATGCACAATTAAATCACAAATTAGGTTCGGCTCGGAAAAAAGTAGGGGATTTGAAGACTGCGGTTATTTCTTATAAGCAAGCGATCGCACTACAGCCAGATTTGCTAGAAGCTTATTATAACTTGGCGTTGACGCTGCAAGAACAAGGTGAGTTAGAAGAGGCGATCACCTGTTATCAAAAACTCTTGGAACTTAATGCCAACTACAGAGAAGTTCACCTCAACTTAGGCAAAATTTCCCAACAGCAGAACCAACGAACCTATACTATCAGGTTCTCAGGGTAGATGCCTGCGACGTGCGATTGAGATTTTCGAGGATTATATTCCTGTAGAAATCACAGCAAAATCTCGTAGCCATCAATATAACTATTGTAATTTAAACACAGAGGTACAAAAGCTATGGCAATTATCCAAGTTGAGCATCCAGTCATTAATGAATCTTCCTTTGAGCCAGAAAACCGACAAGATGGTATCAGTGGCGTGATGCTAATTCATAATGAGGCAGAGTTTTTGGCACAGGTGATTGACAGTTGGATTGATGCCATAGATGAATTAGTTATTGTTTTTAATGATTGCACAGATAATTCTCCTCAAATTATTGCAGAATATGAGAGGAAGTATTATCCTAAAATCAGAGCTTTTCATTACTTGCAACGGGTATATTCACCCAATACAAAAGAGCAATTAGAATTAGATGTAACAAACATCAATACTTTTACCTTTTATGCTAACTTTAACCTCAGTCAAACGCGATACAAAACATGTGTTGTGATCAATGGAGATCATGTTGGTATTCCTGAATACCTCAAGGATATTTATAATTTATTGAAGACAAATCCGCTTCAAAATACTGCCTTGTTTTTTTCTGGACTTAATCTTTGGAAAAACCCAGATAATAGCCAGTATTGCATTAATTTAAATGACATTGCTCTGGGTGACGGAGACCTAGCATATTGGACTGTTTCACCCAATCATATATTTGCAAAAAATCCCCACGATCCGCTATTTTCTCTAGTTAGGTGGGATGGACTGGAATACTATTATTTAGGTTTTATTTTCTGGCATACACGTTTTTTAAAAAAAGACTGCGGGCTAGGGAACTATGGTAGCCATTCAGAAAACCTTAATCAATTTTTTGATAATAAATTCAAAGAAGCAAAACTGGTTCCACTATCTCCAGAATTCAAAGAAAAAAACCAAGGGTTTCAATATATTTCTGTAGAACAGTTTTCACTTTATTTTAATTTTGGTTCTTTGCCTGAAGTTGTAGGTGTTGACAGTGTAATTGAAATGCTGCAACAAGCTCTTCAACATTACCAAGCTAATCGCTTTACTCAAGCTGAACAAGCTTACCGCCAAGTTTTAGATATTCAGCCAGATCACCCAGAAGCATTGTACAGATTAGGTATTCTGACTCAACAGATGGGGAATCCTCAGAAGGCACAGGAGTTGCTGAGTAGGGCATTACAAGCCCAGCCAAATTCAGTCAACATCTGGTTTAGTTTGGCTAATTTACGGCAATCACAAGGAGAGTTGACCGCAGCTGTAGATGCATATCGTCAAGCACTGAAACTGCGCCCAGATTCAGCCCCAATATACAACAATCTGGGCTACACTTTTTATCAACAAGGTGAGTGGGATGAAGCGATCGCGTGTTATAAAAAGGCTTTAGAGCTAAAACCTAAATTTACTGAAGCCGATGTGAATTTGGGTAATGCTCTCCACGCCCAGGGAAAACTCTTGCCGGAACAGCAGGTTCACTATGGGATGTTAAACTACCAATTGGGAGAAAGCCGCTCCCAAGTAGGTGATTGGGAGACTGCGATCGCTTACTATCGTCAGGCAATTGTCCTTCAGCCTGATCTTACAGAAGCCCACCATTACCTGGGCATTGCACTACAACAAAGTATTACGACTGAATTAAACCCCCCACAAAATGCGATCGCACGCTAGATATGAAAATACTTGTAACTGGAACTGAAGGTTATATCGGCTCCTTATTAGCTCCCTTCTTAATCCAACAAGGTCATGAAGTTATTGGTTTGGATACAGGCTTTTATAAAGTAGGTTGGCTATATAACGGCACCAAAGTAACTGCCAAAACCCTCAACAAAGACATCCGCCACATCACAACAGAAGACTTGCAAGGTGTGGAAGCAGTCGTTCATCTGGCAGAACTCTCCAACGACCCTTTAGGTCAATTAGCCCCTGACATCACTTACGATATCAACCACAAAGGCTCAGTAGATTTAGCGAAGCTGGCGAAAGCAGCTGGAATCCAACGCTTTGTCTATACTTCATCATGCAGTGTCTATGGTTTTGCCACTGAAGACCACGTTACCGAAGAGTCTATCATCAATCCCCAAACAGCTTATGCCAAATGCAAAGCACTTGTCGAACAGGATGTGAAACTCCTTGCTGATGATGGCTTTTCTCCCACCTTTCTCCGAAATGCCACAGCTTATGGAGCCTCCCCAAGAATGCGCTTTGATATTGTCTTAAATAATCTAGCAGGTTGGGCATGGACAATTAAAGAAATCAAGATGAACAGCGACGGTACACCTTGGCGTCCCCTAGTTCATCTGTTGGATATCTGCAAAGCAATTAGCTGTACCTTAGAAGCTCCGCGTGATGTAATTCACAACCAAATTTTTAATGTCGGTGATACAAATAGCAACTACCAAGTCAAACAAATTGCTCAGATAGTTGCAGATGTTTTTACAGATTGTCAATTGAGCTTTGGTAAACACGATCCTGACAACCGTAGCTATCGGGTTTTATTTAATAAAATTAACCAAAATTTACCAGGATTCAAATGTGAATGGGATGCCCAGCGCGGTGCCCAACAACTCTATAATGTCTTCCAGCAAATTGATCTGGATAGAGAAACATTTGAATCTAGAGGGTTTACTCGTCTGAAACAACTGGAGTATCTCATTCGCACTCAGCAAATCGATCAAGATTTCTTCTGGCGAAGTGTTTAAATAAAAATATAAATGTATGAATTTACCAAAACCAACAAATAATCAACCAATAACTGGTAACTGTATGTTCTGCGGGACAGGGTTGCACCATACCTTCGTAGATTTAGGTATGTCTCCTCCCTGCGAAAGCTATCGCAGCCTCAAACAACTCAATCAAGTAGAGCCTTTTTATCCTCTCCATGTCTATGTTTGCGAGGAGTGTTTCTTAGTTCAACTCCAAGAATACATTAGCCCAGAAAATATTTTTAGCGACTATGCTTATTTCTCTTCTTACTCTGATAGCTGGTTGCAACACGCCAAAAATTATGTTGATTTGGTAATAGAGCGTTTCCAATTAAACCAGGAAAGTCAGGTAATAGAAATTGCTAGTAATGACGGCTACTTACTGCAATACTTTGTTGGCAAAGACATTCCAGCGCTAGGAATAGAGCCAGCAGCAAATGTTGCTGAGGTAGCAATTAAAAAAGGTATTCCGACAGTTGTCAAATTTTTTGGACAGGAGACAGCCCAAGAACAAATTGCTAAGGGCAAACAGGCAGATTTATTACTAGGAAATAATGTCTTAGCCCACACACCATATCTCAATGATTTTGTCAAAGGGATGAAAATTATCCTCAAAGCGCATGGTGTAATTACTATGGAATTTCCCCACCTGATGCGGTTAATGGAGGAAAATCAGTTTGATACTATTTACCATGAGCATTTCTCTTACTTTTCTTTCCTCACCGTAGAAAAGATTTTTGCGGCTCACGGGTTGACAATTTTTGATGTAGAAGAATTAACTACTCATGGTGGTTCTTTGAGAATTTATGCCCGCCACAACGAAGACTCTGACAAACTCGTTAGCCAGCAAGTATCAGAACTGAAATATAGAGAAGAAACGGCTGGATTTACGCAATTAGAATACTATTTTTCCTTTGGTGAACAAGTTAAAGAAACCAAACGCCAATTATTAGATTTCTTGATTAAAGTTAAGCGAGAGGGAAAATCTATTGTTGGTTACGGCGCTCCAGGTAAGGGAAATACTCTCTTAAATTATTGTGGTATCCGTACAGATTTTATTGACTATACAGTAGATCGTAACCCTTACAAACAAGGTCAATTTTTGCCAGGAACTCATATTCCGATTTTTCATCCAGACAAAATTGCCGAAACAAAGCCGGATTATGTACTAATTTTGCCCTGGAATCTGAAAAATGAAATTATGGCACAAATAGCTTATATTCGTGATTGGGGAGGTAAATTTGTTGTACCAATTCCTGAAATTAATGTCTACTCTTAAATGTTTAATATTTATAGCGGTTCCCAGTCAGATGCGGTACAAAATTAAATCGCCAGGTGTAGGGGCAATTCATGAATTGCCCCTAGGGGTGTACCTCACGTGAACGAGAACCGCTATATTTAATATTTTTTATCATCAAAAAAGGTAATTAACATGAAAGTAGTTTTATTTTGCGGTGGTTTAGGAGCCAGAATGAGAGAGTATTCAGAAAGTATTCCTAAGCCGATGGTGACTATTGGTTATAGACCAATATTATGGCATGTAATGAAATACTATTCTCACTATGGGCACAAAGATTTTATCTTATGTCTTGGTTACAAGGCTGACCTAATTAAAAGCTATTTTTTGAATTACAATGAATGGCTTTCTAATAACTTTAGCCTTTCCAACGGAAGTAATATTCAGTTATTTAATCGGGATATTCAAGATTGGAATATCACATTTGTAGATACAGGTTTAACTGCTAATATTGGACAAAGATTCAAGGCAGTAGAAAAGTATTTAGAAGGAGAAGAAGTATTTTTAGCTAACTACAGTGACGGTTTGACAGACTTGCATCTACCAACGTATATTAATAATTTTTATCAGCGTGATAAAATCGGTAGTTTTTTGTGTGTCAGACCAAGCCAAAGTTTTCACCTAGTTGATATGCATGAGGATGGCTTGGTAAGGGATATCAAAGATGTCAAACAACGTGATATTTGGATTAATGGAGGATATTTTATCTTTAAAAAAGAAATTTTTAACTATATTAATCGTGGCGAAGAACTTGTTCTTGAGCCTTTCCAAAGACTGATTGCCAAAAAAGAACTTTTTGCCTATAAATACACTGGCTTTTTTGGGGTAATGGATACCTTTAAAGAGAAGCAACAGTTAGATGATATGTATGCTCAAGGCGAAAGACCTTGGGAAGTATGGGGAGATGAACAACTAGAAGTCAGGCATATATGATCCAACTTAGCTTGAATAAAACAGAAGAATCTGAGTACAAAATTCTTTGTCTCGGTTCTCATTGCGATGATATCGAGATTGGTTGTGGAGGCACAATCTTAAAGCTGATAGAGAATTATCAGCATGTTGTTGTCTATTGGGTTGTCTTTAGTTCCAACGAAGAAAGAGCGCAGGAAGCAACAGCAAGTGCCAGTCTTTTCTTAAAAGAAATCCCGGAAAAGAAAATTATCATTAAAAATTTTCGAGATGGTTTTCTACCCTTTCAAGGGATAGAGGTGAAGGAATGCTTTGAGCAGTTGAAGCAAGAATTTTCACCAGATATCATCTTTACTCATCACCGAGACGATCGCCACCAAGATCACCGCTTAATTTCTGAGTTTACTTGGAATACCTTTAGAAATGATTTAATTTTGGAATATGAAATACCCAAATATGATGGTGATTTGGGTATTCCTAATTTCTTTGTCCATTTAGATGAGGCACTTTGTCGCCGAAAAATTCAATATATTTTGGATGCATTTCCTACCCAAAATAATAAGCAGTGGTTTACAGAAGAGACTTTTCGTTCTATTCTCAGAATTCGGGGGATTGAATCAAATTCACCGAGTAAGTATGCTGAAGCATTTTACTGTCGGAAAATATTTTTCTAAAAAACTAGATTTTATTTTGCAAATTCATGATACTTTCTGAAACTAAAATAAAAGATGCATTTATTGTTGATTTAGAGTTGCACCGAGATATTCGGGGCTTTTTTGCTCGGAGTTTCTGTATGCAGGAATTTGAAGATCGGGGTTTAAAGCCGACTATTGCCCAATGCAACTTATCTTTTAACTATAAAAAAGGAACGTTGCGGGGTATGCATTATCAAATGCCTCCTTCTCAGGAAACAAAGTTGGTGCGTTGTATTCGGGGAGCTATTTATGATGTAATTATCGATTTGCGTCCAGAATCTCCTAGCTATTTAGCTCATATTGGTATAGAGTTGACTGCTGAAAATCGCCTTGGTCTCTATATTCCAGATATGTGCGCTCATGGGTTCCAAACGCTCAGTGACGAAACCGAAGTGACTTATCAAATGGGTGACTTCTACGCCCCAGAATATGCCAATGGCTATCGTTATGATGACCCAGCTTTCAATATTGAATGGCCTCTACCTGTGAGTGAAATAGCTGATAAAGACAGGAATTGGGCTTTATTTAACTCACTTACAATCAAAAACACGGTCATATCTAAAAAATGATCAGTCAATTCACTGACCAAATTGTTGTGGTGACAGGAGCGAGTAGCGGTATTGGTAAAGCGATCGCTTTGGAAATGGCGGCACAAGGTGCTGTATTATGTCTAGTGGGGCGTTGTTTAGAAACACTCTTAGCGATCGCTCACACTATTCAGCAGACTTCACCCAAATCCAAAAGCTATCAGGTTGATCTGGCGTTGGATGAAGACATTGAGAAACTCATAGTCTCTATTGGGCAAGATTTTGGGCAAGTTGATATCCTGATTCACAACGCTGGTATTTTCTCAATGGGTACGATTGCAACTACCCCCGTTGCCAAATTCGACCAACAATATCGTACTAATGTCCGCGCTCCTTACTTGCTGACTCAAGCTTTGCTACCCATGCTCAAAATCCAGCATGGTCAAATTGTGTTTATCAATTCATCTGTGGGCTTGAGAGCAAGTGCTAATGTAGGACATTATGCAGCAACCAAACACGCCCTAAAAGCGATCGCTGATAGTCTTAGAGAAGAAGTTAATACTGACCAAGTACGTGTTATTAGTGTCTTTCCTGGGCGGACTGCAACTCCTATGCAAGCAAAAATTCACGAGATGGAGGGTAAAATTTATCACCCGGAACGCCTAATACAAGCAGAAGATGTGGCAAGTGTAGTCATCAATGCACTTAGCTTGCCTCCTACTGCTGAAGTTACTGATATCAGCATCCGCCCATTTACCAAACCCCTACTTTCTGAAAATTTAAAATAGCTGAAAATATATGAATGTTAGTAGTATAAAAATATCCTCAGAGCAAATTGCTCAGGAACTTTATCAACTAGTTTATCAGCTATATCCTATCTGTCGCAGTATTACAGGTAATGGTTTTAGAGAAACTCTGAAAATTATCCAGCAGCATATTCCTTTATCAACCCACGAAGTGCCGACGGGAACTGAGGTATTTGATTGGACAGTTCCGAGAGAATGGAATATTAAAGATGCCTATATTAAAAACTCTGAAGGTAAGAAAGTTGTAGATTTTGCTAACTCGAATCTACACGTTGTTAATTATAGTATTCCAGTACATCAAAAGCTATCTCTTCAAGAACTAAAATCACATCTATTTACACTTGTTGATTATCCTAATTGGATTCCTTACCGAACATCATATTACAAGGAAAGTTGGGGCTTTTGCCTCAGTCACAATCAGTATTTACAACTAGAAGATGGAGAATATGAAGTATGTATTGATTCTTCCCTCGAACCAGGTTATCTGACTTATGGCGAGTATTTCATCCCTGGAGAAAGTAGTGATGAAGTCTTAATTTCTTGCCATGCCTGTCATCCTTCACTTTGTAATGATAATCTTTCGGGAATTGCGATCGCTACTTTTATCGCTAAATATTTAAGTCAAACGACACCAAAATATTCCTATCGATTTCTCTGGATTCCCGGAACCATTGGCTCAATTACATGGTTGGCTCTCAACGAGGCGAAAGTCAATAATATTAAGCATGGTTTGGTATTAACTTGTTTAGGAGATTCAGGTAACTTTACTTACAAAAAAAGCCGTAGAGGTGACACTGAAATCGATAAAGTTGCTGCTTATGTACTCAAAAGCTCAAAACAAGATTACAAAATTATAGATTTTTTCCCTTATGGCTATGATGAGCGACAATATTGCTCACCTGGATTTAATTTAGCTGTAGGTTGCTTGATGCGATCGCCTCATGGTAGTTTTCCTGAATATCACACTTCAGCAGATGATTTAAATTTTGTTCAACCCCAATATCTTGCCGAGTCATTCTCTCAATGTAATTCGATATTGTATATCCTCAACAATAACGAAGTATACTACAACAAAAATCCCAAATGTGAGCCACAGTTAGGCAAAAGAGGAATATATCGGGCAGCTGGTGGTAACAAAGATAGCGGGCTAAATGAAATGGCAATCTTATGGGTTTTAAATTTATCTGATGGCCACCATACTCTCCTAGATATTGCCGAAAAGTCGGGAATGTCATTTGATGTGATTATTTCTGCTGCCGATACATTATTAGCACATGACTTGTTGAAGAAGAAGAAGTGAGTAGTGAGTAATGAGTAATGAGTAATGAGTAATGAGTAATGAGTAATGAGTAATGAGTAATGAGTAATGAGTAATGAGTAGTGAGTAATGAGTAATGAGTAATGAGTAATGAGTGGATTATTTTTTATTTTTCTTTCAACTTGTTGATTGAAGTTGTTAATATTTTAATAATTCTTTCATTCTCTTCTATCAGATTTTGAAATTTTGATTTTGACACTAACTCCGATTTTATCATTATTTTTATCCAATAAAGGGTTTCATTGGCTTCCTTTAAGGCTATAGAATACTTATTGATAAAGTCTTTATTTGATTGTGCATACTTAGCTTCTGAAGAGTTTGCACCTATTGATGTTCCGCTTCTTAAAAATTGTTTAGACAAGATTTTACCAGCGTCATCAAAAGGTCTTTTATTTAGCTCAGAATAAGCTTTGATAACTCTTATTGCAAAATTTTCTGTTCTTTCTTGAATACTGATATTTGCGTTATGATTAATCATAATTAAAAAAATGTGGCAATTAAATTTTACTTTATAAATAATGGGTATTTACTCATTACTCATTACTCATTACTCATTACTCATTACTCATTACTCATTCGGGACTGATTGTTTGGCACCCCAGCACAAGTTAAAGATGGTTGTACATGGGCTGGTTGAGCCGCAATTAATTCAATTTTTCCCTGGGCGTTGCGATACCAGGAAGTAGCTTGGACAAGAATCTCTGGGGATTGAGTTATTTGGGTATTCACCTGACTTGTTTTGCGGTAATCTGATAAATCTCGTATATCGTTCCAGGTGCGTAGGCGTAGCCCGTCGTAGACATCGCTCCCAATTTGCTGATTGGGATTTTGCGGTATGCCACCGCGTCCCGTTGCCACAAAACTACTGCCTTGATTGTTGGCGCAGCCTGTGACAATTTGCTGCGATGGATCAACTAAATTAACTGGGAGTTGCATCAACCCGGAATTGGGATTAACATCAGGGTTAGTAATTTGCACATTCCCGTTAATGCCAAATTCTGAACTGGCAGTAATATCGTTTTCAGAAGTCAGTTGAGGCCGATATTTGAGACCAAAGATCCCCTGAGTGGTAATTTGAATATTGCCACCTTTGCCCTCAAAAGCATTGGCAATAATATCGCTATTTTCTAATCCGACAATGAGGGGAGCATTAATGGTGATATTGCCACCGTTGCCACTGCCACCTGCTTCTGTTGTGATTGTACTGCCATGACGGAGCAAGAGATTGTTTGCAACATCTAAATTGATATTGCCACCTTGCCCAGAGGTAGTGGTTGCCTGAATAAGAGCGTTATCCAAAGAAACTTGATCTGCTTGGATGCTTAATTGTCCAGCATTACTCGTGCCAGAGTTTGTCAGGTTGACATAAGCATGATCGCGCACTGTGAGGTTCTTTGTGGTGATGCTCAACTTACCTGCATTACCCGTAGGAGCATCTGGTAAACCATAAAATTGCCTAGTAATCTGATTTGCAATGGGTGCGCTGGCAGCGATCGCAGAAGGCAATATATTCTTCCCTTCGATCAAAATGTCATTTGCTTGGATAGTTAATGTACCTCCATTGCCTGTAGCTTGGGTGCTTGTGCTGATTGATGCACCATTTTGGACGAGCAAGTGATTGGTTTTAATTATCACATCCCCAGCTGAACCATTGCCTAATGTGCTGCTTCCCACAGTAGTCGGAACTTTTGTGAACTGATTTATCCCAGTGATGCTAAGGCGATCTGCCACATTCACGGTGAGGTTGCCACCATTTCCTAAATTATTGGACTGTTTAGCGTCACCAAATACGCTCAACAGTGGCAGACTACTTGCCTGCAAGACGGCTCCAGCTTGTAGTGTCAAATTGGGGGTAGTCACAGACACATTACCCCCATTCCCTGAGCCTGTAGTAAAGTTACCGATACCGCTAGTCAGGGTTGGTGAAATTGGGTATGCACCTGCCATATCTATGGATTGCCGCGCCACTACCGTTATATCGCCCGCATTGCCGACACCCGTCCCAGGTATTCCGGCGATCCGAATAGAGGCGGCTAAAATGTCTCCTCCATCTAAGAAGTGCAATGTCCCTGTGGAGACATAGATATTGCCGCCATTGCTAAGGCCTAATGTGTAAGCAGCAATTCCACTAGGAGTGAAACTGAGCGGATGTGCGGCGATCGCGGAAATATCTTCTGCCACGTTGAGGAATATGTTGCCCCCACGCCCTGTAGCCCCAAGAAAGACACCCGTTAAAATTCCACCACTTTCCTTAAAAGTTAGTTGCCGCGCCACTACAGTCACATCTCCCCCGACTCCTGATGCGTAATTTTCACTGCTAATGCGGCTATTGCTACTCCCAGTCGATGCTAATGGCGAATTGAGAGGAACAGTACCACTGGCGGTGATCGTATCGGCTCGTACATCCACTCTACCTGCTGCTCCTGCACCTAAGCTCAGGGTTTCAATTGCTGCCCCATCCTGTAAAGTCAACTGCCCTGCTTGAATATTCACGGCTCCCCCATTCCCCGTTGCGCCTGATGCCACCTGATTGACAATCCAAGCGCTAGGGGCTTGAGCATTGGCATTGACTCCACCAAGGGAGAGCGATCGCGCGGCATTGACTGTAATACTTCCCCCCTGTCTACTACCCACAGTTGCGGCAGCAATTTGAGATTGATTTAAGCTGATATCCCGTCCGACAACTTGAATCCCCCCAAAAGGATTGCCCACAGGATCGGGATTCCAGAGAGACGAGCGGTTTGTGAAGCTGATATCCCGCAGTTCTTGGGCTTGGGTGTATCCCAACTGCCAACCTGCCGGGCTGGGTGTCAAACTGACAGTACCATTGCTCACTGCACCCACCTCAATCCGTCCAATGGGAGCAGTAATCACGCCACCGTCAAAGTTGACATCGCCGCCCACAAGGGCAATGGTTTGTCCAGGAGTTGCCACAATTCCCAAATTGCTGGTAGGAACTATACCATCATTACCCCTTCCTTGCACTTGAATCGCTCCGGGCATTTGACCGAGTTGCAGTCCAACAGGTACGCTGATTGTCAACAGAGGGGATGTTGTATTTGTGGCGTTAAACTTAAACCCGTCAGCAAATACTACACTGTTGGCAGTGGTGGCAATAAATGACCCGCCAATATTTAGCCTGGCATTCGGGCCGAAGATAATTCCACTGGGATTGAGTAAAAACAGATTGACTGACTTGGTACTATTGATCAACCCATCAATCTTGGAAACACTACCTCCTGTCACCCGGCTGAAAATCGTGGAGATGTTGGGGGTGTTGATTAAATTAAAGGTGGCCGAACCACCTGTGGGAACAGAAAATTGTTGAAAACTGTGAAACAGGTTACTGCCTGCGGCACTGCCATTAGTGATGCTAAAGTTCTTGCCAGTTTGGGAGACAGTGGTGTTGAGTGTGCCATCTGAGGTGATTTGAGCGTTAGCAGAACCGCACCAGAGGAACATCCCAATTGTCAAAATTCCATTAACCAAATCCCAGAAAATAGAGGGTGCTTTCATCGCTCAGTTTCCAGCAATACTTATCCAGCAATACTTATATAAATAGTGTTCCCTAATTCGTTACATAAATATTCCTTGTGAACTAAACCTGATCTAAGTTGAGAACCGTAGTTTTTGCCCTCACCCTAAATCCCTCTCCCATGTCTGGGAGAGGGACTTTGAAATTCTGCCTCCCCGAATCCCATATCTGGGAGAAGGGGTTGGGGGATGAGAGCAAATCCTTTTCATCACGGAAAAACTACAGGTTTCAAGATCAAGATAGATATGATTTACCTACACTGTAGTTAGTTCAAGCTAAAATGGTGAATAGTGTACCGAGAAGTACAGCCCATTTTCCTGGAGACTACTCTTTTCACCCTCCACCGAGATCAGGGGAATGCCCCAATCTAGGCGGGCTGATAAGTTATCGTCTTGTTTCCACAACAGCCCCAACCCAGTACTAAGCAGCGTACTCGGTGATGGATTTTCGCCCTTGACATTCCAGCCTTTGCCAACATCAATGAAGGGCGTCAGTTGCAGCACCCCGCCAATCTTGGGAGCGCGGACAATGGGTACTCGAAATTCTGCCGAAAATAACAGCCCATTATCTGTGAGTAATGCGTCTTGGCGATAGCCCCGTACACTTAGCTGTCCACCAAGGCCAAATTGCTCCAAAGGCACTAAGGAATCTGCTGCCAATTGGAAATCGCCCCTAGCGATAAATAGAGTGTCTGGTGCTAATTGCCGCACCCACTGCGCTTGTCCCCGCCAAGCGAAAAAGCGGCTATCTGGTTGATTATCACTGACGTTTGCACCAAACCAATCTACCCCAAAGCTCAATTGCGATCGCGCCGCAAATACATATTGGTTACTTCGTTGGGTATATTCTTGAAAAAATCGCAGGGCAGAAATATTAGTTTTTCCGTTTGCATCTGCACCTGGGGAAAGCTGAAACGGCCCAATGTTATCAATACCCAACTCAGTTTGGCTTTCCTGGCGCGAGAATGACAGCCCCATCGCTAACTCTTGGGTTGGTTTTTGCACCAGTGGTTGCCGATAGCCCAATTCGTAAGATCGGCTATTTGACTGAATATCAAGGACGCTGAATGGTTTTTCAATCACGCGGTTCCATCCCTCGCTAAAACCGAAGGATACGGTGCCATTGTGGGCGTTAATCGGTAGCGTGTAATTGGCATTAATGGTATTACTGCCATCGGTGTTAGCGTATCCCACACTGAGGGTATCGCCCAAACCCGATAAATTGGCTTCTTGCAGATCCACTCCCCGACGAAAACTGCCGACACTGGGCGATCGCCCATTATCTAAGGTTGCTGTCATCTGAAAAGTTTCTGCTTCTTCAACCTCAACTTGCAACACATTGCTTCCCGGACGTACACCTGTCTGCAACTCGGCTGACAGGTTTTTAATTCGCGGATCGAGGCGGAGTAGTTGGAGTTTCTCTAGTAAGTGTGGTATGTTTAGCGGCTTTTGGGCACCAAGTTGAATGCGATCGCGAATGTATTGAGTGTGCAATCGTCTATTGCCGGTAATTTTGATTTCTTGCACACTACCCTCGATCACCTGAATTTTGATCACCCCGGTTTCTACTGTCTGCGGTGTAATCAACGCGCCTGTAGTCACATAACCTTTATCACTGTAGAGCTTCGTGATCGCATCTCTAACTTGCAACAACTCTGCAAAGGTCAGTTCCCGTCCTACAAAGGAAGCTGTGACAGCAGCAAACTGTTCTGGTTTGAAAACTGTACTACCAATAACTTCAATCCGATCAACCCGAAATTTGGCATTAGGGTCATTCTGCTCTAGAATCGGCTGATTCGGTAGTTGTGGGGATGGAAGCAATTGATTATCGTCTGCTGGCTTGGGCAGAACGTCTGACGGTAACGGAGTTTCAGGAATATCTTCTAATCTACCTGGGGGTAATATCTGAGGATTGGGAGTCTGGGCGTAGGCGCAGCCCGTCGTAGACATCGCATCCTGATAGTTGCAAAATACTGCTGCGATAGCTACGCTCGCCGCAGGCATCGCAAAGTTGAGTGTTATAAATCCAGCAAAAATCCTCAGTTTACCCACGAACTTGCCGACCTCTAGCTGATTTCTAACCAAGGTTTTTATAATCATTAATTTATAATTAAATAAATTACAGTTAAATTCTTAATACTTGAGAAGTATAAGTAAATACATAACAGATACTATATGTAACTTACATTTTTCCAGAAAAAATCAGTAAGATTACTATTTATTCTGATATTTTTCGTTGTGGTGATTAGACAATATCTAACGCAAAATTCAGAGTGGAGGAAGTCTCCACTCTGTTAGCATTAGCGAGTAATCGAGAGTCTGCTAGGAACGTCACTTTGTCAGAGAGTATCCTTATTTAAACCCCCTAACTTTAGTTATGGGGATTCACTGATAGCTAATAAATGTTCAGCACTATATTTCACCCAAAAATTGAGATGTACTTACGCTGGTTTTATTTTTTGTCCAGTCTGATTTTCTAGACCTCAGAGACTTTTTCCTCTCTTGGAGCGAGAGAGCGAATTAACTCTCGAATTACATCAGTTGCAGGTCTCCCAGTTATTGAACAGTATTGTTCAAGCTTCTGTGCCTCGCTTGACGTGAGATTGATTGTCAGTCGTTTAGCAGCCCATTTCTTATTCATTTATTAGACAAGCGATGTTTTTAAACTACTTCTCTAATATCAATCATGTAAGCTGCTACTACAATGGTATAACTAATGACATTTAATTAAATTAATCATGAAGTTGGATAGGATGTTTTTCTAAGAAATAGCGAAGAAGTTAATTGTATTCTGAAGTATAAAGTTTAGCTAGTTTTAAGGCAGTAATTATAAACAGAATGTAAATAATATTCAATTATGTAAGTAATGCATAAGTATTATTACTTAATATTTAAGGATGATGTATGTCGTTTCCTGATCAGATGAGGTACATCATAAGCCCTCATCGCTTGCTCTTAGGTGGGGAGCGATGCCTACGACGGGCTGTTCGGTGTCGCACTTGGTCTGATTGATATCCGCGACATCTCTGAATATCGGAAAAATAGCGCAGTGACGGCACAAATACCCGAATCTAGTGAGGTTCTTGTCCAAGCCACAGGTTGGCGACGAAACGCCCAAGGGAAAATTGAGTTATTTGCAGATAAACTGACTAAACAGGTGCAACAACTATTAACCTGTGCTGCTGTTCCTAAAAGTTAATGATGTTATAAATAATACGAGTCAGGGAACACTAACTTGAAATCAAGTACAGAAAGTTGTTGCTAATGAGAGCCGTACCCTTTCTATTTTCTATATTAACAAGTGGGTTATTCACTTCGGGAATGTTACTACGAGCAACGGCTCAAGTGACATCCGATGGTACAACCAACACCATTGTCAACCGAAGCGGTAATAATTCTACTATTCTTAACGGTGTTGATAAAGGTAATAATTTATTTCACAGTTTCAGTAATTTCTCTGTACCTACAGGTGGTTCAGCAACTTTTGATTTAATTAACACACCAAATATTACAACTATATTTAGTCGGATTACGGGTGGAAGTGTTTCCAAGATTGATGGATTAATTCAAACTCTCAACAGTAATAATCCGGTAAGTTTGTTTTTGATGAATCCTGCGGGGATTTTGTTTGGAGAAAATGCATCGTTGAATATTGGTGGTTCGTTTCTGGGCACGACGGCAAATAGTATTAAGTTTAAAGATGGAGTCGAGTTCAGTGCTGTCAATCCGACTGCAACACCCTTGCTGACTATGAGTGTACCTGTGGGTTTGCAGATGGGCAGTAATCCTGGCGCAATTACCGTCCAGAACACCGGACATCGTTTGACATTCCAAATCAACCCTTTTGCCTCTTCTCCAGATCGAAGCAAAAATCCTGTGGGATTAAGTGTTACCTCTGGCAATACCTTGGCATTAGTAGGGGGAGAAATCGCTTTAGATGGTGGAGTCTTAAATGCACCCTCTGGACACATTGAACTCGGTAGCACCAGTAATGAAACGGTTAATCTAAACACCTCCTCTCCTAGTTGGAGTTTTGATTATGGCAATATAAAGCAATTTGGTAATATTCAGCTTTCCCATCAATCCCTTAGCGATGCCAGTGGTACTCCTGCGGGTTCTATTCACTTCCAGGGTCGAAATATTAGCTTGAATGATGCTTCTGCTGCCCTATTAGTTAATCAAGGAAGTGGCAATTCCGGTGATATCAGCGTTAATGCTAGTGAATCGTTAAAACTGGGAGGAGTTGGCACTAATGGATTTCCCCAAAGTCTGTTGCGTGCTGATAACTTCAGCGATGGTGCTGGGGGTAATATAGTGGTTTCTGCCTCACAAGTATTCCTCCAGGATGGGGGATCTGTTCATGGATTCAATTTTGGTAAAGGCGCAGGAAGTAATATCTCGATGAAAATTGGGAATTTGCTTCAGATTCTGGGACTATCACCGATTAGCGGATTTGCCAGTTCACTTGACATAACCACCAAGAGTTCTGGGAGAAGTGGTGATATTCAAGTAGTTACCAACAGATTGCAGGTTTTAGATGGTGCTGTAATCGGCAATTCTACCTTGGGAACTGGTAGAGGAGGCAATACCACGATTAATGCTTCTGATTCCATCGAAGTCAGTGGAGAAAATCCACACAACTTGGCTGACAGCGTAATAGTTGTCGGTACCTATAACCAAGGGAATGCGGGTCAATTAACTATTAACACTCCCAAGCTGAGGGTGCGGAATGGAGGAGGCATAGTTGCCTCTACTGTAAATACCGGAAACGGAGGGGATTTGGTCATCAATGCTTCAGACACCGTTGAAGTCAGTGGAGTGGGTAGTATTTCTCATCTTCCTAGTCGGATTGGTGCTAGGGCAGAATTGCTTGCACCACCCATTCGGCAACTATTTGGATTACCAGATGTGATCACAGGTAACACGGGAAAATTTACTCTCAACACCCAGCGTTTGCAGATTACAGATGGGGCAATTGTAGGCGTTGACCATCAAGGTATTGGCGATGCTGGAAAACTTGAAATTAATGCCGATTCAATCCGGCTGGACAATGGTGGTAGCCTTACTGCCGCTACTGGTCAGGGTGAAGGCGGTAACATTTTTGTCCAGGCAAATGACTTGATCATGCGTCGTGGTAGTTCAATAGTTACTAATGCAGGTGGTATCGGCAATGGGGGCAACATCACCATTAACTCTCCCATCATCGTCGGCTTGGAAAACAGCGATATTGTCGCCAACGCAGTCCAAGGTAATGGGGGTAACATTCAAATCAACACCCAAGGCATATTCGGGCTAAAATACCGTAACGAACTCACAAGAGAAAACGACATCACTGCTAGTTCCAAATTTGGCGTAAACGGTACGGTAGATATTAATAATTTTGGTGTTGACCCCAGTTCTGGTTTAGTAGAACTACCAGCAAATGTAACAGACCCATCACAGCAAATTGCTACAGGTTGTTCTGCAAATCAAGGCAGTAGTTTTGTGGCAACGGGACGGGGTGGGATACCGCAAAATCCAACACAGCAAATTGGGAGCGATGTCTACGACGGGCTACGCCTACGCACTTGGTCTGATATTCGCGATCTCTCGGCATACCGCAAAACACAGAAAGTACAAGCCCAAATACCAGCATCCTCAGAAGTTCTCGTCCAAGCTACTTCCTGGCATCGTAACGCTCAGGGCAAAATTGAGTTAGTTGCTGATATTGCTACTGCCAATGTTCAACAACCATTAACCTGTGCTGCTGTTACCAAAAATTAATCATGTTATAAATAATGTTCTAAAGGGGAACACTAACTTGAAATCAGGTTAAGGAAGTTTTTTATGATGAGAGTTGTACCCTTTTTATTTATGTTAACAACTGCGTTATTCACTCCAGCAATGATGTTAACTGCAAACGCTCAAGTGACATCTGATGGCACAACTAACACCATTGTCAATCCAAGTGGTAATAATTTTAATATTCTTAACGGGATTGAAAAAGGTAATAATTTATTTCATAGTTTCAGTAATTTCTCTGTGCCTACAGGTGGTTCTGCCAACTTTAATTTAATCAACACACCAAATATTACAACTATATTTAGTCGGGTTACGGGTGGGAATATTTCTCATATTGATGGGTTAATTCGCACGCTCAATAGTAGTAACCCAGTGAGTTTGTTTTTGATGAATCCCAACGGGATTATGTTTGGGCAAAATGCTTCGTTGAATATTGGCGGCTCCTTTGTGGGGACGACGGCGAACAGTATTAAGTTTGCCGATAGCACAGAATTTAGTGCCTTAAATCCAACAGTACAGCCTTTATTAACCATGAGTGTACCCATTGGTTTACAGATGGGGCAAAATTCCAGAGAGATTACCGTGCAAGGAAATGGACATCGGCTGACCAACGGATTTTTTACTCCCGCAGATCGCAGCCAGAATCCCAGTGGGTTAGAAGTCGGGGCTGGTAATACACTGGCGCTTCTAGGCAGTACAGTTAACTTCACTGGTGGCATTGCAGCCGTTAAAGGTGGCGGGCATTTGGAAATAGGCAGTGTCAGCGATGGGCAAATCAGACTCAATCCCACTCTTACCGGCTGGGTCGGGGATTACTCAGAGGTGCGACAATTCAACGATATCCATCTCGCCCAGCAATCTCTGTTAGATGCCAGTGGTAGCAACGGCTCGATCCAATTACTTGGACGGAATATCAACCTCACCGAGGGTTCGGTAGCCTTGATCCAAAACCTTGGTACACAACCGTCTCTTGGAATTACAGTCAATGCCACCGGGACTCTTAACCTGACGGGGAATACACCCGATGGAAGACAGTGCAGCCTCATCCAAATCGACAACTTAGGAACGAGTCAGACGGGCGATATTACTATCTCTGCCGCCCAGCTATCCTTCCAAAATGGTGGACAAATCAGTAATCGGACGCTTACCCAAGCACCTGGTGGCAATATAACAGTCAATGTTGCAGGCTCAACCGATATAGATGGCTTTGCCCCCGCTAATCCCATTCTGACTTCAGGGATCGGAACCAACACATACTCCTTTGCTAACGCGGGCAATATTACCGTCTCTACGAGCAGTTTCCGGCTTCTGAATGGTGGCACTATCGGTTCTGCAAGTTTTGGTTTTGGACAAACTGGAGCGCTCCGAGTCAATGCTCAAGACTTGATCGAGATTGCTGGTAACAACTCCATTACATTATCACCCAGTGCCTTGACTTCATCCACTATCAGATCCGGGGATGCCAATAGTCTATTCGTCAACACATCCAGATTGGTGATTCGAGACGGTGGATTTTTAGGGTCTATCACGGTCGGCGCAGGTGCAAGCGGTAGCGTCACGGTGAATGCTTCAGAATCCATCGATATCCGGGGGCGCATTGTTGGCTCAATCGTGCCTAGCCGCATTGTTTCAACTGCCGAGATTCTCGACCCAGCTACTCAAGCTGCTTTTGGACTTCCTGCCATTCCCACAGGTGATGCGGGTTCTCTAACAATTAATACACCATCGTTACGCATTAAAGATGGGGCTTATGTTACCGTCAAAAATGACGGGCCTGGTAAAGCAGGGGATTTGCTCCTTAACGCCAACTCTATTTTTCTTGACAACCAAGGCAGCATCACCGCATCAACCGCCTCTGGAAACGGGGGTAATGTCAAATTAAACTTACAAGATTATCTGCTAATGCGTCATGATAGCCTGATTTCCGCCACTGCTGCGGGCAACGGTAATGGTGGCAACCTGTTGATTAACGCACCAGTAATTGTTGGGTTAGAAAACAGTGACATCATCGCCAATGCTGTCCAAGGTCGTGGCGGTAACATCACCATCACTACTCAAGGCATTATTGGTCTAGCTTTTCGCAATACCCTCACCCCCAGAACCGACCTCACCAATGACATCACTGCTAGTTCCCAATTCAATGTCAACGGCACCGTTCAAATTAATAATATCGGCGTTGATCCCAGTTCTGGTTTAGTAGAACTACCAGCAAATATTACTGACTCATCACAGCAAATTACTACAGGCTGTTCTAATAATACTGGTAGTAGTTTTGTGGCAACGGGACGTGGTGGGATACCAGAAAATCCTAATCAGCAGGTGGGGAGGAATGTCTACGACGGGCTACGCCTACGCACTTGGTCTGATATCCGCGATCTCTCTGCATATCGGAAAACACAAGCTTTACAAGCACAAATACCTATCGCTCCAGAAACTCTTATTCAAGCTACATCTTGGCATCGCAACGCCCAAGGAAAAATCGAGTTAGTTGCAGATAAATCTTCTGCTCAGGTGCAGCAACCTTTAACCTGTGCTGCTGTTACCAAAAGTTAATGATGTTATTAATCATGCCCTGAATGGGAATTCTAACTTTAAATCCGGCTAAGGAAGTTTTTAGTGATGAGAGTCGTACCCTTTCTATTTATATTAATAAGTGGGTTGTTATTCACTCCAGGGATGATGCTATCGGCGATACTCCCTTGGAGTGGCTCCGCCAACGCTCAAGTAACATCCGATGGCACAACTAACACCATTGTCAATTCAAGTGGGAATAATTTTAATATTCTTAACGGTATTGAAAAAGGTAATAATTTATTTCATAGTTTTAGTAATTTTTCTTTGCCTACAGGTACTTCAGCAAATTTTGATTTAACCAACACGCCAAATATTACAACTATATTTAGTCGGGTTACGGGTGGAAATGTTTCCGATATAAACGGATTAATTCAAACTCTCAACAGTAATCATCCTGTGAGTTTATTTTTAATGAATCCTGCGGGAATTGTGTTTCGGGAAAATGCTCAATTGAATATTGGCGGCTCGTTTATCAGCACAACTGCCAACAGCATCAAATTTGCCGATAGCGTTGAGTTTAGCGCCATTAATTCGCAAGCCACCCCGTTATTGAGTATCAATGTTCCCATTGGTTTGCAAATGGGCAGTAATTCTGCACCGATTACAGTTCAAGGCACAGGATACTCCTTGATCAATGCTAGTGGACTGGCTCTGGCTCCCCTGACTCGGATTCCTAGTTTTACAAAACTGCGGGTACAGTCGGGAAACACCCTAGCTTTGGTGGGTGGCGACCTACATCTAAATGGGGCAACCCTGCTCGCCGAACAAGGGCGAGTTGAATTGGGTAGTGTGAGTGGTGCAGGATTGGTCAACCTGATGCCAACTGCACAGGGCTATACATTGGGATATGGGGACATACAAAGCTTTGGCGATATTCAAATGGCACAGCGATCGCTATTAGATATTAGCGGGGTGAATGCAGGTTCGGTGCAAATTCAGGGTAAGCAAATTCAATTCACCGATGGCTCTCTGGTGCTGGCGCAAAATTTCGGCAATCTCCCTGGCGGTGACATTCGCCTTCAGGCTACGGAGGGAATTGATATAATTGGCATAACACTTAATACTAAGATTCTCAGTGGAGTACGTAGTGAAGCTCTGGGTATTGGATTTGGCGGGAACATCAGCGTCATTACTCCCAGGCTCAACCTCCAGCAGGGAGGGTTGTTGTATAGCGCCACTTTTGGAGCAGCTCCGGGTGGCAATATCCACATTGATGCAACCGCTATCGATCTGTCTGGCTTCCAACCCACTAATCCTAGTAACGTTAGCGTTATCAATACTAACACACAAGGCACTGGGAATGCTGGTGATATCTTAATCAATGGTAATAATCTACTGGTATCAAACGGTGGCTCATTATCTTCGATTACCTTTGGCAGTGGCTCTAGTGGTAAAGTGACGATTCACAATACCAACACCACAGTCAAGGGAGAAAGCCCCTCTGGGCTTTACAGCAATATTATCTCAACTACATTTGCCACCGGGAGTGCCAAAACCTTGATGCTGGATACCGCGAACTTGCAAATTCTGGATGGGGCAACAGTTGCCGCCACCACATTTTTTGTCGGGAATGGAGGGGATTTGAGCATCAACGCCACCGAATCGATCGCAATCAGTGGTCAAGGTCGGGCAAGTAATAGTAGTATTAACGCCTCTACCATCCGACCGAATCCCTTCTTGCGGCAGCAATTCGGTTTGCCAGATATACTAACAGCGAATGCTGGCACTGTGAACATTACCACACCAAGCCTAACGCTGACTAATGGCGGGACAGTCAGTGTCACCAGTCAAGGCAGTGGAAATGGTGGCAGTCTCAACATCAGTGCAGATACCATCCAATTAAAGAATCAAGGGTTGATCCAGGCACAAACAGAATCCGGTAATGGTGGCAATATTACGTTGTCCGCCAAAAACCTGCTGCTTCTGCAAGACAATAGCCTGATAACCTCAACAGCTGGTAGCTCAGGAAATGGGGGTAATATCAGCATCAATGCACCCATCATCGTCGGCTTAAAAAATAGCGACATTATTGCTAATGCTATTAAAGGTCAGGGGGGCAATATTCAAATCACAACTCAAGGCATCTTTGGACTCAAATTTCGTGACCAACTCACCCCTGAAAATGATATTACGGCGAGTTCACAGTTCGGTGTAAATGGTAATGTGCAAATCAATACCATTGGCGTTGATCCTAATTCTGGCTTAGTCCAGCTACCAGCAAATATCACAGATCCGTCACAACAAATTGCTACAGGCTGCGCGAGTAATCAAGGCAGTAGTTTTGTGGCAACGGGACGGGGTGGTATACCGCAAAATCCCACTCAGGAAGTGAGGAGCGATGTCTACGACGGGCTACGCCTACGCACTTGGTCTGATATCCGCGATCTCTCAGCATATCGCAAAACACAAGCTTTACAAGCCCAAATACCAGCACCAAGAGAAACTCTCATCCAAGCTACTTCCTGGCATCGTAACCCTCAGGGCAAAATTGAGTTAGTTGCTGATATTGCTACTGCCAATGTTCAACAACTATTAACCTGTGCTGCTGTTACCAAAAATTAATCATGTTATCAATAATGCCCGGAACGGGAACTATAACTTGAAATCAGGTTAAGGAAGTTTTTCGTGATCAGAGTCTTAGTTTTTCTATTTATATTAACAACTGGGTTATTCACTCCAGGGATGATGCTAAAGGCGATACTCCCTTGGAGTGGCTCCGCCAACGCTCAAGTGACATCTGATGGTACAAATAACACCATTGTCAATCCAAGTGGCAATAATTTTACAATTATTAACGGTATAGAAAAAGGCAATAATTTATTTCATAGTTTTAGTAATTTCTCTGTACCTACTGGTGCTTGGGCAACATTCGATTTAATCAACACGCCAAATATTACAACTATATTTAGCCGGGTTACAGGTGGGAATATTTCTAATATTGATGGGTTAATTAGCACACTTAATAGTCATAACGCGGTAAGTCTATTTTTGATGAATCCTGCGGGGATTGTGTTTGGGGCAAATGCCCGGTTGGATATTGGCGGCTCGTTTCTGGGAACGACCGCGAATAGTATTAAGTTTGCCGATGGGACGGAATTTAGTGCAGTTAATCCCGAAAGTACGCCATTGTTAACTATCAGTGTACCAATTGGCTTACAGATGGGACAAAACCCAGGGGCGATTACCGTCCAAAACACCGGGCATCGCTTGGATTCTAGTCAGAATAATCTCCTAAGGCTGGGCACAACTCCCACAGGATTAAGCGTCACCTCCGGCAAGACCCTGGGATTGCTGGGGGGAACTATTAGCTTAGACGGCGGCGTATTGCAGGCGACCTCTGGACACATCGAACTGGGTAGCGCTAGTGCCGGAATAGTCAATCTAGATACCTCCACCTGGAAGTTTGACTATGCCAATATCCACCAGTTTAAGGATATCCAGTTTTCCAACCAAGCCCTTGCCAATGCCAGTGGTAATCCTGCTGGTTCCATCCACTTCCAGGGTGAGAATATTAGACTGACAGGCGGTTCTGGAGCCTTATTGTTCAATCAGGGAAATAAACAGACCGGGGATATTGTCGTCAACGCCAGTCAGTTATTTGAGATGCTGGGAGGGGGTACCTTTGGCTTTGACTTCAACTTTTTACATTCCGACAATGTGGGGACAGGTGTGGGGAGCAATCTAGTGATATCTGCGGCACACATTCGGATATTGGATGGGGGAAATGTTAGTTCCCAGAACTTCAGTGCAGGGACTGGGGGAAAACTCTCTGCAACGGCAGCAGATTCGATTGAAGTGATTGGGTCTTCCCTTACTAATCGCGGTTTTGCGAGTGTGCTGAGTGCAAACACGCTTGGTTCTGGACGGGCAGGTAATGTTGAGATATCCACCAGGCAATTGAGGCTTCAAGAAGGTGGTGCAATATTGGATTTTAGTGGTGGAACGGGAGATGGTGGGAATAGTACCATTAACGCCTCTGAGTTGATCGAATTGATTGGAGAAAATGCGTTCACTGGGATTACAAGTTTGATCGTGGTGAATGCAAACAGTCAGGGAAATGCAGGTCAATTGACTATCAATACTCCTCGATTGAGCCTGCGGGATGGTGCAGCCGTAAGTGCTTCTGCTTTGGCAAGTGGAAATTCAGGTAATTTGGTAGTGAATGTTTCAGACAAAATAGAAGTTAGTGGCATTGGTAGTATTTCTGGTGTACCCAGCAGAATTGGTGCAAAGGCTGAAGTACTCCCTGTAATCCTTCAGAAGCGGTTTTTCTTACCGCCTTTTCCCACAGGTACGGTGGGAAACTTGCTGATCAACACCTCACGCCTGCAAATCACGGATGGTGGAAATGTTGGGGTTGAGCATCTGGGAATTGGCAATGCTGGAAACCTTTACATCAATGCGGATACAATTTTCCTCGATCGCGCTGGTAGCATCACGGCAGCTACTAAATCCGGTGACGGTGGCACTATTAATCTGCAAGCTAATACTTTAGTTATGCGTCATGGCAGCAACGTAACTGCAACCGCAGGTGGCACGGGTAACGGTGGCAACATTCTCATCAATTCACCTATTATTCTGGGCTTAGAAAACAGTGATATTGTTGCTAATGCTGTCCAAGGTCAGGGTGGTAATATTAACATTACGACTCAGGGTATTTTCGGTTTAAAATATGGGACTCAGCTGACTCCAAAAAACGACATCACCGCTAGTTCTCAATTTGGCGTTAACGGTACAGTTGATATTAATAATTTTGGCGTTGACCCCAGTTCTGGTTTAGTCGAATTACCTGTAAACTTAGTTGATTCATCCCAACAAATTGCTACAGGTTGTTCTCATAATACTAGCAGTCGTTTTGTGGCAACGGGACGGGGTGGTGTACCGCAAAATCCAACACAGCAAATTGGGAGCGATGTCTACGACGGGCTACGCCTACGCACTTGGTCTGATATCCGCGATATCTCTGCATACCGAAAAACACAAGCTTTACAAGCCCAAATATCAGCACCAAGAGAAACTCTCATCCAAGCTACTTCCTGGCATCGTAACCCTCAGGGCAAAATTGAGTTAGTTGCTGATATTGCTACTGCCAATGTACAACAACCATTAACCTGTGCTGCTGTTACCAAAAATTAATCATGTTATCAATAATGCCCGCAACGGGAACTATAACTTGAAATCAGGTTAAGGAAGTTTTTGGTGATGAGAGTCCTAGCTTTTCTATTTATATTTACAACTGGGTTATTTATTCCAGGGATGATGTTAAGAGCGATACTCCCTTGGAGTGGCTCCGCCAACGCTCAGGTGACATCTGATGGCACAATTAACACCATTGTGAACCATAGTAGTAATAATTACACAATTCTTAATGGTCTGGAAAAAGGTAATAATTTATTTCATAGTTTCAGTAATTTCTCTGTGCCTACGGGTGGTTCGGCGACTTTTGATTTAATCAACACACCAAATATTACAACCATATTTAGTCGGGTTACTGGTGGGAATATTTCTCATATTGATGGGTTAATTAGCACGCTCAATAGTAGTAACCCAGTAAGTTTGTTTTTGATGAATCCCAACGGGATTATATTTGGGCAAAATGCTTCGTTGAATATTGGCGGCTCCTTTGTGGGGACGACGGCGAACAGTATTAAGTTTGCCGATGGCACAGAATTTAGTGCCTTAAATCCAACAGCAAAGCCGTTGCTGACAATGAGTGTGCCGATTGGGTTGCAGATGGGGCAAAATTCCAGAGAGATTACCGTGCAAGGAAATGGACATCGCCTGACCAGTGGATCTTTTACTCCCGCAGATCGCAGCCAGAATCCCAGTGGGTTGGAAGTCAGGGCTGGTAATACACTGGCGCTTCTAGGCAGTACAGTTAACTTCACTGGTGGCATTGCAGCCGTTAAAGGTGGCGGGCATTTGGAAATAGGCAGTGTCAGCGATGGGCAAATCAGACTCAATCCCACTCTTACCGGCTGGGTCGGGGATTACTCAGAGGTGCGACAATTCAACGATATCCATCTCGCCCAGCAATCTCTGTTAGATGCCAGTGGTAGCAACGGCTCGATCCAATTACTTGGACGGAATATCAACCTCACCGAGGGTTCGGTAGCCTTGATCCAAAACCTTGGTACACAACCGTCTCTTGGAATTACAGTCAATGCCACCGGGACTCTTAACCTGACTGGGAATACACCCGATGGAAGACAGGGCAGCCTCATCCAAATCGACAACTTAGGAACGAGTCAGACGGGCGATATTACTATCTCTGCCGCCCAGCTATCCCTCCAAAATGGTGGACAAATCAATAATCGGAAGTTTGCTCAAGCACCTGGTGGCAATATAACAGTCAATGTTGCAGACTCAACCAATATCGATGGCTTTGCCCCCGTCAATCTAGTTCTGCCTTCATTGATCTTAACCACCACATTCTCCGCCGCCAACGCTGGGGATCTGACTGTCTCTACGGGCAGCCTGAGGCTTCTGAATGCTGGCTCTCTTGCTTCTACAAGCCTGAGTTCTGGACAGAGTGGAACGATGCGAGTGAATGCCCAAGATTTGATCGAGATTGCTGGCAACAACCCCATTACATTATTCCCAAGTTCCTTGTTTACATCGGTTCTCGGTTCTGGCAATGCCAATAATACGTTCATCAAGACGTCCCGCTTAGTGATTCGAGACGGTGGCTTTCTAGGGTCTAGCACCGTTGCCACCGGTTCAGCCGGTAGCGTGACGATTAACGCTTCAGACTCCGTAGATATCAGGGGTAGAGGCGCTGGATCAATCCTACCTAGTTTCATTGGTTCAAGCGCCGTGATTATCGATCAAGGCACTCAAGCTACCTTTGGACTTTCTGCCATTCCCAGCGGGAATGCGGGTTCCCTCACGATTAACACCCCGTCGTTACGCATCACAGATGGGGCACTTGTGACCGTCAAAAATGATGGCCCAGGTAGAGCAGGGGATTTGCTCTTTAACGCCAACTCTATTTTCCTTGACAACCAAGGTGCTATCACCGCATCAACCGCCTCTGGGAACGGGGGTAATGTCAAATTAAACTTACAAGATTATCTGCTAATGCGTCATGATAGCCTAATTTCTGCCACTGCTGCGGGCAACGGTAATGGTGGCAACCTGTTGATTAACGCACCAGTAATTGTTGGGTTAGAAAACAGCGACATCATCGCCAATGCAGTCCAAGGTCGTGGCGGTAACATTAACATCACCACTCAAGGCATTATTGGTCTAGCTTTTCGCAATACCCTCACCCCCAGAACCGACCTCACCAATGACATCACTGCCAGTTCCGAATTCAATGTCAACGGCACCGTTCAAATTAATAATATCGGCGTTGATCCCAGTTCTGGTTTAGTACAACTACCAACAAATGTTACCGACTCATCGCAGCAAATTGCTACAGACTGTTCTCATAATACTGGTAGTAGTTTTGTAGCTACAGGAAGGGGTGGAATACCACAAAATCCCACGCAAGAAATGAAGAGCGATGTCTACGAGGGGCTACGCCTACGCACTTGGTCTGACATCCGAGACATCTCAGCATACCGCAAAACACAAGCTTTACGAGCACAAATACCCACCGTTCCAGAAACTCTTATTCAAGCTACATCTTGGCATCGCAACGCCCAAGGAAAAATCGAGTTAGTTGCAGATAAATCTTCCGCTCAGGTGCAGCAACCATTAATCTGTGGGGCTGTGACCAAAAGTTAATCATGTTATTAATCATGCCCTGAATGGGAACTCTAACTTTAAATCAGTAAAAGAAGTCTTTGGTGATGAGAGTCGTACCCTTTCTATTTATATTAATAAGTGGGTTGTTATTCACTCCAGGAATCATGCTAAGGGCGATAGTCCCTTGGAGTGGTTGCGCCAACGCTCAAGTGACATCCGATGGCACAATCAACACCATTGTTAATCCAAATGGTAATAATTTCACAATTCTTAACGGTATTGAAAAAGGTAATAATTTATTTCATAGTTTCAGTAATTTCTCTGTGCCTACAGGTGGTTCTGCCAACTTTAATTTAATCAACACGCCAAATATCACTACCATATTTAGTCGGGTGACAGGTGGAAATGTTTCCCATATTGATGGATTAATTCAAACTCTCAACGGTAATAATCCTGTAAGTTTGTTTTTAATGAATCCGGGGGGGATTGTGTTTGGAAAAAATGCCTCGTTGAATATTGGCGGCTCGTTTGTGGGAACGACGGCGAATAGCATTAAGTTTGCCGATGGAATAGAGTTTAGTGCGACTAATCCCGGTGCTACACCGTTGTTAACAATAAGTGTGCCAATTGGGTTGCAAATGGGGCAAAATCCGGGAGATATTACCGTCCAAAACACCGGACACCGTTTAATTAATATTGGTAATGCTATAGGTTCTCCTCTGGATCGAAGTAACAATCCTGTAGGATTAAGCGTTACCTCTGGTAATAACTTGGCATTGATCGGGGGAGAAGTAGCCTTAGATGGTGGAGTGTTAAATGCACCTTCTGGACATATTGAACTCGGTAGCGCCAGTAATGGCACAGTTAATCTCAACACCTCTTCTCCTCATTGGAATTTTGATTATGACAATATAAAGCAATTTGGGAATATTCATCTGTCCCATCAATCCCTTGCCGATGCCAGTGGCACCCCTGCGGGTTCTATTCATTTCCAGGGTCGAAATATTAGCTTGCAAGATGGGTCTGCTGCCCTATTAGTTAATCAAGGAAGCAATAATTCAGGCGAGATTAGCGCTAATGCTAGTGAGTCATTGCAACTGGGGGGAGTTGGCACTGATGGATTTCCACAAAGTCTATTGCGTGCTGATAATTTTGGTGATGGTGCTGGGGGTAATATTTTAGTTTCTGCCTCCCAACTATTCCTCTACGATGGTGGTACTATTAATGGATTCAATTTTGGTAAAGGTTCAGGAAGTAATATTTCTGTGGAAATTGGAGATTTGCTTCAACTTGTGGGATTATCACCTATTAGTGGATTGAGCAGTTCACTGATTACTAACACCAGCAATTCGGGGAAAAGTGGTGATATTCGAGTAGTTACCAAAAAATTGCAGATTTTAGATGGTGCTCAGATCGACAATGTTAGCTTGGCAAATGGTATGGGAGGTAATATCACGATTAATGCTGCTGATTTCATCGAAGTGATGGGGCAAAATTTGAATGATAGCCTCATAGTGGTTAGCACATTCAGCCAAGCAAATGCAGGCCAATTAACTATTAATACTGCCAAACTGAGAGTACAGGATGGAGGAGGTATCCTTGCCTCTACCGTAAATAGCGGCAATGGAGGGGATTTGCTAATCAATGCTTCTGATACCGTTGAAGTCAGTGGAATGAGTAGTATTTCTCGTTTCCCAAGTCGAATTGGTGCTAGGGCCGAATTACTTCCACCACCCATTCGGCAACTACTTGGATTACCAGATGTAATCACAGGTAACACAGGTAAACTCGTTGTTAACACCCCACGCTTGCAGATTACAGATGGGGCGATTGTTGGTGTTGATCATCAAGGCATTGGCGATGCTGGAAAACTTGAAATTAATGCAGGTTCAATCCGTCTTGACAATGGTAGTAGCCTTACCGCCGCTACTTTTCAGGGTGAAGGCGGTAATATTTTTATCCAGGCAAATGACTTGATCATGCGTCGTGGTAGTTCAATTGTTACTAATGCAGGTGGTATCGGCAATGGTGGCAACATCACCATTAACTCTCCCATCATCGTCGGCTGGGAAAATAGCGATATCATCGCCAACGCAGTCCAAGGTAATGGGGGCAACATTCAAATCAACACCCAAGGCATATTCGGGCTAAAATACCGTAACGAACTCACAAGAGAAAACGACATCACAGCCAGTTCCCAATTTGGGGTTAACGGTACGGTAGATATTAATAATTTTGGCGTTGACCCCAGTTCTGGTTTAGTCGAATTACCTGTAAATTTAGTTGATTCATCCCAACAAATTGCTACAGGTTGTTCTAAGAATACTGGTAGTAGTTTTGTGGCAACAGGACGGGGTGGAATTCCGCAAAATCCAACGCAGCAAATTGGGAGCGATGTCTACGACGGGCTACGCCTACGCACTTGGTCTGATATCCGCGATCTCTCAGCATACCGCAAAACACAAGCTTTACAAGCACAAATACCCACCGCTCCAGAAACTCTTATTCAAGCTACATCTTGGCATCGCAACGCCCAAGGAAAAATCGAGTTAGTTGCAGATAAATCTTCCGCTCAGGTGCAGCAACCATTAACCTGTGCTGCTGTGACCAAAAGTTAATTTTTCTAGAGCTAAGGGAACTCCAAGAAATAAATTAAGTAGGTAGGCACAATTAAACCGAACTACGTAAACTTATGTAAATCCCCAGAAACGCTTTGAATATAAACTTTTAAGCTATTTACATTTCTTAATATAGTTGTGTTTTTTAGCGCCCACCTACTTATCGAATATTGTGCGGTGGGCAACATCAGCGCCCAGTCCATAGGGCGGGCGAGACGCCATTAGTGTCAACTTAAAGTTAAAACCCATTTGTCAACGATAGGTTTTGTTTGGAACGAAGTATAAATGTGAATTTTTTTATGAGTTTTATACGCAACCTGGCAGTGATGCTGATAAACAAAGCATTAATAATCCCTGAAAAAGTTCGTTTTTTGTCCCTTTTAAACCACATTTTTAAGCATAAATGCTTATTGACGTAGGAAGTTTTAGCTTAACTTGACACTAATGGCGAGACGCCCACCCCACAAGAGTTAATTGGATATTTTTTTATTTGTCAGTCCCTAATGGTCTAATTCCCCAAAGCGATCGCGGTACTGCTGAAGCAGCGCTTGCATATCTTGCAATTGTTGCTCTGCCTGTTTTGCCCGTTGCTCCAACTCCACCGGACTCAAAAATTTCCGCCCATCTGGTCGGTAAATCACCAGTTCATGGTTGCCCACTGCAAACCGAATCCCCAACCGAGGACTCGTCCACCCATCCATCTGAGCAATTGGTAGCAACTGTTCATCAAGACGACGCCAACCTTTGAGTTCGTAGCGGTCTGGGTCATACTGATAGTATTCTTCCACCCCATAAGTCTGGTAAAACTCTAGCTTGCGTTCCATCTCAAGAGCATTGTTGCTGGGGGAGAGAATTTCGTATACCACTTGTGGGGCTATATTGTCTTCCTGCCACTGTTTATAAGATCCCCGCCGTCCCTTTGGTCTACCAAACACCACCATTGTATTCGGTGCAACTGGTGAGATTAAGCGCGATTTCACCGGGAACCAGAGCAAATCTCCCGCCACAAATACATTCCGTTCATCAGCAAACAGAATTTCCAGATTTTCCTTAATTAGAACAATCCAACGAAACTGTTCGGTATTGTCTGCCATTGGCTTACCGTCGCTGTCGGGAAAATATAAATCTGCATCGCGGCGATTGAAGGTGGTCATAGGTTAACCCGGAATGACACAGTAGTTTAATTGTATGCGATCGCTCATCAACTGATAGATCCCATTACAAGTTGGGCAATATACATCTATTAGTGATTTCATGAACACTTGAATCGTGACTAATCTTGAAATAAACTGCTCAATAATAAGTAATTATTTATGTTTTTCGGAATTAAACAAACTCGTTGGCTATATGTCAGCCTCAGCATTTTCACTTTATGTTTAGCATTTATCATTACACCTGTAAAAGCATCTCCACCAGTAACAACCCCAGCCTTCTCTTCTTCCCAACCCACCAATTGGCTAGAACAAGGACGAAACCTCTACCAATCGGGGCGCTTTACCGAAGCAGTGACGGTTTGGCAAACCGCAACACAACAGTATCATACCCAAGGTGATCGCCTGAACGAAGCCTTGACCTTAAGTTACCTTTCACTAGCACAACAAGAACTTAATCAATGGCAAGTAGCCCAACAGTCTATTGAGCAAAGTCTGAAACTATTGCAAATAGTTAAACCCTCTGCTGATGCAATTATTTGGGCACAGGTACTCAATACCCAGGCAAATTTGCAATTGCACACTGGCAAAGCTGAAACCGCTCTGGAAAGTTGGCAACAAGCCCAAAAGTTTTATGAACAAGCCGGTGATCAAATGGGCAGCTTGGGTAGTCAAATCAACCAGGCACAAGCTTTACAAAGTTTAGGATTTTACCGCCGTTCTAAACAACAATTGGAGGCGCTGACTCAAAAACTTCAAGGGATGGCGGATAATGAAATCAAAGTTAGTGGATTGCGATCGCTTGGTTTAGCCTTGCAAATAATTGGTGATTCTGGCAAAAGTCAACAGATTTTAGAGCAAAGTTTAGCGATCGCTCAGAAAATTGCAGCCAAACCCCAATTAAGTTCTATCCTGATTAGTCTGGGACAAACTGCCGTTGACTTGCAAGATCCCGAAACAGGATTGGATTACTTTGAACAAGCTCAACTCTTAGCCAGCAACCCAAGCGATGAGTTGCAAGCGCGTTTAGCTCAGTTCAAACTTTTTCTCCATTACGACAAAGCTGAGTTTGCTATCCCACTCGCACCGCAACTACTCCAACAACTTAGGGAACTGCCCCCCAGTCACACCTCCCTCTTCGCAGCGATCAATTTTGTTGCCACCCTCAATCACCAGTCAAATTCTAACCAAATTCTACCGCTCAAAGATTTGGCGCAACTGATGGGAGCCACAGTCGAATCTGCACAGCAAATCCAAGATACTCAAGCTCAAGCTCATGCACTGCATGAGTGGGGAAAACTCTATCGTCGTACAAAGCAGTTATCTGAAGCACAGGAGTTAACTCAGAAATCCCTTGACATTGCCCGTCAACTCCAAGCTAACGATATTATTGCTCAGTCTGCCTGGGAAATGGGACAGTTGTATAAGCAACAAGGCGATCGCTTAAAAGCAATTAGTGCCTATACAGAAGCCGTCAATGCCTTAAAAGCACTGCGGGGGGATTTGGTGGCCATCAACCCTGATCTCCAATTCTCTTTTCGCAGCAGCGTTGAGCCTGTTTACCGAGAATTGGTGGGCTTACTTCTAGATAATCAACCGAGTCAAGCTGCATTAATGCAAGCTCGTGAATTGATTGAGGCACTGCAAATTGCGGAACTGGATAACTTTTTTCGGGAAGCCTGTTTAGATAGAACTCAACAAATTGATCAAGTTGATCCCACTGCAACCATCCTTTATCCGATCATCCTACCAGATCGTCTCACAGTCATCGTCTCCAAAGCAGGGCAACCACTCCGTTCATATATCACTCACAAATCTCAAGCTGAAATTGAGCAGACTTTAGACAACTTTTTGGTTGCTCTCAATCCTGTCTCGGACTCCAAAGATCGGGAGCGATTTTCCCAAGAGATTTATGATTGGTTGATTCGTCCAGCCGAAAAAGAGCAAGCATTTATTGATACGAAGACATTGGTGTTTGTTTTGGATGGTCGGTTACGGAACATTCCCATAGCAGCTCTTTCTGACGGTAAGCAATATCTGATTGAGAAGTATGCAGTGGCGCTTTCACCAGGATTGCAACTGATGGCAACGCGATCGCATCATCAAAACCAGATCAGTGCGATCGTGGGTGGTATTAGCAAAGCTCGTGCTGGCTTTGCGGCTTTGCCCGCCGTCGAATCAGAAGTGAAACAAATCTCCAAAACCGTATCCTCCTCGATGTTGCTGAACCAGGAATTTACTAGTCAAGCCCTGGCTGAACGGGTGAAATCTAGTAGCGCAGGTATTGTCCACCTAGCAACCCACGGACAATTTAGTTCTCGCCTCGAAGATACCTTCTTGCTCACTTGGGATGGAGAAGTCAACGTTAAGGAGTTATCTGAACTTCTGAAAAATCGGGGTAACGATCCATCAAAAGCTATCGAGTTGTTGGTACTAAGTGCCTGCGATACAGCCGCAGGAGACGATCGCGCCGTCTTGGGACTGGCGGGTTTGGCTGTCAAATCCGGCGCTCGCTCAACTATCGCCACCCTCTGGCCTGTGAAAGATCAGGCAGCCGCGATGCTGATGACTCGCTTCTATGACCAACTGCGACAGCCCAAAATCACTAAAGCCGAAGCACTCAGACAAGCACAAATTAACCTAATTCGCCAAACTGATTTCCGCGATCCCTTCTTTTGGTCTGGCTTTGTTTTGATTGGCAACTGGATTTAAATAAGTAATCACACGTACTCAAACCCAAATATATCATGTAATATTTACAGCATTCCCACGAAGCTTTTCCTATACTAGAAGTTCCCTAATTTGACTGTGCCAATTTTAAATTCTTTTGTTCATGCCGGACTAATATCCCGCTATGGTAAACCTCTTGTAGGTGTCACCAATCCAAAATTTAAAATCTGTTGACTGTTGCTTGGACTTATTCTCTGAGCTTCTGTCCATAGTCAAAGGAAAGGTATTTTGTCTCACATTTCAATTAGATGAGGTAAAACATCATGAAACGTCGATATTTAGCTAGTATATTGAGCGTCATCACTCTGATTACTAGCAGTGCATGGACTAGTGCCCATGCTGTTACATTTACCCCACCCCCTAACAATGGCTCTCCTAGTCAGGCAACGGGAGGAGCTTCTCGGGGTAATATCTTTACACCTATTGCTGGGCAAGGTGCGCCCAGACAAACAACGGGAGGAGCTTCTCGAGGCAACCTCTTTACACCTGCCGCCGGGAAAGGTGCGCCCAGACAAGCAACGGGAGGAGCTTCACGGGGCAACCTCTTTACACCTGCCGCCGGGAAAGGTACGCCCAGACAAGCAACGGGAGGAGCTTCACGGGGCAACCTCTTTACACCTGCCGCCGGGAAAGGTACGCCCAGACAAGCAACTGGGGGAGCTTCACGGGGCGATCTCTTTACACCTGCTGCCGGAAAAGGTACACCTCAACAAGCAACTGGAGGAGCTTCTCGCGTAGGTAATTACTATTTGAATCCATCGACTGTAAGTGCAACACAACCAGCAGCACTAATCGCCCTCTTGCCCCAAAACTTCTATGGCACAACAGTGTCTGAACGTCCCACAATTCTGGTGTATCTCCCGGCTTCCAATGCCCAAGAAGCGGTGTTCAGCCTCAAGGATGAAGCTGGCAATATGCAACATCAAATGACTATTCCAGTTGCGGGGAAAACTGGGGTAATGGCGATCAAATTACCAGCCAATGCACCCGCTTTAGCCATTGGTAAAAACTATCAATGGTTCCTAGCACTCAAAGTAGATGGACAACTCAGCCCAAGTACGCCTTACGTCGATGGTTGGGTTCAGCGTATCCAGCCCAGTGCAGAGTTGGCAACAGCAATGCAACAGCAAGATGCTCTGAAGCGGGCTACTGCTTTGGGGAAATACGGTGTTTGGTATGACTGTGTGGCAACACTTGCAGCGACATACACCGCCCAACCTAACGATGTAACCCTCCGCAAACAATGGGAAGAACTTCTATCCTCAGTGAGTTTGAAGGAGATTGTCACAGCATCGATTAACTAATGTTAATGTCAGGTCAATTCTAAACAGGTTTTGGTGGGGTGTTGCTCCATCAAGGTTGACCCAGATAACCGGATAGCACAAATATGTGGCGCAGATTCCAGGCTTTTATCCAACGCACTCGCAGCGTTTTAGTTATTACTCCCAGCGTTGCCTTGACGGTTATGGTTGGGCAATCGTTGGGACTTTTTAATTTACCGGAATGGAAAATTCGTGACGAATGGGTTCGTCAGCGATCCTCACAGGCGATCGCCGATCAAATTGTGATTGTGACAATTGATGAACGCGATATCCAATCGGTGCAGAAATGGCCGATTCCAGACTGGGCGCTGGCACGATTACTAGAAAAAATCCGATCGCAACAGCCCCGCGCCATTGGATTGGATCTCTATCGAGATTTACCCGAAGGAAGCGGATATGAGCAACTTGTGCAAGTTTTTCGCAACACTCCCAATTTGATCGGAGTCGAGAAAATTACCGGCGAACGTGTCAATCCCCCACCGGAATTGAAAAAAAAGGATCAGGTAGGATTAGCCGATTTGGTATTGGATGGCGATCGCTTTGTGCGTCGGGTGCTTCTGACAGCTGAAGATACCAAAGAGAAAAACACCCTTAAACCCGGACTTGCAACCCTTGTCGCCCTGAAGTACCTCGAAGCTGAAAAAATTAGCTTAGAAAACATTGACCCCCAAAAGCAAAAGTTCCGCTTGGGCAAAGAAATTTACTTACCACTGCAAAATCAAGAAGCAGGTTATACCGATGCCGATTTAGGAGGCTATCAAATTCTGCTCAATTGGTATGGAACAGAGGCAGCATTTCGGACAGTTGCCATGCGCGATGTCTTAGCAGGGAAAATTCCAGCAAATTTGATGCGCGATCGCATGGTATTTATTGGCTCAATCGCCTCTAGTACCAATGATTTCTTCAGCACACCTTTCTCTTCCTGGGTATCGGCTCAAAAACCAACTCCAGGTGTGGTTATTCATGCCAACATTGCTCACCAACTAGTACAAGGCGCAAAAACAGGAAAAGCCGGATTAAAAGGCGTTTCTGGAACTTTTCTATCACTCTGGATTGTTTTTTGCTCTGTCATCGGTTCTACGGGCAGTTGGTGGTTAGCTAGTGCGCGTACCAGACGACAGGTTCCCGGTGGCAAAATTCTTTGGGCAACTGTAGGCATCACTGGAGCCATCATAGGGGGTGGATATGGGATATTTTTGCATGGTGTTTTAATTCCGGTAACACCAGCCTTAGCCGCATTTATCGGTAGTGTGATTGCCACAACAAACGCTTATAAACAGCAGAAGTTAGAAGAAACAAATCGTCAACTAGAAATTGCCAACAGTCAACTATTAGATTACTCTAAAACCCTGGAGACAAAAGTCGAAGAACGAACTCATGAATTGGTTGAGGCAAAGCAAGCTGCCGATGCTGCCAATCAGGCCAAGAGCGAGTTTCTCGCCAATATGAGCCACGAACTACGCACACCTCTCAATGGCATCCTTGGTTTTGCCCAGGTACTACAAGCATCGCCAAACATGACAGCTAAAAACCTAGAAGGAGTCAGCATTATCTACCAATGCGGATCGCACCTTTTGATGCTGATCAATGACATTCTCGATCTCTCGAAGATAGAAGCAAGGAAATTGGATTTGGTTGTAACCAATGTGCATCTGCCCAATTTCTTACATGGTGTGACTGAGATTTGTGGTATCCGGGCCGAAGAGAAAGGCATTAAATTTAATATCTTAATTAGCGATCGCCTACCAGTTGCCATTGAAGTCGATGAAAAACGGCTACGGCAAGTGTTGATTAACTTGCTGGGCAACGCGATCAAATTTACAGATAGTGGTGGCGTAACGTTCAAGGTAGAAGTACTGGGGGCTGGGGACTGGGGACTGGAGACTAGGGACAAGGGGGACAAAGAGAATACCCAATCCCCATTACCCCTTATCCCCAGAGGGGTCCCCACCTTCCCCAATCCCCAATCCCCAACCCCCAAGATTCGTTTTCAAATTGAAGATACGGGTATTGGGATGTTACCAAACCAACTCCAGAAAATCTTTTTGCCCTTTGAGCAAGTGGGTGAAGCAGGGCAGCGATCTGAAGGTACTGGCTTGGGATTGGCCATTAGCCAAAGAATTGCCGCATTGATGGGCAGCCAAATCCAGGTGCAGAGTCAGCCAGGGCAAGGAAGTATGTTTTGGCTGGATTTGACAGTACCAGTATCACTGGATCATGACTGGCAAGTAAGAACGACTCCCCCAACTGCCCAGAAAATTATCGGAATTCGGGGTAATGCGCCTCAGATTCTCATTGTCGATGACGATAGCAACCACTGTTCTATGTTGACCAGTATGTTGCAACAAATTGGCTGTCGAACCCTGGAAGCTAACGATGGCAAACATGGGCTACAGGTGGCAAATGAACACAATCCAGATGTGATTCTGCTCGATTTAGCTATGCCCAACATGGATGGTTTTGAACTAATGTTTCATCTCCAAGGGAATCCCGAAACCAGCTCTATTCCCATTATCGTCTCTAGTGCCAGCGTCTTTGAGGAAAATCGCCAGCGTAGTTTAGAGGCAGGGGCAACAGCATTCCTATCCAAACCCCTCCAAATCGATGAACTAATCAATAGACTGCGATCGCTGTTGAAAGTAGAGTGGATATATGCTCAATCTTCACCTCCCAAAGGTGAGCAGGTAACTAGTAGTGAATGGGTTTTACCATCCCAGGATGTTTTGCAACAACTCTATCATCTGGCAATGATGGGGGATATCTCCGCGATGGAGGGAATATTAGGAGAGCTAATTGAGCAAAACAGTCAGCTAGCTCCCTTCGCGGCAGAGTTAACCAAACTCACTGCTAATTTCCAAACCGGAAAAATCCGTAAGTTCCTCAAATCATTTGTCACAACGGAGTTACATCCATGATCGCTGTTCCTCTCTCGAAACCAATACGTATTTTGTTGGTGGATGACAATCCAAACAATCTCAAGTTGCTATCTGAAGCCATTCAGAGGTGTGGCTGGAAAGCTCTCATGGCGACAGATGGAGAGTCAGCGATCGAACAAACAGCCTATGCTCATCCCGATCTCATTCTCTTGGATGTGATGATGGCAGGTATTGATGGATTTGAAACTTGTCGCAGGTTGAAAACCGATCCCATCACTCAGAATATTCCGGTGATTTTCATGACTGCCCTCTCCGATTCTACAGACAAGGTGGCGGGATTGGAAATAGGTGCAGTTGACTACATTACCAAACCCTTCCAGCAGGAAGAAGTCATTGCCCGTTTAAAATTACACCTCAAAATTTCCCATCTGACTCGCACATTAGAAGAACGTGTGCAAGAGCGCACCGCAGAATTAACTCAATCTCTACACCAGTTACAACAAACCCAACTACAAATGATCCAGAGTGAGAAAATGTCCGCTCTCGGCCAGATGGTTGCAGGTATTGGTCATGAGATTAATAATCCGGTTGGTTTTGTGAGCGGAAATTTATCCTATATTGAGGAATATGTCAATAATCTGCTTCGCTTGGTAAACTTACAACAGCAGAAGCTACCGCAGCCAGACGCGGAAATTCAAGAGCTGATTGAAGAAATCGACTTGGAGTATCTGGCAGAGGATCTACCAAAACTGCTGGTATCAATGCACCAGGGAATTACCCGTCTTAAAGATATCAGCCTCTCTCTGAGAACTTTTGCTCGCGCAGATATTTCATCTCCGGTGGAGTTTCAGATTCACGAAGGAATCAATAGCACCTTAATGCTGTTGAAACATCGACTCCAAGGTAAGGGCGATCGCACTAAAATCCAGGTTGTAACACAATACGGTGATTTACCTCCAATCATCTGCTATCCTGGACAACTTAATCAGGTGTTCATGAATATCATTGCCAATGCCATTGATGCATTTGATGAACTCCATCAAAACCACTCCGATCAAGAGATTGTTGCTTGTCCAAACATCATCACCATTACTACATCGGTTAATCTTCAGCAACAAACCGTCACAATTTGCATTCAGGATAATGGCCCTGGTATGTCTACTGAGGTGCAGGCTCGGATTTTTGAGCAATCTTTCACAACCAAGTCCGTGGGCAAGGGAACGGGGCTAGGATTAGCAATCAGCTACCAAATTATTGTTGATAAACACAATGGACAAGTCAACTGCTTGTCAATGCCTGGTGATGGGACAAAGTTTATTATTACTCTGCCGATGTTATCAAGTAATTACTAATTAGGCTTTTCCATAATATATATTTAGTGTTTTATGTCAATGCGTCACTAGTAAATTATATTAATATGTTCGAGAGTTTCGCGTAATTAATAGATGGGAACCCACGAGCCAAGTATGCTCTAACTGTGGGTTTCGATGGGGTAAAGTTGACCTCTCTATTCGTTCAATACTCTGTTTAAATTGCAATACTGAACACGATAGAGATGGGAACGCAGCCAAAAATATAGAACAAGTCGGGATGGGGAATCGCCACGACTCTAAATGGACGCAGAGGAATTGTAATACTACCTTGGTAGCAGAATACGTTGAAGCGTCAAGAATCACCGAGGCTTAAGCGGGCGTGAGTATTTCAACCCTGGAACCTCTCACCGATGCAGAACAGTAGGAACTAAAACAAATTCAGAATGATTTTGATAGATATCTTACAGCAGGAAAGGTTTCCGAAGGTCAGAACCTACTCTTTAGATTCTCTTTTGGAGTACAGCGATCGCCTATTCGACAGCTAAGAATCTAACGAGAAGGTGAGTTAGCATAGCTTACCGGAGGTATCGCTAATTGTCAATCACGACGAAAATTTCTCTTACGTTGTTTGTGTCTTGCGACTTCTTTGCGCTTGTGTTTTTCCAAAGGCGTTTCAAAGTGACGATGCTTTCTCATGTCTGGAAAAATACCTGCTTTGGAAACTTCTCTCTTAAATCGACGTAAGGCTGACTCAATTCCTTCATTTTCGCCCACAAATACTTGGGTCATTTTCATCTCCTACTTAATTGGTACTGGGCAATTTTAAGCCATCCAGTAGACCGGAGCGCAAAAAGGGCAGATAATGATTCTGCCCTTAAGACGTTAAAACTTAATTTTGGATCTTAAAGTTTAGTAGCGATTTCTATTGTATCCACCGCCACCACCACTGTTGCCTCGGTTCCCACCACCAAAGGAACCGCCTCTATCTTCCTTCGGTTTAGCCTTATTTACTTTCAAGTCACGTCCCATCCACTCAGCACCATCAAGAGCATCAATGGCAGCTGTTTCTTCGGCTTCTGTACCCATCTCTACAAAAGCAAAGCCGCGTGGACGTCCTGTTTCACGGTCAGTAGGCAACTGAACTCGTTTTACAGTACCGTGTTCGGCAAAAACAGAATTGAGGTCTTCTTGTGTGACCTCGTAGGATAGATTACCTACATAAATTGACATGCATTATCTCCAAAATCATAGGTGTGTAGAGATTTAGATTTCGGAGACAAGCTTGTTAAGACCAAAAGGGAAAAGCCTGTCAATACTAAAAACAAACACTGTAACCGAATTTTATTCTCACTTGACTACCTTAGCACATCATTCAGTTCTTACCCACCGTAACTTAGAAGTACATAAAGATTGGGGATTGGGGATTAGGGATTGGGGATTAGGGATTGGGGATTGGGGATTAGGGATTGGGGATTGGGGATTAGGGATTGGGGATTAGGGATTGGGGATTAGAGAAAAATTTAGTCCCCAGTCCCCAGTCCCCAGTACCCAGCCCCCAGTACCCAGCCCCCAGTACCCAGCCCCCAATATTGATTAGCAGAAATTCCCCAAATAATTGCAAAATAAATGCAGTTCGTCATTGGTTACTACCTGGAAATGCCGACTACACTTGCTGATGCCCAAAATTTACTTTCTGACCTCATCGCCCGCTACTCAGGGCGTGTAGATTATCTGATGATTCGCCTTGAAGAAGCAGAAGGGACTGATATCTTGTTGCGTGGCGACAAGGTAGAAACTCTCAGTGAAGGCATCTCTATTGGTGGACATATTCGCGCTTGTTATAAAGGCGGATGGGGGTTGAGTTCCTTTAACCAGCTGGCGACAATCAAAGATCGGATTGAAGAAGCGATCGCGGCGGCGCGGATGGTTGGTGATGAAGAAACTTTACTTGCACCCATTGACCCGGTGCAAGCTATATGCATTCTCCCCTTAAAAGGCACCGATCCTCGACAAATCGCCCTCTCGAAGAAAAAACAATTGTGCGATCGCTATGCCCAATTGCTCAAAAGCGTTGATCCTCGCATTACCACTACCTCGGTACGTTACGGTGACAGCGCCCAAAAAGTGATCATCGCTACTTCAGAAGGCACTTTGATCGAGCAATCTTGGGTGGATATGGAAATGCGCTTTGCCGCCACCGCCAGAAATGGCGAAACCGTCCAAACTGGACGGGAAACTACTGGCTCTCGCAAAGGTTACGAAGATTTAACTGATTTGGATGAACAAGTCAAAGGAGCAGCTCAAAGAGCGATCGCCGCTTTATCTCTGCCTTCAGTCAAAGGTAATACTTACACCGTAGTCATTGACCCAATTCTCACGGGTTTATTTGTCCACGAAGCCTTCGGACATCTTTCTGAGGCTGATATGGCTTATGAAAACCCCGATCTGCTAGAAGTCATGACCATTGGACGGCGGTTTGGCCCAGAAGAACTCCAAATTTTTGATGGTGCCGCCCCAGAGGGACATCGCGGTAGCTATTTTTACGACGATGAAGGCACACCCGCTACTACTACTCAATTAATTAAAGATGGAGTTTTAGTTGGACGTTTACATTCTCGTGAAACTGCCGGCAAATTGGAGGAAGCGCCTACGGGTAACGCCCGATGTCTCAACTATCACTTTAGTCCTATTGTGCGGATGACAAATACCTGGATTGAACGGGGTAAAACACCAGTTGAAGATTTATTTACCGATATCAAAGAAGGAGTTTATGCCCGTAATTGGTTGGGTGGGATGACGAATGGGGAAATGTTCACCTTTAGTGCTGGGGAAGCGTGGATGATTAGGAACGGCAAAATTGCTGAACCTGTTCGGGATGTAACGCTTTCGGGAAATGTATTCCAAACTTTAGCGGATATTGAGGCACTTGGTGATGATTTCTACTGGGATGAATCCGGCGGTTGTGGTAAGGGAGGGCAAAACGGCTTGTCAGTGGGTTGTGGTGGCCCTAGTCTGCGAATTCGAGATGTAGTGGTTGGCGGGGAAACGTAAACCCCAACAGTTGGGCGATTTACAGGAATAAATATACCGCCGCCGTTGGTTTCGACACTCGCCAACACAGGTATTTTCTTTCTCGGAAATCACCTTGTCTGTATTGGACAAGTTTGTAGTAAGGACTTTAGTCCTTATTTTCTAAAGCACTAAAGTGCTTACTACAAACCATCAAAACTAGTTTGACAGACTATTAGTATTACGGGGGAATACTTAAATTCAAATCAATTCGCTAGCCAAAAAGCGACGTTACGCACATAGATTTTGATATCTTCTAAGGCGCGTGGCTCCTTTTTAATACCATCTCCCGGTGGTTCCTCTACAAAAGTGGGACAGCCTTTATTAATATCCCAGTTGTAATCTACTAAATGATGGAAGCTAGAGTTAGCTACTCCTCGTCCTAGTATATTCCCCTGTTCATCTTGATGATGCTCGATCGCTACAACCAGATTGAAGTTACGATTTGTAACTAAACTTTTACCCAGAGCAATTACCCGCGCGTTTGTATTGCCCACAGGTGCGCCAATACCGCCTTCGTGGGGATGTGCTGGAAAAAATTCGATAGTTCCCGAAGGTGAATGAGGATTTTTTAAAAGTTCGTGAATGGGTTCAACAATGGTAATTTTTTGATCATCGCCGTTAGCTCCAGAATGATAGTTGGGCCAGGATATATCAGTTGTGTATGAGTCATCTCGGCAACAGCGAGATTCGTCGGGATCGGGATTTCTGGTATTGAAATAATGCATATCACCAATATCAACTAAACCACACATGGAACAGCCCATATCTTGATGATCGCGTGTTGTCAAAATTCCGCCGCCGCGTTGTCGAAAAGCATTAATTCCGGCAATGTCTTTTTCGGTTAAACCCTTATCTACCTCTAAGCCAAATAGCCAAAGTTGATCAAAATTTGATTTGTCGAGACTACTTAAAACTGAGTCACCACCTACTCCATCTGATTGGTAATCGCGTCCCGTAACTTCAAATAAGGAGTTTCCTGTTTCGTCTTTAATCGATGCTAAGTAATCTTGTAACATCGAGAAACGAAAAATACTCCAGTCATTTTCAGTCGTAGGAATCGTAGTCTGCAAAAGAATACTAATTGGTTTTGCCATAACCTCTGCCAGACGAACACCACAATTGAGTATAGCGATCGCTTTGCACTAATGCTGAAATTTTTCAGGCAGCAACATCTCTCCCAAGGATGAAACTAACTCACAACTCTAGGTAGTCGCGCCAGTAGTTAAGAATCGCTAATCTAGATAAAGTTGATTCAATATTCACTCTACTCTAATTTACCGCACCAATTCTCAGTGGCGCGTGCTGGGAATTTACTGCCTGTCTGGGTAATCAATTAAACGTTCCTTAGCACAGCGACAGATATGAAAGCAGATCAACTCCTAAAAAACTATGCCGCAGGTGTCAGAGACTTTACTGGTGTCAACTTGAGTGAGGCCAACTTAAGAGAAGCCGATCTCAGTGGCGTAATTTTAGATAGAGCAATTTTAGATGGAGCTAATCTAAGTCACGCTAATTTAGCCCACGCAAGTTTGATTGACACGGACTTAAATGGAGCAGATTTGAGCAATGCTAACCTCAGTGGTAGCAACTTAAGCGGCGCGATTTTGGATGGAGCGATTTTGGATGGAGCTGCAATGGAAGGAGCTAATTTGAATCACGCTAATTTGACAGTTGCGAAACTGATTGACACTAATTTGAGTGACGCGGATTTGCACGAAGCAAGCTTGATAGCGGCGAATTTAGATGGAGCCGATTTAAGTGGTGCAGATTTAACTGTAGCTGACTTATCCCAGGCAAATCTCACTCAAGCAGATTTGAACCAGACAAATTTGAACGGAGCAAATTTAGATGGAGCCAATATAGAAGGAACAATCCTAGATGAGAATTCCACCCCTTAATGAAGAGGTAGGGGGCATACCTAGCAATCCCAAAGCCAACTCGCCTCTAACCAGTTGTTGAAAAATTTTTCAGGAACTACCAGCCACGAGCCTTGATAGCCTGACAGTAACACTTCATTGCAGTGCTGCCAGGAGTATCCCCATGACGGTTGACAAAGGCTAGGCTCTTGTCAATACGGTTTGGTTAAGGCAAGAGACGCCCTAGATCGCGTCTTTGCGATTAGCGGCGTGTCATCAAAAAACCTTATCCCAACCGTATTGAGGCTCTTGTCACCGAGTTTAGACAAGGATCTACGTTCTTCTGTAGTCAAATCAATCAAAAAGGGTAACTTTTCTCGAATAGTGGAAATCGCTTGCATTACCACTTGACGATCTGTTTGGGAAAGATTAGCACTGAGACAATTTTCTACTACTTTTAATACTCTTTTGGTTGTTCTAATTTCAGTATTTCCCAAGTTAGTCAGGCGATCGCTCACATTGTATTATTTCCCATTGGGTGTAAGCTGGGTTTCGCTGTCGCTTAATTAAACCCCAGCACCCCTAATGATGGGCGGGCGAGACGCCCACCCCACAAGAAATAGTTGGATATTTTTTTATTTGTCAGTCCCTTGTGTGTACACAGCCGCCACTTGCAAGAAATGGTAGGGCAGATATATTTTCGACAGAGGAAGATACTACTTTAAAAAAGTTTACTACAAGTAGTGTTGTTTATGATTGTCATAATTAAAACAATTGACTCTCAACTATCAATGGTGAACTCTAGCCTCGTTGTCACACTCTATGTCAACCCTATGACAGGGAATGATACTAATACTGGTTCACGGTTGAGTCCGTTTAAAAGTCTCACCCATGCCTTAAAATTAACCCAAATCCCGACGATAATTCATCTGGAATCGGGGACTTACAGCGCCGCTAGTGGTGAGGTGTTCCCAATGATCATCCCTGGAGGGGTGACAGTGGTGGGTAACGAAGCTAATAAAGGTGTAGGGATTGTAATTTCTGGCAGTGGTGAGTATCAAAGTCCCAGTTTTGGGATGCAAAATATTACGCTGCTTTTACGAGATAATGCCAGTCTTTTAGGTGTAACTGTCACCAATCCTTCTGCCAAAGGTACTGGTATCTGGATTGAATCGGCTGCACCTACTTTAGCTAACAATACTTTGAGGGACTGTGGGCGAGAAGGTATATTTACCACTGGCACTGCCAAACCCACAATTGTAGATAACATCTTTGTGCAAAATGCTGCTAGCGGGTTAGTGATGGCAGGTTATAGCCAAGGAGAAGTACTGCGGAATGTATTTCAAAGAAACCCTTTAGGGATAGCAATTAGTGATTTTGCGGCTCCGACGATCGCCAATAATAAATTATCAGAAAATCGCGCGGCGATCGCACTTTCTCGCAACGCCCAACCTGTAATACGTCAAAATCTCATTGTTAAAAATACCCAAGGTGGCTTATTTATCAATGGTAATGCACTTCCCGATTTAGGTAATACCCAAGATCCCGCCGCTAATATTTTTCGTGATAATAATGAATTTGATTTATATAATGCCACTACCCAAAAACTGGTTTCCGTAGGTAATGAATTAAATCCGGCTCTAGTGAAGGGCTTAGTTGAATTGATCCCAGCCAATCAAGTCGCAGTTAGCACTAGTTCCTCGGAGACTCCGACAGAATCCCCATCTCAAAAACTCCCCGCGTCTCCCGAACTAGATGGACATTGGGCAAAACCATTTATTCAGGCGTTACTGAACATGGATTTAACTCGTGCTTTTGCTGATGGTAGCTACCAGCCAGATAAACCCATAACTCGCGCCCAGTATGCAGATATGGTAGCGATCGCCTTTAACCCATTACCCAAAGTCCCAGCACCTAATTTTACCGACGTACCCAAGGATTTTTGGGCTGATAGCGCTATCCAAATCGCGGCTAGTGGTGGCTTTGTTGGCGGATTTAGCGATCGCACTTTCCGCCCCGATCAAAATGTGCAACGACTACAGGTGATTGTCTCCCTAGTCAACGGACTGGGACTATCAGCTGTTGATAGCGATGTTTTAGAAGTATATAGCGATCGTCAGACTATTCCCAACTATGCCCGAAAAGCAGTTGCTACTGCGACACAAAGAGGTATAGTTGTCAACTATCCAGATCCCAAACTACTTGCACCTTTACGTCTGGCAACACGTGCCGAAGTTGCAGCAATGTTTTATCAGGCATTAGTTGCCATTGGGCGAACATCTGCGATTAAATCAGTCTATGTAGGGTTGCATTCCAGAACTTGACAAGTAGAATAGGGAACACTGCCTATCGGCTTGGTAACTCGTAGAAAAAAAAACTATGTAGTTAAAAGCACGTTAGGCTAATATGCGGTGGGTGACAAATCTTAGACCTATTGCCTCAAGCTAATAGCCCCATGTTAACAACACTTCCAGATACTTCTGCCAACTTGGCGATCGCCTTATTAATTAACTATAGTTTCGATCTCAGTGGGTATAGTGCCAATGAGCTAGTTGAGCGTTGGCAAACGCAATACCCACTTAATTGGCTACACCTGGCAGTGATTGAGGCATTATATCAAGGTCGTTATAAAGCGGTTTCTGTGCAACAAATCTTAGTATTTTGGCAGCGCCGGGATCAGGCTACATATCATTTCAACATGGAATTTGAACGCATGGTTTGTAGCAAATTTCCCCAAAGCTTAACCTCATTGGCTGCACCATCCCTACCGCCAGCCAAGAAAAACCCCATTGTCGAGAAAGTGATGAGTCCTCAATTACCACCAGCGAAGATTCGCAACGGCTATCAACACAGCAATACTGCAACTCTACAGCTGAAAAGTTCCGAACTAAAGGCATCTTTAGCTGAAGAAGAGGGGAAGCAGGAAGATAGAGACAATAAAACTGTCCTAAAGTCTCCCCTTTCTGGGAAATTTACCTCTTCAGCAACCCTTCAGCTATCGTCTGCTGTCAGCCAAAGGCAAACTTCCCAAGAAAGTCCAGTGCCTTCCCCACCACCAAGGCGCGATCAACGACAGCTAAAACTGCTTCCACCTGCGACTATTCATGCCCCAATCGGGCAATTCACTCCCGAAAAAAGCGATCGCTCTGACTCTTTTACATCTAAACTCAAAGCGATGTCTGGGGAACAGAATCGAAGTGGGGGGAGTGGGGACTAGGGACTGGGGACACTTCGACAAGCTCAGTGCATCGCTGGGGACTGGGGGAGAGTAATTAATATTTTTAGATTTTTAGGCTGCGACTAACTGCTTAAAACGCTCATCATCGGCAATATCATCAAAATCTAGGTCACTTGCTGCGTCTTCTTTATACCTGGGATTAAGTTCAATCGCTTGTTGTAGAGTTAGCAGAGATCGTTCAACTTGTCTTTGCAGTGCGTAACAGACTGCTTTGTTGTAATGGGCACTGGCATAATCTGACTTAATTTCTAAAGCTTTGTCAAAACTAGCGATCGCTTCGTCATCGCGTCCCAATCTTACCAAAGTATAACCGCGTTTATCCCAGATTTTGGGCGAATTAGGTTGAAATTCTAAAGCTCTATCTAAAGACACCATTGCTTCTTCGTATTTTTCTAATGCTACTAAGGAAAGACCACAATTTAACCAAGCAACTGCATCATCAGGTTTGATTTGTGTAGCTTTTTCAAAGGAGGCAAAGGCTTGCTGATGTTGTTGTAAGTTGCCAAAAGCAACGCCGCGATCGCACCAAGCTTGATGATAATCTGACTGAATCTGAATAGCTCGATCATAAGATGCGATCGCATCTTTGTAGCGTTTTAACCTTCCGAGGGTTAAACCTCGTTTTAACCAAGCCACAGCCTCATCTGGTTGGATTTTAACCGCTTGATTGTAAGCTGCGATCGCATCTTCATAACGCCTTTGGGAAAACAGCCCATCTCCCTGTTTTACATATTCATCAGCAGTGAACTTCGGTTGTTGTGGCTGTTCTTGGATTTCTTCTTCAACTTCAGATTTCATCACATCTGGGATAGATTCAGGTGTAATTTCAGTTAGTTCTTGAAGGATGAGATTCTTTCTTTCTTGAGCATCTAATTTTAACTCAGAAAGTTGAGAGACAAACTCAGTTTCTAATCTTTCTAATTTCTCCAAAACGATCATCTTTTGTTGTTGAGCATTCCATTGTAACTCTGAGAATTGCGAAGTAAACTCAGAACCAGATTTTTCTAAATTTTTAATGATTAACTCTTTGCACTTCTGAGCATCTACTTGTAATTCAGATAGTTGATCGGTAAACTCTGACTGCAATGCTCCTAAACTTTCAACAATTTTATTTTTTTGCCCCTGAGCATCTATCTGTAACTCAGATAATTGAAATTTCAAGTCTTTATCTAATATTCCTAAATTTTCAAATATGATATTTTTTTGTTTTTGAGCATCAACCTGTAATTCTGATAATTTATCAGCGAACTCTGACTGCAATTTTGTTAAACTTTCAAAAGTTATATCCTTTTGTTTTTGAGCATCAAATTGCCATCCACAAAGTTGAGATTTGAACTCCGACTTTGATACTTCTAAATCAGCAACAGCTATTTCTTGCTGTTGTTGCACACCTAACTTTAAATTAGAAAGTTCCTCTGTGATGACAGATACTAATTTTCCTAGATTCTCCAATACTATATCTCTTTGTTGTTGAGCATCCAACTCTAACTTAGATACCCCAGAGGCAAATTTCGACTCTAAATTTTCTATATTCTCTTGAGATTTTTTGAGTTCAGTTTCTAATCTACTTAATACCTGTGCTTTAGCTAAATCTAACTCAGATGTAAAGATAGATATATTCTCTTGTCCATTCTTAATTTTTTGTTGTAGAGCATCTGTTTCCTGTGCTAATTCATAATTTATTTTTTTAGCTTCTTGAATAACATTTTCAGCCTCTTGTTTAACAGATATTAGCTGATTTTGCAATTTTTCCATTCCCTCTAGTTGTTGCATCGCTCTATCAGCAATTTCACGAATTATCACCCGTCGCAGAAGCCATAATAAAGCAATGACTGCGATTGGAAATAGACTTAATATAACTAACCAAACATCAAGTAAGATAGTTGTACGGCTAAAAGCACCCTTAAAATCAGATTGGACTTGGTGTTGAATTTGCTTTTCTGCTCTAAGTCGGGCTAATTCTTCCCGTTCCTGATTAGATAACACCGGAGTAGGAGTTAGCGCTGGGGAAGCTAATGGTGCAGATTGTCCACTGGCAATTCCAGAGGATAGAAGTAAGGGTAAAAATACAATAGTGTATTTTATAATTAAAGCGAAAACAGTTTGATTTTTGCTCTTCATAACAACCATCCCAGTCTGTTGGTCAGTTTTTGAAGCGGCGTGCCTCTCTCCAATCTATAGCAGAATTGAGTGGTTAAATGTTGTGGAGGCAGTAGAAAATGCTGAACAATCCTTAACTAATCCCTTCCCTCGTCCCTGAGTATACGTACAACTTTAGTGGTAGAGCGTAGTCAACTTTTTGACATTTTTGTTATGTGTTGATCTACCGCACTAACATTAGATTATCTAGGATAAGCAGATTGCTTGTCCTCAAACTAACTTAACAAAGGCGGTAGAAAATGAGTCGCATAAATCCTTATACACTGCAATTGCAGATTACTCGAATGTTCGAGCAAGGGCAATCATTTTTTGCCACAACCAAGGTACAGGAATGGTTGAAAGAACGCAAACACAATCCAGAAGATTATGACATTATTTTCCATAAAAAACCCGCCCCTCCTGGTTCCAAAGAAGTGATGGTAGTGGAAATTGAGTTACGTCGCAAAGATGGGCAACCTGTAGATCCTTGGTTGCAGGAACAAGCAAATCTCCATGCCTGATTTTAGCAACTAGCAATTTTCCATTTAAATTCATATTATCTTAACAGGATTTATCAAAAAAGAGCGTTCCCAATTGGGGAACGCTTTTTGTTTACTGATAAAGCGATCGCATTCAACTGGTTGTACTGGGGACTGGGCAAGAAATTATTAGCACTAGCCCTTTCAAGGTGAGTAAAAATTTTGCTCAAAAATTTCCTCTTTAATCTCTTAACTCTGTGTTCTCTGCGTCTCTGTGGTTAAGATTATTTTTTATTTAAAACCGCCTTTGATACTCTACTACAGCTTGACTATCATCGGTTAAATTAGTGGAAGCACGGACACGAAAATGATCGTTGATCCGGTAATTAACACCCCATTGAAAGGGGTCATTTGTTGTCAAAATTTTGATACTGGAAACGGAGATTTTGGAAGAAATATCAACCCCAGCCTCGGCTGCTAATTCCAAAGTGGAATTACTTCTTCCCGCTTCGGGATTCTCAGAAAGAACGGTAGGAAATATCCGCAATTCACTTAAGCCAAAGGTACTTCCAATCTGGCTAAAAGCCGACTGAAAATTGTTTAACACAGCCGAACCTGCAATGTTAATTAGACCCAAAGTACTGTCACCACGTCCTTGGGTGTCTACAAACCCACCTCCTAAAAGAGCAACAATTTCGGTTTGACTACGTGATGGGCTGCTTGTTAGTTCTAGATTTTCATTTAGTTTGCTGGCCAGTCCGTTGATAGTGGCTTCGACTCGAACACTCTCTAAGGCTGATAAACCTGTGTTATTTACTCGACCAAAATCATTACTTTGAGTTACGTCCAGTACTTTGGCAAATAGTCGAATATCTAAGTCGGGATCGCGGGGTTGAGAGGGACTAAAAGTTGCAGTGTGTGTATAGCCAGGAGCAAGATTAAATTGGGTAGTAAATAAATTCACGCCACCTTTCTCTAAGCGGATAGTGCCACCGGGTATTGGCTGATTGATTGGTCCGTTAACGATAAGATTACCAGTGGCGCGGAAGCTGAGAATCGGGGGACGAGTTATTTGGACGTTTTTGCCTAGTTCCAAATCTAGATTATTAAATCTGGCGTTCGCATTTCCAGTCCCGCTCCCAATTTCAGCTTTGCTCTCTTTATCGGCTTTTGTAGGTGATACGCCAAGATTACTATTATTTGTAGATGAAGTGGCATCGGTAGATTCTGCCAGCAATACCTGACCATCAAATAAATTTACTTTACCGCCAATTATGGGATTCAGGGCAGAACCAGTAATCTGCAAATTGCCGCTAGCTCCTCCCTGATAAAGTCCCTTGAGATTCAACGCTAGCTGTTCGAGGTTAACAGTTAGGGGATTGTTGATAGTCACGTTGTCATTGTTGAAAATGGGAATTTCCCCAGCCGCTTCTACCTTCCCATGACTAAATCTACCCTGAAGATTTTGTACTAAGATGCTGTCAAAATTAAACAGCACTTTACCTGTAACACGTTTGAGCTTACCTGGCAAAGCCTGGGCTGAAAAAGTAGCATCATTGACAGTAGCAATTCCTTCTACTTCGGGTTTTCGCACTGTCCCGCGTACCTTGAGGTCTACTTCTCCTTCACCTTTCTCAAATACCACTTGATTAGTAAATGCGTTTAACAGTGCCAATCCCTCATTTTCTAACTTCATATCCAGAGTAATTTGCTCATTGTCTGGTGCAACGGTTGCAAAAGGCAATTTATAAGGGATGCTACCAGTAATATTAACAGGTTTTGGTCCGGCAACGGCGACAGTACTATCAAAGTTTAACCGTCCGTTAGCATAGCTGAAACTTGCTGTTGCTGACTCTACTTTGTTCTGATTTAGCATTCCTTCTGTGATTTGCAATTCTCCTCTACTTTGCGGATTGGCAATGCTGCCTGCTAAGGCTGCTGTAGCGTTAAGATTACCTGTGATCCCAACAGGCAGTTTGACAAAATTATTCAATGCTTGTACCGGAAAATTATTCACCTTCAGCTGTCCAGATTGTTGATCACCACCAACGTTCCCCGTGAAGGCAATCAGCCTATTTTTAGATTCGATTCGTAAAGGTCGCAAACTCAAAACACCGTTTTCAAAGTTGCCTTCGGCAATCACTTTATCAGCAGTATAAAAACGATTTTCTTCTTCCTTTTTACCCCAAGCAAAGTTTTGTCCATTCAAATTAAAATCCACTGATAATCCATTGGCTGTAGCTGTATTTACAGCCACTTCCCCGTTGAAAGTCCCCTTTAAATCTGCTATGTCCGGGATGGGAGTGGAATCAAGTCGCTGTTGTTCCTGTTCTGCTACTAGGGTTTCAATTTCAGAAAACCGTTGGATTTGGGTTAATAAGGGCTGATTTAGCGCTCCTTGGGGTGTGGTGGTCAGATCCGATGCTGTGCCGTAGATTTCTGCTGAACCACCTGGCAAATTTTGTAAATCAAATATCTGTGCCACAGCTAGAACATCTTGGATCTCACCCTGGTTGATGTTCAGTTTACCTTGTAGTTGATTACCTTTAGGGGTTTGAGCCAAAGTACCGACAAGGGCGTAGCGACTGTTGCCTTTGAGAAATTCACTACTTGCAACTGTGGCTTTACCATTATCGTAACGGAATTGAGCAGCTAAACGATCGCCTTTAAGACGGCCAATTTCTGGGCTGGCGATCGCTAAATTCCCCTTTGCTGCCAATGTCTGCTGATTAAATAGCAAATCTCCAGTTAACAACCCAGCTATCTTACCAGTACCCAGGCGAGTAACTGCTGGCGGAGTCAAATTCAATATTTGTAAGGGGAAATTTGCAACTTTCAGCGCCCAATCATTCCCTTGAACATTACCTGTGGCTGATGCTTGCTGCCATTTGACTAAGAAGGATTTCGGGTGATTATTGGCATCTAAATTGAAGTCGAGGCGATCTCTGGCGAGAAGCCCCTTCGGGTCTACGCTATTACCCGCCAAATTCAAATTCAAACCGCGTCCCTGTGCTGAATCGATGTTTCCAGTTAACAACGGCTCAAAAGCAATATTTTGAACAACCAAGTCTCGTAAGTTGATTTGCCCGACTACATTTGGTAAGGGCAGCTTACCAGTGATTTGTCCATTAAAATCAACTTTCCCCGCCACAGCAACCTGATTAGGAAGAGTGAATGGTAACTGTTTGAGGTTATAATTCTGCGCCTGGACGTTGAGATTTAGGGCAGTAATTTCCGGTATACCTGTTGTTTTGGCATTGGCTAATATGTTACCAGTAACATTTAAACCGGGAGCAGTTGCTCGCTCAATGGTCAGCCTTTCACCACTCCACGCGATCGCAGCACTCAAGGGTTGCTCAAGACCGGGGAGACCTTGGGATAATTGCACCTGTCCAGCAGCACGCACATCAGCTAATTTGGATGATCCCACAGTGCCAGCTAATTGCAACTGACCGCCAAATTGACCACGCAATTGCTGATTTAAGCGATTTAATTGCATACCGGCAGCATTAACTACAGCTTGATAGCGACCATTGGACAATTGAATATTAGAGGCTGCGATCGTTCCACCTGCAACATTCAGCCGTCCCTGACCACTGGCTTGGATAGTTTGCGGTTGAAATGACTCCACAGAACCCGCCACGTTTGCTTGACCAGTTAAGGCTCCCCGAAACTGCGCTGGGACTGCTACCAACTGCTGCAATGGGACATTATTTGCTTGAACTTGCGCCTGATATACACCATTAGCCAGTTGGATATTAGAGGCTGTAATGGTTCCACCTGCAACATTTACCCGCGCCTGACCGTTGGCTTGGATAGTTTGCAGTTTAAAAGAATCAACAGAACCTGCTACGTTGAACTGACCAGTTAAGGCTCCGTGGAACTGCTTTGGGACTGCTGCCAACTGCTGCATAGGCACATTCTTAGCCTGAACTTGCGCCTGATACACACCATTAGCCAGTTGGATATTAGAGGCTGTAACCGTACCACCGCCAATAGCAAGACTACCTTCACCAGTGCCACGGAGGGTTTTCAGGCTGAAATTCTCTCTATTGCCTGCGATTTGGAAGGTACCTGCCAATGGATTCTTTAAAGCTGGGGGAGACTGTTTCAATATTTGTCCCAATCGCACACCATTAGCGACAAGTTGAGCAGAGAAGCTTTGGTCTTCCAGTTGGATATTAGAAATTGCAACTGTGCCGCCACCAATTTGAACTTCTGCACCATCAGGGCGAATCGTGGCAATTTTAAATGGTGCTGTGCTGCCTGAGAGAATGAGACGACCATTAAACTGTGCGTCCGCCAAAGAGACATTTTGCAGTTGACTTTTATCTACAAAGGGTTCCAATTTTACCCCAGAGGCAACAGCCACAGTTTGCCAATGCTGATTGGCATAACTACCAGTTGCCCGGACTATACCACCACCGACATTCAGAGCCACATTGCGGAAAGAGACGGTGCGATCGCTAGCAATCGCAACTTCGCCAGTTCCGGGGTAAGTTCCATTAGGGGCTTGGTATTGTACCACAGTTTCGACATTAGTGGGAGCGCCAGTTAGTTGGGCTGTAGCGGAGACATTGCCGATTTGGAAATTGGGTGTTGTTTCGTAAACTTTGGCGATCGCATCCCCTGGAACATTCTTGGCGGCGAAATTTAAATCCAGTTGAGGGTTTTTACCGAGTTGAATTGTGCCAGCGCCAGTGATTTCACCACCAACTTTGGCTTTACCTTGAATATCTTTTAGGGTAATTAAAGAAGAACTAGTAACAAGCTCAAACTTACTACTGATACTATTAAAATCAACCTGATCAATTCGGGCAGTTTGGATCGTGGCAACTGAGCCGGAGATAATTGGCTCTTTTATTGATCCAGTCATCTGCAAAAAAGCTTGTACTTGTCCAGCAATCGGCACAGGCAGTTTTACCTTAAGAGTCTCCTGAGCATTAGCCAAACTCACCGCATTGACACGCGCTGCCAACTTAAAACCTGCTTTAGTGTCGATAATTCCCGTAGCCACTAGGGGAATTTTGCCGTAGTTGGTAGTGACATTATCCAACTGCAACTCCGTTCCCTGAAAGCGGAGATTTCCTTGGCTATTGGTCAACAGTTGCGGGACTTTGGGTATTTGAACTGTTACCCCTTGCACAGAAGCACTGCCAAACAATAAAGTGCGCTCTCCTGGCGTCAATCGAATTAATAAGTCGCCATTGGCTCGACCCGCCTGTAAGTTAATTGGTAACTTAATCAGATGCGTAATATCCGCAGCTAGCAAATCTTGCGATCGCACCTGAAAGTTCCCTGCTAGCATCCGAGAACGCGTCTCTCCCTGAATGGAAATACTGCCACCACTGTCTGCTTGACCACCGACTTCAAACCTGATCAACTGGTTGTTCGCTAAAAGTTGGGCAGATCCATTCAGTTGAGAAAACGTTACCGGGGATGAGGGAGATAAAGATGTTGATTCCGCTACTCCCCCATCTCCCCCTGCTCCCCCTGCCCCCCTGCTCCCCTGCTCCCCCGCTCTCTTCTGCGGCGTCAACGCTAGCTTGCCATTGCGAAACCGCAAATTGTCCAAATCGGTTTTAATCGCGGCGCCTTCACCTGACGGCGCGATTTTAGTGGAAACCCAGCGCCCTTGGTCATCCTGTTCAATGTAAATATCTGGATTGACTAAGGTGACATCTAGCTTCAAGTGGCGGTTAAAGATTAGTTGCAACAGGTCAAAACCCACCTCCACAGATTCGATTGCAGCCCAATCTGGATCTGTGGGTGTGGCTGGGATAGCTGAAGCCCCAAACTGCACTCCCGTCAACGAAAATTGTGTGACTCTTCCCAGTTTTACCGGACGGTTGAGTGTAGTCGTGAGACTTTGTTGTGCCAAGGGTGTTAACTCTGTTTGCACAAAAGTCCACAACCGCCAAATACCGACAATAGTTCCTAACAGTAAAAGTCCGCCCAAGGCAATGCTACCCCGACTCAACACCAGCAACCACAAACGCTTGCGATTAGGGGACGGGGAGTGATGATCGGGATTGGGAGATTTAGTCATTTGCTTTCACTGCATTAATTGCCGGATGTCGCTGGCACACACAAGCATTAACTGGCACATTGATTCAGTATGCCATTTCCAGGATACGCCAACTAAACCCAAGACCTCATAGGTTAAGTTACGGTATTTGGGAGCATCCAATACTTATGCTTAATAATATTGGCGTTTTCAGGAAAATCTGACATAGAGTGAAAATTGTTTCTGTGACCTTCCTTGAGGCACAATAGACTTCTTGCATAAATCAAAAAAAGAACCCCACCCCGCCTTTGACTTACGTCAAATTCTCCCCTCCCGAAGAGCGGGGAGGGGTGTTAGGGACTTTTGCAAGAGGTCTAATCTCGAACTTTAATATTAATAGACCTTAAAAAGACAGATGATTACACCAATGCGCGTCTTTGTGTTAATTTTTAATGCTCGAACGGAAAATGAGGGGATTCACACGATTCGGGAGGGCAATCGCAATAAAATTCTGATGTTCGAGTCAGAAGACGATGCCACGCGCTTTGCCCTGATGTTAGAAGCTCAGGATTTCCCCTCACCTACACCAGAGCCGATGGATGCTGAGGAAATCAAGGAATTTTGCGAAAGTGCTGGATATGAATGGGAAATCATCCCAGAAAACAGTCCTTTAGTTAGTAAAGTCCCAGAACTGAATGTGGAAAAAACTGACTGGCAAGCAGAGGCCGAGAAGAAGGATACTGTTGAAGATACCTTCCCTCTAAATCAACAGCCACTAGAAGAACCAGAATTAGAATTGTCTGATTCTGAACTAGAGAAGGTTCGTCGCAAATTGGAAGGATTGTTGTAATTAGTCATTAGTCATTGGTCACTTGTACTGAGCGTAGTCGAAGTATTGGTCATTGGCTATTGGTCGCTAACTGACTAATGACAACGGACATAGACACCCAAAGGGCGGCTTCCCGTAGGGTAGGACAAAAGACAAAGCACAGAGGAGAAATGACAAACTTGCAGGAACGCGGGCATCTTTTAACCGAGATGGTAAATCCTAACAGTCTAAACTTAGACCAGCTCAGTTCTCTGGAATTGGTGGAGCTGTTTAATAACGAAGACCAAAAGGCGATCGCAGCAGTTGCGGCGGCAAAAATTCAGTTGGCAGAGGCAATTGATCGCATCGCAGAGCGTTTGCGCCACGGAGGACGTTTATTTTATATCGGTGCGGGTACAAGTGGCAGGTTAGGAGTGTTAGATGCTGCTGAGTGTCCACCTACTTTTTGTACACCCCCAGAGTTGGTACAGGGGATTATTGCTGGTGGTGCTGGCGCACTGGTACGCAGTTCCGAAGATTTAGAAGATCGCATCGAAGATGGCGAGGCTGCGATCGCTGGGCGACACATTACCCAACTAGATGTAGTAGTCGGCATTACTGCCGGTGGCACAACACCTTATGTCCACGGTGCCCTTCATGCTGCCCGTCAACGGGGAGCCACTACGATTTTTATCGCCTGTGTTCCGGCTGAACAAGTTAGCTTTGATGCCGATATTGACATTCGCCTATTGACAGGGCCAGAAATAATCGCCGGCTCAACTCGCCTAAAAGCTGGTACAGTCACGAAGTTAGCTTTAAATATCCTTTCTACCGGCGTGATGGTCAAACTAGGCAAAGTTTATGGCAATCGCATGGTGGATGTGGCGGTAACAAATCAAAAGTTACGCGATCGCGCCTTGCGAATTTTACAAGACCTCACAGGTTTAAGTCGAGAAGCGGCTGGTTTTTTACTAGAACGCAGTGGTAAATGGGTGAAGCTAGCGCTATTGATGCACTGGACTGGCTTGGAAAAAGACGAAGGCGATCGGCTTCTTTCAGAACACCAAAGTAATCTCAGGGCAGCTGTTGTGAGCCATCAAAACCACAATCAACCTTAAAGAAATTTTCGCTAAAGATAGGACTTACGCAAACTACACGCGCTCTGGGGCAATTAATGAATTGCCCCTACCTAAAAATCAGGGTTTTAGCTATTGTTTGCGTAAGTCCTAAAAGAAGTACTCTAATTAGCATAATTAAGAATAGTAAAGTTAAATAAATATTTTTAACATTTATTGTCACTCTCAATAACTAAAGCAGAAATCTCTAGAGACTGCTTATCTTTTTTAAAGATAAATTCAGAACTTATACGGATATAATTCAGTATATAAATTCTTAAAATAAGATATCAACACTAATACATCATGATCTGGACGATGGCAACCTACTTGAGTCATAAATCTTAGCAGAAAAATAAAATCTGCCAATAAAAACTCTATGCTAGATAAATTATTTACTAGCAATAGTTTGCTATCTTCTCATCTACTTTACTTTTAATAATCTTGATTTAGACTGCTATATACCAAATGTATTTGCACTTATCACTATATAGCTAGAACACTGTGGCAGAAGTGTTGCCTACCTTTAACCAGTTGCTCAAGTAGGGGCAATACCCTGCGGAAGCCGCAACTCTTAGAGACGGTGCGCGAAGGTGTCTACATGAATTGCCTCTACTTATCTGGTTAGTTGAGATGGTAACTAGATTTACGCCATGCTCTAGTAGTGTCGGTTTTCAATGGCTAGCTTTTTAATGAAAGGAACATGATATGACTCACCCGGAAGTGATAGTTTCAAATAACCTAGTAAATGAATTTCAAACTTGTACTCAGCTACAATACAATGGCAAATTAAATATTAAGAGTTCAAAGGGCAGTCAATGGACTTTTTACTATCGGCTAGGACGGATAGTTTGGGCAACAGGAGGAACTCATCCCTTCCGGCGCTGGCGTAGACATATAGCTCAAAATTGTCCCCAAATCGATGTTGATAAGTTGCAGTTACGTTTGCAAGACCTATCAATCGATTACTGGGATTATAAACTGATAGAAGTTTTTTATAAAAAACAGAAAATTCAGAGAGAACAGATTCAATCTATTGCCGAAAATACCATAGCAGAACTATTATTTGACTTAGCTTTGCAAGGAAACTTTGCTTCTATAACTTGCAATCGTAACCAAGAAGTTATCTTAGAAACCCCCATCAGCTTCACGAGTGCAGAAATGTCTCTAAAGCACATGCAAGACTCGTGGAAAATTTGGTCAGAAGCTGGTTTAGCAAATTTTTCTCCTGACTTAGCCCCAGTTCTGCGCCGACCAGAGCAACTTGAGCAGATGGTAAGTCCATCTGTGTACAAAAACTTTGTGAATTTAATCAACGGCAGATTGACTCTGCGAGATTTAGCCATAAAAATGAAGCAGAGTGTACTACCACTCACCCGTTCGTTGCTTCCCTATATCCTTAAAGGAATCATTGAATTAGTGGAAGTACCTGACTTGCCCTTAGGAGTTACTGAAGTCAACAAGAACTCTACCAGCACTCAAACAAAGAAGCGAATTGCTCCACTAGTGGCTTGCGTCGATGATAGCCCTCAGGTATGTAAAATGCTAGAGGATATTATCACTTCCAATGGATTAAGATTTGTCAAAATTCAAGATGCTGTACAAGCTTTACCAACCCTAATTCAGGATAAACCAGACCTGATTTTCTTAGATTTGATTATGCCAGTTGCCAGTGGTTACGAAATTTGCACTCAGTTACGACGAATATCTACCTTTTCTAACACACCAATAATTATATTAACAGGCAATGATGGTCTTTTAGATAGAGTTCGTGCCAAAGTAGTTGGTTCTACAGATTTTCTTACTAAACCTGTAATGGCTGACAAGGTAATGAGTATAGTACGTAAGTATTTACCTACACCGAGTGTATCCACTGACAATAGTAAATCTAATTTAGAGGTTTGTAATTAGAGAGAATTAGAAGCTATTTTTGATTCAATCCCGTTCAGTTAAGCCCAAAATTCTTGGTAGAGACGCACAATTGTACTTCGTCCCGCTACGCTAACGCGTCTCTACAGGTCAAAAACCAGTACCAAAAATCCTTAACCCAAGCGGATTAATTTTTAATTCGGAATTATTCGTCAAAATTTATAGACTTTTTCACCTCAGTAAAAATTAAAGTATTGAGGTGATAGAACTATTTTATTTACAAAAAAATATTAAGTTATATATATTACGTACTTTTTCTGAGGTTGATACATAAACATTGAATCAAAATTAGACAAATACAAATTTTGTATTTATAGCAGTCCTATTTGGTTTGTGAAATATTGGTTAGGGCAAAGGGGTTAGGGCTAGTCTCTAGTCCCTTCCATGTCTTTTTTAAGCAATCATTTAGGATTTGTATGTCTAATTGTGTTTCCATTTTGAGAAAAAGTTAACGAGTAATTGCCATGAATACTGTTTTAGTTGTTGAAGATGGCTTAACAGATATGGAAATAATCAGCCGTTACTTACAACAGGCAGGTTATTCTGTGATGAGTGCCACAAGCAGTGAAGAGGCTCAAGATAAAATAGATAAAAATAAGCCAGACCTAATATTTCTCGACGTAATTTTACCGGGTAAAAGTGGCTTTGAAATTTGTCGAGAGCTGAAAAACAATCCTGAAACTAGCAAAATACCTGTGGTTTTTTGCTCTACAAAAAATAGTGATGTAGATAAAATTTGGGGTAATATGTTGGGCGCTGATGGTTATCTATCAAAACCGATTGATCGAGACGAACTAGTGGTAATTTTAAAGCGATTACTTAATTAGTAAAGAAGTCACTATTTTTCAGATAGAACCTCTACTAGATAAAAGAAACTGCAAATAGTGGCTAAAAATAAATAATCAAGGACAAAGGATCAATAACTTTGGAAACCCAGGAAAAGTTTTTAAGTTTTAATTTGGGAGTAAGCGATACAGCCGTAATTTCGTTACAACACATTACAGAAGTTTTGCAAGTATCATTACCAGAAATATGTGGTGTTCCTCAGATGCCTAGTAGCGTCTTGGGCATTTATAACTGGCGCGGTGAGATGCTTTGGTTAGTTGATTTAGAGGAAATGTTAGGTTATCCTCCAATTTCCCAAGGGCCAAATTTACTTTCAAAAATGATGGCGATTGTTCTCGAAAATAAGGGTAAGTATTTGGGACTATTGGTGCGACAGCTTATAGATATTGAATGGCTGGATAGCAAGGAAATGAAACCCGCAAATGCTGAATTATTTTATCCTAAAATATCCCCTTTTTTACAGGGATACTTTATTAATGATTCGGAGGACATGATTTTTAATTTGGATGCTACAAGTATTATCCAAGCTCCGATATGGTGCATTCATAATTGAATATTGGGTGATTAGGTAGAGTATTTGGCAATTACTAATACTTAATAACCAAGTACCAGATCATTCTTAACTGCCACAGATCAAATTATTACCCATCACAATTTTTGAGGTTAATCACATGACGTTTTTGTATAACAATAGCCATGAAAATGAGGTTCTAATCTCGGAATTAGAAAATCAGAATGGTAACGCTCATATAGCGAATATTGCTAGTAATGAAATATCTTTATTAAATGCGATCGCTCAGGAATTTAAAACTTGGCGTCGGCAGTTGCAAGATATCGCAACTTATATGCGCCAAGCACCAGACCTTGATACACTACTCAAAATCACTGTCGCGCAAATTAGAGAAAAGATTAGCTGCGATCGCGCCTCAATTTATCAGTTTACTTCCCTAGATTCAGGTAATGTTTTAGCAGAATCCAGAACACTAGGTTGGACACCGACTTTAGGCGAAAATATTCCCGGAATTATTTTTGGTTTATATAGCAATCAAGACTATGTAGAACCTGTAGTTATTGACGATATCAATCAGATACAACTTACCCCTTATCAAAAGCAACTGCTAGAGAAATTTCAAATTAAAGCTAGTTTGACTTTACCAATTTTAGTAGAAGGTAAAGTATGGGGGTTACTGTCAGTAAATAATTGCTACTCAACGCGGCAGTGGCAAGAGGTAGAAATTAGTCTCCTATCTCAAATTACAACAGAACTGGCCTACAAATTGCAGAGCTTTCAATTCCAAAAAGAAGAAGAACACCGGATACTAGCAAAAAAATCGGTGGCTAAAGTCATCGATAAAATTCTGCGGGCATCAAGTGTTGATAAAATTTTTCAAACAACTACTCAAGAAGTACGTCAATTACTAAAATGCGATCGCGTCGCTGTCTATCGCTTCAAACCTGACTGGAGTGGCGAGTTTGTCGCTGAATCAGTGGGTAATGGTTGGGTAAAAATGGTAGGCCCTGATTTTTATATGGTGTGGGAAGATACCCACTTACAAGAGACTAAAGGAGGACGTTATGCCAAGGGTGAAACCTTTGTGGTCAATGACATTTATCAAATGGGCCATTATCAATGTCACATTGACATTTTAGAGCAGTATGAAATGAAAGCTTACATCATTGCACCGATATTTTCTGGAGAGAAATTATGGGGTTTGCTGGCAGCTTACCAAAATTCTGGGCCTCGTGATTGGCAACCTTGGGAAGAAGGCTTTGTGACTCAAATTGGGCTGCAATTTGGTGTGGCTATCTCCCAAGGTGAATATCTGGAACAAGTGGATAAAAAATCTGAGCAACTAGCTCAAATACTTGAACAAGAGAAAGCTTTAACCAAAATAGTCAACCGTATCCGACAAAGCTTAGATGTAGATAGTGTTTTCAAAACAACCACCCAAGAAGTACGCCAATTACTAAAATGCGATCGCGTCGTCGTTTTTCGCTTCAATCCTGACTGGAGTGGTGAATTTGTCGCTGAGTCAGTGGGTAATAGTTGGACAAAACTGGTAGGCCCTGGTATTAGAACTATCTGGGCAGATAGTTACATGCAAGAAAATCAAGGAGGTCGATATGTCCAAGGTGAAAGCTTTGTCGCTAATGACATCCATCAGGTAGGTCATTCTACCTGCCATATTGAGATGTTAGAGAAATATGAAGTTAGAGCCTATGTGATTGTACCTGTATTTTCTGGGGAAAAATTGTGGGGATTATTAGCAGCTTATCAAAACTCCGGTTATCGTGATTGGCAATCTTGGGAAGTCAGCTTTTTGACTCAAATTGGCTTGCAATTTGGTGTAGCCATATCACAGACAGAATATGTTGAACAAGTGCGAGTTAAATCTGCACAACTTGTTCAGTTAGCGGAACAAGAAAAAGCTCTCACAAAAATCAGTAACCGCATCCGGCAAATCTTCGATGTGCAAGATATTTTCAAGATAACCACTCAAGAAGTGCGACAATTATTGCGATGCGATCGCGTCGCAGTCTATCGCTTTAGCCCTAACTGGGGTGGCGAATTTGTGTCTGAGTCAGTGGGTAATAGTTGGACAAAACTGGTAGGTCCTGATATTAGAACCGTTTTAGACGATACCTACTTGCAAGAAACTCAGGGAGGTAGGTATGTCAGAGGTGAAAACTTTATCGTCAATGACATCTATCAAGTAGGGCTTGCTCCCTGCCACATTGAGATTTTAGAGCAGTTTGAAGCCAAAGCTTATATGATTGTTCCTGTATTTGCTGGGGAACAATTGTGGGGCTTGTTGGGAGCTTATCAAAACTCAGGTTCTCGTGATTGGGAAGAATCCCAAGTCAGTTTGTTAACACGCATTGGCAGTCAGTTGGGACTGGCATTACAACAGGCGGAATATTTGCAACAAGTAGAAGGGCAGTCAGCAAAATTAGCAGCAGCAGCAGCACGAGAAAAGGCCGCCAAGGAATTACTACAACAACGGTCTATTCAACTCCTAACAGCCCTGAGACCCGCTCTCAATGGTGACTTAACGGTACGCGCACCGATCACAGAAGACGAGCTAGGTACGATCGCTGATGCTTACAATAATACCCTGCAAGCGCTGCGGCAAATCGTTGTTCAGGTACAGGGGGCTGCTCAACAAGTTGCCCAAACTTCTACCAATAGCGAGGCTTCACTAGCGGGACTGACCAATCTAGCGCAACAACAATCTGAGGAAATTACCGCAGCTTTAGGCGAAATTCAACAGATGGTGGACTCTACTCAAGCTGTGGTGGCAAATGCTGAGTTGGTTCAACTAGCAGTGCAACAAGCCAATCAAACTGTAGAGTCTGGCGATACCGCCATGAACCTGACTGTAAAAGCAATCCAAGGAATTCGCGAAACCGTTGCTCAAACCAGCAAAAAGATTAAACGCCTCGGCGAATCCTCGCAAAAAATCTCCAAAGTGGTGAATTTGATTGGTAATTTTGCCACACAGACAAACGTACTGGCTTTGAACGCAGCCATTGAAGCCACCCGTGCCGGTGAATATGGCAAAGGCTTTGCAGTTGTAGCTGATGAAGTCCGTTCTTTATCTCGTCAATCAGCAGCAGCAACCATCGAAATCGAAAAATTAGTCCAGGAAATTCAAGCAGAAACTGGGGAAGTTGCAGTAGCAATGGAAACTGGTATTCAGCAGGTAGTAGAAGGTACAAATCTTGTCAGTGACACTCGCCAAAACTTAAATGCGATCGTTTCTGCAACTGCCGAAATTAGTCAGCTAATCGAGCGAATTACCGCAGCGACTCAAAAACAAATGGCGCAATCTGTAACAGTAACTAAATCAATGCAAGATGTAGCAGAAATTGCCAATAAAACTTTTGCTGAATCCCAAGAAATTGCAACTGTGTTCCAAGATTTATCAGGAATGGCGCAAGAGCTATTAACAACTGCTGGTAAGTTTAAAGTCAAATGAATTTTAGATTTTAGATTTTAGATTTTGGATTATGAATGAAGAGGATTTTAAGCGGAGAACAAAGCAGTTAGCATTGCGAGTAATCCGCTTAGTAGAGAGCCACTCCACAGAGCCGAACGGCAGATGTAATTGGCAAGCAGTTAATCCGTTCAGCAACATCTGTGGGAGCTAATTATCGGTCAGCTTGTCGTGGTAAGTCAATCGCCGATGTCATTGCTCAACTCAGTTTGGTAGAGGAAGAAGCCGATGAAAGTCTTTATTGGATGGAACTTATCGTTGAGGTTGGTTTATTACCACTAGAAAAAGTAAGCAGCTTGATGTCAGAAAACACCGAAATTCTTGCAATGACAGTTGCATCAATCAAAACTTTACGTAACAAATCCAAAATCGTTCGACTGAGCGTAGCCGAAGTCCAAAATTTAAAATCCAAAATCTAAAATATGATCACAGATAACGAAATTCGCGAACAAGGGTACATCTACTTTCTGGCTGAAGCCCCAGAATTAGTTCAAATTATCGAGCAAGAACTATTTAGCTTGTCGGAAGGTTATAGCATTGCTAAAGTTCACAACTTAATGCGAGCTACTCATACACTTAAAGGTGGTGCTGCTAATGTTGGGCTAGAAGTAATTAAGATGATAGCCCATTTTTTAGAAGATGTCTTTAAGGCTCTATATAATCCTAAGGTGGTAGTTGATGCTGAGTTACAAACACTTTTATTACAAGCTTATGAGTGTTTGAGCATAGCATTAAATACTGAACTAATAGGCAGTAATGTTAATGATGAAGAACTGCTACATCGAGCAACTTCAGTGTTTGCAGAGTTGCAAGAGAAACTAGGTGATGCATTTGGTGCTGAGTCTCATATTCCCACTTCTGAAGAATTGGGATTTGATATTGTAGAGTCCGTTTTTGAAGTAGGAGTGGAACAACGTCTAAACAGTATTGCTGACGCTGTTAATAATCCACCAAATAGTGGCGAATTTATTGAATTTTTACACTCTCAAGCTGAAGTATTTTTTGGCTTGGCAGAATCTCTAAATTTACCTGGATTAGGAGAAATTGCCCAAACAATTCTATCAGCGCTGCAAGCAAATCCTAGCCAGGTGCAGCAAATTGCAAAAATTGCTCTTGCAGATTTACAACAAGCACAAAAATTAGTGTTAGCAGGCGATCGCACATCTGGTGGAGAACCTTCTCCAGGTTTGCGAAAACTTACAATAGTAGCAAATAATGAGTTATCTGAAGAATTGCAAAATAATTCATCTGCTAGCACATTTGTCATCAATGAAGAACAATTTTATGAGTTTATCACTACATCTGATCACAATAAAAACGAATCCGTCAACCCAACAACTGCCAAGTTTTATTTAAAAGTAATTCGTTACATTTTTGGCTGGTTTAATCACGAGATGCAAATACCAGAGCCAGAACTCAGGTTGACTTTACTGGTTCCCACATTAGAAAGAAAAAGTCTGGTTGATTATATCCAAAATTGGCTGAAAAGTTTTCTTGATTTTGTCCAAGGTGAAGAAGATAGTCAAAGTCTTTGTATTTATCGACGTGGTATCATCTTAATCATCCTATTTGCGGTTGCAAAATTTCAATATTCTCTTAACCAGTCTGATAGCTACCTCTCAATAATTAAAATCCTACAGAACCAAATTCATAAAGTAGCAAAAGAATATAAAAAGTATCCTCCTGTAACTGGTGAAGAGAAAAATTGGCTTGATAGCCCCAAGTTACAAACACTGTTAGTTATTAAAGAGATATGTGTATTTCCTCAAGCAATTGATAACTTACTAGAAGCAATATGGGGAGAAGAAGCTAACCAAAATATTGCTGCTGAAGTCGTGAATATCCAGACTAATGATTCTTCAGAAAAGCTTGATTCATTAACTGTCAGTGAGCAGGTAGTTGTAGGTATTTCTGAAACAGCTATTGAAGTTATGCCTAATGTAGCTACACAAATCAACAAAGAAATAGAAGATAAATCACAGTATGTTCAAACTAAAAATTTGCGCCAACCTTCATTTATTCGAGTAGATACAGAGAGGCTGCAACACCTCAATTATCTAGCTGGAGAATTGCTGATTTACCAAAAACGGCGTAGTTTGCAAGATGAACAAGTCCAAGAAATAATTGAGCAATTAGTACAGCAACTCGCTAGACACCAAACAACTTTAAATGAATTACGTGATTTGCCATTACAGATACAAAATATTAGCTCACCACAAACTCAAAATTTTGCAGTGAATTTTGACTCTCTAGAAATGGATGTATATACAGAATTTCACATGACATTGCATGAAGCAATAGAAGAGACACTGCAACTACAAGAAACCACAGAGTCTCTGGACTTGCTCGTGACGCAAGCTGCTCAAATTAGTGACAAACAAGAGAATTTAACTCTTAATATTATAGATAGCTTAGTAGAAGCACGGATGTCACCTTTAGGCAATATCCTGAATCGCTTCCCCCACATGGTAAGTAAGTTGGGGAATGTTTATGACAAACTTGTAGAATTGAAACTTACTGGTACTGAGGTACTAGTAGATAAAGCGATCGCAGAAAAGCTCTATGATCCCTTATTGCACTTAGTGCGTAATGCTTTTGATCATGGTATTGAAGCACCGCAATTTCGCCGAGAGCTTGGTAAACCAGAACAAGGTTTAATCGAAATCTGCGCCTATCATCAGGGTAGCCAAACTGTTATCGAAGTTCGGGATGATGGACAGGGATTGAATTTAGACAGAATTCGCAGAAAAGCTGTTGAATTTTATCCCATAGAAAGTGAAGAAAAAGCTAGGAGCTATGCTTCTAATCTGGGTGATCCTGAACTTTTAGATTTGATATTTTCGCCCGGATTTTCTACTGCTAATAAAGTGAGCGAAATTTCTGGGCGCGGTATGGGATTAGATATTGTGCGTACTCAGATGCACGCACTCAATGGTTCAATTTCAGTTCAATCCTTACCAAACCAAGGAACAATATTCATCCTTAAAATTCCTTTTTCTATGACTACAGAAAAGTTAATGCTCGTTCAAGCCAAAGGTGTTGTTTATGGACTTCTTTTGGACAGTATCGAAAAAATATTGATTCCCTCTGAACAACAAATTAAAGAAGTTGAAGGTAAAAAAGTCTTTCATTGGAATACAGACAATGATGAGACTATGGTCAGCCTCCGTCAACTTTCAAAATTGATTGATTATAATGGTTCATTCATTCATAGTGCCACTCCATACAACCCATCAAATAGTCATGATCCAAGCGTGGCGAAAAATCCGGTGCTTTTGCTACGACGAAATCAGGGAATGTTTGCTTTGGAAGTTGACCAAATAATTGGTGAACAAGAACTGGTAATTAGACCTTTAGGAAATGCGATCGCACCGCCAAAATACATTTATGGTTGTAGTAGTTTAGCCAATGGTAATCTCATCTTAGTGATTGATGCTTCATTGCTGGTAAAGTCTAGCGAGATCCAACAAACAACACTTAATATCAGGGCACTACCAGTAGCTTCTTCGTCAAATAAAAAAGCCTTACCGATATCAGGACATACTTTTCCATCTACACCATTACTCACTGCATCGACTTCCACAACAACTATAAAAACCCAACCCAGTTATTCTCAAGAACAACCCAGTTATTCTCAAGAACAACCCAGTTATTCTCAAGAGCCAGATAATAAATCACCAAAAGTTGTTTTAGTCGTAGATGATGCAATTAGTCTCCGACAAACTCTCTCTCTCACTCTGCAAAAATCTGGCTATCAAGTAATACAAGCCCAAAATGGTGTAGAAGCTCTAGAAAAGTTACAGCTACATCCTGAAATTCAAGTTGTCGTCTCCGATTTAGAGATGCCCCGAATGAATGGTTTTGAGTTGTTGAGCAATTTCCGTCAATACCCAAATTTAGAAAAAATACCTGTAGTAATTCTCACTTCTCGCAGCGCTGAAAAACATCGCCAGCTTGCTCAAGAATTGGGTGCAAAGGCTTACTTGACCAAACCTTATTTAGAGCATGAGTTTCTTTCTACAATTAACAGCTTAATTAACAGTAATACAGGTGATTCAAACCATTTACTCATGGTGGTAAATCATTGATGCTTTTAGCTTGAAAAAACAGAAGTCAGAAGTCAGGTGGTCACTGAGCGTAGTCGAAGTGAGCCAGAACTCAGACTTGAATTCTGTGCGACTGGTGTAAAAGGTTGTTTGAAAAGTGGTCTTTTCAAACAACCTCTTAGCCCGACTTTATCCAAAATTAAGAAGTCGGTTTTCTTCATCCGCTAAAAACCCTATAGCGGTTTCCATTCAGATGCAGTACAAGGTTACATGACGAGGTGTAGGGGCAATATATCAGTCTACCAAACTTTACTCATATTCAGAATAAACCCAGGCAATATTAACTCGCCGCTAACGCTAGCAGGATTATTTAAACATTCCTCTGGCAATCCAGAACGATAAATATACACTTGACGGTGCTTACGGTCAATCAACCAGCCTAGCTGTATTCCTGGTTCCTTCATATATTCCTCCATTTTTTCCTTCAAAGTCTGGAGGTTGTCGCTGGGAGATTTGAGTTCAACTACAAAATCTGGACAAATGGGAGCAAACTCTCGCTGCTGTTCTGCTGAGAGACTATTCCACCGTTCTAGTTTAATCCAGGAAGCATCTGGCGTAGACACGGAGTGGCTTGTCGTCAGACATCGCTCTGCACCTGTTGATAACTTAAATCCGGTACTAGAGCTAAAAGTTATACCTGTACCATCTTGTTCCGACCAAACCCATAGCTGCCCAAATATATTACCTTCTCGGTTTCCTGTCTCTGAACCAGTCGGAGGCATAATTACCAATTCTCCAAATTTATTTCGCTCAATGCGTAAATCACGATTCACCTGACAGAACTCAAAAAATTGTTCGTCTGTCATTTGCATGGATGAGGGAATTTGCAAAACCAAAGGGGATGAAAACATCGGTATTTCCTCTAGATGCTACTAAAAGGCTACTGAAAATCTGGTTATCAAGCCTTAAAACATTGGCTGTGAGGTGGCTTAATCTAGTTAGATTATTTTCCAATACAAAACTTGCTGAAAATCCTCTCTAAAACTGATTCTGTTACTTCCTCTCCAGTAATTTCTCCTAGAGCTTGAATTGCACCCCGTAAGTCAATTGTCCAAAAATCCAGAGGAAATTGTTGGGCAATTGTTGCTTGTACTTGTTCTAAAGATATTTTAGCTTGAGTTAAGGCTGCTGCCTGTCTTTGGTTAATGGCTAAATCCATATCAGCAGCTTGCACTTTCCCTGATTGAACTATCTCTAAAATTGCTGTTTCTAAAACATCAATACCTTGATTCTGGGCTGCGGCTGTGACAATTTGGGATTTTGGGTTGCACCTTTGGTGCGCTGACAGCGCCACTGGGATTTTCGATTGAATATTTTTCCTATCCTCTGCTTCTAATAAATCAATTTTGTTAATCACTATAATTAACGGACGGTGTTGTATCTGTTCGTAAATTTCTTGATCGCCTTGAGTCCAACCTGCGGAAGCATCAATGGTAAGCAAGACTAAATCAGCTGCATTGGCGGCACGACGCGATCGCTCCACGCCAATTTTTTCCACTTGGTCTGTTGTTTCCCGAATCCCCGCAGTATCTAGCACTTGTATGGGAATTCCCCCGACAACTAATTGGGATTCGACAACATCGCGGGTTGTACCTGGTAAATCAGTCACAATGGCGCGATCGCTCCGGCTCCAAGCGTTCAATAAACTGGACTTACCCACATTCGGACGCCCAACAATTGCCACTTTTAAACCAGTGCGTAGCAATTCACCTTTGTCTTTGGTTTCCAATAATCTAGTTATTTGTGCGGCAATTTTATCAATTTGTGATATGATTGCTTTATCATCCAAGGGTGGTAGGTCTTCCTCAAAATCAATCCGAGCTTCAATTTCTGCCAAGATATCCAAACAGTTAGCGCGTAACTGACGAATCGGATGAGCTAATTTTCCTTGTAAACCAGCTAAAGCACTTTGAGCAGCTTGGGGCGATTTAGCTCCCACTAAATCAGCAATACCTTCAGCTTGAGTTAAATCCAATCTTCCATTCAAAAAGGCGCGGAGAGTAAATTCTCCAGGTTGCGCTAGTCTAGCGCCATTTTCCAAACACAGTTGCAATACCTGCTGCACTGCCATAATTCCCCCGTGGCAATGGAATTCGACGACATCTTCACGGGTATAAGAACGGGGTGCTTTCATAATTAACAACAGGGCTTCATCCACTAGTTGTTGCGTCTGGGGATGGCGAATGTAACCGTAGAGAATCCGATGACTTTCCCAAACTTGTCGCCCTGGTGCATGAAAGAGAGTTTGGGCGATTGCCATTGCCTGAGAACCAGACACCCGCACAATACCAACGCTACCCTGTTGGGGGACAACAGCAGTAGCGATCGCGGCTATAGTTCCAGTAGTAGCAAAAATTTCCGACATGAGCGCCCTTTATGAGAGTTAGGAGTTAGGAGTTAGGAGTTTGGTTTGAGATCAAGTCTCACACGGGGTAAAATCAGAACTCATAACTTTTTTAATGGTAGATATTTAGACTAATGACATTGCAACTGACAAGTTAAAATTTATCTGGAGCGTGATGCCTGATAGTGAAGAGTTAGGTGTGAAAATCATAACTCATAATTTTTAGAGAGGAATTTACTGTGGAGCAAAAAATTAACTGCGCCCAAGCTTGTGTTAACGGATGTGTTTTAGGGGATAAATGCCCCAATATCGAGTTTAGAGAGGCAGCCGCGAAATTTATTGAAGAGACTCCCTTAGATAAAATGCTGGAGTTGGCACAAGAACGTCTGCGAAAAAAAATGACGGAACCGCCAAAATGGGTTTTTCCTGAAGATCCATAGGATTTAGTCCAACAGGCACAAGCAAGATAGTGTGGAAGTTATATTCTCGCACTTTTGCCGCCAAGCGATCGCAGCGTTGCTTCTCTTCTTGTGCTGTGGAAACCAAACACCGAAATTTGTCAGGATTAAGGCATTCTCCAGCACCTAATTCTTCATCACCGCATCTAAAAGCACGTTAGCATCGAAACGGACTACATCGGTGCAAGGTAGCCCCGTTTCTGCTATTGTTTGAGCGATGCTTTCCTGGGCCGCAGACTCATCTAGATGGGCTGTGTTCAATGCTATACCTACTACAGAAACACTTCCAAAGGCACCTCCGGCGCTAGCAACGGTTTCATAAAGCCGAATCACCTCTGGTAAAGGCGGAATTAATACATGAGGATGATTACGTACATGAACTTGTCCCGCCCGATGTACTAACACTAGTTGGGTTGGTTGCGAACCACGGATTAAGGGTAAAGTTGCCGTTGAACCAGGGTGTAATAGTGAACCTTGTCCTTCAATGTGCAAAATGTCATAGTTTTTGCCATAGCGCATGACTATTTGTTCCACAGCACCGGCGGCAAAATCTACCCGCACGGCATCTAAAGGCACTCCGTCCCCTTCTAACATCACCCCAGTTTGCCCTGTGGCGAGGAATTTAGAACGCCAGCCCCGCAGTTTCGATGCCCAATGTAATTCTAGGCTAGTTGACATTTTACCGATGGCCATGTCGGTTCCCACTGTCAACACCCGCCGACACGAGAGGGTGCGTGCCATTCCACTAGCAACGCTAATATTAGACGGTTCTTTACGCACATCCCAAATTAATTGTCCTGGTTTGAGCAGTGCATTTAATTCTGGGATACTTGCCATTGGTGTATGTAAACCATTCACCAGAGACATTCCAGCTTCTAAAGCGTTTTTGATTTCCAGCCAGTAATCATCTGGTACAGCACCACCTCCGGGGGCAATGCCAATTACCAAAACTTCTGGCTTGTATTCCAAGGCTGCGGCTAGCGATGCCACAATTGGGACATCACGCTTGATACCTGTTAATTCTGGTAGGGATTTACCAGCAGACTCGCGATCGATTACGGCTACAATTGGGGCTTCACTGTAACGTAAAATTGCTAGGCCTGTTTTGCCATGATGCCCAGTAATTCCTTCATGAAGTAAGATAGCTACTCGTTGATTAAGTGGTAGACGCACTGTGTTGTACTCCCAAACCTGGTAAATCGTTTGGCAAAACTCTCCCTTCTTTTAGCAATGCACCCGTAAAGGGATCATCAATTAAGTTAAGGTGACTGTCTAAATCTAAATAATCAGCTAGTGGTGCTAGCTGTAATGCTGCTGTATTAGCTAGGGAACTGTCAGAATAGCAACCGAACATTACTTGCAACTGATATGCTCGCGCTGTATGTACCATTCGCATTGCCTCCGTTAGTCCTCCTGATTTCATCAGTTTGATATTAATACCATCCACGTAATTTGCCAAATGGGGAATATCGGCGCTTGTAAAACAACTTTCATCAACAAAGATGGGCAGAGGAGAGTTTTCTTTGAGTTTTGCTAAACTTTTTTCTTGTCCCCGTGGTAATGGCTGTTCTACATACTTTATACCTAAATCAGCCAGCCAATTGCACATTGCGATCGCATCTTCTAAACTCCAACCCCCGTTAGCATCAACAAAAAATTCTGGTTCCGGTGCTTCTTCACGCACTGCTAATAGCATTTTTTTATCTGCATCTATGCCATCTGCACTACCTAGCTTCACCTTGAAAAGGCGGACATCTGTAAATTTTAACCAGTCTCGCGCTCTCGCCCTGGCAGCTTCAGGCGAATTAATCCCAATTGTCACAGAAGTCGGGACTATTTGATTGCGATCGAGTCCCCAAATTTGCCACAAGGGTAATCCTACACGCTTACCCAACCAGTCGTGCATTGCCATATCCAGGGCGGCTCTAACAGCAGAAGGAACCTGGTTTTGGATTAAAACTTGCTCAATTTGCTGTCTTTTTAAAGGGCTGAATGCTTGCAACAGTGGCACAACTTGCTGTAAGGCGTCTTTGATTGCATCAGTGGATTGGCGATGATTACCCACGCCAAATGGTGATGCTTCCCCCCAGCCTTCGATGCCATCGGCTGAAATCGTCACCCAGGCATTCGTTGTCTGCGCTGTTGTACCCCGACTTATGGTTAATGGAAATCTCTTATTGACTGTGAATAGATTTACATTTATTTGCATACTTGTTATACATATTATGCTATTGCAAAAGCCAGTTTACAGCAGTTTTCATGTATTTAGACCACAATTATAAGACCTAACCCCCAGCCCCTTCCCTTGTAGGGAAGGGGAGAAAATCAAAGCCTCTCTCCGCACTTCGTGCCGCTACGCGAACGTAGGAGAGAGGAATGGAAGTGAGGTCTATTTGTGGTTCATTTAGCTGAAAATCGCTGTAATACCATTTCTTTGTGAGGCTGCGCCAAATTTTCTTTCTTTCTTTCTTTCTTTCTTTCTTTCTTTCTTTGTGCCCTTTGCGCCCTTTGCGGTTCGTTCCTCATGTAGTTTGGCGCATCTTCATACAGAATTGGTATAAGTTCAAAATTTAGATTATTGGATGCATCTGTTATACTTTTTTACATTCATTGCTTAATGACTAAAATTTTCATATCTTCATTTTGATGAACAACTTAAAAAAATGGAAGACTTTAAAATCAAAAATGGTCTTAGATCATTACTGGTGTCAGGTAAGGCAAGATGAAATAGAATTGCCCAATGGTAAAATTATAGATGATTATTTTGTCAGTATTAAGCCTGACGTTGCGATGGTTTTACCAATCACTAGTAATAAAGAAATTATTTTTGTCCGGCAATATAGACACGCTATAGGTGAATTTTTCTTGGAACTGCCGGCAGGGAATTTCGATCCCACAAAAGAGAGTGCAGAAGTAGCAGCAATTAGAGAATTTACAGAAGAAACTGGTTATATTCCCCAAGAATTTAGAAAGATCGGAACTCTATACGATAAGCCGAGTAAGGATACCAATCAAATACACTTATTTTTAGCGGAAAATGTGAGTAAAGTTGGAGAGCAAAAACTAGATATTACAGAAGAGATTGAAGTTGTATTTATTCCTGTAGAATTAGTTTTAGATAAAATTATTCAGGGAGAAATTTCTGTTGCTGGTACTGTAGCGGCTCTGTTTTTAGGTTTAAATTTTCTAAATTATTAATAATTCAAGGGTTAATTACAGAGAAACCCAACAAAATCAACAAAAATCGCCGGAATCCCATCGCTTCAAGGGGTGGGAGAAACACGGTTTGGTTAAGCCCAAAAAATAAAAATATGTAGGTTGGGTTGAACTAAGGAAAAATAGAGGCACGTAGCAAAATCAGTCTAGTCACACTTTTGTCACAACTTGGTAATAACTTTGTCAAGAAAATGTAATTAAAGCTTGATATAATAAAGCTGCACATTTAAGGTTTTCATCTAGCTTGCCAAAGATGTCAGTCACCCAAGGCGATGCCAGCAGCTTTTAAAATCAATACTTCTGGGATAATTTTGGTTGATCGAGGTACTGGTAAACTAGGCGAGAAACTTGACGTACAAACTCCCTTCCTCGCTCATCGTCATGGGGTCTTCTAACAAAAATCCCTGCTAAATAATGCTTACCGTTTGGCATTTCAATAATCCCTGCATCCCCAACCAAAAATCCAATATCTCCCGTTTTATGAGCAATAGTTCCACCTTTACCCACACCAGCCGCCAGCAACTTATTATTATGACAATGACGCAAAATATCTAAAGCTTGTAAATGACTACTCTCTGAAATCAATTTATGTTGGTCAACCAAGGCTGACAACCTTACTAAATCTGCTGGACTAGTTGTATTAGTGCCTTTAAAGTCTCCTAACATATTGCGAATTACTGTGTTTTTTAGTCCCCAAGTGTGGAAACGTTGATTGAGTTTTGCTTTCCCGCCTAAACGGTCGATAATCATGTTAGTTGCAGTATTATCACTGATCGTAATCATTTTGTTAACAGTTTCGATGACACTCAGTTTGATTCCTGCTGGTTTATACTGCAATTCACCCGAACCACTTGCTACTAAGTCACGCCGCATCACTAGCTTTTCGTCAAGTTTGACTTTCCCAGAGTCTACTTGTTCAAATAAAGCAATTAAGATCGGATATTTAATGGTACTAGCTGCGGGAAATACCTTCTCGCCATCAATATTCAAATAGTTACCTGTTTCTATATCTAAGAAAAACATCCCAGGTTTGAGAAAACTATAATGAGCCATTAATGCTCTAACTTGAGACTTTAGCTCTGTTATTTCTTGGCCTAATGGAATAATGCCACCAAATAAAGAAGGATCATTTGTATTGCTGAAAATCTCCGGTTGATTGAGTTTAGGAATAAGATTTCTCTGCCCGGTTCCTTCATTTTGAAAGTTAGCCAGTAAAGACTTCCAATCTGTTGTTGACTCTCGATGATTCTGATTCGAGTTAATTTTTGGAGATTTTAATATTGCTGCCAATGTGGGCGATGTTAGTAACAAAGTACTAATAATAGTTAGTAAAAACCAGCGTAATCTCATTGATTTATTTCCGAGGATAAATTTACTTGCTTGGACAGCTTTTTTGAAGAATTTGTATATTTTACATATAATATGTCAAATAATATGTCAAAATCATAGTTATATTTGTTTACGATGTCAATATTTAAATTGATTATTTTATTTGGGACATCAATAATTCCCAGTAAATCTTGGTTTATAACTAGAAATTTTTACATACATTCTTGATGAAAATATTACAAAATTATGACGAAAGGATGTTTTAGTTATATGATTGCCCTTACAATCATATATTGAGAACACCTAAGTTGCGTGGGTATGCGATGTCTACGACGAGCTACGCCTACGCACTCTTGGCAATCCATGAATAGATAGTTATACTTTCCCTGAAAGTAAGCAGATACAAAATCTAACTTACTATTCAGTATAATGACTGATTATTTGACTATTAAAGGAACTTAACGTGATCAATAATAAGCCGATCCTTTGGACTCCAGCAAAATTAGTTGGGCTGCTTGCCTTATGTAGTAGTTTTAGTCTTAGCTTAATATTTTTGATAAAAATAAATCTTTTTAAAGCACTATCACAACAGAGTGTAAATGTAAATAATATAACGGCAGATGTAGGAACCCAGCAGCGAGTTGAGGAATTAAAGGCAGCAATGCTGACAAGTTGGCAGCAACAAGCCCAAGTAAAGGGTTTTTCTGACTCTATACCATCCAGTTTTCAAGGTGCAATAATTGACTCGGCAAAACTCTCTCCACCTCAGAAAGTAATTGCTCTCACCTTTGATGATGGTCCTTGGCCCGAAAGTACAGCAGAAGTCTTAGATATTCTGAAAAAAAATCAGATTAAAGCAACATTTTTTGTGATTGGGCAAAATGTGAAAAATTATCCCGACTTACTGAAGCAGGAGATTGCTGAAGGTCATGTGATTGGCAACCATACTTGGCATCATTGGTATCAATTCTTGAATCCACAAGCCGCCGCTTATGAAATTGACCAGACAGCAAATCTGATTTATAAAATTACAGGGTTAAAAACAAATTTATTTCGGCCACCTGGAGGAATTATGCATAATGGGGTGGTTGATTACGCTAGAAATAGCAAATACGCGATTGTTTTGTGGTCATCTGACTCTATAGATTATTCGCGTCCTGCTGTACCCAAATTAATCCATAATGTGTTCCGAGAGGCAAAACCTGGTGGAATTGTGTTGATGCATGATGGTGGTGGTAATCGTTCTAAGACTGTACAAGCTTTACCTGAAATTATTGCCAACTTTCGCAAGCAGGGCTATAGCTTTGTGACTATCCCTGAACTCTTAGAAATGGAAGATAAAAATCAAAAATTGATTGTCAATAAAAAATAATATAGCAATTCGATTTGATTTTTTTACTTATTTGCGTAGCTAGGGAATAGGGAATCAGTCCTTTCGAGTTGTACAGAGTTTTTTCAAAAATAAAAAATCAAATAGAAGTCATATACAAGTTGCTAATTACAGATTAAGCGATCGCACCTGGAGGAATAACTAGCGCTAAAAGCGTTCCTTGATCTTGTCCTTAATTGTCTTGGCGATTTTCTGGCGAGTAAGGAACACCCAACCCTTGGGGTGGTATAGATTTACCAGCTAATCCCAGTAATGCAAATAGAGCGATCGCGTATGGTAACATGACTAAAAATTGATAGGGAATATTTACACCCAAGGCTTGAACTCTTAACTGTAAAGCTTCCGTAGCGCCAAATAATAAACAAGCCAAAGTACTACCTAAAGGATGCCACCTACCGAAAATTAAAGCTGCGATCGCAATAAATCCTTTACCTGCACTCATCCCTTCTGTAAAAAATTTTATTTGTACCAAAGCGAGATCAGCACCTCCTAAACTGGCAAGACAGCCACTCAGGATTACAGCCAAATATCGCACCCTTGATACTGAAACCCCAGCCGTCGCCGCCGCTTTGGGATATTCCCCTACCGCCCGCAAAGTTAGCCCAAAGCTAGTACGAAATAAAATATAGGTACTTAAAGCAACTAAAATTAACAGTAAATATACAAGCACATCTTGCTGGAACAACATAGCACCAAGTATCGGTATATTCGCAAGACCAGGAATAATTATAGGCTCAATTCCTGGTAATCTTTGAGTGCTACTGCTAGCAAATACTAACCGCGCTAAAAACGATGTTAACCCCGCAGCTACTAAATTAATTGCTAGCCCTGATACTAACTGATTGACATATAAAGTTACACATAAAAAGGCATGGAGTAAACCGACTAATCCCCCAGCAATCAACGCACAGAGAACACCAAGCCAAGGGTTGCCAGTGTAAAAGGTAGCGGCTGCACTGGTAAAAGCACCAGTTATTAACATTCCTTCTAGGGCAATATTTAATACTCCTGAACGTTCTGAGTACATTCCCCCAAGGGCAGCAAATGCTAGGGGTACGGCTAAGTTTAAGCTAGCAATTAAGTAATCAGAGAGGAAGTTAAGGTTATTCATAGTTTTTTTTTAAACGCAAAGGAACGCTAAGGGAAGCGCAGAGTATCGCAGAGAAATTTTCGCGTTAAACGTCAAGTGTTACTTTGGGTTTTTATTCGTGTTTCTACGGCGAGGCTGATGGCAATGAATAAGACGGTTAATCCTTGGATGGCATAAACTACAGTTACGGGTACGCCGGCACTACGTTGCATGACATTGGCACCACTACGCAAGGCGGCGAAAAATAAAGAAGTTAATACTACACCGCTAATACTACCGCGACTTAAGAAGGCGATCGCCACAGCATCAAATCCATAACCAGATGAAACCTGTTCAAATAGGCGGTACTTCAATCCCATCACTTCAGATGCACCCGCTAACCCAGCTAAACCACCTGCTAACCCCATTACTAACATGATCGTATTTTTAACCGAAATTCGGGCATAATGGGCTGCTGTGGGGTTAAAACCAACGGCGGCAATTTGGTATCCTAGAGGCGATCGCACCAATAACACCCACAATATGACTGCTGCCATTAACGCCAGTATTATGCCAGCATGGGCAAGACTTTCGGGTAAGATAATCGGCAACTGTGCAGATTTAGCTATCAAAGGTGAATAAGGACTAGGTGCAGCTGGTGCTTTTAAGGGATTTTGCACTAAGTAGCTAACTAAATTCACTGCTATGTAATTCAGTAAGAGGGTAGTGATGACTTCATTGACTCCCCGTACTGCTTTGAGATAACCAGGTATCCAACCCCAAACCGCACCAAATCCAAAGCCAGCGAGAAGCGCTAAGGGAATGTGAATGATAGCTGGTAATCCTTGCACATATAAACCGATTAAAGTGCTACCCAACGCACCAAGGTAAATTTGTCCTTCGCCACCGATATTAAATTGACCAGCCCGCAATGCTACTAATACCCCTAAACTGGTGAATAATAGGGGTGTCATTTTGGTGAGGGTGTTGCCAAAGCCAAAGTAAGTAGAGAGAGATTCTTGAAATAAAGCTGTGTAGGCAGTTATAGGATTTGCTCTGGCGAGTAATATGAGGATAGCACCGACGATGAGAGCAGAGGCGATGGCAATTAGCGGTGATAGAATTGGTAGCAGGAGTTGAAAGCGTTTATTTGTGATCATGATGCGATGATTGCCATCCCTCAACCTCAAAAAATGAGTATCGACCAATATCTTGAATGGGAACCATTACAAGAGAGTCGCTATGAATACGTTAATGGCAAAGTGTTTGCCATGACTGGCGGGACAATTCCTCACAATGATATTGCCCTAAATCTCTACAGAGCATTGTATCCCCATCTGCGTGCTAGAGGTTGTCGAATTAACGTTGCAGATGTCAAAGTGCAAGTCAGTACTCAAAGCCCATATTACTATCCTGATGTGGTGGTTAGCTGTGATGCTAGAGATTTAAATGCACGGAAATTTATTCAATATCCCAAAATCATTGTGGAAGTTCTTTCTCCTGGGACAGAAGCTAAAGATAGAGGAGAAAAGTTTGCTTCTTATCGCACTATGCCCAGTTTGCAAGAATATATTTTGATTGAATCCGAAAAAATTGGAATTGAATTTTATCGTCGAGGAGAAGGCAGAATGTGGCTGTATTCTCCCTATACAATTGGTGACGATATCACTATAGAAAGTGTTGGTTTTAGTTGTGAAATTGATTTGATTTATGAAGGTGTGAGTTTTGAGAATCGAGAATAAATATATGTTTTCATGGAGAGATGCAAAGAAGAGTTAAAGAATCAATCTTTATTCAGTTAACTGAGATATAGCAACATAGCGTTTCCTTTTTTAGCAGCATCTTGGTAATATTCTGTAATTTCCTGTTTGATAGCTATTAAGTCTTCCAATAGCTCATCATCCTCTCCTAACCAGACGGTATATTTATATATATCAATATTAAGTATAATAGCTTGATTCAATCTTTTTTTTAAATCTGCTTTTGTAATTCCGGGTAAAGCCTCTGCGACTTGCTTTACTTCATCATTTGTTAAGTATCTGACAGGAGTAAAATCTCTATCATACTCTTCTATTGGAGTTCCTCCCATAACAGCATTTACTAAAGATAAACCATCCGAATCTGAGTTTTCGTAAACTAAAAAAGGTAGCTGAAGCGCCTTCCAAGATGAATCATTGGTTAGTATAAAGTGCATAATGTGCCAAGCTTTATCAATATCTAATTCTTCATTTCTACCTTCGGCAATAACCAAAGGAATATCTGCTTTTATTTCATCAAACTCTTTATAATATAAAAAAATCCCTTTACCTTGCATTAAATCTGATTCAGATACATATCGGGCATGAGTAAACACTCTAATTAATCCAGGCTCTTGTTTTAGTTTTTCTAGTAAATTATGAGATAATTGCATAAATATTCCGTTTATGCCCATAGCTAGTTTTCCTTTGCGCCCTTTGTGTGAGGTAAATTCATCCCCGGATTCAGCAACGTCTTAATTTTTTATAGCGATCACATTCCCTCTATTTCCAAATCTTACGAACATTGATTTATATTATTCTATTGATTCTGAATCGCTGTAATTTCATCAGCAGTTAAAGTTACAACCTTCCCATCTTGCATAATACTAATAGATTGACCAAGTTTACGATGTCGTTCTATGGCTGCGGCAATTGCGGCTTTAACTCCAGCATCAATTTTACTTGATAAAAGTTCTAATTCTTGATCAGCCATTTTTATCCTCTGATTTGATTCCAAATTCTACTTTCATATACAATAAGCTGTTGACTATAGCTATACTCAGCTACTAAGCTAGCATCATTACTAGAGTTATTATAAATAATCCAGCGATCGCACAAAGGTAAATATAAAGAAATTAAATTTACTCTCCCTCTCTGGTAGCGTCTTCGGATCACATCTTCTGGAATCGAGTGTCCGCCGCTAGCAACCCTTTGTGCTACCCGTTCTACTGCCAAATCAGGACTTTGTAACCAAAAGTAAATTAAATTAATTATGTAACCTTTTGTTTTACATTCAATTATAAAAGGTGCAAAAGTTCTCGCGGCTAATGTGGTTTCAAAAGCAAAATCACTACCAGAGTTAGATAACGTCCGCAGGCGTGTAATCATTAATCTTCCTGCTTCTATAGCCATTGAATCTGGATTTAATGGGGATAACCCAGCAGCGATGGCGTAACCGCCCGCCGGAGGCGATCGCATCTGCATTCACATACTCAAAGCAGTCTAAAAAATTTGGTAATAAACTCATGGACACGGTGGTTTTTCCTGAACCATTTGCACCACCAATGATGTAAAGACTTGGCATTTTATCCTCTGCGCGTCCCGCCAGCCATCAATAAACCAATTTCTTCTCTAGTCGCTGTCTGTGCATCCAAAATAGCGACAAATTCACCTCTGTAGATTACAGCAATGCGATCGCTCATGGCCATGACTTCTTCTAACTCTGTAGAAATATACAAGATTGCGGCGCCGCGATCGCGTTGTGCTAACAACTGAGAATGAACTGTAGCGATCGCCCCTACATCTAATCCCCGTGTGGGTTGCATTGCTATAATTAAATCTGGTTCTCCCGCCAGTTCTCTCGCCAATACTACCTTTTGTTGATTTCCCCCCGATAGTTGGCTTACCTTGACATCTTCCCCAGTCGCCCGAATATCAAATTTTTCCATGACAATTTGAGCATGATTTTTGATTGCTGGTAGTTGTAATAAAAAATTGCGGCAGAATGGTAAGCTTTTAAAAGCATTCAAAATCAAGTTTTGGGCAATGGTAAACTGCAACACTAAACCCATTTTTTGCCGATCTTCGGGGATGTAACCTATTTTTTGGCGAGTACGGGAGCTACTAAACTCAATCTTACCATTCTTGATACTTGTTAAACCTACGATTGCATCAGCTAATTCTCGCTGTCCATTGCCATCTACACCAGCAATTCCTAAGATTTCCCCAGCGCGTAATTGAAATGAAAGATTACGGATAGCAGGAATATTCCGATCATTAACAACTGACAAATTTTGTACCGACACGATCGCTTTTCCCGGTACAGATGCAGATTTGTTGACTTGTAAAACAACTTCGCGCCCCACCATCAATTCTGCTAATTGTTGAGGAGTCACTTCTTTAGCTGTGGTTGTCGCTACTACTTTACTTCGTCGTAGCACTGTGATTGTATCGCAGAGATTGATTACCTCTTCTAACTTGTGACTAATAAAAATAATCGTCTTGCCAGCTAACGCCAGTTTTCGCAAGATATTAATTAATAATTCTACTTCTGTTGGTGTCAAAACTGCTGTTGGTTCATCGAGAATTAAGAGTTGGGCTTGGCGATATAATACTTTGAGAATTTCTACTCGCTGTTGTGTCCCTACTGGTAAATTTTCTATTTTATCTGTGGGGTCAATTTCTAGCCCGTAGGCTTGGGATAAAGCCGCAATCTCTTGTTGTTTTTCCCGCAGATTTAAGCACCAATTATTTTCTCTACCCAAGATGATATTTTCGGTAACAGTTAAGTTAGGTACAAGCATAAAATGTTGATATACCATGCCTATACCTAATTTTATTGCCTCATTTGCAGAGGTAATTTTTACTGGTTTATCTTCTAGATAAATTGTTCCGGCATCAGGTTGATATAGACCACTAATAATGTTCATTAAAGTAGTCTTACCTGCGCCATTTTCACCTAAAATTCCATGAATTTTACCAGCATCAACACTGAAGGTAATATTCTGATTAGCAACAAATGAATTAAAACGTTTACTAATATTTTCTAAACGTAAATACATTGAATTTCATGCTTTTTTGACACAACGGGTATCTTTACCAGCTTCCTGACAATTTTCAAAGATAATTTTTTTATCAACAATCTCCTGATTCACTTTCAAAGCATTTTGTTTAACGGTTTCCGGCACTGCTACCCCAAATTTACCTAAATATAATATATCTTTTCTTTCTAAACCTATAGAATATATCTGCCCTTGGAGTTTTTTTTGTTTTGCGAGTTCTGCTAAATAAGCTATTGCTATATCTAATCGTTTAACAGCACTTGTTAACACTGCTTTGGGGGCAAAATCTGACTGATCTTTTGTATTTCCAAAAGCATAAACTCCTTTATCGCTAGCTGCTTGTAAAACTGCGGGTGAAGCACTATCTAACCATTGATAAATTACATCATTACCGGAAGAAATTAAAGCAAGTGTAGCTTCTTTCGCCTTAGCAACATCATTCCAATCACCGATAAATGTAGAAGTAATTTGAATATTGGGCTTAACTGATTTTGCTCCTAATTGAAATCCCCGTAGTTCTTCTTGGGTAGCGGGAAATTCTTGTCCAGCAATATAAGCTAATTTATTAGATTTAGTGATCGCCGCGCCAATAATGCCACATAAATAACTACCTTGCAAATGATCTATTCGCAAAGAGGCAATATTTGCTCCCTTGTTATTACCATTTACACCCACAAAAAATGTATTGGGAAATTGTGCCGCAACTTGCTCTATAGCTGCATCAAATTGTCCACCGTGGGCGAATACAACATTATAACCCTTGCGGGCAAAGCCTGTTAATGCTTCTGTTTGATCTGCTTGGGCGACTTGTTCCAGATATGCAACTTCTGCACCTAGCTTTTGTTTAGCTAAGTTTACGCCTTCGTAACCAGACTGATTCCAAGCTTTATCAGTGATTGTTCCGGGGAGTGCGATCGCTATTTTAAAACCTTCCCCACCACTACTAACTGTTGGTGTCGTGCTTTGATTACTACTGCATGCTTTCAGCAATAAGCTACCAGCAAAAGTAGCTGAACTAGACAAAACAAATTTACGCCGGCTAAAATTTAGTGTCATATACTACTTGACTATATATTGTTGTTTTTGTGGTAAAAATTAGCATAGTGGCTGATTTTACCAGTTAGTCAGAATTTTGGCAAACATCCTCTAACTTGTCATGGATCGCAGAAGGTATGCTGTATTCTTAACTTCAGCGATAAATTGCTTTTTGAATAAATGTTTAATTTAATTTCCTACTTGTTTTTGGCTCAAGCAACGCCTGCACCTGCACCACAAGAAATCTTCATTCCCCAACAAACAAGACCTTTAACAGGACATCTTGATACAGTACCAGTATTTAACAGTAATAACCCCGAAGTAGTTCAGAGTGAAGGGATTCTGCTGTCTACATTTCCTCCTCAAGGCAAAAAAGTGCCCAGCGCCCACCTGAACTTTCCATTTCAGGGGCGGTTTGATTTATTTTCTCACCATATTGCCAGAGCGATTGAGACTCCAAATGATTTGCGGACTCTTTATTTGGGGGTGATTGTTTACAATCCAAGCGATCGCACCGCAACTGTCAATATATTGCAAGCAGCCAGTTATGTTAGTCAACCTGATGCACCTTTTATCAAACTTCCCCCGATGCAGGAAAATAATTCGGGAAATATTTATGCTGGGCCGGGCGATCGCGTCATGAATGATTTGCTACGAGTCAAACAGCAGTCAGGATGGCCAACCCAGTTGGTAATTCCAGCAAAACAAAGCCGGATGTTAATGAATCTTCCCATTCCAGTGCGGACTTTAACGCCGCCATTAAATGGACGTTCGACATTGTTGCATTTATATAGTGACAATCCAGTTTATCTGGCGAACCTGGCGATGTTTGCCAAACCCAATGCAGATGGTAGTGAGCGATCGCCTACTTTAGAAGAATGGGAGAATTTGTTAGAAAATGGTGATTTTGCAGGTCCCCGTGAACCTGCTCCCAGTCCTCCAGATCAGCTTGCAGGGGCAACAGAAATTTATGGTAGGGTAGCAGGGGTAGCTGTTGGCTCTCGTTGGCAATCACAACTTACTGACTCAAATAGTTCATACCTGACAATTCCCGAATCAGGACAAGCTTTTTCCTACGGTTTAAGTACCCTTTTAGCAGGGAAAATGGGTACTGGACAAAACCAAACCGCCAAACTAGTAGCCCGTTATCCTGGTACTGCTTACGAAGCTCACGGCAACTACGGCATTGAATACAACATTTCTCTACCATTAATCAATAATACAGATAAGTTGCAAACTGTCAATGTGCTTTTCCAAACACCTATCAAAGAAGATCAGTTAATTAAACCAGGGCTACGCTTTTTTTCACCACCCGAACCAGGCGTCTTTTTTCGAGGTACAGTCCGTATTCGCTACAAGGACGATGGCGGCTTACCCAGAACCCAATATTGGCATTTAGTTCAACAAGAGGGACAGATGGGAAAACCCCTTGCTCAATTAAAAATATCTCCTGGTCAACGGCGACTGGTAGAAGTGGGTTTTCTCTACCCACCCGATGCTACACCCCCTCAAATGCTAACAATTCAAACTTTATAAAAGACTTTCAAAAAATAAAATCAGCAATAAATACAATGATCAGCTTTTAGGCTTTTGCTGCAACTTGAGAACTTAATCTAGTCAAAAATATCAATTCAGCTAGGAAAAACTTATGGCAAATATCATTGGAACCAACGGGAATGATACCCTACTAGGCACTGACAGCGAGGATACGATTAATGGTAAAGCAGGTAACGATACTATCACAGGTAATTTTCGCAACGACACTCTGACTGGTGGCGGTGGCAAGGATAAATTTGTCTACAACTTATACGGGTTTAATTTTGGCAACACCGATACTATCACTGATTTCGGTGGCGTAGGTAAAGGCGTAACTCCCTCAGCAGGAGTCATTGCCGAAGTGGATACCATTCAATTCCAAGGTGCTACGTTGACTGCTCAAAATTTGCTGCTGACTCAGAATGGCAGCAATCTGGAAATCACCTTTGAAGATGATGTGTTAGGTGCAAAAGTCATCCTTCAAAACTTCAAATTAGAAAACCTGGATAATCTGCCAGCAACTTCTTCACGACCCGCTATTGGGAATATCCTGTTTGATGGACAAACCAGCATCACCGACAGTTTTGATGTGTTTAATGCCAACTCCACTCAAACTAACCTGTTCAACAAGAACACGGTGACATTCCTCAATGACCTCGACAACAACATTACAGGTTTTGACAACTCAAATGATGTGGTAAATGGTCAGGGGGGTAATGACAAAATCGATGGCAAGAGTGGTAACGACCTGCTGCGCGGTGGTACAGGCAATGATAGTCTCAACGGTGGTGAAGGGGATGACTACCTTAAGGGTGATAGTGGTAACGACCTGTTGTGGGGTGGTACGGGCAATGACACCCTTCTTGCTGGTACGGGGAATGATACCCTTTTTGGTGGTGCTGGTGGCGATCGCTTAGATGTTGGTTCTTTGAGTTTTGATCATTTAGCAGAAGCAGGCAATCAGCTGCTCTCTGGGGACGATGGCAACGATACTCTCTCTGCCTCCGGCTACGACCGACGCTATGACACCCGTTACTCCTATGGCAATAACACCCTCAACGGTGGTGTTGGTGACGATTACTTGATTGTTAACTTTTCAAAAGGCAACAACTTGCTGAATGGGGGTGATGGCAACGATACGTTCTCCGAGTCCGACAATGGCAATGATACGATAGATGGAGGTAAAGGTGACGATTTGTTGTCCTATAACCCCAGTTCTTCTATCAGGGGAATCATTTCGAGATTCAATCCTACTACTAACGTTGGCTCAATTACCCTAGATAAGAATCAGGTTAGCTACAAGAATATCGAACGATTAGATATCACAGGTACACAGTACGATGACTTGATTGTGGGGAGCAACGGCAACGATACCCTTGACCTAGGCAATAGTGGCAATGATACGGTTGATGGGGGAATTGGTGACGATTTATTGAGGATTAATGACGAAAATAATTATTATCCCGGGGGAATCACAACGACATTCGATGCTACTACTAACATTGGCTTAATTACGGCGAGTACGAGACTGGTTAGCTACAAAAATATCGAACGATTAGATATCACTGGTACATCCAACAATGACTTGATTGTGGGGAATAATGGTAATGATACGCTTTCCGGGGGAGTTGATGGGAATGATACAATAGATGGGGGCGCAGGTGATGATTTGTTGAGGTTGGATAGCTCAGGTGACAAGGGAATCACAACGACATTCAATGCTACTACTAACATTGGCTCAATTACGGGAGGCACGAGAGTAGTTAGCTACAAGAATATCGAACGATTAGATATCAGAGGTACAAACAACAATGACAATATTGTAGGCAACAATGGCAATGATACGCTTTCCGGGTATGGGGGCAATGATACGATAGATGGGGGCGCAGGTGACGATTTCTTGTCCTATGGCTCCTATTCCGAGGCAATTACTTCAACTTTTGATGCTACTACTAATACTGGCTTAATTACGGCGGGCAGCAATCGCGTTAGCTACAAGAATATCGAACGATTAGATATCGCAAGTTCATTCGAGGATGACAATATTGTGGGGAGCAATGGCAACGATACGATAATAGGAAACGTTGCATATTCCGCGCCGACTTCCCTATATACCAGTAGGTATCTTAATAGCAATGACACAATAGATGGGGGCAAAGGTGACGATTTATTGATCGTCGATGACAGCGATGGTAGCGATGCAATCACAACAACATTCAATGCCACCACTAACCAAGGCTCAATTACAGATGGCACGAATCGGATTAGCTACAAGAATATCGAACGATTAGATATCACAGGTACACAATACGATGACATCCTAACAGGTGCCAACGGTAATGATACCCTCAATGGTGGTGGTGGTACTGATACCTTTGCTTTTAATAGTTTCAATGAAGGCATTGATAGACTTGATGATTTCAGCACTACTAATGAACTGATTCAAGTATCAGTTGCTGGTTTTGGTGGGGGATTATCACCAGGTTCACTTAATACAAGTCAGTTTGCCATCGGAGTATCTGCAACCACTAGCACTCAGCGATTTATTTACAACGATGTTACAGGGGCATTGTTCTTTGACCAAGATGGTAGTGCGATCGCCTTTACTCAGGTACAATTTGCACAATTATCTCCTGGATCGTCACTAACCAAAAACAATTTTGTGCTTGTTTAACCTTGATTAGCGGGTAGCTTACCCGATATTAACACTGCCACCGACTTGAGTTGCACCCTCAGATGCAGGAGGGTGATAAGTCATAGACTGCAACCCTAAGCGACCAGGGCCAATAAACCGGTTAAGAGTAAATGAAATGCCACCAAGCATCACCCCAATTGCTCCGAAGATGCCACCACTAGATTGCAGCGCCGTTACCGTCTCCATCTTCACTGATGAGTCTTTCCACAACCATGCCCCTGGTTCTACATCCAACACCTCTCCAGCAGCGAGGTGCTTTTCAAAAACATTGCCGTAACCATGAATTAGAAGCAGCCCCCCTTGTTGCTGACCAATGAAGCGATCGATGAATAACCCACCACTGCGGCTGAAAAAGAGGTTCGCTAGTCCTCGCTGGAAAAAGAAACTGTACTCAACATTGCTGGTAGCTAGCAAAAACTGATGTTCGCGCACATCCACTGTCTGTCCTCGCTCTAATTGCAGCACCACAATCTGTCCTGGAGCCTCACGGGAGAAAGCAATATTCCCTGGGCCGTGTGCTTCACTGATAAAAATTTGCAGTCCGGCAAAGAAACGCTTGGCTGCCCCTTTTAAACCTTTGACACCGAGGCGAACATTGGGGTGTTTCCACAGGAGAATATGATGCTCAAAGTAAATTGATTGCTGTTGTCCCAGATGGACATCTACTACAGGTACTACTTCTCCTTCGATTCTTAAACTTAAGTCACCGGAATGAAAGGTTTGTTGGGGATTTCTCAATTCTGGTATCGGTTCGCTGCTGAAGTCAGACATAGTAAGGTACTGGGGATTAGGGACTGGGTTTTGACTTAACAAACGGTGGGAACGAATTGCATTTATGATATACCCAAGATAGATGTAATAGCATCTAATATGTGCTAATTACTCAATACTGCCAATCGTAGGATTGAAAATTAGTATTTTTCTACATAAAATTAAAAATCTAAAATTAAAATTTGGTCACACTGATGGTTAGGAATGCTAGAGTTTCAAGAAATTCACCGGAACTTTTCAGCAGGTATTCATGGTGAAGAAACTACAGAAAAAGCAAATTTCGATAATTGCGGGTGCAGCACTGTTTGCCTTTTTAGCTGGGGCAATGGTATCAGCACCAGAGATTGGTAAAACCGTTGGGCAATGGCTCAAACTGGGTAAGAATCAGGCACAGCAACCATCTGATGCTACTATTGCCCAATCAGCCGTCTTTCCACTGATTTCACAATCGCTGCCAGAACGGGCGGAAAAACTAGCAGCGATCGCTGGGCAGCCTCCTTCGCCAGACCGGAATCGCGCTCGTTATCTTTTGGCAAGTGATTACGTTGAAAGAACCCAAGGGAAAAAAGCCCTGGTTTTACTGGACGGACTAGAGAAAGACTATCCCATTCTCGCGCCCTATATTTTGCTGAAACAAGCCCAGGCAGAGGATATGCTGGGCGAAGATGGCAAAGCCTCGGATCTCAGGCAAAGCGTGCTGAAACAGTATCCCAAAGAAGCGGCCAGCGTGAAAGCGTTATATCTGATTGCCCAACCAAAGCAACAAGAAATAGCGATCGCTCAATTTCCCTCCAATCCTCTAACTTGGGAAATTATTCGCAAACGCTTGCAAGAAAATCCCAATCAGCCAAAATTACAATTGATTTTGGCTAAATATGCTTACGATCAACCAGGCATAGTGGGCGTTTTGGATCAGCTAGTAAAACAGCCTAACCTCAAACCCGAAGACTGGGAACTAATTGGTACAAGCTATTGGGAAAATAGTCAATTTCTCAAAGCGGCCAATGCTTATACCCAAGCACCAAAAACATCCCGTAACCTCTACCGTACCGCACGAGGGTTACAGATCGGGGGTAAAGATAAAGAAAAAGCTATCGCCACCTATAAACAATTGGTGCAGCAATTTCCCAATACCGAAGATACTGGAAATGCTCTACTGCGGTTAGCAGAAATGGCAAAAACTCCTAAAGATGGCTTACCCTATCTTGAGCAGGTAATTAGTAAATTTCCCAAACAAGCTGGTACGGCACTGGCACAAAAAGCCAAAACTCTCCAGGCCACGAATAGCCAAAAGTCAGCAAGCGAAACGTGGCAATTACTGATAGCCAAGTACGGAAATTCTGACGATGCGGCAGAGTATCGCTGGAAAGTCGCCCAAGATAAAGCCAAAGCTAAAGATTATGTCGGTGCTTGGCAATGGGCAGAACCAATTGTTACCAACAACCCCAACAGTATTTTGGCTCCAAGAGCAGGCTTTTGGGTTGGGAAATGGGCAGCTTCACTAGGCAAACACCAGGAATCTCAAACTGCTTATGAGTATGTGATTAAACAGTTTCCCTACTCTTACTATGCATGGCGAGCCGCGACCATGTTGGGGCTAAATGTCGGCAACTTTGACAATGTGCGCGTCATGAACCCGGAAGTAATCGCACCCCAGCGTCCATTACCGCCTGCTGGTTCTGATACTTTTAAAGAATTATATCTGCTGGGTCAAGACCGCGATGCTTGGTTACAATGGCAAACAGAATTTCAGAACAAAATTCAGCCAACGGTAACAGAGCAATTTACCGAAGGGTTGATCCGGCAGGCTAAGGGAGAAAATCTCATCGGAATTGACAAAATTTCTAAGTTGGAAGATCGGGAAACACCAGCAGAACTTGCCCAATATCAGACTCTCAGCAAACAAATCACCTACTGGCAAGCCCGTTATCCATTTCCCTATCTTCGGGAGATTGAAAAGTGGTCTACTGAGCGTAAACTCAATCCTTTGTTAGTCACTGCCTTAATTCGTCAGGAGTCACGGTTTGAACCAAAAATCAAATCTGTTGCTAACGCTACTGGTTTAATGCAACTGTTGCCGAGTACAGCTCAATGGATTGCCCCACAAATCAAGGTGGACATTAAAACCATAAACTTAGAAAATCCCAACGATAACATCATGTTGGGTACATGGTATTTGGATCATACCCATCAGCAATATAACAATAACTCCCTGCTAGCGATCGCCAGTTACAATGCTGGCCCCGGCAATGTCTCCAAATGGCTGCAAACTCAAACTACACAAGATCCAGATGAGTTTGTTGAAGAAATTCCCTTTGATGAAACCAAAAATTATGTGCGGCAAGTATTTGGCAACTACTGGAATTATTTGAGACTTTACAACCCGGAGATTTCTGGCATCGTCGCCAAGTACTCGACTACACACCCACAGCTGCCGGCGCGTTAACAATTCAAAATTCAAAGTTCACAACTCATAAGCTAAAACACATCTAAATTGCATATTAAAATTTTCTCAATATCTTGTGGGGTGGGCAGCGTTCGACTGAGCGCTCACGCCGAAGTCTTGCCCGCCCTAATGATGCAACTTTAATGCCGATTAGCTTAGTGATGTGTGTTTAGCTAAGGTCAAGATGGGGCATCGCAAAACTACGCGCGTTAGGGGCAATTCATGAATTGCCCCTACTCAAAAATCAGGGTTTGGGCTATTGTTTGCCTAAGTCCTGTTTCTGTTGAGAGGGTGAAGCGATCGCTAATAACTGAAATTACTCGCAGTTGTAAGGGTTAATATATCTTAATATATTAATTGTTACTTTTTTCGCACCCTCCTTAATTTTTCTGCCCAATGGAGTTAACTTCAAAAGAATTTAAATCAGAACTGATATTAGAAGTCCAAGCCTGCCTGCAATTGGCAGTTCCTTTAGTAATTACTCAAATATTAGAAGCGGGCATTCCTTTATTAGATGGGGTGATGATGGGCTTACTTAACAGCCAAGCTTTAGCTGCGGGTGCTTTAGGGGCTGTTGCCTTTTCTACCCTAGCTTCCGTTTGTCGTTCTATTCTTTCAGCTGCGGGTGTGAGTGTCGCAACTGCTTTTGGTGCAGGAAAAATAGACCAAGTTAGCCGTGCTACCTGTCAAGGAATTTGGTTAGCTGTGACAATGTGCTTACCTGTGATGTTTATCATTTGGCACTTTGACTATATCTTGCTGCTGACGGGTCAAGAACAAAGCAATGTATTATTGGCTCAAACCTATTTGCGATCTATTGTTTGGGCTTTTCCGGCCGCACTCGGTTTTTGTATCTTAAAAGAAGTTACCTCTGCCCTCAATCGCCCCCAATTCCTAACAGTAATTACGGTGTCAGGACTATTATTAAATGCGGCTGCTAATTACGTGTTAATGTTCGGCAAATTTGGTTTACCAGCCCTGGGTTTAGCCGGTATCGGTTGGGGAAGCACACTCATCTTTTGGCTGAATTTTATCGCCGCCGCCAGTTGGATTTGCTTCGATAACTACTTTAAAGAATACGAACTTAATAGCGCTTTATATAAATTCGATCGGGAGATGTTTGTAGATATCTTCCAAACTGGATGGTTTTTGGGGTTGCAGTATGGAGCAGAAATTGGAGTATTCACTGCCACTGCTTTAATGATGGGGTGGTTTGGAACAGAGACATTAGCAGCACATGAAATTACCGTCGAGACAGAAAGTTTTGTCGAAACAGTTTCTATAGGTATTTCCTATGCTGTCACCATGAGAGTAGGACAGTTGAGGGGACAAAATGATCTCAAGGGTGCAAGCAGAGCGGGATTTGTCTGCATTGCCCTTGTTACTCCCATTGTGAGCATTGTGGCACTAATTTTTTGGCTGTTTCCAAAGTATATTGTGGCAATGTTTTTAGATACCAGCAATCTAGATAATATCGAGATAGTTAAAACGGCAATTTCTTTTCTAGCTGTGGGGGCAATAGTCCAGATATTTTATTCTATTCAGACTATTGCTGCTGGTGCTTTGATCGGGTTGAAGGATACCCAAATACCAACGTTAATCACTATGTTTGCGTACTGGGGAGTAGGTCTAGGTGGGGGCTATCTGATGGCATTCCCTTTAGGCTGGGGTGCTATAGGTTTATGGTTGGGTTTAGTATTAGGGCTACTCATGGGTGCAGTGCTTTTAACTGGGCGTTTTTATCTTTTGACTTCTGAGATTGAGTCTGGTTGAACATCTCTAAAAACTTGAACATTTGTACCTCACCAACTCGCAATCTGCTGTATCTTCCCAGTCCCCAATACTTCGGCTTACCTCGGCTTCGCCCTTCTCCTATCGGAGACGCTGCGCGAACGGCTACGCTCAGGACAGGCTCGGCACAAGTCGCGGTAGTTGAGCGTAGTCGAAACTCAGTACAAGTCCCTAATCCCCAATCCCCAGTCCCTAGTTCCAAATTTGTACCTTTGCCATGCAGACTCGACTATTTCAGCAATGATTTCTGTATATGTCACACCACCCAAACGTCCCATAATTGGCAAGTCTGAGCGGATATGGTGTAGCCCTGGCAATGGGTTAACCTCCAGAAACTGCAACACACCGCAAGCATCACAGCGCAGATCCACGCGGGCAGCGTCACGGCAACCAAGAGTATGGTAGGCATCCAGCGCCAGTTGCCTTGCCTGTGCTGCCAGTGGTTCGGGATCTATGACCAAACGATAAGATACCCGTTCTAGATACTCATCTTTGTTGAGGGTAGTATAGGCGGAGGTTTCTGCTTGGTCTGTAAAAATTACTTCCATCACACCTACTACCCGTGATTTGCTGCCGTTGCCAACAATGCCCACTGTTACTTCTCTACCGGGAAGAAAGGTTTCTACCAGTATGGGTTGCTGAAAAAGTTCGCTTAACAATTGATAAGTATTTACTAGCTCTTTGCGTTCTTTGACAAGAGAACGCCCTGTTACCCCTTTAGAACTGCCTTCCGCCACAGGTTTGAGAAAAAGGGGCATTGGCAGCGATACGGCTGCGGCTTCGGCGGTAGTACTCACCACTTCAAAGGGAGCTGTAGGCAAACCGCGATCGCGCATTACTCTTTTAGCAAGTGCCTTGTCGAGGGTTAAAGCGCAGGTAAGCGGATCGGAAAAGGTGTAAGGTTGAGCGAATAATTCGCAAACCGCCGGGACTTGGGCTTCACGAGAGCGACCCTTCAAACCCTCAGCAATATTGAAAACCAGATCCCAGCGATCGCTCTTTACCAAACGCAGAGCAAGTTCTCTACCATTGCCCACACGTTCAACCTGATGACCTAACTGAAATAGTGCATCTTCCAACCCGATGATAGTTTCTTCGTCGTCGAACTCCATTACCTCAGAGGCACTAAAACCAGCCTTTAGGTAGTCTGCCTTCAGGTCATAACACAGACCAATTAATAACCCCATAGCCCGATAATTCCCAGTGAGAAAGCTTTTGCTGTTAGCTTGAATGTCTAAATTAGGTGTCTTAAGGGATTTCCAAGAAATAAATTATCCAAAGAAACGTAGACCGAAGGGCTTGCCGAAGGCTACCACAGAGGCAAGGCAGCGCGGTCTTGGGGAGCCAGTGCGGTCTTGGGGTCTCCCCAAGTGGAGCATCTGGCGTGGTTTCCCCCATGAGCGACTGCCGCGCAGAGAACACAGAGAGAAGAGAAGTAGAGAGGATTTTTGCGTCAGTTTTGGGATGTTTTTTTATTTGGAAGCCCCTAATTGAGGAATTCCGATTACTAAATCCTTAATGGAGTCGAAGATAGCTCATCAACAACATCAAACCATATAGGAGATTTATCTTCAGGAGAACCGTTGTAGTTGGCAGTCATTTCTTCTCCCGCTTCTATATCTCGGTAGGCAATATATTCCACTTCTCCTTCAGCGAATTTTTTCACATAGTAAGTATTGGGATAGTAAGAATGATTAATCAGGGACACTAAACCGAAAGCGATCGCCGCCGCTTTATCTTCCCAATCGTAGTAATAGTTACCCAAAGTTGTTTTATCTAGCAATTCAACCTGTTCTGCGGGTATAACAACAACTGGCGCTTTCTCAATCAGTTCTCCTTTCAAAAAGCGCTTCTGTGCGAAGATACCTCGACCTTTTATGTTTGTATTACCAACAATCAACATTTCAACTAATCTCCGGCAATTACTCAGTTTTTTGGTTTGCCATAATCTAAAAGAATCATTCCAACTGGCTCTTTTAGATGATGGCGATCAACTCGTATACAAATATATAGTGTTACCTCTACTCCACTGGATCTACATAAGTGTATGTCTTACCTGCCCAATTTTGCACTGTCGCTGTGCCCTTCTCATAAGCAAGTAGAGTCTCGGCTTGAATTGGGACTTTGCCACCACCGCCAGGGGCATCAATCACATAGGTTGGTACAGCGTAGCCAGTGGTATGACCACGCAATTTAGAAATTAAATCAAGCCCAGTTTGAACACTTGTTCGCAGATGTGCGGTGCCAACAACTGGGTCGCATTGGTAAAGATAATAAGGTCGCACCCGCAGCTTGAGAAGACCGTGAAACAGATCCTTCAGGGCTTTTTCCGAATCATTTACACCTTTTAATAGCACAGTTTGACTGCCTAAAGGAATCCCCCCATCAGCTAGGCGATCGCAAGCTTGTGCTACTTCTGGGGTAAGTTCCCGCACATGACAAAAGTGCAAAGACAGCCACACCCGATGTTTACGCAGCAAAGCAACCAGTTCTGGTGTAATTCGCTGGGGTAAAAAACTCGGCACGCGAGAACCAATTCGGATAAATTCAATATGCTTAATGGCACGTAGCCGCCCAAGCAAGTTGTCTAAAGGTTCATCAGCCATCAATAGAGGATCACCACCGGAAATTAGCACATCACGGATCTCCGTGTGTTCCTCCAGGTAAGCGGCGATCGCATCCAACCGCCGTGTTACTGGGTACATCTCACCTTGGCTCACCAAACGAGAGCGGGTGCAGTAACGACAATAAGCAGCGCAAGTATCTAGGGCAAGGAGTAACACGCGATCGGGGTAGCGGTGTACGAGTCCTGGTACTGGAGTGTCATGATCTTCGCCGCATGGATCTACCATGTCTGCTGTACTAACTATTAGTTCTTCTTCCCGTGGAATCACTTGTAACCGTAGTGGGCAAAAGGGATCTTCTGGATCAAGTAGTGATGCAAAATATGGGGTTACGGCTACAGCAAACTTCTCTGGTGCGATTAAAAGTCCCTGTTCTTCGGTAGCACTAAGCCTTAATAACTTCTGAAAGTGTTCCAGCTTAGTTAACCGATGCCGCATTTGCCAGCGCCAATCGTTCCAGCGTTCTTGATTGTAAGTCTCTCCCAAAATCTGACAAATTTCTTCACACCGAACATCGGTTACTAGAGGATCTAAAGTAGTGTTTTTGAGCATGATTAGAACTAAATTAACCTGAGAATAATAAACCAATCACAGCCTATCCCGCATTTATCATCAGTCCTGTGATCGCCCTCGTCACAATCTATACTCAGAATATGTTTGGGGCATTTTTGACAGGTTATTTTTTGATGCAGGTGAAAAACCGAAATCTAAATTTTATTCCGCCACTAAACTCCAGAAAGGCGTAGAGGTTTCTTCGGCTTGTCGCCAGTATACTCAAGAACTGGATTACAGCGATCGCTTTTCCAATGTTTTTGTCAACTTCAGCAGGTCAGCTTTACCGTATTATTACGTACATAAATCGGATATATTTATTCAGGTAAGGATTTGGGAGTGCGATCGCCAGCCCTGAACTAGCAGCAGCTTTTAGTGCCGAAGCATCGCGTTTTAACGGCTCGCACTCTTGATTGCATCTGCGATCGCATCTAAAATTCACGTTATTTTACGAATGCGAATACTTTTAGATGAAATAACAGTAAAAGCTCCTAATAATTCATCTGCGTGTTTATTAATGGCATTGGTAATAATTTCTGCCGTATCATTTGGAGATAAACCGAATAACCGAATTAACACCACACCTGCTGCAATTCTACGCAAACGGAAAACTAACTCACCAAAATCTTTATCTGATGTCAATAAAATTGCACCTTCATTATTAGCCAAGTTCAAAACTTCATCGTCAGGAATTTCTGGTTCCATTTCCACAACATACAAAACTTCGGGGAGCATCAAGTCGCAGACCTTCAACGATTTGCCAACCTAAATTTTCGTCCCCTAAAAACTTCAAGAAGCTTTCTCAATTGTTGGATAAATCACATCATACCGCAAAGCTTGAGCAGCAAATGCCAAAGCTGCTTTAATTCCTTCATCGCTAAGTCGCGGATGCGCTTCGAGTATTTGCTGAGGTGTTTCACCCGCAGCAAGTTTTTCGAGAATTAATTCAACTGTAATACGAGTTCCTGAAATGACAGGTTTGCCCATCATGATTTTTGGATCGGATACAATTTTCTGCATGAATTAAAATTATTTAGATAGATGATTAATATATATAACGCGATATAAGGACGCAGTGGCAAGGGAGAAACAATAATGGCACAGGAACCCGTTTTTGAAGAAAGCAGTGGTAACGTATTCGCTGATCTCGGTTTAGAGGATGCTTCGGAACTTTTTATCGGGGCAACATAGGTATTCAGGTACTGCGCCTCCTTTCTCAACGCAACCTGAAACAGCGCGAAATCAGCGACTCATTGCAAAAATCTGTTCAGCCGTTAAGGGAATGTTCGGAAAGAATCTAGAATCAATTGGTTGCAAGAAAATCCACTTCTGTTGGCATAGATACCACCAGAATTACGATCGCAGGAGTCTAACTTAGAAGTTAGCGATCGCTTGCGCCAATTATCTACTGCATTAAAAATCTCCATTAAGTACCATAACACAAGGTGCGCTTATTCATTCTAATTTATACAGGTAACTGTTGTGCGACAAGATAAAGCAGGTATTCAGAATTTGTCCGTTGAGGAAAAAGAAGGTTGTCAAATATGTGAGTAAAAATATTGGTGTACAGGTGGGTTGTCCTCTCGCAATATTTAAGGCTAAAAATTTATTGTTCGCAGGTTGCTACTGATATTCTTTTCTGGTACTCTAAAAGCTGCATATTTCCACTCATTACCTTCTAAATATTCAATTTTAAATTCTCCTTTAGTTAACAAACTCATATTTTGAAGTTGGACTATAGCATTTTCTCCTAATAGAACACATTCCTCTTTATTGGTATTAGTTTCGTTGGGTGTGGTATTTATTTGATTAATAACTTTGCGCTGTAATTCTTGATATTGTTGCTCTGTTATTAGTTTAGAATCATACAGCTTTTTTATATCTCTCAATTGGGTTTCTATATCTGAGCCACCTTTATTTTGGACATTATCTATTTTACAAGAATCTGGCTTAAAAGCAATTTTTCTGACGGGATGATCCCACCATTTAGAAACCTGAGTTAACCAATTAGTCGTCCTTGTTGTATGTACTACTTTTACTTGGCGATCGCTTATTTCTAAACGAACCCAATCGGTTGATCTTTTTTGGATCAAACCAGCAAATCCCCAAGACAAGACACTTCCTACTGAAACACCAGAATCTGCTAGACGAAGCTTAATAACTCTAGGTTCTATAGCTTGTGCTATTTTGATTTGCTCTGCAGCTATAGAGCTAATATTTTCACCAAAAAAATCAGTATTTTTTTCTGCCGCACTGGAAGGTTTAACTACTGTAGAACTTACAAGTAATACTGCTGCTATCAAAATCCTAACTTGATTGTTCATCAGTTTATTTCGTATTTTGTTATGCTGAGATGCGTATAAACTAATAGATTATAGTAATTAATTTGAGCTTGTCAAGAGGCTGTATTTATTTTCGGTCTGACGATAATAAAAAATGCGATCAAAGTAAAAACTAACATTTGCCAAGTCACCAAATTCCAGCCACCAAGATTCCAGCATAATAAACCAATGCTAGTACCTATAGAACCGCCGATAAAATAGGTAGTCATGTAAACTGTATTGATGCGACTATTCGATTGAGCGTCAAGAGTGTATATCCTTGCAACATTGGTGACTTGGGTTGCCTGTACACCTACATCTAGTAACAATACAGCAACAGCGATCGCCAGTGCAGAATTAGCAGCAATTTTAGCAATTACTAAACTTGCAATCACCATCGATACAGCAATAGTCAAAGAACGTTGGGAGTTACCTCGATCGGCTAGTTTACCAAAAACTGGTGCCATTAATGCACCTGCGATCGCCACAAAGCCATACATCCCAATTGTGTCAGATTGAAAATTAAAAGGCGCTCCACTTAAATGGAAAGTTAGCGTTGTCCAAAATGAGCAAAATACACCAAACAATAACCCACTAATTAAAGATGCTTCTCTTAATAATGAAAATCGGTTTAATTGCTGAAGTGTTGATTTTAATAATTCCAAATAATAACCATTAAATTCATTTTTTACATTCGGTAAATATATTTTTAGTAAAACAATAACAATTAAAATCATTACTGCTGAAAATCCATATACATAACGCCAACTCAACCATTCAGCAATATATCCACTAAAAACCCTTGCTCCTAAAACTCCAATCAATATACCAGTAAAAATGTTGCCTACTGTTTGACCTGTAGTTACTCTATCTATACTTGCTGCTAAAGGAAGAATAATCTGAGCGGAGACTGTCGCAATCCCAATTGCTACGCTCAATATCCAAACTTGGACGATATTTTGTGAAAATGCCATGAATATCAACAAACAGAACAAACATATCAGTAAGCAAAGAATTAATTTTTTCTTGTTGATTTTATCGCCCAAGGGGATTAAAAAGAAAAGTCCAAGACCGTAACCGACTTGGGTAAGCACAGAGATGCTACCCGCTTCGCCTTCAGTGACTCCAAAAGATGATGCAATATTTTTGAGGATTGGCTGATTATAATAAACGTTAGCAACACAGACACCAGCTGCGATCGCCATAATCAGTACTTGGACTTTAGTTAATCCGTTACTTGAGATTTGTTTTTCCATTTAACCTAAAATTTATACAGGAAAAAACTGGTTTACAGTACAGCTAAAACCAGACAATAAAGGAGAAATTATCATATCACTACTAAATAGGGTCTCTACCAATGTTTACTCTCAACACTAACGTCTACTGATTTTCTCTCGCTCAGATTTAATATTTAGACAGTTATCGGTATACTAAGCTAAACCACATCTAATTTGCAGATCCAAAATTTATATAACTCCTGTGGGGTAGGCAACATGAGCGCCCTAATTATGCAAGGTTATTTGTGGAACAGCTTAGATTTTCTGATATCATCAACTATTAGTTCTGAATCCGATCGCTATTAGACAAGCTTTGCTAGTTGTTCCCTTGTTACATTCTTTTTCAAATTTGTTCTGTAAAAACTAAGTTTGTAACACTGAAAACCATCGCCAACGCTGAAAAAATTAGGGATCAATCAATACAAGTTTGCGAACTTGAGAATTGTTTCCTTGAGAGCGGCGTGATGAAACAGCAGTTAGCAAAAACTTCCAAGACTGAGGAGAAAGTATAGACAGATCGATCATTGAAAGAAAACTCTTGATATTTTTTTGCTTTAGTGCTACTAAAATCCAATGAAGTGTTAGGTAATTTTTGATATCTTGAAAGACGGGAATCTTTGAGCGATGTTGGTCATTTACCAAGGCGTAAATTTTCTCCTTCATCAAAATATTTGTTGACAACCGCCGAGACAAAGAAAACTTTTGATTATACGCACCCGGCCAGATAGTCCGGTAAGCAAGACACTGATTGAAGAAAATCGCATCGCCAAACTGGGCAATCCGAATCCAGGAATCGATGTCATCACAGTTAGCATCGAGTGTGGAGTCCCAACCACCAGTTTGCAGAAAAGCATCACGCCGACAAGCTACTTGTACGGGTGTGCCAAAGGGCAGAAGCTCTAAAAGCATACCATAGTGAATATCGGCTTGTGGGACATAAAAAGCTAAACCTGGGCCAACTTGGGGGGTGCGAGAGAGTTCGACTTCATTGCCATCCACCTGAGCCGCCACACAAGAGCAGATTACAGCATCGGGACGAAGTGCGATCGCCTTTGCCATCTCTTCTATGCAGTTGGGCGCTAAATAGTCATCATCATCTAAAAACTTAATCCAGTCGCCGCTAGCTTTAGCAACTCCAGCATTTACCGTTGCGGCATGACCTTGATTCACCTCGTTACGATGGTAAACAACCTTGTCCCCTAAGCTTTGGATATATACTTGGGTGTCATCAGATGAACAGTCATCAGCAACAACCACCTCACACTCCATTGTTTGGTTACGAGCCGAGTCAATTGCTCTTTGCAGCAAATTCAAGCGATTATAGGTACTGATGACGACGCTAAATTTCATAAAATTCCCCCTGTGGTACAGCATTCTGCAATATAACTTTGATCTCTAGGCTGTCGGATCAGTAAAATTATCAATCCCAACAAGTAGACTGAAATAGGATTATCGATTTATCATTGATGATTGGGAGTTTTTTTAAGCAGACAGAAAGACTATGAATGCTCAAGAGATTATCCGCTCCATTGAAGCGGAACACATAAAATCGAATTTGCCCGACATTTATGTGGGCGACACCGTAAAAGTGGGAGTGAAAATCAAGGAAGGCGAAAAATATCGCGTACAACCCTACGAGGGAGTAGTGATTGCCATGCGTAATGGCGGCATCAACGAAACTATTACAGTCCGTAAGGTTTTCCAAGGCGTAGGCGTTGAGCGGGTATTTCTGTTGCATTCTCCCCGGATTGACAGCATCAAAGTATTACGTCGTGGTAAAGTCCGCCGTGCTAAACTTTATTATCTCCGCGATCGCGTAGGTAAGGCAACCCGAATCAAGCAACGGTTTGACCGCCCTTTGTGATTCGTCCTTCAATCATTATGGGAGAAATCTCAAGCCGAAAGCGGCATCTGCCGCTAACTTGTTTTTCCAACAAAATTGAGGTATGATATAAATCGCATATTGCGTTAAACTAAAATCTAGTTCAGCGCAATGAGTGAATCAAAAACAGCTTGTGCGCTCTTAGTTCAGTTGGTAGAACGCAGGTCTCCAAAACCTGATGTCGGGGGTTCAAGTCCTCCAGGGCGCGCTCAAGAGCAAAAAACAAAGCCCGAAATAATTATGCAGCTGCTAACATAGCAGTTAGCGTTAATAATTTCGGGCAAACTCATTGTATTTGCAGTTGTTTTGCTTTCAGTAGTGAAACAGAGTCGAAACTGCAAACCGGGATAAAGGAATTTTAGATTTGAGGTTTTGGATTAAGAAGAAATTTAAAATCGACAAACCAAAATCTGAAATCAACCACCTTTGCCTTAAGGTATGGGTTAAATCCGAAATCCGAAATCCAAAATTGAGTGATAAATGGGGGATAAACGGTCGTGGCCAAAAAAAGTGAAGCAGAATTGCCAGAAACTACTGGGTTTAGCTTTAACAACTTCATACAGGGAATCAAAGAAGAACTTGAAAAAGTAGTTTGGCCTAGTCGCAAACAAATAGTGAGCGAATCTGCTGCTGTGTTGTTAATGGTGGCACTGTCCGCATCTTTGATATACTTGGTCGATGGATTGTTTCGTTGGGCAGCAAAACAGGTGTTCTAATGAGTTTTGCAACAGATGAACCACGCAACTCAATGTTGCAGTCAGAGGAAACATCAGAAACTGCAGAAGCAGCGTCAAAAGAAGCACGCTGGTATGCAGTGCAAGTAGCCTCCGGCTGTGAGAAGCGTGTAAAGACTAACTTAGAGCAACGCATTCAAACTTTTGATGTAGCTGACAAAATTATCCAGGTAGAAATTCCGCACACGCCGGCGGTGAAAATCCGCAAAGATGGCAGTCGCCAGCATACAGACGAAAAAGTTTTCCCTGGCTATGTGCTGGTGCGGATGATGATGGATGATGATACCTGGCAGGTGGTAAGAAACACCTCCCATGTAATTAATTTTGTGGGTTCAGAACAAAAACGTGGTAGCAGTAAGGGTCGTGGTCATGTCAACCCCATACCACTGAGTTCTTCAGAAGTTGAACGTATATTCAAACAAACCAGCGAACAAGAGCCGGTTCTTAAAATTGACATGGCTACTGGTGATAAGATAATGGTGCTTTCTGGTCCATTTAAAGACTTTGAAGGCGAGGTAATTGAAGTCTCTCCAGAACGGAGTAAGCTCAAAGCCTTGCTCTCAATTTTCGGCAGGGATACACCAGTAGAATTGGAATTTAATCAGGTAGAGAAACAGAGCTAAATACAAATGGCGAAGAAAGTAGTGGCGGTCATTAAACTGGCCCTGAATGCTGGAAAAGCCAACCCAGCACCGCCAGTGGGTCCCGCGTTGGGTCAACACGGCGTTAACATCATGATGTTCTGCAAAGAGTACAATGCCAAAACAGCCGATCAAGCTGGAATGGTAATACCTGTAGAAATTTCGGTTTTTGAAGACCGGAGTTTTACGTTTGTACTCAAAACGCCACCAGCATCAGTGCTGATTCGGAAGGCAGCGAAAGTAGAAAAAGGCTCCAATGAACCCAACAAAAAGAAGGTTGGGTCAATTACCAAAGTACAATTGCAAGAAATAGCCCAAACGAAACTCCCCGATCTTAATGCCAACGACATCGACGCGGCAATGAAGATTGTGGCAGGAACGGCTAAAAATATGGGCATCACAGTCACGGATTAGTCATTGGTCACTTGTACTGAGCGTAGTCGTTGGCGCAGCCTCTCGTAGAGAAGTATTGGTCATTAGCAAAAAACTAGCAAATGACAAAGGACAAATGACAAAGGACTCATAATTAAAAATTATCGGGGGAGAGGCGAAGCTTCGGAATTACCCCAGGAGAACAAATGCCAAAAATATCACGTCGTTTGCAGGGACTGCAAGCAAAAGTAGAAGATAAGGACTATCATCCTTTAGAGGCTTTAGCCCTTCTTAAAGACACAGCGACAGCTAAATTTTCTGAAGCTGCTGAAGCGCATATCCGGTTGGGAATTGACCCCAAGTATACAGACCAACAGTTGCGGACAACGGTAGCACTGCCCAAAGGTACAGGACAAATCGTGCGGGTGGCGGTGATAGCCAGAGGCGAAAAGGTCAACGAAGCCAGCAACGCTGGTGCTGATATAGTCGGGTCAGAAGAACTGATTGACGAAATCCAAAAAGGTAGAATGGATTTTGACAAGCTGATTGCCACACCCGATGTGATGCCACAGGTGGCAAAGCTGGGTAAATTGCTTGGGCCGCGTGGTTTGATGCCATCGCCCAAGGGTGGAACCGTGACATTTGATTTAGCAGGTGCGATCGCAGAATTCAAAGCTGGTAAATTAGAATTCCGAGCTGATCGAACTGGTATTGTTCATGTTATGTTTGGTAAGGCAACTTTCTCGCCTGAAGATTTGTTAGTCAACCTGAAGGCATTGCAAGAGACCATTGACCGTAACCGTCCTTCAGGAGCTAAAGGTCGTTATTGGCGCACATTTTATGTGGCAGCCACTATGGGGCCATCAATTAAAGTTGATATCAGCGCCCTACGAGATTTGAAACTGAGCGGAGCAGCGTAAAAGGTACTGGTGACTAGGGATTGGTGACTGGGGACTGTGGGTAATACCACATCTTCACTATCTAATACCCAGTACCCAATACCCAATCACCAGTACCTAATTAAATAGGCAAAGCCGGAGACAGCAGGTGCTAATAGTTTAAATATCCTGCCGAGGTTAAAACTCTAATTGTCAAAATCATCATGCGTAAAGGTGTGATAACTATGGCATCACGAGTCTTACTACTCAACCCCGGCTATATTAGCTGGGGTTTGTTGTTTGGGTTCAGGTTTAGAAAAAACGTACAAGTAGGGCACTTCACCGATTATTTTAAGGAGGTGAGATTGAAATGGGTAGAACACTAGAAAATAAAAAAGAGATAGTAGCTGACCTCAAAGAAACTTTGAGTGAGTCAACTCTGGCACTGGTAATTGACTATCAGGGGCTAACAGTTTCGGAAATCACAGACTTACGGCGGCGGCTGCGTCCCAGTGGCACCGTTTGTAAGGTGACGAAGAATACTCTGATGGGCATTGCCATTAAAGATGATGAAAAATGGCAACCTTTGTCAGAATTGCTCAACGGTTCTTCCGCCTTTTTGCTGGTAAAAGAAGATTTTTCATCGGCAATTAAGGCATACCAAGAATTCCAAAAAGTCACCAAGAAGACTGAACTTCGTGGTGGTGTACTGGAAGGTCGCCTACTCAAAGAACCTGATGTCAAGATACTAGGAGACTTGCCATCTAAGGAACAACTGATAGCCCAAATTGCTGGAGCTATCAATGCCTTGGCTACCAAGATTGCTGTGGGTATCAACGAAGTTCCTGGTTCACTGGCTCGTGCTTTGCAGGCTGTGGCCGACCAAGAGCAAAGTGGTGGTAGCACTGAAACTGCTGCTGTTGAAGATAGCAGTACCGAAACCACTGCTGAAGCTGATAGCAGCACCGAAACTGCTGCTGAATAGACTTCGCAACTCATCAGTCAAGAGTCAAAAGTCTATAGTTAAAGACTAATGACCGATGACTAATAAATAATCAAAATTACAGGAGTTATATCAATGTCTGCTGCAACCGATAACATTTTAGAACAACTAAAAACCCTCTCTTTGCTGGAAGCTTCTGAGTTAGTCAAGCAAATTGAAGAAGCTTTTGGCGTCAGTGCTGCTGCACCTGTTGGTGTAGCATTCGCAGGCCCAGGTCCTGCTGCTGCTGTTGAGGAAGTTGTTGAGCAAACCGAGTTTGAAGTGATTCTCGAATCAGTACCAGCTGATAAGAAGATTGCCGTGCTGAAGATTGTCCGGGAATTGACCGGTTTGGGTCTGAAAGAAGCTAAAGACTTGGTGGAAGCTGCACCCAAGGCAGTTAAAGAAGGTATTGCTAAGGATGCTGCTGAAGATGCTAAGAAGCGCATCGAAGAAGCTGGCGGTAAGGTGACTGTTAAGTAGTCACAATTACATTAGTAGTTTTTTATTTGCTCTCCACAGAGAGGCTCACATCCCCGACTTCTTCAAGAAGTCGGGGATCTTTTTGTTCGTGACTCCTGCACGAATTGCTATATATGGAAATATTTATTAAGTATTACAACGCTCATTTATAGAAACGTGTATATTTTTTGAGCGATCGCACCAACGCCTAAGATTAAGAAAGTTATAATTCAATAAGGTTCAGTTAAGGATTTTTGGTGCTGATTTTAGACCTGTAGAGACGCGAAATTTCGCGTCTCTACCAAGGGTTTTGGGCTTAACTGAACGGTATTGAGTTCTAATTACGAATTATTTTGAATTTTCTCTCTCACCCATTGCCTAAATACTCTGAGCGTTGGACTTCTACCTAAAGTTTGGCTCTGTTCGACAAAACGAGGAATTGCTTCAAAAATAGGTAAGTTGGGAAAAGTAGGACTAATTTCAGATTCAAGATATTTGCCATCCTGAAGAATATTAATTTGTAGTTTCCCATTTTCATATCGCCAAAGTTCAGGAACTCTTAGCGCTTCGTAAGCATCAAGTTGAGTTTTGGAAGTAACATCAACTTCAATTGCTAAGTCAGGTGGCGGGTCAACCCTCAAGTCTATTCGCTCTTTACCAATCATTTGAGCATGATTTTGAATGTAGAAAGAATCATCAGGCTCTACACCAACAGCCATATCTTCACGTTTGAAAGTGGTTGAGCCAAATGTCTCACAGTCAATTTCTAACTCCTCCAGCAGAATTTTTACCAAATCGCCAATGATGACTTTGGCTTTCTCATGCTTCGGTAATGGCATTTTCATCTCTAAAGTTGCGTGGCTGTAAGCCAATCGAGTGGCTCGATGGTTGCCAAGTTCTTCTAAAATCGCCTCAAATTCTTGCCAGCTAACATCGTGGAGTATTACTCTATGTCCCGGCGGAACACTTAATTGTCTTAATTGAAGTGTTACCATTACTTTCCATTAAAATTTCATGTTGAAGCTTGCAAAAGCCAAGATGTAACTATCTTACCAAGAAATAGTCTTGGTGATATTTACAAAAAAAATTGTTATTTTAGCGAGATTTTAGGGAAAACTATAACTGTTAGAACAAGATTGAGAAATAATTATGGATTTAAATGGATTAATTTGGACTAAAAACGTAAAACCCTTAAATGGTGAAGATTGGGCTTATCAAAACATACCTACCTCTACCATACATCCAGAATTAAAGATTTTTGCCTTGCATTGGAGAAATTTAGAAAATAGAGATGAAAAAGGTGCAAGAGCGCCACAAGAAGCTGAACTGATGATTTTAAGACAACGTAGCAAAGTAACGCACATTATTAAAATGCTGAATAAGCAACTTTATCCTGATAAAAATGCTGGAGATGAATTTAATATTTATCGCCTTGTCCAGGTGATTTGGATGACGGATAATTGGGAGTATCCTCCAGAAAACAACAAAGTATTTGATTGTTCCATTTATTTTCCTCCATTTGGAAAAGCAATAAAATTGGAAAATCTACGAAAGTTCCAAACCCGTTGGGGTAAAGAAGGATTAGCATTTCAACAGCATGTCCAAAACGTATTAAATATTCATTAATAAAAGCCCCGTACATTTAAGTGCGGGGCTTCGAGTTTAAATAAATCCCAAATTACTTGCCGTTACCGTTACCACCATTACCATTACTTTGAATCACACGTTCAGCAAGCTTTTCCGGCACTTCCTGGAGATGGTCATATTCCCAGTGGAAAGAACCGACGCCCAAGGTGAGCGATCGCAGCTCTACAATAAAATTCTGCATCTCTGCTTGCGGCAAGTATGCAGAGACATTATCCCAGCCTTGCCAATCGTTTCTCCCCTCATAACCTAAAATTTGCCCCCGTCTACCACTCACCAGTTGGAGTACTTTGGAGGTAAATTCACTCGGTGTTGTCACCTCCACCCGCAGAATTGGTTCTAACAGCGTAGGTTCCGCTTGGGGTATCCCCGTTTGCATTGCCAATCGGGCAGCTTGCCTAAAGGCTTGTTCGGAACTATCAACGTTGTGATACGAACCATTAGTCAGAGTTACCGCCAAATCCACTATTGGAAAGCCCAAAGGTCCATGTGTCAGAAATTCCCGCACGCCCATTTCTACCCCAGGAATGTACTGTTTGGGAATCACGCCGCCGACAATGGTTTCATTAAAATTAAAGCCTGTACCGCGTGGTAAAGGCTTGATGTCAAGAAATACATCACCAAATTGTCCATGACCACCACTTTGATGCTTGTAGCGTCCATGAACTGAAGCCACCGTTTTGCGGATGGTTTCTTTGTAAGGCACTTGCGGCAAATGAGTTGTCATTGGCAAGTTATACTTGCGGCGCAGTCTGTCTAGGGTAACTTGCAAGTGAATCTCGCCTTGACCCCAAAGAATTACTTCGTGGGTATCGCCATGTTGTTCCCAAGCAAGTGAGGAGTCTTCTTCTAACAACTTGGTAATAGCACTACTGAGTTTAACTTCATCGTTGCGCTTTTCTGGTGTAATGGCGAGGGCATACACAGGTTCCAACTGTACAGCTTTGGGTAATTCCATCGCCAACTGCTGTTCTGTGGAGATTGTATCCCCTGTCTTGATTCCTTCCAAACGGCTCAATGCGACAATTTCACCAGCAAAAACTTCATTAACAAACTGCTGTTGTTGTCCCATGAGGCGATAAATTCCACCAGTGCGAATGCCATTGAGGACAATGCCATCAGTTAATTTGCCCCGCCAAACACGCACTAGAGAGAGTTTGCCACCTTGGGGAGTGTAGAAAGTTTTTAATACCTGCGCTAAAGCTGTATCACCTTTGATGTTTTTTAAACGACGTTCTGCTGTGCTTTCTGGTTCGGGGGCTTCCCGTAATAAGGCTTCTAATAGAGGTCTAACACCATAATCTTGTTCTGCTACACCAAAGAAAACGGGTACAACTAAATCTGCCCCTAATTCCATTTTTAAATCTTTGAGAATTTCCTCTTGGGGTGGTTCGATGTCTTCTAAAAGTTCTTCAAGTAAATGGTCGTCAAAATTTGCTAAGGCTTCGAGCATTTCTGCCCGTGCTGTATGTTCTTCTTCTTTTAAACTTTCGGGGAAGGGAATGGGGTCAGCAGGTGCGCCGGGATGATATTTATATGCCTGTTCGCTCACCATATCAATAAAGCCGGTGAGTTGTTCCCCGTTCATGATGGGATATTGATGCGCTACCAGGGGACGGCTAGATACTGCTTTCAGGGCGTGTAATGTTTCCAGAACGTGAATATTCGCCCGATCCATTTTGTTAACAAAGACGAGGTGGGGAATTTCCCAATCGTCCAGAAATTTAAATAGAGGGGCAAGGGTGAGGACTCGCTCGCGGATGGGTTCGCAAACTACAATTGCTGCATCCACTCCAATTAAAGCATTGTACGTTTCTTGGGCAAATTCTACACTTCCGGGACAGTCAATCAAGGTGAAGCGAATGCCGTTATACTCAGTGCTAGCGGCGCTGACTTCTACACTCATCTGGCGATCGCGCGACTCGGCAGCACTATCTCCTACTGTATTGCTGTCCTTAACATTGCCTTTGCGGGAAATTCCCCCTGTGACAAATAACAAGCTTTCTAGTAAAGTGGTTTTTCCACCTAAATAAGGGCCGACAATTGCAACATTGCGCGAACCCGATTTTACTTTTTCGTTCATAAAACCTCCCTTGCGGTAATTTATTATTAACCGCATGATTCTGTATCTATCAAGGGATAAAAAAATGGTTCTCTGGAGTCAAAATTACCCCTTCTTTAATTTGTTATTATGCTCCTTTTAATCGAAATTTAAAAAAAATGTAGCCTGTCGTAAGATTTAGCTTAAGAAAAGTTAAGGATCACAAACTTTCATGCTGAATAAAAAATTTTTGTAAAAAACTTTTTATGAAGTAAATTTAACTGAAAGTGTTGCGAGTCAGAAAATCAATGGGATTATCATTCTCTAAATATGGTGTAGCAGGGTTAGTAAGTTTAACTTTGTTGGTTGTGAGTATTTCCTCTCCCTCTCTTTCTCTATCTCCTCCTGTGGACTCAAAGCTGGCACAATCTAATGCTAAAACTGCCCTAGACTGGTTAAACCAAGGCTTACAAGCAATTCAGGGGGGAAAGGTACAAGATGCGATCGCCGCCTTTAAACAAGCAGCGAAGTTAGATCCGACATTAGCACCAGCGCACTATAATTTAGGGCTAGCATACCGACAAACAGGACAATTACAACCCTCTGCGGATGCATTTTATCGAGCGACCCAAGCCGATCCTAAATTTGCTCCAGCGTTTGCCAATTTAGGCGGAGCGTTATTAGAAGGCAATAATTTACAGTTAGCTAGCGATTATTTGCAACGAGCCTTAGAACTTGATCCCAAACTCGGATTTGCCCACTATAACTTGGGATTGGTACGAGAACAAGAAGGAGACTGTAAGCGAGCGATCGCATCTTTTAAAAAAGCCATAGAATATAGCAAAAATGCACCAGAACCTCCTTACCATGTAGGGATGTGTTATCTCCAACAAGGCAAAGTCGATCAAGCCAGAGATGCCTTTAATCAGGCAGTAAAAATTAATCCGAAGTATCCAGAAGCTTACTACAATCTCGGTTCAATTTGGTTTAGCCAACACAAATCAAAAGAGGCATTAGAGGCGTTTAGAAAATCAGCCGAAGCTAACTCTAACTATCCCAATGCTTATTATGGTGCGGGGTTAGTTTTTATGCAGTTAAAGCAATATGGAGATGCAGTACAAGTATTACAATTTGCTAGAGATTTATATAATGCTCAGGCTAATCCCCAGTGGGCGAAAAATGCCGAAAAATTGTTGCAACAAGCACAAAATTTAAATTACCAACCTCGCTGAGGCGCAAAAACTTAATATTGCATAACATAAAACTATTGGGTTGACTCGCTGGTGTTGTCTGAACTAGTCACGATTGGAATAAAACGTACATGAAAAAGCGCCTAAAGAGTCGATTTTTATTTAGCGATCGCTGGCTTGATCGGCAATCAATTGTTCGCAACATGGAAGCATTTCAAGACTTAATTGTGATTGTTTTGTGTTTGGGTTTATTCGCCGTCATGCTGATCCAATTGTGGGGCATAGCTATCGCCATCACGCAGCCACTAGACTATAAACATGTGACTGCAAAAATCCTATTTGTGTTGATTTTAGTCGAGTTATTCCGACTATTAATGGTCTATTTGCAAGAACATAGTATCTCTGTGGGAGTAGCAGTTGAAGTAACAATTGTATCTCTACTGCGAGAGGTAGTAGTTCACGGAGCGCTGGAAATTTATTGGGTTAATACGCTGGCAATTTGTGGTTTGTTGTTTGTTCTGGGTGGACTACTGGTGGTATGTGCTAAAACGCCACACATGGATTGTATGAGCCATAACACTAACTTTTGTCCGGTTGTGTATAGAGGAGGTAAGGAACGGCAAAATGAGTTGGAACTACAGTATTCACGTCAATGTGATGAGAATCAACCGCTTGGATAAACTTCTATGAAAATGGGAAGTGGGGAGGGGGAGTCAGGAGTGGGTAAAAAGTATTTTCCTACTCTGCACTCCTTTGCTTAAGGCTGTATCAGCAACTTGGGTGGATCGAAAATCTAAAATGGCATAACCTATTTTTGCAAGGAACTTCCGACGTATTGAAATATACTCTTTTTGGAAGATGAATCGCTCTTTGAGGGTGAGTATAAAGTTAATTAGAAATACTAAAAGAGGTTCAAGCAATGGCTACAAATACAGGTAACGGACAGTCTCAAACAGCGATTAGCGACTTGGAGTATGATTTTGTCACCGTTTTGCACAACAAGGCTGAAGCCGTTAAAGCTTACGATACTTACATCAAAGATGCAGAACAAGTAGGTTCTCAGCCTTGTGTAGAGTTGTTCCAAAAATTGCGGCAATCTGATATTGAACACGCACAAGAGATTCGCCAACATCTACAACAAGTGCTGCAACACGGTAAGATGTAACCCAAGTTTTAAGTGCGTAGACATCGCTTCTTTTATATCTAGTTTCACTAAACCAAAAGCGATGTCTACGACGTGCTACGCCTAGGCACTTGCTGATTAAATTTAGACGCAAGCAGCGCTCACTATCAGCTAGACTGATTCTCGGCTGCTTGCTGTACTTGCGCCACTGTTAAATCGAGAGCCACCGCCACTTGTTCCACACTCAACCCCAATGCCAACAACCTGGGAATAGCTTCTAACTTAGCTTCCTGGCGACCTTCCTGGCGACCTTCCTGGCGACCTTCTTCTAAGCCGTCTTCCTTGATTGATTGATACATTCTTGTTTTCTTGAATTCGTCGTCTATACCCAACATTTCTGCTAACTCCTCTCGGCTTAACCGGGTAAATTTGTACAACAGAATAGTCTCTATCAATTCTACAATTTGCTTGGTGGTTGTTTCATCTATCAGTTCTTGCCTTGCTTGTAAAATCAATTCCCTACCTTTGTCAATGGCTGTCTCTTCCCTTTCGATAATTAATTTAACGATCGCAACTTGTAGTGAGTTATCCCCCGTATCTAATTCATCTAGATAAATGCGTTGCACTTGTGAACTGTCTAGCAGCAACTGATATGGTAGGCGATCGCTTGGATCTAAACTCCTTTGGGGATAGATAACCACAGCACGCCAAAAATTGACTGATTGGTTTTGACGAAAGTAAGTGAAGATTTCAGCAAAGAAGCGTCTATAAAAAGTTGAGTCTAATTGAAACTGGACTTCAACAAAGTAAAGTGGCTGGTTTGTAGTTTCACTTCTGGGGATGAATACCCCATCAATCCTAAAAGCATTTTCTTTTACTTCAACTGAAACAAATTTGTAGGCGTTGGCATTAACAGTATTATCGCCAACTATTGCAAAAAATATGCTAGGAAAAGCTTGAAATAAGCTATAAAATATTTTGTCAGTTTTCACCTGGATTTATTGACATCCTCACCGGACTGAAGCCACGGTGATTCTGGAGTAATGAGTAATGAGTAATGAGTAATGAGTAATGAGTAATGAGTAATGAGTAATGAGTAATGAGTAATGAGTAATGAGTAATGAGTAATGAG
>NZ_JBALEA010000090.1:0-169594 GCF_036917135.1 Nostoc sp. | reverse complement strand
GACCAACCTACGAATACGAAGCGATCGCGCTTGAGCCAGTCGTCGAGAACGTCAAACCACCCTCTACTGGGGGCGCGTCCAACTGCGATGGTCATCGGACTAAAATCCTCTTTTTTTACTAAAATTGCAAACGTTCCTAAGGCGGTGCGGAGAGGCAATGTAACCGACTGCCGTGAGGAATTAACGTTTTTTTGACAATCTCAATAGCATCAAAGCAATTGAGATTCTGAGAGTTTGCTGACTAGTGAAGTCACCATTTCTCAGAGTTATGCCATTACACGTACCATCGGCTAGTAATCTAGCTTGTGGTAACTTAATGATTCTTAATTTATCACACTAGTAAGGGTTTTTGCCTGATACGCAGAAGCAAATGAGGTATGAAACACGAACCTTATAATTAATATGAATATCAGAAATTTTACAATTTGACACAAGTTTTCTCAGAAATCTGAAAAAATTTAATGTAGATGTACGTATGTAGGTAATTTCTTCCCAAGAGGTCAAAAAGAGGCGGGGAGAGAGGAGCAAGGGGGCAGAGTAGAAAGAATTTTTATATAACCTGCCTTAAAAAATTATATGGTTAGCAGCAACAGGGAGGAGCGCAGTTGAGTTTTTGTCAACAATCTTTGGTAAAATACACAGGAGCCACCACTCAATGCAAAAACATTCAGTGTGCGAGTATGTTACGAGCCAAGGTAGTTTAATGACGACATCAACAACGGTTAACAAAGGCGATCGCCTCCTGCATCAAAATGTTCTCGGTTCTCGTCGGTTCAGTAACTACTGGTGGGCAACTATCGTTACCCTGGGAGCAAGCGGCTTTTTATTGGCTGGTATATCCAGTTATTTAAAAGTTAATTTACTCATAGTTTCCGATCCAACTCAACTGGTATTCGTTCCCCAAGGATTGGTAATGGGGTTATATGGCGCTGCTGGCTTGCTATTAGCCACATACCTCTGGCTAGTGATTTTATTAGATGTTGGAGGCGGTTACAACGAATTTAATCAGGAAACTGGCGCAATCAAAATCTTCCGTTGGGGGTTTCCTGGCAAAAATCGCCGAATTGAAATTGATAGCCGCATAGAAGATGTGCAATCTGTACGAATAGATGTCAAAGAAGGTCTTAATCCCCGTCGCGCCCTCTATCTACGCATTAAAGGCCGTCGAGATATACCCTTAACACGGGTTGGACAACCCTTATCTTTAACAGAGTTGGAAACAGATGGCGCAAAGTTAGCCCGCTTTTTGAGTGTGTCACTAGAAGGATTGTAAGGGAGTGTGCATGGGGTATGGGGCATGGGGCGTTGGAAAACCCTTGGTTTGTCCTCCTTGTTCCCACTTGCTAATCCGCAATACTTCGACTTCTCTACGAGACGCTACGCGAACGCTCAGTACAAGTGCCCAATTCCCCATTCCCTCTTGAGACGATAAGATACTCTGGTTGAATCAGTAAGTAACAATGCAGTTAAAAATTTCACAATTTTTGCTTTCTCTTGTGCTCATTAGTGCCTTGATGTTGGGAGGATGTTCAACACAGCAAGCCGCTTCTAATACCTCTTCTCCAACCTCGACAGCTACCTCGACTACAAGCGAGGCAAGCACCAAGACAACTACTGAAGCAACTTCTGTATCTCAAACCAGTAGTGAGAGTATTCCTGGAATCACAGATTTACCAAGGCTTGAAGGTAAGGCTACTGTGGTAATGACGGTTAAAGGCTCGCCCATTACTATCGAAGTAGACGGTACTGATGCCCCCATTACAGCAGGGAACTTCGTAGATTTAGTGCAAAAGGGTGTGTACGATGGTCTGGCTTTCCATCGAGTTGTACGCGAACCCCAACCCTTTGTAGTTCAAGGGGGAGATCCCAAAAGTAAAGACCCGAAAGTTCCTGTAGATAGTCTGGGAACAGGTAGTTATATTGACCCAAAAACGGGAAATGCTCGTTATATACCTTTAGAAGTTAAGGCAAAAGGTTCAGATACTCCGATTTACAATAAACCGTTTGATGCCACTGCTCAAGCTGTTGTATTGCCCCATAAGCAGGGTGCAGTAGCGATGGCGCGATCGCAACCACCAGATTCCGCTTCTGCCCAATTTTACTTTGCTTTAGCGGATCTAGCCTTCTTAGATGGTAACTACGCCGTCTTTGGGAATGTTACTCAAGGCTTTGATGTAGTGAACAAAATTCAGCAAGGCGATCGCATTGACTCCGCTAAAGTTACCCAAGGTGCTGAAAATCTAAAAATACCTGGAAAGTAGGAAAAATAAATTCAAAATGAAGAATTGAATATTTGGTGTTGCTGAATCGAGGTATGAATTTGGATTTAGAGACGTTGCATTGCAACGTCTCTACAAGGATTTTAAAATAACGCAAAATTATTTTTCATACCGCAATCAGCAACGCCGAATATTTGAATAGGCAAAGATTCTTCACTCCCAAAATTCAAATTGGTTAAGGTTTGTGTCACTGGTATTGGTTTAATTTCCGCGTTGGGTAGAAGCTTAGAGGATAGTTGGCGAAATTTAATCGCGGGTAAATCTGGAATTGTCTTACATCAACCATTTCCAGAACTTATACCACTTCCTCTAGGTTTGATTACTCAACAACCATCTGAGTTGACAATGTTAACTCAGATGGTTGTTGCTTATGCTTTGCAAGATGCTGGGTTAGTTCCACCTTTAGCTGATTGTGCTGTAGTCATTGGATCGAGTCGCTCTTATCAAGGATCTTGGGAGAAGTTGGCAAGGCAAATGTATACTGAGGCGGAGAATTTACCCCTGTCCTCTTTTGGCAATTGGCTAGATACATTACCTCATATAAATGCGATCGCAGCTGCGCGACAAATCGGTGCATCGGGGATAGTTTTGGCACCGATGGCAGCTTGTGCTACTGGAATTTGGTCTATTGCCCAAGCAGCTTTACTGATCCAAAGTGGGCAATGTCAACAAGCGATCGCAGGTGCAGTGGAAGCACCAATTACACCCTTAACTTTAGCTGGATTTCAGCAGATGGGTGCTTTGGCAAAAACTGGGGCTTATCCCTTTGATTTGCACCGGGAAGGCTTAGTGTTGGGCGAAGGCGCAGCTGTGTTTGTCTTAGAATCAGCAGAGTTGGCAAAACAGCGTCAAGCAAAAGTGTATGGTGAAATTCTCGGTTTTGGCTTAACTAACGATGCATATCATAGTAATTCACCAGAACCAGAAGGGAAAAGTGCGATCGCAGCTATCAAACAATGTCTAGAACGTAGTTGTTTGATACCAAGTGATATTGATTACATTCATGCTCATGGCACAGCAACTCAGCTAAATGACCAGATAGAGAGTATGGTAATCCAGCGTTTGTTTCCTCAAGGCGTGGCGGTTAGTTCCACCAAAGGAAGCACAGGTCATACACTAGGAGCATCTGGAGCTTTAGGTGTAGCTTTTTCTCTTATGGCATTAAAGCATCAAACTTTACCACCTTGTATAGGATTGCAGGAGCCAGAGTTTGATTTAGATATAGTTACAGCAGCCCGTCTAAGTAAAATTAGGCAGGTATTATGTTTGAGTTTTGGCTTTGGTGGACAGAATGCCGCGATCGCCTTGGCGAGTTAAGGAGGCAGGAGGCAGAAGGAATCCCCCTAAATTTATCGTAAATTCAAGGGTTTAAGACCCCAACCATTACACGTAGTATTAGCTGAGTTGGGGTTTAAATCCCCGACTCCAACTGTCTTTGATTTTGAAGTAATGAGTAATAACGTAATAAGTAATAAGTAATAACGTAATAAGTAATAACGTAATAAGTAATAAGTAATAACGTAATAAGTAATGAGTAATAAGTAATAAGTAATAAGTAATGGGTATTACTCATTACTCATTACTCATTACTCATTACTCATTACTCATTACTCATTACTCATTACTCATTTAATTATGGGGATTTAATAGCGCTTCTGGGTTTAAAAATCCTTCACAAATTCCGTCAAGAACCTGAATGCCTTCAAAATATAATTGGCGCAATCTCTAGGCGAGGTGTTGTAAAACGATCGCCACGCACTCGCCTTATCTTCATCATAGCGATCGCTGCGTTGACTATGATTTTCTAGCCACGCCAATCGTACTGCATGACCGACTAACACATCTAACACGATATATTCTTCAATTTGCAGGTTGGGATTATTAGATGCGATCGCAGCTAATTCTACTAATGCTTCAATATTAACTTGGCGATATTCTGGAGCTTCGATTTTATTCAGCAAATGCTCAACTAACAGAGCAAAATTTCTTTCACCTGCTGTCATTTCCGACAACATTATTTCACTATCTAAACGATTGCGCCGCTCTAGTTTATCGCCAATTACTAGACCTTTGCAATGTTGCATTAATAGCCAAACTTGCTTAAAAAATTCTTTTGGTACGCGCCCCGTTGCACCCTCAGCTTGACGAAACCGCCGCCAACCGCCCGGTGGGACTTCTATTCCTTCTGCTATTGCTGGTAACACTACCCAAGCAATATCACTTTCTTTTTGTTTGACATGCAGTGATTCTTGCTGGCGTAACAGGTTACTCATGCCAGTATATCCAGTTAATACCTGACGCAAACGCATTTTCACATCAAAGGGTGAAAGTTGCATTAAGTAATCATAAGCTTCATCTTGAGTGACGTATAATTCCCGTGCTAGTTCGCTGGTAATCAATAAGATAAGATAGCCGACTCTCAGGGTTAATAGTCCCTGAAATAGTTCGGGTTCTGAGCGAATTAAGATGCCAAGATAGATTAAAATCTCTTGAGTGAGGACGCGATCGCGGATATCTTCACGACAAAAATGATTAATTTTATCGGCAATTTCATCGTGAGACATCGGTACGGTAATCAAGGACGCTTCACTGTAAGCTTTACCCACAGCAATTTGCTTACCTCGCACCAAAATACTCGTGACTGCATCTGATAAGCTGATATCAACCATCAGCCGTAACCCCGCAGCCCGACGCACTACTGCCCAAATGCCTAAATCTCCAGCTTTGGTGTAAACTTCATCGAGTAAATCGCCTACGGTGACAAGATATCCTGGCCCACCGTACCCCGTATCAAATTGCATTCCCTGCAAGCGAGTTAAAGTTTGCAATAACTCAATTTGCTCGTAGATATTCTCTGATGAGCGCAAACGAGAAAGTAATAACCCAAAGTTGGTTTCACACTCCATTTGAAATTCTTGGCTATGTCCTAAGCGCCAGTTTTTCTCAGGATGATAAGCTAGATAATAGCAACGTGGGCTAGCATTTTTCAGTGGCGATCGCAAAAATTCTGCATTTGGAAGAAAATCAATTCTTTGAATTCCGGCTGTTAGCATTAGCTGATTTAGCCGCCCTAATTTCACCCGCACGCTGTTACAAACACCATCTTTCAGTTCTTGCATCAATTCCAATAATGCTTCGGAACCGACTTCTAACATGGTGTGCGTCAACATTAAAGTCAAGGTAGGACGCCCTAAATCGCTCCAATATTTTTGAATGTAAGCTAATTCACTTCTAATTTGATCTAGCAGAAAATGGTAATCAAGGGTTAAGTAAAACTGCTGAGAGTCGGAAAATGAAGGTAAAAAGACAATTGTTTCACCGCTAATCCGAAAGATTCTAGATGTTGTTAAACTCCGCAGCCGCCGCACTGGACGCCCAGTTAAACCAAGTTTGTCGTTACGTCCAATTTGGGTATAAATAGCTGAAAATTCTCCAGCTTTTCTCACCTGAATCGGTTCTACTTGGGTAGGCGTTTGTGCTTCAATTCCGTGAACTTCTAATTTCTTTTGTAAATCTTCATCTTCTGCTAATAAGGCAATTTGTACCAAGGACTCGCGCTGTTTACCAACACACAAATGTCTTCCCAAAGGGTCGATATCACCAACGGCTAGCAAACCTTCACTTAACATTTGACTGAGAAAATATAAACTCTGCGCCCATACCAAGGGAATATTTTCATTAGGCAAACGTGGTTGCGTTTGAGGTGCTAACTTTTCAGCTTCTATGTTTTCGGCGGGAACATAATAAAGTTCTGGCAATAAACGCAAACCATCTTGTTCTATAAATAATGATTCTAAAAGATTTTGGTATTTTTTAACTTGTTCTTGTTCGCCGCGAAATAATCCATCTAGAACTAAATAAGTGAAAAATAACGGCCATTCGCATTCGATATGCTCAAATTGCTTAAGTTCTAACGGTTCGTAGTGCAAGCGCTGATGATCTTCTAAAACGGTTTGGTGTCCATCACGCAGAAAGCGTTTGCAGCCGTATTTGCCTGCGAGTTTATTGATAATATCGTTTAAAGTGCGATCGCGTAATTCCAAATCTTCCACTGCAAAGGCAGGATAACTAATAATACTCAACAGCGCCGCATCAATTTCTTTGGAACCAGATTCTCTCGGTAATAGTGATTCTAAAGTAATCCGGGCGCGGGCGATTTCATCTGGTAGCACATGAATCACCGATGCTTGACTACCACGCACACCAAATAAATCCAGTCCGTTGATAGCTTCTAAAGCCGCTTTTGCCATACCTACAGAACTGGCGTTTAACTCTGCACTACCACGATTAATTTTATTCCCACGTTCCCAAATGCCGTAATCTGGTGTGCGGTAAGCTCGTCCAATGTAATAAACTAAATTTTGGACGAAATTCACTTCATCAATTGAATAAATTATTTGCAATCCCGCAGCAGTCATTTGCCCCAACATCAGTAAAAATATAGATGTGGCATCAAGTTGTAAATGTCCCCATTCATCATCACCAACAACAATGTCACCGGTCGCTGTATTATATTTGGCGTGCAGTCCATCTAGTAGCGACTGAGTATGTTTAAATGTCTCTACTTTATGAGCCTGTCGCATCATCGCAAAAAGCAACCCACGCATCAATTTGATGACACTGTGTTCTAGTTCATAAGTGCGTCCTTCGTCGTCGTCAATTTTGCGGTATGCAAGTCCTAAACCCCAAACTGCCAAAATGCTGTAAACGTTGTCTCGCACCCACGCATCAGTATAATCGCCGTGGGCTGTAATCGCTGTACTCGCAGGTAGTAAACCAGTAATCGGATTTTGCCGAGTCAGGATGATCGTTTTGATTTGCTGGTAGTAATAGTCTAGGCGAGTTAGCAATTTGGTAGATGTTTTCATGATTTGGTTCAGAACAGCTTGCAAAATTCGACCCTGTGACTGTGAAGTTAATTACCTAAACCAAGTCAGAACAAGCTCTGTAATGGTTGATGGGAGAACAGCTGAGGGTGGTGTGAGTTTATCATTATCTCGTGTTAAGAGGTTTCTGGGTACTTAATTTTAGCGATCGCCAACTAAAATATGATATTTGTTAAAATCCCCAACAATTGATGTAATATCCTATACCTTTTTCGTTTCTTAGCTAGGACTTAGGGACTGACAAATAAAAAAATACTCAACTATTTCTTGTGGGGTGGGTGTCTCACCCGCCCACAGCCAAAGGCGCTCATGTTGCCCACCCCACAAGATTGGATAATTTATTTGTTGTCAGTCCCTTACCCAAGAAACTTCTTAAACTCCTATTCCTCCGTGTACTCTGCGCCTCTGTGGTTCGATTTTCCGTTACCTGTGCGTAAGTCCTGTTAGTTTATGGACAACTAGTGGTGGCGTTGTTCGCGTAGCGTTCCGCAGGAAAGGTATCAATAACAAACTCAAACTATAGCAATTTTAAATCATTCGTAAAAAATTAGATCCCCGACTTCTCGAAGAAGTCGGGGATCTGGACATCGCGCATTTTCACAACTCATTTAGGACTGCTATAATTAAACTCTCGGTTTATGGGTTGAAAAATTTTGAAACCTTCCGAGTAAGATGCTTATTAAGGTAGCATTCTAATTATTGCTTTAGCATAACAAGTGCTGAAGAACCGATTAATTTAATGTCACAAGACAAAAATTACTCAGATTTTCCCGACTCAGGCTTATAGTAAAGGGCTGACTTATATAAGACTTGTTCTTGATGGGTTTCTAAAGTGCAATCAGACAAAGGATAAGTTATACAAGTAACAACATAACCAGCCTGTATCTCACTTGGGCGCAGAAATTTTTGCTCACTTTGATTAACTTCACCGCTAATAAGTTTGGCGACACAAGCAGAACATTCGCCTTGTTTACATCCAGATGGTAGGCGGATGCCAGCATCTTCCGCCATATCCAGAATATATTGATCGTCTGGTACTGGAATAGTACGATCTAATCCAAGTGTAGGATTGATGAATCGAACTTGATAAACTGCCATCTGCTGTCTTTAATTATTGTTTAACTGCTTTCATCGACAAACTAATCCGCTTGAGTTTTTCGTTGATTTCTAACACCTCAACTTTAACTACTTGTCCGACTTTGACAACTTTGTTGGGATCATCTACAAATCTATCAGCAAGTTGGGATATATGCACCAAGCCATCTTGATGTACGCCGATATCCACAAATGCGCCGAAGTTGGCGACGTTTGTCACGATTCCCTCTAGTTCCATTCCCACCTTTAAGTCCCTGATTTCCTTAATTCCTTCCCTGAAGGTGGCATACTTAAACTCAGCACGAGGATCTCTACCTGGTTTTTCCAGTTCGCTGAGGATGTCGCGCAGTGTGGGTTCGCCGACGCTATCGGTAACATATTTCTTCAGATTGATCTTTTTGAGTTTTTCGGCAATTTGTGTTACCTGATTTAATGGCACACTAAGATCAGATGCGATCGCTTCTACTACAGAATAACTCTCTGGATGCACTGCTGTATTATCCAAGGGGTTATCACCGCCGCGAATCCGCAGAAAACCCGCCGCTTGTTCAAAGGCTTTTGGCCCCAATTTGGGAACTTTCAACAGTTGTCGGCGATTTTTAAAGGCTCCATTCTGGTTGCGATGGGCGACAATATTATTGGCAACTGTTGCCGTAATCCCAGAGACGGAAGTCAGAAGTTCTTTGGAGGCTGTATTTAAGTCTACACCTACGTAATTAACGCAGCTTTCTACGGTGTCATCCAATTTCTTTTTCAACAACTTCTGATCGACGTCGTGCTGATATTGTCCCACACCAATGGATTTAGGATCAATTTTCACCAGTTCCGCCAAAGGGTCTTGTAAACGGCGACCGATGCTGATGGCACCGCGCACGGTAATATCTAAATCGGGAAACTCTTCTAGCGCTACAGTACTTGCAGAATATATAGATGCGCCAGACTCATTCACCATCACCTTAACTGGTTTGCGTTCTATGGTTTGCAATATTTGCGTGACAAATTCCTCAGTCTCGCGGGACGCTGTACCGTTACCGATGGCGATTAACTCAATTTTGTACTTTTCAATGAGATTTTTGACAGTTTGTGCAGCTTTGAGTCGTTGTTCAGCCGCTTGGTGGGGAAATACCGCTTGATATTCCAAAAATTTTCCTGTTTGGTCGAGAACTGCAACTTTACACCCAGTTCTAAATCCAGGGTCTATGGCTAGCGTTGGTTTCATTCCTGCTGGTGCAGATAGCAGCAATTCTCGCAGATTAGTTTCAAATGTCTTGATTGATTCCATGTCTGCGTACACTTTAATCTCAGAAATTACCTCTCCCATTAGAGAGACTTTCATCAAACGATTGAATGCATCCTTCAACATCGCCTGATAAAAATCCCGAATTGTCCGAACTTTGGTTTTAATTTCTTTCGACTCAAGATAGTAAAGTACAGTATCTTCATCAAAAGCAATTTCAAAGCTTAATATTTTTTCAGTTTCACCCCGACACAACGCCAGCATATTGTGGGGTGCAATATTTTTTACCCTAATTTGATAGTTACGGTACATCTCAAATTTGGTTGTACCTTCAGGATAATCATCTTTGATGCGGGAGACGAATACCCCTTCTTCTAAAAGATAGTCGCGGATATATGCGCGTAACTCCGCTTTTTCAGCCACTTCTTCCGCTAAAATGTCAGCAGCACCTTTGAGCGCTTCTTCTGCTGTTTTTACTCCCTTACTTTCAGAAATATACTTCGCCGCTTCTTCTTCTAATAAAGCAGTTACAGCATTTTTGGTATTTAACGACTTGATGAACTCCGCCAATGGTTCGAGTCCTTTTTCCCTGGCGATAGTGGCGCGGGTGCGTCGTTTTGGGCGATAGGGTAAGTATAAATCCTCAAGTTCAGTTTTTTGTAAACAGGATGAAATTTTGGCTTTGAGTTCATCTGTGAGTTTACCTTGTTGGGCGATCGCACTTAAAATTACAGATTTTCGTTCTTCCAGTTCTGTTAAATAAGTATATCGTTCAGCCAGATCACGTAGTTGCACTTCATTCATCTCATCGGTGCGCTCTTTGCGGTAACGTGCAATAAAGGGAATTGTTGCACCCTCCGCCAAAAGTTCCAGCGCGTTTTGCACCTGATGGGGTTTGAGGTTTATTTCAGTTGCCAGTAATTGAGGAATGTTCAGCATTGAGTGTCTAAAATGAAAATCTTACTTCTAAAGGTAATATGCTAGATCCTGATCCTGGCGCAAGGGGAAACTTTTAAACTAATTTACCAGATGATTGCTTACAATAAGGCATTTAGCGAAATAAACAAAACCCATCTACACAAGTTTTAAAGCCTTTCAATCCGCGTAGCTGAACAAGTAAAGCTGACTACACACACCATTTACCACACAAAAACGATTTATTACTAACCTTTTGAGTGCTTCATCTGTCGCCAGAATTATTCCAATTGTTGTAATATACAACCTTGCGTAATCAATAGTTTCTATAATATTTATTTCAATCGGCTGTTGTGGCTAAAACCTTATTGGATGTAGAATTAACCACAATTCCAACTTATTTTACCAGCACAACAAATTTTAGTTCAGAGGTTACTAAAATGCCTTTGTTTTTCTTGATACCACTATGTACGGCTTTAGCTACTGGCTACTTATTTAAAAAGAGTACTGATGAAATTTCATATCTTGCCGGTGTATTTGCAGCTATTAGCTTTATTTTAAGTTTAGTATTAGCACCCTGGCAAATCCAGTTTGGATTGTTAATCATTGTCTTTATTGTTACCAACAAACTTTTGCAAAAGAATCAGTCCAAACAATAGAAAACAACCTAGAGAAACTGAATAATCCAAATACCTCGCACTAATTGTTTCTCAACTTCAAACTGCTGCAAATTATCAGACAGCTAACATTGCAGTAAGTGTACAAAATGTAAGATACTATACTTGTGGTTACAGGGTGTATAACCTTGCCCAAGAGGAGGGAAATCCACACGCCTTTCTAGCAACCCTGGCTTTCGCTGATTTGTTAGACTGGACACACACCAGGATTTTTCAGTCAAATCTCTGAACTACGCCAGCAGACGAGGCTACCGATGCTTACAAGTACGCTACTTCTCTCGAATCAACTTCCCACTCTCCAATATTCCTCCACACCAGAGCGTTTCGATGAAACCTGGGAAGCTCCCCTGGCTACCCTTCTGGGACTAGGACGCGCCGCCGGTGCTGATTTCATCGAATTATTTTTAGAGCGTCGCAACTATATTAGTTGTCTAGCAGAAGACGACTCCATCACCAGTATTTCACCCAGTCTGTCTACAGGTGCGGGAGTCAGAGTCTTTCGCGGCAAAGCCGATTGCTACGTTAGCACCAATGACCTTTCCTTTTCTGGTTTGAAAGCCGCCTTAGAAAAAGGTCTTTCAATCTTGGGATTGCAACTACCCACTGCGAAAGCTTTCATCCCAGAAATTAACCTGGAATTACTGAGAGATTACGCCACCAAAAGAGGTAAAGATGCATGGCTACCAGTGTGTAGCTCTATCCGAGAAATGGGAGAAGTCCTCCTTGATGGTACTGCCAACCTGAAGCAAAAAGCTAGCCACGTCCAATCCCGCCGTGCTAGCTATTTCCGGGATTGGCAAGAAGTTTTAATCGCCGCCAGTGATGGTACTTTTGCTCGTGATATTCGGCTCACCCAGTCAGTAGGATTTAACCTATTGTGTGCTGATGGTGCTAATCGTACCTCAATTGGCGATCGCGCGGGTAACACTAGCGATGCCAACTTCTTGAGGACTTGGGATTCTCAACAAGCAGCTGAGAAAATAGCAGAATCGGCAGGCAAAATGCTCTACGCAGATTACGTAGAATCGGGAACTTACCCCATCATTATGGCCAATCACTTTGGCGGCGTAATCTTCCACGAAGCCTGCGGACACCTGCTAGAAACCACTCAAATTGAACGCAATACCACACCCTTTGCTGACAAAAAAGGCGAAAAAATTGCCCACGAAAGTTTGACAGCCTGGGATGAAGGGCGCTCTGAAAATGCCTTCGGGACAATTGACATGGATGACGAAGGTATGCCCGCTCAAAGAACCCTATTAATAGAAAAAGGCGTTCTGAAAAACTTCTTAGCAGATAGAACAGGTTCTGCACGCACCGGACACCCCAGAACAGGAAGTGGACGCCGCCAAGATTATACCTATGCCGCCGCTAGCCGGATGCGTAATACCTATATTGATTCTGGCGAATACACCATTGATGAATTATTTGCCTCTATTGATAAAGGTGTTTACTGTAAAAAGATGGGTGGTGGTAGCGTTGGTGCTACAGGCCAATTTAACTTTAGTGTTGATGAAGCTTATTTAATTGAAAATGGCAAAATCACCAAACCACTAAAGGGAGCAATTCTCATCGGTGAAGCCAAGGAAATTATGAACAAAATTTCTATGTGTTCCCAAGATTTAGAAATTGCACCAGGTTTTTGTGGTTCCGTCAGTGGCAGTATTTACACCACAGTTGGACAACCCCACATCAAGGTTGATTCTATTACCCTCGGTGGGCGATAAAAATTTTAGATTTTGGATTTTGGATTGCAATATTCAAAATCCAAAATGCTCAAGTTACCGGATTGTTTCGTGGGTTCAATCTAAAACCTAAAATACCAAATTTTTTGACTGTTGCTTCAGTCAGAACTCTACGAGAGGAAAACAAGCAATAACATCCAAAATCCAAAATCTAATATTCAAAATAGAATCGCTTCCAATCCCAAATCGTTCGACTGAGCGTAGCCAAAGTCTAAAATCCAAAATCAAAAATTCACTATGCCAAATATCAATGAGATTGCAAATTCTGCCAAGGATAATGCTGATAAGCTTGGTATTAAGAAATTCGACATTTATGGCTCAACAGTAGATGATACTAGCGTGCAAGTAGACCAAGGTGAGCCAAAACAAGTCAAAGCCTCAAATCGCTCTGGTGTTACTGTTCGTGTCTGGAATGAAGAGAATACAATGGGTGTCACCAGCACCACAGATGTAGACCCCAAGGGACTAGAATTAGCTTTAAAAACTGCTTACGAAGCCAGTTTTTTTGGTGTTAAAGAAAATGTTCCTGATTTTAGTCCAGAGGCTACTATTCCTATTCCAAATAAACCTCTGGATAAGACACCCCAAGCACCTGTTGCTGAACTCATAGAAAGATTATTGGTAGCTGAAAAAGAATTACTAGCAGCTCATCCAGCAATTAAAGGTGTACCTTATAACGGTTTATCACAAAGAGATATTGACAGATTCTATCTCAATAGCGACGGCGCGGTGAGAACTGAATCTCACTCTTTGGCATCAGTTTATCTTTACAGCAAAACTGAGGAAGAAGGAAAAAAACCGCGCAGTGCAGGTGCTTTTAGAATCAACCAAAGTTTAGATAATCTAGATATTAATGGTTGCATCAAAGAAACCGCCGATAAAACTATCAGCCATTTGAATTATGAAAAAATTCCGACTGGTAAATATCGAGTTGTTTTCTCTGCGGAAGCTTTCTTAAGTCTCTTGGGTGGTTTTTCTAACTTGTTCAATGCCCAAAGTATTTTGGACAATCAAAGCTTATCTACTCCTGATGATTTAGGTAAGGAAATTGCTTCTCCTCTGCTTTCAGTTTATGATGATGCACTTCACCCAGCTAACGTAGGCGCAGAAACTTTTGATGGGGAAGGAACTCCCACTCGTCAGGTTTCGCTGATTGAAAATGGTGTTTTAACAAGCTTTCTCCACAGTGCAGGCACTGCTAAAAGGTTCAATACCCAGCCAACAGGTAATGCCAGTATTGGTGCCAAAGTTAGTGTTAGTCCCAATTTTTATCACGTTTTTTCAACAGCAACTCCTGAAGAAGAGTTAAGTTTAGAAACTGCTGAAAATGTGATTTTTATCGATGATTTACAAGCTCTCCATGCTGGAGTTAAAGCTTTGCAAGGTTCTTTTTCTTTGCCGTTTGATGGTTGGCTAGTTAATAAGGGTGTGAGGACAAGTATTGAGTCAGCAACTGTTGCTGGCGATTTCTTGGAAGTCCTGAAGTCAATTATTTATGTAGAAAAAGAGCCAGAGTTAACGCCAGGGGGAGTTTGCCCGAAAATCTGGGTAAATGAACTGTCAATTACTGGTGAGTAAAAGTTAAAAAGTAGAGAGTTAGGAGTTGAATATAACTCTTAACTCATCACTTTAAAATCATTATTCACCATTAGTATTCACCACCAATGCTAATGGCAGTATTAAATACATCAGCACCGCTTAAATCAATATTAGCCATAACAGCGCCATCTACATCACTATTATATAAACGGGAATTACTCAAATTAACGTTGGTGAGATTGGCATTATTTAAGATAGTATCGCTGACGAATGCTTTTGTGAGATTAGCAGACTTCAAATTTGCACCAGTTAGATCAGCACCTTCTAAGTTAGCACCTTCCAAGTTAGCTCCTTTTAAATTTGCATTTCTGAGGTCAACACCTATCAGGTGAGCGCCTTTGAGGTTTGCTCCTGTTAAATTACATCCAGAACATTCTCTAGTTTCCAGCAAGCGCCGGACAGGTGCGGAGTTTTCTGCTTTGACGGGAATGGGAGCAGCTAGAGATAGCGTGCTGAGTAAGGCTGCTGCCGTCAAAAAAATTCGTTTCATATTTACCTCCGACACTTCTAGAAGTCATTAAATTTTTGAACTTCTACGATACCAGTGTGCCAAGATTACAGAATTCTGTACTCATGCGATGGGAGGAATAGATAATTTCTATGAGAATAGGTATTCTTCCGTAAGCTAGTCCGATGGGACTAATATTATTGGACTCAACTGCAAACTGCTATATATTTTTAGTCGTTAATTGTTCCATCAGGCATGACCGCACCACGCAAATTTGCACCAGTCAGATTTGTACTACTCATTTCTGCTCTAATCAGATTTGCCTTACTTAAATTAGCACCAGTCAAGTTTGTCCTAGCAAGATAGGCATCAACTAAGTCTGCTTCAGTGAGGTTAGCCCCACACAGGTTAGCCCGACTTAAATCAACTCTATTTAGCCTTGCAAAACTCAGGTTTGCTCCACTCATCTGGCATCTAGTCAGTTTAGCATCGGGCATAATTGCACCATACAAGTTAACACCTGTAAGTTCGGCATCAATGAGATTTGACCGTTGCAGTCTAGCATTCATCAGGTTAGCACCTTTCAAATTAGCACCCCCGATGTTAGTATCTGCCAGAGATGCATTATGCAAAATCGCTTCACTCAAATTGGCATCACTCAAATCGGCATAACGTAGCGTTGCCTCACTCAAGTTAGCACCACTCAAATCAACTTTAGATAAGTCTACACCAGTTAAATCAGCGCCCCGCAGGTCAGCCTTATGGAGGTTAGCACCCCGTAGACTAGCAGAATACATTCTCTTTTCTTCTCTCAGGTTAGCACCACGCAGGCACGCACCAGTTAGATTTGCACCACTTAAATCTGCACCACGCAAATCGGCATCCATCAAGTTAGCATCCAGCATATACGCCAAAGTTAAATTGGCATTACGCAAATCAGCACCCTGCAAAGTTGCACCATGTAAATTAGCATCATGCAAGTTGGCACCGATTAAACTTGCCTGATTTAGGTTCGCGCCACTTAGTTTTGTACAAACTAGATTAGCCTTATCCAGGATTCCTCGATTTAGATAGCTAAAAATTAGGATGGCATGACGCAAATCTGCCTTGTTCAAAGCTATACCAATCAAGTCTGCACCAAACAAATTTACCCCATTTAAGTTTGCCTCAAGAAATTTTGTTTCTCCATTCTCATATCGCTGAAGAAGTTCATTGGCATCCATATTTTTTATATCTCAATTACCATAATCTTTCAAAATTTTCCCAGGTTCAACAATTATCTGTTGGCACTGGTGGATGATATATTGCCATATAAAACTTGCATAGATTGGATGATTGCACTAGCTGCTTGAATATTTTCATCCGGCTTGCCTAGAGATATAACAGCACTATTTAGTTTAGATTCAAGCTCTATGATAGTTGGACAAGCATCAAATAATTTCAGCAATAAATCATCGAGTTTTTTAGCCTTCAGTTTCAACCAGTCTTCTTCATTGAAAGTAAACTTATTGTCAAGGGCAGAAAATAGAACTATTTTAGCCCTAAGTGGGTTAGTATACTTCATAATATTTTGCCGTAAATCAAACTGATTATATTCATGTTTGATTTGACTGTTTGAAGATTTATCTATAGAATTTGATGGTATTTGTCCCCGATTATCAAATATCTGTTCCTCTAATAGTATTCCTGTTAATTCTTCTTGATGATGTTTATTTAATAATATTCCTGTTTGTTCATCAAGTGTTATATATAATCTCTGCATTTCCTGAGAAATAAGACTAGCAATTAGGGTATATTCAGTTTGTTTATTAAGGGTTTTTACAACTTTAGATAAAGTATAATTTAAGTTATTTATACTTGGATTGAATCTGTATAACTCTTGAATTAATTCTTGTAATTTAAACCGTTCTAGCGTGTCTTCATCATTCTCCCAAATATTTTTACAAGCCGAGTATATTAATTTTTTAATCCGTTTTGAGTTTTCATCCTGTTCTAAATTTTTAGTTACCGCATCGAGGCTAGATATAGTTTTCATCGGCAAATCTCCGGCACAGTTATAGAGCTAGCCCTTTCAACATGACTCGTAAAATCTCTTTTTCTCTGAGTTATCTCTGTGTCGAAAGTGTTTTAGGGACTTCCAAATAAAAAAATATCCAACTATTTATTGTGGGGTGGGCATCTCGCCCGCCTTTGGTTACTGGGCGGGCGAGACGCCCACCCCACAAGATTGGATAATTTATTTCTTGTCAGTCCCTTATCAGTTATTTAACCGAGCAGGGACAAAGGAAAGCCTGATGACAGGAAACCGCCGTAGGTATCAGGCTTTACAAAACAGAGAACAGAGGTTTAGAGAGGAATTCATTTTCGAGAATTTATACTCGCTTTGAAAGGGCTGTCTTATGTTATACCCTTTTTATCTAGCTTGTGTAGTCATAAATACATAGATGGTATTCAGCACTCAATTTGGGATTTGTCCGTTAAATTCCTTAAACCTTACCGCTTCCTATCAAATACAGTAGCGCCATCCGAACGGCAACACCGCTAGTAACTTGCGATTGAATGAGACTAAATTCTGGGTCATCCATCAAATCAGAACTAATTTCGACACCACGGTTAACTGGGCCTGGATGCAAAACTTTGACATTTGGTTGACAAAGTTGCAACTTTGTGCGTGTAATGCCAAAGAGCTGATGATATTCTCGCAAACTTGGCAGTAAATGAGCCGTCATACGTTCCTTTTGCAGGCGCAAAGTCATCACAAAATCAGCATTCTGCAAAGCTGGTTCTAGCTGCCAATGTAAAAAAAGTTGGGGAGTGGGGAAATAACTCGTGACTTCTGACTCCTGACTGCTGACTCCTAACTCTTCACAGATATACTCGGCAAATAACTTGGGTAACAGGGTAGGTGGTGCTGCGAGATGCACTTCGGCACCACTGGCAATTAAACTCCAAATATTCGATCGCGCCACACGAGAATGGAGAATATCCCCAACAATGGCAATCTTTTTCCCCTTTAAAAGTTCTAGCCGGGGACTCGCTGGGTCAATTAGAGTAGTTATGGTAAATAAATCTAGCAGCGCTTGGGAAGGATGCTCATGTTGACCATCACCAGCATTGAGGACGCTAACTTTTACACCTAGACGATCCATTTCAGCCGCGATCGCATTTGGTACTCCTGCCTCTCGATGGCGGACTACCATAATATCAGTTCCCATAGCCAAATAGGTTTTCGCCGTGTCGAGAATTGTTTCTCCCTTAGTCATAGAAGATGTGGCGGCGGCAAAGTTCAGTGTATCTGCACTTAAGCGTTTGGCTGCGAGTTCAAAACTGCTGCGAGTGCGGGTAGACGATTCAAAAAATAAATTCGCCACTACCTGTCCCTGCAAAGTTGGTACTTTCTTCGTCCGCCGTGATAGCACCTCTTGAAAACTGGCAGCAGTTTGCAAAACAGTATCGTATTCAGTGGTAGTGAAGTCAGCTAGGGAAAGAATGTGATGACGATTCCAAGTGTTAGTAGGCATAAATAGCAATCAGTTTCCTGCATAGAGATACAAGCGATCGCGTCTCTACAGCTTTTTAATTTACAGATGCACAGGAAATGATATCACCTGTCTTCTATCAAATTAGATATCTATTATTTTCTCATTAGTTATTTGTATTCACAAAGGACTAGTACAGCACGGCGTAAATCCAGCTAAGGGACTGACAACAAATAAATTCTCCAATCTTGTAGGGTGGACAACATGAGCGCCCATAGGCAAAGGCGCTCATGTTGCCCACCCCACAAGAAGTAGTTGAGTATTTTTTTATTTGTCAGTCCCTAATATCTCAAACAAGTTGCTTTGGGTTAAAGATAGGCAAACTGATGCTCTTGCTCTTGGCGCGTCTTTTCAGGGTACAAATCGCAAAAATTGCAAGGAACCCAGCTATACTTTCAATGCACGACATCTGAAAAATTAAGTAAATGCCGACACTTGGGTAAAGCTGATACTATAGCGGTTCTCGCTTGGGTGCAGTACAGTTTTGACCTCTCTCCTTTTAGGCTATCCATTACCCGGATCTTTCTTAACATTTGTGAGAGTATTGACTCAGGTTTTTATAACCCTTATTGGTTCGTTGTTTATTCTCAATAAAAACGCAGTTTTAGCGAGAGTATTAAAAGCGAATTTGTCAAGTATGCCTAACTCTTCAGTGTCTAAGACGGTTATAGAGCATAGGTTTCAAGATTGTTAAGAAAGATGTGACTAATGGATAGCTTTTTAGGAGAGAGGCTTTGAATCTTACTCCCCAAGGCTAGAAGGGAAGGGGCTGGGGGTTAGGTCTGTATTCCATGCAATTGGGAACCGCTATAATGCCCGTACTGGTGCATATTTGTCTTTTTTTAGACCTTTAAATTGGGATGATCGCATTTTTACCAATAAATACTGAGAGATCGGAAATTATGCAAGTGTGTCTGGTTACAGGTGGTAACTCTGGTGTAGGTTTAATGACGGCTGTAGGTTTAGCCAAATTAGGCAATCATGTATTTATTGCTTGTCGTTCGGCAAATAAAGCTGCAAAAGCTATAGACTATATCCGCCAAACTACCGGAAATCAAAATGTGACATTTTTACCTCTTGATCTAGCTTCTTTAGATTCAGTTCGTCAGTGTGTAAAACTATTTAATGACAAAAATTTACCATTACATATATTAGTCAACAATGCGGGTATATTCAACCGCCGAGGCACAACAAAAGAAGGTTTTGAACTGATTTGGGGCACTAACTATTTAGGTCATTTTTTGCTCACTTATTTATTACTAGAAAAATTGCAAGAATCTGCCCCTAGTCGCATTATTATGCTAGCGTCAGATTTGGCATTATCTCCAAGTGGTATTGACTGGAATTTATTAGTTAAAAGAACACCATTCAATTTTATAAAATTATATGCGGTTTCTAAACTCTCTTTATTGCTTTTAACAAGAGAACTTTCTCAGCGATTAAATAATTCTCAAGTCACTGTTAACGCAATACATCCAGGCTTTGTGCAATCAAATATTACTATATGGCATCGTCTCAGTAAATATTTAGGTTTAGGTATTTCCTCGGAAGCTGGAGCATATAGCACCCTTATTTGTGCTACTTCACCAGATTATCAAAATGTTAGTGGAAAATTTTTAGATAGTCATACTCAAGAAATCCCATTACCGAAAATAGCACAAAATCAAGAATTATCAGAGCAATTATGGGAACGTAGTTTATTATGGGCTGGTTGCAACCAACAGCAGAATATAAAGAAAATTAATTATGATGGTACTGATGAAATTTGGGGGCCAAACTCTCTGCTTTTAACCAGTAATGAAATAGCTGATATTAACCAATATATTTTCGATGAAGTTTTAAGAAAATTACCAATAAAAATATTATTAAAACAGGTAGTTAAATCATTTATTAGATTTGATATTGGGTCATTGTTCATTATATTGATTCAGGTTTTTACTAAATCTTTTTACATGGAAAGACATTTAGATTCACCTGTGATTTTGCAATTATGTCAAGATAAAAATTTATTAGAAAGGCTTAATGCTCATTTAGGAGAAAATTTAGTATTATGGCGATCAGAGTTGTGGGTAAATTATCCCGCACAGCAATTAATTCCTTTTTGGCATCAAGACTCTTATCCTAAACTGCTAAAAGGAGACGGTAAAACTATCCATGCTTATATAGCTTTGACAGAAGTTAATGAATATAATGGATTTGAGTATATACCTAATATTTACTTAAAAGATTGCCAGATAAAAGGAACCGATCCTTTTAGTGGTAATCACTTTTTTGAAATCAGTGATGAAGTTGCCCAAAAAGCTATTCCTGTGGTGCTACGTCCTGGTGAATTTGTACTATTTAGTAATGAACTATTACATCGTTCAGTACGTAATAATAGCGGTAAAGTCCGACTTTCTTTAACGCTACGGTTGACTCAGCCAGAGATAAAAGTTTTACCGGGTTATAGTTCTAATTGTCAGGAACCTGTAATTTTGCAATCACAAAAATAGCTGCGGGTATTAAATATTCACCCATTCCTCTGGCTTTTTAATTTATTTTTAGGGACTGACAAAAAATAAATGATCCATCTTGTGGGGTGGGCAACATGAGCGCCCTAGACCTGGGACGGGCAAGATGCCCATCCCACAAGAGAATTTGGGATGTTTTTTTATTTGGAAGTCCCTTAGCGGGGAATGTGAAAACTGACGATTAACTTGGTAAATGTAATACCTGCAAAGCAAAGGAAATCAAGGAAAGGAACGTTAAAAACCCAATTGTATCTAGCATTGTAGTGACTAAAGGACCACTAACTAAAGCTGGGTCAAGTTTTAAGCGTTTCAAACCCATTGGCAGTAAAGTGCCGAGTGTAACAGCCACAATTGTATTTGTTGCCATTACCATGCCGGCAATTAAAGCCACCCATCGTTCTTGGGGTTGCGCCCAAATTAAGGAAAGCAATATCATGGTTGTGGCTAAAGCGAGAGCTGTACCTAAACCAGCTAGAAGTTCCTTGCGGAGAATTTTCAAGGTGTCTTTGGGTGTTACCTCGCCCACTCCTAAGCCGCGAATTGTTACCGTTAATGATTGAATACCGACAGTACCACCTGTGTTGGAAAAAATCGGCATGATGACTGCTAAAACTGGCACTGCGGAGATGACAGATTGAAAAGGCGCGATCGCACTGGCGGCACCAATATACAGTGCCATGATGCCCAAAAGCCAAGGTAAGCGGTTGCGGATGGTGAGTAGGGGAGAGGATAAAGCTGCTTCATCACCACTGACACCCGCCAGTTTTTGGATATCTTCTGTGGCTTCCTCTTCCAAAATATCCATGACATCATCAATGGTGACAATGCCCACTAATCTGTCTTCTCGATCAACTACGGGGATAGCGATTAAGTCGTAGCGCTGCATAATTCGCGCCACTTCTTCTTGAGGGGTTTCGGTTCTAACTTTGATGACGCGATCGCTAGCAATATCTTTAATGAAAACCTCAGGAAAGGTAAATAGCAATTGACGCAGTGAAACTACTCTTACCAGCGTCCGGTTGTCATCTGTGACGTAGGCGTAGTAAATTGTCTCCTTGTCTTCATCCTGACGGCGGATTTTGCTTAGGGCTTCACCTACAGTCAATCCTTGGCGCAACCTTACATATTCAGTTGTCATCACCCGCCCAGCCGTGCCTTCTGGATAGCCGAGAATCGTTGCTGTTGCTTGCCTTTCTTCTGGACTCAGTTCTTGCAATAGCCGTTTGATGACTCCAGCAGGTAGTTCATCAAACAATTCTGCCCGTTCGTCGGGACTCATAGCTTCTACAAGTTGCACTACTTGGACATCATGCAGAGAATTAAGTAGTTCTTCTTGGACTTCTGTGGGCAGATATTCAAATACATCAATTGCTTGAGCTTTGTTGAGTAAACGAAATGCGATCGCGCGTTGTTTCTTAGGCAATTGTGTAATGTAATCTCCCACATCCACAGGTTGCAAGCGATTTAAATCCCATTTCAACTGGTTTAAATCGGTAGTATCAGTCAGCAAATCACGAATATCCTGTGTGAGCATGAGATATATCTCCTAAGTCTCCCCCGCGCTGGGAGACTTCCTCGCCAGTTCAGAGGAGGTTGATACTGCCATCTGGTGGACTATTGCCCATAAAATTTCAACAATTCAATATCGATATCTAAATCAAGGCATCGCTAGTCATCATCCTAACCCGGAATAGCGCTCTCCGGTAAATACTGAGACGCTGGTATTCAGTCTTGGCGATAATTATTACTATTGACTAACTTAATTACCTGATTCTTAGAGGTTGTTTGAAAAGTGTTTGGCTGTGATTTTAAGTACTTCTAGATCCCCCCGATCAAGCCTCAAAAAGGGGGAAACCGGAATCAAAGTCCCCCTTTATAAGGGGAGCCACTGCGTTGGGCGGCGAGCCACTCTTGTTGCACGTGGCGTGGATTTAGGGGGATCTTCAACGGTTTTGGTTTTGTAAAAAGATGTGTGTACACCGTAGCCTTTCCTTGTAGGTAAGGGGCTGAGGGTTAGGTCTGTATTAGACTCAAAAGAGAAGCGCTTTATCAATGATAGACCTAATGGTAGAAGTAAATTCTATCTTGCAAGAGAGGTTAAACTCTCGCACATAGTTAAAGATGAGATAAGAAGTAAGAAACAAAAAATATTTAGTAGGTCAAAAAAATGTTGACACCATTATTAACCGCCTTAGCTACAGCTTTGAGCCTGTTGATTGTTGATTTAGTTGTTCCAGGCGTTAATATTGCGAATTTTCCCGCAGCGTTGATTGCCGCTTTAGTAATTGGTCTAATTAACGGTTCAGTGAAACCAGTTCTCTCTGCTCTTTCGCTACCACTTAACTTTCTCTCATTTGGAGCATTTTCGCTCATCGTCAACGGTTTGTGTTTCTGGCTAGCAGCAGTGCTAGTTCCTGGGTTCGCAGTTCGCGGAATTATTGGTTTCCTTCTCGGCCCAGTAATTTTAACTTTTGCTAACACCTTCATTAACAACTACTTTGTTGAAAGAAGTCTTTTGACAGGCAGTGGGAATGTCAAGAACCAAACGGAATTACCTTCTAGATAATTTAGAAGGAGTAGAAAGAAACACCGGTTATATCAGGCTTCTTGCTTACATAAAATCTCTGAAGATGGATTTCCTAATTAGGCATCTTCAAAAGAATGTAATTAAACAAAATCACAAAGTTGTAAAATCATGAAACTAGTTCGTTTTCTTCTAGGTCTCTTAGTTCCTCCTTTAGGCGTTTTCTTGACAGTTGGAGTTGGCCCCACTTTGTTTATTAACATTTTACTTACCTTTCTAGGTTGGCTTCCCGGTAGTATTCATGCAATTTGGGTTATAGCCAAGCATGACGAACAACTTAATGAACAAGGGCGTATTTACTAATACGTAAGGATAGTTTTAAAGACTTTCAATTAAGGAGGGTGCGTTACGGTGTTTCACCTAACGCACCATTTTTTATGTATGCAATCTGCCGTTGTATTAGGCGTATACTTCGATATGATTTGTAAAGAAAAAGATTTCTGGAAAGCACTTAATAGTTATACAACATGGTGCGTTATGGCTAAAGCCGTAACGCACCCTACTTAAAATCTACTGAGCTAAATCAACAAACATCAAAGTAGTCTATTTATGAATAGTTTCCCGTTCTTTTTCAGCAGGTTCCTTATCTTTATCTTTGAACAAGTCAGCCGCCGTTAAGAGTAACTCTCTCAATGTTTGTTTAATTTGGCGCTCTTTTCTAGCTAGAGATGTACCAGCTTCACCAAGTTTATCTTCTAACTGCGATCGCTTCTGTTCTACCTGTACAGCTACAGACTCCGCTTGGGGACGAGCTTTATCATACCAGTGTTTAGCCTCGTCTAGATAATCTTGAACCTCTAAAGATCTTCCACCATAGCGTGCAGCTAAGTTAGCTCGGACAATGGCTAGCTGTGATTGCAGTTGCGCGTAACGTTTTTTTAACAATGCAACTTCTTCACTATCTTTAATCGTATTAACAGCAGAATCAATGGCAGTTTTAGTACTAGCAGATTTTTCTCTACCTGTGTCTTCAATCTCTGCCAAAATTACATCAACCTCTTGCTGTAATTGTTCTTCTTGACCATCTAGTTGAGCCTGTAGCTGCTTGATATCTGTCTGAGTTTTAGCAATGGCTTCGTGCCTTTGACTATTAATTCCTTCCAGCGCACCTTCAATGGAAGCTGTCACTTCATCTTTAAGTTCACTGCCTTTTTCTTGGAAGTTTTCAATTACAGCAGAAACGGCATCTCTAACAAGACTACGAAGTTCAGTAGAACCTTGTTTAAACTCAGAACCTACTTGAGAAACTGCGGATTTCACAATTTCTCGAATCCGATCGGTTCTTAATTGTCCAGTTTCTTTCGCTTGTTGCAAGTCGGCTTGAATTTGTTGTTTGATATTGTTAGGCATTTTCAACTCTTGAAATTTAACTAATTGGGATAAAAGTTTATAGACGTGTTCCTACATCCACATTATGGCGTAGCCTCATTGGGCTAGGCACTTCCTTTAGATAGAAAATTCCAGTCCCAAAGAGGTGATATGTAAGAACTTGCCCATTTGTGAGATGATGAATATTTGGTGGTAGTAATTGGGGGTGAAATATGTGGCGAGTAAATATTACTTGTTCGGGTGATGCTTGGAAGCTTTATGGTATTGATTTTAAAGCGATCGCCGCAAAATATCAAGGTGAATTGATTGGTTCCAAAAAAATGCCAGATGGTACGCGCATCATGTCTTATAAAATTGAGGATGTTAGTGATGCAGAAGCTTTTCAAGAAGATTGTGCAAATTTTGCTGGATTTACAACTGACTTTGAATCACTCTAGTATTGCTTCTGACACTTATGCTTGCAACCAGAATGTCAAAATCGGGAGAAGTTAATTGAAAAAACTACTCACATTAGTATTAGTAACATTTGTGTTATTAATCAGTACTTTTACTTTACCTGCTAGTGCAGCAGACACAGTTAACGGCGAACAAATATTTAGTGTTAATTGTGCTGCTTGTCATATCAACGGCAGCAATATAATTAGGCGAGGTAAAAATCTCAAAAAGCAAGCACTGAAAAAGTATGGCATGGATTCAATCGAGGCAGTTACATCTATAGTTACCAATGGTAAAAATAATATGTCAGCTTACAAAGAACGCCTGACTGAACAGCAAATTCAAGAGGTTGCTGCTTACGTTCTCGAACAAGCTGAAAAAGGCTGGCGTTAGAAAATTATGAGTTAGGAGTTAAGATTTTAGCAGTCATTAACTCTGGCAGTCCTAAATCATTCATAATAAAATTGAGGAGGCTGTAAAAACCCGCTTGGCAACTCACTAATTATTAATTCTTCTCACTTCTAAACTCGAATATGAACTTACCCGCAGCTAGCCGTCTCCAATTCACTCCCGACTTAAACATTTGCCGCATTTTAAATGGTATGTGGCAAGTCTCCGGCGCACACGGACAGATCAATCCCCAAGCTGCCATTGAGACTATGTTTCAATATTTAGATGCAGGTTTTACTACTTGGGATTTAGCAGATCATTATGGCCCTGCAGAAGACTTTATTGGTGAGTTTCGCTGTCAATTAATTGATACTCGTGGGAAAGATGCTTTATCTCAGGTACAAGCGTTTACAAAATGGGTGCCTCGTCCAGGAAAAATGACGAAAAAACTCGTCGAAGAAAATATTGATATTTCCCTGAGAAGAATGAATGTACAATCGTTAGATTTGATGCAATTTCACTGGTGGGAATATCAGGATAAAAATTACCTGGATGCCCTCAAATATATGGCAGAACTTCAGACTGAGGGTAAAATTAAGCATCTAGGTTTAACTAATTTTGACACGGAAAACTTGAAGATTATTACCGAAGCAGGTATCAAAATTGTTTCTAACCAAGTGCAATTTTCCCTTGTTGACCGCCGTCCCGAAGTTAATATGGTAGAGTTTTGTCAACAGCATGATATAAAGCTTTTTACCTACGGGACACTGTGCGGTGGTTTGTTATCAGAAAACTATTTAGGAAAACCGGAACCGCAAGGATTTGATCTAGCTACTGCTAGTTTGAAAAAATATAAAAATATGATCGATGGTTGGGGTGGTTGGCAATTATTTCAAGAGTTGCTGGCTATTCTGAAGGAAATTGCTAATAGGCATGGGGTAAGCATTTCTAACGTGGCAGTGCGTTACATTTTAGATCAGCCAACTGTAGGAGGTGTGATAGTTGGGGCCAGACTTGGTGTATCTGAACATATAGAAGATAACGCCAAAGTATTTAATTTTAGTTTAGATGCTGACGATCGCGATCGCATCAATGCAGTATCTCACCAGTCACGAGATTTGTACCAGGTAATCGGCGATTGTGGCGATGAATATCGCCGATAATTATCAGAAATTGGGTTGATAATATTTTGAACTGCGCTTCAAACTCATAAAAGCCTGCTTATGCAGGCTTTCTTTAGGTATGCGCAGAATTTAGTCTGTGGGCAATTTCAGGTTTTTGCAAATTTCAATTAACGTCTCTGACTGTTCTCTTTACTGCATCCCCTGCATCCTCAGCTGTGCGCTGAACATTTTTACCAGCGTTTTCAGCCCCACGCTGAACATTCTTGCTCAAGTCTTCGCCTGCATTTTGGGCATTTCCCTTGAGATTTTCAAATCCACGCTGAGTCCCCTTAACAAGACCTTCCCGCACTTCATCAGCAGAACTGCCGATATCTTCACCTAGGTTCTTTACTCTTTCACCAAGGGGTGTACCTTGTTGGAAATTCCGGCCATATTGCTCTCTGGTGTCAATTCCCTTCTGCTCGATATTTTTTTGAGCATTTTTCACTAGCGCCTCAGCTCTATCATTGGCTGCCTTTTCATCTTGCGCTCTGGGATCTACATCACTAAAGTTATTTATCCCACCGGTGGGAGAATTTAGAGGATAATTTTTTGTGGGATCATATCGTTGGACATTCGGTGCTTGGGAACCTGGCTGTGGTGGCTGTGCTGCTACTCCTGGAGCGCCACAAGCCTGTGCCACAAATAGAAAGATTCCTGCTAAAAAAACAGTCAAAACTTTCAACGGACGAATATTTTTCAGCCAACTACCTACTTTTTTCATAGTTCTACTCCTTGCATTTTTGTGACTAAGTTAAACTTCAACCAAGATAGCATTTGGAATTATTTTTGTATCCGAACAATTCAGATAAAATAATAACTTTTTCTAATAATATAAATAATCAAAGAAGTTTGACATCTAGCGCAAGTCACATTTTAATCAGCACAAAAATTATATTTTTATCTAACTCTAGGGAGATATAAATTAAGGTAATATAGTTGTTGTAAAAATAGCTACATCAACCTGTTTGAGACTTCAAAAGCTTTGGATATATAGCTGAAATACCATAAGAATTGAGGTATTCAGCCCTTGTGACTCTACCGTTAATATTACTAAATTCATGAAGCAATTTTTACGCTGGATAATTTTGGGGGGAACGCTGTTTTTTTTAGGTAAAGCTCTGAAGGATAATTGGATTGAGGTGACTGCTATCCGCATTGATGGGGTAGGATGGGCAGTCATAGCGATCGCTACAGGGGTAACTTTACTAGCTCATACTTGGGCAGGCTGGATCTGGACTTGGATTCTAAAAGAGTTAAATCAACCTGTATCATCTCCCCAATTTATCCAAGTTTACCTAAAAACGAACATCGCTAAGTATTTACCAGGTAATATCTGGCATCATTACGGGCGAATTGTCGCCGCCAAAAATGCCAATATTTCTACCGGTGCAGCCACCTTAAGCGTTTTGCTGGAACCGCTACTCATGCTAGCGGCTGCTTTAATCATCATTGTCCTATGCAGTAGCCAATTTGCGGCAGCTAATACTACTTTTGTTATACAAATACTACAATTGTTGAGTTTAGTTTTAGTTCTTTGTGCAATTCATCCCTGGTTTTTAAACCCAGTTATTCGCCTTTTGTACAGATTGAAAGCAAGAAAGTCTCCTGCTACCACTAAGCAAGCTGTTCCCTTCAGTCTTAAAAGCTATCCTCTACGCCCTTTGTTAGGAGAATTGGGCTTTATGGCACTACGCGCCACAGGATTTATATTAACTATGTTCGCCCTGGGTTCGTTAAATGCGAATCAAATTCCTTTGTTGTTAGGGGCTTTTAGTTGCGCTTGGTTGTTAGGGTTTGTCATACCGGGTGCGCCTGGTGGGTTAGGTGTGTTTGAAGCGACTGCATATCAACTTTTGCAACATCACTTTCCAGCAGCTTTAGTATTTAGTGCGATCGCTCTATATCGCCTCATTAGTATTCTAGCCGAAACTGCGGGTGCTACCCTCGCTTGGTTAGACGAACGCCTTGCTAAATCCTGAATTAGGCGACACTCATTTTTGTCTATCTACCTTCATCTGTGAAAACACGCGATAACCATCCAGATTTAACTGCTCATTACTGCTTTGTTCCTCTTCTTCCATCTTAATCAAGTTATATTCTACGTTTTCTGCATAAATTGCAAAGGTAATATTAAAAATCTCGATAAAATTTATTACCCCCTTGCATTCCTCTTCCGAATACTTTTCGTAAAAACGAATCAGATGAGCAATCCGAGTTTCTAAATGTCTGCGGGAATTTTTACAAATCAAAATAATCTTTAACAGGACAATTACCAATGTTAAAGCATGACCTTGGTTAAGCAATAATATAAATAATGATGAAGGCTCTTTGCCATTTTCTGTTGTCAAGCAGTCAATCACTCGATTACAGGTTCTCAAAAATAATTCTTTAGTGATATTTTGTTGATTATAATCCGTTTTCCATAAGGATAAACTCTCTGAAAACTGCTGCCGCAAAATCTCAACTGATTCTTGAATTTCTACGGAAAAAAAGAGATATTTTTCCAGATTTATTTTAAACTCTTCCAGAGTTTGATTTTGAGTTTGCTTGATGAATATATGGGCAATATTTTCATGACTAAATGCACCTCGTTTTAAGACAATTGCTTTTATTAAACGCAGTGCTTGATCTCCCAAAACACTTGGATTTTTGTACCGCGTTGTGCTGGAAACGGCAGATTGAGAACGAGCAACATACATTGCTAGTTCAAACTTAAATTTGTCCTTTATCTCTTTAGAAAGTCTTCTAGCAGCTTCTTGTTGCTCTCTGGGATTCTTTTCGTTAACAGATTGATCAATTAATAAATAGGATGTGTAGCGATTAGCCCAATGACCTTTAAATGATTCTTCATATCTCGTAGTAAATAATTTAAGATCCTTGTAATCTTTGCTGTTGACAAAATTCTCTAGCCAAGCTTTACAAGTTTTTACTACTGGAGGATTATTCGTCTTTATCTTGAGATTTTCATTAACAAATAAATTAAGTAATTCTTGGATATATTTGTCTTTCCGATTGGTTTTCCAATTATTAACTATAATGTAGCAACACCGCTTAATTGTATTACATAACTCCTCTTGATTATCATCTAAAAAAATGCTGTATATTCCAGGTATATAATCAGAATCTTGTGAATCAAGACCGTCTATAAATAAACCTTTGAATTCCCGTAAAACATCCTCTGGGGGCAATTTTTTGACAATTTCCACAAAGAAGCTATAAACCTCCTCTTGTGCAATTTGCACATTTAGTTGTCTAGAGTTAGACGTAAAATAACGGGGATCTTCCTGACTCATTGGTAAACTATTAGCGGTCATTCCAGTTATCAGGACAAAAAGACTTCCTGCTCATATTATTACCAGCTTAACCTTGGTGAACAGTAGCATAATCTATTCTTCAGAGATTCAGTAATTTTTTTACACAAATTTGATAAACTAAGACTATAAATAAAGTATTAAAGAGAAATTGTTTAATACTTTATCAAATAGTTCAGTAAAATTACTTAGTTGCCAATACTGCGTAGGTTTTGGCTAAAAAATTACTCTGGTGTAGGTTGGGTTGAGAAACCTAGACCCGAAGGGGCTTCCCGCAGGGGAACCCAACATTTTCAGAGCTTTGTTGGGTTGAACGCAGTGAAACCCAACCTACAAATCTTCAAAACCTAGGCAGTATTGACTTAGTTGTAACAATTGAAGACCATACATAACTATATGGGCGGTTTGTACCTATGATTAGATACAACCCGCCCATACCTTCTATGTAAACCTTTCGGTATTTTAAATTTTAGTGGGGGTGGAGGGACTTGAACCCACACGACCTTTTACGGTCAACGGATTTTCATTCTCCCGCAGCTTTCACTGCTACCTGATGATAATAACCAGATCAGGTTTTGAGAATTGGACTCTCCCTTTACCCTCGACTTAACGTTAGGGTAGCTCCCGTCGGGTCTCTGCACCTTCCGAATAGTTATGAGTTATGAGTTAGGAGTTGAGAGTTTTAAATTTACTCAATACTCAGCACTCAGAACTTTCTTCGGCTTGGCTCAGGATTGCCATGTCTGTCACCAGATTTAGGTTTCCCTGAGTTTGAGAGCTTCCACTTGAGGGATTTCTCCTTCAAGGCTCAGTTATCTAAGTCCGTAGCGTCTACCATTCCGCCACACCCCCGCAGGTGCTTGGTAACTAGTTATAACTAGTTATTTTGTAGAGGTAGCAAATACCCCCTCATCTATTCCACCATCAATTGTGTCTTTTGTCCAACTAGATTGAAAATATTTTTCTAGATTGTGCGATCGCTTCCTAAATTTGGAAGTTTTTTTGTTTTCTCGTAATCAATCTGGATAAGTTTTCGATCTTGCCTGACTAGAGCATTTGCTTGCTAGTAGACTTTTTATAATAGCATGACATTAGCTTTTTTCATGATGTCCGTTGAATTGCCCCCACAGTCAAAGTACTCCAGCCCGCTAAAGCTGCCCTTCCTCGCTTGTGGTGAGGGGTTATGAGGAATTCTGGGGCGTTTATGTTGAAGGCATTATGACTATAGTTCTCTGAGTTTGGCTCTTCAGCCTATGATGGAAAACAGATGCTTAAGACTTGAAACTTATGATTGTCGCCCTGCTGTATCTGATTTTGGCTGGAGCTTACCTTCTGGTAATCCCCATTGCTGTCTTGCTGTACCTGAAGCAGCGTTGGTATGTCGCTAGCTCCATTGAGCGGATGTTGATGTACTTTTTGGTGTTTTTCTTCTTTCCGGGTTTGTTGGTTCTATCGCCGTTTGTAAATTTTCGACCCCAACGGCGACAAATTCAAGTTTAACGATATTGGTAGGTCATAACTCTCATGCGACGGATTGACGCGATTGGAATTGGCTTGGGTGTTTTTACTGCCGGTGGCTTGGCATACATAGGATTGCAGCTAGTCGGTTTGGATAATCAGAAAGCTGGTATATGGAGCCAAGTCTTACTAATCAGTGGGTTAGTTGGTTGGTTAGCCACCTATTTTTTCCGCGCGGTGGGAAAAAAAATGACCTACCACGAACAGAGGGAACAGTATGAGCAAGACTTTCTGCAAAAGCGGCTAGATGAGCTTACTCCCGAAGAATTGGCACGAATTCAAGCCCAAATAGAACAAGAAGAGCAATCTCAGGTGTAAAGTTATCATTGGTCAGTTGTCGTTTGTCCTTTGTTAGTTACGAATTACCAACGACTAATGACCAATGACCAATGATTAATGATTAATGCTAATGACTGCAATTTCTGATTGCTTTGAAACTCTTGGGCGCAATGGTGAGTGCGCTCTGATTCCTTTTATCACTGCTGGCGATCCAGATTTAGAAACAACGGCAAAAGCTTTGCAGGTTCTAGATCGTAGTGGAGCCGACATTATAGAACTGGGCATACCCTACTCCGATCCTTTGGCGGATGGACCAGTAATTCAAGCTGCTGCTACTCGCGCCCTGCAAAGGGGTACGAAATTAGAGCAGGTGCTAGAAATGCTGCAAGAGATTACTCCCCAATTGCGATCGCCTATTATTCTATTTACCTATTACAACCCAATTTTGCACCGGGGAATTGACAAATTTCTCTCTTCAGTCGCTGCGGCTGGGGTAGCAGGATTGGTAGTACCAGATTTGCCCTTGGAAGAAGCCGCAGGCTTGCTCGAACCAGCTAAGGAGATGGGAATTGATGTCACCTTATTGGTAGCTCCCACCAGCTCTGCCCAACGGATACAAGCGATCGCTCATTCTTCTCAAGGATTTATTTATTTAGTCAGCGTCACAGGGGTAACAGGGGTGCGATCGCAACTGGAAAACCGCGTGTCCGATTTACTCAAACAAATTCGTAATGTTACTGATAAACCCATCGGTGTCGGCTTTGGGATTTCTGAAGCTGCCCAAGCCCGTCAGGTAAGGGAATGGGGTGCAGATGCTGCGATCGTGGGCAGTGCTTTTGTGAAACGGTTGGCAGAAGGCACCCCAGAAGAAGGACTAAATGCGATCGCCCAATTTTGCCAAAGTCTCAAGGCAGCCATCAAAACCACCAACACCAGCACAGATACTCCTCTTGATTAGAAGGGTAAACTAGATTAAAAAAGTATAATAGTGTAGTTTTTCCATCCTTCCTTGGTAGACAATTTGACCATTATGGTCTTGAATATTAACATCAGATATCATGGTGTAAAAAAACTAGCTGATACATTCGCTTATAGTTTGAGTATTATGTGAAATCAAGTAGGCAAAATTTATGAATGTGAGTGTGAGAGTGAGTCAGTCACAAATGATTATAGTTACGTCGCAATTGAGGAGCAAAGGCGATGAGTGAGAGTATGGCGTTTATCGGCGGGGTCGCCGTAGCTGGGCTGGCGGCTCTCGTATTGCTCAAAGGAACAAATACCCCTCTACAACCTAACTTTGCTGTTGCTTCGCAAATCCCAGGTGTAGTAGCGCCCCAAGGAATGCAGCCACAAATGTATCCTTACGGGCCTTATGGGCAACCAATGTATCCCGGTCAGATTCAGCCACCGACTGCCCCAAATACTGACCAGCGCTTAGAGGTAGAGAAGCTGAACACGCAAATGCAGTTGGAACGTTTAAAAAGCGACAACGAACAACTGAAGTTGCAAAATCAACAGCTCCAAGGCCAAGTCCAAAATTTCAATACTCAGCAGCAGTGGCAACAAGCCCAGCAGTATAACCAACAAAAAGCAGCAGCATTCCAACCGCAAAATCCTTCTTGGTGGTCTTCACCCATGCTTTGGGCTGTGGGAGGCGCAACTCTCACCATTGGTGGTGGTGTTGTCGTCGCTGGGGTATTGGCTTTATTCTCACCACGGCAGCGTCCAGCCCGGACTGTACAAGTTATTCATCCTTACCAAGGAAATACGCCGCCCTTGGTTCCAGTCCGTCGCGCTGAGTTTCTGCCTGCTTCGCGGATGGAAGCCAGACGAGTTGAAGCCCAAGAATACGACGAAATGCACGGATAGGGAAAATAAAACCACAGATAAGGGACTGACAAAGAAAAAAATACTCAACTATTTCTTGTGGGGTGGGTGTCTCACCCGCCCACAGCCAAAGGCGCTCATGTTGCCCACCCCACAAGATTGGATAATTTATTTGTTGTCAGTCCCTAAACACAGATGCACACTGACGAATTATCTGTGTGCATCTGTGGTTTAAAATGAGCAACAAAGCTTTTTGCAAGGTTTATATAGTAGTTTTCAATATCATTGGTATCAGCTTAGAGCCAGGGCGAATAGAATTTGCGGCTACACAAACTCTCGTCCGCCTCCACGGACTAAGGAAAAATTGAGTGTTTGAAACCTAGGGAGGTGGGTTTTATCTGTGTAGACAAGCCAGTGCGTTGGGCGGCTCCGCCGACTTGAAGCAACTGGTGCGCGGTTTCTAAGCGCCCTTTAAACTCGTAACTGTAACTGTTAAAACCCGCTTTTAGGAGTTTCTATGGCATTGGGACTCTCTTTGGTAGCACGTTGCTTAGTATCAGGAAGTTTCTGTTGGGTACTCTTCTGATTACCTTGATTTTCTAGTTGAGTTAGTGCTTGTTTTGCGAGATTTTCGGCTGCTTGTTTAAATAAAGGTTCTATTTTATTTCGCCAATATTGAGTATTAGGCAACTTTTCTGGATGGTTTTTATAATCTAAAACTTTATCCCATTTACCATCATCTATTGCTTTGTTGATCTCATTAGATAACGCCTCCGCCTTAGCCCAATCTTGCTGCCACTGGTTAATCATTTTGCCTGTCTCCTGGATGCCAGAAGCAGCATTTGCCGGAATTGATTTTAAAAGTGCGATCGCTCCTACTATATCCCCAGAATCATACTTCTTTTTTGCTTGTTCTATAATACTGGCACTGTTGTCACTAGGTTGCGATCGCTCTGATTTCCCCGCATCGTTAGTTGACCCCTTTGGCTTTTCTGGTAATGAAGTTGCGACATTCCTCAATTTTGCTTGTGCCTTGGGAGTCGGTCGAGTCGCAATCAAGCTACTATCATCTACAATTTTAGTTGCAATGCCTTTTTCGCGCAGGCAAGAACCCCATTCTGGATTATTGGTTATCACATCTGAGGATGCCCAAGCCAAACGACCAGATTTAAGTTTAACTTCTATCCAACCTCGTTTTGTCCGCTTGCCTGTTACCTCGAAATTGGTGTTATCAGCAACAGTTTGCAAAACATTATCAGAATTTATCGAACTAGGTTCAGAACGAATATTAGAATTTCCGACGACAACAGCCGAGCATTTGTTTGCTAAGGACGTATCCTTACCTGTAAGATTAGCAGCTAAATTTTTGACATTTGGATATACATTTGCTACCAAAGCAGCCGCACCACCAGCCAATAATATGGCAATTAATAGCGGCCATGGGTCGGATTTACTAGAATCTTTAGGCGCAGATTTAGCGGGGACGGGATTTGCTGGTGCAACTGCAACCGTTTGCAGCCGAGATACTTGAGGTTGGGATTTGGTTGCTTGGTAGCTGGAATTTTTGGCAGATTCTTGAGGTGTGGAAAGTGCAGGTACAGGATTAATCGCGTCTCTACACGCTTGCAGTGCTTCCGTGGCGTTTTGGTAACGGTCTTTGAAGTGATAACGCACCATCTTCGTCAACACTGCCGCCAATCGAGGGTTGACGGTTACTGAATGCCGCCAGATGATTTCCCCCGTTTCGGGATCTTCTTGCAATTCTGTTGGGTGTAATCCTGTTAATGCTTGAATGGCGATGATGCCAAGGGAATAGATATCGCTGTTGGGACGTGGTTTACCTTGCCCTTGTTCTGTGGGCATATACCCAGGAGTGCCGATAACTACTGTAGAAGAGGGTTGTCCGCCCACTGTTACCATCTGTGTACGCAGTTGCTTCACTGCCCCAAAGTCCACTAAAACTAACTTATTATCTGAGGCGCGGCGGATGATATTATCCGGTTTGATGTCGCGGTGAATCACGCCTTGGCGATGAACAAATTCGAGAATTTCTAGAACTTCCTGTAATAGTTGAATTACTTGGCTTTCATTCCAGCGCTTACGAGATATAAGTTCCTCAGCTAGGGTATGTCCTTCAATATATTCTTGTACTAAATAGAATTCTTGGTTTTCGTCAAAGTACGCTAATAACCGGGGTATTTGGTCATGGTTGCCTAGTTTTTCTAAAGTTTCGGCTTCGCTGTTGAACAAACGTTTAGCAGTATCAAAAACTCTGGGGTCAGTTCCGGGTTTAAGATGCTTGACAACGCAAATGGGGTTGCCGGGACGCCTAGTATCTTGGGCAATGTAGGTTTGACCAAATCCTCCCATTGCGAGGACTCGAATTACTTGGTAACGATGGTCTAGTAGCTTGCCTATCATATTCCCTCCCCAGAGTTATTACCTAATTTTCCAGCTGGTAATAAATATCTCCAAATTTTCTTCAATGAAATCCGCTATCTTGAGAAAAGATTTAGATTAAAAACGCAGCTTTTTAATAAACGTAGACTGTTTATTTTTCTTTTAGTGTCCCTGTTTATTACCAATGCCACCTAAAATAACCAACTCAGTTGCATGGCAGCAGGCTGAAATCCTCATGCAACCAGCTTTCATTCGCGTTATCGACAATATCCGCAAGTCCCTTGATGAATCTTCTTGGACGGGAACTTACCATGATGTCCTGATTTGGCCGCCTAGCACCACTGATGAAATCAAAGCATTGGTGACTGAGTTGTTGCAAGCAATGGAAACTGCAACGCCGAAAGAGGCAGATGAAATCAGAGAGACTCTGGCTCGTCTGCCGATGCCCCATCCAGGATATCATCTACGTTTGCAGCGTCAACAGCAAGAAGCGAGTATCGATTTGTGGGAACTGTGTTATCAAGTGTGTTTTCTTGAATACACGCCACAGGTGGAAGCTGCTGATATTGATACTAGTTTAATTGATGAAGTCGGTGAAGTCGATTGGCTGGGTTTGGATGCTAAGGCAAAGGAGTTAGTTGAAGAGGCGTTTGCTAAATTACCAGAGAGTTGAAACCCTCAGAATAGAATTCTGGGGCTATACGAACAAAACCCAACGGCTTGGGCTAATGAGATAAGGCGATCGCTTTTTCAGCCTGTCTTAGCCGCCTACCTGACAGTTTATGCTGGCTTCCAAGTATTTAAAGATGCTTCAATAGGAGCCAATTCGCTCAAATATTCATTAAGTTTTACTTTCTGAGCTTCAATGATTGCAAGAATTTGCTCCTTTTCGCCCTCTCTAGTTTCGCGCTCTTTCAACACGCGGTCAAACTCCTCTTGAAACATATTCATGTATTCATTAATCTGGTGTTTTGCATATCTGAAGTCTTTTGATACTTGTTTTTCAACTACTCGCTCTAGTAAATGTTGGTTTCTTAAAACCTGTTCATCTATCTTTTGCTGAATTAATCTTGCTGTTTCTTCTAAGTCAATGTCGTAAACTTCTCCTATAATTGGCACATCAACATAATAATCAGGTTGACAGCAACCACCGCTTCTTTTTTCTGGTGTTTTTCCAATAATGACATTTTGTTGATGTTGAATTACTGCATCAATACCTTTAAACTTAAATTTTTGAAACTGAATTGTGTTGAGATTAATCTCAATCTCCAATGTTTTTCCAAGATAATCAGACAACTCATTTGATATTGTTTGAATATCAATTTGTATTCTTTAGCTAAAGCACGTACAGCTTAAATTACTAATGAAAATATTTGCCTCAGTAATTGCACTGTCACAATAAAGGCGATCGCACCTTATACCTTTAGCCACAAACACATTAAAGTTGAAAAAGCAGCAAAATGGAAGAATAGATAAATTGAAGAACAAAAAAATGCCTATCCAGACAAACTACACCGAAGCTTGCAACAATTTTGACAAAATTTACGAAGAGGCAATTCAAAGCCGTGAACCTGTAGTTATTAATCGTGAAGGTGCTGAAAGTGTAGCCGTAATTCCTACTGCGGAACTTAACAGCATCATAGAGACAGCGTATTTGTTTCAATCACCTGAAAATGCAGCACGTCTTTTAGCAGCCATAGAACGTGCGAAAGACCGTACATTTCAGCCTCGAACCATAGACGATTTGCGCCAGGAGTTTGGTCTTGTCGAAGAAGAGTAAAAAATCCAACTCGGACAATCCACAGTCTGAATCTTCCCAAGACGAGATTTCAGAACGTGACCTGGTATTCGACTCCCAATTTCTCGAAGACCTTACCTACTGGGTAGAGACAAATAAAAAAATTGCAATCCGCCTACTATCTCTAGTTGAGGAAATCAGGCGGAATCCTTTCATTGGAATTGGAAAACCTGAAAAATTGAAATATCAGGATGCAAACGTATGGTCGCGCCGACTAACTGAAGCTGACCGCATTGTTTATATGGTTAGTGATAATCGGATTGATTTTCTTCAGGCTCGATACCATTATAATGATCGCTGATTTCATGATTAAGTGATGTAAACAAGCTGGGGTGGAAAAAGAGTGATGCCTACGGCGTTTAAGCGGCACCTATTTCTACCTGAAGTGTCTTAATTTGAGGAATAATAGTAGCTATTGGTGGTTCAAAATGTAGTGACAAAGCTTCCTCAAGATTAGCCAATGCATCAGTTTCAGTCTCACCCTGGCTAGCAATATCAATTTCCAAGCACTGTGCCACAAACCAGTTACTTTCCTGCCATACACTTGCAGTAAAAGTTCGTTTCATAAGTTTTTATTCTTCGGCACTTACTTTTGATTTGATTATACGCTAGAAGAAACCCGGAGGTGCATTGAAGCCGCAAACCCTTATTTGCTAAGATTTTCAGTGCGACAACATTGAAACAGGGCAATTTCTCATCACCATGCCAACATCTACACTTGACGATCAAGACGCAGCAGCTATCGAAGCCGCCAGAGTTGGGGTTGCAATATGCGATCGCACCGCCTGGGGACGCATCAAAGTATCTGGCGACGATCGCCTCAATTTCTTACACAACCAAAGTACTAACAATTTCCAAATACTCAAGCCAGGACAAGGTTGTGATACGGTTTTTGTCACTTCCACAGCCAGAACAATTGATTTAGCAACCGCCTACGTTCGAGAAGATGCGGTAATTCTGCTGGTTTCGCCTAACCGCCGCCAGTTTCTCATGGAATGGCTGGATAAATATATTTTCTCTGCCGACAAGGTGAAATTATCTGATATTACCCAATACACCAACACCTTCAGCCTCATTGGCCCAGGAAGTGACGCTGTTTTAGAAAAGTTGGGTATTGGCGAACTCATCGGCCAACCTTACGGTAGTCACAAAGTATATACGATCGCTCCGGCTGAAGGAGTGCGGATTGCTGTGGGTAGTGGGTTAGCGGCACCCGGATACACTTTTACTTTCCCCTATACTGATAAATCTTCGGTGTGGAACAAATTGTTAGAAGCTGGGGCGGTAGAGATGAGCGATCGCGCTTGGGATGCTTTGCGAATCTTACAAGGCCGCCCCGCCCCAGATGCGGAACTTACAGATGATTACAATCCTCTGGAAGTTGGTTTGTGGCAAACAATTTCTTTTACTAAAGGTTGCTATATTGGGCAAGAAACCATTGCTCGGTTAAATACATATAAAGGTGTAAAACAACACCTTTTGGGTATTCGCCTCAGTGCCCCTGCGAAAGTTGGCAGTGCGATCGCACTTGGAGATGAAAAGATCGGCAAACTCACCAGTTACACCCAAACTGCTGATGGTTACTTTGGACTAGGTTACATCCGTACCAAAGCTGGAGGTGTAGGCTTAAAAGTCCAAGTGGGAGAAACTGAAGGTGAAATAGTCGAAATCCCCTTTGTTTCTCACGAGTACCCATAAGCAATTCAAATCAAAATATCTTCCTCTTTATCCCGCGTGCCATAACAAAATTCATCTATCCAAGAAGCTATACTACGGGCATTAGTGGTTGGTAAATTCACTTTGCTTTTAACATCTTGTGGTTGAATATTCGGATGTTTGGCGTTGCTTTTAACCTCAGTAGTAATTGCTAGCGATCGCACTGGTTTGCCGTTGCTGTTAATCTCGGTGGTAATTGCCAACAGTGCGCCTAAAGGGAGTCGCGCAGATGGCGATCGCATTGGTTTGCTGTTGCTAGAAACCTCAGTAGCTAATGCTAGAGATGGCATAGTTTTAGTTTTGGCTTTGCTGTTAACCTCAGTGGTCATTGTCAGTAATATTCCTGAAGAGAGGCGTTCAAGGGGCGTTTGTACTGGTTTGTGTTCCCTTAGGAAACTGAAGGGTATCTTGGCTGAGTGTGAAGTTATTACGGGAGTATCTGGAGCAATTTTAGTGCCAGATACAACTAACAACTTAGGTTTCTGTGTGTGAGCTACCTCAGTAGTTGCTGTCAATGATGGCACCGATTGGTCAGCGCGTGACAAGTTCGAGTGAGGTGCAATCTTGCTAGCAGTTACAACCGATGACATAATATCCTCACAATGCTTCTGATATGGCGACTCGCTTTCAACTTGGCTTGCAGCCATAGAATGCTCTGATTTTATTAAACGTAACTCTTCATCAGGATTGAAGTTGAGACCTAAAGCGGCGACTATTTTATCTGGATTGTTATTCAGATCCAGCATAAAAGAAAGTATTTCATCAAACTGGGGTTCCAAAACAGACAGTGTTGCCAAAATAAAACCGGACAAAGGACGGCGCAAACCATCGTAAGTGCCCCAAATTCGCATTTTTACCAGCCAGGGAATATTTTGCTCGTAGTAACTCAGCCACTTATGTTTTAAGGATTGACGCAGCAGTTGGATATTCATTGGATGCCTCGCTTCAGTCAACAAGATTGCAGACATTGATATTATTAATTAGTTTGATTTTTGGGGATGAAACCGATAATAGAGCATCTGTTTGACTATTTGACCACCTAGCAAATGATCTTCTACCAATAGAGAGACTTCATCTGGTTGAACGGCGCTATACCAGATCATATCGGGTAATACCAGCACCATCGGCCCATTGCCACATTGTCCCAAACAGCTGCTAGCCATTACCGTTACGCCAGGGATTGGTAAAGCTGCAAAAGCTGCTAAAACCTTGACTGAACCTTGCTTTTTGCAAGTACGATTTTGACAAACCCTCACACATTTAGGAGAGGAGGGTTGATCTATTGTCGGGAAGTTTGATGGTTGAGTGATGTTTGACATTTTTTAACGTAGACGCGGAGCGGCTTCCCGCAGGGTACCGCAGAGGCGCAGAGGACACAGAGATGAGGGAGAAATCAATTCAAAATTCAAAATTCAAGAATTTATTTCTGCCTCCTGCCTCCTCTTTCCCAATTCCCAATTCCCAATTCCCAATTCCCCATAACTAATCTATTGAAAGTCCTTTTGAGGCTAGCCATTCCGGGTTGAATATGCGCGACTGATACCGAGAACCACTATCACATAAGATGGTGACAATGGTATGTCCTGGACCCAACTGCTTCGCTAGGGCAACAGCAGCCCCAACATTAATACCCGTTGAACCGCCCATTAATAGCCCATCTTTTCTCAGGAGTTGGTAAACTACCCGCAAAGCTTCTTTATCATCGATTTGGATGGCATCATCAGCAGGTGCGCCTTCCATATTGGCTGTAACACGACTGTTACCGATGCCTTCGGTGATGGAATTTCCTTGTATGTTGATTTCGCCGGTTTTGACATAGCTATAAAGTCCACTACCCAGAGGATCGGCAACAACGCATTTAATCGCCGGATTTTGTTCTTTCAAGTACAACGCCACGCCAGCAAAAGTACCACCAGTACCAATTGCAGCTGTCCAAGCATCTATTTTACCATCTGTCTGAGTCCAAATTTCCGGCCCTGTGGTTTCGTAGTGGGCGCGGCGGTTGGCTAAGTTATCAAACTGATTCGCCCAAATAGCATTTTCTAATTCAGCAGCCACTCTGCCAGATAGTTTGACGTAATTGTTCGGGTCTTTGTAGGGTACAGCAGGGATGGGACGAACTTCTGCCCCTAGTGCTGTCAGTGCATCTATTTTTTCTTGTGACTGAGTATCGGGAATAATAATTAGGCATTTGTAGCCTTTGGCGTTGCAAATATGCGCCAGTCCAATGCCAGTATTACCAGCCGTTCCCTCGACAACGGTACCACCAGGTTTGAGTAGACCTTTCTCTTCTGCGTCTTCGATAATGTAAAGTGCGGCGCGGTCTTTGACGGAACCGCCAGGATTGAGGAATTCTGCTTTACCAAGGATTTCGCACCCTGTTTCTTCACTGAAGCTGTTTAAGCGAATCAGGGGTGTGTTGCCAATAGCGCCGACGAAGCCATTTTTAATATCCATTTTGATTTTACCTGTGTGAGTATCTATAAAAATTTTGGCTTATAGCGGTGGCATGATTTACATCTGATTTGCCTAAAATCCGATGATGCTTAAAAAAAGACAAATTTAGAACTAATTTTGGTGAAGAGCGTTAAGATAAAGTGCGTAGACGCAAAGCGGCTTGTCGTTAGACATCGCTTCACGAATATTTTCTAAGGCTTCTTGCTCTGTTTCTCCTGCTGAGACACAACCTGGTAACTCTGGACACCAAACAGCTCAGTCACCTGTTTCTGAATCTGGTTCAAGAATTACACGCCATTTCATTTTTTGTTACCACACTTTATTCAAATTCAGCACAAACCCAGATAATACCGATTCACCGCTAACAGTCGCGGGATTTTCTAGACATTCCTCTAATACACCACGACGATAAATATAGACTCGGCGATGCTTGCGGTCAATTAACAAGCCTAGCTGTACTCCTGGTTCCCTCATATATTCTTCCATTTTCTCCTTTAAAGGTTTGAGGTTATCAGAAGGCGATCGCAGTTCAACTACAAAATCTGGACAGATGGGGGCAAACCTTTGCTGTTGTTCTGGCGAGAGAGCATTCCACCGTTCCAGTTTAATCCAGCAAGCATCAGGCGATCTATCTGCACCTGTTGATAGCTTAAATCCTGTGCTGGAGTCAAAACAAATACCTGTCCCGTCTTTTTCTGTCCAGACATACAACTGACCAGCTAGGTTGAAGTTACGATTACCTGTCTCTGAACCAGTGGGGGACATAATTGATATTTCTCCAAATTGATTCCGCTCAATGCGTAAGTCACGATTCACCTGGCAAAAGTCAAAAAACTGCTCGTCTGTCATTTGCATTGAGGGAGGAATTTGCACAACTAAAGGGGATGAAAGCATGATGATTTCCTCTAGGTTTTGCTGTCTACCCGACTGGCTTGTATTTCTTATTCTGACGCAATTCATTAACTAAATAGCTGCTGAGATTCAAAGATACAGCAGATTTCAGGTAAATGAAGTACATATATAAAACCCAAAACCTTGTAGAGACGTAGCAGTGCTACGTCTCTACGTGTATTCGATTAGAGCGCAATCTGCTGTAATATTCGTTCTTGCTACAAATTTCTGGCAAACGAGTGCATTTTCTAGTATCTAACTTCCAGCTTCAGTTTTGCAGTGGCTGAAAATTAAAATAGTAATTTTACTGGGGGTAAAAAATATTGGTGTAAGTTAGTATACTGCATGACTAACGAGTGAATGCTGACATCATTTCATTGTCTTAGATGGGGTGGACACCGATGACATCTGAAAGCAATCGCCAAAAAGAACTTGATCACCGGGAACGTTTACTACGAGAACGAGAAGTTGAATTGCGACTCCGGGAAATGGAAACTAACATCCAGGCTAACGACGCAGCTTTTCATCAAACTGTCAAGCATCAGCCAGAAAATTCCCAGAAACCTTGGATGAAAAAAGTGATTCTGGGTGGGAAGCTGTTTGTTCTTGGTGTGGCAGCGCTGGTTGCAGTAAAAATAGCCTCAGTGCTGGCTGGGTTTATGATTGTTGGGGCACTGGGGTGGATGTCTTACAAATTATTTTTGGAATCTCAAAAACCCAATCTTTAATAAAGGTATAACTATGACGACTGATCAAGTAGTAAATGACAGATTTATCCAAGATTTAGAGCGTGTTGCTCAAGTGCGATCGGAGATTTCTGTATGTTTAAGTAAACTTGCTGAAACAATTAATCAAGCTGAGTTGGCTGGAGACTCTTCATCAGGGAAACTCAGTTTAGAGCGAGATATTGAAGATATTACTGTAGCTAGTAAAAACCTCCGTCAAGGTGTATTTCGCCTTTTAGTTTTGGGCGACATGAAACGGGGAAAAAGTACGTTTCTCAATGCCTTAATTGGTGAAAAATTATTACCGAGCGATGTTAACCCTTGCACCGCAGTCTTAACAATTTTACGCTATGGAGCAGAAAAGAAAGTTACCATTCATTTTAATGATGGGAAAAGTCCACAACAGCTAGATTTCCAGAACTTTAAATATAAATATACCATTGATCCGGCTGAAGCGAAAAAACTGGAGCAGGAGAAAAAACAAGCATTTCCCGATGTGGATTATGCAGTAGTTGAGTATCCCTTAACGCTACTAGAAAAGGGAATTGAAATTGTTGATAGTCCAGGGTTGAATGATACAGAAGCGCGAAACGAATTATCTTTGGGTTATGTAAATAATTGCCATGCAATTTTGTTTGTCATGAGAGCTTCTCAACCTTGTACCTTGGGTGAGCGTCGCTACCTAGAGAATTATATCAAAGGTCGTGGATTGACGGTTTTCTTCTTAGTTAATGCTTGGGATCAAGTGCGGGAATCATTGATTGATCCTGATGATGTCGAAGAATTACAAGCATCTGAGAATAGATTACGGCAAGTATTTAATGCGAATTTGGCAGAATATTGTTCTGTAGAGGGTCAAAATATTTATGACGAACGGGTGTTTGAGCTTTCGTCAATTCAAGCACTCAGACAACGATTGAAAAATCCCCAAGCTGATTTAGAGGGGACTGGCTTTCCAAAATTTATGGAAGCCCTTAATACTTTTCTTACCAGAGAACGTGCGATCGCAGAACTCCGTCAAGTCAGAACCTTAGCAAGACTTGCCTGCAATCATACCCGCGAAGCAGTAGCTAGACGCATACCATTACTTGACCAAGATGTAAATGAATTAAAAAAACGGATTGATTCAGTCGAACCAGAGTTTAACAAACTCACAGGTATTCGAGATGAATTCCAAAAAGAGATTATCAATACCAGAGACACTCAAGCAAGAACGATTTCCGAATCTTTTCGCAGCTACGTTTTAAACTTAGGTAATACCTTTGAAAACGACTTCTTACGCTATCAGCCAGAATTAAATTTGTTTGATTTTCTCAGTAGTGGTAAACGAGAAGCATTTAACACCGCACTACAAAAAGCCTTTGAGCAATATATCACTGACAAATCTGCTGCTTGGACATTAACTGCTGAAAAAGATATCAATGCAGCTTTTAAAGAACTTTCTCGCAGTGCTGCACAATATGGCGCGTCTTATAGTCAAGTCACAGATCAAATAACAGAAAAGCTCACAGGACAAGACGTAAAGGTAAATACCACTACGACTGCTGAAGAAGATAACTCTCCTGGCTGGGCAAAATGGGCGATGGGATTGTTATCACTGTCTAAGGGAAATCTTGCTGGTTTCGCACTAGCCGGGGCTGGATTTGATTGGAAAAATATCTTGTTAAACTACTTCACTGTAATCGGCATTGGTGGGATAATTTCGGCAGTGACAGGTATTTTGCTTGGACCTATCGGGTTTGCACTGCTAGGTTTGGGAGTAGGATTTTTGCAAGCAGATCAAGCCCGTAAAGAGTTAGTTAAAACAGCGAAAAAAGAGTTAGTTAAACATCTACCCCAAATCGCCCATGAGCAATCTCAGGTTGTCTATAGTGCGGTGAAAGAGTGTTTTGACTCTTACGAAAGAGAAGTTAGCAAACGGATTAACGATGATATTGTATCTCGTAAATCTGAATTAGATAATCTAGTCAAACAGAAACAAAACCGCGAAATAAATCGTGAGGGTGAGTTCAATCGATTAAAAAAATTACAGGAAGATGTAATAGCTCAGTTGCAAAAAATTGAGGCAGCATATAGCAATTTATTAGCTTACTATAGTTGATAAATCTTGTTACTCTCGTTCCCAGCTAGAAGCTGGGAATGCCTACTTGGAGGGCTACCGCCTCCTATAACCATAAGAAAGTGAGGCGGAGCCTCAATGATTTGCATTCCCAGCCTGGAGGCTGGGAACGAGGAAGATAAGGTAATTATGCAACAACAGTATGAAGGTTATAAGGATTTAGCAGATTCTCTGAAGTCTGCATCTGCATTACTACATTTAGAACGCAAATCGCAACTACATCAAGATATAATTGCCATCTGCAATCATCTCGTTAATCCTAGCTTTCGGATTGCGGTATTTGGCCCCTTTAATCATGGAAAGTCTACCCTATTGAATGCCATGTTGGGGAATCGTACCTTACCGATTGATTTAATTCCCACCACAGGCGCAGCAATTACTGTTAAGTATGGCTCTGATGTGCGAACTCGCATCATGTTGGTAGATGGTACAGAAATCTATCGCAGTGGTACAGAAGTTTTACAGCAATTTGCCATTCTTGATGGCAATAGACAAATGCGAAAGGATGTCGCATCTGTGGAAGTTTTTTGTCCCCATCCTTTTTTGGAAACGGGTGTAGAATTTCTAGACTTACCGGGAACAAATGATCGAGATGAACAAGATAATTTAGTTAGAGAAAAACTTTTAAGTGCAGATTTAGTTATCCAATTATTAGATGCACGGAAGTTAATGACTTTAGGTGAACGGGAAAATTTACGAGATTGGCTATTAGATCGCGGAATTAAAACAGTTATCTTTGTTGCCAATTTTATTAACTTACTCGAACCCGACGAGCAAAAACAAATTCAAAATCGCCTGGTATTTGTTGCAGAAAGCTTTCGAGCCGAATTACCTCCAGGTTTTAGTAATTTATATCGCGTTGATGCCTTACCTGCCTTAAGAGCCAGATTAAAAGGCGATGTTGCGGCTGCTAATAGTAGCGGTTTAGCAGCTTTTGAAACAGCGTTGCAAAATATTGTCGGGATTTTGCAACCAAATCGTGGTATTGTGCGTTTGCCAAGAGTGGAAGCGATCGCTTCTCAAATCCAATTCTCATTAAAAGCTAAAATTGACCCGATTGCTGTTGAAATAAAATCCTTTGATGATAAACAAAATAGCAAAACTGAAATTAAACAAAAAGCAGCCAATTTAATTTATAAAGGTTTTACTACTAGCCTAGGAGAGTTACGCGATTGGCTAGCATTACCCAAGTTACTCACAAAATATCAAGCTGATGCAGCAGTTGCATTGGCAGAAAATAACTTTAAAGCTTGGCAAATAAATACTCTTAAAAAAGACCTGACTCAATTGCAATTTGCGGCGGTGAAATGGCTTTATCAAGCTTACGAATTTTTCCAAGAAGAACGACCGCAAGATTTATTAATTCCCTTCCCTAGCGAACCACAAGTAATACTACCCTCAAAGCCCAGCAATACCGATGATTTGAGTGAACCCGGTTCCATCGCTGTTGGTGGTGGTATTGGTTGGTTGTTAGGCGGTCCAGTGGGTGCTGCTGTCGTCGGCAGTATTTCTTATCTGTTAAACAAGAATATCCAAAAACAAGACGATCAATTAGCAAAGGAATCTTATCATCAGGAAGTTGCTAAACTTTGTATAACTGCAACTGAAAATTATTTTTCTGACTTCAGTATTCAAGCATTATCAATTTTGACTGAATATGAACAGAAAGCCGAAAAAGTAATTTGCTTTGAATTTAGTCAAGAACCGCTAGAAATTACTAATAAACGTGAAAACTTGCAGCAATTACAAAATGCTTTTAATCAGTTGCTACGAGAGTTAGAAAAAGTCAAAATCGTCTCAAATCATCAATATTATAAAGAAATACCCAAATCTAACAACACTAATAGAAAATATTCGCCACAGCCAAAGAGAGTTCAAACTTCCCCTGAAAAAGATCCTAGTGTTAAGCGACAACAGGAAAATACTATTAAGAATACTGGGACAAGGGTAGAATCTGTTTCTGCACCACCGCCAAAAGCTTCTCCCTCTCCACGGAAAGAAGAGGTGGAGGCGAAATTTCGTGATTGGGAACTCAATGAGGAAATAGCGCGAATGAAAGCAGAGATGCGTAGCCCTAATGCTTGTCGTCAGACATCGCCAGATTCTCAAACTGGTAAACAGCAAAATACAACTCAAAGCAACAAAGCACCCAGTCAACCCAAAACCCAGACGGAAAAAGATAAAATCACTCGCGCCTACAGCATTTTAGGATTGCAAACTAATGCTTCTTTGGCTGAGGTAAAGCAAGCTTATCGAACTTTAGTAAAAAAATGGCATCCAGATTTGTTTGTGAATCAGCCGCAACTGCTAAAACAAGCACAAGAAAAAATGCACTTAGTTAATGAAGCTTACACAATTTTGAGTGATAAATGAACAATCATATCCCCAACTTTTCAAAGAATCGGGGATTTTTAGATTTCATCCTAATTTCATTTCTGGCTGTAAAGCTAAGAAGTAAATATAGAATTAAGAAACTGTTAGGTGAAATTTATGCAACTGCTATCTTTGAGGAATGGCTTTTTGGTATTAACCCTGAGTGCGATCGCTTCAGCCAGTGGGTTAATGACAGCCTGTACCAATACTGCTTCCCAGAACCAAAGCCAAGCCCCAAACACAACCGCTACCAATAGTAGCGATAAGCAACAGATGAACCACGGTAGTGGGATGAATCACAGCATGGGAATGGATTTAGGCCCAGCCGATGCTAACTTTGATTTACGGTTTATCGATGCTATGATACCACACCATCAAGGGGCTGTGGAAATGGCTAAAGAAGCGCAGCAGAAATCAAAACATCCTGAAATCAAAAAGCTAGCAGACAATATCATCAAATCGCAGAACCAAGAAATCACTCAGATGAAACAGTGGCGACAAGCTTGGTATCCCAAGGCGGGAGATAAACCAATGGCTTATGATAGTCAAATGGGGCATACGATGGAAATGTCGTCTGACCAAATGCAAGCCATGATGATGAGTCAAAACTTAGGTGCAGCCGATCCTAACTTTGATTTGCGTTTTATCAATGCGATGATTCCTCACCATGAAGGGGCTGTAACAATGGCAAAAGATGTGTTAAGTAAGTCTAAGCGCCCTGAAGTCAAGCAATTAGCCCAAGAAATTATTAAGGCACAAAATACAGAGATTAAGCAAATGCAGCAGTGGCGAAAAACCTGGTATAACAAGTGATAAGCTAATGGGCATTTAAGTTGCATAATCAAGGCGCTCATGTTGCCCACCCCACAAGATGTTGAGAACATTTTAATATGCAAATTAGATGTGTTTTAGCTTAGTAATTAGTAATTACTAATTAAGACATAGGATAAACCTTGATATCGGATCGTCAATATTTACTGTAAGTAGAGAGGCGTAAAGAATTAAAGGTTTATAGTGTACCCCTTTGAGGATCTTGCTACGCGTAGCGTCTCGCAGAGAGGACTAAAATCCTGACTACAAAATAATAAGCTAAAAATCCTTTAATTTGCATCCTCAAAAAAATGAATCTCTTGTGGGGTGGGCAACATGAGCGCCCTAGTTGTGCAATCTTATTTGCGCGACAGCTTATCAAGATTTTTTACAATAATTGTTCGTTTGAAAACCCAGTCCCCAGTCCCTTTTACGATTTTGAAAATTGCGATGAGATATCAGGTTGTTCTATGGGAATTTCGATCGCAAACTCTGCTCCTTTGCCAACAGATGAGGTACAAGTAATATTGCCTCGGTGTTTTTGGACAACAATCTGATAGCTAATGGATAATCCTAGTCCACTACCTTTGCCTACAGGCTTTGTGGTAAAAAATGGGTCAAATAAACGCGATCGCAACGACTCTTCAATACCAAGACCATTATCAGCGATCGCAATTTTGACCATATCTAAGTTTATCACTTCTGTATGAATCTGAATTTGGGGAGTAGGGAGTAGGGAGTGGGGAGTAGAAAATTGATTCTCTACTCCCCACTCGCCATTACTCCTTATCTCCAGAGGCGACCCCACCTTCCCCACTCTCTCTTCTATTGCATCAATAGCATTATTCAACAGATGCATAAATACTTGATTTAGTTCACTCGCATAACAAGTGACTAGGGGCAAGTTCCCATAATCTTTCACTACAACAATTGCCGGACGATCGGCTGCTTCCCTGAGTCGATGTTGTAACATCACCAAAGTATTTTCAATGTCTTCATGGATATTTACCCGCTTCATCTGTGCTTCATCATGCCGAGAGAAGTGTTGTAGCGCCAGTACAATTTCCCGAATGCGATCAGATCCCCTATACATTGCACTTATAAGGTTTTGCAGATCCTCAATCATAAAATTCAGGTCTATATCTTGGGCTATTTCCTGGATTTTTGGTGTGGGTTTGGGATATTCCTGTTGATAGACCTCAATCATATTCACTAGGTCTTGGACATATTGACCAGCATATTGGAGATTACCATAAATAAAACTGATCGGGTTATTAATCTCATGAGCCAGCCCAGCCACTAACTGTCCCAGCGCCACCATCTTTTCATTCTGAATTTGTTGAACTTGAGAGGCTTGCAAGTTGTCAAGTGCCTGTTGGAGTAGAAAGTTTTTTTCTTCGAGTTTAACTTGAAGTAAACGTAAATTAATCTGATTTTCAATTCGCAACACCACCTCTGCCCCATGAAAAGGTTTTGCAATATAATCTACACCACCAACATCAAAGGCTTTTACCTTATCGACAACATCATCTAGGGCACTAATAAAAATTACTGGGATTTCACAAGTTTTATCGTCAGCTTTCAGTTGTTGGCAAACTTCATAGCCATCCATCCCTGGCATATTGATATCCAGCAAAATCACATCGGGCAAAACCATTTTACATGCAGTTAGCGCCATTTTACCGTTTAGGGCTTTGCGAACTTCAAAACCTTGTGCAGTCAGCATCGCCGATAAAAGCCGCAAATTATCTGGGGTGTCATCGACCACCAAAACATTTCTTTTATGATGGTTAGTTTGGTTAAAATGCATTATTATCAAGAGCTATGGGTATAGACATCTCCAAAAATTAATTATACGTTGTCCAAAACCCTTCGTATGCACAATTTATAAATTGTGCATACGTTATTTTCACTAAATTCCTAATGAAATTTTTCCCAGGTATTATTTGATAGCTACCATTGGGGTGCTGCGGCAAGCAACTTAAGAACCAGTTGTTGTTCTATAGGTTGAGAAAACAGATATCCCTGAGCAAAATTACAGTTTAAACTTCTTAATTGGGCTAACTGTTCTTCTGTTTCGACACCTTCAGCGATCGCACTCATGCCCATTGAGTTGGCAATGCTAATCATTGCTGGTACTAACCCCATATTCTCTTTGTTCTCCTGCATTCGCTTGACGAAAGATTGATCAATTTTCAGGGCATCGAAAGGAAAACTATGCAGATAACTCAATGATGAATATCCTGTACCAAAATCATCCATAATCAACTTGATTTTTCGCTGCTTTAGTTGTTCAAGAATTATTTTAATTGCATAACTATTTTCCATAATTACACTTTCTGTAATTTCTAATTCTAAGTACTCAGGATTTATTTTCTTTTCATAAATTATTCGGTCAATTTGTTCTACCAAATTGGTCTGTAAAAATAACCTAGCACTTAAATTGATACTAATAGTTAGAGGTTCTGGTGTCACTGGATGATGTTGCCAGACACTTAATTGATGACAAGCTGACTGTAATACCCAAGTATTGATGGCATTAATCAAACCTGTTTCTTCGGCGATCGGAATAAATTCTATGGGAGAAACTAGACCACGAATTGGATGTCGCCAACGCACCAAGGCTTCAAATCCACAAATTCTGCCTGTAGTCAGCGAAACAATTGGCTGATAGTAAACAAGGAATTCTCGCCTTTCAATAGCCCTTCGCAAGTCATTTTCTAACTCTAAAAGCTGAATAGCTTCCTGATGCATCGCCGGATTGAAAACGTGATATTTGCCTCTTCCTTGAGCCTTAGCCCGATACATTGCCGTATCAGCATCCCGCAGCAAATACTCTGGGCGTTCGTAATCTTTATTGCCCCAACTAATACCAATACTGGCATTCATAAATACTTCATATCTTGACAGTTTAAAAGTAACTGATAGCTGTTGTATAATCTGTTCAGCAACTTGAATTGCTATGTTGATATCTGTAATATTTTCTATGAGAATTCCAAATTCGTCACCGCCTAATCGTGCTAGAGTATCAATAGATACAAGACATGATTGCAGGCGACGACCGATGGCTATCAGCAATTCATCTCCCACCAAATGACCAAGGGAATCATTGACAACTTTGAAGCGATCGCAGTCCAAAAAAAGTACCGCAAACTGATAACTAGATTCTTGTTTAGCCCGATTGAGAGCATATTCTAGTCGCCTGATAAACAAAACTCGGTTTGGCAATCCAGTCAGTGAATCATGCAGTGCTATATCTAGTAGTTTACTTTGCAATTTCTGGCGAGAATCGATTTCTTCTTGGAGTTTCTCTAGAGCTTTTTCTAGCTCCAAAGTTCGCTCTTTTACCCGATCTTCTAGTTCAACATTTAGTTTCAATATTTCTAATTGCGCCGATCTCAATGCCAGTTGATTTTTCACGCGCACTAAAACTTCTTGAAACTCAAAAGGTTTGGTGATGTAGTCTACACCACCCACCTTAAAAGCTTTAACTTTGTCCAAAACATCATCTAAAGCGCTAATAAAAATCACCGGAATATCGGCTGTTAGTTCCCAAGCTTTAAAGGTCTGACAAATTCCATAGCCATCTACTTCTGGCATCATAATATCGAGTAGAATCAAATCTGGTAATAATGTCTGAGTTGCTGTCAGTGCCATTTGCCAGTTTAAGGCTTTACGAACGTTATACCCTTCCCTTGTTAATATGGAGGATAGAACCCGGAGGTTGTCGGCCATATCGTCAATGATCAAAATATCTTTTTTATCAGGGTCTAAATGCTCGTAATTCATTTTACGTTTGTTTTAGTCAATTCCATGATTTTCTCAAACTGGTAGTTATTTGCTAAATTCCTGAGGGCTTGGAAAACTTGACCATTATCTGATGGAATTTGCTTGAGTAACTCCAAAATCAGTTCATCGCTACAGCTGGCTGCGGCATAGTGGATCTTTTCGAGCCACTCAGGTGACATTTGTGATAAAAGGCTCACCAGTTCGGCAACACTGACAAACATCTGTGTAGGTTGATCGAGAACTACACCTTTTGTAGTTTCTACTTGGTTGGTATACTTTAAATCCAGATGTTGGCTGAGTTTTTCCAATAATACTTCCTGTGTGAATGGCTTGCGAATAAAATCATCGCAGCCAATGGATAAAATTTTCTGGCGTTCTTCCTCAAAGGCGCTAGCAGTTAGGGCAATAATGATCGTGTGTGTATTGGAGCAATCTGGCGTTGCTCCAGACAATTCGCAAGGGGGAGCCAAGGCTGTTGGCATCCACTTTGCAAAGGCGGATGCACCAGAAGCATCATTTCCCATAACAACAGTTGCTTCTAGTGAGGGAGAAGCTTTGTGTAGAACTTTCAGAACCTCGCAGTCGCCTGAATTGGGTAATCCTTGAGTCAGGTTCTGGCTCGGCGATGATGCTAGTTGTTTCAATTTTGGGAACCTCCACAACGTATTGGCTGCCCCATACCCTATTTGTTTAGCTTTAATCATTCTTGTGGCTTCGTAGCCATCCATAACCGGCATTCGCATATCCATAAAAATCAAGTGTGGTTGCCAAGATTCCCAATTAGCGATCGCTTCACTACCATCAGTAGCTTCCCTGACTTCAAAGCCTAGAGATGTGAGAATTTTGACTAGCAACAGACGGCTTTCTTTGGAGTCGTCAACTACTAAGATACGGTATACTTTCTCAATTGGTGCTAAACCTCTAATTTGGGATTTAATTTTGTTTGTCGGTATTTTTATGGGACAAGTTAGAGCAATCTGAATATCAAAGGCAAATGTGCTACCGACACCAGGCATACTGCTGACAGTAATATCTCCTCCCATGAGTTGCACGTATTTGCGGCTAATGGCTAAACCCAATCCCGTGCCTTGTTGTGATTTTCTGCCGATTTCAGTTTGCTCAAAAGCCTCAAATAGCAAGCCAATTTCTTGTGGGGCAATACCACAACCGGTGTCTTGTATCTCGAAGATTAGGGATTGGGGATTAGGGGGTAAAGGGGAGAATGAAGAATTACCTCTTTCACCTCTGCTCCCTCCTTCCTGCTCACCAGTTCCCAGTCCCCAGTCCCCAATCCCCAGTCCCCAGCGATGCACTGAGCTTGTCGTTGGCGCAGCCTCTCGTAGAGAAGTGTCCCCAGTCCCCAGTCTCACCCTTAACGTCACGCTCCCCGTATCAGTAAATTTGATGGCGTTTTCCAAGAGGTTGATCAAGACTTGATACAGTTTATGTTCGTCTGTTTCTATGTAATTAGGAATATCTTCTGTATATTCAAACAGCAATTCTAAATTTCTCGATGCAGCCCGCAAGTGCAACATCTCTTCTAAGTTCTTCAACAGATGAATTAAGTCAAAGCTACTGCAATTTAATGTGATTCTGCCAGCTTCGATTTTGGACATTTCTAGAATGTCGTTAATTAAGTTGAGTAGATGTTCGCCAGCACGATTAATAATTGCCAAATTTTCTTGATGTTCGTTGGATAGTGAATAATCTCGGCTCATGATTTGGCTAAAACCAAGAATTGCATTCAGTGGGGTACGTAGTTCGTGGCTCATATTGGCGAGGAATTCGCTTTTGGCGAGGTTGGCGGCGGCGCTGCGTGCGGCTTCCCGAACGGCTGCTTGTTGTTCCTGTGCCGCGATTTCTTGCGATTTAATCAGTTCTTCTTGGGTGCTTTGCAGTTCCTCGATCAGTTGCTGGAATTCTTCAGTACGTTTTTTTACTTTAGCCTCTAAGGTGCGATTGTATTCTGCTAATAAATTTTCTGTTTGTTTGCGTTGGCTGATATCAAAAAATGTGGCGATCGCAAAAGCCAGATTCCCCGATTCATCATAAATTGGTTTTCCTAAAACCTCAATAGGAGTAATCTTTTCACAACAGCGAATTTCCATATCATCAATTCTGGCGCTTTCCCCTTGCAATGCTCTCAAAATTGGAAAGCGATCGCTGGGGTAAAGTTGATCTGTCCCGGCAAGGTAAGCTTGATATACCTCTGATAATTGTTCAGCGCTAACTTCTGCGATTGCTCCTTGCCCAAGAATTTGCTGCCCAATTTTATTTGTATAATAAGGTTCACCTTCCGCATCGATAATAAGTACACCTACTGGCATGGCTTCTAAAAACTGAGTTAGCTGACTCTGACTGTGAGATAGCGCCTCATTTAAGACTTGCATCTCGGCATTCTTTGCTGACAAAGCACTAAAGGATGCTTGAAGTTGCTTTGCCATAATTTCAAATGACTTGGCTAGTTCTCCCAGTTCATCGGAACGCTGAATTTCTGATGTTTGCTCCCATTCACCTTGAGCAATTTTTTTCGCTGATGCGTTTAATTGTAAAATCGGCTTAATTACCCAACGAGCCGTCAAAATCCCAATTCTTATAGCTACTAAAAAAGCAACTATGCAAAGCAAAATAGTAATGCGAGTGTTGGCGTTAATTTGCTCCATAAATTCGCCTTCGGGAATCACCGCCACAATTAGCCAATCTAAACCCAGTTTGTCCCTCCAGCTTTTTACCTGCACAAAATAACGCATTCCATCGGCGGTAAAACTTAGCTGTTCCTTCCCCACAACAGACTTAAGACTGCCAAAGCGTTTGATTAAAGACTGTGTTGTGAGTCTAATTAAAGAATCTTGACTATCTAATGCTGATCGACGTTTTCCTTTGCCATTAACGATGGTATATGGTGGATTGCTAGTAGAAGAAGCCACTATTAACCCAGAACGCTCTAAAATAAAAGTTTTACCCGAACGCTCGACATTTAATTTAGCTAAAAAGTTGCTGATTTGTGACAATATCAAATCGATACCAATCACCCCAACAAGTTTGTGAGTTTTATCGTAAACAGGATAGCTGGAAGATATGGATAAAATTTCTGGTTTATCTTCCCATTGATAAATTTGACTCCAGACGGGTTTGCCTATTTTGATTGCATCTGCATACCACGCTTCTGCACGAGGATCATAATTTTTGACTTGCTGTAACTGGCGGCGATTGCCTTTCTGGTCTGTATTGTAAACATAAAGTTTTCCGATGCCATGCTTTTCGGTAACTTCATTAATTAAGAGCGTGCCATTATCTAAACGTTCAATGCCGATAAATTCACCTTTGGGGTTGGCAAAGTTGTTATAGCCAACATCAAAAACCTGCATTTGTTTCCAAAAGTAATTTCCGGTGGTTTTAAAGTCTGAAAGGTTGAGCAAACCTAGCTCAATCGCATCTAAATTGATTTGATTGATTTGCTTTGGGTTTGTTAAATAGTCATCAAGATGCTGCTCAATGCGATCGCAGATTTCACTTTCTAATTGACTAGCAAGCTTATTTACCGCTTTTTGGCCGTTTTGATACGAAAGATATCCCACAAGCCCCACCGCCCCACAAATTTGCAATATAAAGGGCACAATCAGAACATATCTCAGGGGCATCTTGGCATAAACTTTGCCAACTAACCGATTAATAGATTTGGCGGGCTGAAGTTTGGATAACATTGTTGTTTAATTCTTCACCAGCATATAGTAGGTGTATTTTTGCCCTATTAGCTACACTCAATCTCAATATAATTACGGAATAAAATCGCTTGGTTCATGATTTCATTGTATACTTGTTTAACTGGCTGAGTTCCTCCAATGCTTAACTTTCAAACTTTGCTTAGGCGTAGCCGGTTGTAAACATCGTCTATAGGGGAGGAGTAAGCCATCGCAGGTGAATTTGCTTAGTTTTATCTGCCAATATGTCAACAGATTTTCTCTGAATGAACTGAAATTTGACCGATAAGCTCCAGTATGGCATTATAAAATCCCGGTCGCCATTAGCACCCAATCCTAAATTGAATTTTTAATTGCTGATGTCTTAATTGTCCGGTCTGAAAACCTCTGGACTTGTATAAAAACTTATCTTTAACTACAACAATTTTAAAATTGTCATGCAAATACACAGCCAAAACAAAAAAAATCCCAAAAAATTTACTTAGTATTTTTTATTTTAAATAAATATTAATTTTGTTGTGGAAGTATGTCAACCTCATCGCCAAGCTGTAAAACTTTTCCGGCTGACAATGGGCGTAATTGGGTATTGACACTCAATCTGTAAAAGTGATTAAAAGGCGATGAAGCAACCCAATTTGGCAGAGTTGCTTGTCGCTGGGTTGCAAAGATTTTTTGAAAGTTTGGGTAAACTTTCCCTAAGTAAGAATCCCGTGTTGGGACTATACAACGCTGACATGGGTTAACCCCAAAAAATTGCACATCTCCTACTTGAAAGGAGACTAAATCACCTTGTTCACTAAATAGCCGATCTTCCCAAAATGCTGGGACACCCCCAATCTCGATGTTGGCACGCATCCGACGGCGCATTTCATCTACACTTAAACCGGGAAACCAAGAAGCTACTTCTACCAAAGTTGCCGTACTAATTACCGTTGGGCCAAGTGAGTGTGTATCGTCAGGAAAACCCATCAGAGAGTTTTGCTTCAATGTGACAGCAAACTCAAAAAAATCACTTAAAATTGCTTCTAATGCTTGCCGATCTTCATCCAGATGAAAAATTTGTTGTGAGTCGCCACCTGGGATTTGCAACGAGATAGTTCTATTTAAGACGGCAAATTGCGCCCTTAATAAATGGATTTTAGGATGACGCTTGCCATTGACAAATCTACCCTGTTCGTCAAAAATTGCAAACTCACGGTCAGATTGTAGTGCGCCACTGGCAAGGACTCTAGCGTTCTCAACTTCAACACCATCCAGTGACTTAACAGGATACAGCAAAATCTTTGCTAGATAAGGCATCATGGATATAGTGGCGATTTATTTATTCCTCCAATATGACTTAGAGGCCAGAAACGAACTACAGCAAGTCCAATAAGATTTTGGCGGGGGACGACACCCCAGCAGCGTCCATCGTAACTGCTATTACGATTGTCACCCAGTACCAAGTATGAATCGGGTGGTATAGTCTGGGGTTTTGCCAAAAAAGGTGCCTGTGGCATTGATTGGCAAACATCAATGACTGTAGTCTGCCCAGAACTGAGGTAATTACCTTCTGAGAGGGGTTTGTTGTTGATGTAGACTTTGCCATCCTGAAGTTGTATTTTTTCTCCGGGTAAGCCAATTATACGTTTAATAAAAGCATCCTTAAATTGTTGCTTTTTTAGCTCTTCTGTAGGTGAGAATACTACTATATCTCCCCTCTGCGGGTTAGCAAATTTATACTTCAACTTATCGACAATGATTTTGTCTGCTTCCCATTGGTTTGGCGTACCATGCAGAGTTGGTTCCATCGCGCCAGAGGGAATCCAACGAGCTTCGACAAACTTAATATAAACAAGAATATAGAGACCAATTAACCCTGAGACTAATACACTACTGTATACAACAATATTACGGATGATCTTGGGCATACCACATCCTCCTTCGTTTTTCCTCAAAGCTAGCTGATTGCTCAAGCGAAGAATATAACAGTCTTAAATCATTCTTCAGCAAGAGCATCAAGCTAATTATCCCTCAAACCCATGATTCTTGTTCTTGAAAAGAGACTTTACTGGCACTTAGGAATGAGGATTAAATTAGATCCATAACTTTTTCTGGGGGCATGGCACTGAAATGCTTCTATGCAGGAAATCTGGAAGTTAATAAATCCTTATTCCTTAAGTGTAATCGCTAAATTTTTGAATCAAGTATACAGAGGTGCAGTCAGAAAAATTGGGGTAGTAATAAGTTAAGTGAGAAGGTGGAAATGTTTACCCATCTTTATGGAGTTTTTTGTGGATATAGTGGCGACTTATCAAGGCCACCAATATGATTTAGAGGCCAGAAGCGAAATACAGCACGTCCAATAATATTCTGGCGGGGGACAACACCCCAGCAGCGGCCATCATAACTGTTGTTACGATTGTCACCTAGTACTAAATATGAATCAGCCGGTACAGTCTGAGGTTTCGTCAAAAAAGGTGGATCTGGCCTTGATTGGCAAACATCAATGATTGTGGTTTGCCCAGAACTGAGGTAATTAGCTTCTGGAAGGGGTTTGTTGTTGATATAGACTTTGCCATCCTTAAGTTGTACTTTTTCTCCAGGTAAGCCAATTACACGCTTAATGAAAGCATCCTTAAATTGTTCTTTTTGTAACTCTTGTGTGGGTGAAAATACTACAATATCTCCCCTCTGTGGTTCAGCAAATTTATACTTCAACTTATCGACAATAATTTTATCTGCCTCCCACTGGTTATCAACACCATGCAGAGTCGGTTCCATCGATCCAGAAGGAATCCAGCGTGCTTCTGCAACAAAGGTGCGAATTCCCAGAGCTAAAACAATGCTCAAGACAATGGTTCTACCTAGCTCTGCGATCCAAGAATTATCGGGTTGTTGACTAGAATTGTTATCAGACACTTGATTATGCATGAAATTACTTAACTGAATGAAAAATGTAGGTAATTAACTCACCTAGTGAGACTTGATCTGTTAATCTTAACGGGAAAACTTTAATTTCCTAGTCATGTTTGCCTCTTGACTACCAATTTTAGATTGTGGACTTCGGTGTGAGCGCCAAAGGTGCGAACTAAAATTCCAAATCGATTGACGGGGTTCTTCATACAATTAAAAATAAACTTTTTTTTAAGACACGGCAAAAATTGGTTACTCCGATCGCGAATAAGTTTAACCTAAAAGCATGGTTCTCTGTAATACATAGTTTCCTGTCTGAACTTTAGTTATCCCTATGTCATCTCCAAAAAACTTACTGATTCGCCGCGCTCGCATAATTCTACCCAATGGTGAACTGATGATTGGGGATGTATTGACGCGCGATCGCCAAATAGTCGAAGTTGCGCCAGAAATCTCCCAAACAGCACTAGTCACTGAAGTTGACGCAGAAGGGTTAACTTTGTTGCCAGGAGTGATTGATCCGCAGGTGCATTTCCGCGAACCGGGGCTAGAACACAAGGAAGATTTATTCACCGCCAGTTGTGCCTGTGCTAAAGGTGGAGTCACTTCTTTTTTAGAAATGCCCAATACGCGCCCCTTGACAACGACACAGCAGGCTTTAGACGATAAGCTAGAACGTGCCTCACATAAGTCCTTAGTTAATTATGGATTTTTTATTGGGGCAACGGCAGAAAATTTACCAGATTTGCTTTTAGCAAAGCCAACACCGGGAATTAAGATTTTTATGGGGTCGATGCATGGTCAATTGCTAATTGATGGTGAAACAGCACTGGAAGCGATATTTGCTAAAGGCCATCGCTTGATTGCCGTTCATGCCGAAGACCAAGCTAGAATTAACCAACGTCGCCAAGAATTTGCCAACATTCACGATGTAGCCGTTCACTCTCAAATTCAAGATAATCAAGCGGCATTGCTGGCAACTCAACTGGCATTAAAACTTTCTCACAAATATCAACGTCGTCTGCATATTCTGCACTTATCAACGGCTGAAGAAGCAGAGTTACTGCGTCAAGATAAACCGAGTTGGGTGACAGCAGAGGTAACGCCACAGCATTTGTTGTTGAATACTAGTGCTTATGAAACAATTGGCACATTAGCACAAATGAATCCACCTTTGCGATCGCCCCACGATAACGAAGTTCTCTGGCAAGCTTTGCGCGATGGCGTGATTGATTTCATCGCTACAGATCATGCCCCGCACACCTTAGAAGAAAAAGCTCAAGAATATCCCAATAGCCCTTCGGGAATGCCTGGGGTAGAAACTTCCCTAGCTTTGATGCTAACTGCGGCGATGGAAGGAAAGTGTACTGTGGCTCAAGTTGTGAACTGGATGTCTAAAGCTGTAGCTGTAGCTTATGGTATTCCCAATAAGGGTGCGATCGCGCCTGGTTATGATGCCGATTTAGTCCTTGTAGATTTAAATACATACCGTCCAGTGCGGCGGGAGGAACTTTTAACTAAATGCCATTGGAGTCCCTTTGAGGGCTGGAACCTCACCGGCTGGGCTACAACCACCATTGTCGGCGGTGAGATAGTTTATGACAAAGGCCAGGTAAATACGCAAGTCCGGGGTCAAGCTTTAACTTTCTTATAGCAAATATTTATTTAACATTACGTAGTAGACGGATAATTTTACATCAAAGTCATACTTGAACTGGCAAGATTTTCATCTATCCAGAGTCAAGACTAGACCAATGCGGTTTGGTTAAAGCTAAAAGGCGAAAATCCTTGTTTTTCTACCTTTACTCTTTTAACCAAAGAGTATTGATATTATGTCCGCTTGAATACTTACTAAACCCGAAGAACCCAACCCCGCCAAAGCTGTGCTTTGTCTCCCCTCCCGAAGAACTCTTAGGCGCTGGGGGTGGGGTGCAATGACTGTGGGAATCATAACTAATTATCCGGGCTTGATATGACTTGTCCCTGGCTCAGAAATTGCAACTTGAAACCCTAAATTTATTTGTAAGTGTTTCAAGTCAAATCTTCGGGAGCATCCCAAATGTGCAAAAACCTTGATAGCCCTCATCCCTTAACCCCTTCTCCCGTCTTTGGGAGAAGGGGAACTAGAATTATGTCTCCCCTCTCCCTTCATATGGGAGAGGGGCTGGGGGTGAGGGAAAAGATTTAAGCTTGCATTGGGATGCTCCCAAATCTTCAATAACTACTCATAGAAATAATCAAGGAGAATTACAATGTCTTTCCGAATTTTAGCTTTAGATGGTGGTGGTGTTCGTGGAGTCATTGCAGCACGAATACTTCAACAAGTAGAACAAGAAATTAGAAATCAGGGTAAAGGAAACTTTTTACACGAATACTTTGACCTGATTGCTGGTACTTCTACTGGTTCAATGTTAACAGGAGGGATTGCTATGGGAAAGGAGAGTGATGAACTAATTAAAATGTATCTAGATCGGGGTAAAGATATATTTCCAACCTATAGAAAAGACCGCTATAAAAACTTCCCGCCCATCATAAAATCCATTTTGGATGTACTTTCACCACCTAAATATTCTCATGATGGAATTACTAGCGTCCTCAAAGAGGCGTATAAATCCACAAGAATGAAGGATATTGAAAAACCCATTATTTTGATTCTTGCTTACGATACGCTATATCGCAACACAACCTTTTTTACAAATTGTCATCCCGACGTAGGAGACAAATGGTACGATGATTGTTATTTATGGGAAATATGTACCGCTTCTGCTTCAGCACCCACTTTTTTTCCACCATATAAACTAGAACCTGTAGATAAAGAAAAATTTGGTGATTGGCAATTTCCCCATATTGATGGAGGGGTTTCTGCTAACAACCCCTCTCTCGCCGCTTTGAGTCTAGTTATGAGGATCAGTCAATCTTCAGTCTCTCCAGCAATCAAGCAGAAATATAAACTGGATAATCTGCGATTGGAAGATATTTCTATCCTTTCTATTGGCACAGGTCAAACTGGTGAACCATATCAATATGAGCAAATAAGCAAGTGGAGAGGCTTCGACTGGGCAAAAAATCTGACTAACATCTTTATGGAACCTACATCTGAGATTGGTACTACAATTTGCCGGCAAATCATGGGTGGATACGATTCTAAACGTTATTTACGTCTTCAGTTTGACTTAAATGAGACATTTAAACCCAAGCCAAAAGAGACTTATAAAGATCCTCGCATTGTATTACCTCCAGAAGATCGAAAAAACCGATTTACAGGCGAAAAAGTAAGTCAAGAAATAGATAACACTAATTCCGAGATTCTTCAGCAGTTAATAGATACTACCTCTATATTCATTGATCATGGTCGTACATATTATACCAGAAACGACTCCGGTCCTCTGGTAAAAAATGCGATCGCTTCTTTCGTTAGAGATAATTAGTAGTCGTTAGTCCTGGATTTTAAGCCCTGAAGTGCTGACTACAAATTCATCAAAATTAATCAAACAGACTTCTAGTGGGGAGCATCTCAGCGAAAGCAAATATACTAGGCGATTAGAAATCGCGGCTACACAAACGTACTCCTTTGGAGAACCCGTTGGCGCAGCCTCTCGAAGAGAAGGGTAGAATTTGAAACCCAGCTCGCTGGGTAAAGTCTCGTATAGCCGCCTTCGCAGAGGCATCATTGTATTCGGTAGGGTAGGTTTCTTTTTACACTTTTTTAATGCTCCCCTCATAGTGCATCCACTTAGGCATATTAAGGTCAACTATAGTGGTTATCGCTTGGATGCAATACAGTTTGACCTCTCTCCAAACCTCTTCCTAAAAGGAGAGAGGCTTTGAATATTACTCCCCAACGCTAGTAGGGAAGGGGCTGGGGGTTAGGTCTGTATTGCACTAAACTGAGAACCGCTATAATTTCGGATAAAACATCTCGTATTTCTACAGAAGTTATCGTAGAAATACGAGATGTTTTAGTTAATATATTCTTGAATTAAGTGCTAATTACAGATGTGAATATCAGAATTTGTTGCTAGTTAAAATTATTAGAACTAATTTCATCCAACTATAAACTAGTTTATTTTTTTGTATAGATTGTGAATCTAACTTGGGAATACTAAGCGTAAGGAAAGTTAGACGAATTATACACAAGTTGATTATTGCTTAACTTTTCTCTACTAGCTTTCGCTACTAAATAATCCAGATTACTTCTCTGAATGATCGTAGGAAACTAATCTGGTTCAACTAAGCTGACTAAGTTTTGTAAAAATTCTCATTTAACCCAACAACAGTTTATTTAAATTCGCTTGATTCGGACTGTAAATCAGTTTTTAAGGATAAGGGTACGGGGAGACAAGGGGAAGTTGTCTCAAGACTGGCTTTTCACGGTATCTGGAAAACCTCTCTAAATCTCCTGCATCTGGCTTGTGTTTCAGGTGGGGTATTAATCCCCATCTAATTTCTCCCCTTGTCCCTTTGTCTCTTTTTTAAGAGGGGTGAAGGCAAAAACTCAACCTATTTGTGCCTCTGTTTTTAGCTTTAACTGAACCCTATTGCAATATATCTGCTGTTGAACAGTTCTTTCGTTTATTTTTGGCTGAGATAACAATGTTAGTGACTTATAGCGGCGAGCGTGGTAGTGGCAGATAGGACGAGCGTGGAGTTCTCCCTCGGCTATTTGCAGAAATTTTTTAATGTTGCGACGGGAAAAGTGAAATCCCTTGTACTTCAGTGAGGAAATGAGCTTAAATCGCGGTAATGACTTTGCTAATGACGCAATTGAATGGTATGAGTTCGACTTGACGAGCGCCCTCATGCCCATAAGTCAAACTCACACTCAGATAACTATCTGGCTTGTAGGGTAAACGTTCTGCCCATTCAACTGCCACAATTCCTGGTATGAGTTCAACACCTTCCCAGTAACTTTCTAAATTCAGGGCTGCAACTTCTTGTGGCTCTAAGCGGTATAAATCTAGATGGTAAAGGGGGAGGCGTCCTTCCGTGTACTCATTAATCAGCGTGAAAGTTGGACTGACAATGGGTTCAGCAATTCCCAAACCTTTGCCAATGCCTTGAACGAGGGTAGTTTTACCAGCGCCTAAATCACCTTCTAGTAAAATTACACTGCCAGGGGTCAGAGATTCACCAAGAGTAATACCTAAGCGTAGCGTCGCCTCTGTATCTGCAAGAAAAATTTTCATAATTCATCATTAGTCATTGGTCATGAGTCAAAACAAAGGACTAATGACTAATTTTCATTTTCCTTAATTTTGAATTTTGAATTTTGAATTCCCCGAAGGGGCTGACCTCTACCGTACCACCGCAATAACACTCGTGCTAGTTTCTGCGGATTATGACGCACAAAACCCGTTTCATCTTCATACAAAACATTAGCTGGAACAATCCTTCGCCCTAGCTGAGTTACGGCTTCTCTATCCAGGAAAACGGGATGGGAATTTTGTTGGGCGTAGCGGATGAGTGATTGCTCGGAGGGAGATTTTTTGTGTATTAGCACAGCATCGAATAGCCGTCTTTGTCCACAAGCAGCATCAATTGCTCTAATGTGGTCGGCAACAGTGTAGCCTTCAGTTTCTCCTGGTTGAGTCATTATATTGCAGATATAAATACGAGGCACATCTGTTTGAGCGATCGCATCGGCAATTTCTGGTACTAATAAATTAGGAATCAGGCTGGTATAAAGGCTACCTGGGCCAATAATAATGTAATCAGCTTCTTTAAGTGCCTTAATAGCTGCTGGCACCGCCGGAGGATTAGCTGGAATGCAGCCAATTTTGACAATTTTACCGCCAGCTTTGGGAATGCTAGACTCCCCATCAATGCGACGGCCATCAGCCAATTCTGCCCAGAGGCGAACATCACTGAGAGTTGCTGGTAGTACTTGTCCCCGTACCGCTAGCACTTTGGAACTCGCTGCAACTGCTTGTTCTAAATCTCCAGTAATATCACTCATTGCCGTTAAAAACAAATTGCCAAAACTATGACCTGTCAACCCATCTCCAGCCCGAAAACGGTATTGAAACAATTCTGTTAATAACTTTTCTTCATCCGCTAGTGCAGCCAAACAATTGCGAATATCCCCTGGTGGTAACACTCCAAATTCTTGACGCAACCGCCCAGAAGATCCGCCATCATCGGCGACAGTGACGATGGCGGTAATATTAGCGCTGTAGGTTTTCAGTCCCCTCAACAACGTAGAAAGTCCTGTACCACCACCAATTACCACTATTTTCGGGCCTCGGTACAATTGACGATAGGCGAGCAAGACATCAATAAGTTCCTCCCCGCCTTCTGCTCTTAATACCTTTGTAATTGAGCCGACGGTGCGAGTTTGTCCCCAAAGCACTAACAGCAAGCCACCAAGCAGCACCAAAGGGCCGCTGATATAGTTGGGTAAGACGTCGGTAATTACTCCCAGGAAACCCCTAAGCAACTCGATTATCCAAAAAATGGGGGTTAGCTTAATCCAGATAGCTAACCCCAAACTCGCCAGCAGTACACCCCCAACACTGATCAACAACCAACGTTTTACCGATATTCCAGGGGATAACCATTTGAACCACTGGTTAACCCGATGGGAAGTACGAGAGCGCGACTGCTTTTGCAGGGCGTTGAGGGCTTGTCTGAGAAAACCAATTGACATACCTGATTCGGAGCAGTGCTACAAAGAATAATTAACTGAAAATCTACACCACTTGGTTTAAAACACGAGGCGTGAAACTATTATATTTTTCAATCCCATTAAGCAAGTGGTCAAAATTGCCAGTATTCCTAGTTAAACAATATTCTGGCTTGGTAAAAGTGAATTTAATGGAAAAACGAATTTTAGGATTAGATCCAGGACTAGCAATTTTAGGATTTGGGGCAATTAGCTGTATACAAACTCCTAACAAGGTGCCAGAGACTACAGTAAATATGCTGGATTTCGGGGTAATTAAAACGTCGGCAAATGTAGAAATGGCACAGCGCCTATGTACCTTATTCGATGATTTACACACCCTGATGGAAGAATTCCAACCAGATTTGGTGGCGATCGAGAAACTATTCTTCTATCGGATGTCAAATACAATCGTAGTTGCACAGGCGCGGGGTATAGTTATTTTAGTGTTGGGTCAGCGTCGTCTTCCTTATGTAGAGTTTACTCCTGCTCAAATTAAACAAGCTTTAACAGGGTATGGCAATGCGGATAAGTCGGAAGTGCAAGAGGCGGTGGCGCGGGAGTTGGATTTAGATGATATTCCTAAGCCGGATGACGCTGCGGATGCTTTAGCGGTGGCTTTGACGGCTTCTTATCAGCTTTAAAACAATAAAGTCCTTTATTAACTCTCACAGAGTAAAAATACTTAAGACACGATTAGTACGAGCGATCGCTTGAAATAAGGGACTGACAAAAAATAAAATCAGCATTCAAACTATTTTGAATGCTCTAGACAATAGTAGATAGTGCTTAAGCAAAAGGCTCCAATATGCCTAGAATCAAAATTGCCTAAATTACTTTATGACTAAGAACTTTGCCATCTCAGTAAAAGCTATAAAACTGTAGGGTGCGTTAGGATGAAATCTATAACGCACCAAATCCTTACGAATGGTGCGTTACGCTGTGGCTAACACACCCCGGATCTTTTTAAAAATCAAATAGTAGTCCTATAATCAATACTTTTATCTTCGGAATACGCTTATAGATAGGTTCAAAAACAGTCAGAAACAAACTCAGTGAATCGCCGTCATTAAATACATCACATACACAAAGGACGACCCTCTGATGACACGCTTACATCAATGGAAATCTGGAACTTCTGCACTTATGGCAATCGCCATTACTACAAGCGTCATTAGCCCTCTATTGGGCTTGGCTCCTGCTAATGCCCAATATAGAATTGGGCAAGACCGAACTGGGCAATACGGAAACACTACTATTCCTTCTGGGGTTGCTTTTCCTGTTACCTACGAAAAGGAGACAATTACTATTGCTCCTGGAGAAAGTAAATCTCTAACCCTGAGAATAGCGAACGATATTATCGACAGAAATAGAAATGTCTTGATTCCTGCTGGTACTAAAGTAAATGGACGGCTAGAATCTGTTGATTTAGATAATTATTCTAGAAATACAGATGAGAACCAAGGAAAAGGCGTGCGGTTTGTAGCCCAAGAGTTAGAATTTTCTAATGGTCAGCGTCAGTCAATTAATGCAAGTTCTCGAACATATACCACAACTCAAAAAGTTACACAGGGACCCAGCACAAATCAGGTTTTAACTGATGCAGCTATTGGTGGGGGTGCTGGTCTTTTAGGTTCACTACTTACTGGTAATCGCAGAATTGACGATTTAAAACCTGTTCTCGGTGCGGCTGCGGGTGCGGGTGCCAGTGTCCTGTTGCGGAAAAAAGAAGCAAATGTCTTTGTCCTCAGACCTGCACAGGATTTAAAGCTCACACTGAGTTCTAATTTGAATTTAGTACCATCATCCCGCTACTAGATTTAACTCTATTCCAGTTGTGATTAAAATCACCCATGACAGGCGATCGCTACTTTCACTATAGTGTGCGATCGCCTTCATTTTAACCGTGAAAAATCTATTTTCCAACAACTATTCTATCTCTGTATCGTCTGACTTGGTATCAATATTTATGAGAATAATTATTTTATTGCGCTCTGGAAAGAGGTAGAAAAGTTCGCTCTATTGTATTCTCTATCCAAAAGAGTATTCAAAATTAGGTAATATCCTGATACTTTTGTGAAGTAGTGGCGATCAAGGAGCCTTTATTGTGTTAATTCAAGGTTTCGGCTTAAGCGCATCTCTTGCAATTCCCGTAGTATTAAGTCTTTTAGCTCAAGGAGAAAAAGTAAAAGTATCGGTAGTTGAAAACGCCCGTCAGGTATCCACTAACAAGGAAATGATCCGATCCAAGCGCGAGCTAATCAGTGCCAATTCAACACCGAAAACATACTATGTTAGTGGTACTGGAGACGATAGTAATAACGGACTCTCTACTTCATCCGCTTTTAGGACAATTCAAAAGGCCGCAGACCTTACCAGCCCTGGCGATACAGTATTGATTATGAACGGATTATACACAAACTCACCCAAAGCTGGGAGTGTAGTAAGTATTAAACGTTCTGGAAGTGCAAATGCATGGATTAGGTATAAAGCATATCCTGGGCATTTGCCAAAAATTCAGCATAATACATGGAACGGGATCGAGATTTCCAATGGAGCTTCATATATCGAGATCAACGGGCTGGAGGTTATGGGAAACAATGCCAACATAACCCTTGATTATGCGATGAGTCAGAAAACTAACAAAACAAACCCCCTGACGAGCGGAAACTGCATCAGCGTGGATGGACGAAAAAATGGTCATAGTCACCATATACGTATTCTCAACAACAAGGTACATGATTGTGGAGGTGGAGGCATTTCAACGATTCAATCGGACTATGTGACAGTAGATAGTAACGTGGTGTTCGATAATGCTTGGTACAGCGTTTATGGTTGCAGTGGCATTTCAATGTTGAGCAATTGGAATTTTGACAACAACCAGGGATACAAGATGTTTGTCACCAACAACAAGACTTACAACAATCGAATGTACATCCCTTGGATTGCAGTTGGAAAGATCACAGACGGGAATGGGATTATTATCGATAGTTCAAGAAATCAGAACAACCCAAGTTTGGGTGCATATAAAGGACGGACTTTAGTTAAAAACAATCTGACATTTAATAATGGTGGATCGGGTATTCATGCATTTATAAGCGATCATGTTGATATTGTAAATAACACAGCCGTTTTAAATAATCAGAGTCCAGAAATTAAAGGAGGACAAATATTTGCTCGGATGTCATCTGACGTAAAAATTCTAAACAATATTCTCTATGCTTTTCCTGGTAAGGATGTTAATGATAGCAATAGAAACCAAAACGTTACTTATGATTATAATATCTACATGAATACCTCTAAGATAAGTGTTAAGGGTCCTCACGATATTGTTGCAGACTCAGAGTTTTTAAGTAAGCATCCCACTCTACAAAAAATATCTGGCGATTGGACGCGCCTAGATAAACAAAATCCACCAAGGCGGACTTATGTAGAGCCTAAATTGGCAGCTTTTGCTTGTGGGACAGTGAGTTATACTTTGCAAGAGGAACTCATCAAAGTGGGATGCTCTCCGCAATCTGTAGCTCAAACGGCTCAAACGGCTCAAACGACTTTCTCTGATGTTTCATCTAACTATTGGGCGGCACAATTTATTCAACAATTGTCACAGCTAGGTGTAATTGTTGGATTTCCTGATGGTAGCTTCCGTCCTGAAGAACCGGTGACACGCGCTCAATTTGCCGCGATGGTAAACAAAGCTTTCCAAAAAGCCCAGCAACGGCAGGCGATCAATTTTAGTGATGTGCCAAGCAATTATTGGGCATCCAGTGCCATTGGGCAAGCCTATAGCATTGGTTTCTTATCTGGTTATCCTGGTAATCGCTTTCAGCCTAATCAGGCTATTCCCCGCGAGCAGGTTTTGGTTTCCCTAGCCAACGGTCTGGGATATACTCCTGGCGGTAATACTAAAAGCACTCTGCAACACTTCAACGATGCCTCTAATATCGCTAGCTATGCCCGTAGCCCGATCGCAGCAGCAACTGAAAAGCAAATTGTGGTGAACTATCCGAATGTAAAGTTACTGAATCCAACTGCAAATGCTACTCGCGCCCAGGTAGCAGCTTTTATCTACCAAGCATTGGTTAGTTCTAATCAAGCCTCGGCAATTAACTCGCCTTATGTCGTGTCAAACTTCAGCAATTAACTCGCCATATTGAATTTAATCATTTTACATAGGCGATCGCCACTTTAACTATAGTGGGCGATCGCATTTATTTTTAACCCTAAAAAATCTATTTTATAGCAACTATTTTATCTCTGTATCGTCTGACTCTGGATCTATATTTATGGGAATACTTATTTAAGTAGGTAGGCACAAATAAACGTAACTATGTAACGAAAAGTAAAAGAGGTGAAAACCTTGCGATTGCTTCACTCCACTCCGTTGCATTCGCAATGACATAGTTATAAATTTTCTCGCCCACCTACTTAATTATGTAAAGAGATAATAGGGTAATTACACTACTTCTATTACCTACTTTTTTTACGGATATCTTTTGATTATCGCCGTATTACTAAAGTAATGGTTTTTACTAAAAGCAGAAATAATTGGGAACCTAATACTTCAGTAAATGTCTAATTAATTAACAGTAAAAAAAAATAATCTCACTGGATTAAAAAATAATGTTTAACTTAAATCGTTGGCAATCTCCAACATCTGCACTTATGGCTTTGAGCGTCACAGTCGCTACTGTAGCGCCCTTCATTACAGCTTTGCCATCTTTAGCTCAAACTACTTTTTCTGATGTTTCATCTAACTATTGGGCGGCACAATTTATTCAACAATTGTCTCAAAGAGGTGTAATTGCCGGATTTCCTGATGGTAGCTTCCGCCCTGAAGAACCGGTAACACGCGCTCAATTTGCCGCGATGGTCAACAAAGCTTTCCAAAAAGCACAGGAACGGCAAACAATCAATTTTACTGATGTGCCCAGCAACTATTGGGCATCCAGTGCTATTGGGCAAGCGTATACCATTGGTTTCTTATCTGGTTATCCTGGTAATCGCTTTGAGCCTAACCAAGCTATTCCCCGTGAGCAAGTTTTGGTTTCCCTCGCCAACGGTCTGGGATATACTCCTGGCGGCAATACCGAAAGCACTCTGCAATACTTCAACGATGGTTCTAACATCGCTAGCTATGCCCGTAGCCCGATCGCAGCAGCAACTGAAAAGCAAATTGTGGTGAACTATCCTAATGTCAAGTTCCTGAATCCAACTGCAACTGCTACTCGCGCCCAGGTAGCAGCTTTTATCTACCAAGCATTGGTTAGTTCTAATCAAGCCTCAGCAATTAACTCGCCTTATGTCGTGGCTGTCGGTTCTACTACCCCAACATCTGCATCAGTCACAATTGCCCAAGGGACTGCTATTCCTGTGAAATATGACAAAGCACAAAAAATTCTGGTAACAAAGGACGAAACAGCGCCTTTGACACTGACAGTATCTCAAAACGTGGTTACGCAAGACGGATCTGTAGTGATTCCGGCTGGTAGTCAAGTTATTGGTCAACTCAAACCTGCTATAGGCGGTTCTCAATTCGTTGCCGAAAAACTGGTTTTGACTACAGGCCAAGAGTATCAGCTCAACGCTACATCTGAAGTGATTACCAAAACTGAAAGAGTCAACAACGGTACTAGTACTGGTTCAATTATCAAGGATACTGTATTGGGTGCAGGTGCAGCTGCTGCGGTCTCTGCTGTCACAGGCGATCGCGCCATTGCCACAGAAGAAGTCTTGGGTGGTGCTGGTATCGGTGCCTTGATTGGTCTATTCTTCGGTAAGAAGAGTGTTGACTTAATCGCTATTGACCCAAATACCGATTTACAAATGACAATCAATCAGAATTTGTTGGTTTCACTTAAATAGTTAGGAGTGAGAAGTTATGAGTTAGAAGTTAGGAGTGAGGAGTTATGAATTGAAAACTCCTCACTCCTAACTCATAACTAATTTCCAACTTCCGGCAACCAAATAATAAAGGTAGTCCCCGGCGCATCGGCTGAAGTTAGCTTGGAGTTGATTGCAGGGCTGAAAATCTCGATTTCGCCCTGCATAAGTTCTATTAATTGTTTAGCGATCGCTAACCCCAAACCTGTGCCGGGGATTTCTGTTTGCGCTTGTACACCCCGATAATGCCGTTCCCCAAGATGTTCTAAATCCTGGGGTGGAATACCAGGCCCGTTGTCACTGATGATAATTCCCTGAAAATTAGCTTTTTCTGCCCCCGCCTGGATCAAAATTTTGCCCCCAGTGGGAGTATATTTCAATGCATTATCAATAATGTTAGTCAATACCTCTCGTAATGCTTTGACATTGGCACGTACTAGGGATGAATTCTGTTGAATTTCAGTTATGAGTTTTAGCTTTCGCTCTTGGGCGATCGCTTTGGCTGATATTAATAATGGTTCTAATATATCTGCTAGGGAGCAGTCAACTGCTTTATCTCCCGTTCCTGGCAATAATAGTGGCGGTTTAGCGGATTTTTGAATAGTTGCTTCGACAAATACTTCATCTTCTGCCAGATTTAATGGTGCTAAATCTACCTCTGTAAAGTCAATTACTTGCTCAAATTGTTGCAGCAATTCTTGGAGGCGATCGCTTTCCCGCACAATACTACTTGCTACATCTCGGTTAGCGTCTGCTGGTCGTAGTCGCTTCAATAGCAGTTTACCAAAAGTCCGCAACGCCGTTAATGGATTACGAAACTGATGCAACAGGTTATCCAGCAAGTCGCGCTGTTTTTCTTGAAGAATTTGTTGCTCACGCAACTGCTGTTCAAACCATGCTCGGCGCTGATCTAAAATACAAGCGATCGCCAGTGTTTGGGCTATCCGTTGAATCTGACTTTCCTCATGTTCATTCCATGCCCGGTCTTTCCTACCCGTCACCAGTAACCCCATCATCACACCTTCATAGACCAGAGGTAAAACAATTTGGTTGCCACTAAGTAGGTATTCCTCTTTTAGATGAGGTTGAGAAGCATCTGGTATTTCCGACTCCCGTGGCGAGGTTGGAGATTCTGACCCTGCTGTTAATAATCTTCTCTGATCGTTGGGTAATATAAAGGCGTTTCCAATTTGAAGTTGCTTGTATGTTGTCACCTCAGCAGTTTCATCCCCTGGCGGCAATAATGCTGTTTCTGGATAAATCACCACAGGAATAAGTTTTGCATCGCCGGAAGCAGTTTCTACCAACTCTTGTGTTAAGTACACAATACTTAAAGTTGCTCCCAGCCCCTGGGTTAGCAGCGCTATTTGCTCTCGACACAGAGCAAGAAAATCGGAACTGGCAGACATTAACATTTTTAGCTTTTGCTCAAGATTATAGATTTTGAGGCATGATGTAAGAGAGGATACTTAATTTTTACCTCACTCATTTAATAAAGCTTAACTAAAATTTTCTTAGAGATGGTTTCTACCGAGGGATTATATTCTTAGGTGATTTTGTTTTGTCTAGCTTCAAAGATATTAACTTTCTTATATTAAAAGGTTAAAAACTATTGATATTTTGAACTAGAACCTATATAATGACGACGGATTTTGTAGCTATTACTACAATCTATAGCTTGAAAGAGGAGGACAATAAATTGGCAAGGAGACGTAAAAGGAAGAGTCGCCGTCGTCAAGAAGGACGGCGAATTTTGGAACATGTGCCTCAATATAGCATCGAGAGTGGCGAAGAAAAGCCTGTGACAGCAGCGAGAAGATTCATTCAAGCTGAAGGTATTTTGCCACCGGCGTTGCTACTCGTAAAACGAAACGAACACACAACAGATCGTTATTTCTGGGCAGAAAAGGGACTGTTTGGTGCTCAATACGTAGAGGAAAACCATTTCTTGTTTCCTAGTTTGAGGGTGTTAGAACCTTCACCAGGTCAAGAACCTCTTGCCTTAGCTAGTCGGTGAACCATAAATGGTCATCTTAGGCATTGAATGTGGCTCCTGACTATAATTAACTGGCAAAATTGCTAAGTTTATGCAAAATTTAATTTTTTTTTAGTTTGTAGCTGATTGCCAGTAAATCTAGTCCAGGTAGTTGGAAAGTAAACTTGTCTCAAACCACGCTAGATTGCATGGGTTGATACTATTTTGATGATGCAGAAGGGATTGGGTATAGAGCCAAGCGCCTTCAAAAGCGCTAGTGAAATTGCGCTCTGATGCCGTAGATTGTTAGGGAAGCTCTGTCAACAGATTTAAGTTAATGAATTTAAATTTTTTCCCCACGACTTGTATCGTGGGGAAGATTGACAAAGCAGCAGTCTTGATTTCCTCCTTCCTACTTTCCATTGCCTAAAGAGTAGGTTAGGTCAGAAGTCTGCATCTCATAGTTAAAAGATGGTCATAAAAAGCAACAATTATTTCCCAGGCTTTAGCTGTAGAGTCCTCTGTAACTCACTGAGTTCATCTCGATGGGCGGCTACAGTGATCTTACTTGAGCAGGTTTGTTCGCTCTGAGTTGTTTCTACTTTGAGCGACACCTTCTCAAGTCTTCCAGATTTTTGCCAATAAAATAGACCACTTAAAGGCGACAACACTACCATAGCCAGAACAAGGGTACTAAGGCTAGGAAAAAGCAGGGATATAACCAGAGATAGACAAATAATCCCAGTCGCTGCCAGTAAAGTTAGAAATATCGCTAAGAACCAGCTAGGGCGAACATTACCTTCAAAAGTCACCTGGTTTTGTTCTCGGTTTACCGCTGCCACTCGGTAAGACCGCGATCGAAAATACTCTCTTAATTGAGACATTAAAGCAGCTTCATCTTGCTCAGATACCAGTTGCGCTATTTCTGTGCGGTCTTTAGTCGAGGCACGAATAAAGAAAAACAGCCCAACCGATAACAACAAGGTTAGCAGAAACGTAGATGGCAGAATAGCAGTATCCATAACTAATTGTTAGTGTTTGACTGGAGGAGACTTATTCATTATCAATTATTCGTTATACCAATTTGAACAATGATTGCGACAAATGGAGTGCTAAAAAGCGATTACCAGGGACTTATCCAAAATCCAAAATGGTATTACTTTGTCCTCCCATTAATGTAGTCTTGCCAAAGAAAAGCTAAATCCTGTCCTTGAACTTGCCATTCGGGAGAAACTTGGTACATCCGCCTGGGGCGTCCCCGTCCTTCGAGTTTCTTCCAATATCCAGTGATTGCCCTTTGGTCTTCCAGAAATTTGATTGCACTGTAAAGTACGGTATCTGAAAGCCGATAGATGGGATATTCAGTTTCTAATTGCTCGATCAACTCGGTTCCGTAGGATTCACCTTGTAATAAAACAGACAGTATGTAACAAACTGCTAGTTCCTGACAAAGGTAAGTTGGCGGAGGATTCTCAAAAAATTGATATATATCCTCAAGTTTCATGGTTAGTGAATGGCTAAAAAAATGCCTTAGGGTAAGGTCTACAATCCTTGTAGTCAGTATACACTGCTACTGGTAAGTCAGTAATATAGATCAAGCTACTTAGACTAGATATCCATTGCGTAAACACCAAATAATTACCCACGCCGATAAAGTTGTGGGACGAGTTTGGGAGTTTTAGGGGCACAAAATAGTGTACCCCGACTCAAGCTCGATACGGTGTGGTGAGGAGCGAACAGACAGTGGCGAACTCACTATCTTGGTGTCAAGTGATGCCGAACTGATTAGAACCGCTTAAGCAATAAAATGCCATCGAAGAAATTTTACAGGTAAAATGCTATTTTGTCTGTAAATGTTAATAAACACTTTTTTTTACAGTGATTTTCCCAATGCAAATTCTCCAAGCTTAGGCTATGGAATATGTCTGGGTTAAAGCTCCTACGTCAGTGGAAACACTTAAGTAGTAACTATTACTAATTTCCTCGACAAGAGAATCTCTTGTCTGTTATGGCAAGTGTGATAGTAAATTTATCAAAGAAGACCCAAAGACGGGGGAAAGAAAACCTGACTTTTCACGTTGTCCCCGCGTCCCTTAATTAAGCGCCCAGCTGGTGATCACTAACTATGTCACAAACTCCCGATGCCCCATCATCTTCCTCAACTCTTAGGGCAATTGCCCAAACTTTTCGTCTTACAGGTTGGATTAGCTTCTGGATTCAGCTAGTACTAGGCGTTGTTTCTAGCATAATTGTGCTGCTGTTCGCCGTCTTTAATCAAAAAACTGGCAGTCCTAGTAATAATCCGGGGACTGGCTTTGGTGTGTTTTTAGCAATTTGTGGACTGGTTGTTTTGGGTGGGGGCATTTATTTAGCTTACCGTTACACTAGAATTGGCAAGCAATTGGAATCCTCTAATGCCAGCAACCGCCCTCGGAAAAGCGAGACTGTGCAAGTATTACGCTTAGGGGTGTGGGTGAATTTAGGGGGAACGCTGGTGACTCTTTTGGGGGCGCAAGCGATCGTTGGAACGCTGGTAGCAAGATCCATATCGCCTCAAGCGATAACTACCCAATTTTTTGACCCCACCCGAATTATTAGCGGTCTAGATATGCTTGTAGTACAGGCAAACACCAACACTGTCTCAGCCCATTTTGCCGGGCTTGTGGCGTCACTTTGGCTACTCAATCGCATTAACAAACCACAATAAGCAATTAAAAATTAAAATTGAGACTGATTTTTCAAACAAACTTTGTTTTTGCAGTCACAGGAAACCGAAATTAATATATGCTGGATGCTTGTGTGTTAACTGTCTTGACAAGAAGATAATAGGCTAAAAACTGAGAAAAATCTGTGCTGGATATCAAGCAAATACGGGAAAATCCGCAATTAGTTCAAGAACGATTGAATAGTCGTAGTGGTAAATACGACATTGAACCGATATTACAGTTAGATCGTCAACAACGGGAACTTGAGGGAAGGCGTAGTCAACTCCAAGCCCGTAGCAACGAAATCGGTAAATTAGTTGGGCAAAAGATTAAATCTGGGATCAGTCCTCAAGACTCAGAAATTCAAGCTTTGCGGGATGAAGGTAACTCTGTCAAAGCTACGTTGAGTGAACTGGAACCCCAGGAAAAAGAACTCAAAGCTGAAATTATCCAACTTGTGTTGGCACTTCCCAATTTACCAAGCGACTCTACACCCATTGGTAAGAATGAGGAAGATAACGTAGAAGTGCGCCGTTGGGGTGATGAGTACATTCCCCAAAATCCAAATATTCTCCCTCACTGGGAAATTGGCGAAAAGCTAGGTATTCTCAATGTTGAACGGGCTGTCAAAGTTGCCCAAAGTCGATTTGTGACATTGATAGGCGCTGGTGCGGCATTGGAGAGGGCATTAATTCAATTTATGCTGTCTCTCCATACTCAAGCTGGGTATGTGGAAGTGAGTCCGCCTCTGTTAGTGAATACTGAGTCTTTGACGGCGACCGGTCAGTTACCTAAGTTTGCTGAAGAAAGCTTTAAATGCGCTGATGACGATTTGTGGCTGATTCCGACGGCGGAAGTTCCAGTTACAAATCTCTATCGGGGTGAAATTCTCGCTGCTGAAGATTTACCTATCTACCACTGCGCTTTTACTCCCTGTTTTCGCCGCGAAGCTGGTAGCTATGGGCGTGATATGCGAGGATTAATTCGCCTGCATCAGTTCAACAAGGTGGAAATGGTGAAATTTGTCGAACCCAGTACTTCTTTTGATGAACTGGAAAAATTAGTGGGTAATGCAGAAGCAATTTTACAGGCGTTGCAGTTGCCTTATAGAGTAGTAAATTTAAGTACTGGAGATTTGGGATTTGCCTCTACCAAAACTTATGATTTAGAGGTTTGGTTGCCCTCTTCTGGTAAATACCGCGAAATTTCTAGCTGTTCTAATACTATAGATTTCCAGGCGCGACGGGCTGATATTCGTTTTAAGGAAGCGGGGAAGAAAGGTACTCAGTTCGTACATACTCTGAATGGTTCGGGTTTGGCGGTGGGACGGACAATGGCAGCAATTTTGGAGAATTATCAACAACCTGATGGAACGGTGAGGATACCAGAAGTGTTGAAACCTTATTTAGGGCGGGAAGTTTTGTAATTTGTCATTAGGGATTTCCAGGAAAACGAACCACAGAGGCGCAGAGGGCACAGAGAGATGAAGAAGAGAGAGATGAGGAAGAGAGAGATGAGGAAGAGAGAGGATTATTGGATGAGATTTTTGGATGTTTTTTAATTTGGAAGTTCCTTAGTCTTTAGTCCTTGGTCTTTTACTAATGCCCAATGCCCAATACTCAATGCCCAATTAGAATGGAGATAACCATATCTTAATATCTTCACTAATTTAGTTTATGTCAGTTTTAGCAGCGATCGCAGTCTTGGCTGTTTTGATCTTGGTACACGAGTTGGGACATTTTGTTGCAGCACGTTCTCAAGGTATTCTCGTTAACCGTTTTTCTTTGGGTTTTGGCCCAGTTCTTCTTAAGTACCAAGGTTCACAAACCGAATATGCTATCCGCGCTTTTCCCTTGGGCGGCTTTGTCGGCTTCCCGGATGATGACCCCGATAGCGATATTCCACCCAATGACCCAAATCTACTGCGTAACCGTCCAGTTTTAGACAGAGCGATCGTTATCAGTGCCGGAGTAATCGCCAATTTAATATTTGCCTACTTGGTGTTGGCTCTGCAATTGGGTATTGTTGGTATTCCCAAGGAATTAAACTATAAAGCTGGTGTCGCCGTACAGCCTGTTAATCAAGAATCTGTTGCCTATCAAGCAGGAATTCGGGAAGGAGATATTATTCTGGCTGTGAACGGTCAAGAACTCCCGGCTTCTGAAAAGTCAACTCCTTTGCTGACAAAAGAAATTCAAACTCATCCTAATCAGCAAATCGAAGTGAAAATTCTGCGTGAAAACCAACAACAAACCCTGAAATTAACACCAAAATTGGGAGCCGATGGCAAAGGTGTAGTTGGTGTGGCACTCAGTCCAAATGCTACAGCAGTTTATCGCCGTCCTAATAGTCCTTTGGAAATTTTCGGCATTGCTGCTAATAGATTTCAACAATTATTTGTTGGAACTCTGAGCGGGTTCGGACAGTTAATTACCAATTTTCAACAAACTGCTGGACAAGTTTCTGGGCCAGTTAATATTGTCAAAATAGGTGCAAAATTAGCTGAGGATAATAGTGTGAATCTGTTGTCTTTTGCCGCAATTATCAGCATTAACTTGGCTGTTATCAACATTTTGCCTTTACCAGCTTTGGATGGCGGACAACTTGCTTTTCTGCTGATTGAAGGTTTGCGCGGTAAGCCTGTACCTGCACGCATTCAAGAAGGTGTAATGCAAACCGGTTTGGTGTTACTCTTAGGGTTAGGAATTTTTCTGATCGTCAAAGAAACTACTCAATTAACTAGCCAATTGGAATGGGTGCAAAGATTGTTCCAGTGAAAATAGGGAGTACGGAAAAGAAACTTTTACCTTTAAGGAAGCGATCGCTAGAAATTTTAGCTCGTCTGAAGCGTCTTTATCCAGATGCTACTTGCTCTTTGAACTACTCAACGCCTGTACAATTGTTAGTGGCAACGATTCTCTCTGCTCAATGTACTGATGAACGGGTAAATAAAGTTACGCCAGCTTTATTTGGGAAGTTTCCTGATGCTGCGAGTTTAGCGATCGCTGACTTGGTAGAATTAGAAAGTTTGGTGCATTCCACAGGATTTTATCGCAATAAAGCGAAGAACATTCAAGCCGCCTGTCGGATGATTGTCACTGAATTTAACTCTGTTGTCCCCAACCAAATGGAACAGTTGTTAAAGCTTCCAGGTGTGGCGCGGAAGACAGCAAATGTAGTCTTGGCTCATGCCTATGGCATTAATGCTGGCGTGACGGTAGATACTCACGTCAAGCGTCTGTGCCAACGTTTGGGTTTAACCCAAGCAAAAGAACCCGTTCGGATTGAGCAAGATTTAATGGGTTTATTGCCTCAGCCTGATTGGGAAAATTGGTCAATTCGGCTGATTTATCATGGTCGTGCTATTTGTAAAGCCCGCTCTCCCGTCTGCGTTGCTTGTGAGCTTGCCGATTTATGTCCTGCTGCTAATCAGCCAGTGGTTGTAGGATAAGCGACACAAGTAACCACAGAATTGATGGATAGACTGTAGAATGGGGAATGGTGTCTTTAAATAAGTTAGAGAATATATGGCAAAAAAGAGCTTGATTGAGCGCGAGAAAAAGCGCACCAGATTGATAGAAAAGTATGCTGACAAGCGCGAAGCTCTTTTAGAAGAGTTCAGAAGTGCAGCATCTCCTCTGGATAAGCTGGAAATCCACCGGAAGATTCAACAGCTACCCCGGAATAGTGCGCCCACCCGTCACCGCAACCGTTGCTGGTTGACTGGTCGTTCTAGAGGTGTTTACCGGGATTTTGGGTTGTCTCGGAACGTGCTGCGGGAATGGGCACATGAAGGTCTTTTACCTGGAGTTGTTAAGTCTAGTTGGTAGTTAAAAGTCATTGGTCATTAGTCATTAGTCATTGGTAAATAACAAAGGACTAATGACAAAATTATTGACCACAACATTTATCAATTCCCAGACTTTCTAAGAGTAGATCGCTGACGGCGTTAGCGATCGCAAACTCTCCATAAAAGCTATTGGAAAAATCATAGGACTGCATTTCTGTGACAATGGCAATTACCAAAGAACCAAGGTCATTTTCTCCTTCCATCCGTTGACGCACAAAAATCTGTGCGGCTCGTTGGGCAATATTTTGGTTTACTGCTTCGGGGATAAATTCTGTATCTAGCCACCGTTGTAAACGCTCTCGTAACCATTCACCTTCGAGTAACGGATTTTCAGGCGGTGGTAGGGTGATGGGTGGAATTGGTTGAGTCATCTTTTTTTTAACGCAGAGGGACGCGGAGGGAAACGCAGAGGAACGCTGAGGTTGACTGTTAGTATCAAATTGCGTTTCTCTAGTGTTTTTTTATATTTATCTATGCAATATGATATCGCCGCTATTGTTGAGGGCTATGCACAAGGCTATTTTCTCATGGCTGATGAGCGCGATCGCCTGAGTTGGTACGGAAGTCGCGATCGAACTTTGATTCCTTTGGATGAACGGTTTCGCTACCCCAAGTCTTTGCAGCGCGTGATCAATCAAGAGCGGTTTGCTGTGGCGATTAATCGTGATTTTGAGGCTGTGGTGGCTGGGTGTGCTGACAGAGACACAACTTGGATTTCACCGGAATTACGAGAGATTTATTTGCTACTTTACCAGAATGGTTATGCTTATAGTTTTGAAACTTGGCAGGGTGACGAATTAGCTGGGGGAATTTTAGGGATTGTCATTGGTGGCGCTTTCATTGGCGAGTCGATGTTTTACCGCATTCCTGAAGGTTCAAAAGTAGCGATGGTAAAGTTGGTGGAAAGATTGCGTCAGAGGGAATTTGTATTTTTTGATGCCCAAATGATGAATCCTCATTTGGAGAGATTTGGCGCTTATCGAGTTGAGGATGAAGAATATCAAATACTACTTCAGCAAGCGTTGCAATGTCGTTGTTCTTTGATATAAAGGCTGACAGACTTTTTAACACAGTTTTTCGCTGTTGTCTAAGGGAATTTTTCATATAAAAACTAGCTATACAGAAAAAATAAGGTTATTTGAGCTAGCCATATCTAAATTAAGAAATTACACTGAATTAAAAAAGATTATATTTTGTTATTCTGAACTAATAAAACTCTGTAAGAAGAACATGATTTTGATAAAATTTAAGTTTAACGGCGAAAATCTTATTTTTAAAGAAGTATCTAATGAATATGAGCAAGGAATGCTAGTATATGGACTTTTTAGGTATGATGGTACTCGTTTAGGTACAAGTATCTGCAATCCTAATAAATATAAGGGTGATGCTTGGTATCTAGATAATATTTCAATTTTCCCTGAATTTGAAAGGAAAGGCTATGGCAGTAAATTATTAGAAATAACTTGCCAAATTCTCTGGGAAATTAAGAAGATAGATATTGTTTTAGAAAGACCAGGAGATAATGTTGCTCCTGACGGTTTTGATCGTAAAAAGTGGTATGAAAAACATGGTTTTGAATCAGCCCCTGGAGCATTGACTTTTATGTTTCGTAAATCTACATAGTTGAATTATGCAGAAGACAGCCCCAGCCCATTTAGCAAGCACTTATCAGTTGATTCAGTGTGCTTTTACCCAAGGCATTGATGAGCAGAGATATTTACCAATGCTTTCAATACTCTACACAAATATGTCCGATCGCAGTTTAGCTCAAGTTATTGCTGATTATACGGGCAAAGATTACCACATTGTCCTAAATGATGTCTATCGAGTTGGGTCAATGACGACTTTTTCAGATGAGATCATTGATTCGGTTAAGCAAAAGCTGATGAGTTGCAACTACGAAAAGTGGTTGGCAGATGAGTAATGAAGCGATCGCAGTCTAACAAAGCTACTGCACCGTAACGTAGTTTGAGGTTTCTTGGGCTACCCTAAAGTTATAATTGGTAAACTAGCCTTGCCATGAGTGTTGTAATCTCAGACGAAATTCTACAAGCATCTCAGCTTACCCCAAGCGAGTTTTGTCAAGAAATTGCGCTGTTCCTATTCCAGACAGGACGCTTAACGATAGGCTACGCCAGTCAGTTAGCGGATATGCAACCCAACACCTTTCGCCAACTCCTCAAGCAGCGAAACATCCCTCTCTACTCCTACGACGTTGAGGACTTTGAATTGGATTTGAAAAATCTGCGAGAGCTTGGAAGGCTGTGATTATTATCAGCGATACGTCGGCAATCACAAATTTGGCAGCAATTCAACACTTGCAACTTCTGCCTCAACTTTGGATAGGGCGATGTCTACGACGGGCTACGCCTACGCAGGATTTATCATTCATCTGAAATAAGCGATAATGGACTTAACTATTTGTGTATTGTTCATTAAGCCTTCATGCAGTTTGAGTGGGACGAAACAAAAAATCTTGAAAATATTCGTAAACATCGAATTGATTTTGCAGATGTCCCCGGAATGTTTGATAATTCCATGCTGATTGAGCTTGATGAGCGTTTTGATTATGGCGAAGATCGCTGGATCGGAATCGGCTTTTTAGGCAACGGTGTGGCGGTTGTCGTTTGGACAGAACGACAGAACAACATAGTCCGCATTATCTCAGCACGAAGGGCAAACCGATATGAGCGCCAACGACTTGAACAATACCTCACATACTGATTGGGCTGCATTAGAGGCGATGACAGATGAGGAAATTGATTACTCAGACATTCCACCCTTGAGTGATGAGTTTTTTGAAAATGCCACGCTGAGAATTCCGGCAACACGAGCCAGTGACTTGATTGAGTTAGATTCGGAAGTAATAACGTGGTTTCGTAAACAAGGTGCAGAGTACAAAACACTGATTAACTCAGTTTTGCGCCGTTACATTCAAAACAGTGGCGATCGAGGCGCGGGCTAGCGATCGCAAAAACAATTAATCCAGCAACCAACTAAATAAACCTTCTACTGTTAAACTGAAATCTTTAGCTAATTCTGGCACTGGTAACTGTGTTCCTAGTTCTTCGTAAAAAGTGGTTGGTTGATCTGGCAAGTAGACAAAGACGGATTGTTCTTTAGGATCAATCAGCCATCCCATAAGAGTTCCATACTTTAGGCAATGCAGAATATTTTTGGTAACTTTAGTTTGACTTTGATCGGGAGATAGAATTTCAATTGTCCAATCTGGGGCAATTGAGAAAACGTTAGCAATCCCACCATTTTCTTTACGGGGAATTCTATCCCACATAAACACAGAAATGTCAGGTACAATTGAGCGATCGCCAAAGGTACAGCGAAGCTCACAGAAAGCCCGTGCAATCTGTTTGGGTTTTACTACCAAGTTAATTGCAGGTGCTAACTCGGTCTGAATGGCGCTGTGTTCTCCTTGTGGCATCGGTTTTTGGATGATCCGCCCATCAATGTATTCACTGGCCGGTTCTGTCTCTGACAGTTCCAGGAATTCACTTAGAGTCAGGGATTTAGCAGGGATCTGTACCATTTCAGGTTGCTGTCAAAAACTCATTATTCATCATCAAGATGTTAGAGATTACTTGCACATTTGCAACGTGCGGCGATCGCTAGCAGTGATAGAATTTAAGCGATAAAAGTCTTGCAGAGCCAGTGAGTAAGCATAAGAATTTGACTCATCATCATTAACCTTGGGCAGTCTATTGGTTGTAGCTACCTGATTCGACTGCTCAGAACTGGCTTCATTTGACGAAGTATTAACCGTCATCGCCAACTCTCCTGATGGGTTGATTGTACCCTGAAAACAATTCAACTCTGATTGGGGCATATACAATGCACCGGTTACCTTGTCCTGCCGCTTTTGAAATATGATATAACCTTGACCAAGCTGGTTTGGTTTTTGGGATTGACCATAGAGGTAAATCCCATCTTTTACAGGAAAACTGGCTTTTGGTAAAACTTCTGCGCCTTTTGTGGCTCCCTGATCACCTGGAACCATTGCTGTGGTTGTAGATATTGTTTTTCCGCTCTTATGGGAAAAAATCTCTCTATCTCCAGAAGCCGCATTAAGTTGACTTCTTTGCTCTCGAACTTTTCTGAGTTGCGACAAAAGAGAGTTTTCGGAGGTTTTGTGAATCTGAGCCGATGATAATCGAGAGTCTGTAACTGATACTACTTGAGTTTGCTTGGCTAGAAAGCCCAAACCGAGAAGTAAGCCTAAGCCCGCGAGGGAAATTGCCCACTTACGGGGGGATAATAACTGATGAAGGTTGTTAAGCACCCTACTTCTCCTGTTAAAAAACTAACTAAGTTCTCTAGAACTTACTTAAATGATCACCAAGTCTTAATTGTTAAAGACTTATATTACTATTGTCCAAAAAAGAAAACTGTCAAAAACTAAAGTTTTTATTTAATTTAGTCCAACGATTTTATAGCAATCCTATTTGATTTGCAAATACCGAGAGGCTAAGATCCCCGACTTCTTCAAGAAGTCGGGGATCTTATGAAACTTGTATATCTTGTAGCTTTGCCACCATTTCTGCACGCGCCGAAACCTTCAACTTCCGAAACATTCTCTTCAAAGCTTGTTTGACGGAATTTTGCGTAATCCAAAGTTTTTCCCCAATTTCCGCATTGGTTAACCCCTGGGCCACCAACTCGGCAATTTGTAACTCACGGGCTGTTAAAGGACTTACTAAAAGGGTATTGGATATTTTTGGTCTTGCCCGTAGAGTCGCCATTTTTGCTGACAAATGAATGCATAAAGCGCTCAAGTCGGCTAAATCGTTGCCATTAAAGGCCGGATTTCCCTTGTCACGAGCCAAGTTAAGCGTTCCGACAAGATGACCATCGCAAACAATTGGTCCAGTCATTACGTGTTCGTGATCCGAACGCGAGCAAAAATGCTTCCAATCTCCTGGTGATAATAATAACTGCTCATGAGCGGGAGCATGACGCTCAACCACGTAGCGCCCCACTGGATTGCTCTCTAAGCAGACTGCGGGAATGCCTGGAACATTAATATCAGTGCTTGGCTCGTCATCTAGGAAATAAATACCCCAATTTTGCACGCGAAAATGCTCGCCAATTTGATCCGTGAGAGCTAGTCTTAATTCTTGCTCATTTTGGACATTGGCGATCGCATGAAATACGGCGTGGAGAGAATTAGCCATAAGTGTACCCAGTTGGGGACTATCCAAGCCTCAACAATTACTTCTATGCTAGTACCAATAAAACTAAAACGCTAATTTACAGTAGCGACTAGGAGAAGCACATGACAGTTACACAACTCTCTGCTCAGGAACTTTTCCGGGCTGCTTATGAAAACCGCTATACTTGGGACAAGAATTTTCCCGGTTATACCGCAAATATTACCTTTAAGCATGACGATAAAGTGTTTACAGGCAACGTTATCATCAACGCCAATCTCAAAGCCGAAGTTTTGGATGTAGATGATGAGTCAGCCCAAAAAGCAATTCATGGTCAAGCATGGGAAATAGCAATTCATCGCATCCGCCGCAGCTTTGAAGACACTCACAGCGCCAACACCTTTAGCTATGGCAAAACTGACGGAACTGGCGCGGTTGAGCTTTTAATGGGTGGTAAGGCTGAGGGTGATAAATACAAAGTCCGCAATAATGAAGTATGTCATGTTCACCGTCTAATCCACGGTACTTTTGTGACCATTGACACCTTCACCAGTCATGACACTGGGGAAGGCTACCTGTCACACAGCTATGACTCTGTGTACCATGACCCGAAAACTGGGGAACAAAAGGGCGGTAGAAGCGAATTTATTGATGAGTATGAAAAGGTGGGTGACTATTTCATCCTAAATCGTCGGGAGATTCGCACCGAAACAGCAGGACAAATTTCTACTCAGGAATTTATCTTCTCTGACATTAAATTGTTGGAACCTGTTGCTGCTTAAATTGGATTTGTAATCTAACAATTAGCGTCGGCGGGCTGCGCCTACGCTTTTATTTTTGAGCATTCTATGGGGCCTAGACATCGCTCAATCACGTTACGATACTTAATTAGGTCTTCCTAATCGAGCGGTAATTTACTTATGAGTCAACTTGAAAACATTCAAGCTGAGTACGAAAAATTTCCTGAAGCATTCGAGAGTGTAATCATTAGCACCGTGAGCGCCCAGGCAATACCCAATGCTAGTTATGCTCCCTTTGTAATGGATGATTGTAAGAATATCTACATTTATGTCAGTGGTCTTTCGACTCATACCAAAAATCTTAATGCCAATCCTCATGTTAGTGTCTTGTTTATCGAGGATGAAGCTAAGAGTAATCTAATTTTTGCCCGTCGTCGTTTGAGTTTTGATTGTACAGCAACTTTGATCGAGCGTGAAACTGACAAGTGGAATCAAATTGTTGAGCAATTTAAAGGGCACTTTGGTCAATTTATCGAGGTTTTGCGAGGCTTGTCTGACTTTCGGATTTTCCAACTAACTCCCAGTGAAGGTCGTTTTGTAATTGGTTTTGGGGGAGCGTATCAAATCAGTGGTGATAATCTCCATCGACTTGTTCAGATTACAGGAGATGCCGACAAAAAGTCAGAATGAATTATAAATTAGTTTGAGTTATATATAAATTAAATATGGAATAGCTTATAGCATATCAATATTTACTAGGACTTACGCAAAACTGCACGCTGTAGGGGCAATTCATGAATTGCCCCTACCTAAAAATCAGGGTTTTAGCTATTGTTTGCGTAAGTCCTGTTTACTTCTAAACCTTACACATCAAAGTGATAACGGATAGCTCCAGTATTTGGATCATTGTTGATCTCAGCGTACCCTATCTTCGTTGCCTCTTGAAGCAACTCTTTCAGATGCTCTGATTCTAGCTCAGTATACATAGCCGCTTGAGCAATGGAAAGTTGCCCATTATGTTCCTTTGCAGCTTTGAGCAGTTTCTGCATTGGACTACCTGTAGATAAAGGTTGTGGCTGTATCCCTTGTAATTGTTGAAGTTGGGGAATATCACCAATGTTCAATGTAATTGATTGATTAACACTGGGGGTTCCACTACCCTGTAACCCACGCAGATAAAGATTTCGCTGGTCAACCATACCAGGAATGAGAGCCAAATCGATTAGTTGACCAATCCCAAAAAAACCAATTGTGAAGAAATATATCAAACCACTAGTAACCTGTCCGGTGTAGAATCTTTGCCCACCACAGATACCAAAGAAGCACAAACACCAAAGAATGTATGCGACACTTGAATTTGCTTGCTGCATGACAGTGTACTCCAATTTTCTATGAATACCTGTATACAGTGTTCCCAGGTTTGAATGTAAACCTAACAATTGATTAGACTGATGGGTTTTATGATTAGGGATACTCTTAGAAAATTAATTTGGCATTAGTTTATTAATCTATCGGTTTCTCAGCTATTGCTTAGAAATAAATAACTATACGTTTGTTGGAATAATGTAAAGGGATGATTAAGAGGCTACGTCTTTTTTGGATAGCTATTGCTCTTATTTTCGCCATTTCTATCTCACTCGGATTAATGGAAAAATTGACGGCTCAACAGGCTTCGATTTCCCATCCTCTGACTTCGCTAACTGAGGCAGAAATTAGTACAGCCGTTTCGGTCATCAAAAGAGAAAAAACTTTGAGTGAAATGGCAGCTTTCCCACTGATTGCTTTACAAGAACCAGATAAACAAGAAGTTTTGAAATTTACACCTGGTAAAGCCTTTGGGCGAAAAGTTTTCTTAGTAATCTATGAGCGATCGCAAAACAAAACATTTGAGGGAATTGTTGATCTAACAAGCAAAACCTTAAGTTCTTGGAAAGAAATACCTTCTGTTCAACCTGCGATCGTCAATCCCGAATATGAACTAGCAACTAAGGTAGTTAAAGCCGATCCTCAATGGCAAAAAGCGATGCAAAGGCGGGGAATTACCGATTTTGAGCAAGTCAAAATTAGTTGGTGGGCGCCAGGAATCCTGAGTCAACAGGAAGAAGCAACAGGTAATCGTCTTTGTCGGGGATTATCTTACTACAAAGGCAAAGCCTGGAACTATTACGGTAGTCCCATTGAAGGAGTGGTAGCAACGGTAAATTTGAACACGGGTAAAATTGCCAGTTTTGTTGACAAAGGAAACATACCTTTCTCTAAAGAAAATTGGAACTACGATGTCAAGTCCTTGGGCAAATTACTTTCACCACTGAAAGCATTGAAGATTCTCCAACCTAATGGTCAAAGTTTCCAGATTAAAGACAATGAAATTAGCTGGCAAGGTTGGAAGTTTCGCTATTCAATGCATCCTCGTAATGCATTAATGCTGTACCAAGTGACGTACAAAGACGGGGAAAATATTCGACCAGTTTTATACCGCGCTAGCCTCTCAGAAATGGTAGTACCTTATGGCGATCCTGAGCCTACTTGGTCATTTAGAAATGCCTTTGATGTTGGAGAATACAACTTAGGTTTACTAGCAAATACGATGGAATTGGGTAAGGAAATTCCCGAAAATGGCTTGTTGCTAAATGCTGTATTTGCTAATGAGCAGGGAGAACCTTATAAAATACCAGGGGTTATCGGTATCTACGAGCGCGATAACGGAATGCTTTGGAAGCATTATGAGTATAATACTCAGCGTAATGATGTCCGTCGGAATCGAGAATTAGTGATGTCGATGACTGCGGCTATTGACAACTATGATTACAGCATCAATTGGATCTTTCACCAGGATGGGACTTTGGAAGTCCAAAATGAGTTAACAGGTATCGTGCTGGCGCAGGGAACGGCTGCTCAAAAGCAATCTGAGGATGATTCTCACGGTAGGTTAATTGCTAAGAATATCTTCGGAGTAAATCATCAGCACTTTTTCAACTATCGCCTAGATTTCGATGTCGATGGGCAAGCTAATTCTGTGATGGAAATGAACGTGAAAGCTTTGCCGATGGGTGAGAAAAATCCATTAGGAAATGCGATCGCACTTTCAGAAACCCCACTCACAAAAGAAACGGTGGCTGTGCGCGATTTGGATCTCAAAAGCAGTCGGGAGTGGATGATTGTTAGTGCAGACAAAAAGAATCCTCTCGGTGCTGCACCTGGATATATGCTGATGCCTGGTGGAAACTCCATGTTTTTACCCGTGGAAGGCTCGAAAATCCGTCAACGGGCAGAATTTGCGAATCATCACGTCTGGGTAACAAAATATAAACCTAGTGAACTTTATGCTGGCGGCGATTATCCTAACCAAACTCAACCGGGGCAGGGTTTACCAAAATATATTGCAGATGATGAAGCCTTGATGGGTGAAGATATCGTACTGTGGTACACAATGGGCGTAACTCATATTCCGCGATCGGAAGATTGGCCGGTGATGCCTGTTCACCGAGTTGGCTTTCAGCTAGTCCCTAGAGGATTCTTTAGCCGGAATCCCGCGATCAATTTGCCAGAGTAAAATATTGGTTTTCTAAAGTTTCCTTGGTTCAGTTTTTTCATAATCTGTGAACCTGTAACTTGAATGCTGATAAGCTTATCTTAGGTCAAATACTTGCACTTGTTAAAATAGGATACCTCATGAGTTTTCCAGAAATTAATATTCCCGGTGATGGCAAGCTGCACGCTCGTTTAATTACTTCCTTGGGTGAAATTGTAGTTCGTTTGGAGGAAGAACGAACTCCTAATACCGTGAAAAATTTTGTCGGTCTAGCAACTGGAACAATCGACTGGAAAGACCCTAAAACTGGTGAATCTAGTAAGGGGACTCCAGCTTACGATGGGGTTCGCTTTCACCGAGTCATCCCTGATTTTATGATTCAGTGTGGCGATCCTCTGAGTCGTTATCTAGATACAGCCAGCCGATGGGGTACTGGTGGCCCGGGATATCAATTTGAGGATGAGTTTCATCCTGAATTGAGACACACTGGTGCAGGTATCCTGTCGATGGCTAATGCTGGACGCGGTACTAATGGTTCGCAATGGTTTATTACAGAAGCCCCAACACCTCACCTTGACAACAAACACAGTGTTTTTGGTGAAGTTGTCGAAGGTCTAGATATAGTCAACAAGATCGCTAATGTGCCTACGACTAGAGATCGTCCAAATCAAGAAGTGGTGTTACAAAAAGTAGAAATTTTTCGGAAGTAATTAACACCTCGGTTTGTAGTAAGCACTTTAGTGCTTAGAAAATAAGGACTAAAGTCCTTACTACGAACTTGCTTATACAATTTATTTGTGAGGCCGCACCAAATTTCCTTTCTTTCTTTGTGTCCTTCTCTGACGAGACGCTGCGCGAATGCGCCCTTTGCGGTTCGTTCCTCATGTAGTTTGGCGCACCTTCATACAGAATTGGTATTACCCATCGAGATTTTGCAGCCCCATCGCAATTTTACTGTGTTTTTCAATTTGCCCCATGACTTGTTTTGCCCGTTGAATAACTACGGCTGGTAAACCCGCCAATCTTCCCGCTTCAATTCCATAAGATTTATCAGCGCCTCCTGGTTGGACTTGGTGCAAAAAGATAATTTGGTCGGGTAATTCTTTCACCGTCACCTGATAGTTAGCCACATTCGGTATAATGCTAGCCAGTTCATTTAATTCATGATAGTGAGTAGCAAAAATTGTGCGTGAGCGAATATCCACTGCGATATATTCCGCCACCGCCCAAGCTATGGAAAGACCATCAAATGTTGCTGTCCCACGACCAATTTCATCTAACAATACCAACGATCTAGATGTAGCATGGTTAAGAATATTTGCAGTTTCATTCATCTCCACCATGAAGGTAGATTGACCAGTTGCAAGATCATCTACTGCACCAACACGCGTAAAAATGCGATCGCATATTCCCAATCTAGCAAACCTCGCTGGTACAAAACTCCCAATTTGCGCCATTAACTGAATCAATCCCACCTGACGCAAATAACAACTTTTGCCACTGGCATTTGGCCCAGTCAGAATAATTAAGTCAGGTGCGGGGAAACTCTTCTCCTTCCCCTCTGCGTCCTCTGCGCCTCTGTGGTTCGTTTCCTCACTTCCCAATTGCGTCGAATTCGGCACAAAAAATCCCGCCGGTAAAGACTGTTCCACCACCGGATGACGACCATCAACAATGTTAATCTCCCTTCCTGGCAACATTTCGGGACGACAGTAACCTTGATGCACCGCCAACTCAGCCAAACCACACAACACATCCGCCGCCGCCACTGCACGAGACAGATTGCGAATTACTTCCGCCTCTTGTGCTACCTCTTCTCGCAACGCCGTAAAAATCTCATATTCCAACTGATTTAAATCATCTCGCGCCGTCAAAATTCGGGCTTCCCGTTCCTTCAAATCTGGAGTGATGTAACGTTCCTCATTGGTCAAGGTTTGCTTGCGGATATAATTAGCGGGTACTTGGTCAGCTTTGCTGCGGGAAATACTGATATAATAACCAAAGGTTTTATTAAATCCTACCTTCAGTGTCGAAATTCCTGTCTTGGCTCTCTCATCAACTTCCAAGTTGGCAATCCATTGCTGGTCTGCTTCTACAGTCGCCTTTCTCTCATCCAACAGGGGATTTACGCTAGGGCGAATTAATCCGCCTTCTTTAATTAGTATGGGTGGCGACTCTACAAGATGTGCGTGTAACTTTTGTGCTAATTCTTCCAACACACTTGGGACTTTTTGCAAAGCTTTCAGGAAAGGAGAACGCGTCTCAACGACTAAATTGGATAATTCCGGTAAGCGTGAGAGGGAATCTGCCAAAGCTACTAAATCTCTAGCATTAGCTGTACCAGAACCCGCCCTTCCTGTAAGTCGTTCCAAATCATAAATTTGGCGTAATAACTGCCGCAAATCTTGACGCAGGGGCGTATTTTCCATCAATTCTTGGATGGTATCAAGACGGGCCCGAATACCTTTAATATCGAGTAGCGGTTGCAACAACCACCGCCGCAAAGCCCGCCCACCCATAGCTGTACTCGTTTTATCTAACGCCCAGAGTAGGGAACCGTGAAAAGTGCCATCCCGGACGGTTTGGGTAATTTCTAAGTTACGGCGAGTTTGATTGTCAACTATTAGGTAGTCGGTGACAGTGTAGCTGCGGAGTCTTTGAAGAGTGACAGGGTTTTCTTTTTGGGTATCTTCCAGGTATTCTAAAAGACCACCAGCCGCACGGACAGCGAGGGGAAGATGATCGCAACCGAGTCCTTCGAGCGATCGCACCTTAAATTTCTGCAATAATCTAGGTCTAGCTTCACCTTGGGAAAAGGGAAGTTGCGATCGCAAACTATAACAAAATGATGGTGGCAAACACTGGGGAAGATGGGGCGAAGTTTCTCCTGGACGCAGCAAGCTACCCAAATCGGGCGCATTTGTTGGAACTAACACCTCTGAAGGTTGCAAGCGCATTAATTCTTGTGTCAAATGTTCTAAATCACTACCTTGAGTGGTGAGAAATTCACCTGTAGAGATGTCTGCATAAGCTAAACCCCAATGATTTGCGGCAATTACTACTGCTGCTAAGTAATTATTGCGACTGGATTTGAGCATTCCCTCTTCTAGCAAAGTACCGGGGGTAAGAATGCGCGTTACTTCCCGCCGTACCAATCTCCCAGCAGCTTCCGAAGAATCTTCCACTTGGTCGCAAATTACCACTGCATAGCCTTTTTCTACCAGCATCGTGGTGTAGCGTTCCCAAGCGTGATGGGGAACACCAGACATCGCCACTCGTCCTTGTTCCCCAGCTTGCTTACTAGTGAGAACTAATTCTAATTCTTGCGCTAGTTTTACAGCATCTTGGAAATAGCATTCAAAGAAATCTCCTACCCGATACAGCAATACCGCGTGAGGATATTTATCCTTCGTCTCGACATAGTGCAGGTACATTTGACTTAGCTTACTGCGGTCTACCTGTAAATGGTCGGAAATAAAAGTACTTGCGTCGGGTTTGGTAGATGGAGTTTCAGAGTGAGAAGCGGTCATAGATGCTATTGGGGTATGCGCGGAAATTCCACAATATCCGATGATAACGTGATGTGAAAGTTGAATAGCGATCGCTCAAGGTTTTTTTACGCTTGGCTGGGGTTGTTGGTTGATACATCCATTTTTGCTGTTAGTGTGGTGAACAGGCGATCGCAGTATGGCGAAGCTTGACGAACCCTAGCTACATTCAACAATGCTAAAAGCTTCGGAGCGTGTGTCCTTTTAGTTCTTTTTTCATACTTGCCATTTTTTGAATGACGGGTAGCTGTCTTTAACTGGATATACAAGGTTTCTTTAGAAATTTGCTCTACATTCTGATATTGTGCCATCAAACGTTCAATTCCATCTTCCCTAAATCCCTCCCCATAAAACTCTCTTAAAGCATCAATATCAGCAATAAACCATGCTTCCATTGTTTGCACCATCAGTTGGCACTGCTCATCGTCAAAATTAACTGCATCTAAAATCCAAGGATGATCTTCTGTTCTACTTGTCAGATGTTCCCAAGGTGTAATAGTGGAATCAACTGGAGATTCAGCATCAATTAATAAAACATTGAAAGCTTCTGGTTGAGACTCTAAAGCCGTTTTAAAATCTTCATAAGCATCACGCCTTGATCCACACATAACGATAAATATTTTAATGTTTTCACCAGCAATATCATATAGCTCTTGAAAAAATTTTATAAAACCTGGGCGTAGTCCAGTTGTGGTTTCTTTTCCACTTCTGATCCCGCTACGAAAACCTGGGGCGTGGTCTGGTCTGAGTAGCAGTTCAGTATCATCTTCATCTCCAGCACCCTCAATGTAAATGTATATCTTCATTACCAACGATTTCCACCAATTTGCCCCATACGCCAGAGATCACCAAGAGTATACTTTTCTAACCATTTTTTCAATCTCTCAGGTTCCTGACGATGGAAGTGGCTGCCTTTTTTATCTCGTTCACAAACTATGACTGATTCGGGATATTCACTCAAAGCAGAAACTAAAGAATCGGAATGAGTGGTGACAATTAGTTGTGTTCTCTGAGACGCTTCAATGAGCATTTCTGCAATAGTCGCTAAAATATCTGGATGTAAACCAATCTCTGGTTCTTCAAGACAAATAAGTGGTGGTGGAGTTGGATCAAGTAGTATAGCCATTAAAAATAAATAACGAAGTGTACCATCAGATAAACGATTTGCGGGAATTGGTTGAATAAGACCTTCTTCACGAATAAATATCTGTACTGTACCTCCATATATTCTCACACTCAGTTCTTCGGCTGGTTCATAAAATTTTTTCAGTTTTTCAATAATTCTCCTATTACCTATTTGGTGTTGTAAATTGTTTAACACTAAACCGAGATTACTCCCATCTTCTAGTAGAGGATGTTCGGGTAAGTCAGTTTTTTGAGCATTCCTTGGTTCTGAATATCGCCCCATCTGCCAGTGACGATATAAAGCAATATTAGAAAATTCTGTGCTGAGATAAGAGAGTTCTGGATACAAGTCTGGATCTTTTCTTTGAGATAAAACTGACTGATCTGGAATCAAATCTTCTCGGCGAAGAGTACGAGTACGTTGAACTATTGTTTTTAAATCTTCGTCTAATTTATTAATATTTAAAATGGGACGACCATTTTGATAACGATAGTAAAAATAGACATCACTTTGACCTTGATATCTTTCTTCATTTTCTACAGCTTCGTCCACTAACTCTAGTCTTTGACCAATCGAAGTTAAGTTTACATAGTAGCGCAAATTCTGGGGTCTTTGAGGGTAATCTAAAGTAGCTTCTATTTTGGCTACTGGATTTTCCTGTCCGCCCTTCCACAAAAACTCACTAATCCCTCCTCCTTGCCGAAATGGGGCGGGTAAGTCTGTCGGTGTTGCTTTTAGAATTCCAATTGCTTCAATTAAATTCGATTTACCTGAAGTGTTAGCACCAATTAAGACATTGAGCGGTTGCAGTTCAATTTCTTCACCTTCACTTCCATAGGAGAGGAAGTTTTCTAATCGCAGAGTGCGGATAAATCTTTTACCTTCCATTAGGTTCTCCTATTTAGTTAATTATCTATATTCTATTAATGTCATAGGTGCTATAAGACTCCTGACTGATTTCGGAACAAGATTTCAAATGAAACCCTGATAAAACGGGCTTTTCAGTCCCAAGATGTTTTCAAAAATCTTTGGAGGAGTCCTATGGTAATTACACAAGTAAATTTTATAACATTTAATTATGAGTTATGTTACGGAAAAAGGGTGATGCTTGGGGCGGGCTACGCCTACGCTCAAGGATATTTTACCTTTATCTGAACAACGGTGGTGTGTTATTTAGGCATCTCTGAAAAATAGAAATTTAGCAGTACTACTTCTCTACAAGGGTTCTGGATAACTCTACAAATTGATAAATTCAGCTTTTTGGCGATTTTTGCGTAATTCCTAATTGGGATCAATTGTCCAGTATAGAAAAGCATGAGATGTCCTAACACCAGGAGTTTTGCAGCATAAGTGTAATTTTAAGCAGTAATCAGGGAAATATAAGTTTGATTAACTTTGCAATTATCGCAATGCTTGTTTGGGGTGTTACCAGAAATATTAACTCAACTTTAAGGATTGAAAGTATGCTGGCTATACATAGCATGACAAATGCTAATAATTTGAACTTGCGATTAGAGTCTACTTTACAAGAATTACCACTTTGGTCTGTTTACGTCGAGGCAGATAGTCCGGCAAATGATTTGAATACACTCTTTAAGCAAGAGCCTTTACTACCAGGAATTATCCTGGTGAAAAATCATGACTATCTGGGGATGATTTCGCGGCAAAGATTTTTTGAACACATGAGCCGTCCCTATAGTTTCCCACTATTTTCTAAACGACCTGCGATAAATTTGATTAATTCCCTTCAACCAGAGGTATGTGTAATTTCTGAGGATACGCCCATTGTAGAAGCAATTCAGGTAGCCTTGCAGCGAGTAGCTCAATTTGTATATGAGCCGATTTTAATAGAAACTCACTTAGGCAGCTATAAACTACTCGATTTCCATCAGTTACTTTTAGCTTACTCCCAAATTAATATTTTAACATTAGCTCAACTAGAGCAAGTAGAAGAGCAATCTAGAATCGCCAAAGCAGGTTTTCGTAACCTGAAGAATAACTATACCCGATTAATTCAGAATGAAAAAATGGCTGCTTTGGGACAACTCGTTGCTGGAATTGCCCACGAAATCAATAACCCTGTAAACTTTATCGCTGGCAACCTTGGTTATGCGCTCAATTACGCTCAAGATTTACTAAAATTAGTTAGTTTATACCAACATCATTATCCGGTGCCAGTGGCAGAAATTAAAGCTGCGATCGCTGAAATGGAACTAGAATTTTTAACTGCCGATTTCCTGAAGCTTCTTGATTCTATGAAGTTTGGTACTAAGCGTATCCAAGAGATAGTTCTTTCTTTACGCAACTTCTCTCGTCTCGATGAATCTGAGAAAAAAATAGTTGATATTCATGAAGGTATTGATAGTACTTTAATAATATTACAAAGCCGTCTAACGAATCAGCAAACAGGTCATACAATTACTATTATTAAACAATATGGAAATATCCCCTTAGTAGAATGCTACGCTGGGTTAATAAATCAAGTATTTATGAATATTCTAGCAAATGGGATTGATGCTATCTTCGAGAGTTTGGAATCAGGTTATTCAACTCTCAAATCACCATTAATTAGTATTCGTACTGAAGCCACAGATAATCAGCAAGTAGTTATTCGCATTGCTGATAATGGTACAGGAATTCCCAAGGATATACAAAAACGATTATTTGATCCCTTTTTCACCACTAAACCCGTCGGTAAAGGCACTGGATTGGGGCTATCTATCAGCTATCAAATCGTTGTCGAAAAACATTGTGGTCAACTGCAATGTATATCTACTGTAAAAGAAGGAACGGAGTTTATTATTACAATTCCTGTCCAACTTAATTCCTGAAAAGTTAGTTAAAAAACCTCTATTTTGGGCAAATAGAGATGAATAGCGATGCTTGGGGCGGGCTATAGATACGCTTAAGAATATTTTACCCTTTTGTTCGGCTGCTACGGCGCGTAGGTGGCTGTGGTGGAGGTGGTTCTTGAGATTTTAGCTTGTCATCATCAGTTAAAAATTCTACATGGAAACCCTTTTGGTGATAGTGCCAACCCAAGATGACAATACTAGCATCACCCATAGAAGTCTCTTGCACAGCCTGAATGGGAAATTGAGCCGCTAAACTTTTTAGTGCTGCTGCCTCCCAAAGCACAATCTGCTCACTAAAAGCCGCCCAAGGTGTCGTTTCATCAGCAGCATAAGTTATGATTTCGGCAAATTTTTGAGCTGTTGGAAACTTATTTATCGTGTTTATTTTAGCTTGTGCAATGTGATTACCTGTTTCTATAACACTCGCTAAAGGAAGTACCAGTGTTGTTGATTTGGCGATTTCTGCCTGAATTTTCTGATTTACGCGCTCAAAATTCCATTCATTATTACCAGCAGTTTCTCTACCTGGAACTTGTAACCAAACGCATAAAAGCGATGTATCGATTAGTAGCACCTTTCTCATATTACTAACTATTCATTATGAGAAAGGCTTCTTTCAATTGCACCCTTAGTTGTCATATCACCCAAAGAATATGACGCAAACAACTTAGAAAAATTATCAATCTCTTCTAAAAGTGTAAGCTTGCTTTCTCCAGTTTCTTTATCCCGGTGTGCGACAACCACAAAAGGAACTATCTCTGGGCTTAAAGCATCAAGTAAAGCTGGGTTATGGGTAGTAATTAAAATATCAATTTTTCTTTTGCTGCCAATTTCTCGTAGTATTCTTACCAGCAATTCTGCACGTGATGGATGAAAACCGTTATCTATTTCTTCAATTACTATTTGACTACTTTCTGGTCGGGTGAGTAGTGCTGTGATAATTGCTAGAAAACGTAAAGTTCCATCTGACATAGTTCTAGCATCAATTTCTGTAATATGACCAGGTTTCCATTCTTCCTGACAGTAAAGCATGGCATCAGTACCAAATCTACCAACTTTTTCTGCCCATACTTTTTGAATATCGCCTTCTGGGAAATCTTTGATGTAGGCTGATAGAATTGATTCTACTTCATTTTTTCGTTTATCGGTTAATGCTGCTAGGACACCTGCGATATTAGAAGCATCGCTTTCTAGGGTATCAGACAGTAGTGAATATGATCTCATTTTAGAAGGAATGGGGTTTAAAACAAAGGTTTTTTCTAATGCTTTAATAACTAAGTTAGTGATGTTCCTAATTCTTTTAGAAACATCATCAACATTCTTTAACTGATATTTTTTAGCAATTGTAATTACACCTGAACCTGTCGCTGTACCACTTCCTTCTAATGTATTCAATGCACTTCTAATGGGAATAAAACTATCTTTATCTTTGATTGAAAATTCAATTAATGAATCTGAATTTTCCACATCTAGTATTTGTATGAATTCTCTTATGACTATTACAACAGGTTGTGTTTGTATTTTGATTGCATATAGATAATCGGTATGTTCATCATCACCCTGAACCAGAAATTTTAATGTAAACTCAGTTTCTGGTTTAAGTGCTGCCCACTCCACACCACCTCGAATCGAGGAAAGTATTTTATCACCCGCCAAAGCTGCTTCAATATTCTGACCTTGTGTTACTCTTTGTAAAAATTCAAAAGCTTCAACCACATTAGACTTACCACTTGCATTTGTACCAATCAGAACAGTCAAGGGGTCAAGTGGAAGCTCTGCATAACGGAAACTTTTCCAGTTTTCTAAGATGAGTTGCTTAAGCATGATCAACTCCAAAACTCTACCTACTTCAATTTAGCTCCTATCAGTGGCGTTGGCAAAGCCCAACCCAGGCATCGCACAAGATTTTTCATCCTTCAACATCTCACGAAAAATAACAAAGCCAGCAGACAAAGTAAAAAATTGCGTAATTACTCTATCTAACTGGCTAAATTTTGCCGCACTTTTAGAGATTTATTTTTCTGGCGGTAAATCTACACTGTAAATAGTCTTCCCAGCCAAGTTACGCAATGTTACCGTCATCACCTTTGTATTTCTATCAATTTTGACTCCTCCAAAGAATTGCAAACCTTCACTTGGCGGTCGATTTGCTTTCGTACCTGGAGGAAGGCTTTGAAATATCAATTGTGGCCCAAAGGTATTTTCCAATTGGTTAGGGCCAAATGTGCCAGAGTTAAGCGGCCCAGCAACAAACTCCCAAAAAGGCTTAAAGTCGGTAAATTGTGCTTTAGCGGGGTCGTAATAGTGGGCTGCTGCGTAATGTACATCAGCAGTTAACCAAACAACATTCTGGATATTTTTGTTTTTGATAAATCGTAGTAAATCGGCAAGTTCTAGTTCTCTTCCTAAAGCTGGGCCATCTCCATTAGCCCAAGCTTCAAAATCAGTGCTACCGTCTTTAACTATCAGTCCCAAAGGCATATCACTAGCAATCACTTTCCATGTTGCTTTTGATGACAACAATTGCCCTTTCAACCATTGCACTTGTGTTTTACTCAAAAAGTCTGTTTTTTTACTTGGTACTGGCTGATTATTGGGACTATTTGGCCCCCGATAGGTGCGCTCATCCAGCATGAAAATGTCTAGTAATGGTCCATGCTCAAAGGAGCGATAAATTTTCGCTTTCTCTGGATTATTGCTTGCATATCCAATAGGCAGATATTCTAAAAATGCTTGTCTTGCTCTTTCGGCTAGCAAGTTAACATCCTTAACTGTATAACGGTCATCGTTGAGGATAATTTGCCCAGGATACCAGTTATTCCTAGTTTCGTGGTCGTCCCACTGCGCCAATATGGGAACTTCAGCATTGAAACGCTTGATGTTTTCATCCAGCAAATTGTATATATAGTTGCCACGAAATTCTGTGAGAGTTTCTGCTACTTTTGATTTTTCTGGTGTGGTGATGTTTTTCCAAATAGTGCCGTCGTCTAAAGTCACTTCTGATTGAATGGGACCGTCAGCATAAATATTATCGCCAGAATGGATGAAAAAATCGGGATTAAGTTGGCGCATAGTTTCGTAAATTTTCATCCCACCAAAATCAGGATTAATACCCCATCCTTGACCGGCGGTGTCGCCACCCCAAACAAAGAATACATCTCGTCCAGATTTGGCGGGAGTTCGGAAACTACCATAAAAAGGAGCGCTGCAAGTACGTTGATAATCTAAATCTTGGAAAATCACCCGATAAAATAATTTTTGGTCTGGTGGTAGATTCCTCAAACAAAGCCGTGCAGTGAAGTCGCTATTTTTTAAAGCATTAGGCCCCACAACTCGCTGCACATTGCGAAAAGATTCGCTGGTAGAATATTCTACGATCATTTTGGCGGGGCGATCGCTCCGACTCCAAATCACAATGCTATCGTTACATATATCTCCGCTTGCTACACCATAAGGTATGCCAGGACGCATTTTATCAGAGGTGACAATTGCAGGTGCTTGGGCAAAAGCTGGTGATTTGGTTACGAGATTTGTAGAAATAATTCCACCGGCTGTAATAGCTGAACGTAGCAAAAACTGTCTACGGTTGAGCTTCAATGAGTGATGAGATTCCATACTAAATAATAGCAACCTTAAACTAAAGTATTACACGATAAGTGTTTACCACACCCTGTGATGGCAATGAGTAAAGATTGAGTTATCTAAGGGTTAATAAAATATATTTAGTTTGATGTCATCAGAATGGTAGTGTTAATCATGAAATGGCCTCAGCAAATTTATCCATGACCGAAACAGAAAAGGAATAGAGCAACTAAATTTATTTAGGGGGATTTTAATTTTTAATTAGGAGCGTTCGCTTAGTGTCTGGGAAAATATGGAACTGCACGGAAGACTACATCATACTGGTAACCCGCAGCGACAAAAATTAAACATCTCCAGAAATTAAATATGCGTCACCCAGAACCCTTTTAGAGACGTAGCAATGCTACGTGTCTTTTTCGGAGATGTCTATTGATTAATCAATGGCTAGAGTATGTTGAGCTAGCACAAAAACGTGATGATTTGGTAAAAACCCTGTCTGGGGGTAGGAAACGACGGTTGCAGATTGCGAGAGCTTTATTGCATCAACCGCAAATTTTGTTTTTGGATGAACCAACGGTAGGACTAGACCCCCAAACCAGGCGACGCCTCTGGGAAATTATTCGAGATTTGAATAAACAAGGGATGACGATGCTACTGACGACCCATTATATGGATGAGGTCGAATTTTTGTGCGATGTTTTCGGCTCCACCAAGCCAGGACGTATTGGTATTATGGATAGCGGTAAGCTGATTTCTTTGGGAACTTTACAACAGCTGCGTTCTGCTCACGGTGAAGGTTTGGTGATGAAACAATTAGGTGTGTCTGATGTGGGAAGTGATGGCGCTCGTAGTTGGGAATATTTGTTTTTCCCATCTTTGGCAGCAGCGAATATCTAGTTGAATTAACAGCCCGATAAAACCGGAATGATGGTGCGTCCCTCTAATCTGGAAGATATTTTTGTGGAATTAACGGGACGCCAGTTAGATTAACCTCATCCTCCTAACTGTCGCAGCATGGCTTCTACTCTATCCACGCCTTGTGAGTCATTGCGGCGCTTGTACAAGTCACGGGCTTTCTGAAGCAAGCTGTTCGCTTGTTTGGTTTGTTGTCGCTGTTTATACATCGAACCCATTAATTCATAAGTCTGGGCGTTGTTCTTATCCAACTCGATTGCTTGTTCATAAGCCCAGGTAGCTGCACTATAGTCTCCCATACGCGATTGTGTTACAGCCAATCCTAAATAGGCGTTAACGTTGTTACGGTTCAGCTGTATGGCACGACGATAACCTTCCTTTGCCCCAGGTGTATCGCCCAAATTGGCTTTAATATAACCCACAGCGTAGTAAAAATCACTGTTGTTAGGGTTGATAGCGATCGCTCGACGATAAGCTGTTAATGCTGCCTGGTAATTTCCCTGTTGAGCGTATAAATACCCAATACCTGAATGAATTTTAGCATTCTTGGGGTCTAAACTAGCTGCTTGCTGATAAACTGCGATCGCACCACCATAATCACCAGCATCCACTAACCTCCGTCCTTGCTCCAGTAGTTGCTTTAACTCTGGGTTTTTGCCTTGTGCCACTAATACCTGAGCCTGAGCTACTGAAGGTATGGTGAAGGCAAAACATCCTAGTAACACCACACTAAACACGAATGATGTTGGCTTGTACACAGTAAATTTCCTGAAATTTTAGAGAACTTTTTTCTTGTACATTAAAACAAAAATATGGACTTTTGGAAACTGTATTTATTCGTATTCATTAAGATGTTAATACTTCATTGCCTTTCCTTTACAATCAACACTACATGACAGAGTTTTTACTGAGAAATGAAGTGTCAGCTATCCAGGCTCAGATGACCTTACTCTACATATAAACCAGTAGAATAGCAAAATAACACATTTTTTAATCAGTAGTTATACGTGTTAATCGGAGAATCCCAACAGGTATCTGAATAAATCCTAAATGTTGATGTGCCGAGCTTACAGGGTTTGACATTCATTCCTGTTTTTTATTTCATTTAAGAATTTGCTAACTCTGTATGCAATTTTTAGTCCTTGATACTACCTTTTTAGAAGTCATCACCCAGGCGTTCACATCTTTTTTTGTCATTACACGTTAAGATAAATTTTATAATTAAAATGTTCCTTTAATTCCTGTTTACCATTAAAGAAAATACTCAAGCTCAAAGCGCAATCTAGAATTGTGTGCCAGGATGTTTATCAAAACTGTATTCTGTAATCAAAGTTACAATTGCTCAAGTATTTTGATAAACACTTTAATAATAAATATCAACATACTATATCCTATCTAGGAGGTTAATTTGTGATTATAACTACCACTGATGTAATTCAAGGAGCCGTCATTGAGTCATATTTAGGCATTGTGACAGCAGAAGTAGTCTATGGTAGCAATTTCTTGCGGGATTTTTTGGCTGGTATTCGAGATATTATCGGTGGACGCACTGGTAGCTATGAGCGTCTATTTGAGCAGGGTCAACGCAAGGCACTACAAGAATTAGAACAACGGGCACAACGTTTAGGAGCAAATGCTGTAATCGGGATTGAAATTGATACTGGCACAATCAATCTTGACCAGTCAGGAGTTCTTTTGCTGATTACTGCCACAGGCACTGCTGTGAGGATGCGTTAATTTTTGATTATCCTTACTTTTAATAATCATTATAAAGTTTTAAATTAAGTCTAATTGCATACAGAATTAAAGCTTGTTTATCAGAGCTAGCTAATAAATAGTTGTATTTTGATTTAAGACTCTTTAGATGGAGAATTTAGAGAAAATTATGAGGATATAAATAAATACTAATATGTATTAAAAATTATTAAGCCAGTCTATTTTTTATTACTAAAGATAGACCTATTAACTATCTCTATTGATAGAGATAAAAGTAGATGATTTAGTTTGTAATTTTTAAGTATAAACATGAATATACCTGAGATAAAGTTTGCTGAAACAGCATTGGAGAACATCAACTATGTCATACGTAAATCGTACAGGTAATGACGTTATTCCTACTGAGTCTGTAGTAGCAGGTAGAGTAGCTGAATATCATGATCTTGTTCGCTGGGGGCCAATTATTGCTGGTTTGTTGGTTTCTTTAGCCACTCAATTAATTTTGAGCGCTATAATTGGTGCGGTTGCGGCAGGCACAGTTGAAGGTTCAGGCGCACCCAGAACAATTGCCCCTAACGCTGCGGGTAATGCGGGGCTTTGGTCAACTATCGCGTTACTAATTTCCCTATTTACTGGTGGTTGGGTTACAGCCCGTGCTTGTGGGCCGATGAACCGCAATACAGCTCTTCTCAACGGTGCAATTCTTTGGGCAACGACTTTGGCTGTTAGCTCATGGCTGTTAGCAAGTGGAGTATCTGGTGCTTTTGGTGTTGCTGCTTCTAACGCTGGGGAAGTCATAAACCAGGTACAACAGCAAGGTGGGGTTAATGTACCACAAGCAAACATCAGTGCCCAACAAGCTCGTGAAGCGGCATCTAATTTACGTTCGGGATTGTGGTGGTTTGTGTTTGGTTCTTTGTTGGCTTTAATAGCCTCAATGATTGGAGCCGTAACTGGAACTCGTAGTCCTCGGACTAACAATTACAATGCTTAAATAATTGTTTGGCTATAATCTGCATTTTTTTTCAACAGTAGTACATACTCCTGTGGACTCAGTTGAAGCAAGCATCTACGCTGAGGTCAACTAAGATACTTTTGGTTGCTGCCATAGGATGAGTTTCAATTCAGAGCAGTTGTAAGCTCCATTAATGATTTGATGTTCGTGGTCAGCTAACCAATCATAAATTTGTGCAGCTTTTGCTAATGCTACTTTTTCTGAACGATAAAGCTGAGGAGTAGGGCAGTAGGCTTGGCCATTGATGTGTATAGCTGCAATCTGCCAATAGTCGCTGTATTCACCCTCTGGTACAACGTCTAAAAATCCGTTATTGTAAGACTCGATTATTCCTATGTTCATCTACAACCATCAAACTTTCTAACGTTGGCCACAACAAAACCGATACCAGGCAATTCAACCGAGTTAAAGCTGGAATCACTAGGGAATGCAGTCGCAACCCTTGTTAATGATTTTGGGTTCGTAGTCAATGAAAATCTGAATTATTGGTCACTTTTTGGCTTTATTTCGTTATTGCCAGCAATAATGGCAAGAGGAATATGCAGAACTAAGTAGAGCGGCGTGAATAATTCAAGGTTTGTAGTGTTCGCGCAGCGTCTCGTAGAGAGGACTTTAGTCCTGAAATGAGCGATGGAGCCGCTCACTACGAACTAATCTCAATATTTTTACATTAGTTAATCTAGTTTGATTTATTCTCACCGACTTACTTAGTACTTTATCAAGCTAGTAATGAAGAGTTTGTAGTAAGCACTTTAGTACTTAGGATATAGCGTTTCTCGCTTACGTGAGGTACACCCGTAGGGGCACGGCATGCCGTGCCCCTACACCTTGCGATATAATTTTGTACCGCATCTGAATGGGAACCGCTATATAAGGACTTAAGTCCTTACTACGAACTCGCTTAACCATGAATTTAAACTTGAGAGACCACTAGTAGTCTGCCACCCAAAAATGTGCTTGTGAAGGTTGGGGAAAGGGCAAAAGATAAAACATCTTTCCCTTTTACCTAAGCGATAACGCGCAGCACTCATCCAAAAATGACCGAAAATAAGGTGAGTACTATTTAAACCTTGAGGCGTAAATTTATCATGTCCCGTCTGCTAACAGCGATACCTACGGTGGGCTACGCCTACGCACAACGACTCTTGTTGAGTGTCACTTTTGCAATACTCCTAACTTTTATTAGTAGTTTCATACTTACTGGGGCTACTTGGGCTGCTTCTTCTATCTTGGGAGTTGATAATGGTCATCTGAGTTCTTGTCCGGCTTCAAACAACTGTGTTGTCAGCCAAAATGCAGATGAAAAACACGCCATTGACCCGATTCCCTATCATATAGACCGCAAAGCAGCTAAAGAAACCTTGCTAAAAGTTCTCAGCGTTGTTCCTCGTACAGAAGTTATAGAACAGAAAAATGATTATATCCATGCTCTTTCTAAAAGCCGCATCTTCCAATTTGTTGATGATGTAGAGTTTTATTTACCTCCCAATGAGTCAGTAATTCATCTGCGCTCGGCATCTCGCGTGGGAGAGTCTGATCTCGGTGTCAACCGCCGGCGTGTAGAACAAATTCGTTTGGCTCTACGCGATTTAAATATTTGATTAATGCGAGTTCACTCGATAAAACACGAGTTGAACTGCTGTAATCGCAGTAGTATTCTCAAAGAGAACCCCGACTTGTGGTGATAAGTCGGGGTTCTGGGTATTAGTTTATATAAACGGGAGCATCTCATACCATTTCTTTGTGAGGCTGCGCCAAATTTTCTTTCTTTGTGCCCTTTGCGCCCTTTGCGGTTCGTTCCTTATGTAGTTTGGCGCATCTTTATACAGAATTGGTATCAGTTTTGCAAATATACTTGGCGATTAGAAATCGTGGCTACACAAACGTACTCTTTTGGAGAACCCGAAAGATAGGCCGCCTGCGCGGACTTAAGAAATTGGAAACCCGCGTAGGCGGGTAAAGTCTCGTGTAGCCGCGTACTCCTACGGAGAAGCAAGCTACGCGCCAGCGTGCCGGAGGCTCTATTCCATTCGCTAGGGCTTTTTACTCTAATCCTAATTCACCATTTCAAATATGAATCTTCAATTCCTTGCTCACGTCGAATTTTGCCATCTTTTTCAAACCAAGCAATTACTTGCTGTGATGTCAAATCTTCAATAGCAACGCCGTACTCTTGGGCGATATGCTTTAAAAGCTTAAGTGATGAAATTGTCAATCTTGTTAAAAACTTTTCTGGAGAAGACAACAAAGCCGCATCTACTTTTGCTGACTCTTCCAGAGTTAAAAATTGTGCTGATGGTTGCTGTGGTATTACGTCCATAAACGCTATCTCAAACTTAGTTGGGCATGGGGCATGGGGCATTGGGTATTAAAAAAAGGACTAATGACGAACTTGTACTAAATAGCCACAACGATGTTCGCCATCAATAATCCAGTGGGTGCGTTCTACGGTACAATCAGGTAATACAGCAGCAAACATTTCTAATTCGTGACCACAAATGCTGGGGAAAGATTCGGCAACGTTAGAAATGGCGCAGTTATGCTCTATAAAAATAAAGCGATCGCACTCAAAGCTGTCATTCACATCAACAGGGTGATACTCGGCCATGAAGCCTTCCGCTTTTCTCAATTCTACTAAGTTGGCTACCCGTTCTCGCAGTGAACCGCTACCGACGCGATCGCGGTACTCTAGAGCTTTGCGCTGCCACTGTTTCTCTAAAATCGATTTAAATTGATCGTGTCCTACCGTTTCGGCTAAGGTGTCTAGCAGCGAAACCGCGAAATTGCCGTGGCCATCACCAAAGCGATCGCTCATTGTTCGGTGCAAGCGATCGCGTCCTTGACGACTCAGTTGATAAAGGTGCTGCGGCCGCCCCATACCCGCCGCCTGCATTGATGTCGAATACAAAACTAGCTCCTCCGTCTCCAAGTCCTTGAGGTGGCGACGAATCGCTTGGGGGGTAACGTCTAAAACTTCAGCTAGCTCCAAAGCCGTTGCTTTTTCGTGTTTGTGCAGATACTCAAGGATATCTTGCTTGGTTGAGGACTGGTGGGTAGTCGCCATCTTATGGTTGGTGCGAGGCGTTCAGCGAACGTCCCAAAAATTTCTTTGAAAATTTGACTTTGACAACATTGTTGTTGTTAATCTAGCGTAAAATGAAGATAGGTTAAACAACAAAGCTGTTGTTTTAGTCTCCACAACTATTCTAGCAGCCGTGTAACCATTGCGTAACCTGATATGGGAATCGAATAAAGATAAAGTCCGTCTCCCATCCTAAAAGAGTTCAGAACACGAGAGATTATTACTGATGAGTGCCACTGTCAAAACCTTAGTCAACCAACCCTACAAGTACGGCTTTATTACTGATATTGAGGCCGACACTATTCCGCGTGGACTAGACGAGGACGTTGTTCGCTTGATCTCCTCTAAGAAGAACGAGCCGCAGTTCATGCTGGACTTTCGCCTCAGAGCTTATCGCCAGTGGCAAAAAATGACGGAACCAACTTGGCCGAATGTCAAGTATCCGCCAATTAATTATCAGGATATCATTTACTACTCAGCGCCGAAACGCAAGAAAGAAAAACTAAACAGTTTGGACGAAGTTGATCCAACTCTTTTAGAAACCTTTGAGAAGTTAGGCATTTCCCTATCTGAACAGAAGCGACTGGCAAATGTCGCCGTCGATGCGATTTTCGATAGCGTCTCTGTCGCCACTACATTTAAAGAAAAGCTAGCGGAAGACGGCGTTATTTTCTGTTCGTTTTCGGAAGCGTTGCAAGAACACCCGGAATTAATCAAAAAATACCTGGGTAGCGTTGTTCCCATCGCTGACAATTATTTTGCCGCCTTGAACGCTGCCGTATTTAGCGATGGCTCTTTTGTCTACATTCCTAAAGGCGTAAAATGCCCAATGGAACTGTCTACCTACTTCCGCATCAACTCTGGTGATACGGGACAATTTGAGCGGACTTTGATTGTCGCCGAAGAAGGTAGTTATGTTTCTTACCTCGAAGGTTGCACCGCACCGATGTATGACAGTAACCAGTTGCACGCTGCTGTTGTGGAACTTGTCGCCCTCGACAACGCCGAAATTAAATACTCAACTGTCCAAAACTGGTACGCTGGAGATGCCAACGGTAAAGGCGGTATTTACAACTTTGTCACCAAGCGCGGTTTGTGTCAGGGCGTAAATTCCAAGATTTCTTGGACTCAAGTCGAAACAGGTTCGGCAATTACTTGGAAATATCCTAGCTGTGTGTTGGTGGGTGATAACTCTGTGGGTGAGTTCTACTCGGTGGCGCTGACAAATCATCAGCAGCAAGCTGATACGGGTAGTAAGATGATTCACGTTGGGAAGAATACCCGCAGTACAATTATTTCTAAAGGAATCTCCGCAGGTAATTCTAGTAATAGTTACCGGGGTTTGGTGAAAGTTAACCCGACGGCTAAAGGGGCGAGAAATTATTCTCAGTGTGACTCAATGCTGATTGGGGATAATGCCCATGCTAATACTTTCCCTTATATCCAGGTGCAAAATAACGGTGCGAAGGTGGAGCATGAAGCTTCTACTTCTAAGATTGGGGAAGATCAGTTATTTTACTTTGCTCAACGGGGTATTTCTTCGGAAGATGCTATTTCGATGATGATTAGCGGCTTCTGTAAGGATGTTTTTAATCAGCTCCCGATGGAGTTTGCTGTGGAAGCTGATAAGTTGTTGAGTTTGAAGTTGGAAGGCAGTGTTGGATAAGTGGATGCAAGGATAAACACAGGGACATCGGTGTTCTGTGTTTATCTTTTGGAAGAATGACGAACCGCAGAGGCGCAGAGAGCGCAGAGAAAGAAGGGAGAGAAGATGATTATTGAGAATAGTGAAGTTGTGCTGTCTGTACGGAATCTGACGGCTAATGTTGATGGGACACCGATTCTTAAGGGTGTGAATCTGGATGTGCGATCGGGTGAAATTCATGCGATTATGGGGCCGAATGGTTCTGGTAAGAGTACTTTTTCTAAGGTGTTGGCTGGGCATCCGGCGTATGAGGTGACTGGCGGTGAGGTGATTTTTCAAGGGCAAAATTTGTTGGAGTTGGAGCCGGAGGAACGCGCTAGAAGTGGTGTATTTTTGGCGTTTCAGTATCCGTTAGAAATTCCGGGTGTGAGCAATTTGGATTTCTTGCGGGTGGCGTACAATTCCCGGCGCAAGGCGCAAGGTTTAGAGGAAATAGACGCTTTTGATTTTGACGATTTGATTGAGGAAAAGCTGGATGTGGTGAAGATGAATCCCAGTTTTCTCAGTCGCAGTTTGAATGAAGGGTTTTCTGGTGGTGAGAAGAAACGGAATGAAATTCTGCAAATGGCTCTGCTAGAACCAAAGTTGGGAATTTTGGATGAAACTGATTCGGGTTTGGATATTGACGCGCTCCGAATTGTGGCGAATGGGGTAAATCAACTGGCAAGTCCAGACAATTCGACAATTTTGATTACTCACTATCAAAGATTACTCGATTATATTGTGCCTGATTTTGTCCATGTGATGGCACAGGGGCAGATTATTACGAGTGGTGGTAAGGAACTGGCGCTGGAATTAGAGTCTCGCGGTTATGACTGGGTGCTGGAAGAATTTGCTGCTGCTGAGGTGGGTGTGTAATGAATATTCAAGTATCTCCTAGTCCAATACCTAATTCAAATGCAGTCAGTTTGACATCGATGTTAGATAGAGATGATTATCTGACTGGGTTGTTAAATCAAGTAATTCCAACTAAAACAGAAGGTTGGTTGCAGGAATTACGCCAAAGTGCTGCTAATTGGGTACGTCACTCAATTATCCCGACTACCCGCGAGGAAGAATGGCGATTTACTGATTTGTCGTCTCTACGAAAGCTGCAATTTAATGTAGAGGCGGGAAATTTTGCGTCTGTCGCGTCTGTAGAATTTGATATTTTGCCAGAGGCGGCTAATAGTCGTTTGGTATTTGTGAATGGCATTTTTGCACCGGAGTTATCAGCAGTTTCAGATTTACCATCTGGAATTGTGGTGAGTAATTTGGCTGGTTTGTCTGCGGTTGAGCAGGAAGGTGTGCAGCAGTATTTAGCTCAAGCTGAGGGAGCGCAGGAAGTTTTTACTGCTCTCAATACGGCTGGGATAACTGATGCAGCTGTGGTATGGGTGAAGAAGAATGTGGTAGTTGAAACGCCAATTCATTTGGTGTTTATTTCAGGTGAGACGCTGACAATCTCGCAGCCGCGTTGTTTGGTGGTGGCGGAAAGTGGTTCGCAGGTGACGTTGGTTGAGGAGTATACGAACCGCAGAGGCGCAGAGAGCGCGGAGGAAGAGGGAGTATATTTTACTAATGCGGTTACGGAAGTTTGGGTTGGTGACAATGCTGAGGTGAGCCACACTAGGGTTGAGTGGGAAGGTGCAGAGGCTTTTCATATTGGGAAGACTGCGATCGCACAAGCTCGTGATAGTCGATATACTTGTCATGCCATAAGTTTAGGTGCAAAGTTGTCGCGGCACAATTTGGAGATTTTGCAAACTGGTGAGCAGACACAGACTACTCTCAATGGTTTGACGGTGATTTCTGGTAAGCAATTGTCTGATACTCACAGTGCGATCGCACTTAACTATCCTCACGGTACAAGTGACCAATTGCATAAATGTATTGTAGGCGATCGCGCTCATGCGGTGTTCAATGGTAAAGTTTTTGTACCCAAACTAGCGCAGTTAACAAATGCATCCCAGTTGAATCGCAATTTGCTGCTATCGTCTAAAGCCAGAGTTGATACCAAACCCCAATTGGAAATTACGGCGGATAATGTCAAATGCGCTCACGGTGCTACTGTTAGCCAATTAGAAGATGACGAAATATTCTATCTGCAAAGTCGGGGAATTGATGAAAACGATGCACGGAAGTTGTTAATTAACGCCTTCGCTGCTGAAGTTATTAACCAAATACCGATTCCGTCTCTGCGAGAAATCCTTTTAAACACAGTGAATAATCTCAAGTCCCTGACTAATGAGTAATAACTAATCTACCAATGACTTTTACTCCTACCAAAACCCTTGCTGATAAAGTTCGCGCTGACTTCCCGATATTGCATCAGGAAGTCAATGAGAAACCCTTGGTTTATCTCGATAATGCCGCGACATCGCAAAAGCCTTTGTTCGTATTAAATACCCTGCGGGATTATTACGAGCAATATAATGCTAACGTGCATCGAGGTGCCCATACCCTGAGTGCTAAAGCTACTGATGCTTATGAAGGTGCTAGAGATAAAGTTGCCAAATTCATCAATGCTGCATCACGTCAGGAAATTGTTTACACCCGCAACGCAAGTGAGGCGATTAACCTAGTCGCTTATAGTTGGGGCATGAATAATTTGCAGCCGGGAGATGAAATTATTCTGTCGGTGATGGAACACCACAGTAATATTGTGCCTTGGCAATTGGTGGCACAAAAAACGGGTGCAGTACTGAAATTTGTAGAATTAACACCAGAAGAAACTTTTGATTTGTCACAGTTTAAAAAGCTGATTTCCGAAAAGACAAAGTTAGTGTCAGTGGTGCATATTTCTAATGCTTTGGGTTGTATTAATCCAGTGGAAGAAATTGGTGCGATCGCTCACAGCTACGGTGCTAAATTCTTAGTAGATGCTTGCCAAAGTGTTCCCCACTTCCCTATCGATGTCCAACAAATAGATTGTGATTGGTTGGTAGCTTCCGGCCACAAAATGTGCGCCCCAACTGGCATAGGATTTCTGTATGGCAAGTTGGAAGTGTTAGAATCAATGCCGCCATTTTTTGGTGGTGGTGAGATGATTGCAGAGGTGTATTTAGACCATTCTACTTATGCAGAATTACCGCATAAATTTGAAGCTGGTACACCTGCAATTGGAGAAGCGATCGCACTTGGGGCTGCAATAGATTATCTTAGCAGTATTGGCATGGATAAAATTCACGCCTACGAAGCCGAATTAACGGCTTATTTGTTCCAAGAATTAGAGCAAATTCCCCAAATTAGAATTTACGGCCCCAAACCAAATGCGAAAGGAGAAGGTAGAGCCGCTCTTGCGTCATTCACCGCCGGAGAAGTCCACGCCAACGACTTATCTACATTATTAGATCAAGAAGGCGTTGCGATCCGTTCTGGACACCACTGTACTCAACCATTACACCGTTATTTAGGTCTTGCTGCAACCGCACGAGCAAGTCTATCTTTCTACAATACCCGCGAGGAAATTGATATTTTTATCAAAGCACTGAAAGAAACTCTGGACTTTTTTGCAGGTTTCCCTGCTTAAAGTTACAAAATATTCACATACTAATTGTGCCAACTATCAGCAATATATCTTGCTAAGTAGGTAGGCACAATTAAACCAAACTACGTAAACTTATGTAAAGCACCAGGAAGGCTTTGAATATAGGCTTTTAAGGGATTTATATTTCTTAATATAGTTGGATTTTTTAGCGCCCACCTACTTAATAAGTTGGGCACAATTTAATTATCTGGATTCTTTATAGGAGTAACTAAAGTGTCATACAGGTTTTTTACCCTGAAATGTCACAGTGCTAACTTCACATATCGCGGTGGAAATTCCTAATTTTTGCTGAGGCGATCGCTAAACTAATCCCATAAAAATAGTAACAGTTAGTTGCAAATTTTGAAGTAGATTTCTATAAATCATCATCAAAATTCGGTTTTACTATTTGAAGATAAAAATCATGAAAAACAAAGTATTGTTTAGTGCCATCTTTATGGCAACTTGGGTAGGAACATTGATTCCCAGTGCTTTCGCGGCTTCACCCTGTTCTGTGGGACAAAAGGCTGAGGTTCTTTGGAAGCAAGCATGGTATCCGGCAACAGTACTTAAGGTTAATGATGATAAGTGCTATATTACCTACGATGGTTATGATAGTTCCTGGAATGAATGGGTTGGTAGTAGACGCTTCCGGGCATCATTTCAAACTGGAGATGCAGTCAGAATTTTGTGGAAGGGAAAATGGTATCCAGGGCAGGTTTTAGAAGTTAGTAACAATCTTTATAAAATTACTTATGATGGCTACGATAGTTCTTGGGATGAGTGGGTTGAACCTTCTAGGGTAAGTAGATAGGGAATATTTCACTTTTATAAATTGGGAGGGACGATTTCATTTGTTGGAGTCGTCCCTCCCTTGACTTTTCACGGTATCTGGAAAACCTCTCTCCTAAAAGGGCGATCGCGATGCTGACCTGATGGCATTATGGGATACGTCCGAGGTTGGGGTAGGAGGAACGAACCACAGAGGCGCAGAGGGCGCAGAGAGTGGAGGGGAGAGGAATATCTGTGACACAAAGTTTTTGTGATTATACTGTGTCAGTGGTATTTAAAGGTGCATTATGGACGCTAAGGAACTTTTGGAGAAATACGCCGCAGGACAAAGGAACTTTCAGACAGCAGTACTGAAAAATGTAGACCTCAGAAATACAGACCTGATTGAAATAGACTTATCGAATGCCAATCTGATTGGTGCAAATTTCAAAGGTGCAGATTTAAGTAAGGCAGACCTGACAAAGGCAACAATTTACGGAACCGATTTTAGTAGGGCATGTCTGACAGCCGCAAATTTCAGTAAAGTGAATGGTGGTACAGCAAACTTTAGTGGTGCAAACTTAAGCAGTGTTAACTTAAGTGGTGCAGAACTAGGTAGTGCAAACTTGAGTCACGCCAACTTAGACAAGGCAAATTTGAGTAGTGCAAATTTGAGTAGTGCAAACTTGAGTCACGCCAACTTAGACAATGCAAATTTAAGTGGAGCAAATCTAAGTAGTGCAAACTTGAGAGAAGTTTCCTTGAGAGGAGCAAATTTGAGTAATTCAACACTCAATAGTATAGATTTTAGTGGACTTTCCCTAGTAGGAGTGAATTTGAGTCGAGCTAACTTAGAGGGCGTAAACTTTCAAAAGGCAAATCTACAGGATGCCAAACTGCAAGCAGTGAATTTACAGAACTTTAATCTATCAGGCTTAAATTTGACTGGAACTGATCTGGCTGGAGCCAATCTCGGACAGGCAAACCTCAAAGAATCTTGTCTCCAAAGAGCAAATTTGGAGAGAGCAGTTCTGCAAGGAGCAGATTTGAGAAAGGCAAATTTGAAGGAAACAAATTTGACAAGAGCAGACTTGACTGATGCTACTACTTATGGATGGCTAATTGAGGATGCTGACTTCAGTCGTGCGATAATGCCAGATGGAGAAGTTTACAAACCGATCGCACCTGAAGCGGAAATCGGTAAACAGGAAACATCGTTAGAGAAAGTAATATCTATGACTCGTAAAGTAATTAATACTGATAAGGCACCGGCTCCAGTTGGCCCTTATAATCAAGCGATCGCAGCTTCTGGTCAATTTGTATTCGTCGCTGGACAAATTGCCATCGATCCCCGCCTTGGTGATGTGGTCTACACTGATGATGTTAAAAAGCAAACTGAGCAGGTATTAGCTAACCTTGAAGCCATCCTCACAGCAGCTGGTGCAACTTTTCAAGATGTGGTGAAGACTACTGTATTTTTAGCTGATATGAATGATTTCGCGGCGGTGAATGCCGTTTATGCCAAATATTTCCCGGAAGATACAGCCCCAGCACGGGCTTGTGTGCAGGTATCGCGCTTACCTAAAGATGTGTTAGTAGAAATTGATGCGATCGCAGTGATTAGTGGTTAGTGCCAGCATGAGTTATTTTAATCTACATTCCTTCAAGAGACTCAGATCCCCCACTTGTTCAATAAGTCGGGGATATTTTTGTTCGTAACTTGATAGACATTACAACCAACGTTGTTTTTTAGCATAGACAATACTACCAATCACAATTGATGCCATAACGCAAATCACAACAGGATAAGACCAAGGTTGCTCTAATTCCGGCATATATTTGAAGTTCATTCCATAGAAACCAGACATGAAAGTGATTGGTAAAAATATAGTCGAGAGGATAGTTAGGCGATTAATTCGTTCACCGGTTTTGCTAGCAATATTATCGCGTTGAATTTCCATTAATTCTGACATCCAGGCTCTCAGAGCTTGATATTCTTGCCAGAGTTTATCAACGTGATGAACCAATTCTTGATTGAATAGTTCCTTCACTGGCTGGCTAATCCATTGGAAATCTTCGTTATCCATAATACCCATAAGTAACTTGATACTTTGAAAATTACGGCGTCCAGAACGAGTAGATTGCCTCATTGTGGCAATTTTTTTGTACGTTGATTCATCACCGGAATTGTCTAAAACTTCATCTTCTAAATCATCAAGTTTTCTAGAAATATACTCAAATACAGTTTCATAATTATTTAAAATATCTTTAAAAATGAGATAAAAAAGATAGTCAATTCCCAACTTATGAATATCTAGAGTTCGCTTTTGCAAATTATTAGTTAGAATGCTTAAAATTTTTAATTCAGTGATTTCAAAGGTGATGATAAAATTATTTCCAACCACAATATTGCCACGTACAACCTCAAACTCATGATTTTTTATTTGAGAAGATAAGATTTCATAGCTATCAAATAAACAATCTTCTACATCTTCATCAATTCCTAGAGGTGAATGGTTAAAAATCATGTTAACACGAGATGGATTGAGTCCAAAGTGCTTGATAATTCTGGCTGTTCCAGTGCGATCGCGGAAGTGAACACAACGCAACCAAATATTGTGAGAGCCATCAATTCTTTTTAGTACCGTATCGACATCCCTACTGGTAAATATTTCCAGGTTATCTGGATGAAAAGTGAGAAGAATTAGCATATAGCAATCCTAATTGAGTCGTGATAAAATACGGTGACTCATTTTGAATGATAGTTTCTTTAACTACAGATAACACTTAATAATTCAAAATTTCAATTCTTTTCTATTTTCCCAGATTTAGGGCGAGTATTTTTCGCCGGTGCTGAATTATTTTGGAGAATTGCAATTTCCCTCTGTGCATCTTGATAACTATCTTGCTCTCCTTGTTGTTGGAATAGTTTGGCAGCTTTTTGGAAATCTGCGATCGCACCTGATTTATTTTTCTGCTTGGTGCGAATCACACCCCGGTTATAGTAGGCTAAGGCATTGTTGCCATTAATTGCGATCGCTCGTGAATAATCCTGATTTGCAGCTTTTTTATTTCCCAGTTCGAGATAGGCGTTACCACGGTTGTTGTAAGCTACTACATTATTAGGATCTAGCTTTAGGGCTGCGGTATAATCTTCAATAGCGCCTTTATAATCTCCGAAAGAAAAGCGGTAAATAGCTCTGTGAATATAAGCTGCAATAAATTTAGGATCAATCTGTAAAATAGTATTGTAATCTTGATTAGCCTCGATTTTATCTCCTAGATCGCTGTAAACATCCCCACGATTAAGATAGGCTTCTATATATTTGGGGTTAATATTAATTGCGTCTGTGTAATCTTTAAGTGCTGCATATTTTTGATTATTAACAAATTGAGTTAAACCCCTTTGATAATAAGCTTTAGCATCAGTAGGATTAATCTTAATTATTCTATCAAAATCTTGGATTGCTTCAAGTCTTTGTCTGAGGCGACGGCGGAGAATCCCTCGCTGCAAGTAGGCTTCGGTATACTGCGGTTTGAGAGCGATCGCTTTGTTAAAATCTTCAATTGCTCCTTTATTATCCTTCAGTTCAGCACGGGCTAACGCGCGGCCATAGTAAGCGTAGACATCCGCAGAATTTAACTTAATTGCTTGGTTATAGTCTGCGATCGCTTCTTTGTACTTGCCTAATTCCGAAAAAGCAAATCCTCGGTCATAATAGGCATTAGCATCTTGAGGATTGAGCAAAATCGCTTGGCTAGAATCTGCTTGTGCTTGCTCGTAGTCTCCTAATCGATAATAAGCATCACCTCGCCTATTATAAGCCAAAGCGTTTCGCGGATCTAATTCAATAGCCTGATTGAAATCTTCAATTGCTCCTTCATAGTTTCCGGCATCATATTTATTTAGTCCATCTTGATATAATTTTTTTTCAGCATTGTTTACAGGTTTTGGCGAGTGCAAAAACCATGCTCCAACACCAAGTATGATACATCCAGCTACACCCATTAGAACTAGTAATAATTTTTTATCATGCTGTTTTTGCTGATGGGCTTCAACATTGTTTAACTTTTTTAGATCATCTAAAACTTCAGTTGCATACTGATAGCGCTGACGATAGTCAAAACGCACCATTTTATTAATAATTTTGACTAATTTACTGTTAAACTTTAGATTTTTATCGCGCCAAATTATTTCACCTGTCAGGTTATTTTTCTGAGTTCGCAAATTAGATATTTCCTTTGTTGGTAAACCTCTCAAGGCTGCGATCGCAACTATACCTAAAGCATATATATCACTGTTATATTTGAGGTTGCCGTTAACTTGCTCTATAGGCATATATTCGAGATTATCAACGGTATTATTGATAGCTTCATTAACAGTACCAAAATTAACTAAAACTAACTTATTATCTAACTCCCGCCGAATAATATTTGCTGGTTGAATATCCCGATGAATCACGCCATAGCTATGTACAATCACCAAAATTTCTAATATCTCTGACAAAAGAGTAATTACTTGGTCTTCACTCAGAGGTTTTGCCTGGATAATTTCGTCAGTTAAATGATTACCGGAGATGAATTCTTGGACTATATAGAATTCTTCATTTTCTTCAAAATAAGCAATTAGCTTTTGAATTTTATCGTGTTTTTGTCCTAGTTGTTTTAATGTTGCTGTCTTTCTGGCAAACAATCGGTGTAAGATTGTTAAAGTTTGAGGATTGCTACTAGGAGGACATAACAGCTTTACTATAAATTGCTTGTCAGGAAGATTAACATCTTCAACTAGATAGGTTTTACCCTTTTCCCCATCACTGAGAACTTTTAGTATTCGATAATGCCCATCTAATAAATTACTATTCATCAATATCAATCTAGTTTTATAAATTGTTTGATTATAGCTTAAGTAAAAAATTTAAAATGAGATAATTTATTTCTTGAAAATTCCTTAAGCTTATCCTCGCTTAACGGCTAACGGGTAGAGGTTTAAAGAGCAATACGCTTGGGTTAGGGACTTCCAACAAATAAATTACCCAATCTTGTGGGGTGGGCAACATGAGCGCCCTTGTATATGGGCGGGCGAGACGCCCACCCGCGACACGGAGAGAGAAGAAGGAGGAGGAAAAAATTGCTTAGGGACTGACAAGAAATAAATTATCCATTTTGTGGAGTGGGCAACATGAGCGCTCTAAATCTGGGACGGGTGGGGACACCCATCCCACAAAAAATTTGGGATGTTTTTTTATTTGTCAGTCCCTTAACTGAACTGTATTGGTTTAAAGAGTGTCAAACCAAATCTATCAAACTCACGCCATTGCAAGCCGATCTGACTTTTCACGTTATGTGGAAAAGCCGTGAAAAACCTAACCCCCTAACCCCCTTCCCTACAAGGGAAGGGGGAAAATTCAAAGTCTCTCTCCTTTTAGGAGAGAGATTTAGAGAGAGGTTTTCCAGATACCGTGAAAAGTCAGACAAGCCGATGCATTAACAATGCAAGAAGAAAATAGTTCCTGTATTTACAGCAAAGAGGGAGTTATAGTCAGGTTTTACGCTGGAACAACAAATTTCTCACTACCAGCCAATTCAAAGGCTGCATGAATGGCTTGCAAAGCTTTAACACCTTGCTCTTGTGCCACGACACAACTAATTTTTATTTCTGAGGTGGCAATCATTTGAATATTAATTTGTTCTTGGGCTAAAGCTTCAAACATTTTAGCGGCAACACCTGGTTGTCCTACCATACCTGCACCGACAATACTCACCTTAGCGATCGCACGATCTAAAACAACTTCACCCCATCCTAATTCTGCCGCTACTTGGGTAAGCATCTTTTTGGCATTTTCCCCATCCATCCGCGAGACGGTAAAGGCAATATCTCGCCGAGGAACACCATCAATTACCCGACAGCGCTGAGATTGAATAATCATGTCAACGCTAATATTATGCTGCGCTAATAATCCAAACAACTTCGCCGCCATCCCTGGACGATCTGGTAATTGGCGAATGGCAAGACGCGCTTGATTCAAATCGAGGGCGACACCACGAACGGGAGAAGTGGGGGAGGAGTGAGGAGTGAGGAGTGAGGAGTTAGGAGTTAGGAGTTCTCCCCCGTTTCCTGCTTCGATCTCAAAGGCGGTGCGAAGTGCGTTGACGGCGCGATCGCATTGGGTGGCATCGACTACACAACTTACTTTGACTTCGCTGGTGGAAATCATTTGAATATTCACGCCAGCTTCGGCTAAGGTGGCGAACATTTTCGCAGCTACACCGGGACGGCCAATCATTCCTGCGCCGGCAATGCTGACTTTGGCAATGTTATGTTCTATCATTACCTCGGCTTCGTCAAATTTGGGGTTAGGTTGACTCCTCAGTGCTGGGGCGATCGCTGCTGCTACTGCTTCTGCACGTCTTAATATTGGTGTTGCTACTGTAAAGGCAATGTCATTACTGTTACCTTCATGAACTGATTGAATAATCAAATCTACGTCTACTTTTTGCCGAGAAATTTCGCCAAATAACCTGGCTGCTACCCCTGGTTTGTCTGGTACGCGCAACAAAGCAACCTTTGCTTGGTTAGTGTCAAATTCTACAGCATCCACTGGACGAGCAATTTCTAGATTGATTAGCGATCGCCCTTGGGGTTTGGCTGATGTCACCCAAGTACCTGGTTGATCCGTCCAACTAGACCTAACTACTAGGGGAACACCGTAGTTACGGGCAATTTCCACAGCCCGGGGATGCAATACTTTTGCACCCAAGCTAGCTAATTCCAACATTTCATTGCAGGTGATGGCATCCATCAACTGAGCTTCGGGAACTAAGCGGGGATCTGTAGTGAGAATCCCTGGAACATCTGTATAAATTTCACAAAAATTCGCTCTTAACGCGGCGGCGATCGCCACTGCTGACGTGTCAGAACCACCACGCCCCAAAGTGGTAATTTCCATCTCTCCGGCGCTGGATGTACCTTGGAACCCTGCTACTACAACTACTTTGCCTTCATTTATGTGGCGACTTAGGCGAGTAGTTTCAATATGCAAAATCCGAGCACGGCTGTGTTCAGCTTCAGTAACAATTCCTACCTGAGCGCCAGTCATGGAAATTGCGGCTTGTCCGAGTTCTTGCAAAGCCATACTCAGTAAGGCAATGGTTACTTGTTCGCCAGTGGAAAGCAGCATATCCATTTCCCGGCGGTTAGGATTTGGAGAAATTTCATTAGCTAGTTTGACGAGTCCATCGGTGGTTTTGCCCATTGCCGAAACCACTACAACGATAGAGTTTCCAGCTTTAACCGTTTTATAAACACGCTGTGCAACAGCTTGAATACGTTCCACTGAACCGACAGATGTACCACCGAATTTCTGAACTATGAGCGCCATAACTTTTTATTTAATCAATTGTGCCTGGTTTCATCAACACTTCCGCCGAGTTAGGAAACCTTGAAGGCTTATCAGTTATATAGTTTACTAAATATCGCGCCAAATGCCCCATCATAATTGTTCAAAAACTACATCTTCGTAGAGTGCTGCCATTGTTTCCTCAAAATCTACGCTGTTGAGTCGAAATGATTGATGTTCTGATGTATAAGTTTGTAAAACCCACAACCCTTCCTCATTGCGTCGGAAACACTCGACTCGCTGACGTTTTGTATTAATTAAAACATACTCTTGCAAAGTTTCCAGTGTTTGATAATCGGCAAATTTATCGCCCCGGTCAAAGGCTTCGGTAGAATTAGATAAAACTTCAACAATTAAACAGGGAAATCTTTTATAACCTGGCGTTTCTCGATCTTGTTGATCGCAAGTAATCATCACATCGGGATAATAAAAGCGATTTAGGGATTCGATTCTGGCTTTCATGTCAGCAATGTAAACACGGCAACCAGAACCGCGTATATGATTACGGAGGAGAGCAAACAGATTTCCAGCAATGGTAACGTGTGGATCTAGCGCTCCAGCCATTGCGTAAATATAGCCGTCGATGTATTCATGCTTGATATTGCTCTGTTCCTCCATTTGGAGGAATTCTTCAACGGTGACGTAGTTTTGTTGGGGTGAGGCTATCATATTTTAAAGGTTTGATTGTGCCGATTTACCTATGGCGGTGCGTTAGGCGCAGTAGACTTAATAATCAGGTAAGTAACTTATGTAAGGAACCTGGATAATGGCTAGTGCGACCATCACCACTAAAGGACAAGTAACTATTCCTAAATAAATTAGGGATTATCTTAACCTTGATACAGATAGTAAGGTTGATTTTGTCATTGTTGAAAATGGAATAGTTAAATTAATTCCCTTAAATATCTCTATCCAAAGTTTATCAGGGATTTTACACCGTCCGGGAATGAAAAGCGCAACTTTAGAACAAATGGAAGCTGCAATTAAAGAAGGCTCAAGTGATTGGACTTGATACAAATATTTTAGTACGGTACTTGACAAAAGATGATGATATAGCATTTCCTGACCTAGTAAGGTACACCCGTAGGGGCACGGCACTGCCGTGCCCCTACACCTTGCGATATAATGTTGTACCTCATCTGAATGGGAACCGCTATAAGCAGTATGAGCAAGCTGCTGAAATTATCGAAGGTGGAGAGCAATGTTTTGTTGCTAATATAGTTATTTGCGAATTAGTTTGGGTTTTGCGGAGTAATACTTATCAATTTAGTAGAGAAGAAATTAGTAAGCTGTTGCGCCTTTAATTTGCACTAATATTTTTTCAACATGGTTGTGGGGTGGGCATCTTGCCCGCCCTGATTGTGCAAGATGTATACATAACAGCTATTCTTTTTTCTCAACAGCCTTTTGAATCTCTCGCCACGTTTCAATCCCTAATAGGGATTTTGATGAATTGCAATGAATAGGGTTTTAGGTAAAAAGGCAAGCTTCCCTTTTTGTTTCAATCCCTAATAGGGATTTTGATGAATTGCAATTCTAGTCATCTCATTAGCAATTGCATGTGTTCTTCGTTTCAATCCCTAATAGGGATTTTGATGAATTGCAATTTGCAATCATTACAGCAATAGCCAGGGTATCCCGGCGTTTCAATCCCTAATAGGGATTTTGATGAATTGCAATTTGGGATATTGTTGATATCCTGAATTGTCGAGATAAGTTTCAATCCCTAATAGGGATTTTGATGAATTGCAATTGGAGCAACCAGGAAGATACCAACTCACAGAAAGTTTCAATCCCTAATAGGGATTTTGATGAATTGCAATCGTTTTATAGCAACATTACAGTTGACTTTATTTACGTTTCAATCCCTAATAGGGATTTTGATGAATTGCAATAATTGCACTAGCAGGAATCCAGATTTCCTTATAGCTACGTTTCAATCCCTAATAGGGATTTTGATGAATTGCAATGGCGGGAGCCTGAAAGCCTTACTATATTTAGTTTTCAAGGTGCGGTTGCGCGAGTCTAGAGTGATCATAGCATTAGAGAATTCCTTTGGGAAGAGTGCCAGAAAAATTTCAAGGCTAAAACCTTGTTTTGATAAGCATTTCAGAGGTTGCGCGGATGATAATTGGTCTATTAGTGGGGTGAAATGCTTGCTGGTGTTGGGATAGAAGCACTTTTTTCGGGCTGGGGAATTTGTACACCTACCCTTCCCCGCAAACCCAGATGCATTTTGCCTTCCCACAGGGTTAGTAACATTACAGTTGGGATTAAAATCGCTGACCTGTGGTAACTTCAAATCTAACTTCCCCTTGGTCGCTAATTCCTAAGTCGCCTCGAATTAGCCCAAAGGATGACTTGACTCGCAATCCTAAACCGTAACCAAAGCCACTTCCAGGTTTGTTTCGCAGTACTCCTGGTTCTCCTAGCACGCTTTCGCTAGATCCGAAATCTGAGGCGAAGTCTGTAAAAAGAACTCCTCCGATTGACTGTACAATTGGGAAACGATATTCTACTGAAGCTAAACCATAACTCCGACCACTGGCAACTTTACCATAATCGTAACCCCTGACAGAATCTAGTCCGCCAATATTAAAGGCATCTGCTGGTGGAAAGTCTCCAATAATCGTGCCAATTTGGAAATTAATCGCCAACATTTCTGGATTCTCAGTTAGTTTACCATTACCGATCCAACTAACTGGTAAATACTGAATATAGTTTCCCCGTAGGCGGTTGCTGGAAATATTACCCAGTCCAATGGGAATCGCTTGCTCTGTGCTGAGGGTGAGGATTGATCCTTGAGTGGGATTTTCTCGGCGATCGCGTTGATCTCTAGATACAGCAAATGATACTGTGAATAAGTCATCAATGCCAGTACCGCTCAAAGATAAAGGACTCCCTAATCTATCGACCTGTGCAACGTTATATTCTCCATCGCGTAGGCTAATCCTGGTATAGTTCAGACTCACAGATGTATCCCACTCATCAAAGGATCGCAAAACTCCCACAGAAGCGCCAAATCTTCCCTCGCGTACTCTGTCACCGTTAGATAATCTGATATCTTCGTTGAAGGTTCCTGATATATTTCGATTACGAAAAGCTCTAATGGTGTAGCCTAAGCGGTTTGGTTCTTCAGGACGATAACGGCTAGTAAACTGACCATTAAACTGGACATCTTTACCGCTAATCTGCACAGTTGTATCTAATTTATCGTTAAGGCCACTAATATTTGCATCTTTATAACCCACCCGACCGTATAGCCCAACGTCGTCGTTATCACCGCCTCCTAAGATTAGAGAAGGGAAGCTACGCTCTTTGATTTCATAGATGATATTAACGCTGGCAGTATCTTCTTGTCGATAAACATTGACTTGATTAAATGACTCTAATCTCCTCAATCTTTGCAAGTCTGCTTTCAGTAAATCTTCACGGAATACCTGACCAGGTTTGAGTTTCAACAGACTAATGATAAAATCTTTTTGAGTCCGCCCTTTAATCGGCTGACCTTTGTCATCGAGCAATTCATCTTTGTTATTAATAAAACGAATCTCGATATTTTTGACAATTCTCTGGGAAAACTCGATAGATTGAGCATCTACTGGAGTTGATCCGATATAATCACCATATTTGGCATACCCACCCTCTATCTGTAATGTCGGTTTTGGTGTCACAATACTACTAGCACCACTGTCAGTATAAGATTGCGATTCTGCAAGAGCCTCTGGATTTTCACCATTCACTAAGATTAGTGCGATCGCAACTACAGCTATTTGAATACGCATAAATAAAGTTTGATCATTACACCCTTTCTTCAGTAACTAATGTCAGACTAACCCATTCGCCTTTCTCGTTGTAACTGCGAATCATCCGTTGGCGCAGGTTTGGCTGGATTAACCAACCCACTTCTAGAAATAAGGGTTGACGTAATTGCACTTTGAGGGGAGAAGTTGCAGAAGCGCCATCTGGTAACATTAATACTTGTATCTGCTTTTCTGGATCTTGGTCAAAGAGGATGATGGAATCTTTGATGGTCGCAGTTGAGGTAATTGTGCGTAGACGCGTTGGGGAAGCCTCTCGCAGAGAAGCGGCTTGTCGCGAGACATCGCCAAAAGAGAGACCTTGAATTAATCGCCCAGTATCATCAAGTTCTAACTTTAAGGTTGTAGAGTAAGTATCAGGCGATCGCCAATCTGGATATATCGTCACTGCTTGCCCTTGCCATTCTCCCAACAAATCATTTATCTGCAAAGTTGGACGTTCTGCTACTGGCGTTCCAGCAAGGTGTTCTCGAATTAAAATTAATTCCTTTAGCTGACCGGTTTTATCAAACAGTTGCACCAGACGCAAACGCCGATTTTCATGAACTAAAGCAAGTTCTGCCCCAAATTCAGAAAAAGGCCCAAGCTGAATTAGACCTTCCGAAAATGAGCCGTTTTCAAAAAACAGCAGACCCCCACCCACAGAACTAAATTCTCTGATTACATCTTGTCCCAAACGGTTCAGAGTTAGGCGCACTGTCTGATTATGGTTCAAATGTTCTAGAGAAAGACGGCTAGGAGTATCTTTCAGAAATGTACCTTGGGGAGAAAAATTGGTAAATGAACCTTCCCAAACACCGAGGTTCTGCAAAAAACATTCCCATTGCGATTTTGTCATTTGTCATTTGTCATTTGTACTGAGCGACTTGTGCCGAGCGAAGCCGAGGTAAGCCGAAGTATTGGTCATTGGTCATTTGACGAATGCCTATCCTTTAGCAAAACGTCGGACAGCAAATAAGCTTCCCATTAATCCTACCGTGGCACCGAAGCTCAAGAGAATTAGGGGCAATAATAAAATTTCTGCTGAAGTGAGTTGCACTCTGTTGGTGATGACTTGGATAAACTCAGGTTGATTGACTAGCAACTTACCGAGAAACTGTTGAATCAGAGAAATAAAACTCCAAGCGATCGCACCACCAACTAAACCAAAGGCAATTCCTTGTAAAATAAACGGCAGGTAAATCCAAGCAGAAGTCGCTCCCACTAGTTGCATAATTTCAATTTCTTGCCTTCGCGCCATGACAATCAGCCGAATTGTGGTGGTAGTGACTGCGATCGCTGTTAAAGTTAGAATAATCGTAATTGTTAAAGTTATCCAGTTCAAACCTTGGTGCAACTGGGCAATGCGTTTGACTGCTTCATCCACATACTGCACCGTCTCAACTCCTCGTAACTTAGCCAACTGTGTTGCTAAAGTTGGTACAACTTGAGAATTGAGCGCTTTCACCTTCATCTCATCAACTAGAGGATTGTCACCTAGTTGCTGGGTAGCACCCTCAATATCAGAAATTCTCATTTCCTTCACTAACTTCGTCCAAGCTTCCTGTTTGGTAATGGTTTTTATCCCCGCCACCTCTGGCATTTTTGCAATCAATGGCTCAATACTTTCGATCTGTGTATCCGGTTCCAGATATACTGATACTTCTAGCTGGCTACCAAACTGGTACAGAAGTTTTTCCACTTGCCAAGAGGTTTGCAGACTCAAGCCGAATAAAAACAGTAACACCGTCACAGTACTTATAGCTGCCCAATTCATCCAACCTCCCCGCAGTAAACCGAGGAAAGTTTCTTTGAGTAAGTAGTCAAGTTTTGTGAGAGATTTAAACACACATCACCCCAGTAAAAAATTCATAACTCATAATTCATAACTCATAACTCGATTAACGAGCTTGGTAGAATTAAGATAGTAGGAATTTTCACCATTTAGCCATCGAGACTCATGCCCTCTGAAATTGCTGTAGAGAAAAAAAAGTTAAAAAACCCACCTTTGGAACTTCATTATTTAGGCGATCGCGTGTTGCGTCAAGCTGCAAAGCGAATTTCTAAAGTAGATGACGAACTCCGCCAAATAGTGCGCGAAATGCTGCAAACTATGTACAGCAAGGATGGCATTGGTTTGGCTGCGCCCCAAGTGGGAATTCACAAACAACTAATTGTCATCGACTTGGAACCAGAAAACGCAGCTAATCCGCCCTTGGTGTTGATTAACCCCACCATTAAACAAGTCAGCCGCGAACTCTGTGTTGCCGAAGAAGGATGCTTGAGCATTCCTAACGTATTCCTGAACGTGAAGCGCCCCGAAGTGGTGGAAATTGCCTATAAAGACGAATACGGTCGTCCCCGGACATTAAAGGCTAATGACCTCCTCGGACGCTGCATTCAGCACGAGATGGATCACCTGAATGGCGTGGTATTTGTAGATCGTGTGGAAAACTCCTTGACTTTAGCCCAGGAGCTATCTAAGAATGGCTTCTCGTATCAAGCGGTGAAACCAATAGTATAGGGGGGCAGCTAGTGTATTTAACTCCAAAAAGCAGTTTATTTTTGGGTGGTTCTTGTGTAAGTGCGATCGCCGCCGTCGGTTCGATTTTTGAACTCGGTTATGGACACCCAGATTTTGGTGTCGCAGCCACGGCAATTATCCTGGTATTGAGCATTCCACTCACCGGATTATTTTTCTTTGCCGCAGTTAAGGATGCAAGGGCTAACATTAAATAAGCATCAGGTACATAAAAAAGGTAAGGGAATGAAGCAAAAAGGCAAAATTCATTCTTTTACCTTTTATTTTTGCTCTCTATTTTCCACTGCACCTAAAGCTTTCAGCGTTACTAACTGCGCTGCGGTTAACCCTGTAACCCCGGTGATATTCATTTTTTCGTAGGGTTTTAGCGATCGCAATGTTTTTAGGCAATCACCCGTCATGACATCCCAAAGCTTAATTGTCTCATCTTGGCTACCACAAATCAGGGTTTGACCATCGGGACTAAAGGCAACTGACTTTACCCAATTAGCCCCCTGCAAAGTTTTAACACACTTGCCATTATGGACATCCCATAATTTTACGGTTTGGTCTTCACTAGCACTAGCTAAAATTTCACCATCGGGACTAAAGGCAACTGACCAGACTCTATTACTATGTTCTGGAAAATTTGTCAAGCATTTGCCATTATGAACATCCCATAATTTTACCGTTTGGTCATCACTACCACTAGCCAAAGTCTGACCATCTGGGCTGAAAGTAATTGACCTGACGCGATTGCTATGTCCCTGCAAAATTTTGATACATTCTCCCGTAGAGATATCCCATAACCTGATTTTTTGGTTTTCACTGCCACTAGCTAAAGTTTGACCATCGGGACTAAAGGCAACTGATCTTACCCAACTGGTATGCCCTTGCAAAGTTTTGAGGCATTTTCCCGTGTAGACATCCCATAATTTCACCGTTTGGTCGTCACTGCCGCTAGCTAAAATTTGACCATCAGGACTGAAGGCAACTGACCTAATTCTATTAGTATGTTCCTGCAACCTTTGCAGGCATTGTCCTGTTTGAACATCCCATAATTTAATTGTTTGCTTTTCACTGCCGCTAGCTAAAATTTGACCATTAGGACTGAAGGCAATTGACCGTACCCAACTATTATGCCCATCCAAAATTTTGAGGATCTGATCGTTACGGACATCCCATAATTTCACTGTTTGCTTTTCACTGCCACTAGCCAAAATCTGACCATCGGGACTGAAAGCAACTGACCTTACCCGATTGGTATGCCCCTGCAAGGTTGTTAAGCACTCACCATTATGGACATCCCATAACTTCACCGTTTGGTTTTCACTACCACTAGCCAAAGTCTGACCATCGGGACTAAAAGCAACTGACATTACCCGATTGCTATGCCCATGTAAGTTTTTCAAACACTCACTTTTACGGACATCCCATAACTTCACTGTTGGGTCGTCACCACCGCTAGCTAAAATTTCACCATCGGGACTAAAGGCAACTGACCAGACTCTATTACTATGTCCCTGTAAGGTTTTCAGGCACTTTCCATTATGGACATCCCATAACTTCACCGTTTTGTCGTCACTGCCACTAGCTAAAATTTGACCATCAGGACTAAAAGCAACTGATCTTACCCAATTACTATGTCCCTCCAAGGTTGTCAAGCACTCACCACTGCGGATATCCCATAATTTAATTGTTTGTTTTTCACTGCCACTAGCTAAAGTTTGACCATCGGGACTAAAGGCAACTGACCTGACTCGATTAGTATTCCCCTGGAAAGTTTTGAGGCATTTTCCGGTGTGGACATCCCATAATTTTACTGTTTGGTCTTCACTACCACTAGCCAAAGTTTGACCATCGGGACTGAAGGCAACTGACCTTACCCAATTACTATGTCCGTGCAAAGTTGTCAGACAATTACCATTTCGGATATCCCATAACTTTACTGTTTGGTCATCACTGCCACTAGCTAAAGTTTGACCATCGGGACTGAAGGCAACTGATTTTACCCAACTGCTATGTCCAGTACAGGTAAAAAGTAGCTTTCCATCGTCAACTTGCCACAGGTAAGTCTTGCCATCAGCGTCACCCGTCGCCAAAAGTTTTCCATTGGGGCTAAATGCTACTGACGAAATACTAACTAATGTTTCTGCAAAAACGGATTTAGCTAAATCAGCATTGGCAAAATTCACTTGATGCAAATTCACGCTTTGTAAATATGCTTGCCAAATAGTTAGATGAGAAAAGTCGTAGCCGCTTAAATCAGTTTGGAGTTGACAAAGGATATTTAGCAGATTTCCACCCGCGTATCCTACTGATTGTGGAACCTGTTGCAATTGCAATAAAATTTGCGATAGATGATTTTCGAGATTTTGAGAATATCTAAAAGTATTTGATAACCTATCTATAATTGGTTGAATAATCAGAGTGATTTGAGTGTTTCTAATATAATCTTTTGCGGTAGCTTCCATTAAAGCATGGCTGATAAATAGTCTAATTTCACCTGTGGTAATTTCGTGACAAACCTCTTCAATTAATCGGTCGATCATATACTCCATTACCACAGATTGGAGGGTGAAAAGTGCTGTTCTTTGTTCAATTAGCGATCGCCTCCGTAAAGATTCTAGCGCCTCCAGTACTTCCCTTTTGGGTAATGGACGCACAATATCATCTAGCAATTCATCCAGAGAAACCAACTCGCGCTTGATTGCTAGCCAGTAAATTATTTCTTTTTCGATCTCTGACAACCGCTCAAATTGCTGATCTAGTAAATTCCGAGTGTCGCCAAAAATAATCTCACCTTCAGCAAGAAAGGCAGCGATATCACCAGCAAACAACTCTCGAATTGGCTCAGAGACTAGCTTTAATGCCAAAGGATTGCCGGAATACTTCTCAATTAGCTTGCCCCATTCCTGTTGTAATCCAAATAACCCCTTATCTTGGAGAATTTCTTGCCCTTCGGTTTCTCCTAAGCCGACTAAGGATAATGTTCTAACTGGTGATGCTTCTCCTTCTAAAGGAGCAAATTCTTTGGGTTTTTCCCGAGATGTCAGCACCAAGCAGCTTTGATGTGTTTCTTCCCCTACCCGTCTCAGTAGTTGACCATAATCTTCATATTCTGGTTTATAGTGTCCGGCGCGATCGCCTGATTGTAAAATTGTCTCTACATTGTCCAATACCAAAAGACAACGACGCGATCGCAAATAATTAATCAGCAGCGTGACTCTCGCATCTACGGTTTCTGGCAAATCTGTTTCCCTGCCATCAGATAAAAATCCAATCAGGTTTGCCAACATCTCTGTCACAGGTGGCGCATTGCGGAGACTTCGCCAAATCAAATACTCAAAATTCCCCTGAACTTCCTTTGCCAGTTTCACAGATAAAGCAGTCTTGCCAATTCCTCCCATTCCCAATATTGCCACCAGTTGGCATTTATCCTGGATGAGCCATTGCGTGAGCTGAGACAATTGTGCTATGCGTCCATAAAAAACGCAGATTCCAGGCGCTTGTCCCCAATCTTGGTGGTTTTGGGTAATCTTCTGTGAAGATGCTAGATACTCAGACTCAATAATTTGCTGTAACTTAGTGAGCTTACCTGGTCCGCTACCACTAACATCAAATTTTTTGTAAACCTCGCTTAATCTTTTGCGTACTGCTTCGGCGCTGATTGCCAATTCTTTAGCGATCGCATTTGGCGGTTGTCCCTGAACAGCATATAACAACACCTCGATCTCGCTGCTAGACAAGCACCGTTTTTCGGCTAAAGCCAAAAGAACGTTTTCAGGAACCATACTCAGACCCAGACTCACTACACACCAATATTATCTCACTGTGTGAGATAACATTACTGTTAATAGGTTATCCCCTCAATATCAGGACTTATATCATGTCCGCTTGATTAAACCCGAATAACCCCACCCCGCCAAAGCTGCGATTTTGCTCCCCTCCCCGCAGGCGGGGAGGGGTTGGGGGTGGGGTTCTTTTCTTAGGGGCAATTCATGAATTGCCCCTACCTAATTTGTTTGTGTAACAACTGGCTTCACGCGTAAACCTTCTATCTCATCAACCGTAGGAGTGGCAATGAGCGATTCTTTCCCTGTCAAACCTGATGTAATTTCTACTTCAGTACCATAATCTCGCCCCACGGCAACTTTTTGATAATGCACTTTTTGGTCTTTAGTTACAATTGCTACTTGCGTACCTCCACCATTAACGACTAAGGCACTATCTGGTATAACAAAGGGTGGATCGTTGCGATTAATGGCAAATTTGACATTAGCATACATCCCAGGTCGCAGCGTCGCGTCAGAATTTTGCACTTGTAATTGTGTCAGCAAAGTGCGAGTGGTTGGATCTATAGCGTTGCTAGTACGCACTACTTTACCCGTAAACACTCGTTGGGGTAACTCTCTGACTGTAATTTGTGCTGTTTGTCCAGTCTGAAGCGACTGTGACAAACTCTGTGGAACACTCACATTCACCTTTAGATTGTCATAAGCAGCAATAGTATAAAGGCTGGTATTGCTAGTATTGCTGTTGCTGGTACTGATGCTACTAGTAGTACTGGTGCTACTATTACCTGCTGAAATTAAAACACCTGTATTGACGTTACGTGCGGTAATTACTCCGGCAAAGGGAGCAGTGACTTTCTTATAAGATTGTAATACGGTATTACGCTGGAAGTTTGCTTGACTTGCGTAGACGTTAGCTTCTGCGGCTTTGACGCTGGCAGAGTTAGAACTAACAGTGTTTTGTGCTGCCTCAACGTTGGCAATATTAGCCTGATATGTGGCATATTTTGTATCTGTATCTTGTTGAGCGACTGCACCTTCCTTGACAAGGAATTGCCAGCGATCCCAGCTTTGACGTGCGATCAATAGATTAGCGCGGGCTTGCTTCAAATCAGAAATACCTTTAGCTAAATTGGCGCGACTTTGAGACACATTGGCTTGTGCTTGCACTAACTCTGCATTTGCTTGCAGAACTTGCTGATCGGTGTCTGGTGAGTCAATCTCTGCCAACAACTGACCGGCTCGGACGCGATCGCCAATATCCGCGTACCACCGCCGCAAATACCCAGTACTGCGAGCGTAGATGGTCGTTTGATTAAGGGCTACAACACTGCCAGGTAGTTCCAATTTGGTACTAGCAGTAGCGCGAGTGGGAGTGAACACGTTGATTGAGGGGATGGTGCTTGCTTCCTTGACTGCTGCTTGTAATTCTGACCTCTGGTTTAACCGGGGCAGAATACCTATGGCTAGTAGGCTACCAAAGAAAACAACACCAATTACAGCCCAACCAATTCCACCGATACCGCGCTTTTGTTTTCTAGAAGTTGCTTGTTGTTCAGAATCAGAAGATGGAGGATGCTGAGAATCCATAGGTAAACCGTTCCATATTATCTAGTTTGCAGAAATTTAGCAGCTAGAGTCATTACCATCATTGGTTTTGACAATTTTGTTCTTTGTATGTAATCTGTCCGAATCGCATACTTTAACTTGAGTTCGACAAGTCTTATTTGACCTCTTCCCCAGCCCTTCTCCATTTCGGAGAGGGAGGCTGGGAGGGAGAGGTTCATTATCCAGAACCCTTGGTAGGCACAATTCAGGAATTGTGCCTACGTTATTTTCACTCCTATGATTTGCCTTGAGATGATGACAACGAGTAGGCTGTCACTGGATCTGAGAAATTTAAATCGTCATCATCCTCATCAATCGGACGAGGTGCTTGACGGCGCATAATGCTGTATACGACAGGTACAAAGATCAGAGTAGCGACTGTTGCAGCTGACAAGCCACCAATTACAGCCCGACCCAAAGGTGCATTCTGCTCACCACCTTCACCCAGTCCCAGAGACATTGGCACCATCCCAATCAGCATGGCTAAGGCAGTCATCAACACCGGACGCAACCTTGTATAGCCCGCCGCTAACGCTGCACCATAGGCACTTTTACCTTCTACACGTTGCTCATTAGCAAAAGTGATCATTAAAATACTGTTTGATGTCGCTACACCGATACTCATAATTGCACCCATTAACGAAGGGACACTAAGAGTAGTGCGGGTAACAAACAGCATCCAAATGATCCCAGCTAAGGCGCTTGGTAGTGCCATCATAATAATCAGGGGATCGAGCCAAGATTGGAAGTTCACCACCATTAAGCAGTAAACCAACACAATTGCAAATATAAGTCCTAAACCAAGTCCCAGAAAGGAAGAGTTCATAGTTTGCACTTGCCCGCGAATATTTATCTGACTTCCCTTTGGCAATTTTTTCTGATAATCAGCAATGATTCGATTGACATCGCTAGCAACTCCCCCAAGGTCACGACCAGAGGAGTTAGCGTAGATATCGAAAACTGGCTGAATGTTGTAGTGATTGACAACTTGCATCACTGTGTCGCGTCTAACACTAGCCAAATTACCTAAAAGTTGCGGTGCAGTTTGACCGTTGCCAACTGGTGTACTTTTCAGGCTGTCAATAGAGTCAAGTTTATACTGGGGAACTTGTACAGCCAGGGTGTAACTCACGCCTTTTTTGGGATCGAGCCATTGGTTGATTGCAGCTTGACCGCTTGAACTTAAGGAAGTGAGGACGCTATTGGCAACATCACGCTGAGTCATACCCAATTGTTGAGCCTCGGTGCGATCGACATCAAGACGTAATTTGGGCGCATCGACAACTTGCTGGAGATGTACATCTACAGCCCCAGGAATGCGCGTCATCCGGTCGGCGATTTTTTGGGCAATTTCAAAGTTGGCTTTTGAGTTTTTTAGAGGGCCAGATATTTGCACGTCAACAGCAGCAGGTAAGCCAAAATTGAGAATTTGAGTCACAATATCAGCCGGCTCAAAGAAGAAGGTATAGCTGGGAAATGTCGCTTTCAATTTCTGGCGGAGTTCCTTGACGTAAGAAAAAGTTGCACCAGATTCTTTTAGGGATACAAGAATATCAGCATCAGCCGACCCAATTGTGGCACCGTTGTAGCCATAAGTAAGGTTAATGCCACTGGTGGGTAAGCCGATGTTATCCAGAATCAGAGCGAGATTATCTTTTGGTACAGTCTGGCGGATAACGTCTTCAACTTCGCTGATAATTCTTTCTGTCTCTTCTAAACGAGTACCAGGTAAGGCTCGAACATGGAGGCTAAATTGACCACCATCGACTTCCGGGAAAAAGTCTTGACCAACGAAGGGTAACAAAACTCCGGCACTGACGATAAATGCACCAAATAGCACAAAGACTATCCGGCGGTGATTTAATGCTGAGTTCAGGACGTTGTAGTACCAACTGCGAAATTTCTCAAATTGTCGGTTGAACTTTTCGTGTAGCTGCCATATCCAATCTTTCTTTACAGGTTTGGCAGTTTTGGTTGTTGTCTCTTCTGTTTGGTGATGGTTGTCGCTACCATTGTTGTTTTGAACTGGCGAATCTAAATGATGGCTGTTGTTACCATTATTGTTTTGAACTGGCGGATCTAGATGATGGTTGTCGCTACCATTATGATTCTCGCTTTCTCTATGCCAGTCCACTTCGTGTGGTAAAAGATAACTTGCCATCGTCGGTACTACAGTCCGAGATAGCACATAAGAAGCAAGCATCCCAAAGACTACCGCCATCGCTAGGGGGACAAATAGATACTTTGCCACTCCACTGAGAAACACGACCGGCACAAAGACAATACAAATACATAATGTGGCTACAAGTGCTGGAGTGGCGATTTGTTGAGCGCCATCTAAGATTGCTCGCTTGATTGCTTTACCTTGTCCGAGATTTCGGTGGATATTTTCAATTTCTACTGTGGCATCATCTACGAGAATCCCAACAGCTAAGGATAAACCACCTAATGTCATGATGTTGAAAGTTTCTCCCAAACGACTCATGACAATAATCGAAACCAGCATTGACAGGGGAATTGATACGGCTACAATTACAGTGCTGCGCCAACTTCCCAGGAAAATCAAAATCATCAACGCGGTAAGACAGGCTGCAATCAATCCTTCTTTGAGAACGCCTTGAATAGAAGCTTTCACAAATATAGATTGATCAAATAAAAACGCTAAATTCAGTTCTGGGGGCAAGGTGGATTGGATGCGAGGCAAAGTTTTTTTGACTCGCTCAATCACATCAATTGTTGAGGCATTGCCACTCTTAAGAATACTAAGTAAGCTCGATCGTCTGCCATTCTGCCGTACAATATTTGATTGCACACCAAAGCCATCTCTTACCTGTGCGACATCACGAATAGAAATGATCGTACCATTAACTTGTTTAATGGGTAAGTCGTTGAGGGCTGACACCACATCTGGACTATTATTTATTTGGACAGCGAAATCGCGATCGCCGATCTTCATATCACCTGCCGGCAATACCAAATTTTGGGCACTGACAGCATTAGTCACATCTTGAGCAGAAACCCCATTAGCCAACATCGCTTGGGGATCGATATCAACCATAATTTGCCGAGGTTTACCACCATAGGGCAGAGGTACACTCGCTCCTTGCACTGTTGCTAATTGGGTACGGACGAAGTTGGTAGCATAGTCAAAGAGCGCTTGTTCTGGCAAGGTTTTGCTACTAACACTCATCTGGATAATCGGCACCGAAGAAGCGTTGTATTGAATGATGAATGGCGGTGTAATTCCCGGTGGCAAAGGGCGGAGAATTGTTTGGCTAACAGAGGTAATTTGAGCGACAGCTGAGGCGATATTAGCGTTGGGTTGGAAAAAAACCTTCACGACACTAACACCACTCAAAGATTGAGATTCAATGTGTTCGATGTCACCAACGGTTGTTGTCATGGCGCGTTCGCTAATGGTGACGATTCGCTGCGCCATTTCCTCAGATGTAGTACCTGTGTAAGTCCAAACTATGCTGACAACCGGAATGTTAATTGCGGGAAAAATGTCAACTGGTGTACTAAATATTGTGACTACACCCAGGATCACAATCATCAAAGCTGCGATCGCGAATGTATAGGGAAGACGTAAAGCAATTTTGACGATCCACATAGTTAGTTAGGATACTTCAAAAGTTTTGGATGTTAATGGCGTTTGAGCTAATTGGAGTTGTTCTGTTTGGAGTTGCTCAACTAGCCACTCAATCTCCGATTGGATCACTTCAATTGCACGCTTTTGCAATTTCGCTCGATATAAATCATCAGTAATTTCAAGTGCTTTTTTCTCTACCAGGCGTAACCGACATGACATCAATCGATGTTCAATTAACTGCACTCGTTCTTCAGGTAATAAATAACCAAAGAAAAAAAATTTGATTAAGAACCGCGATCGCGCATTCACCCAACTTTCATGAGGATATGCCAACATCTCTTGATACCAAGTTTTTTTGCCAAGGGGTGTAATTTGATATACCTTTCCACACTGGCCACCTTCTTGTACCTCTTCCCCACATAGCATCAGTTGCTCTTGTTCTTCCATACGTTTGAGAAGCGGATAAATCCCGCCATAGTTGACACAAATACTGCAACTCATAAACATCTCTAGTTGCTGCTTGAGCCGATAACCATTTAATGGCTCTCGCTGTAAGAGACCTAATACTGCCAGCTTCAGCATTTTGCTATATCAATCTGATATGTTAACCAACCATATCAAATAGAGTCTTTTTAGCCAAGTACTTAAGGTTCAGTTATCAGACTTTTTTGTGGTGTTGCAGGGAGTGGGGAGACCTAACCCCCAGCCCCTTCCCTACTAGCGTTGGGGAGTAAGATTCAAAGCCTCTCGACCCTTGTCTGACGACAGGCTGACGCCAACGGGGAGAGGTTTGGAGAGGGGTCAAAGTAAACAAGAACCGCTATAGTCATCAATACCGGCCAAAGGTGAGCATTCATTATGGCGACTTCGAGCAGGTTTGTAGTATTTTATGCTATTTCAATAATTTTCTTGAGAGTTTCCCTTGACCTCAGTAACTTAGTTACTTTATAGTGAGTATAACAGCTAAAACCACGGTGACTTAGTAAGGTTACGGGTGAATAAAAGAAACTTAGTGAGTAAGAGATCAAGGCAAAGGCTGGAAGTGTAAATTCTGAAAAAGGCAAGTAGACAAATTGCCTGTAGGAATTTCGAGGGTTCAATGCACGTAGTGTGTATTCTCTGCGATTACGGGCATTGAGCGCCTAATTTTGATATCCAGATTGCCCTGGGAATTCATCAAAGAGCTTAATTTTTCACGATCTGCAAATATCAAGACCACCCTCGTTGACATTCCCACTCCATTCAGGAGTAGGACTGTTGTGTACCTTGACTTGGTGTGAGTAAAGCTGTGGGCATTAGCTGTTTCCTTAGTGTGGTCGGGGGAGCGCGATCTGCTGCCTAGATTCAACTTTCAAAACAGGAAAAAAACTATGAAACCCAGTCTTAAAGACAACGATAGTCTGCTGTTTAAGTGGTTTTGTCAAGGACTAAAATATTTTCTGCTGGTGCTGCTCGGTCTTGCAGTAGCCCTTGTTGTGTTTCACACTTTTGGGGCTAATGCGATCGTTGGGATGCTTTTATCCGAAACTCTACGGTTATGGGTTGAGAGGATCGCAATTTTCTTAATCTGTCTATTTGCGATCGCTATGATTCTTGAGTCTTGCAGTTAATCGCAGGGGCACAGCAATCTGACTTTTCACGGTATCTGGAAAACCTCACTTCTATTTCTCTCTCCTAAAAGGAGAGAGACTTTGAATTTTCCCCCTTCCCGCGTCGGGAAGGGGGTTAGGGGGTTAGGTTTTTCGTGCGCTTTTCCACATAACGTGAAAAGTCGGGAAGGGGGTTAGGGGATGAGGGCAAGTTTAGAACCCTTACTAAACCTAACTTATACGTTAAGTTGACACCAATAAGCATTGCTGTCCCCACCGTGTATTGCTTCCATTGGAGAACCGCCATAGCTAAAATAGAAGAATGCTGTCAACTCCGACTCAACTACTGCGACTGTCTCAAGGACAACTCAACTTACTAGAAACTTGTCCGCGTAAATTTCAACATACTTACTTAGAAAAACTCAATTCGCCCTCAAATCCAGAACAAGAAGAACGGCTAACTTTGGGTAGTCGCTTTCACTTGCTAATGCAGCAGCGAGAAATGGGTTTACCAATTGATAGTTTCCTGCAAGCAGATGCTCAACTGCAAAGCTGGATGCTCGGTTTTGCCGATGCAGCCCCAGAAATCTTAATGGCTGCATCTGATAATCAAACTTTCCGTGAAAGTGAACACTACCGCACCTTGCAAGTTCAGGACTATTTGCTAACGGTTATCTATGATTTATTGATTGCAGATAACCAACAAGCACAAATTATCGACTGGAAAACTTATCCGAAACCACCCAATAAACGCAAGTTAGAATCCAACTGGCAAACACGGCTTTATATGTATGTATTGGCAGAGACTAGCGACTATTTGCCAGAAAAGATTTCTATGACTTACTGGTTTGTCCAATCTGAGGGTAAACCGCAAAATATTAAATTTAATTACAACACTGCTCAACACACACAAACAGCAAAGAAACTTAATCAACTATTAAGCCAGTTAACTAATTCGTTGGAATCTTACCAAAATAACCAGCAGTTTCCTCAAGTGGTGGAGGGTAGCAAAATCTGTGATTATTGTCAGTTTGCCAAAAGGTGCGATGCCTACGGCGGTAAACCACGCATCCAAGAAACTGAAGAAGCAGTGAAAGACTCATTGCCAGATTTTGACAGCATTCAAGAAGTCTCACTCAACCCCATACATTAGTGGATGTTTGTCAAGTCCAATAAGGTATAAATAAATCACAACGGGCTACGCCTACGCGTCCAACAATTCGTGCCCGTAAACCTGATAGTGTTGCTAATGAAGTGGTTCTTAATCTTCTAGTAAATGAATCTAAAATAACTGAGGATCAACCCCCAATTTAACAAAAGTTAGGAGTGAATGATGAATTTTAAGGTAATTCTCATCGGAAATTAATTTAATTACTAGTAAATGCATTTAGATTATTAATTAGACAAGTATTTGCGGAGTTGACAAGACAATGAAATAAAAATATCTAGCAATCTTTTGGGAATGGCTGCACTTTTCACTGTCGGTATGCAACAGAGGTAAGTTCAAATCAGCTAGAACTAAAGATGTAGCGGTTAATAGTAACTTTTTATTTAGCAGGTTTATTTTTTATCAAGCCTTAGGGACTGACAACATGAGCGCTCTAAATCTGGGACAGGTGGGGACACCCATCCCACAAAAAATCTGGGATGTTTTTTTTATTTGTCAGTCCCTTATTAAACACCTCAAGCGTAACCAGAACAGTGAAGCAAGTTATAAAAGTTGGGATAAATATAGACCCATTTTCCTTACAGTCACGCCTCACGGTTGGTATTGGAGCATTTTCAGCTTTGGTATTAGGTAGCCTCGCTACATGGACTAGTTGGAAAATGCAGCAAATTTTAGTTGATAGTCATAAATATAATATAGAGCAAATTGCCAAGCGTTTGCCGCAAGATGTGCAAATTTATAGTGAAATGATGCAACCTGAAACTGGATTGCAAAAGGCTATTAATAATTTGTCAAATACCAACACATTATTGTGGCTCAAAAACCCTGATAATAAGATTCTAGTAAAATCTGCAACTTTAGATTTATTATCTGATACTACTGTAGATGAGTTAATGTCCCTGACTAAAATGCCGATTAAACCACAAGTTTACAAAGTAAATGAAAGGTACTTTGTTTTATGTGGTAGTTCTGTGCAAGTGCAGGGTAAGTTACTGGGTGAGTTATTTGTAGTCAAGGATATTACCCACGAACAGAGAATGTTTGTGGTAATGGTACAGAGTTTAGCTATCACTAGCGTTTTGGCAATCATTGTATTAACTGCTGCGATCGCATTCTATATTAAGCGTTCTCTGCAACCTCTGCGCCAGCTAAATCAAATGGCTTCTGTGATTTCGGCTGAAGATTTAGGACAAGCACAGCTATATCTGGATAATGCACCCAGTGAAGTTAAAGAACTAGCTCAAACCTTAACCATGCTGTTATCGCGTCTTTCCCAATCATGGGAGCAAGAGCGGGAATTTGTGAGTAATGTTTCTCACGAATTACGCACACCTTTGACAATTGTACATGGTTATTTGCAAAGTGTCTTGCGAAGACAGAATAACTTAACCCCAACTCAACAAGAAGCTTTAGAAACTGCGGCATCAGAAGCGGAACGTACTATCCGTTTGCTACAAGATTTACTTGATTTAGCACGGGCAGATAGCGGTTACTTATACTTTCAAATGAAATCTTATGTGCTGAATGACTTGGTTGAAGAAGTTGTGATGATGGCAGAAAAATATAGCGATCGCACAATTACAATCGAGTCAAAAACTTACCCAATTGAGGTAAAAGCAGACTATAGTCGCTTGAAACAAGTGTTATTAAATTTAATTGATAATGCAGTTAAGTATTCTGAAGCTGATACACCCATAATTTTTAAGTTAAATCAGCTTCAAGACAAGGCAATTATTCAAGTTTGGGATCAAGGTTATGGCATTCCTTTGCAACAGCAAGCGCGGATATTTGAGAGATTTTATCGCATAGATGAATCCCGCTCTCATACTACTGGGGGTTGTGGTTTGGGTTTATCCATTGTCAAGACACTTATAGAAGGTATGGGAGGTAGTGTCAGTGTACAATCCAAGTTGGGGGAAGGGAGTACGTTTACAATCACTTTACCCACATATATCGCAATCCTGAATCATTCGTGAGAAAGAAGATCCCCGACTTGGTAAAAGTTGTCGGGGATCTGCGGGTTGCAATTCTCACATTACCCGCAAGAGCCTGAAAATATGACAGCACACATTCTTTTGGTGGAAGATGAAGTCAAACTGGCGCGATTTGTCGAATTAGAACTTAGTAGCGAAGGATACCGAGTAAGTGTAGCCCATGATGGCATCGCTGGCTTAACTTTAGCGCGAGACTCATCACCAGATTTAGCGATTCTGGATTGGATGCTACCAGGCTTAACAGGTTTGGAAATTTGTCGCCGTTTGCGAGCAACAGGTAGTACAGTACCTGTGATTTTATTGACAGCAAAAGATGAAGTGAGCGATCGCGTGGCAGGATTAGATGCAGGAGCCGATGATTATGTAGTTAAACCCTTCAGCATCGAAGAACTACTAGCTAGAATTCGCGCTCATCTCCGCCGCACCCAAGAAACAGACGAGGATTTATTGCAATTTGAAGATTTAAGCTTAAATCGCCGTACTCGTGAAGTATTTCGGGCGAAACGAAGCATTGAGTTAACAGCAAAAGAGTTTGACTTATTAGAATATCTCCTTTCACATCCCCGTCAAGTTTTTACTAGAGACCAAATTTTAGAGAAAGTTTGGGGTTACGACTTCATGGGTGATTCTAATATTATTGAAGTTTATATTCGTTATTTGCGAATCAAGTTAGAAGAAAATAATGAAAAACGTTTGATTCATACTGTCCGTGGTGTAGGCTATGCACTCCGGGAGTAATCATACTGAAAACTCTCAGAAATCTTAAGCGGCTCCAGCCCTATAAGAAGGGGTGAAGCCGCTTACTACAAAGCTTTAATTATTCACGCACAATAAACCCATATTTTTTGAGTACAGTTTTGACTTGACTGCCAGATAGAAACTGCACAAATTCCTTAGCAGCAGAAGTATTTTTACTGCTTTTAATTATTGCTACTGGATAGACAATTGGCGAGTGAAACTTATCATCAGCCGCGACTACGACTTTGACCTTGTTGGAAATTTTGGCATCAGTGGCATAAACTAAACCTGCTTCGGCATTACCACTTTCTACTGCTGCCAAAACTTGACGCACATTGTTAGCAAAGACCAATTTTGACTTCACCCGATCATAAAGTTTCAATTTTTTTAAGACTTGCTCACCATATTGACCGGCGGGTACACTTCTGGGTTCACCGATCGCAATTTTTTTAATCTTACTATCTGTTAAATCGTAGAAGCTAGTGATGCCAACAACATCCTGAGCCACAATCAAGACTAGACGGTTATTTGCCAAGTTAGTACGGCTACTTGGTAGCAACAGTCCTTTTTCTTCCAAGGCATCCATTTGCTTTTTGCCAGCAGAAATAAAGATGTCTGCTGGCGCACCTTGCTCAATCTGTTGCTGCAATGCACCAGAAGCCCCAAAGTTATAACTAATATTGATATCTGATTTACTTTGTTGGTACAAAGGCTTAATTTCTTCCAGCGCTTCTTTTAAGCTAGCGGCTGCGGACACGAGGATGTTGGTGTTTGACTGTGCTATTACAGGAGAAGGACTAACCAATGGTAAACCAATTGCTAGCAGCAAGCCAGCAACTGCTACACCCAGGAAGCCAAAAATTTGTCTTCTTTTCATAGAAAAGGCGTTTGTAAGGTTTCTTGCATAAAATTGATGCTAGGTAAAATAGTATCAATAATACCAAGATTTGCCCAACTTTATCGGTAAAGCTATTCCTAGAGTACAAATTTCTGGCGTTGCTGATTGCGGGATGAAAAATAATTTTGCGTTATTTCAAAATTCTTGTAGAGACGTTGCATTGCAACGTCTCTACATCCAAATTTATAAGCTGTCGCGCATTTAATTTGCACAACTAGGGTGGGCAACATGAGCGCTCTAAATCTGGGACGGGTGTCCCCACCCGTCCCACAAAAATTTGGGATGTTTTTTTATTTGTCAGTCCCTTACCACTCTGTAGCTTACGAAAGCACTGGTTCTGCTTCCAACTTCTCGGCTTTGTTCTTCAAGATGGTTGGTAATTCGCTATTGAAGGCCTCACCTTCCACCACTTGCGATCGGAAGCCATCGGGGCCGACTGGAACATCACCTGTGATCGTAGTGCGATAAAGCACACGCTCTACTTCCACATGATCTAGATCCTGGGGAGCTAAATGTGAGGTGGCGCGGTTGTCCCAGAATGCAATGTCACCGTTGTTCCATCGGAAGCGGGTGGTGTAGGCGGGCTTGGTGATCTGGTTGAAGAACAACTCAAGCAGCAAGTCGCTCTCTTGTCGTGATACGTCAAGAATATGGGAGGTAAAACCAGGGTTGACGTACAAGGCGCGTTCACCAGTTTCAGGATGAACCCTTACTACTGGGTGGATTGAGACTAGTGGATTGGCTGCGATGCGTTGGGCAATTCTGCTCTCGTTGGGCAGATTCAAACGCGCATTGAAGCGATGTTCGGCTTTCAATGTGTCTGCTAGCGCCCGCAGGGGTGCTGACAGACCCTCGTAGGCTGCGACTAGATTTGTCCACTGTGTGTCACCACCGAAACTGGGGACATTAACCGCACGCAAAATTGATGCCGCAGGTGGGTTGACAACTGCTGTGACATCGGTATGCCAGCGACTCTCATAGCTGGAACGGCGTAGACCATTGCGCCGTTCGTAGCGGCTGCGGTCAATGGGCAGGATTTCTGAGAAGCCTTCAATTGGCTCATCTTCGTGGGGATGTGCATAAGTCACTTCGCCGAAACGAGCCGTGAACGCAATCTGTGCCGCATGATCGATGTTTTGACCACGAAAGAACACGACTTTCCACTTTAATAGTGCTTGACGAATTTCTTTGACTGCATCATCGTGCAAAGGACGCGACAGGTCTATGCCGCTAATTTCGGCACCGATAAAACCAGCTACCTGTTTAACTTCAATGTGTTTGTTGCTCATAATGAATTCTCCATAGTTTGATCTACAGGGCGGTGTTCGCACTCGTTCGTTTACTTTAGATATGTTGCTTGCATTTAATGGCTACATACCAAAGGAAGCGATCGCTGTTAAAAACCATAATACTACAACTTGATTGGTTTACCGTAGTATATAGACAACATATTTTAGACTGCCAGAACATCTGTGGTATTTTTGTCAATGCGTAAGTACTATAGGAATCCGATTTGATTTCTGAAAAAATCTAAGTATATGTAGGGGAGCCAGCCGCATGGGCGGGTTTCCCGACTTGAGCGGACTGGCGTTGTGTTACCACGAAGTGTAACGCACCGTATTCTGGGCTTTGGTGCGGCGCTTGGCGACAAAACACCCTACGTATTCGTTCAAAAATCAAATATGAATCCTATACATATTTAAGTACAAGAAATAAAAACGAACCGCAAAGTCCCCAAAGAAAGAAGTTAAAAGGGTTCGGCGCAGCCTCACAAATAAATGCTATAAGTCATAAGAATATGCCTCGTCGGTTAAAAATTAATATCAATTAGCCTCATAAGTGGCACAATTAGAGCCAAAATATACTTTAATTAAATCCGCAAAGTATATAGTTATACTGTCGCCGCTTATGTCATCGCCCTTTGAGCGCCCCCTAAAATTTGAAATTAGACTGCCATCCTCCCATCCTCAGTTATTAGAAGGACTAGATATATGGCTGCGCTTAGGTTTGATATCCGATAGCCAAGTGAGGGAGTTATGCCGAGAATTTCTGGTGTGTGCGGTGGTGTTAGAACCCCAGCCGGAAGCGAAGGCAAAGGTAGTATTTGCAACTTATGACCCCGTGGAGGAGTTGCCCGTAGCGGCTTTACAATCTAGTAGTCGTAGACAAGGGCAACAAAAACCAGCTAAACCCAACTTGATCAGCACAATGTTGCAGTCCTTGGGGGCAGAACTGAGTGTGCGTTGGCTGCTTTTTTTAGGGGTATTTCTGGTAGTGGTGTCCTCTGGGGTACTGGCTGCTAGTCAGTGGGAGAGGTTTCCCGCCTCTGGACAGTATGGGGTTTTATTTGCTTATACTTTGATTTTCTGGGGATTAAGCTTTTGGGCGATTAGGCAAAATAATCTCACATTGACGGCTCAGACATTGCTGATTGTCACCCTTTTGCTGGTCCCAGTGAACTTTTGGGCGATGGATAGCTTTCGGTTGTGGCATAATCCTGTGGATTGGATTGTAGTTGCGATCGCTTTTCCTACCCTCACTGCTATAACTGTTTTACTTTCCAAAAATCGGACTATTTTTGCCAATTTACATACTGGCAAATTACCTCTAGCAAATATTCTCGGGCTAAGTTATTTGCATTGGGGTTGGCAAATCCCACGATTTCCCTTGATTGCTGTTTATGTGGCAATGATCGGCACAACCATTATTACCGTTTATCACAATCTTTACCAACAGCCTCAAACTGTGAGTGGGGAAGATGGAAGCGATGTCTACGACGGGGTACGCCTACGCCATAAATTAAGTATTACTTTACCTGGCGCTGTAATTATTTATGCCTTGATAGTGCTGTTAGTGCGGGCGATTTTTGTTGCCAACGTAGATGTCACGCAGTTAGGGTTAGCTATTGGTATTTGCGGCTGGTTGGTGACTTGGTTAGCACAGCAGGGAGGAGGCAGGGGGCAGGGGGCAGGGGGAGGAGGGGAAGCAGGGGAAGTAACATTAATATCCCCCTCATCTCCCCCATTCCCTTCATCCCTTTTACTCTGGGAAAGACTCGGCGCAATTTTAATCTTTCTGGGTTGGCTGGTATCGGTAGTAAATTATCCCTGGCAAGCGATCGCTGTGAGTGGTTTGGGTTTGTGGTTTGTGGGAAGTCGCTTATGGCGGTACAGTTTCAAGGTAGACTTCGCAGCAGTTTTCGTCATTGGCTTACAGACGATTTGGTTAGGTTGGCGATTAGTACCTGATAACTTACAAAAATTAGCGATCGCAACTGGCACCCAACTCACCAATTCTCAAAATGAACCTTGGGCTTTGCTGGGTATAGCTTTATTTCCCTACATAATTTTGATGGTGGCGCTCACAGATAGCTTGTATCGCAGTCAAAAGCGAGAATTAGCTAAATTTGGCGAATTGCTCACCCTCTTATTTGGAACTCTTTTAACAACCATCGCTTTAGTAAATCCGGCATTGCGATCGCTAAATTTGCTATTTTCTACCACCACTCTGGTATTTGTCACTCAACGCCGCTCACCCTCATCCCTTCCCCTGGTATATTTAACTCATATCATGGGGATGCTGACATTTTGCTCTACCATTAATTGGCTCTTACCAAGCCTGAGTCAACAAGCCTGGGCAAGTATTTTATTAGCTCTGATGGTTGCAGAATGGGGATTTAGCCTCAAGGAAGGTTTATGGCGACGTAGTGCATGGGACATCGGTTTAGGACTAGCCGCCGCTAGTTTCTTTTTATTGTGGATGAATGCAGAATCATCTTGGTATGGCATAGCTGATAGCCAAGCCAATTGGGGAGTTTTATGGCTAGTTACGCCTTTAGCTCTCACGGGTGTTGCCAATTGCACAATTAGAGAGCGTCGGATTACTAGCCGTTACTTGAGTGTCTTGGCTGTGGGAGTTGCCCAGCTACTTACTTTACAGCTACCAGGAACCAGATTAATCGGTTTAGCCGTGGGTGCCGGATTGATGTTTGCAAATACGCGCTATTTGCGAAACCAAACATCTGCGGTAATTACAGAAGGATTTGCTCTGAGTTTCATTGGGGCGTTGCTGTGGAATGGTGTGCCTGGTTTACCTCACCTAGCAATAGGAGGTTGGTTTGTCGTCGGAGCGATCGCCACCTTAAGTTTATGGTTAGCAAAGACAGTTTTGAGACGACAAGGTAACGAATTAGCAGTTATCTATGCAGCCGCCAGTGATAAATGGGCGATCGCCTTGTGTGGTTTTGAGTTGTTTAGCTTGACACTGCACTCAATACTGATTTACTCAGGGTTTATTACTTCTGGATTTTTGTATTTAGCTGCCACTGCTATCACCTTGACAGCTATTGTTTATCGGAGTTGGCGACAACCGACAAATTGGGCATTTTATGGCATCGGTTGGTGCTTGGAATTGTTGACTGCCCAAGGGCTGGGATTTGGGGAACGCTCAACTGTTAAAATAGCGATCGCAAATATCGCTTTAGGTTTAATCGCTCAACTAGTCGGCGAGTGGTGGCGACGACGACATCAATTAGAAAGGCTTCCTAGCAGTTTTCACATTTTGCCATTAATTTATGGTGCATTCAGTGTATTGCTGCGTGTGAACACTTTCACCGAGTGGACTGGTTTGTATTCCTTGGGTGTAGCTTTAATTATCATTGGCGTGGGGCGACGGCGTGAGAACTTTAAACCCCTGCTGTACTTAGGAATCATTGGCGTATCCATTTCTGCTTATGAGCTTTTGTTCTATCAGATGTCACAAGCTTCAGGAGGAGCATTAGGTGATGGATTGATTGCCATGTCTGCCCTTGGTGGCAGTATCATGTATGCTTACCGCATCTTGTCGCCTTGGCTAGTCAGCTACTTACGCCTAACTCCCCAAGAACTGAAAAGAATTGCTCATATTCACTGGGTTTGGAGTAGCTGTTTATTAATGGCTGCCATTCCTCTCCCCATTGCAGTTAACCGTTTGGTGGGATTGGGAACGGGGGTATTTTTGATTCGCTATGGCATCTTTCAGGGACGAAATTCGCAGACTTCCCCCAGGATTTTCGGAGGAATCACAATCGGAGAAATGTGGGTTTATCTTGGCTTATTAGAAGTAGCTGGGATGAGGGTTTATTGGCGCGAGACAGCAGTGGGACAATTTTGGGCTGGGCCATTAGTTCCGTGGAATGGTGCGATCGCTTGTGTGGTAGCTTATTTTCTGTACATTCTACCTTGGGAAAATTGGGGTTGGTCTAAAAGACCTTGGCAGCAAGCCGCTTACATCATACCACTGATCATTTTATGGGAAACTAGACTGCAAACTTACCCCATAACCTTGGTACTTGCAGCTGGATTTTACATCTTTCTTGCAAAAGTGGGTGAAAACATCCGTTTTACTTATGTTAGTGTGGCGTTGATTGATTGGGCGCTTTACTGTTGGTTTGATTCCTTACATCTAAATGATGCCTTGTGGTATGTCACACCCATTGGGTTGTCACTGCTTTATATTGCTCAAATAGATACCCAACTGAAGCTACCAGAGTATAAAACCGCTCGTCATCTTCTGAGAGTACTAGGTAGTGGTTTAATTTCTGGGTGGACAATTTTATTTGATCAAAATACACCCTGGATACCAGGTATTTTTAGCCTCATCGCCATTTTTGCCGGATTAGCTTTGAGAGTGCGGGCTTTTCTCTACATTGGTACAGCCACTTTTTTAATCACTACAATCTATCAATCGGTAATTTTCAGCTTGCAGTATTCCTTTTTAAAATGGGTTGTTGGCTTGCTAGTTGGCATCCTCCTGATTTATATCGCCGCCAACTTTGAAACCCGTCGCGCTCAAATAACTTCCTTAATTCGTAGCGCCATTGATGAATTTCAATCATGGCAATAGCGGTAAATAAGTCTGACTTTTCACGTTATGTGGAAAAGCTAACGATTGATCTAATACCAATTCTATGTGAGGCTGCGCTTTATTCAGGTAGGGGCAATTCATGAATTGCCCCTACAGCGCGGTTTCGGGTAAGTCCTACGGGCGAAAGTTAGTAGCGCTAGACTTTTTTTCTAAACTCGCTACTAATTTCACTCCAAATTCTTCCTCAAATACTCCTTTTTTATAATCTAAACTCCACATTTCTAAAGCACAATCATCATCAGCTTGAGATGGGAAAATTAGCAGATTACATTGTCTCAATTGTGAATAATACTCACATTGTACTTGAGCGATCGCACCAATTTGCCGTCGATCTAATGCTACTGCTAATCTGAGAATTGCACTCAATTGACTAACAATTTGCCTCTGCTCTTTAGTCAGCAAGTTTTGGTAATCTTCATGTTTTTTCTTGGGCGGCGATTTGCGATGATAACGCGCTAAATTAGCAATGATTTCAATATCGGTTTCTGTATAACCAAGTAATTCACCATTGCGAATTAGATAGTAAGAGTGCTTGTGGTGAGATGAATGGCTGACATAATGACCGCAATTGTGTAATATTGCAGCTGCCCACAGCAGTTGTCGTTCATCGGCTCCCCAGTGGTGTAAAGTACCTTGAGTTTGGTCAAATAAACTCTCGGCAAATTTGGCGACGCGATCGCTATATTCTAAGTTAACGTGGTATTTACTAGCGACTTTGAGTATATTACGTTCCCGAACTGAACTTTGGTAGCGCAGCTTATCTTCAATTAAACCGTGGGTTAGCATCCAGTCTACAATTACGCCTTCCCTCAGAGAACGCTCACAAACTGTTACCGATTCACTACCCAAGAGGGTCATTGCTTCCTGTAATATTACTGCGCCAGCAAGTATAACTTCAGCCCGCTTATCTGGCATACTGGGAATCGCAGCCGTTTCTGAGTTACTCAGTTTCCGCAAGCGATTTACCAACTCTCCCAAGTCTTTAAGACTAAATTGGTAGCCATTGAGAGTAGAAGGGATAACACCCGACTTTTCTCGTGCATGAATCATCGCCAGGGTTTCAATTGTGCCCGCCGTACCCACCAAACGTGGAGATTCCCCAAACTCTAGGTTTGCTAACACTTCTTCTACAGAACGTTCCAACATTCCGCGTGCATAAGCTTGCAGGTATTGAAACTCAGTGTTGCTGATGGGATCGGTAGTAATTAACTCGCTAGTGAGTCGCACTGCACCAACTTTTGTACTGGTAAGAGTACGGGGTTCGTTACTGTCGCCCAAAATTATTTCTGTGGAACCACCGCCAATATCAACAATGATATGGGGTTGGTTGTTAAATTCCATCCCCGACAGCACGCCAAGATAGATTCGTCGCGCTTCTTCTTGACCAGAAATCAAGTCAACGCTTAAACCCAACTCCGTTTCTACTAGCTGCAAAAAATCTTTACCATTAGGCGCTTCCCGTACAGCGCTAGTTGCTACAGCAATGATTGTTTCAGCATTGATAGTTTTGGCAACTTCTTGGAAGCGTCCTAAAGCCGCGATCGCCTTTTCAATTATCTCTGGTTTTAGTTCCCCAGTCTTAAGATTGCGATCGCCAAGTCTCACAGTTTCTTTTTCTCTGGCAATAATGCTGAAAGCTGGTAGTGTGGGGTCAATCTTCACTACTACCATGTGTAGAGAATTTGTTCCCAAGTCAATGGCAGCAATAATCCGATGTTGGTTAGGTGGTTGAGTTGTAACACTCTTCCCGCTAGCCGAAGCTACTAAATTCAGCATCTAGTTTTCTCTCTTTATCAGAAATGATGGCAAACGGTGGTATGTCGGGGTAGCTGACACTGATATTTTTTGCAACAGACTTGCTCAGATTGAGTGCTGAGTAAATTAAAAAGTAGTCAGCACTCGTAACTCAGTTTGGTCAAGGGTAACTGAGCTAAGTATATTCACCCTACTGCTTCTAAGCTAGTGACTATTTAAAAGTATTTAAAGTTGCCACTTTGGGTTATGTTTTTACAAATAACAAATAACGTTATTCTATAGATGTAAAGATGTGTGAAGTAGGGATTGGGGACTAGGGACTAGGGACTAGGGACTAGGGACTAGGGACTAGGAAAGAGTATTCCCAATCCCCAATCCCCAATACTTCGGCTTACCTCGGCTCCGGCTCCATCGAGCGAAGTCGAGATGCTCGGCACAAGTCGCTCAGTACAAGTCCCCAATCCCCAGTACCCAATCCCCAATCCCCAGTAACATGTTAACCACACCACAACGCCCCCAAGAACCAGTTTTGCTTGTAATTATCCGGCTTTTGCGCTGGCATAAACCAGAAGGACGGTTAATTTTAATGATTCCTGCACTTTGGGCGGTGTTTTTGGCCGCTTCTGGGAAACCGCCTTTACCTCTGGTTGGTGTGATTATATTGGGTACTCTAGCTACAAGTGCTTTGGGGTGTGTTGTTAATGATTTGTGGGATCGGGATATTGATCCAGAAGTGGAGAGAACACGCTCACGCCCTCTCGCTTCTCGCGCCTTATCTGTGAAAGTTGGCATTGGAGTTGCGATCGTCTCCCTAGCATGTGCAGCAATCCTGGCATTTTATCTTAACCCCCTGAGTTTCTGGTTGTGTGTGGCAGCCGTGCCTGTAATTCTGCTTTATCCAGGTGCAAAACGAGTGTTTCCTGTACCGCAGCTGGTGCTTTCCATCGCTTGGGGTTTTGGGGTATTGATTAGCTGGAGTGCAGTCACACAAAGCATCTCTCAACCAACTTGGTTACTTTGGGGCGCCACTGTTTTGTGGACATTAGGATTTGATACAGTTTATGCAATGAGCGACAAGGAAGACGATCGCCGCATTGGTGTTAATTCTAGCGCCCTATTTTTTGGGAATTATGCCCCTGTAGCTATTGGAATTTTCTTTGCTGGCACAATCTTGTTATTGTCTTGGTTAGGCGTAGTTATACATCTGCACTTAGCCTTCTGGATTAGCCTTGTAGTTGCTACTATCGGATGGGTTTGGCAGTCTCTGCGATTAACAAAGCAAGACTTACCTAACCGTGTTTATGGTGAGATGTTCCGGCAAAATGTGTGGATTGGTTTTATTTTACTTGCTGGGATGATTGCTGGATCTTTTTAATAAAAAAAGCATAGAATCCCCTTGAAGAAGTATTTAAGAGTTTTTCTATGGGTACATTTTTTGATTGGTTTACTGCATTACTTCAGTCTATGCGTACTTGGGCAGCAATAGGTCTACTCTGTTTAGTTCTCACCTGGTCATTTCCGGCACAAGCTGCCAGCACCATTGATCCGCAGTTAGAACAGCAAGTATTACAAATTATCCGGGAACACCCAGAGGCAATTGTTGAATCTGTTCAAGCTTATCAGCAGCAACAACAACAGAAAATCAAACAAGTACAACAAGCATTTTTGCAGGATTTAAAAACGAATCCTCAAACAGTGATTGGTGAGTCTCCCACCACAGGTTCAACTAAATCAAAAACTCTGCTAGTAGAATTTTCAGATTTTCAATGTCCCTATTGTGCTGAGGCGCATAAGACTTTGAAAGAACTGTTAGCAAAATATCCAGATAAACTCAGATTAGTTTACAAAAATCTGCCGCTAATTTCAATTCATCCTGAAGCATTGCCAGCAGCCACAGCAGCTTGGGCGGCACATCAACAGGGCAAATTTTGGCAATATCATGATGCGCTATTTACGAATCAAAAGCAACTGGGTGAAGCGTTATATTTAGATATTGCTAAAAAACTGAATCTGAATTTGGGTAAATTTAAACGTGATCTAACTCTTGCCACTCCTGCAATTACTAAAGATATCCAGCTAGCTGATAAATTGGCTGTTTCTGGCACACCTTTCTTTGTAATTAATAGTCCAAATTTTTTAGGAGTGGTTCAGTTATCAGATGTCAACAGCATATTGGCTGATGCTAAGTAACGCATGGTGTCAATCCACTAGCCCTTTCAAGGTGACTCAGAAAATCTCTGATTTCCTCTCTGCGGTTTAAAAGTAATTTATTTAACCACATAGGCGCAGAGAACACAGAGTAAAGAGGGATTCTTTGACCAAAATTTTTACCCATCTTGAAAGGGCTAGTCAATCCACCTACCATCTTAATTAATAAAACTTGTAGGGGCAATTAATTAATCATTTGGTGTCAACTTAACGTAGAAATCAGGTAAGAGAAAGCGTTCCAGAATTGCCCTCATCCCCTAACCCCTTCTCCCAAAAATGGGAGAAGGGGAACTAGATAATTTATTCCCCTCTCCCCAAAATGGGAGAGGGGCTGGGGGTGAGGGCAAAACTCATGCAGTCAGAACATTCATGTTGACACCAATATTCATTAATTGCCCCCTCAGCAGCTATTCCCATGCAGAACATTATGAACGAGAGAACAATGGGAAATCGAGCGCCTTTTTTTGAGAACTGATGCAGCTTGAAGATGCTAAGGGTGCGAAAGATTTAATCCCAAAATATACGGATACAGTATTGATTATTTCCATACTAAAATCTGCAATTGAACTTGATACGGCAGAAGACTACAATCAGCTACTATATATTTTGTAAATCGGACAGGATGCTTAACCTACAATAATAGTGCTATATCTTTGTAGTTCCAAATTTTCGTAAACCACAAAGCCGACCTTTGCAACACAACCGTATTTGATGGCTAAATCAATTGTTTCAACAGAACGGCTCGGTAGCCAGTTAATCCACTGGTTGCTTGAAGAAGACCGACGAGAGAAGGAAGGGCCTTACCGCAAGGAAGAACCACATCGCCAACATTCTTGGTGGCAGGTAATGTGCTTGACTGGTGTAGATTATTTTTCAACCCTTGGCTATCAACCTGGAATTGCAGCACTGGCGGCTGGCGCTCTTTCTCCTATAGCTACCCTGATTCTGGTTTTGCTGACGCTTTTTGGAGCATTGCCAATCTATCGGCGCATTGCTGCCGAAAGCCCTCATGGTGAAGGGTCGATCGCCATGTTAGAGCGTTTGCTCCCCTGGTGGCAAGGTAAATTATTGGTGCTATGCTTGCTCGGCTTTGTGGCAACTGACTTTATTATTACTATTACCTTGTCGGCGGCTGATGCCACAGCCCATATCATCGAAAATCCCCTAACCCCAATTTGGCTTCACAATCAGACGATCGCAATCACTCTGATATTAGTTACATTACTAGGCGCAGTTTTCTTGAGAGGTTTCCGAGAAGCAATTGGGATTGCAGTAGTTTTGGTGGGAGTTTATCTACTCTTAAACTCCATTGTCGTTAGTGTCGGTCTGTATCACATCCTAGTTCACCCAGAAGCGATCGCTAACTGGCAAACTGCACTTTTTACACGCAATTCCAACCCTTTGATCTTAATCGGCATCGCTCTGTTGATATTCCCCAAGCTAGCGCTGGGACTGTCAGGTTTTGAGACTGGTGTCACTGTTATGCCTCTGGTAAAAGGCAGCAGCCGTAACACCCCACAGCATCCCGGAGGGCGGATTCGCAATACACGCAAGCTGCTCACCTCTGCGGCTCTGATTATGAGCTTCTTTTTGCTTACCACCAGCTTTATAACCACTCTACTGATTCCAACCGCAGAATTTGCATCTGGGGGCAAAGCCAACGGACGGGCCCTTGCTTATTTAGCACATCTGTATTTAGGAGATGGCTTTGGTACAATTTACGATTTAAGTACTATTTCCATTTTGTGGTTTGCAGGTGCATCTGCAATGGCAGGGTTGCTGAATATCGTACCTCGGTACCTACCACGGTATGGTATGGCACCCAATTGGGCACGAGTAACGCGACCTTTAGTGTTAGTCTACACAACGATCGCTTTTGTTGTCACAATCATCTTCAAAGCAAGTGTGGAAGCCCAAGGTGGGGCTTATGCAACTGGTGTGCTTGTGTTGATCACCTCAGCCGCCTTTGCTGTCACCTTATCAGCCCACCGTCACCGAGAGAAGCGGGCAAGATTCATCTTTGCAATTATCACACTGTTATTTTTATATACTACTGTTGTCAATATTATCGAAAGACCAGAAGGGATTAAGATCGCTGGGTTCTTTATCGGTGCGATCATTTTTACCTCGCTGGTTTCTCGTGTTTGGCGTTCAACAGAACTGCGAGCAGAGCGGATCGAAGTTGACGAACTTGCTGCCCAATTCCTGGCCGAAGAGAGCCAGGGAGCAATACGACTGATTGCAAATCGGTTGAATACGGGCGATGTCCTAGAGTATTTTTTAAAAGAGAAAGAGGTACGCGAGGATAACCATATTCCACCTAACGATCCAATTCTGTTTCTAGAGGTTCATGTATCAGATGCTTCGGAATTTGCGGATGTGATCGTAGTCAAAGGGGTGCAAGTTGGTGATTATCGCATTCTCAGGGCTGAAAGTGCAGCAGTCCCCAATGCGATCGCCGCTTTACTACTTTATATTCGCGATCAAACAGGTAAAATTCCCCATGCTTACTTCGGTTGGGTTGAAGGAAACCCCATACAATACTTACTGCGTTTTATCTTGTTTGGTGAAGGTGACATTGCTGTAGTTACCCGTGAAGTACTCCGTCGGGCTGAAAAGAATCCCCATCTACGTCCTGGTATTCATGTTGGGGGTTGAGTTAGAAGGTCTAATTTTCCGAACTGGGTGGGAAAAGCCCACCTGAAACTAGTAGTCCATCAAATACATTTTGATGGATAAAAGAACGAACCGCAAAGGACGCAAAGAGCGCTAAGTAAGAAGGAAAAAAGAAAAATTGAAAGATTTATTTATCCGTCAATTAGTTCTTGACAGACTACTAGTAGTCTGTCACATGAATTGGTTATGAAAAATACACTATAACGGTTCTCGAATGGAAGCAATACGCTTTGACCTCACTTCCATTCCTCTCTCCTTATTAAAAGGAGAGAGACTTTGAATCTTACTCCCCTTCCCGCACTTCGTGCCGCTACGCGAACGTAGGGAAGGGGCTGGGGGTTAGGTCTGTATTGCAGTCAACACAGAAGCGCTATATCAGAAGGCTTAAATCTCAATCGGCTTAACCATGACCAAGAAAGATTTGCTTTGCAACCAAATTTTCACGCTAGAAAATATTCTTTCGCCAGCAGAATGTGCTGAGTACATTACTTTAACAGAGAACATTGGCTATGCAGATGCTCCTATTAGTACTCATCGAGGTTTTGAAATGCGTCCCGACATTCGGAATAATCAGCGCGTTATTCTGGATGACCGGGAGCGTGCTTTTGATTTATGGCAGCGTGTGTCAAATTATATCCCCAGCACTATTGGTAGATGGCATCCAGTTGGGCTGAATGAGCGTTTTCGTTTCTATCGCTACGATCCAGGCCAGAGGTTTGCACCTCACCATGATGGTGCTTATCGGCGACCTAACGGTGAGGAAAGCCTATTCACTTTCATGATTTATCTCAACGAAGGCTTTGAAGGCGGCGAAACCCGCTTTTATCTTCCTCGATACTACGAAGATTTATCTAATCTAGCTGTGCTTCCAGTAACAGGTATGGCTTTGTGTTTTGTCCACGAACTAGTACATGAGGGCGCTGCTATTATTCAGGGACGAAAGTACGTCTTGCGATCGGATGTTATGTACAGTCAATAGTCTAAAAAGTCATTAGGGACTGACAAATAAAAAAATACTCAACTACTTCTTGTGGGGTGGGCAACATGAGCGCCCTTGTATATGGGCGGGCGAGATGCCCACCCCAGAAGATTGGGTAATTTATTTGTTGGAAGTCCCTTAACCAGCAAAATAAACAAAATTTAACTTGGTAAATGGCTTTAATAATGAGTTGCCGACTTGCGATGATGCACGGCTGTAACGCCATCACTATCTAGCACTTTGCCACTCTCAACAGTTGCATAAACCAGCCAATGGTCGCCAGATTCCATCCGGTTTTGTACGGAACATTCGAGATATGCTAGGGCATCGGTAAGTATGGGAGAACCGCTTTCAGTTTCTTGGGCGCCGACATCAGCAAATCGGTCTTGTCCTGGGCCAAAAGGTTTGAGGAAGTGCTTCATCAATCCCAAATGATTCCCTTCTTTAAGAATATTGAGGACAAATTTGTTGCCTGTATGGGTCAGTGTTTCTACTGCACGGTCTTTAGCTACAGCTATGGTTAAACCAGGCGGATTAAAGCTGGCCTGAGCTACCCAAGAAGCTAACATGGCACTGGAGCGATCGCCTTCTTTGGCAGTGAGAACGCAAAGAGAACCCACAATCCGCCCAACTGCTTGTTCTACAGTAGTTGCAGGAAGACTTGGCAATCGCACTTTTCGGGCTTTTTTCAGTGCTTGGGCAAAGTCGGTTCCAGCTTCTTCACACAATTGTAAGGTGGCATCGTCGGGTTTGAATTTGACGCGGATGGTATCAAAACCAAACCGATAGCCAGCATCTTTTAATTTACTTTCAATTAAATCAACCGCTTCCCCACTCCAGCCAAAGGAACCAAAAGCACCAGCGAGTTTATTATTAGTAGCGGTGGATAGCACAATCCCTAAAGCTGTTTGTACAGGTGTGGGTGCATGACCGCCGAGGGTAGGTGAACCGATGATGAAACCAGCCGATTTTTCCACCGCCGCCCGGATTTCTTCTGGTTCGGTAAATTCACAGTTAATTGATTCTACAGCAACGCCAGCTTTTGTAATGCCACGAGCGATCGCTTGGGCTAATGTGGCTGTATTTCCATAAGCTGATGCATAAATCAACGCCACTGTCAACTCAGCAGATGTTTGCTGTTGACTCCATTCTCGGTAAGCTTTGGTAAGCTCGATTAAGCCATAGCGTACCAAAGGGCCGTGTCCAGTGGCATACATTCTCACAGGAAAATCAACAAGTTTATCCAGTGTTGTTTCAACTTGACGGGCGTGGGGAGCCATGAGGCAATCAAAATAATAGCGCCGATCCTCGTTATATACTTCCCAACCTTCATCAAATACCTGATCTCCACAAACATGGGCCCCAAATAACTTATCTGAGTACAAAACTTCTGTTTGCGGGTCGTAGGTGCAGAGTTGATCTGCATAGCGGGGATTGGGAGTAGGAATAAATTGTAAATTATGTCCGTTACCCAAATCTAGAGTTTCTTCCCCCCGCATCACAAGAATTTGCAAATCTGGATTTTCCAGCGCCCCCCGTAAATTTTTCGCCCCTGGATTAGAACAAACAAAGGTGATTTGCGGGGCAATTTCCAGCAAAGCTTTTAAAGTTGCAGCGCGGTTGGGGTTTACGTGTCCCAAAATTACATAATCCAAGTCTTCGAGATGGAAACGCTGCTGCAACGCTTCTAAATAAATTTCCGTAAACGTTTCCCCTGGAGGATCGATAATGGCGGTTTTATCGCTTTCGATTAAATAAGAATTAGCAGTTGTACCTTTAGCAAGAGCATATTCAATTTCAAATCTGAGCCTTGACCAACTGCGCGATCGCAGTATTCTTGTATCTGTAGCTATTGGATAAACTTGAACATCACGGGGTTTATTTTTTGACATGGCTTTATTGGGGATTTGGGATTTGGGACTGGGGATTGGGGACTGGGGACTGGGGACTGGGGACTGGTAAAGTTATTCCCAATATCTTAATATTCAATCTCCAATATCTAATTCCTAATACCTAATCCCCAATCACTAGTACCCAGTCCCTTCTTTAATAATGGTTTCCGACTTTGCGGTGATGCACAGCAGTCAAAGCTTCTGGCTTAGAAACCCGTCCGGCGTAGACTGTGCTGTATACTGCCCAATGATCGCCACAATCCATTCTACTCATGACTTCGCACTCCATATAGGCGAGGGCATCGTTGAGGATGGGGGCACCATTTTCGGCTGACTGAGTTCTCACGCCTTCAAAGCGATCAGCACCAGGGGCGAAACGTTTCAAAAAGTGCTTCATGAGTGGTTGGAAATTGCCTTCTTCTAAGATATTAAGAACAAAGCGATCGCCTACTTGCATGAGTGATTCAATTGCCCGATCTTTGGCGACTGCAATGGAAAATCCCAAGGGTTTAAAGCTAGCTTGAGCAACCCATGAGGCTAGCATAGCACTGGAAACATCGCCTTTTTTGGCAGTAATAATATACAGTCCGCCGCTAAGTCTGCCTAGTGCTTTATCTAAGTCAGCACCAATGGATTTCATGGCTTTGATAGTGCGATCGCGTGTTACCCATTGAGCTAAGTCTGTACCCGCTTCTTCACAAAGCTTGTAAGTATTTTCCGTAGGCGTTTGTTTAATCCGAATCGCTGGAAAAACTGTTGTCAAACCCAAATTGCGGAATTTACTCACTAAAGGATCTATCGGCTCGTCATCGCCACCACCGGTTTCAAATACGCCGATAGCTTGCTTTTCTTTAGCAGATCCTAAAACTGTGCTGAGTGCAGCTTGGATGCTCGCAGTCCCAGAAGCCGGAGGTAGACCAACGATTATTCCAGCACAGCGTCCAACTAGTTCCCGCAGTTCTTGTAAATCGACTTCCGATCCCAAATCGACAATTTCCACAGCGACACCAGTTTTACTGATACCATTGGCAATTGCTTGGGCGAGGCGATCGCTATATCCGTATTCGGAAACGTAAAATATGCCAATCACTGTCTCTGGTTTTGCTTGTGTTTGGCTCCAACTGCGGTAACGTCCAACTAATTCCTCAACATTGTGAGATAATAATGGCCCATGTCCTGTGGCAATCATGCCGATGGTTTTCAGTTCCGCCATCCGCTTCAGGGCAGACAAAACTGACCGTGCATTCGGTCCCATCAAACAATCGTAGTAGTAATGAAAGTCTTCTTCGATCGCCGGCAAGTCTTCATCAAAGGTGCTATCTGAGCAATAGTGCAGCCCAAAAGCGTCGCAGGTGTAGAGAATTTTGGTTTTGTGGTCGAAGCTGAAAATGGTATCTGGCCAATGTAAATTTGGGGCAATCACGAATTCAAATTCATGCTCATTGCCCAAATCTAAGCGATCGCCATTTTTCACAATCCGCCGTTTAAATGGCTGATGTACAAAATCCTCAAGAAACTGAATCGCCACTTTAGAACCGACAACAGTAATTTCTGGAGCCATTTGCAGCAAATCTTTAACTAAACCGCTATGGTCTGGCTCGGTATGACTGATAATCAAATAATCAATATCTGTTGGGTTGATTAGTCCGGTGAGCGTATCAAAATATAGTTGACGAAACTTTTCGTGAGAGGTATCAACTAAGGCAGTCTGCTCCCCACGGATGATAAACGAGTTATAAGTGGTACCGTTTTGCAGACCAAACTCAATATCGAAGCGATCGCGATCCCAATCCAAAGAGCGAATGGTCGTCGTCTCTTGAGCAATTTCCACAGTCTGTATGGTGAGCCGTTTTTCAGTTTTTTCGGTGAGTGCTACCATAACTCCCTCCTTGACACAATGAGTATTTCTTCCTCTTGTTTTATTGTTACACGGCTTGAATGTTAATTTTTATTAAAAAACCTATAGCTGACTTAAAAAAGTTAAAAATGTGAAACCGCAGAGGGATTAGCGAGATGAGGGAGATGAGGGAGATGAGGGAGATGGGGGAGATTTGGCTAGCTTTGGAAATTGGGAACTCTCGGCTACATTGGGCTTTATTTATTGGCGAAAAGCTTTACTCCGCTTGGGATACCGACCATCTACCTGAGTCTGTCATACAAGAGTTAGCTAAATGTCAAACCCTGGATCATTTACTACTGGCAATTTCTCCACCCCATCAGAAAATTAGGGGAGAAAATACTTCCTCATCCCCCTCATCCCCCCCTCCCCTCCTCCTCGCATCCGTAGTTCCCAGCGAAACTGCTATTTGGCAAAGTTATCCCAACATTCGCGTTATTACCTTAGACCAAATACCACTAAAAGGCGTGTATCCCACATTAGGAATTGACCGCGCTTTAGCTTTGTGGGGTGCGGGGAAAACGTGGGGTTTTCCAATGTTGGTGATTGATGCTGGGACAGCGCTGACTTTTACGGCTGCGGATGCTAATCAGTGTCTAGTTGGAGGTGCAATTCTGCCAGGAATAGGTTTGCAATTTGCAAGTCTCGGTCAACAAACAGGACAATTACCATTAGTAGAAATAGAAAATTTTCCGTCTTTACCACCACGTTTTGCACTTAATACTACAGACGCAATTCAAAGTGGAGTAATTTACACTTTAATAGCTGGGATCAAAGATTTTATTGAGGCGTGGTGGCATTTATTTCCTGATGGAAAGATTGCGATTAAAGGTGGCGATCGCACTTTATTAATTAACTATCTCCAAGCCTTATATCCTGAGATTGCAGCACGTTTGATTGTGGAACCAAATTTGATTTTTTGGGGAATGCGGGAAATTGTTATGGGTGATGAGTAAATGGAAAATACTGGGGCGATCGCAAAACAAGCAGACAGATTAAGGCACCGATGGAATAAGTTCTCTGAATTGGACGCAAAAGGGGATAATTCCTTAGAAAATGTAATAGAACTGATTGACGAATGGACGGCTGATGAATCGGGATATGATGAACAAACATACCCACAGATTGAGACAGGCTTGAATCAGAATCGGCTGTCACTATAAAAACTTATATGGGTAGAGCCATAACTTAAGAGGTTGTTTGAAAAGTCATGATTGATGTATCAAATATTTTTTACCCCACCCTAACCCTCCCCTTATAAAGGCTACGGTGTACACACATCTCTGTTCCAAATCAAAATCGTTAGAGATCCCCCTAAATCCACGCCACGTGCTTCAAGTCGGGGAACCCGCCCAACGCAGTGGCTCCCCTTAAAAAGGGGGACTTTGAATCTGGTTCCCCCCTTTTTTAAGGGGGGTTAGGGGGGATCTAAAGCTGTGGGGAAACTCTAAAAGACTTGTGTATAGACCGTAGCCTTATAAAGGGGAGGGAACTAGACTGTCTTGTTTCCCCCCTTTATAAGGGGGGATTAAGAAGGGTAATAATTCGATTAAAATCACAACCAGCCACTTTTCAAACAACCTCTAAAACACATATCACGGTTTGAGAGCCAAGGAATATGTGTATTGGATTGGCTGCAAACTCTGAACGAGCTAGTTTAATTCGTTCAAATTATGGCTTTTTAAGATAGTTTTAATAAACTCCCCAATCTCCATTGCTACAACCCCAGCACAAGATTCTGGTAAATCATTTCCAGCATGAGCAATGATTTTCAACTCGACTTTTGATATCAGTTGAGCATAAACCCGACTCTTGGCTAAAGCATCTGGTGTATCTTGGCCACCTTGTAAAATAAAAACTGGCACATCTATCATGTAAAGCCGCTTTTGCACTAATTCCGCCTCAATTTCTACTTGTCGCCGTTTGAAAAGTAACTGACAAGCTATGGGGTAACGCAGCAATTCCTGACGTAATTGCAAGTCCTGGGCAATTTTTTCATGCCAACCCAGGATTTTAGTTAAGGGAATTAGCGATCGCAACAATTTAACTATTAGTGGTGGATAATTCAATAATCGCCGCATCTTCCGGCAATACTCTTCAAGTCCAGCTATCTCTACACCCTCTGGTGCTAGCAGTACCACACCATCAACTTTCTCTGGATACTTTAAAGCATAACTAGCAGCAATCCAACCCCCAAGAGAATGCCCTACTAAATATACTTTTTCTACCTTGACAGCTTGCAAAAACTCAGCTAGACACTCAACTTGTAAATCTATCGAATGGTAGATATTCGGATTCTCTGATTCACCAAAGCCTAATAAATCAGGTGCAAAACAATGAAAATCTTGTGCAAGAGACTCCATCACAGATAACCATTCACTGCTCTCATTCCAAGCACCATGTAAAAAAATTATAGGAGTGTTTTCACCGACTTCACGCCAGAATAATAGCCCTTGAGAGAGCTTTCTTCGGGAGTTACGGAATAGTGTATCCATCTTAATTTAGTAGTTAACTTTTAGCATCATAATAAATAGTCATTAGTCATTAGTCATTATTAATTAGTTTTGGACAAATTACAAACAGAGAAGTGGGAGCCGTTCGTTTAGCGTCTCCTTGGCGCAGCCTCTCATAGAGAAGAGGGCTTCCTTAAATCATAACTTTGGCGGCAAAGGACTAATGACTAAATATTGTTATGCCAATGTTGTCAAGCCATTTAAGTAATCTTGCAACTGCCGAGTATGGTCGTGAGACATCTTTTCTGAAGGTAGCAAACTGGGAGAGAAAGCTTGGATTTCCATAACTTCTAAAGTATCCTTAGTTTCCATTGTCCCATGTACATCGGCTTCAACCACAATACAAATTGAATGGATTCTGGGATCGCGGTCTGGTGCAGAGTAAACTCCTACCAAACGGTTAATTTTCAGCAATTCTAGCCCGGTTTCCTCCATCAACTCCCGGCGAACTGTATTGGGAATATCTTCTCCCCAATCCACTATCCCTCCAGGCAATCCCCAAAGACCATTGTCGCGCCGCCGGATTAGCACTATCCGGCCATCGGGTAAAATTGGAATGATACTAGTGCCAGTAATGGGATGACGAAATATGATACCCAATACTGTTTGTCCAATACGCCATAAGTTACGTGTGGACTCGACAGCTGCCGGAAAAAAAGCAATAACGTTCAATCTTCAAAATTTATGTGTTGTATTCTATGGTTCCCTACCACTTACATAGACTCAACTAATAAAATTTTTGTTGAGTTTTGTTTTATACAAAAAATGCTTGTGGGTTGAGATTTTATTCTCACGATTTACGTAGAATATTATTGATTCTAACATCAAGTTTCAACAGAAGCACTGTACTTATATATACATAAAATTTGTTAAATCAGAAGACTTTTCAGTTTATAACTAACATTAGCCTTGCCCAAACCAGCTATCAATAATAGTTTTTCAGCACATATTCAAGAAATTAATCTGAATAATAAGTTGAGATCCAGAATTCACAATTGAAAATTAAGCGGGGTTTGAGACCGCCACGTAGTTCTTGAGAATATTGATTAGTTTGTTCCAATAACAACAACTAGTTAGCTAACTTATACCTACTTTGACAGATTTGAATCTAACACAAGGTATTTTTGGTCAGGGATAATTCTAAATTTTATTGACAGAACAAGGTTGAATGCGGTAGACTAGTACACTGTTTAAAGCGTATTTATTGCTGCACTAGGCTACAAGTATATCAATAACATTGGTAGCTGATATTGCCTACGTGATGCCTAGTTGTTAGTTTTTTTGTTGTTTATTAACGAGGTGAACATGGCCAAGCGCCGTAACCCGAAAAAAGAAAAGGCGCTACGGAACCAGGCGTATGCCAGAAAGTTTCGTAAACGGACTACGACAGGAAGAATGCAGAGAAGGTTCCAACAAAGACCACCAAAGAGTGAAGAAGAAGAAGGCGCAGCAACAGCAGCTGACACTGACTAAGCTGCTTGCCTAAATCTTTGTTATTTTGATTATTTAGTTTTTAGGGCGCACATTTTTTGTACGCCCTTATTTATTGTTGGGCATTGGGCATTGGGCATTGTTTATTACCGAAAAAATGGGTTTAGAGCTACGTGCTTCACGCAATGCTTTAAAGTAATGAGTAATAAGTAATAAGTAATAAGTAATAAGTGAATATTCTTACTCATTACTCATTACTCATTACTTATTACTCCAGAATCACCGTGGCTTCAATCCGGTGAGGATGTCAACTCTCCAGTCCCCAGTCCCCAGTCCCTAGTCCCCAGTCCCCACTGCAATTTGAGCGCGGGCGGCTATGAGTGCTTTGTTTACCTGTACAAAGCCAGTACCACCGTAACTGTTGCGGGCTGACACAACTTGACGGGGGGATATGGCCTCATAAATGTCTGCTGCAAATGCCGGATGTAGTTCTTGCCACTCTGACAATTTCAAATCTTTCAGGAGTTTACCTGCGGCAATACTAGTTTTTACTACTTTACCTACGAGATTATACGCTTCCCGGAAAGGAACACCTCGTGCTGCCAGATAATCTGCTACATCGGTAGCATTAGAAAAATCTTCTGTCACTGCTTGAGCCAAGCGCTGGGTACGAAATTCCAAACCTTCTCTGAGCAAAATCGTCATCGCTTCTAGCGAGGCTTTGACTGTCTTAACGCTATCAAATAAACCTTCTTTATCTTCTTGTAAGTCTTTGTTATATGCCAGGGGTAGCCCCTTCATAATCACTAACATTGCCTGGAGATGACCGAATACCCGCCCCGTTTTGCCCCGCACCAATTCTGGTACATCGGGGTTTTTCTTTTGGGGCATGATGCTGGAACCTGTCGCACAGCTATCTTTGAGGGTGACAAAGCGGAATTCTTCTGATGACCAAAGAATAACTTCTTCTGCAAGACGGCTGAGGTGAACCATGATCAAGCTAGCAGCACACAAGAATTCGATCGCAAAATCGCGATCGCTCACTCCATCGAGACTGTTAGCATAAATATCGTCAAAGTTCAACAGTTTGGCTGTGTAGTGGCGATCGATGGGGAAAGTTGTTCCCGCTAAAGCACCACACCCCAAAGGTGAAATATTCACACGCCGAGAAACATCTCCTAAGCGTTCCCAGTCGCGCTGCGCCATTTGAAAGTATGCCAAGAGGTGGTGAGCTAAACTCAGGGGTTGGGCGCGTTGGAGGTGTGTATAGCCAGGAATTAGGGTTTCAACGTGCTTTTCAGCTATATCCAGTAAAACACCTTGAAATTCTCGCAATTCGCTTTTGATTTGTTGAATTTGGTCGCGGAGGTAGAGTCTAGTGTCGGTGCCAACTTGGTCATTCCGCGATCGCGCCGTATGCAGCTTTTTACCCACATCGCCGACAATTTCCGTCAATCGCCCTTCAACTGCAAAATGCACATCTTCAGCATCGACGCCGGGCTGAAATTTTCCCTGGCGGTACTCTTGGCGAATCTGTTCTAAACCTGCAACCAGTTTCTCTCCTTCTTCTGGGGAGATGATGCCCGTGTGAGCAAGCATTTTGGCATGAGCTTGAGAACCAGTCAGGTCATATTCGATTAATTCAATATCAAAACCGATACTGGCATTAAAACGCGCGATCGCTGGATGCAATGCTGATTCAAATCGCTGGCTCCAAGTTTCTTCTTTGGTCATAAATTATCAGGGGAGGGGCATCAATTTTGGATTTTAGATTTTGGATTTTGGATTAATCTAAAATCCAAAATCTAAAATTTCTTTAACCGTAGCTAGTTAGATTCCGAATCATATAGCCAATGACTAAACCAATCAACAATGCCCACACTTGACCTGTTTGTATAAAGTGGTTCCAAGCTTTTTCAATCTGACCCAAAACGTTTGGATCAGTAATCGTTTGTGCTAGTGCTGTCAAATTTACAGGCAAATGCCAAAATAACTGAGGGATTAAATCGCTGTAGTGGCTCATATTTGATGCTTAAGAAGTAAAGGGTGGCAAATTTCAGCATCAGTCTATTTTTGACATTAAATACTGATAGTGTACTGAAATATTGGATATAACTCTTAATGTCTTAACTCAAGATACAGCCGATGCCAACCGCAATTTCTCGGCAGTTCGCAAAATTTGCCCCGCCAAAACTGCTGCACCAAAACCATTATCGATATTTACTACACCTACTCCCGCAGCACAAGAGTTAAGCATTGTCAACAAAGGTGCTAAACCGCCAAAACTTGCGCCATAACCGATGCTGGTAGGTACGGCAATTACCGGACAACTCGCTAAACCAGCGACAACGCTGGGTAAAGCGCCTTCCATCCCCGCCACGACAATCAACACCGATGCTGACTCAATCACGTGGCGATTACTTAATAAGCGGTGAATCCCCGCAACGCCAACATCCCAGAGGCGCTGTACCCGGAAACCAGAAAGTTCAGCAGTGACAGCCGCTTCTTCAGCAACGGGTAAATCGGCAGTACCAGCAGAAAGAATGCCAATTTCACCCGCAAATTGTGGTTCGATGGTAGGGGGAGCGATCGCACAAATTCGCGCCGATTGGTAATATCGCAACCCACTAACTTTTGATTGCAGTACGGCATAAACTGCTGGTTCAATGCGAGTCGCCATCACCACCGGGTTGCGGAGGCGCATCACCTCCATAATTTGAGCAATTTGATCGGGAGTTTTACCTGGTCCCCAAATCACCTCTGGGAAACCAGTTCTTAGCTGGCGATGGTGGTCGATTTTGGCAAACTCACCTACAGATTGATAAGCTAAGTCTTTGAGTGATTCTACTGCGGTATCTGGGGTAACTTTACCATTGGCAACCGCTTCGAGGAGCGATCGCAAAGTTTTTTCATCAGTCATTGGTAATTAACCCTTTATCTTTTGTGATTTATTCAGTCGTCCAATCCCCAATCCCCAATCCCCAATCCCCAATCCCCAATCCCCAATCCCCAATCCCCAATCCCCAATCCCCAATCCCCAATCCCCAATCCTTAATCGGTTACTTTGATTTGTTCAATATTCCAGAAAGCACCGCCAAGGGCAGAGAATTTAATGCCTTCAAAACGATTACGTACTGCTGACATTGAATAAGGATTAACCAGATAAATAAAAGGTAAATTTTCTTGGGTAATCCTCTGTGTTTCGGCATAAAGTGCTTTAACTTTAGCTTCATCTAATTCTCGTGCAGCTTGAATGTAGAGCTTCCCTATTTCCGTTTCCCAAGGAGCGACCTCCCAACCCTGAATCGGCTTTTGTCCTGCTTGGGGTTTCTGATTAAACATGTGCAATCCGCCTTCGGGTGCCCAGACATTAGCACCATCATTCGGTTCTAATCCACCGGTCAGACCCATCAAAGAAGCTTCCCAATCCAAAGAGTTAGAAATTTTGTCAGTAAAAGTATTCCATGCTAACGGCGTGAAATCAACTTGAATGCCGATTTTGCTCAAGTCTTGTTTAATCTGCGCTCCCATTGCCTCACGGATTTTATTTCCAGCATTGGTAAGTAAAGAGAAACGAACGCGATTACCCTGAGCATCTACTAACTGATTGTTGTTGTACTTAAATCCTGCTTTTAGTAGTAATTCCTTCGCTTTTTGCTGATTGTAATCGTAAACTTTTAACCCTTCTTTAGGGGAAATATAATATGGGCTTTGCACAGAAATCGGCGAATCTTGTGGTACACCCAAGCCACGGAAAGTGTTATTAATCATCGTTTGGCGGTCAATTGCATAAGCTACAGCCTGCCGAAATTGTACATTATTAAACCACTGAGACTTAACCGGATCGAGCAATGGTTTTCCGTCTCTTTTACCTTTGTTGAGATTGAACCAAACAAATGATGTACTGGATGTTGGTCCACCATTATAAATGTTGAAATTACCCTGTTTCTCTTGCACTTTTAGCAAAGAAAAGTAATCTGGTGACACTCCGACAGTATCTAACCCGCCAGAACGAAATTGCAGCAATGAGGTATCTGTTGATTCCACAATTTCCCAAATTACCCGCTCAATATAAGGCTGGGAATTGCCTTGAGTATCCTTGCGCCAGTAGTAGGGGTTACGCTGGAAGACCACACGCTGACTCGTGTCGTAGCGCTCTATTTTGTAAGGACCATTGACAATAATTTGGTTTGGAGGAGTATCAACGCCCCATTTTGTTAGAAAGGTCGGATGCCCATTTTGATCTTTTGTTTTTACCGATTCTTGCAATATATGGGCGGGCAAAATTGGCGAACCCGTACTCAGTAGGAAAGGTCTAAAGGGTTCCGGTACGCTAAACTCAACCCGACGTTCATCTACTTTTCTGACAGTAGGCAATTTCCGACTTTCACCAATCCGCAGTGAGTCTCTAACATCAGTAGGAATCGCTTCGTTTAAGTAAATATCGTTGTAGGTAAACACCACATCATCTACTGTTAGTGGCTGACCATCAGACCATTTCAAACCTTCGCGTAGGGTAAAAACAATCTTTAATTTATCATCGGAAATTTGCCAAGATTCTGCTAATGCTGGCTCGACTTTAGCAGTTATCGGGTTTTGGGTAATTAACCCTTCATAAATTAGAGGAAAAACATTTGGAGATTCCTGACTCAGAGGGTAGTTAAAGGTTTTGGGATCGCTGAGAATGCTACTTACTAATTGCGGCACTTTAGCTGCTGGGCTTTTAAAGTTAGCTGGGTTGCAGGAGGTAAGTATAAGTGCTGTTGCTGAAGTCAGAATTATTGGCAACCAAAAATGTTTAATTGCCAGAAATCTTTTTCTGAAAAATTTCATAATTTCAAATTTATTCCATCCTAATCAGTCTTCTATATCTTGCTCAGAGGCTAAAAAAAATTACTCGAAAGCGACTAGCAAGACGACAGCATAAGCACAGATACCTTCTTCTCGTCCAACGGGGCCTAATTTTTCGTTGGTGGTAGCTTTGATGCCAATTTGATTTGGTTCTAATTCTAAAACCGCCGCTAATTTGTCGCGCATATTGTGAATATGCGGCTTTAATTTTGGACGTTCTGCTACTACCACCGAGTCAATATTTCCGATTTGCCACCCTTGATCCCGAATCAGTTGATGTACTTGAGCTAATAGTACTAAACTATCTGCTCCCGCCCATTGAGAGTCACTAGGCGGAAAATAATGACCAATATCACCCAAGGATAATGCCCCAAGCATGGCATCCATAATCGCGTGGGTCAGCACATCAGCGTCACTGTGCCCCAATAAACCGAGTTCATGGGGAATTTTAATTCCACCTAAAATTAAAGCGCGATCGCTTACTAGTTGATGAATATCGTAGCCGTTACCAATACGAATTTTAGTCATTAGTCATTAGTCATTAGTCATTAGTCATTAGTCATTAGTCATTAGTCATTAGTCATTAGTCATTAGTCATTAGTCATTAGTCATTAG
>NZ_JBALEA010000089.1:0-116139 GCF_036917135.1 Nostoc sp. | reverse complement strand
GTTCAGCTTATGGGTTCAGAAACTTTAATAATTTTAGAGTAAGATGCTTATTGAATTGGCATTTTAATTATTAGTTTAGCATAACAAGTACTGAAAAGCCATTATTTTAATTCTCTTAAGCCAGATAATTAGGAAATTGACATAACCATGATCCCCTTGCTTTTCGCCTAGCGAAGAAGTGAGTTTTGCTGTTTCACCTATCCCAGAATTAATCGTCTGGGATCATCGCTTAATGAATAAACTCAATGTTATGGTAAAGCTATATGAAAAATGTCTTCATAAAGCCTCTTATAGATTCCATGCACGTTTTATGCACAGCGATTTTAGCATTTCCCGCAGTCGCTAACGGCAGATTCATCCTTACCAACAATTGCTTGAAATGTCAAGTAAGATTGTAATAAATAAAACAAAACAAGCACACGCTTTCAAACTGGATGTTTCTCTCGCTTTCTCCTAAAGATTGGCAAGATGGAAGTTAAAACACAGATGACGGAAAATCGAATTCTTTACGTTCGCCTTCCTTGTAACCCCATCTTTCCGATTGGGGTTGTCTACCTGAGCGATCATGTACACAAGCAGTTTCCTAATATTGAACAGCGCATCTTTGATTTAGGAACAGTGCCACCTTTAGACTACAGTTCGGCTTTGGATCGCTGTATTGATGAATTTAAACCGACACTAATAGTATTTTCTTGGCGGGATATTCAAATTTATGCCCCGGTTGGTGGACGTGGTGGCAACCCACTACAAAACGCCTTTGAATTTTATTACGCCAAGAATCCTCTGTTGAAACTACGCGGGGGATTGGGCGGTTTGCGAATCTTCATTGCTTACTATGTAGAGTTGTGGCAAAACCAGGGTTTAATCAAACGCGGTTTAAAACGTGCCCAAAAATATAATCCTGATGCGCGTGTAGTTGTCGGTGGTGGTGCAGTCAGCGTATTTTACGAACAATTGGGTAAAAGCTTACCCCAAGGGGCAATTATTTCTGTGGGTGAAGGCGAAACCCTGCTAGAAAAACTTTTAAGTGGCAGAGATTTTCGAGATGAACGCTGTTACGTTGCGGGAGAAGCCCAACCACGTCAACGGCTAATCCACGAACAACCCACCCCAATCGAAAAAACAGCTTGTAACTACGACTATATCGAAAGCATCTGGCCGGAATTTAACTATTACCTGCAAGAGCAAGACTTTTATATAGGTGTACAAACTAAGCGTGGTTGTCCTCACAACTGCTGTTATTGCGTCTATACCGTCGTCGAAGGTAAACAAGTACGCATTAACCCAGCAGATGAAGTAGTTGCGGAGATGCGCCAATTATACGATCGCGGCATTCGCAATTTCTGGTTTACCGATGCCCAATTCATCCCAGCGAAAAAATTTATCGCCGATGCCGTAGAACTATTGCAAAAAATCGTCGATTCTGGTATGACAGATATCCACTGGGCAGCATATATCAGAGCCGACAATTTGACACCCGAATTGTGTGACTTGATGGCGAAAACCGGGATGAACTACTTTGAAATCGGGATTACCAGTGGTTCTCAAGAACTCGTGCGAAAAATGCGGATGGGGTATAACCTGCGAAACGTCTTGCAAAATTGCCGTGACTTAAAAGCAGCTGGTTTTAACGATTTGGTTTCCGTCAACTACTCCTTTAACGTTATTGACGAACGTCCCGAAACCATCCGCCAAACCATTGCTTATCACCGCGAACTAGAACGGATTTTCGGTGCTGATAAAGTCGAACCCGCCATCTTTTTTATTGGACTACAACCCCATACTCACTTAGAAGAATATGCTTTCAAAGAAGGCATCCTCAAACCAGGGTATGATCCAATGAGTTTGATGCCGTGGACAGCCAAAAAACTCCTTTGGAATCCTGAACCCCTTGGTTCATTTTTCGGTGAAGTTTGCTTGCAAGCTTGGCAACAAAACCCCAACGACTTCGGGCGCGAAGTCATGAAAATCTTAGAAGAAAAGCTGGGTTGTGCTGATTTAGAAGCAGCACTTACAGCACCATTAGAGACGAAAGAAAAACAGTTAGCAGGTGTATCCTAGAAAACACGAATTCTGAATTTCTCTCACTCTCTTCCTCTGTGCCTCTGCGGTTATTTTTACCAAATCCCATGTTAGAAGGTTCAATCCTACAACAGCTAGAAACAGCCCATCGCCATACCACCAGGCCAATTCGATTCGGTGTTTACTACAAAAATACCCTAGTTGCCCTGTGCCACGCCCTAGAAGACCATATCTTAACCGATGACGGTACACCCCTAGTGATCACAGCCTTCCAACAGGGGAAATGGTATCTACAAGAAGCTGAACGATATGCAGACATCGCCCAGCACAGCCGCCAAATTGCGATCATGGCTGCCTCTGAATCCGGTTTTGCTAAACATCCCACCAGCCAGCTACCCAATGTAGACTTAGTAGGATTAGATGCAGGCGATCCAGTTGAACAGGAGTGGCACTTAATTATTTTATCGCCTAAATACACAGCAATGGTAATTTGTCAAGAATTATCAGAGGCAGATTATGGCAGCGCGGGAGTGCCGACATCAGACTTAGAGCGTAAATTCTATGGTTTGTGGACATTTGAGCCAGAGTTAGTGCAAGATACAGCAGAAATAGCGATCGCTCACATCAAAAAATACAACCCAGAACTGGCAAAAAAACTCACAGCCGATAAAGAACAAATTGTACCGTCAATGGACAGATCCCAAAATTTAGGTGCAGTTGTCTCCCGTGTAGTAGATTACCTCCAGACTGGGCAAGATAATTTATCCATCCCTACAGCGCTTCAGAAACAAACCCTAGATCGCAACTTGGTTTCTAACGAAATCCAAGCCTTTTTGCGAATGGCGCAACTGATGGATATGGCAGATGTCAACAATCCAATGGCAGCTGCGGAAGTAGTAGTACTTGCTGAAGCGATCGCCCAGCTTTTGGATCTTCCCGCATGGCAGATTAAGAGGTTGCGGCTAGCGGCTTTGTTACATCGCATAGATCCATTACAAAAAGCAGAAAGCTTACTCACTGGCGGTATAGCCACACGCTACCAAGAAGATGCCCCCAGTTCTCCCTTAACTTGTCCCTTAGTACCAGGGGCGCAAGTATTGCGAACTATGCCACGGCTGCGAGCAGTTGCCCAAATTATTACTCACCAAAGCGAGTGGTGGAATGGCACAGGGGAACCAGCAGGTTTAGCTGGAGATGAAATACCCCTAGAGTCGAGAATTTTGGCATTGTTGGCACATTTTCAGTGGCGACTCAATGAGCGAAAATCGTCAAATCAAAGCCGGGAACTGATATTTACTCAAGCTTTAGATGAGTGCAGACAGCAACAATCTACCCGCTTTGACCCTAAACTTGTAGATACCCTAGCTTTATTAGTTATGGGTTTACAACAGGGACTCGACTTACCCTTGATAACACCCAAATTCAGCGCCGGTATCTGGATACTTGATTCCCAATGGGATAGCCACAGCAAGATCAGTGAAGAGATTGGTAGTTACTTTACATGAATATTGAAGCCATTAGATTAGGAAAACTCAAACAACTTCCAGGGGCAAATTTAGAAGACGAGGAACTCTCCCGATTGGATTTAAGCAGGATTAATCTTGCTGGCGCTACCCTTGTAGGCACTAATTTTGCTGGTTCTAAACTCGAAGGTGGACATTTCGAGGGGGCAAATTTGATGGGAGCAAACCTCCAAGAAACTGACTTGCGGGCAAACTTGATGGGAGCGAACCTGATGCAAGCAGATTTAACCGGCGCTGACTTGCGGGGTAGTAATTTACGCGGCGCTAACTTGATGGGAGCAAGACTCAGTGATGTGTCATTGGTGGGTGCTTTCTTAAGTGGTGCCAATTTGATGAATGTGAATTTGCAAGGCGTTGACTTGCGGGGCGCTGACTTACGCGGTGCAAACCTGACTGGGGCAAATCTCAAAGGTGCAGATTTGAGTCGCGCCGATTTGCAAGGGACTTTGTTGAGTGAAGCAAACCTGGAAGAAGCCGACTTGCGGGGCGCAAATTTAGCGGGGGCGAATTTTTCAGGAGCGAATTTACTCTGTGCAGAATTAGAAGGTGCAAATTTGAGCGGCGTTAATTTGAATAAAGCTTGTGTGGTGGGGACAGTGGTTGAGACGAGTTTATGAGGATCGCAAATAGTTCTAATATTCTTTGCGATCGCTGGTATTTAATGGTGTTAGATTGCGTCATCGTTTAATTAAAGACTTCCCCTAAGTGCGCTCTTAATTTATCGATACTACCCCACTGCTTCATCAAGTTGTCACTAGACAACAATTTAGCTTTAGTGTTCTGAAAACTCCAATTGGCTCTCATTTCCTTCTGATCAAGAGGAATACGGCTGACATCTGTGAAATCAGCAATCCAATGAACCTTAACCCATCGGAAAATACCCCATGTACCTGTTTCCCATTGAGGTTTATCTTCACTTCCCTCATTAACCAGTTCAACTACGTGCGTCAAGTATCGGTCATGATACCCATCTGGTTTTTGAGAAAGGATGATAAGAGATCCTTTTGGTAAGTAAAAGGCGTGAGTATCTACACCTATACCCTCTTTAAAGTTTAACTGAAAGTAAGCTCCAACAGGAAAACTTTCATACGCCCAATCTTCATCATCATTGACATTTTTTATATATTCCAAACGAGCTAAATCCATTATTTATAACCCTAAATATTTGTTTGATGTTGAATCTTTAAAAACCTTTTGGCTACACTCTGACACTTTGCCTAAATGGAATATTAATTAATGTAGTTTCTTTTTAGCCGATATTTTATTTTTGTACAAGTTCATTACCCATTTTTAATTTTTCACTGTTCGCCCTCGTATCCACAAAGCTAGTACACTCATTAACAACACTCCCATAACTCCTTGTAGGGGATTATTATTTACACCAGTTACCCAATCAGGAACCTGACCAGAATATTTCACTAATTCCCCAACATTAATAATGTAGTAACCCCAAACTAAACCACCATGCAAAGCAATTGGAAAACCCAAGCGTCCCCTCCGCCAACGCTTTCCCCACACTTGCGTTAACCCCAGCAGTACTAAAGCTGGAAATTGCGGCAGTGTATGAATAATTGCCTCCAAGGGTTTAATAAAGTGCAATGTAGCAAAGGCAGTTGCATCTGTCCACAGTGCCACACGCGGACTGTAATCTCGTTGTAATTCATCTAACAACCAGCCTCGGAATAACAATTCCTCAGCAAATCCAACACCTAAGCCAACAAGTAAACCCTCTAAAACAACTTTCAGCAAAAAAACTTTCGGTTGTTGCCACACCAACCAACCCAACAAACTTTCTACCCCAAAAATTATCAGAATATTAATTATCCCCAGAGCCAAGCCACGCAGTAAATCCACACCATTTTGCCGCGTGAATTCTAAGCCATAATGTCGCAGAATTTGGGGCTGTTGGTAGACATATTTACCCCATAGTCTCAGGACAAAAATAAATACTACATATAACAATACCAATGTCAATATACTTTCTAAGTTTGAATCATGTACTAGTAAGTATATTGGTGTAGCCAATGGCAACCATAGCAACAATAAAGTCAAAATAAAACAACCCAGCCTGATAGGGGCAGAGCGTTCAGCAAGACGGGCAAGGTTTTTTTTCATACTAAATAGGTCAAAATAATGCGTAATCCGTAATTCCAATCAGTCTGAGCTAAGAACTTTCCACAGTTTTGCTCTCCACTAAATTAAAAATTCAGCGTGGGCTGCTGTACCCTCTTGAATTACGAATTACGAATTACGAATTACGAATTATTTGACTATTCATCAGGTTCAATCGTGCTACTTAAACCGTGACTTATCAATGTTTCGCAATAAAACTCAGCGTGTTCCAGAGCGCAAGTAATGACTAAAGCTAGCCCGTTAGTATGGGCTTCCATCATGATACTCACGGCTTGGGGTTGGGTAAGGCTTGGTACAGTGGCTATTAGTGACTGTACAACATGCTCCATAGAGTTGTAGTCGTCGTTATGGAGCAAAACGCGATACCGAGGCGCGAGCTTGCGGGTTGTGGAAGGCTTTTGAATAGTTTCAACTGACACGGCTCTTTGCTCTTTTCTCGTTACTTCACTACAACAAAGTCTCTGTTTTGCGATCGCTAAACAGTCGTTCACCTATTCTATAGTATTTCTGCTCAGATACTATGCTAGGAAAACCCTTTGCTGCTAGGGATTGCTCGTATTAGTTTTGCGTAGCAACTTGTGAGGCAGATGTCTAAGACATGGCTGCCGTCAGAGTGCTACCATAATCTTACAGAAGCTTTCCTTAAACGTAGCGCATTTTCACTTTTAAGATTAAGGAAGTTGCAAAATAATCCTTGCCCCTGCCCAAAGTGCATAATGATGGACATCAGCCTAGATTTTCTTCAACCGGGACAAATTGTGTCTTTAGAGCATGGTGACAGGAATCTCTATGCAGAAGTCATTCAATTTGTAGTTTCCCGTCAGTTGTGCTGGGTGCGTCCTTTATTAATGGTTACTTTTATTGAAGAATCGCCCCTAATTACCGATTTGCGAGATGCATCTGATTTGCTTTGGCCTGCCAATTTATTTCGCCCAGCTTTAGACACAGAAGTAATTACCTTCTTGAGTCAGGTTTTAGCAAAAGAACCAAAAACTGAACCTGACTCAGCAGCGAAGCAGCAACTCAACCAGTTTATTCACCAACTTTGGCAAGCATATCAATAGGGATTGGGTATGGGGCATTGGGCATTGGGCATTTATCATTCTCCCCTTGCTCCCTCATCTCCCTACTGCCAATTTCTCATTCCCCATCCCCTTATCAACCGTAGCGAATACCAGCATCTTTATTACGAATTACGAATTACGAATTATTTTAAAATCCCAGGCTAGGAACCAACTGGATTCGGCCAGCATCCATCTCTGCCATTAATAATTCTAAGGCTTCGTAATCAACATCAGAAATGTAACCCCTTTCCGTTAGTTCTGAGTTTATTTCATTTTCTATCTCAGGAGTTAGTTTTTTAATGTCAAGAGCTTTTTCTACCAATTTACGAATAGCGTACTGAGTTCTCATAAGTAATAACCCAACTGTATATGATAATAATCATCCCCGATTAGTCTAGGTATAAAGAGTGATCAAATACTAACTTACTAGTGACATATATCACAACCTAATTAGTTAGATAGATGATGTGCGATAACCTTGCCACAAGACATCAGCAACGGTAAGGCTTGAGATTTCACCTACCATTAAGACTTGGCTAAATTAGGTTGAGTTATAGACTAAGCAAGTTTTCTCAGCATAGTTACTGATGAATTTGTCTGTTCTATGGCTGTCTATAGTTGATTGTTTTTGAACTGGGATAAAAAAAAAGTATACATAAACACATTTTAACCTGGAATTATAACAATCTTTAAACAGAGATACTAAAGCAATAAAGATTCAGCAAAGAGAGCTAAGACATAAGGACGATGCTACAAAATAGAGTTTATGTTCAAATGATCCTTAGCTTGACGCTCTCACAATTCTCGATAGGATGTAACTATGCAAGCAGTGCTTAACTATCCCAAGATTGCAGTTATTCGCCCCCAAGGGTGTTTGAATGCTGCAAATGCCTTGGAATTTGAACGAGATATGACCACAGCGTTGGCACAAAATGGTATTTCCATCTTGGTAGTAGATCTAGCATTGGTAGAATCCTTAGACAGCGCGGGGTTGATGGCATTGTTATCTACACACAAGTTGGCTCTTACTTTAGGACGGAGTTTCAGACTTTGCGCGATCGCTCCGTCAATTAGAATTATTTTTGAACTGACGCAACTTGATAGGATATTTGAAATCTTAGACGGCGAAGCCGAGTTGGCCGTAACATAAATTTATGTAAAAGCACAAAGGTTCGGGCAAGAAGTGGACTTTATGTAAAGGAGTTGTAAGTTACAACGATAAACTCTGTTATAAGAGCTAATTCAATGCTAAGGTTGGGGTTGAGTAGCTGTAATTAAGGTAGCTAGAAGATAGCACAGTGGTTGTTGCAGTTGAAAGATTAATAACGTCAGATATTTCAAAACCAGCCCGTTACCTGGGTAACGAGCTGTTAGCAGTACACAAACCTTGGGATACGACAGCAATACATTGGGTTTTAACCTACCCAGAAGTGTATGAAGTCGGTGCATCTAACTTGGGGCACATCATCCTTTATAACATCTTGAATGCCCAACCGCGTCAATTATGCGATCGCGCCTACCTCCCAGGACAAGACTTGGTAGCCAAACTACGCGAAACTAATACGCCGTTGTTTGCGGTAGAGTCAAAGCGATCGCTGACAGAATTCGACATTTTAGGCTTTAGCCTCAGTTACGAACTGGGTGCAACTAATATCCTCGAAATGTTGGATTTGGCTGGAATTCCCTTGACGTGGAGAGAGAGGCAGGAGGGCAGGGGAGAGTTGAGTGATACCCAGTCCTCCTATCCTTTGATTTTTGCTGGTGGGCAAACAGCGACATCAAATCCTGAGCCTTATGCCGACTTCTTCGACTTTTTCGCCCTTGGGGATGGAGAAGAACTGCTGCCAGAAATTGGTTTAGTGTTGGAAGAAGGCAAACAAGCAGGATTGAGTCGGGAACATCTGTTACTGGATTTGGCACAGATACCAGGCGTATATGTTCCTCAGTTTTACGAAATGGCAGAGGATGGCTCAGTTCATCCTCGTCGCCCAGACATCCCAAAACGAATTTTGCGAAGGGTTGCAACTCCCATACCAGCATATTCCATTGGGTTAGTTCCTTACGTAGAAACGGTACATGACCGTCTGACCATTGAGATTCGGCGTGGTTGCACTCGTGGCTGTCGCTTCTGTCAACCAGGAATGCTGACTCGACCAGCCCGGGATGTAGAACCCGATCAGGTTGTGGAAGCAATTGAACAGGGAATGCGAGCAACTGGTTACAATGAGTTTTCTCTACTATCTCTGAGTTGTTCTGATTATTTGTCCCTACCAGCAGTGGGGATGGAAATCAAAAATCGCTTAAAAAATGAAAACATTTCTCTGACTCTACCAAGCCAACGGGTAGACAGATTTGATGAGAATATTGCCAACATCCTGGGAGGTACACGCCAAGGGGGACTGACTTTTGCTCCCGAAGCTGGTACTCAGAGGATGCGAGATATCGTAAACAAGGGTTTGACGAATGAAGAATTGTTGCGGGGGGTGAAAACGGCTTGGGAGCAAGGCTGGGATAAAATCAAGTTGTATTTTATGATTGGCTTGCCGGGTGAGACGGATGTTGACGTTTTGGGCATTGGGGAAACAGTAAGCTGGCTACAGCGAGAATGTCGAGGTAAAGCCAGAAAACCCCTAAACTTTAACCTGACAATTTCTAACTTTACACCCAAGCCCCATACACCATTCCAGTGGCACTCAGTTTCTACGGCTGAATTTAAGCGTAAACAAAACCTGTTGCGGCAAGAATTCCGCCGAATAAAGGGAGTGAAGGTAAATTTCACCGATGTCCGTATTTCGGCAATGGAAGATTTTGTGGGACGAGGCGATCGCAATTTGGGCAAAGTAGTCCGCCGCGCCTGGGAATTAGGTGCAGGTATGGATTCCTGGTATGACAATTTAGAGCAAGCTTTTAGTGCTTGGGGATCTGCGATCGCCCAAGCAGGTTTAGATTGGAAATACCGCCAAGTAGAAAATGGCGAATGGAACTTGTTTCACCCAGAAGCGCCCAAGAGCAGAGAAGATGGAGAAAATACCCAACTCCTAACTCCTAACTCCCCACTTACCACTCCCCACTCCCTCGATATTCCCCTTCCTTGGGATCATATTGATACCGGGATTGACAAAAAGTGGCTCAAAGAAGACTTGCAACGCGCTCTAGAAGCCGCAATTGTACCCGACTGTTCTTTTGAAGGGTGTTCTCACTGTGGCGTTTGTGGCACAGACTTTGGGCATAACATCGTGATTGAATCACCTGCTATCCCAAAATTCGCTGGCGAGTTTATCCCCAACAAAACTAAGGCGCAAAGACTGCGAGTTTGGTTTGGCAAACAGGGTAATATCGCTTTAATCAGCCATCTAGATTTAATCCGTCTGTTTGATCGAGTTGTGCGGCGAGCAGCCTTGCCAATCGCTTTCACTGGTGGATTTCACCCAATGCCGCGAATTTCTCTAGCAACTGCGTTGGCTCTAGGGGCTACTAGTAGTGGTGAAATTGCAGATTTTGAGTTAACCGTGCCAGTGGAAATTGATACTTTCCGAGAACAGTTGGCTCGTGAAATGCCCACAGACATACCTATATATAATGTGGAGCAGATAGATTTAAAAGCAAGTGCCGCTACCCAACTGTTAGAGTCGGCAGAGTATTTGATTACTGTAGCAGCACTTGCAGAAACAACATCTATACAATGGCAAGACTGGATTGATACAATCAAAGCAAAAGAGGAGTTTTGGTACGAGCAAATAACTAAATCAGGCAAGAGCCAATTAATAAATCTGCGCGATCGCTTATTTGAACTCGAATTAGTCGAAACCCACAATAGCAGAGCAGAATCTATCTCATCTGTGATCCGTTATTTAGGTAGTTATCGCCAGGACGGTTTACTGTTGCGTCCCGAACAAATCCTGTTTATGTTAGAGACAGTGGCTAATGTAGAATTTCAACTCCTGCATATTCACCGCAATCGGCTAATTTTAGAGGTATAATCCCTGTAGGCCAATTTGCTAGTAGTTGTCCTAACACGGCAGATCGCAGGAATTGATTTTTAGCAAGGTTGCGTTAGAATAGGGTGAAGAGAAATTTTCTGGCGCTGCATTGAATTAGCTGGTTCACTACCCTGGTATTCAGGGGGCGAAAGCAAAGATATTAGAGTGCAACTTCTAGGATTTTATCCTAGACAAACAAAAAGCAGATTAAAGAATGCACACTCTCTCTATAGCTACCTTGTGAATCAGTAACTAACAGCAGGCTCGGTTAGCTTCTCTAAATCCATGCTTTTTAAACAACTGCTGAATGTCTAATCCACGTAGTGCCCACGAGCTAGTGCATTACTTTTTTAGAGTTGAAGCACTACTGTTGGTTATACCAACTTGTAGAAGTTCACAGACGCGGAAGGCGAGGCTTGTCTTAGGCTAGAGCGGCTCAAGGCAGGATGGCTACTGGCGCTGCTGAGTATAACCCTAAGATAAATCCGGGGAATGGAAAATAGAAATAGTTTCTTTTTCTTAACGAATTCAGTAGGTTACTCTCAAATAAAGCGTCCTGAGTTAAAATTCTTACTCAGGATTTAGAACTTTCAACTCAGAACTCTCAAGATTTGAGGGTATTGCATCACAAATCAACCACGGACGGTTGATTAACGGTTGATTTAATTTCTTAAACGATATGCAGCCGTTCTCGAATCATCAGCAGTGGAAATGCTCTTAAGAGCGCCAATAGCTATTTAACTTAGAAGCTCAGATTGACGATTTTTATTACCAGTAGCGCCTTTTGAGGGTTGTGAGGGCAGCAAAAGTATAATATCAAACCGATAAAACACTGATAATTCAAACTGAGGCGGAGACGCGGGTAGTTTTGAAATATAAGTAATTAACCGGATTTGATACAACAAACCTCAAACCTGTAAGTGCTGCCAATTTTTGAGGAAATTGAATGCCAAAACAAATTATCATTGCGGAGCAGCACCAAATTGCTGCAGTTTTTTCTGAAGATCAAATACAGGAACTCGTTGTTGCTACGGGTCATCATCAAATAGGTGATATCTACTTAGGAGTAGTAGAAAACGTATTGCCTGGGATAGATGCGGCTTTTGTCAATATTGGCGATCCAGAGCGAAACGGTTTTATTCACGTCACCGACTTGGGGCCATTGAAGCTCAAACGTACCGCAGCCGCAATTACAGAACTACTAGCACCACAGCAGAAAGTTTTGGTGCAAGTAATGAAAGAGCCAACGGGGACAAAAGGCCCCAGGCTCACAGGTAATATCACCTTACCTGGACGCTACGTAGTACTAATGCCCTATGGTCGGGGCGTAAATTTATCCCGACGAATTAAAAGTGAAAGTGAGCGCAACCGCTTGCGGGCACTGGCGATTTTGGTAAAGCCGGCGGGAATGGGTTTGCTCGTGCGTACAGAAGCCGAAGGCAAACCCGAAGAAGCGATTATGGAAGATTTGGAATTGCTGCAAAAGCAATGGGAGGCCATTCAGCAGGAAGCCCATTCCACCCGCGCTCCAGCACTGCTCAACCGAGACGATGACTTTATCCAGCGCGTATTGCGAGATATGTACGGCGCGGATGTAAATCGGATTGTTGTGGATTCTAGTACTGGTTTGAAGCGCGTGAAACAGTACTTGCAGAATTGGAGTGGCGGTCAAACACCGCAGGGATTGTTGATTGACCATCACCGCGATCGCTCCCCAATTTTAGAGTATTTCCGCATCACTGCCGCCATTAGAGAAGCCCTAAAACCCAGAGTGGACTTACCTTCTGGAGGTTACGTCATCATCGAGCCGACAGAGGCATTAACCGTAATCGATGTTAACTCAGGTTCCTTCACGCGATCGGCAACAGCTAGAGAAACAGTTTTGTGGACAAACTGCGAAGCTGCAACCGAAATCGCTCGCCAATTGCGTCTGCGGAATATCGCTGGGGTGATTGTCGTTGATTTTATTGATATGGAATCACGACGTGACCAACTACAAGTTCTCGAACACTTTAATAAAGGACTCAAAGCAGACAAAGCTCGTCCCCAGATTGCCCAACTCACCGAACTAGGTTTAGTAGAATTGACCCGCAAACGTCAGGGTCAAAATATTTACGAATTATTTGGTGAAACTTGCCCCACCTGTGGCGGTTTAGGACATACTGTGCGTCTCCCTGGAGAAATCGAAAACCGATTACCAATACCGGCAGAGACACCAGACCGTGAGCGTTTTGTATCCCTACCTCACCGAGAACCACGTCAGCCATCTGCCCGTACCCCGGAACCACGAGAAACTTATGATGGATTTGGGGAAGCATTTGATGGCGACCCAGAATTGAGTAACCTAAATCTGATCAATCATCCTAGTTATCAAGAGCTTAATGATAAGCGTCGTACCCGCACTCGCCGCAGTCGAATTGGTGTCAATGGCTTAAATGGGAAAGATGAAACTCGGATTGTTCCCAATCCCCTGACTTTTGTCAATGAGCCAGATTTAGATATTGATGTAGAACCAGAAATAGGAGTTGCACCAGAGATCCCCTCACCAACCCTTGGAAAACCAGGTTGGAGTGAAAGAGCAGAGCGGACTAAAGTTATCAAGGCAGACCCAATCAAACCAGTGGTAGAACCACCGGAAATTAGAACTGTAGAAATGAGCCTCCAAGAACAGGATATGTTTGCCTTGATGGGAATATCTCCCTTGGTGAAGTTAGAGCAAGAGGTTAAAAATACCAAGTCTGTGATTATTAATGTGATTCAGCCTGGCCAATTGCCAACTACCCCAACAGAATCAACCTCAGAATCAACTATTGTCCAAAAAGCAATACCTGAAATAACCCCTATTGTCCAAAAAGCAACACCTGAAATAACCACTATTGCTCAAAAAGCAATACCTGAAATAACTGCAAGCAAAATACCCACACCAAAAGTTATTGAAGCAGAACAAAAATCTTTGATCGAAGAGACAACCGAAGCATCGGAGTTGACTGTGAATCCTTCGGGACGCTTGGCGGCAAAAGCCGTCGCCAACGAGAGTGCCGATGAAAGTGAAGCTGAAGCTAATAGCAGCGCTACTGCCAGTCGTCGCCGTCGTCGTCGTTCCTCTGCGATCGAGGATAATTAGTTTCCTTTATGGTAGAAACATCGCCGGCATCCTTGGAACAATCTAGTTGGCTAGAGTTTTCTACCTTCTCAGGGATTCCAGGGTTGCTTGCAGGTGTAGATGAAGTCGGGCGAGGTGCTTTATTTGGTCCTGTGGTGGCGGCAGCAGTGATCCTACCAGATCACGCTTTGCCAATACTGATGGCAGCTAAAATTAAAGACAGTAAAAAGTTGTCTAGTTCTCGTAGAACTCAGCTAGCACAGCAAATTTGTGAGCTAGCTATAGACTGGAAAATTGGGTTTGCTTCCACTGCTGAAATTGACAAGATAAATATTTTGCAAGCGACGCTGTTAGCAATGAAGCGGGCTGTGCTGAAGTTAAAGGTACAGCCTGCCCTCTGTTTGATTGATGGCAATCAGTTAATCAAAGATTTGCTATTGCCACAACATACAATAGTCAAAGGAGACGAGCGATCACTCGCTATTGCCTCTGCTAGTATTGTTGCTAAGGTTTGGCGTGACGATCTAGTAATGCGTCTAGCATTAAAATACCCTATGTACAACCTGGAGTGTAACAAGGGTTATGGTAGCCAGCGCCATTTGCTGGCTTTGCAACAATACGGGTCTTCGCCCCTGCATCGTCAGTCTTTTCGTCCTTGCCAAATCAAACTACCAAATGCTGACTGATGAAATAATTACTCAGCATTCAAGATTGGTAATTCAGTACTATCACCGTCAAGTCCTCTATCTTTGGTTTGTGATATCACCCAGTAGCGATAATCCGCCAAAAGTTGATTTAATAACCTTTGTTTAACTGACAACAGTACGCTTTTGAGCAAACCATTGCCAGTAGCTTCTAAAATTGGCTTAGGAGTGAAGGAAAATGGCGGGGGGAAATCCACCAGCACTTCTAAATCAGCCCTTCCTTGCAGGCGAGTGCCAGTGCTAAACTCTTTCGGAGACAAATACCCTTTTAAATTGAGAGCAAAGCGCTGGTTAATATACTCGAAACCCAAGATTTCACAGCCTAGCGATCGCAAATAAATTATTCCATTTGATTCTGCCCAGACTCTCATATCCACAGTAGGTTGAATACTTAGTGACATAAAAGTTAGCGGACGCATTTTCAAGCGAAATACTTCCTCAGAAAGCTGCTGAATCCGGCTATTGTCAACCAAAGCCTTAACCAGACGTTGAGGCTGACGCAAGTATTGCTGAATGGGAATAGGCTGCTCTGGAACAGCTATTTCAACCGATTGGGAGGCAGTGAACCGGGTAGCCATGAGCGGGTAAAAGTATCTTTCTTCTTAATTTTAATATTTTTTAACAAGTTATATCTAATTACAGAAAAGTATATAGTTTATTCACTATGAAAATTATAGTTGCTTATTAGCTATACATTATTAGCAAAAAGTTGTTACGCTCGTTATTATCTTCACTTTCAGAAAGTCTAGATTAAAAATTAAGCCTTGACAAAACGCTATAAATATGCAGGAAAAATTGTAGAAACTAATATAGTTTATCTTAAATCTTCAGAGGGATTTAATGAAAAAGTTGCCCAGAAATTTGACAGTGAAACTATCAACTCAAGGTTAAAGGCATGACTATATTGATCGCACATTTAGGTCCACCCGGCACTTACACGGAACAAGCAGCTGCTTTTTATATCAACTGGCTGGGCACAAGTATGGGAGTTGAAGCTACATTATGCTTATGCCCCTATCCCACCATATCCCAATCACTGCATGCGGTTGCCGATGGTCATGCCCACTTCGCTGTTGTGCCAGTGGAAAATTCTATTGAAGGGAGTGTCACCACAACACTGGATACACTTTGGCAGTTGGACAGTTTGCGAATTCAGTTGGCTTTAGTATTACCTATTGCCCATACATTAATTTCTTGTGCGCCTAATTTAGATAGCATTAAAACTATTTATTCTCACCCACAAGCTTTGGCACAATGTCAGGGATGGTTAGAGCGGTTTCTCCCAACTGTACAAATTATTCCCAGCAATTCAACAACCGAGGCACTACAGGGATTAGAGCAAGAAACAACAGCAGCAGCGATCGCTTCTAGTAGAGCTGCTCAATTATACAACTTGCCGATACTTGCTAGTGGTATCAACGACAATCCAGAAAACTTTACTCGTTTTTGGGTAGTAAGTCAGGGTGAAATGAAGGCTGGATACCAGACATCAAAAGTGCCTACCAGTCATACATCCTTGGCTTTTAGTATGCCTGCTAACACACCTGGAGCATTAGTCAAACCTTTGCAAATATTTGCTCAACGAGGGATTAACCTCAGCCGGATTGAATCTCGTCCGACGAAGCGATCGCTAGGCGAATATTTATTTTTCATGGATTTAGAAGCAGATGCCAACGAAGCACAAATGCAATCTGCTTTAGCAGAGTTAACTATCCACACAGAAATTTTAAAAATTCTTGGCGCTTACAATGTTTTGCCGATTAGCGCTGTTACTTGAGAAGTTAGGATTTAAGAGTTATAAGTTATCAGTTAGGGGATATCAATTATAAGTTGTCAATGTTTTATTTTTTGTTATTTTTTCCTAACTTCTCACTCCTCATAATTTTAACTCCCAACTCCTCACTTTTCACTAAATGTGTCTTTGAGAACAGCGCGAGCTGCCAAGTGATTCCGAGTAGAAGTTAAAATTTCTGCTTCCCGCTCTAGACGAGTTACAGTATCTTGCATTTCTAGCAATAATTGCTGCTCTGCGGCGACACCATAAAGATTACTAGCTACCCAATAAGATAACTCTGTTGGTAGATCAGGCAAATCTTCTGGCAATTCGATATTTTGTTCGGTTAATTTAGCTGACAGACGCACAACATCTCGCAGTAGCTGTTCTACTTCAGTTGATAAAGGTCGTAAATCTTTAGTTGGTGGTTGGTCTTCTATCCACTCCACTAAGCCAACGCGGTATGGCTTTTCACGAACATACTCTAATACACGAAATCTTTGCTGCCCTAAACTCATCATCTTGATCCGATCATCTGGCAGCCTTTGATGATGAATGATTTCGGCACAGCAACCAGTGTTTGCAATTGTACCTTTGACTGGATCGAACATCAAAACACCGAACCTGCGATCGCTCTCCAAAATCGTGTTCATCATGATTCGGTAGCGAAATTCAAAGATGTGCAGGGGTAATGGCCTGGTAGGAAACAGAACTACTTCGGGTAACGGGAACAGAGGTAGTTCACGAACTGCAATTTTAGAAGATGATGTCATTGTTACTTTGGTATAAACTTAATCTTTAAAATTTCTTTTTCTCTGCTTTTCCCGCACTTTCCCTACATTCTATCATTTGTTTACTAGCTAAATAAAAGCCCTGAGATATATTTCTTCAGGGCTATGTAAATATTCATACTAACGTCATTTGTCATTTATCCTTTGCTAATGACGAATGACTAATAACTAATTAAAGTTTGACTTCAATATCTACACCCGATGGTAGATCCAATTTCATCAAGGCATCTATAGTCTTAGAAGAGGGCTGGTAAATGTCAATAATCCGGCGATGAGTACGGGTTTCAAAGTGTTCCCGTGAATCTTTATCTACGTGAGGCGATCGCAGCACACAATAGATCCGGCGTTTTGTTGGTAAAGGAATTGGGCCTATAGCTGTAGCGTTGGTGCGGTTAGCTGTGTCTACAATCTTCTCGCAAGATGTATCTAATAAGCGTCTGTCAAAGGCTTGTAAGCGAATTCTAATCTTTTGCTGCTGTAGAGTTGCCATCTTTAATTTTCCAGGTTCTGCGTAATTAGGGGAGTATTTACAGGTTAAAGGTTACAGGGTAAAGGTTACAGAAAACTCTCAACTGTCCCCTGTAACCTATTACCTTATTTATAGAGGGAAGAGAAAGGAGCAGAGAGGAATTATACCATCTCTGCTCCTTTGTTATGAGCGAAAAGGTGCTACTTGATAATTTTGGAGACGACACCAGCACCGATGGTGCGGCCACCTTCGCGGATAGCGAAGCGCATTCCTTGTTCAATAGCGATCGCGTTGATCAATTCAACTGTCATCTTGATGCGATCGCCTGGCATTACCATTTCTACTTCTTTACCTTCATCAGAGGTATAGGCTTTGATGGTACCAGTTACATCGGTTGTCCGTACATAGAACTGGGGACGGTAGCCAGCGAAAAATGGAGTCTTGCGACCACCTTCTTTTTCTGTTAGGACGTATACTTCACCTTCAAATTCCAGGTGAGGTTTAATTGAATTTGGTTTGGCAATTACCATACCCCGTTCAATATCAGCCTTCTGGATACCCCGGAGTAGTACACCGGCGTTATCTCCAGCCATACCTTGGTCAAGACTCTTCTTGAACATTTCAATACCAGTTACGGTAGTGGCTTTAGTATCTCTGATACCCACTAGTTCAACGTTATCGCCAACTTTGACAATACCCCGCTCAATCCGACCAGTGGCGACAGTACCACGACCTGTAATTGAGAACACGTCTTCTACAGCCATCAGGAAGGGTTTATCAACATCCCGCTCAGGAGTGGGGATGTAAGAATCTACAGCATCCATCAGTTCATAGATTTTGTCTACCCAGGGATTTTCACCGCGTTTGGTCTTGGGATTCTTGGTCATTGCTTCTAGAGCTTGCAGACCAGAGCCTTTGACGATGGGGATGTCGTCACCAGGAAAATCGTAGCTGCTTAACAGTTCTCTAAGTTCTAGTTCCACTAGTTCCAGGAGTTCTGGGTCATCCATCAAGTCTTCTTTGTTCAAGAAGACAACCAGACTGGGAACGCCTACCTGTTTTGCCAACAGAATGTGTTCGCGGGTTTGGGGCATAGGTCCATCGGTAGCAGCTACTACAAGGATTCCTCCGTCCATCTGGGCAGCACCGGTGATCATGTTCTTCACATAGTCAGCGTGTCCTGGACAGTCTACGTGAGCATAGTGCCGACTTTCGGTTTCATACTCTACGTGAGCGGTATTGATGGTAATACCCCGTGCCTTTTCTTCTGGAGCATTATCAATTTGGTCGTAGCCCTTAGCTACAGCTTGACCCATAGCTGCCAAGGTCATGGTGATGGCTGCTGTCAAGGTAGTTTTACCGTGGTCAACGTGGCCAACTGTACCGATATTAATGTGGGGTTTATTCCTTTCAAACTTTGCGCGTGCCATGAATGCTCATTTCCTTATTTTAACTAAGCGTTCCCTTTGCTTTTTGCAATGATAGTTTCAGCTACGCTGCGAGGCACCTCTTCGTAGTGGCTGAACTCCATAGTGAAGATACCCCGACCTTGCGTTTTTGAACGGATATCAGTGGCGTAGCCAAACATGGTCGCTAGTGGAACTTTGGATGCGACCTTAGCGATTCCCTGTTCAGTGCTTTGGCTTTCAATCTGCCCTCGGCGGGAGATGAGGTCGCCAATGACGTTCCCGATATAGTCTTCAGGAACTTCAACTTCAACTTTCATCATAGGCTCTAAGAGGACGGGTGAAGCTTTCAGCACAGCCTCTTTCATCGCCATTGAGCCAGCGATTTTGAAAGCCATTTCCGAAGAGTCTACATCGTGGTATGACCCATCAATTAGCGTCGCTTTGACGTCAATTAAGGGATACCCAGCTAGTACACCGGATTCGCAGCTTTCTTTCATTCCTTGTTCTGCAGGACCAACGTACTCTTTAGGTACTGTACCGCCGGCAATTTTGGACACGAATTCAAAGCCAGTACCGGGTTCTCCAGGCTCCAAATTGATCACAACGTGACCATATTGACCTTTACCACCACTCTGGCGGATGAATTTGCCCTCAACTTTGTTCACAGCTTTCCGAATTGTTTCTCGGTAAGCTACTTGCGGCGCACCTACATTCGCTTCCACCTTGAATTCTCGTAACATCCGGTCTACTAGAATTTCTAGGTGTAGCTCTCCCATCCCCGCGATCACGGTTTGGTTTGTTTCGGGATCGACGCGGACACGGAAGGTGGGGTCTTCTTCTGAGAGAGATTGCAGAGCCTTGGATAGTTTATCCATGTCGTTCTTGGTTTTGGGTTCAACCGCCACCGAGATTACAGGTTCAGGAATGAATAGGGATTCCAGAATTACTGGCGATGCATCATCACAGAGGGTGTCACCTGTCAAGGTATCTTTCAATCCCAGAGCTGCTCCCAAATCACCCGCTCGCAGCTCATCGACATCTTGCCGATCATCTGCCTTCATGAGAACTAAGCGGGAAATCCGTTCTTTTTTATTCTTACTAGCGTTGAGAACGTAGCTGCCCTTTTTCAGGACACCAGAATAAACACGAACAAATGTCAGGCGACCGTAAGGGTCAGCCATAATCTTGAATGCCAGAGCCGCTAGGGGTTCGTTGTCATCAGCCCGCCGCTCAATAGCATCGCCATTGGGTAGTAAGCCTTGAATTGGCGGTACTTCACTTGGCGCTGGCAGGTAATCGACAACTGCATCCAGCATCAACTGCACGCCTTTGTTTTTGAATGCCGAACCACAAAGTACTGGTACAATTGTCCCCGCAATTGTGCCTTTACGCAGGGCAGTCCGAACTTCCTGTTCTGTAAGTTCTTCGCCCTCGAAGTACTTAGCCATCAGAGCATCATCGGTTTCTGCCGCAGCTTCTATTAGCTTGGTGCGGAATTCTTTTACCTGCTCTTGTAATTCTTCCGGGATATCTGTTTCCTGGATATCGGTTCCTTGGTCATTAGCGTAAATATACGCACGTTGTCCTACTAGGTCAACGATACCTTGGAAGTCGTTCTCACTACCAATTGGTAGTTGAATAGCGATCGCATTTGCCCGCAGGCGATCGCGAATTTGCTCGTGAACTCTATAAAAGTTCGCTCCGGTGCGATCCATCTTGTTGATAAAGGCGATCCGAGGAACTTTGTAACGTTCTGCTTGACGCCACACTGTCTCAGACTGCGGTTGCACGCCGCCCACAGAACAAAATACGGCGATTACACCATCCAACACGCGCATGGAACGCTCAACTTCAATTGTGAAGTCTACGTGACCTGGAGTATCGATAATGTTAATTTGATGATCTTTCCAACTGGTACTGATAGCAGCAGCAGTAATGGTAATTCCCCGCTCCCGCTCCTGCTCCATCCAGTCTGTGACGGCAGTTCCTTCATGAACTTCGCCAATTTTATGAATTATCCCAGAGTAAAATAATATTCTCTCTGTTGTTGTTGTTTTGCCCGCATCTATATGCGCCGCAATACCAATGTTGCGTACTTTATCTAGCGGGATCGTGCGTGCCACAGCTACCTCCTATAGTTTTTGCCTCATGATATCTTGTATATTACTCTTTGTTAAGATTCTATACTTTTACGGAAAACCGTCTTTTTTTGTAAATCCCCGATATACCGCTTCGGCAAGGCGATATATCGCTTTTCTACTTAATAACGATAGTGTGCAAATGCCTTGTTAGCTTCCGCCATCCGGTGCGTTTCTTCGCGTTTGCGAATGGCATTACCAGTTTCGTTGGCAGCATCCATTAACTCATTTGCCAATTTGCTTGCCATTGTCCGGCCTGGTCTAGACCGGGAATATTGCACTAACCAACGCAGTGCTAGGGTAGTGCCCCGTTCTGTACGCACTTCCATTGGTACTTGGTAGGTTGCTCCACCAACTCGCCGAGCTTTTACTTCTACTAAAGGCGTGGCATTTCGCACTGCTCTTTCAAAGGTTTCTAAAGCACCGTTACCAGTGCGTTCCTCAATAGTTTTTAATGCTTCATAAACAATCCGTGCGGCAAGGGATTTCTTGCCATGACGCATGATCCGTCTGATAATCATGCTCACAAGGCGACTGTTATATACAGAGTCAGACGGAACTGGGCGCCTTTGAATAACACCACGACGAGACATACTTCACCTTTAATTCGGAATTGGCAACGAAATTATATGCTATCAGACACCGGAAACTAAAAGTGGTAGAACCCAACCCTCAGACTTCCTCAATTTTTTTCGACCGTTGCAGCAAGGCTGACTTATTGACTGCCAATTTTTGATTTTGGATTTTTAATTTTGGATTAAAAGTTTTCGGTATATATTTCGACCACAGGGGTCAGAAAAATCAAAAATCTGTTAAGCCTCATCCACTTCTGGGTTCGACCAATCCAAAATCGCAAATCTCAAATCTCAAATTGTTTGACTTGCTACCTACAACTAAATACTCAAGGCGACAAGATTATAAACTTTAATGTCCAGATGAGAATTATGCTGTTAGTTACAGCTTTCTCTTCAGAACCTCTACACTTGCTCGCTTAGTGTAGCTTGCTTGATTTTTTTGAAACAGACATAACTGCTGTTAGAACACAGGCGGCGATGGTTTTTTGCAGCGCTTTTAAGGTAGACGATTAATCGTGTTGGCTGCGATTAATCGCCTGATCCTATTTTTTCGCTGCTTTAGGACGCTTGGTTCCATACTTGGAACGGCCTTGTTTGCGATCTTTGACTCCGGCTGTATCTAGGGTGCCACGGATAATGTGGTATCTCACGCCTGGTAGATCCTTAACCCGACCGCCACGAATCATCACAACTGAGTGTTCTTGTAAGTTGTGACCAATGCCTGGAATGTAAGCTGTAACTTCAAATCCAGAGGTAAGTCTGACTCTTGCTACTTTGCGTAGGGCTGAGTTAGGCTTTTTTGGTGTGGTCGTGTAAACTCTGGTACAAACTCCCCGACGTTGGGGACATTGCTTCAGAGCGGGTGACTTGGTTTTCTGACGCGCTTGTTCGCGCTCATTTCGTATTAGCTGCTGTATTGTTGGCATGAGTTACAGCGCGTAAAGCTGCTTATGGTCTAAGTTTTAACAAATCCTAATTATATCTTTTTTTACGGCTTTATGTCAATTGTCATTTCTCATGGTTTTTTGCTCAATGACTTATACTTATAGAGAAGGAATTGCCACAGCCACAGGTTGCGATCGCCTGGGGGTTGTGGAAGCGAAAACCACCACCCATTAAGTCTTCTGAATAATCCACCCTCAAACCGTTGAGGTAATTTAAGCTTGCGGCATCTATGACTACTTGAATCTCATCCAAATCGAAAACCTGGTCGCCAACTTTTATTGCTTCATCGAAGGACATATCATAAAATAACCCGGAACAGCCACCTAGTTTTACTGCCAATCGAAACAATACATTTGGCTGCTGCTTGGACTTTATTCGCCCAATCTCACTTGCTGCTGCTTGACTCAGATGAATCATGGAACTCGTTTTTTGCAATTGAATACCCCATCTTTCATTTTACAGATGGGTTGACCCTCGCTTGTGCAAAATTCCAAATCACCGAAGGCATGAGCGCGATCGCTATTACTACATTTATAACACTAATATGCTTCAGTCCCCACCTTAGCTAGGTAGGGACTTCTGGGGTGCAATATTTCCCAAAGACGCTTTGCACAAAAATGCATTTGGTTTTGCGATTAAAGCCTTTAGAGCTTTAATATGGTTCTTTTCGTTTTAATCCTTAGTACGGGCATAGTCATCTTGGTAGCGAATAATATCATCTTCGCCCAAGTATTCGCCATTTTGCACTTCAATCAATACCAAGGGGATCACGCCAGGATTCTCTAAACGATGAGATGTACATTGGGGTACATAGGTTGATTCGTTATTGCTCAATAGTACTTCTTGCTCACCACAAGTTACCCTAGCTGTACCAGATACGACAATCCAATGTTCGCTGCGGTGGTGGTGCATTTGTAGACTGAGGCGGTGTCCGGGCTTAACTTCGATGCGCTTAATTTTGTATCCGCGCCCTTCTTCCAAAACTGTAAAGGCACCCCAAGGACGCAATTCAGTTGCAGCAACGCCCCTGGAAGTTATGTTTGGAGGCAGGTGTAGAGTTTCAGTCTGTGTAGTTTCTTGATATCGAGCCATAGTTACCTCATTTGGAGACATAACAAACCGTTGGTACTCTTAACTATTGATAAAAAATTTGGCGCTATCTTGCAACTTTGAAAATTAGCAATTGTGTTGCACCTTGATAAACATAGCAAAATCAGACGTTATGGTGTAAATCATCACTACTAAAAATACTATGTCTACACCAACTCTTCATCAAGCAAAATGACAGCTTGTTCTAAACTTTAAAAAGTGACTGGGGGCTGGAGATTAAGTTTTTTTCTATTACCTCATTTTCGTGGTTGCAGGAAAATACCAATTCCGTTATGAACACGAGCTGCTGTACTAGGCAATCGGTCGAGTAGTTGCCCTCCTAAGTAAAGGCTGGTTGAACTACCACCATCCAAATTTAGGGCATCCACACAGCCCATGAGTTGCATCAATTGGGCGTGTTCTGCCAAATTTGGCCCATAACCCCCTACACGATTATGTGTGGCAGTAATCATTAGTGTGCCTGTTGTCGTTGTGCAAATACCGCTACGAATAGCTTTTTCGGCAATAAAGGCATTGCTGAATTTTTCGCTTTTGGCATCAAGGACAATTTGACGGTTTTGGACTAATAGTGGACCCGCTCCGATAATGTGGGGATAACGACTAAAATCAGTGGGAGCAGTGGTGCTGGAAATACTTACCGTGCTTCCAATAGGTAGCTGTGAGGCGGCACTAATAGCGTTGGCGCGTAAGGTTAGCAGGTAGCCATCCTGGGGAATGGGAACCACAATACCACCAACTTTACCACCTGGTAACTGTTCAGTAATTTGGTCTTTCTCTACCACTAGAATAATTTCGTTATCCGTCAGAGGCGTATAAGTTGATCCCCAAGCTGGGGTGTAACGAGCAATACCACTTTGGATGTAGCCACTGTTAAGAAACAGAATCGGTAAGCGCTGGTTATTTGCTGTGATTAAAGTTTCTTCTAAGGTGAGACGACCGAAGTAAAATTGGCCTGAATCATTCCAAGCGATCGCACCTCGATTTAAAATAGGGCCTGATAACCACTGATTATCCCGACGAATCGCACCCAATGGCAATCTATTATTGCGGTTAAAATAACCACCATTAATCCCAGCTACTGCTAAGTAACGTTGTGCTGTTTGAATTAAGGGAGCAGTACCCGCAAGCCCATCAGGACTAGCCCACATCGGCTTCAAAGTTAACCCAAATTTGCGGGGATTAACTTCTAACCAGACCACCGGAAAGCGTTCTGTGCCTAAATTGACATAATGCTGTCGCCAGCGCAATCCAGGTGCCCAAGTAATATCCCGCTCTTCTAGAGGATCGGGTCGAATATCGATAATCAGGCGATTGGGATTATCTACAGTGCTAACTTGAGGCGATAGACCAAAGGGAACGCTCAGATGAATAATCGTTTGGTTTTTCACCACCTCCACTTGTTGAATCAGTGTTTGGGGGGCTGGTGGTATTGGTTCTGTTGGTGTAGCTGGTAATAATTGTTTGAGCAGGTTTGGCAGCAATGCTGGTGGTGCTGCTGGTGGCTGGGGGGTATAGCGTTCGATCAAAACAGGATCAGCGATTCCATCCAGGGTAACTGTCCACTCTCGATTTGGCGGTGTAGTGGGTTTGGGAGTTGGCGTATCTGGATCAGAGGATGAACTTTGGGGTTTGGCGATCGCTGACCCTTGTGCAACTTGCCAGGGTGTTGGATGATCTAAATCTACAAGAATGCGAGCCTGTTGCAAAGGGGCACTCGCCTCTGGAGGTTGCTGGCTCTGAACAATATTTGTGATTTGCGCTTTTGGGGTAGCAATTACTAAGGTGTTGCCATTGGCTTGGATTTGCCATCCAGATGTTTGGGCAAAATTAGTAATATCCAAATAGCGATATGCTCCTAATAGTCTGGCGGCTAACACTTGTGGCGTTGTCACCGAGGAAAACCACTGTATCGGTTGCCTCACCCAATTACTACTGTTTAAGAAATTTATTCCAATTAATTGTCTGAATGCCCCGTCACTAAGATTAGTTGTCACTTGACCAGATTTTCCAGGTCGCTGTAACCAAGTTCCTGGTAAAGTACGTCCATTGAGGGAAATTTGATTACCAGAGGATGCCACACCTGGTAAAGGAGGTGCAGGTGACTGTGAGGTTAACGTGGGTATTAAATTGGTGGTTTTCGGGGACTCCTGGGCGTTGAGAGGATAGGTAGTAATTAAACACAGGGCTGTCAAAAGTATTGGTGACACAGTAGCCCGAAAAAACTTGCGATGCCTGCGGTGGGCGGAGCGATCGCTAATCCCTGATTGGCAAAAATTTGGCATTTTTACCATATTTTACTAGGTAATGAATGAAAACTATCACCCAAGGTATAAACTAACTAATTATTTGGAAATATAAAAATAACATGAGTTTGTTTTTAAATAAATATGGTATTATATATATTGGCTAGTTGTCTCTTTTAAGCATAAACCACCAATTTAGAAGCTAAAGCCATTGCAATAAAGTGTTTTAATCGGCACTAATTCTAACCACAACATACACGGTAGCTTTGGCCAGCAAAACTGGATTAAGATATTTAATCCTCACGGAACCTTGCTACTGTTGCTACTTCAGTTGGGTGTAGTTAGTAGTAATATATGTGGTAAGTGGTAAACACCAAAACTATAGACAACAACAAAAATATTTGGGAATTGTCAAATGGGTATATATTGTAATACGCTGATTTTATTGCTGAATCAGGATGATTTCGGCTTTAAAACATAGTACAGCGTTAAGTTTTAGTTTTGTTTCAGGTGAGCCGAAATAGGCTCTATGAGTAACTAGCGTGCATCTGGAAAAAGGGGATTGAGAAAATACTTAGCTTCACAATATAAAAAAGAAACTGTCAGGGCAAAAATAATGTCTTGGCGGAGGTAAGTTGTCTGAGACCGCATAAATACATAAGCAATACGCAACTATTTTAACACGGGTGAACTAATAAAGTAAAACCGAAGTTAAAATTTTTTTTCCCTAAATTTCGGTGCTTATATATATTATCCACAGCGAAATTTAGAAGTTTTTTCCCGTAAGTAGTGGCAAAATTGGTAACTCAATACTTCAGGAACAGGGTATGAATAATAAACCGATGAATCAAGACCAGAAAATCACGGCGGATATCAACTCAAGAGATACCTATCAGGGGCAAAAGTGGTTAGTAGAGGAACGAGATGCCTGTGGTGTAGGTTTTATTGCTCATCGCCAGAATCATACCAGCCACGAAATTGTCGAAAAAGCCTTAGCTGCTTTAACCTGCTTAGAACACCGGGGAGGTTGTAGCGCCGATCAAGACTCTGGTGATGGTGCTGGAGTATTGACAGCAATACCTTGGGAATTGTTCCAACAAGACTTTCACCAAAGGGGTAAGGAATTTCCATCCACCAATAATATAGCTGTGGGGATGATATTTCTCCCACAAGACCAAGAAGCTGCACAAAAAGCTAGGGCGACTGTTGAGCAAGTAGCTGCTGAAGAAAAATTAATTGTACTGGGATGGCGAGTAGTGCCAGTGCAATCTGATTTACTGGGGGTACAAGCCAGAGAAAATCAACCCCAGATTGAACAAGTTTTGTTAGCTTCTGTTGAGAAAAGCGGCGATGAATTGGAACGGCAGTTGTACATTACCCGCCGCCGAATTAGTAAAGTTGCAACCAAAATCTCAGAAGAATTTTATATCTGCTCGTTGTCAAGTCGGACAATTGTCTACAAAGGGATGGTGCGTTCCGCCGTCTTGGGCAATTTTTATGACGATTTAAAAAATCCAGCTTATAAAACTGCCTTTGCTGTCTATCACCGCCGTTTTAGTACCAACACGATGCCCAAGTGGCCTCTAGCCCAACCAATGCGGTTTTTGGGCCACAACGGCGAAATCAATACCTTATTGGGTAACATCAACTGGATGATGGCACGAGAAGCTAGCCTGAATCATCCAGTATGGGGCGATCGCATCCAGGAACTTAAACCATTAGTTCACATTGATAACAGCGACTCAGCTACCCTAGACAATGTAGTGGAATTGCTGGTTTGCTCTGGACGCAGCCCCTTGGAAGCTTTAATGATTATGGTTCCAGAGGCTTATCAAAATCAGCCTTCTTTACGTGAATCTCCAGAAATTGTTGCTTTCTACGAATATTACAGTGGTTTACAAGAAGCTTGGGATGGGCCAGCACTTTTAGTATTCAGCGATGGCAAAAAAGTTGGTGCGACTCTAGATCGTAATGGTTTAAGACCAGCTCGTTACTTGATCACCAAAGACGACTACATTGTTGTAGCTTCCGAAGCTGGTGTAGTGGAATTCCCAGAAGCCGATATTGTCGAGAAAGGTAGACTCGGCCCAGGGCAAATGATTGCTGTGGATTTAGAAAACCATGAAGTGCTGAAAAATTGGGATATAAAGGGGCGCATCGCCAAGCAGCACCCTTATGGGGAATGGCTACAAGAGTACCGTCAAGAACTCAAAGAAATTGTCAGTAGTCAAGATGGTAATGGAAATGGACATCTGGCTGCTGAAAATGGTAATGGGCATAGTAAGAAAATTGAGAAGGAAACCTTGCTTCAGCGTCAAACCGCCTTTGGCTACACCACAGAAGATGTAGACATGGTGATTAAAGAAATGGCGAAGCTTGGTTCAGAGCCAACTTTCTGCATGGGGGATGATATTCCTTTAGCAGTGCTGTCAACAAAACCTCACCTGCTTTATGACTATTTCAAACAGCGCTTTGCTCAGGTGACGAACCCGGCGATCGATCCCCTGCGGGAAAAGCTGGTAATGTCTCTGAAAGTCGAACTGGGTGAACGGGGTAACTTATTAGAACCCAAGCCAGAATATGCTCGGAGATTGAAGCTGGAATCGCCAGTATTAACGGATACTGAATTAGAGGCGATTAAGCTGTCAGGATTTGCCACAGCAGAGTTGTCAACTCTATTTGCGATCGCCGACGGCCCAGAAGGATTGAAAGCAGCTGTGCAGTCTTTACAAGCACAAGCTGCTGAATCAGTCCGGGCAGGGGCAAGGATTTTAATCTTAAGCGACCAGATCCCCCCAACCCACGCCAGTTGCTTCAAGTCGGCAGAGCCGCCCAACGCACTGGCTCCCCTTATTAATGGGGGCAATGAAGGAATCAGTACAGAATATACTTACATTCCTCCCTTATTAGCAGTGGGTGCGGTGCATCACCATCTGATTCGTGAAGGGCTGCGAATGAAAACATCCCTGATTGTCAATACTGCTCAATGCTGGAGTACCCATCACTTTGCTTGTCTGATTGGCTATGGTGCTGGTGCAGTTTGTGCGTATATGGCTTTAGATACAGTGCGTGATTGGTGGTCTGATCCCGGAACTCAAAAAAATTTAGTGGGGTTGCAAAAAACTCCAACCCTCACCCTAGAACAAGCTTTAGGCAACTATCGCAAAGCAGTAGAGTCAGGTTTGCTAAAAATTCTCTCCAAAATGGGAATTTCTCTGCTCTCTAGCTATCAAGCAGCCCAAATCTTTGAAGCTATTGGCATCGGTGGAGATTTAATCGAGCTAGGATTCCGTGGTACGACTTCCCGCATCGGGGGTTTGAGTGTGAGCGATCTGGCAGATGAAGTGCTTTCCTTCCACAGCAAGGCTTTCCCGGAATTTACGACCAATAGGTTAGAAAACCTGGGCTTTGTGCAGTACCGCGCTCGCGGCGAGTACCACATGAATAGCCCAGAAATGGTTAGGGCGCTGCATAAAGCTCTAGATGGCAAAAACTACGACCACTACGAAGTTTACAAAAAGCACCTGCAAGGTAGACCAGTAACGGCTTTGCGGGACTTACTAGACTTCCAAGGTGATGCGCCGCCAGTTCCTCTCGAAGAAGTGGAATCGGTATATGAAATTGTCAAACGCTTCTGCACTGGTGGGATGTCTTTAGGCGCTTTGTCAAGAGAAGCCCATGAAACTTTAGCGATCGCCATGAATCGCATTGGCGGTAAATCAAATTCTGGAGAAGGTGGCGAAGATCCAGTGCGCTATACAGTTTTAGATGATGTAGACGAGTCTGGCCACTCGCCAACCCTACCTCATTTAAAAGGATTGCGGAATGGTGATCAAGCTTATAGTGCCATTAAACAAGTTGCATCGGGACGCTTTGGTGTCACGCCAGAATACCTAGTCAACGCCAAACAAATTGAAATCAAAATCGCCCAAGGCGCCAAGCCTGGGGAAGGTGGACAACTACCAGGACCAAAAGTCAGCCAATACATTGCCATGTTAAGGCGCTCCAAAGCAGGTGTAACGCTGATTTCGCCACCACCGCACCACGATATTTATTCCATTGAAGACCTAGCGCAACTGATTTTTGATCTGCACCAAATTAATCCCAAAGCAAAGGTGTCGGTGAAGCTAGTTTCAGAAGTTGGCATTGGCACGATCGCGGCTGGTGTAGCTAAGGCAAACGCTGATATTATCCAGATTTCTGGACATGATGGTGGTACAGGTGCATCGCCACTCAGTTCAATTAAACATGCGGGTTCACCTTGGGAACTGGGATTAACTGAAGTGCATCGCGTTTTGATGGAAAATAGCCTGCGCGATCGCGTGATTTTACGCGTAGATGGCGGACTCAAGAGTGGCTGGGATGTGGTAATAGGTGCATTGATGGGTGGTGAAGAATTCGGTTTCGGCTCCATTGCCATGATTGCCGAAGGCTGTATCATGGCGCGTATCTGCCACCTAAATACTTGCCCTGTGGGTGTTGCTACTCAGAAAGAAGAACTGCGTAAGCGGTTTACAGGAATACCAGAACAAGTTGTCAACTTCTTCTACTTCATTGCCGAAGAAGTGCGTAGTTTGTTAGCCGGACTTGGCTACCGTTCTTTATCAGAAATCATTGGACGTGCAGATTTGTTAAAACTGCGCCAAGATGCAAAACTTACCAAAACGCGATCGCTGAATCTTGACTGTTTACTTCAGCTACCAAATAGTAAAGACAATCGTAGCTGGTTGGTGCATGAAGAAGTCCACAGCAACGGCGTGGTTTTAGATGACAAGTTCCTGGCCGATCCTGACATTCAGACTGCCATTAGGGATCAGTCCACTGTTACTAAGACTTACCCCATTGTCAATACTGACAGAACAGTGGGTACAAGATTAGCAGGTGCGATCGCTTCCCAATACGGTGACAGTGGCTTTGAAGGACAAATTAATCTCAACTTCACAGGCAGTGTTGGGCAAAGCTTTGGTGCTTTCAACCTCCCCGGCATAATTTTGAGCCTGGAAGGAGAGGCAAACGACTACGTAGGTAAAGGGATGCATGGTGGTGAAATCATCATCAAACCTCCAACTGATGCTACCTATAACGCATCACAAAATGTGATAGTTGGCAATACCTGCCTCTATGGTGCTACTGGTGGGATCTTATTTGCCAACGGTTTAGCAGGAGAGCGCTTTGCTGTGAGAAACTCCAAAGGCATAGCAGTGATTGAAGGTGCTGGGGATCACTGCTGCGAATACATGACAGGTGGTGTGGTTGTCGTCCTCGGCAAAGTAGGACGTAACGTAGCAGCTGGAATGACTGGAGGATTGGCATACTTCTTGGATGAAGACGACTCATTTCGTGAGTTAGTCAACCCGGAAATTGTCAAAATGCAGCGAGTAATTACAGAAGTAGGTGCAAAGCAACTGCAAGAGTTAATCCAAACTCATGCGGAACGCACTGGTTCACCAAAGGCGAAGAAAATTCTGCAAAACTGGCAAGAATTTTTGCCGAAATTCTGGCAGTTGGTTCCACCTTCTGAAGCTGATAGCCCCGAAGCTAATCCTGAAAAAATAGCTGAGTTTAATTTAGTAACTACTCATTAGACATCGGAATCAAAATCACGTAGGCACAATTCACAAATTGTGTCTACCAATAATTTTCGGCAAGAAAAATTCAATGTATAGGTTGAAATATTAGCGCCGACTTTCTTATAGCGTTTCCTAATCACATGAGGTAAGCTAAAAAACATTTAATTTGCATAACCCTTATTAAATATAACTCTTGTGGGGTGGGCATCCTGCCCGCCCAGTATATGCAAGTTTATTTGTGGAACAGCTTACATCATAGCCCCCTCTTTGCTTGCGGGGAGGGGGTTGGGGGTGGGGTTCTTGTACTTCATTTAACTGAGAAATGTTATAAGTCTTTTCTTGCTAACTGAACTGGATTGATTTATAAACGCCAACCAAATACCTTTCTCATCATAAATATAGCTATACTTGCACCTATTGCCCCTAATACACCCGGAATGAAAAATATCCAATCAACTTGATAAAAATTAATAACTGTTTGAAGTATTCCATGATTAAAACCAATAATTAGTTCAAATATTTTATTTGGATGTTTAAATGAAGAATTAAGCAAAATATAGATTAATGCACCTTCATACCCTCCTATAGCCCCAATTAATAGTCTAAATATTTCAATAAAAAAATTACTTTTCTTTGTGATAATTAGAGTAGCTATCCCAGCAAATGCTCCTCCAAAAAAAATTAGTCCAAAGAGTGTTGTAACAAATATTAAAAACTCTAGAGTGCTTGGTGGTTCAGGAAAAGGCGATCCAAATAATATTGTGAGAAGTCTTGATAATTTTAGACTCTCTGGTTGCCACATAATAAATAATTATTGCTTTTTGTTAGCAAGCAACTTTTGCTCTGTATCTTGAATTTCTAAAAGTTCTGGAATAGTCACAAAGCGATAGCCTTGCTTTCTAAAGTTGCTAATAATTTCTGGTAAAGCTTGCACAGTTCTAGAACGGTTGCCACCACCATCATGCATTAGCACAATCCCACCAGGTTTTGAATCTTGAATCACATTATTGATCAACTTTGATACAGCTGGCTGCTTGTAGTCTGTGGAGTCAGCTGACCACATCACCACAGCATATTTTTGACCTTTAGCATAAGCAACTAATCCATTGTGCAGGAAGCCACCAGGTGGTCGAAAGAGATTTGTTTTAACACCTGTAACTTGATAAATTAGGTCTTCTGTGCGATCTATTTCAAAAGCAGCTGCTTGTGGATTCAAGAAATGATACCAGTGATGCCAAGTATGGTTGGCAATGACGTGACCTTGAGCGACAATCTGCTTTCCTAACTCTGGATAATTTTTTAGATTCTGTCCGACGACAAAAAACGTCCCTTTGATATTATTTGATTTCAGGATATCTAGCACTTGCTCTGTGGTTTGAGGCCAAGGACCATCATCAAAGGTGAGAGCAATGACTTTCTCACCTTGAGTAAGTTTTGCCGATTCAATTATTGCTCCTTGAAAACGTGATGGTAGAGCGTAGGCTAAACCTTTTGTTTGCGCTTCTTGCTGCCAACTTGTAAGCATCGCCGCCTTTAATTTTTCAATGCGCTGCTGAGTTCCTACATTTGCAGCGACATCCTTGATATTTATACTTTGTCTACTCTGAGCCTCCGAAGCATTTGGCCTTAGAAGCATCATGAAAGCAAGGCTAAAAACACCACCTAAGGCAAGCAGCGCAATTAATATTCCTTCTGGCCAGAGAAACGACTTATTGTTTTCCACCTCATAGCTCCTTCAAAGATCGAACCGTCACTAAGGTTATGACGGTACGTTATACCACATTTTTTTTATATTTAGATACCAGTTACTTTCTGGTAATTATGAAAATTGGAACTGGGACTAACGGAAATTCAGAATCGAGAAGACAGACTATTTACTTTAACTGAAATCTATACACTCTAGATTTGAGCGATGTTTAATGTCAATCCACTCATCAGAGGCAAGGTCTGCACTTTCACATTCTTACCGCTAGCTCTCAGAAGGAGCGCAATCAGATAATTAACCACACCCCACAATCCTCTTAATAGGAGTTCTGAATTAGTTGCTGTTTTTCGCTTCACCGCGAAGGCAGCATTATCCTTTCAAGTCTTATCGCTTTGCAAATAAGATGAACTAAGATGTCGCGCTGACAATTTGCACTTTTCGCAGCCTGAAGTTTTCATTGTCATATTTTCTCAAAGACAAGTTGTATAATTTACAACCTATTGAGTTATTTGATTAACATACAAAACTACTTAGAATAGGTGGGGTATCTTTCAAAAAAGAGTTTAGAGTTTAGTAAACTATTAGTTCTATTCTTGATAAGATATATTCTACTGCCTACTGCCATTAATTCCTTTTTAAGAAAAAGTTAAATCTTCAACTGACAGAATGTGACCTTGTACTTTCTATGAAATAGACCAGACGAAAATTGATTCAATATAGTTTCTCATTGCCAAGGGGCACTTATTCGTTAATCTAGATACTTTTGACTCATTTAGCAAAAATAGTTTTATCGCCAGTTTAGTTCTCTTTTAGATGTTGATACTTTAGCCTAAATTGCTAGTAGTTTTCTGTCTGTTAATGTTTTTCTCGATGATTAAGGAGATTTATATCTTAATTAATAGTGCAATTCTATATGCACCGTCACCGTGTAATTACGGAAGTTAATTCCATATATATAGGAAAATGTTAAAATTCCATTGCAATAGTATGGCATCTCTCTATTCAACCATTAAATTCTACATTCAAATGTGATATTTTTTACTAATTATACTTTATTCAGGTAAATTATGTATCTAAAACTACATTTGTACGGCGATTGATTTTATGTAATGTTACTTAATAGTACATATAAAAATATATTTTCTTTCAACTCAGCCTCGAGCAAGGCTGCCCTCTGCCTTTTTTCGGTAAAGTGAAGCAGATATTGTCAGATAGATACGGGGTAACTTATTTTGACACTCAATGACCAATTTTTTGCTCAAAGAAAAAATCGACTGACTGGATGACTCCACTACTCGGTAACTAGATTTTTTAGCAGGAAGAAGCAAAACTGAAAACTATCTTATAACTTGCCTTATAATTACAGCAATTAGAATTAGGTTTATTTGCGGTACTTTTGCTTATCTTTAGTAGATGCAATAAGTGTATTATTTAATATCTGTATGAGTTTGGCGCTAAACCCATCTTTCGTATTAATATACCTTTTGAGTCAAAATAATCAAGGTATTTATCTCACTTCTTAAACTGGGTAGAAACTTTTATGATTCCTGACGAAAGTGATGCAAAAGAAGAGCGCGCATCTTTAAAAGTATGGCGTAATTGGCAGGAAAATCTGATTTTAATTGCGATCGCATTGTGTTTGGCATTCCTAATCAGGACTTTTATCGCCGAACCCCGCTATATACCTTCTGACTCGATGTTACCCACCTTACATACAGGCGATCGCTTGGTAGTTGAAAAAATCTCTTACCATTTTCACCCCCCCATAACTGGCGATATTATTGTTTTTCAGCCATCGGCAGAATTACAACGTCGTGGATATCCCAAAGACCAAGCCTTCATCAAGCGGGTTATTGGCAAGGCTGGTGAGGTAATTAGTGTTGATTCTGGGAAAGTCTACCTCAACGGTCAACCCTTGGCAGAAGACTATATCGCTGAACCCCCAAATCAGCCATATCGACCAGTGAAAGTCCCAGAAAACGAATTGTTTGTTATGGGAGATAATCGCAACGATAGTAATGACTCTCGCTATTGGGGCTTTTTGCCCACAAAAAATGTCATCGGTCGGGCAACGTTTCGCTTTTGGCCTCTCGATCGCATTGGGTTCATTTAACTTAGTTAGGAGTTAGGAGTTAGGAGTTTGGAGTTGAGTCTAATAGAGACCTAACCCCTTCCCTACTAGCGTTGGGGAGTCAGATTCAAAGCCTCTCTTCTAAAAGGAGAGAGGAATGGAAGTGAGGTCAAAGTGTATTGCATACAAATAAGAAGCCCTACACTTTAAACTTAAAACGTTAAATAATACATGATCTGAGCGATCGCATCACCAGTTAACTCTAACCGTCGTTGAAAATCAGCCAAGTTGCGGTAAAATCCCCCTGATTGCCGATTTTGCACCACTGCTTGCGCCAAAGACAAATCGATAAATGGAATTTGTGCTAATTTTTCAACGGTTGCTGTATTCGGATTAACTAAATGCGTGGGATTTTCTAAAGATTCGTGGTCATAGTAAATAAAATTCAGCAGAGGCTTTAATGGCTCTAGGCGCGGCGCGGGCATACCCAAAGCCGCAGCGATATCTTCAATACAGTAAAATTTCACACCCGAACGTGAAAGTTCCACAAGCGATCGCGCTTGGTGAATTGACAAACCTGGTAGGCGTAACCAATCATCTACAGTCGCTTGATTGGCATCAATGCGGATACCCAATTTGGCTGCTATCTGAATTTCTTCCCCAGATTGCAGGCGATAGTAAGGATCGTTGAGGAGCTTGGCGCGGAGTTTTTGCAGCCTGGAGTTTAAAGGTAGCCAGTTATTCATGATTGTCGCTCACCTCAAGAAATCTGGTCTAACAATTGGCGGCGCTTTTGCTCAAATTCATACTCTGAAATCAGTCCATCCTGGCGCAGAGCATCTAATTCACGCATTGCATCAGCGATCACTCCTACCTGATTAATCACCCGTTGTGAGTTCTTGGCTGCTGACTTCCCTAGATTAAAATTGCGATCGAAAGCTTCTTCATCTTGGGCTAAATACCAAACTCCCTCAATCGCACTAGCTACCTTGGGGATAGGTGTCCAGGAAAGCAACACATACAAAACACCCCAAAATGGCTGTCCCAAATAGAATTTATGTAATCCTGAAATTGTCAGCGTCCCAGAAAAAGCTAAAACAGCAGCAACACTTCGACTTTTGCGCTTAGTCAACATATTTATAACAAATATACCAATACCACAGTTCCTACAATCAGACAGTCAACTACCCTGCCTTGCCCTTCAGATATTTACAGGACTTACGAAAACAATAGCTAAAACCCTGATTTTTAGGTAGGGGCAATTCATGAATTGCCCCTACAGCGTGCAGTTTTGCGTAAGTCCTAATTTAGATGTGAAATCCCACAGAAAATTGGGTAAGTTTCACATGACTGTGCATTGAGCTTTGATGCTAATTTTAAGTTTTTAACAGCCTTATTACTACTATGTCACAGACCTTGCTACCACCAAAATGGGTTGAAAAGCTTTGTGATCCTTACGCTGTGCTAGGAATTTCGGTTCTTGCTGATGATCGTCAGATTTTCAAACGCTATCATGCTATAGCAAAGTTGCTACATCCCGATCGCCAGTCCAAAAACTCTAATTCCGACCAACAATTAGCAACGGCAATATTTAGCCATTTAATCAATCCAGCATATCAACAACTGAAACATCGACAGAAGCGCTTGATTGCGATCGCGATGCTGCGATCAGATGGAAGAGTTTTGGAGCAGAAGACTTTATCTTCTCAAAGTGCCATAGCTCAGGAAATTATGGAAATGCCTACACCCCAAGCAGAATTATTTTATGAAGAAGCGATCGCCTGTTATGCAGAAGCTCAATATAAATCACTAGATCAGTTTTATCAGGTGACGCAACAAATTACTATACTGAATTTAGTATACTTACGGTTGCATAAACCAGACCTATTCCTACCGCAAAAAACTGTTACCATCATTCCTGAGGTAAAAGTCAAGCTAGTTGAATTGACATTATCTGAACAAACTGATGTCAAACCAGTTTTGACAAACTACGCTCAACGTCACTACCAACGGGCTATTGAGTACGTTAGGCTAGCCAAATGGCCACTAGCTGTGCAAGAACTGCGTGATGCTATCAAGTTAGAGCCAAATAACAGCGACTATTATGCCTTATTAGGTTTGGTACATCTCAAACAGAAATTTACCGGTATGGCTAGGGTTTACATCTATCAAGCATTAAAACTGAACCCGCAAAATTCACTAGCCTTGAAATACGCTCCCGAACTGAAAATTCAACCGAATGAAAACACCAATCCTAAATCAATGGCTAAAGCTCTAAGTATTGCAGCTTTATTAAATCGGTTTAGATTAGGGAAAAGTCCTCAAGTCAAGTGTTGAAATTTCGGTAACAAACCGTACTAAAACCGAAGCTTTATCATTAAACTACTCACCTAGACTAAAATAATAAATAGAAGTAAAACTATTAAGCTACTGAGTCTGGGCGCTCAGTTTAATATAAGCAATATGGGATTCTTCGATTCCGAAATAGTTCAGCAAGAAGCGAAACAGCTGTTTGAGGATTATCAAGCGCTGATTCAGCTTGGCAACGGCTACGGCAAATTCGACCGCGAGGGCAAAAAGCTGTTTATTGAGCAAATGGAAACCATGATGGATCGATACCGCATCTTTATGAAGCGCTTCGAGTTATCAGAAGATTTCATGGCACAAATGACAGTAGAGCAACTGAAAACACAATTAGGTCAGTTCGGTATCACCCCGCAACAAATGTTTGACCAAATGCACCTCACTTTAGAACGGATGAAAGCCGAGCTAGAAAAACAAACCTAGTCCATTTTAGACTTCGGCTACGGTTCCATCGAGCGAAGTCGAGATGCTCAGTCGAACGATTTTGGATTTTGGATTGGCAATTAATCCAAAATCTAAAATCTAAAACCCAAAATTATTGCGACTTGGGGCGAGAAAACTGCGAAGTTGGCTTGAATTTTTCTACAGGTACGTTCTTAAGTGCTTTCTCCATAAAATCCTTCCAAATGGGAGCGACCATAACACCGCCTGTTGCATGGTCAGCTAATTGTCTGTTGTCGTCTCTCCCTACCCAGACAGCAGTTGTTAACTGTGGCACAGTGCCCACAAACCAAATATCCTTTTCTGATGATGTTGTTCCCGTCTTCCCGGCAGCTGGGCGACCGATGGCAGCACCTTTACCAGTACCTTCATTGATTACCGATTGCATCACATCTAAAATTGCTGCTGATGCCCAAGGATCGAGAACTAGCTGGGGTTTAGGCGTATTGTCTAGCAACACGTTACCACTACTATCGGTAACACGGGCAATTACAGTTGGTGGAGATTGCCAGCCATAATTAGCAAAGGTAGCATAGGCACTAGCCATTTCCAAAGGAGTCACACCAATTGCCCCAAGTGGCAAAGAAGACACAGGTTCCATCGGACTGGTAATGCCCAAGGTACGGCAGGTTTCGATCACTCTATTCATCCCCACAGCTTTACCAATCTTAATTACGGGAATGTTGCGCGATTGGGCTATAGCCGTGCGGATTGGCATCGCTCCCCTAAAACTATTATCATAATTTCTCGGAAAGTACCAACCGTTACCATCTCGATAGCTGACTGGAGAATCGTCTACCGTTGAGTCTGGTGCATACTTGCCAGTAGCGAAAGCAGTATAATATACAAACGGTTTAAAGGAAGATCCGGGCTGGCGTTGAGATTGAGTTGCACGATTAAATTCACTGATCTTAGGATCTATACCGCCCACCAATGCTTTGATAAAATGCGTGCGTGGATCAACTGCTACCAGAGCCATCTGATTCTTAGATAATCCCTGCTCTAAAAGTGTTTTATGCCACTTCGTGACAGTTTCTTCTGCCATCTTTTGGAAGTCGGCATCAACTGTAGTTTGCACCCGCATCCCGCCTTTGAGTAGTGTCTCACGCCCAAACTTCTTAGCTAACTCTTGCGCTACAGTATTGGTTACATAAGGTAAGGCACTACCTTGAAAGGATTTGATTTTACCAAGTTTGATTTCTTGCTTGAGGGCATCGTCATAGTCTGACTGGCTGATCCAGTTCAAGTCCCGCATCCGTCCCAGCACTTCTTTTTGTTTTTGTTTTGCTTTCTCCATGCTGACAAACGGGCTGAATTCTTCAGGTGCTTGAATCAAACCCGCCATCATTGCCGACTCACCCAAGGTTAAATATTCTGCTGACTTATTAAAGTAACTGCGGGCTGCCGTTTGTACACCATAATTGTTATGACCCCAATAAACTTGATTGAGGTACATTTCTAATATTTGGTCTTTATTGAGAATTTGTTCTAAGCGAATTGCTAGCACCGCCTCTGCTAACTTCCGGGTAAAAGCACGCTTGTGAGACAAAAACAGGTTTTTTACCAATTGCATAGTAACAGTAGAGCCACCCTCTTTGACTCCACCCGCTACAGCATTAACTACTACAGCACGCCCAACACCCACGGGGTTAATACCGTGATGATCGTAAAAGTGGCTATCTTCACTTGCCAACACGGCCCGTTTTAAATTCGGGGAAATTCTATCTAGAGGTACTACTTCTCGATTGGCTTCCCCGTGAATACTCGTTAAGAGTTTGCCCTTAACGTCATAAATATAAGTCGTTTCTGAGGGGAAAAAGTTACGTAGCTGTCTGACATCTGGCAAGTTACGGAAACTAATCGCTAAACCAACCAGTCCTCCGGCTACAATGGAACTTGCCAGCATGGTGATTGAGAGCAGAGTACCGCCAGTTACCTGACCAACTCCTTTTAGAAACTCAAAACCTGATGAAGCCTGACGTTGTGGCTGTTTGTTTTCAAAAGTCCTAGACGACGACACGGCGATTTCACTTCCTCACTTATAAATTTAACTGTAATTGATTGGACGAAGCAAGGCGGTTAATTTTTTGCAATTATAGTAGTTTGGCAGATGAGAAAGTGGATAAATTGCAAGTGTTTATAACCAACTTAACTTCTAGTGTGCAAAACATAGCGAGTAATGAGTCTCTTAAGATGACACCAGATTTCACTTGGCTTCGTCGTGGTGTTGTAGAAGTTTTCCCACAATCAGTTGATGTTAACAGTGAAAGCCTAGAAAGGCTCTTACTAACTACAAACCAACCTTTGAGGATCAAATTGGGCATTGACCCTACAGGTACTGATATTCATCTCGGTCATAGCATACCAGTACGTAAACTGCGAGCGTTTCAAGATGCAGGCCATATAGCAGTTCTGATTATTGGCGATTTTACAGCCCGTATTGGCGATCCAACTGGTAAATCTGAAGTGCGTCGTCAGCTTACAGAAGCAGACGTAGCCCAAAATGCTCAGACTTATCTTGATCAAGTACGTCCTATCTTGGATTTTGACACACCAGGAAGATTAGAGGTGCGCTATAACTCCGAATGGCTCTCTGGGCTAAACTTAGAGAAAATTTTGGAGTTACTCTCCACGATGACGGTGGGGCAGATGTTGGCGAAGGAAGGATTTGCTGATCGCTATAAGAAAGAGAATCCGATTTTTATCCATGAGTTCCTGTACCCGTTAATGCAAGGTTTTGATTCGGTTGCAGTCGAGGCAGACGTGGAATTAGGTGGCACTGATCAGAAATTTAACATTGCTGTAGGCAGAGATTTGCAACGCCATTTTGGTCAAGAGCCACAATTTGGGATGCTGCTGCCAATTTTGATTGGCACAGATGGCGTGCAAAAAATGTCTAAGTCTTTAGGTAATTATATCGGATTGTCAGAACACCCAGGACAAAAGTATCAAAAGTTGCAAGGAGTTCCCGATCATCTGCTGTCACAGTATTTTGAACTATTGACGGATTTACCTTTGGATAAACTACCAGAAAATCCCCGCGATCGCCAGACACTCTTAGCTTATGAAGTTGTTAAACAGTACCACGGCGAAACCGCAGCCCAAGAAGCAAAAGTTGCAGCCCAAAGCGGCGGCAAAGAAGGTGCAGTTCCCGAATTTTCTCTAGCTGGCTTGGATCAGTTCCCTACTAAGTTAGCGTATATTCTCAATGCCACTGGCTTGTGCAAAAGTACAGGGGAAGGAAAGCGGAAAATTCAAGAGGGTGGGGTGCGCTTAGATGGCGATCGCATTACCGATGTCGATACTACTTTTGCTGATGCCGCCGAGTTACAAGGTAAGGTTTTACAAGTTGGGAAAAATAAGTTTGTCCGTTTAGTTTAAATGGGGAGTGGGGAGTAGGGAATGGGGAATAGTCAACAGGCAGAACAACAAGTTATTGTGGCTTTGGATGTGCCGGATGAACAAAGTGCGATCGCTCTTATAGATCAACTTCCGCAAGTGGTTTGGTGGAAAGTCGGCTTAGAGTTGTTTACCAGCACTGGCCCAAAAATTCTGGAAGTGTTAAAGTCTCGGCAAAAGCGCATTTTCCTAGATTTAAAGTTTCACGATATCCCTAACACAGTCGCCGGTGCTTGTCGTAGTGCGGCTAAATATGGAGTGGATTTATTGACAATTCATGCTGCATCTGGTACAGACGCTCTCAAAGCTGCAACAGAGGCGGCACAGGAAGGGGCTACCCAAGCAGGTGTAAAACCGCCTAAGTTAATTGCGATTACTTTGTTAACGAGCATTTCTACTAGACAGTTGGCGTTTGATTTGAAGATTCCCCTAGAATTACCAGAATATGCTCTAGAAATGGCATTAATGGCTCAAGAGGCGGGATTGGATGGGGCAGTTTGTTCGCCTCAAGAAGTGGCACAATTGCGGCAAACTTGTGGAGATGACTTTTTACTAGTTTGTCCGGGGGTTAGACCAACTTGGGCTGATATTGGCGATCAAAAGCGATCGCTCACCCCAGCACAAGCAATTATTGCAGGTGCAGATTATCTCGTAATTGGCCGTCCCATCACTACTGCTACGGAGCCGGAGTTAGCCTGGAAGAGGATTTCTGAGGAGTTAAGCACGGTGACATGAAGCTAGCAGTCAGTGAGAAGCAGGGGGACAGGGTAAAGGGTATAGCAAAGAGCAATCTTGTCTCTTCGCTCAAGAAGAAAAATTATAGTTGGCTTTTAGCTTGCGGCTTCTGGATTTTAGGATCAAATAGCCTTGCTTACCCAGCGTTCTCGATCAACCTCACCCCTAAACCCTCTGCGATCGCAGAAAAAGAAAATGTCAACGATAGAGCCAAGTCTTTATGTTCTGAGCAAAATTTAGAAACATTAACTATACAGCTAGTACAAGATTTACCTAGTTATACCAATCGCGCCAGTCAACGCGCCCGTCGCCTCAGCAGAAGCGGTGATGTTTATAGTTATATGCTAGTGGCAGGAAGACCTGAGTTTACTCCTCTGCCCCTTAATCTGGAAGAATATAGTGCAGATGCGGCTAAAAGCTCTGCATCAGGAATTGAGCAAGTTTTCTTTACGACCTTGGAGCGGCAGTACATAGGAAAGAAAGCCATAGAATTGCAACAATTCCATTGGCTGTTGCTGACAAAAACTACAACTGGTTGGCGTTTAGTGATGATGTTTTCTCAAACTGGTTCCCAGTCACCACAGCAGCCACTATCCCCGCCACGTGATAGTAGTAATGGTGCGATCGCTCAAGGGGTTAAAGCTTGGTTACGCGATTGTCAAGCTGGAAGTGTGCGACGGATGCGTACTATGAATGTGGGTGGTAGATAAAATTGAACTTCGTCGAACTCAGATTAGTTTAGTAATGTACTATTGATACAAATTAAAGTAAATTCAAATTTATTAATATTTTTTCATCATTTAACAACAGGCAAGGGAGAATGCCACTATCCCCTTACTGTGGAGCGGAATATGGGTGATCTGTTAAGCGGTTTTCGTACAGCAAGCGACAGGTCGGGTTTGTATTTGGATCAGTGGAATTTCACATATATCTTTGGGAAGATTTTCAGGAAAAATAGGTGATAAACAGCTAAAAAAAAGCAGACATTATTTAAAAACACAGACTGGCTTGAATTTAAGCGTTGTAACTCACGTTTTTTGGCGATAACATAAGGATAAGTTTATTTCAAGCTTTTCAAACCGCGTTTAGCGTCAGTTTTTTTATGGATATTCAGTTAATCAACATCGGCTTTGGTAACATCGTGTCTGCCAACAGAGTAGTTGCCATTGTCAGTCCAGAGTCTGCCCCGATTAAGCGGATTATTACCGAAGCACGGGACAAAAATCAACTCATTGATGCAACTTACGGTCGTCGGACTAGGGCTGTAATTATCACCGATTCCAGTCACGTCATTCTCTCAGCAATTCAGCCAGAAACGGTAGCGAATCGCTTTGTGATTTCCCGCGATCATCAGACTGTAGATAATTGACCATTACAACACGGCGTAAATAAACCACCCATTCCAAATCAATAAAACCCTTACGCTGTATACCTAGTTTGAATTTTAAATTTTGAATTCCGCTCTGCGGTACTAGTGTACTTGGCCAGGAACACAAGACTGATGAATAATATCTATTGATTGATTTATAGGTTTAAGGGATGATGCCAGTTTTACCCATCCAGAATAGTGCTATTACCGAAGAATGCTTACATTTAGGCAAACTAATTGTTTTAACTGGCCCCAGTGGGGTTGGGAAAGGGACTTTAATGCGATCGCTCCTACAACGTCATCCAGAACTCTACTATTCCGTATCTGTAACGACTCGTTCTCCCCGTCCAGGGGAAACCGATGGTAAAAGTTATTACTTTATCAGCCGCAGTAAGTTTGAACAATTAGTTGCTGAAGGTGAATTTTTGGAATGGGCAGAATTTGCTGGCAATTGTTACGGCACACCCCGTGAAGCTGTGCTTAACCAAATTAATTCTGGTAAGTTGGTAGTGCTGGAAATTGAACTAGAAGGAGCAAGACAAACTCGTGCTTCCTTCCCTAGTGCCCTCAGCATTTTTATTTTACCGCCTTCTTTTGATGAATTAGAGAAACGGATACGGTCTCGTGGCCAAGACTCTGAAGAAGCGATCGCCCGTCGTCTACTCCGCGCCCAAGAAGAAATTCAAGCCGCAGACGAATTTGATATTCAAATCGTTAATGACGATTTTGAAACTGCTCTAAATGATATTGAAGCGGTTTTGTTTAAATAAGTTAGGAGTTAAGAGTTAGAAGTTAGGAATTTAAATTCCTAACTTCTAACTCCTACTAATTAACCAAATAGACCTTGAATTAGTGCCAAGTTACTACTCAAAAAGTAAGCAACTACTGCACCACCAATACCACCAATCAAGAAAGAACTGGCGAAGTTGTTCCAGCTTTCTTTAGAATTAAAAGCATCTGCCGGAGGATTCGGTACGGTAACACTAGGAAGTGCTTTGGGCGGATTGCTATTGGCATATAGCGATAGTCCGGCGGTGAAAACTACAACCAAGCCGATACCTCCCAGTAACCCAGCTAAGTTAGCGTTAGCTGTGTCCCGCAGTGGCCCCAATTTCGCAAAGGGGCCAAATAGAAAGTAACCATGAGCCATACCAACTTCTAAACCACGTCTAGCAGGAGCCAAACCTGGGCGATAGGCAGGTAAGTTATTAATGAACCACTTGATCAAGGGAAGAGAATTAACTGGGGTTTCTAGGTTCCCAATCTGTGGATCGCCGAATGCGGGAAAAACAACTTCCCGATTTCTAGGATCGCTGGGAAGATTTTTTGATGCATCTACTGCTTGTGCCATATTTTATGTTCAGCCTCTAAATTAAAATGGTGGCATTTTTATATTAATAATAATTGTAGCCAAAGATGTCTTTTTGCTAGGAAGTTTAGAAAAATTAATTTAGCGAGTTTTAAAACTGTGAAACTCGCGATCTGTAAACAGAATCACGAGTTTCAAAAAACTATTTTTGCTGCCTATTCTGGTGATAATTCTGCCTAACTAAGCTGAATATACCAACTACACAATATTAGGCAAAAGACAAGACATTCAACTTTCGTAAATTCCATTTGACCAACAATTTTGGATTTTGGGTCGCACCTCTGGTGCGCTGACAGCGCAACTTGGATTTTAGATTAAAAGAGTTTTTTGGTTCATGTCCCGCCCCTTGTGGGCAGTGTCAATCCAAAAGAGGCTCTCTACGAGACGCTAAAAGCGAACGGAGACTCGCTAACGCTAGGAAGAAAGCAAATCTAAAATCCAAAATCCTTTGACCCGTCCCTTGTGGGCAGTGTCAATCTAAAAGAGGCTCTCTACGAGACGCTAAAAGCGAACGCGCTAACGCAAATCTAAAATCCAAAATTGTTTGACACTTATGGCAGTGGGTGGAAAAGTAGGTCGGGGAAAAAGCGGTTGAATTCAATCAAGATCCCTGCTGTGATGGTCAGCCAGATTGTGGCTGCCACGGGCGCTGTGGAAATGAATTTAATCAAATAAGATGCTTGATCTTCTTTGTCTGCCATGAATTTAGTCTCCAAAACGAATGAATTAGTTAAGCTGATTTAGCGTGGGGAAACAGTGATTTCTGAATCCTTGGCTGCTAATTTTCCAGAGAGAAGTTCTTGGACTGCTGCTGCTGGCCAAGCAAAGCCTGACAATATTAGGGGTAGTGCCAAACCAAGATCGATTTGGATTTCTTTGAGTTCAGTGTCAGATTCCTTTTTGATTGCTTGCAGATAGGCACGACCTACCCAACCAATCCAACCAGCAATATATAAAAACAGAATGCTAGGGATCAAAAAGTCACCAGCATGATCTAGACGACTATCAACAATCAAGTGAGGGTATCCCTCAGGACCGCATAGCGCCTGAGAATAACGCTCAAACCGCTTTTTCCCTGACTCGGGATCAGCAGTGGTATTACGGGCATTAGCTGCTAGCTGTTGAAAAGCGGGATTGTCTTTGCAGGGTGTCAAATTAGCCCCTAAAGCCTGTGCTGGGGGAGCAAAGTTGAACCAAAGACAGATCGCTAACATCAAAGCAAACAATCGTCGCATAGAGTTGTTTCCTTTTATTACAAAACAAGAAGTTTTTTGTACAAAACGAAGCGGCTTGTACAGTTGTTTATTTGCATAACTAGGAAGTCATCATACTCTTGGGTGGGAACCGAGTAAAGTTTAAGTAAATAAAAGTTAAAGCTTCTCAACCAAAATAGAGTGTTGACTGCCCAGGAAGAAGTGCCAACTATAAGAATTGTTGTTGTAGGGTAGTAAAGAAGCAAGATTTTCTCTATCACTCAGGACTCCAGACTCAGCACCCAGCACTGATTACTCTCAATGACAACCGTTTTAGCAATAGAAACCAGCTGTGATGAAACTGCCGTCGCAATTGTTAACAATCGTAAAGTTTGCAGCAGTGTCGTCGCCTCGCAAATTCTAGTCCATCAGCAGTATGGCGGGGTAGTGCCAGAAGTAGCATCTCGCCAGCACTTGGAAACGATCAATGTTGCGATCGCACAAGCCTTAGAACAAGCCCAACTAGACTGGGGAAAAATTGACGCAATTGCTGCCACCTGTGCCCCTGGACTTGTAGGAGCGCTATTGGTGGGGTTAACTGCTGCCAAAACCCTGGCAATGGTACACAACAAGCCATTTTTGGGAGTTCATCACCTGGAAGGTCACATTTACGCAACTTACTTGAGTGAATCAACTTTAAATCCCCCTTTCCTTAGCTTACTGGTTTCAGGCGGACATACAAGCTTGATTTATGTCAAAGATTGTGGTAATTACGAAACCCTGGGTCAAACCCGTGATGATGCTGCGGGTGAAGCCTTTGATAAAGTGGCGCGATTGTTAAAGCTGGGTTATCCCGGTGGTCCAGTGATTGACAAGTTGGCAGAACAGGGGAATCCTCAAGCCTTTGCCCTACCAGAAGGAAGAGTTTCTGTACCGGGCGGGGGGGTTCATCGTTATGATACGAGTTTTAGCGGATTAAAAACGGCTGTATTGCGTTTAGTGCAGCAGTTAGAAAAAGATGGTGGACAAGTGCCAGTGGCAGATGTCGCAGCTAGTTTTCAGGATACTGTAGCGCGATCGCTAACCAAAAGAGCGATCGCCTGTGCCCTAGACTATCGTTTAGACACAATTGCCATTGGTGGCGGCGTAGCAGCTAATAGCGGGTTGAGAAAAAACCTCCAAGCCGCCGCCGTTAAACATAACTTACGCGTCCTATTCCCACCTCTCAAATTCTGTACCGATAACGCCGCCATGATTGGCTGTGCTGCCGCAGATCATCTATCGCGTGGTCATACATCCACCCTCACACTAGGCGTTGAGTCTAGGTTAGCGCTTACCCAGGTGATGAAATTGTATCAATCTGTTGAGTAGTCATTAGTCATTTGGGGACTGACAAATAAAAAAATACTTAACTATTTCTTGTGGGGTGGGTGTCTCACCCGCCCACAGCCAAAGGCGCTCATGTTGCCCACCCCACAAGATTGGATAATTTATTTGTTGTCAGTCCCTTGTCATTTGTCATTTGTCAGGAGAGAAGAACTTTCTGTTTGCTCCAATGCCCAATCCCCAATAATTATTGACTTGTAACTATCGCCCGAATGTGATTAGCCACAGCATCCGGCTGTTCCAACATAGCCAGGTGTCCGCAATTAGGAATTTCCAGAACATTGTCACCACAGTATTGAAACAGTCTGTGAAAGCTAGCTAAATGACGCACATACTTAGGTTCCATAACCTTATCTTCCGCGCCAGCCAAAAAATAAACTGGCTGCTTCAGTTGAGATACTAGCTCAGGTAAACGATTGATTTCTTCTTCCGTTGTGGAGTCTAATAGAGTTCCAAGAGCTGCTTCTGGATCAGCCACAACGAAATCTATTACTCGTTGACGTGCCCAATAGCGCTCCAAAGGACGAGCCACACTCGCTCTAGTAAACAGCAAATCAATCAAAGGTACTTGGGAGAGCCAGCGCGGACGGACTTGCAAAAATTTCTGACCAGCCGAGCGAAACTGCTCAAAGGATTCTTTGAGATAAATACCACCACCAGCATTGATACAGATAACACCCTTAACACACTCAGGTATTTGATCTGCTCCCCAAAGAGCGATCGTCCCACCCAACGAGTGACCAATTAGCCAAGCACTGGTAATATTTAGCTGTTTTAGGAGAATTGCTAAATCCTGAGTATATGCAGCAGGAGTATAAAGAGATTCCATTGGTGAGCCAACCGCACTACTTGAGATGGGCGTAAGACTCAGAGACGTTTGTGCTTGACTAAAATCGGTTTTTACCTGAGATTGCGATTCACCAAAACCCCGCAAATCATAGGAAAGGCACTGCAAATCATCTGATAGGCGGGAAATCACAGGTTGCCAATATCCACGGCTATTGAGCCAACCGTGGATAAATACTAAAGCGTGGGGGCAAGAAGTGGGAGCCGTTAGCTCGTATGCGTGTGGAACGCCCAAGATTTCAATAGTTGCCATACTTATATCGTACCCTTAAGGGCGGGTGCGACTAAATGCGAAGAATTAGGAGTTAGGAGTTAGGAATTAGAATTTAGAAAGTTGTTAACTCATAACTCCTCACTCCTCACTCCTCACTCATAACTTTTTTCATTTCCCTAACAACCTCTGTCGCACCCCTTCAGCGATTTTGTGACCCAGGTATTCGGGAATGAGGCTTTCATTTGGCCCCAGCAAGTAGAGAATTAGCCGTGTACGTCCGCGCCAAACCAATAAATTGGCATTGACTACCAGAAGGTCTTCTTGCCAGATGGCGTACATCACTTTGTAGAATAACCCTGGTTGATTATCAGCTTCAATCACTAGGGCAGGGAGATGAAATACCGGATCAACATAGAACTCAGTTTGTACCTGCTCTAAGCCAGTGTCAAGATTGAATTCCACTGCCAGCATCTCTTCTACCTCAAACCGACCTCCTAAAGCCTCACGAATAGCACGACAGACATTTTCTGCGGTTTTCTCGGTCAAAGCTTTGCTACCACGAGATACCAACAGTTTGATAAAAACTAACATTGGCGGACGGATCTGACCGTATAGACTTAGACCGTGGATAGTCAACCCATAAGCTGCTAGTACACCAAAAATATCGCTGAGAAGAAAAGACTGATTGCGGTAAGCAAAATGCAGGGCACTTTTGCTACCTTCCGGTTTCAGTTCAATCACAGCGCGTCTAGTTTTATAAAGACGGTAAGCTAGCCGCAAATTTTGCAGTTGAATTTCACTGCTGACGAATTGCTCATAAAACTGGGGAAACGCTCGGTTAAAGCGCTTTAGGAGTTCCAGTGTCGAAGATTTTAAACCAGAAGCCATTGTTAAGGGTAAGACTCGCTTGCTTTCGTCACCTGGGGGCTGGGTGTTGGGGATTAGGGATTAGGGATTGGGGACTGGGGGACAAGAGAAGAGTGTTCTCAATACCGATGCCCCATACCCCATGCCCAATTTCTTATATACAATACACTCCTAAGCTAACGTGCATTTAAGCACTATACGAGCAATTGCCAGGATTAGATTTTTCCATTTTGAATTTTGAATTTTGAATTGTTTATATTCTTCCCTTTTGGTGAATTTCTACTAGCCTCTACAACAAAATGCTAAAGTTGAAAATGATTGGTGTGAGACACGCCCTAAATGGCTGTTACCATTGCAAATCCCGAAAACAACCGAAAAACTTTGAGTGTCAGGGGTAATAAATGGGGGTAGCTATGTTAAACGTGAATCAACACTCCTGAGAGTGGAAACCAATTCAGTTATACTACCCGAACCACGTTGGCATGGGTTTTTGGAAAACTTGGTTTAGCACTCCTGAATCTGTAGGGACAACTAGGACAAACTCTTTTGAAGAGCATAGAGCTGAAACTGCGGGCAATTCTGGCCTCGGTAGCATTAGCGAAGCTTCTTCAAAGGAGACTCGCATCGTCTTCAGCACGGAACGAGACATTGACCTATATGAGCTAGAAGAACTCTGTGATGCAGTTGGTTGGTCGCGTCGTCCGCTAAGAAAAGTGAAAAAAGCTATTGAGCATAGTTTTCTCGTTGCCTCAATGTGGCAGGTGAGAGGAAACCAAAAGCGGCTCATTGGTTTTGCCCGCGCTACCTCAGATCACGCTTTTAATGCCACTATTTGGGATGTGGTGGTTCATCCAGACTTTCAAAGTCAAGGATTGGGCAAGGCACTGATGAAATACATTCTCAAAAAACTTAGGAGTGAAGAAATTAGTAATGTCACTCTCTTTGCCGATCCTCATGTTGTAGATTTCTACCGAACTATGGGGTTTATGGCTGATCCAGAAGGCATCAAAGGTATGTTCTGGTATCCTCACTAGCGCTCAATCCAAATAAAACCCGATTCGCACAATAAAATCAGGTATAGTAGTACAAATCTATTATTTCGATTTGGTTTGACAAGGTTTAGCCGACGAACGAGCAAGTATATCTCTTGTAAAACTAAGTCGGCAGCAAAACCTTTATCAGTCTAGGGATGTAATCTAGCTCAGTCGTTGCAGAAGATAAAAGATATTAGGCGTGAGCCGTGTTATATGATATGATTAATTTAACGCTCTTGTGAAAGGGCGATCGCTTTGATGGTAAGTTAAAACCAAGCCAAAAAAGTCGATAAGTCTAACCGGGATGTAGCGCAGCTTGGTAGCGCGCCTGCTTTGGGAGCAGGATGCCGCAGGTTCAAATCCTGTCATCCCGATTTAATTAATGAAGATATTAAAGCGATCGCAGATGGAACGATTGATTAAGTAGTAGCGTCACCCCATATTAGAAAAAGCCGATAAAATGGCATTTATCATTTCTAAGCTGGGAAAGCTTTCCACTGTTTGAGAAGACATATAATAGGCATCTACAGTATTTCGCAGTGAATAGCAAAGCGAAATCGGGAAAAACACAAGTCGAGTACAGTCAATTGGTGAAAGGGATACTATAGCAACCCTAAGTAGTTAGGGAATATTGGATTTTGTCCGTTGACCCTCCGAGTGACGCTCCTGCGTCGCTACCGCTTGCGCTAACGGCAGTCCCAATGCGTTGGAACAACAAGACCGGGCTGCTTCACAGTTAACACTCAACCTCAACGCGCATAATGAATTTTTCACAACTGAAATAGATTGCTATATAACTAAAGCTAGTTGGTGCTGTGCAAATCCAACCATTTGTTTAATTTAATTGGACTATTGATGCGAGGAGCAGTCATGAAATCATTTATTCGCTTGGGCGCAACATTGGGTATAGCTACCAGTGTATTTTTAACGGGGCTTTCAGGAATAGGCAATCTACCAGGGATGGGCAATCTAGAGGCGATCGCATTGCCACAAGATCAGATAGTGAAAAAGCTCCAAGAAGTACCTGTATTCACCCTCACCAATCCTAAAGGCGAATTCGTAGTTCTTTCGAGGAAAAACGAATCCAAGACGATCTCCCAAGTGGGATTTTTTATTAGCAAGCAAGATGCTCAAAAATTCCTTGACAATCGGCTCAAAAAAGAAAATCCCCAGTTGGCAAGTACCCTACAGGTGAGACCTTTGTCTTTGGCAGACTACTTTAAAATAGTGCAAGAAAGCAAAAAGAAACCAGATTCTGTGATTTATACTTTAGTGCCGACGCAAGAACAGGTAGCATCGGCAACTAGTATGCTGAATCAGAATGGTAAAAAAGGGGAGCAATTCAATGGTATTCCCTTATTTGTACCGAAATTTAAGAAAGATAATAGCTATCTGACTATTCCCCTCGCCAAAGGCAACGAGCGCTACATCCCTTTCTTTTTTGAGAAAGAACAAGCAGTGGCTCTGTTAGACCAATTCAAAAAAGCTGTGCCAAAGGAAGCAGAAAACACTGAAATTCAAGTGGTGGATTTGTACGGTGTTCTAGAGGCTCTCAATAGCAGCAACGATCCTAGTATAAATAAAATTGTTCTGTATCCATCGCGGGAGTCGATCAATTTTATTCGCTCCCTTGCGCCAAATCAATCACCAGCTCCTGCGGTCGCTCCGAAAAAATAACGGATAGGCGCTCCAAGGTTGAGGTATGGAAGAGAAACATCTGATAGTTTCTGGTTTACAACTTTGGCAGTGGCGAAATGTAGCTATCCAAGCAGCGATCGCCACTGATGTTCCACCAAGGGAGGTAGACTGGCTACTTATAGAGGTGGCTGGATTAGACCGCTTGGCACTACGTTTGGAGTCTTTTAAAAACTCGCCGCAAATTCAGATGCAATTGCCTCTAGTAGAGTTAGACCATCTTTGGCAGAGGCGATTAAACGATCGCTTACCAGTGCAGTATATTGCGGGTGTTACACCTTGGCGTAATTTTAAAATTGCGGTGTCGAGTGCGGTTTTGATTCCCAGACCAGAGACAGAGTGCTTAATTGATTTGGCGAAAGCATTGTTCGCAAATGCTTCAGGACATTGGGCGGATTTGGGTACTGGGAGTGGTGCGATCGCCATCGGATTAGCAGATGCCTTGCCAAACGCAACAATTCATGCAGTGGATTACAGTTTAGCAGCTCTGGCGATCGCCCAAGCCAACGCCGATGATTTGGGTTTTGCTGACCGGATTAAATTTTATCAAGGTTCCTGGTGGGAGCCACTGGCATTGTTAAAAGGTCAGTTCAGTGGTATGGTTTCCAACCCTCCTTACATCCCCACCAGCATCTTACCTACTTTGCAGCCAGAAGTAGTTAACCATGAACCGCATCTAGCTTTGGATGGTGGCGCTGATGGCTTAGATTGCATTCGGAATTTGGTAGAAATTTCACCTAGTTATTTGCGATCGGGTGGCGTGTGGCTGATTGAGATGATGGCTGGACAGGCCGATGGAGTGCGAGAACTTTTGCAAAATCAAGGTAATTATTGCAATATTCAAATTCACGCTGATTTAGCTGGAATTGAACGCTTCGCCCTAGCTTATAGAAGTTAGGGTTTCCCTTACTCAATTTGGCTATCTCCATCTGTTTTAGCTATTCCAATATCACTCTAATATTATCAATTGCATCGGCAATTTGTCGTAACAACTTATGTGCTTGTGATATATCTAGTGAGATTCTGTATCTATATCTACCTATATATTTTTATCTAAACATCTTGTTTAACTCATTTTATTTAGCTTTTGTTGATTGACAACAAAATCTAAATAGTGGTAGCTTTAATCTCGGATTGAAAATTCACTCTAATCCAGATTTCCAACACATCCAAAAAGATTTAGATATTGATACGTTTAGATCAGAGGAAAAACTTTTAGTGCTTAATCTTTCACTAGAGAAGGGCTTTTCTATTTGTATGTCTTCTCTTCCAGCTAAAATCATGTTTAAAGTTGAAAATTGGTTACAATATTGGCCAACTGGTACTCCTCGTTAGATTAATATTACACAGCAATCTTAAATGCTTTATAAAAACCGAGAAAATGTTGATTTTCTCTGATTTTAGGATGCTCACACTTCAAATAAGATTGCTCTACATAAAAAGTAATTGATGATATTTATTTGCTAATTTCCATTCTTTAGTGAAATCATTTTGAGCAGTTTTCTTGGTGTGCGAGTACTTTTTAAAGTACTGCATATAAAAAACACAAAAAAGTCTTAAGAGAGCCTTTACTCAGATAAAAACTGCTTGCTATTCTCAATGTCTTCACCAATAAAGTAGATATAGATTTTGTGAAAAAAATGCAATGAAACTGTGCGATTGACTATTAGAAAAAATGCATACTCACAAACTAGCGACTTATCTGTTGAGCAGTTCATAATCTGATTCACACAAGAGGTCTATTGCTTAAGGGACTTCCAAATAAAAAAACATCCCAAATTTTCTTGTGGGATGGGTGTCCTCACCCGTCCTATATTCAGGGCGGGCAGGATGCCCACCCCACAAGATGAATAATTTATTTCTTGGAAGTCCCTAAAAGACTTAAGCGGTTAGTTTGCTTTGCTAAAAACAGAGAAATAAATCTAGGTTAGAGTTCACAATGTTAAGTAAACAGACTAATAAATTCCCAGAAGATGTTAGGAATATATGGGTTGCACCGGATACCAGCAGCCATGCCGAGAATTTTTCCTTCAAAGATTTTTTCCCAACGATTGGTTCATCCTTAGCGGAGCGCGTGAAACCTTGCTCTAATTGGTTGCATACACCAAATGCCTCTATCGGTCCCAATGCCTGTATGCTCACCTATTTTCCTCGTGAGGTCGTTGGGCCGATTGAAAATCGAACTCTGATTAAAGATCCGCTCACTGGTGAAATCAGGTCAATGCTGATGTTCGGATCAAATAACTACCTGGGATTGACCACCCATCCCTATGTTCGAGAAGCAGCAAAACGAGCTATTGAAGAATTTGGTGTTGGTATGGGTGGACCACCTCTACTCAATGGCATGAGTAGCCTCCATCGCCAACTTGAAGCTCGTATAGCCCAGTTCAAAGGCGCAGAAGATGCTCTCCTTTTTGCCAGTGGATTTCAGGCACAGTTAGGGTGGGTTAATGGTCTGTTACGTGATGATGATGTTTTAATCTGCGACGAGTTAAGCCATGCCAGTCTTTATGATGCCATTAAGCTTGTCTCTATGGGTTCCAGCGTTCGCGCTTTTAGCTTCAAGCATAATGATTGTGATGACCTCGAACAGCGTCTGATCAAATGCAAGCAAGTTGGAGGAGCATCAAATCGATTAATCTATGTGGCTATAGAAGGCGTATATTCGATGGATGGCGATTTAGCTGCACTCCCAGCAATTCGTGAACTTTGCGACGATTACGGGGCTATTCTTGTCGTGGATGATGCACACGGCACTGGTGTTATGGGTAAAAAGGGCGGTGGCACTGATGAACACTTTGGTCTGAAAGGTCGAATTGATGTCACGATGGGGACTTTCAGTAAGGCATTGGGTGTCACAGGCGGCTTCATCGCTGCCAGTCGTGAGGTAATCGAGTATCTGCGCTTCTTTGCTCGGTCTTATATGTTCTCGGCATCTTTGCCTGCTCCTGTTGTTGCGGCTATCTTGGCAGGTCTAGATATCATTGAGCGGGAGCCGGAGCGTGTTAGTCAACTTCGAGCCAATAGCACTTACTTATTGCAGCAACTGCAAGCGGCAGGATTCCAAACCAGCAGCGACTCTGCAATTATACCAGTGAGAATCCCGTCTGAAGTCGAAATTCGCACTCTTGCCTGGAGATTTCACCAAGAAGGCATCTTTGTGAATTCGGTCGAGTACCCTGCTGTTCCCCTCAATGCCCAAAGACTCCGAATCAGTGTCATGGCAACCCATACACGTGAAGATTTAGATACATTTATTCACGTTTTCCAAAAATTGGATCGTGAATTAGGCATCATTCGATAAATCGTTGACGGTTAGAGAGACGCGAAAAATCGCCGTCTCTACAGGGAATTTATCAATTATTTATTGACAGACTCGTAGCTGACAAACCCATACATACAGATGACGTTACTGTGTAAACTGTGAAATTGGCTTATGACTATTTGTTTGGCTGATCTCCAAAACCCTCTTGACAAATTTTCAAATTTAATAGAATTACTCAGCTACAGAGCTAAAAATCAGCCTCAGCAAAGGGCTTATATATTTCTCAAAGATGGAGAAACTGAAGAAAACAGCCTGACTTATGGAGAATTAGACCTGCAAGCGCGATCGCTCGCTACCCATCTTCAGTCTCTAGTATCTCCTGGCGAACGGGCTTTGCTGTTGTATCCACCGGGATTAGAATTCATTAGCGCCTTCTTTGGCTGTTTATATGCGGGTGTTATCGCCGTTCCCGCTTATCCACCCCGAGCCAATATGAACTTGCTCAGGTTGCAGGCGATCGCTAAAGATGCCCAAGCCAAGATAGTCTTGACCACAAAATCTTTGTTAACGGTCGAAAATCCAGAATTGGCAACTATGCGCTGGTTAAATACTGATTGCATTGACAGCAATCTCAGTTCAGATTGGCAAAAACCAAGACTAGAGAGAGACACTCTGGCATTTCTGCAATACACTTCAGGCTCTACGGGAACGCCGAAGGGAGTGATGATCACTCATGGAAATTTACTGTGCAACCAGAGATCCATCAGAATGGGTTTCGGACATACAGATAAAACAATTTTTGTCGGTTGGTTACCCTTATTCCACGATATGGGTCTGATTGGGAACGTTTTGCAGCCTCTATATTTGGGTATCCCGTCTATTTTGATGTCACCAGTAGCTTTCCTGCAAAAGCCTTTTTCCTGGTTGCAAGCTATTTCTCGTTACAAAGCCACTACTAGCGGCGGGCCAGATTTTGCTTACGATTTGTGCGTTCGCAAGATTACTCCCGAACAGCTTTCTAGTCTTGATTTAAGCAGTTGGGAAGTCGCTTTCAATGGAGCCGAACCAGTCCGTGCCGAGACAATGGAGCTATTTGCTAACTATTTCGCTCCTTGTGGTTTCCGTCGAGAAGCATTTTATCCCTGTTACGGGATGGCTGAGGCAACTTTATTCGTTTCTGGAGGTTTAAAAACAGCTTCGCCGATTCTGTACCAAGTTGAAGCAGCAGCCCTTGAGGAAAATCAGGTGGTGGCGGCTGAATCTGGGGAAGGAACTAAAACAATTGTGGGCTGTGGTCGCACCTGGTTAGATGAAAAAATCGTCATTGTCGATCGCGAATCTTTAACTCAGTGTCCTCCTGGGAAGGTGGGAGAGATTTGGGTATCAGGTTCTTCTGTGGCTGGTGGCTATTGGAACCAACCAGAAAAAACTGCGGAAACTTTTCAAAGTTATCTGGGGGATACAGGAGAAGGGCCGTTTCTTTGCACGGGTGACTTGGGATTTTTGCAAGATGGCGAACTATTTGTTACCGGACGACTAAAAGATGTGATTATCATCCGAGGACAAAATCATTATCCCCAGGATATTGAGTTAACAGTGCAAAAAAGTCATCCAGCATTGCGATCGCATTGTGGAGCAGCTTTCACTGTAGATCAGAAGGGACAACAGCGATTAATTGTTGTTCAAGAGGTAGAACGAACCTATTTAAGGCGGTTGGATATTCAAGAAGTCGTCGGCAATATCACTGAAGCAGTTGTAGATAATCACGGTTTACAAGTGTATGCCACAGTTTTAATTAAACCTGGGAGTATTCCCAAGACATCTAGCGGGAAAATTCAGCGTCATGCCTGTCGGCGTGGGTTTCTAGATGGCAGTTTGAATGTGGTGGCGCACTGTAGTGGAACTCTTCAGCATCAAGCCCAGTTTCACAAGTTGGAAGTTGATGTCAACTCACTCTTAGTAAAAGTGCAGCAAGATAATCCTGATTCTCAAAAAGTAAATATTCAGGAGGGCGCAAAAGCTAATGCAGTTCAATAGTCAAAGTCAGTCTTTAGAAAGTTCAAGTCGTCAACGTGCAGAGCAAGTCATCCATTGGTTACGTGACTATGCCCAAAGACGAATCAATTCTAGACTTATGGACGAGCGACGGTGTATAACTCCTCACGTCGTTCTAGACTTTGGCAAAAAAGGTTTGTTGGGAATGATTGTGCCTCAATCATGCGGGGGTCTTGGCTTAAGTTACAGTGATATGTTGCAAGTGATGGAACAACTTGCAGCTATTGATCTCAACTTAGCTTCATTTGTTGGTGTAAACAATTTTCTCGGAATCTACCCAATTCTTAAGCATGGTACACCTGAGATTAAAGAAACCTATCTCCAGAATTTAGCCCAAGGGAGAGATTTAGCAGCCTTTGCCATTACCGAACCATCTGCCGGATCTAATCCTAGAGGAATCAAGGCTGAAGCCCATCCAGATGGAAGTGGTGGGTGGTTACTTAGCGGCACCAAAATTTGGAGCGGTTCTGCATCTTGGTCAAGCGCGATCAATATTTTTGCTCATGTTGTAGATGAACAAGGCGACTCTTTGGGAATCACAGCATTTACCATTCCCGAAAATGCTCAAGGATTGAGGCAAGGTACTGAAGCTCTGACGATGGGAATGCGAGGTATGGTTCAGAATACTATTCACCTTGAGCAGGTAAAAGTCAATCATGAAAATGTTTTAGGCGAAATTGGTTCTGGTTTTGAAGTAGCCCAGGACGCAATGCAACTAGCGAGATTGGGAATTTCTGCCACCTGTATTGGCGGAATGAAACATTGTGCCCAACTCATGCTTCGTTATGCTACCCGTCGCTCAATTGGTATAGAACGGCTAATAAATCAACAGATTACTTTACAACGTCTGAGTGATTTAACAGCAGCAATTGGTGCAGTTGAGTGCTTGGTGAAAACCATTGCAACATCCCTAGATGAAGAGAAACCTGTTCCTTTAGAAGCTTATCTTGTCGCTAAGATTATCGCCCCCGAATTAATGTGGCAAGCAGCAGATAATCTAGTTCAGCTACTAGGTGGACGGGGTTATATCGAATCTAATATTGCGCCCCAAATCTTACGGGATGCTCGTTTATTTCGGATTTTTGAGGGGCCAACTGAAACTTTACAGATGCATTTGGGTTTATTAACTTTATACCAAACACCTCAAGTCTTTTCATCTCTTAATGAGTTTTTGGGAGCGACAAAAATCAGCGAACAATTGCAACAGACGGCTGAAACTTGTGCTTCTTACCTCAAAAAGAAAAACCTCTCTGGGAACAGTAATAAGAAATTAAGTAAAATATTATCCCAGAAATTGGGTGATGTAGCTGCATGGGCATTTGTGGTTGCTTGCATACAAAAGTCATATCAAAGTGAACCGACAGATGAATTACAACGTGTCGAAAATTGGGGTCAACAATATTTTCAGGCAAAGATAGCTAATGCTCTTACAGGAAATATCTATGCTCAGACTTTACTAGATATTAATCAGGTAGAAAGTCTGATTAATCAGTATGCCGAAAAAATTGGTGATATCGAGCAAGGTTTAGCTGGAGAAGAAGATGAACTGGATGAATATCTCTGTAAAAAAGCCTAATTTTAAAGGATTGAATGAGGATGTAAAAGCTCATGCAGTTAAATAATCAAAATCCTTCTTTGTTGACTTCAACTAAAGAAGCAAAAATCACAATCAAAAATGATTACTTACAAACAGTACAAAAGCGGTTAGCCGCAGCCACGATCGTTATTCCTTTGATCGGGACACTGATAGCGCTGAAATTCGCTTGGGATTTTGGAATTAATCTCATGGAATTAGAACTGCTTTTGGTTTTCTGGTTTCTCACAATGATTGGCGGGGTGACTGTAGGTAATCATCGGCTTTTATGTCACTGTGCTTTTAAGACCCACCCATCTGTGCGAGTTGCTTTGGCTATCTTGGGTTCTATGGCGGCTCAAGGCCCTGTGATTAATTGGGTGAGCAATCATAGACGACATCATCAATATAGCGACCAGATAGGAGATACTCATTCACCCAACCTTTATCAAGGAGAATCTTGGGGAAAGTTAAGGGGAATGTGGCATAGCCATGTTGGCTGGATACTTAACGGCGAAATCACAAATACTACAGTGTTTGCGAAGGATTTGCTGCAAGACCCTGTGATGAAAAAAGTCAATCAACAATACCTAATTTTCGTTTTTTTAGGTCTTTTGATTCCAGCTATTCTTGGAGGACTTTTATCAGGTACTTGGATAGGTGTAGGGCAAGGATTTTTGTGGGGAGGGCTTGTGCGAATTTTTGTAGTCCATCATTTAACTTGGTGTCTTAACTCCATTGTTCATCTGTATGGTAGTCGCCCTTTGAATACTAGTGAACAGAGTACTAATAATGTTTGGCTGGCAATTTCTACAGGAGGAGAAGGATGGCATAACAATCATCATGCTTTTCCTAACTCAGCAAAGTTTGGGTTGCAATGGTGGCAAGTTGATTTAGGGTACTGGTTAATCCGCACTCTGGAAGTATTAGGTTTAGCTTGGGATGTTAAAGTTCCCACACTCGGAATGATTGAAGCGAAAAAAACTGCTAGCTGATTTTAGTCTAAATTTTGGAGGATGTATGCTTTCTCAAAAAACTGAAACTTTGAAAGTATCTACTACAGAAATCAAAGAATGGTTGATTTCTTATCTAGCAGATTTGCTAGAAATCGAACCCGAAGAAGTAAATGTAGAAACCACTTTTGCCCGTTATGGTTTAGATTCATCGGTAGCGGTGGTTTTAACCGGAGATTTAGCAGATTGGCTAGGAAAAGAGCTAGAGCTAAGGCTAGTTTGGGATTACCCGACGATCGCATCTCTTGCACAACATTTAAGCGAATAGTTTTAGTACGAATTTTATGGAGATGCTGAAAATGGTTTTATCTACCTTACAAGAAACAAAAGACTACATTGCTCTAGCTGCGTCATTAGGAAAGGAGTTTGCTAAAACAGCAGTCGAACGGGATGCCAAAGGTGGTAGTCCGACTGCCGAACTAAATCGTCTGCGAGAAAGTGGTCTGCTTAAACTCCTGATCCCAGAACAATATGGTGGATTTGGTCAAAGTTGGGTTACAGCCCTCAAAGTTGTACGAGAAATTGCCAAAGCGGATGGCTCCCTTGGTCAACTTTTGGGATACCACTATGTCAATTCTGTCATCCCTGAACTAAATGGTACTCCCGAACAAAAAGCCCGATTCTACAGCGAAACTACTCGCAACAACTGGTTTTGGGGTGATGCTGTTAATCCGCGAGATCCTAAATTGGTGCTAACAGCAGATGGAAAAAATTTCCGGCTCAATGGTACTAAAAACTTTGCCACAGGCAGTACTGGCTCCGACATTATTGTAGTGACAGCAGCGCGAGGATATGTAGAGAATCTTCCCGTTAGCATTGTTGCCAAGCATCGGGAAGCTGTGGAGAATCTTCCCATTGCCATTGTTCCCACCCATCGAGAAGGAGTGGTTCTCAATGACGATTGGGATTACATTGGACAGCGACAAACCGATAGCGGTAGCGTCACTTTTAATAATGTCTTGATTCACCGAGATGAGATTCTGGGCAATCCTAACTCTAAAGATGCGCCTAGCTCCTTTGCCTCATTGGTAACTCCTGCTTTCCAGTCCGTCTTTGTCAATTTCTATCTGGGAATTGCACTAGGTGCCTTTGAGGAAGGCAAGCAATATACACTATCTGGAAGCCGTCCCTGGATTTTTTCACCTGCCCACACGGCAGCTAAAGATCCTTATATTATTGAGCAATACGGTAATCTCTGGGTGAGTTTGATTTCAACCATCAGCCATGTTGATTATGTCAACTCGGTCTTCCAATCTGCCTGGGAAAAGGGAGAAGACCTGACAGCCACCGAACGCGGTGAAACTGCTGTTATTATTAGCACTGCCAAAGTCTTGACTACACGAGTGGCATTAGAAGTGACAAGCAAGATTTTTGAAGTGATGGGAACTCGTGCTACTGCGACAAAATATCGCTTTGATCGCTTCTGGCGCAATGTCCGTACTCATACTCTGCACGATCCAGTTGTTTACAAAGTCCACGAAGTTGGTGACTGGGTACTCAACGAACAAATCCCACCCTTCACCATTTACACCTAAGCCAAATGGTACGAAGTTAATAGTGAAGACAAGATTTAAGGAGGATGTAGAACCTAATGCAGTTAGACAATCAAAGTCATGGTTTGGCGACTTTAAGTAAAACAACAAAGATAATAATCCAAAATGATTACTTACAACAAGTACAAAGGCGTTTTGCTATAGCCACAATCATAATTCCTTTGATCGGGACAATGATAGCGCTCAAATTCGCTTGGGATTTTGGAATTAATCTCATGGAATTAGCATTGCTTTTGGTCTTCTGGTTTCTCACTATGGTCGGAGGGATTACTGTAGGTTTTCATCGGGTTTTATCTCACTGCACTTTTAAAACCCACCCATCTGTTCGAGTTGGTTTGGCTATCTTAGGTTCTATGGCGGCTCAAGGACCTGTTATTAATTGGGTGAGCAATCATAGGCGCCATCATCAATACAGTGACCAGATAGGAGATACTCATTCACCCAACCTTCACCAAGGAGGATTTTGGGGAAGGTTAAACGGAATATGGTATAGCCATATTGGTTGGATGCTTAACTGCGAAATCACAAATTCTACAGTGTTTGCGAAGGATTTGCTGCAAGACCCTGTGATAAAAAAAGTCAACCAACAATACCTAGTTCTGGTCTTTTTAGGTCTTTTGATTCCAGCTATTCTTGGAGGACTTTTATCAGGTACTTGGATAGGTATATGGCAAGGACTTTTGTGGGGAGGACTTGTGCGAATTTTTGTAGTGCATCATTTAACTTGGACTATTAATTCCATTAGTCATCTGTATGGCAGTCGCCCCTTCAATAGTAGTGAGCAGAGTACTAATAATGTTTGGCTGGCAATTCCTACAGGAGGAGAAGCATGGCATAATAATCATCATGCTTTTCCTAACTCGGCAAAGTTTGGGTTGCAATGGTGGCAAGTTGATTTAGGGTACTGGTTAATCCACACTCTGGAAGTATTAGGTTTAGCTTGGGATGTTAAAGTTCCCACACTCGGAATGATTGAAGCGAAAAAAACTGCTAGCTGATTTTAGTCTAAATTTTGGAAGATGTATAAGACTCTTAGGGACTTTCAAGAAATAAATTATCCAAATGAACGAACCACAGAGACGCAGATAACACAGAGATAGGAGAAATAGAGAAGATTTTTGCGTCAGTTTTGGGATATTTTTTTATTTGGAAGTCCCTTATTTGAGCATCTCTTTTTCAAGATTTAACCAAGTAATTAAATACCGTGCTACTGGTTGATAAATATTAGACATCTTGCATAAATATATTTATGCAAAAATGGGGGAAAGGATTTTGATTCCTTTTCCCTTTTGCCTAACTTATGCAAGAATTTGATTTAAGCTCAAATCAAAATATATATTAAATTGTTCTCCCCGACTTACTTAGTAAGATGACGCAAGTTTCCCTCACAGACCTAATAGCTGGCGCACAGGCCGGCCTTTTGGTGAGCTTTCCCACGGATACGGTTCCTGCACTTGCGGCGATACCAGAAAAAGCCGGATTAATTTTTACGGCTAAACAACGCAGTCAAGACAAACCTTTGATTTTGATGGCTGCTAATGCTGGAGATTTGTGGCCTTATGTCAAAGGTGATGAGAACGAGTATAAAATATGGCAAGAATTAACAGATAAATATTGGCCAGGAGGGGTGACGTTAGTTTTACCAGCAAGCGATCGCGTGCCAAAAGTTATGAACCCTATTGATCCAACGACAATTGGGATTCGAGTCCCAAACAGTGCGATCGCTCAATCTATTCTGACTCAAACAGGCCCTCTTGCTACCACTAGCGCCAATTTTTCCGGTCAACCGCCTTTGCAAACGATCGCAGAAATTCAGACTCAGTTTCCCCAGGTTTTGACTTTAGCAACAACAGAATGCCAAGGTGAAATGCGGGGGATGGGTGTACCTTCCACCGTTGCTAAATGGACAGGGATCAATTGGCAGATTTTGCGGCAAGGTGGGATCAAGTTAGATATTTCGACTGATAACAAGGTATAGATAGCTATAATGTTGTTTTCCTGATTTGAACAACAGAGAAATCTGAAACTTTAGTTTGCGCTGTTGTGGTTAATTAACAAGTTAATAATTGCCAGATTATGAATTGGAGCAACTGGATATATCTAGGAGCAGGAATAGCACTAGGTATGGTTTTCCGTCAGTTATTTGGGCGATGGCCAAATGTTTCATCTAGCTCATCCCCAGTAGCGCCATTAGCTCAACCGGATATGCCATCAATATCACAACAGCTACAGCAAACCCATCTGGCATATCTGATGGCTAGGGAAATGAGTCTGTTTAAAGCTGGTTTTTTGGCACGAACTACCCATGAATTGCGATCGCCTTTTAATGGTTTAATTGGCTTACATCAATTAATTTTGTCAGATTTGTGTGAAAATCCAGCTGAAGAGCGAGAATTTATTGCCCAAGCTCACGAGCGAACTCTGAAGCTGCTGAAGCTGATGGATGAAATTCTCAACGTTGCAAGAGCTGAACATGGTACCAATAAATTAGATATTCAGCCTAGACCCTTAGCCCAAATTTTAGAGGAAGTTCATAAATTAACTTATATGCTGGCGGCAAATCGCAATTTTCCCTTGCAATTGTTACCCAGCGACCCAGAAATTTATGTTTTGGCAGATTATCTTTGGCTGCGCCAAGTATTAATAAGTTTAATAGACACTGCAATTAGTCAGATGGAGGAAGGTAGCATCTGTATTTCCAGCAGCGCCATAGGTACAAATAAATTTGTAACCATTTGGCTGGATGTACCAACCCATGCTATGACCTGGAGCGAGCCGATTGATTTGCTCAAATCTGAAGATCATCTGACCAAAATTGACCAAGAAAACGCTGCTCTTTCCCCAGGAATGAGGCTATTAATCAATCAGACTTTGATGGAAGTTATGGGAGGAAAGTTAGAAATCCTGCCCTCGACCATTGTGAAAGAACCACTTCAGCAGTTTACCAGACTACAAATCTCTATCCCCCTAGTGATTCCTGAAGCTGAACTTCTGTAGCAGCAAGGAAAGCACGGTTAGCTAGGTTGTGTAGCACCATCGTCGTGGTAGTGTTGGGTTGAAAACCAATCTTTTCGTAGAAACCCTGTTGGTGAGTAGTCATTAGATAAATGCGCTCAACCGACCTCATGCGGGGATGATTCAAAACGGTTTCGACTAACTTGCTTCCCAACCCACTATGTTGAGAATCTGGATGAATCACAACATCCCAAATTGTGGCGCGATATATGCCATCAGATGTTGCTCTCGCAAAGCCAATGAGTCGATCGCGATCGCACACAGAAATCACTGGTTCACTGTTGGCAATGGCTATACCTAAATCCTCAATACTACGTCCCTTTGCCCAGAAAGCTGAAACGTTTAACAGTTCTTGAAGTTGGTAAAGGTCAATTTCAGACTGGCGTTCGCTAAATTGAATCTGAGGCTCATTCATCTCTAGAAATTGCTGTACGTGTATATGTATATCCAAGGAGAAAGAAAATTTAATGACAAACCCACTTCCACAGAGGATGAGTTGCTCCCTGTTGACGTATCCGATAAACTTGTTTTTCTAAACGTTGTTTTTCCGGCTCTGGTAATCCGAATAGAATATTTCGACTTTGCCAAACTAAAACAGCAGCAGTCATACCCAGACAAAAGGCTAAACCAAAGGTAGATAGTGGATGGTAGAAGAGTCCAAATCTCACTGCCACCCAGGTAAAATATTGTTGCCACAAAGAAATTTCTGCACGTAGACCCCACAAGGAAACAGGCGCAATGGTCAGCCATAAACAGCCCACAAACAGCCATCGGCCATATACTGTCAGCTGATGTAGCCTTTGTACTTGTTGGGCAAAGGCTGGGTCAGATTTGTCAAAGTCTGGGACAGTAGTTAATGGTTCTTCTGGTTGATCCATAAATGGAAATAAAATTTCAAAGCATAGGTGAGCAATTTAAAATGCTTTTACCCAATTGTGAAATATACACAAGTTTAACTATCCTGAGAACTAGTAGGTGTATCAATTGACCCAGCACCTTCTACCACGCTGGTTTGACCTTTGCGCTCTCGCCACCAAGCTAGGAGAGTACTGGCGATGAAAATACTTGAATAAGCACCCATCGTGAAGCCAATAATCAAAGCTAGGGAAAAGTTTCTCAGTGTTTCTCCGCCAAATAGGAATAGGGAAAACAAGGTTAGCAAAACGGTTAACGTGGTATTAATTGAGCGCGTTAGAGTTTGATTGATGGCATCATCAACAACTTTGTCAATGTCATCGTTAGGATGTAGAGTCAGTATTTCTCGAATGCGATCGTAGATAACTACGGTATCTGTCACTGAGAAACCGGTAATAGTCAAAATAGCAACGACGAAAAGACTATCAACTTCAATACCTGCGACTAATCCCAAGATGGAGAAAGCACCCAGCGTAATCAAAACATCATGGAATAATGCAAGAATTGCGATTACGGCATAGTCTATCTGGAAACGCACACTCAAATAAATAACGATCGCAGCAAAGGAGACAAGCAGAGCTAATAACCCTTGGGAAAGTAGTTGACGACCAAGTGTTGGACCAACGGTATCAATTTGAGTGGCTTTCGGGTCAAAGGCTCCAATTTTTTCACTCAAAGCTGTTTGCAACTGGGTGCGTTGCTCGACATCTAATGTCTTTGTGCGAATGGATATTCCCTGTTGGTTTTTACCAACAACTTGGATGCTACTATTATTTAATTTCTGAGCGTCAACGACTTCCCTGACGTTAGAGATATCAATGGGTTGAGTGCAGTTGTTTGCTTGTGTACAATCGCGTTCAAATTGTAGTCGTGTACCACCAACAAAATCTAAGCTGGGACGTAGTGGTGCGCCGAGTTGTTGCCAAGAAATCACCATCGCCACGATGCCAATGATCATCAGGGTGGCAGAAATTGTCCACCATAATCCACGCTGTTTGATGACACTAAATTTCATAACTGCACCTCTGCACCAGACTTAATTGACGTTGAGAGATTGGGACAAAACAACTCTGGCTTACGCAAGTTGGGAAATTGCAATGATAAGAACAGCAGTGTGCGGCTACAAGTAATGGCAGTAAACAAATTCACCAATAACCCTAGCGCCAATGTCAAAGCAAAGCCTTTAACTAAACCTGCTCCTAAGAAAAACAGTGCAGCACAAGAAATTAATGATGTGACATGACTATCTAAAATGCTAGACCAAGCTCGGTAGAATCCTGACTCTACAGAACGATATAAACTTTTGCCAGCGCGTAGTTCTTCACGGGTGCGCTCAAAAATCAATACGTTAGCATCAACTGCCATACCGATACTGAGAATAAATCCAGCAATACCGGGAAGAGTTAATGTCACACCTAGCAAAGCGAAGGTGGCATAAGTCAATACGGCATAGATAATCAAGGCAAAGTCGGCAATTAATCCTGGTAGTCGGTAGTAAACTAACATGAAAATCAATACTAACAGCAATCCGCCAGCACCAGCGTAAATACTGCGTTGAATACTATCTTTACCTAATGTTGCCCCAACAGTGCGGTTTTCGACGATTTGCACTGGCAAGGGTAAAGCACCCCCCCGTAGCTGCACACCTAAGTTGTTAGCTTCTTCGGCGGTAAATCTACCTGTAATCACAGCAGCACCACCAGTAATACCAGTAGCGGCATGTTCTGGCCCGACACTGGGAGCGCTGATCAATTCATTGTCTAGGAAAATACCAATACTGCGTCCTGTACCGGCAAGTTTTTTCGTCAGTTCGGCAAACAGTTCACCACCCTTTTGATCGAAGCGAATGGCAACATTCCAATTGTTGCCTTGAGAGGGTTCACCGGCTGCCTCTTTGAGGAATTTCCCTGCGAGTGGGGGGTTTGTGCTTTCAAACAATTCAGCGATCGCTTGATTATTTTTCTGTAAATCTTGCTGATTTTTGACAATTTCTGCTTGATTGTTACTCTTTCTCAAATCTTGCTGCTTGGATTTATATTCAGCTCTGGATGCTTGGAAAGCAAGCAGTTGGGTTTCTGTATTTGGTTTTTGTGTCCGAAATTCTAACTGTGCTGTACCCCCTAACACCCGTTCAGCTTGTTGGGGATCGCTGACTCCGGGTAACTGCACTAGAATTTGATCTTTCCCTACAGTTTGTACCACTGGTTCAGAAACGCCAAGACCGTTAATGCGGCCTTCCACTACTTTTTTCACAGCTTCCAATTCGCGATCGGTGATTTGTTTAATCTCCGGTGTTGTTTTCACTTGAATTGTGAGCTGTGAGCCTCCGCGCAAGTCCAGTCCTAACGGAATCGAAATTGTGGTAATCACCGCAATGGCGGCGATTACCAGGACTACAATTAAAATTAAAAGCGATCGCTGTCTTTGCATACCATAACTCGCAACTGACAAACGCTATGATAGCGTTCTTTTGCTGCATCCATCATGAGTTAGGACTCCCGCTTCGTCGATAGGATTTTTATTGGTACTGGTAATGCACCACCGCGTAGCTGAATGCCTAAGTCATTGGCTTGTTGTGCAGTAAACCGTCCTGTAATCACAGCAGAGCCTCCAGTAATACCAGTGGCGGCAAATTCTACACCCACGGTAGGAGCGCTCATTAGTTGATTGTCAACAAAAACACCAATACTACGCCCAGTGCCAGCAAGGTTTTTCGTCAGTTCGGTAAACAGTTCACCACCTTTTTGGTCGAAGCGAATAGCCACATTCCAATTGTTACCTTGACTCGGTTCACCATAGGCATCCTTGAGATATTTGCCAGTTAATGGTGGATTGGTGCTTTCAAACAATTCGGCGATCGCTTGATTATTTTTCTGCAATTCTTCTTGATTCTTGACAATTGCGGCTTTGTCCTTGCTGTTTCTCAATTGTTGTTGCTTGGCTTGAAATTCGCCTCTAGATGCTTGGAAAGCAAACAGTTGGGTTTCTGTATTCAGCTTTTGGGTACGGAATTCTAACTGCGCTGTACCACTTAGCACCCGTTCGGCTTGCTCTGGATCGTTAACTCCTGGTAGCTGTACGAGAATTTTGTCTGCACCCACTATTTTAATAACTGGTTTTGAGATACCTAAACCGTTTAGACGACCTTCAATTACTTTTTTAACGGCTTCTAATTCTCGTTCAGTGATTTGCGGGATTTCTGGTGTTTTTTGTAACTCAATAATTAACTGATAACTTCCCCGTGGGTATTGGCTTTGTCCCAATAGGGCGGGAATGCAAGAACTCAAGGTCATTGCCACGACTACCTGAGTTGAAATTAGGGCTAATAATGAGCTTTGTTTTTGCATACCATAACCTGCTTCAACTAAAGATTATGATACCGTTCTCTTACGGAGCTAAAAGTTAAGAGTTATAAGTGAGAATTTTTACTCCTCACTCATAACTCCTCACTTTTAGACTCGCAACGCTACCATTTTTTCCACAGCTTCTACTATTTGCTCTGGTTGGACGATTGTCAGTCGTTCTAGATTGCCGTTGTAGGGTGTGGGGATATCTTGGGAAGAAAGCCGCAGTACTGGCGCATCCAATTCATCGAATAAGCGATCGTTTATTGAGGCGATGACTTCTGCTCCAATACCCGCAGTTCGCATGGATTCTTCCACAACAATGACTTTATGGGTTTTACGTATTGATGCACCAATGGTATCAAAATCTAATGGTTTGAGGGATATCAGGTCGATAATTTCTGGATCATATCCTTGTTTTTCAAGAGTTTTTACTGCTTGCACCACATGATGGCGCATCCGCGAGTAAGTAATAATGGTTACATCTTTTCCTTCACGTACAATTTCGGCTTTATCTAGAGGTAACAAATATTCTTCTTCTGGTAAATCTTCTTTCAAGTTGTAAAGCAGAACGTGTTCAAAGAACAACACGGGATTATCATTGCGGATGGCGGATTTCAGTAGTCCTTTAGCGTTTCTTGGTGTGGAGCAGGCAACAATTTTTAACCCTGGTACAGCTTGAAAGTAGGTTTCTAGTCGCTGGGAATGTTCTGCGCCTAGCTGTCGTCCCACACCTCCAGGGCCGCGAATTACCATCGGAATTTTAAAGTTACCGCCAGAAGTATAGCGCAGCATCCCAGCATTGTTGGCTATTTGGTTGAAGGCGAGTAGTAAAAAGCCCATATTCATCCCTTCGATGATAGGACGTAACCCAGTCATTGCGGCTCCCACAGCCATGCCAGTAAAGCTATTTTCGGCAATGGGGGTGTCTAAAATGCGGAGTTCGCCATATTTTTGGTACAGGTCTTTGGTAACTTTATAGGAACCGCCGTAGTGTCCGACATCTTCACCGAGAACGAATACGCTGGAGTCACGCGCCATTTCTTCATCAATGGCTTCCCGTAAGGCGTTGAAGAATAGTGTTTCTGCCATTTAGACCTTTTAGTACGATTATGGTTTTAGAATTTTATCGTGCTGCTGTCGCAAATACGGTGAGCGATCGCACTAGTTAGAGTTTAGATTGTTTAAACGAACCGTCCATAGCATACAGCGAGCAATTGCCATAACTATATCAAAGCAGGAGCAACGCGATTTGGTGAGATTGGATAAAAAGGTGCGATGCCTTCTCTACGAGACGCTACGCCTACGCTAAAAATTATATTTAAGTACAAAGTGGCTTTATTTGCCATTATTATACTGATTCACCGGAAAATTTGTCTTGATGAAATATCTCAAAAAGATTACAGCAAGCTATTTAACGATTTTTTAAAAAAGAAGTAAAGCAATCAATTAGAAGATGTTTTAAAAGTTCTCTGGTCGGTAGCAAAACGTTTTAGTTTTAAATGAACACCAGATACACAGATAAAGCATAGGTAAGAAAATAAACTTATTTTATTATCTTTAGTTAATAGGTAAATTGCGGAGAAAGTAAAAGCGATCGCCTTTATCTTCCAATACTCTTGGGTTAAGCATTTCTTTGTTCTCTCTGCGTCCTTGGCGTTATTCTCTAACGAAACTCTGCGCGATGGCGGTACCCTGCGGGAAGCCGAAGCGTCTACGTTAAAAAAATTTACTTTGACAAAGAGTTTTAGCCTTAACTGAACCGTATTGCTTTATCTTTCTGTAAAATAAAGTTAAGGCGGCATTAATAAATGGGGTTAATTACTATGAATGAATCAACGGCAAAACAACCTGCACGTAGAGGCAGAATTTTCCCAGAACGCACTTTACCACCAGAAGAACTTGCTAGACGCAAAGCTGAAGATGAGGCATTTTATCATCGCTGTCGGGAAATTTTTGAGCGTGTACGTCCCGATTTAATTAAGGAACACTACGGCTGGTATATTGCAGTAGAGCCAAATAGTGGTGATTACTTAATTGATGTGGATAAAATGCAAGCTCATAAAAAATCCCTTGAAAAATACTCAAATAGTAGACATTGTGTATTCTGTTTAAATGAAACGGGAACCACTGGCACAATATGATTCAGGGGGACTTTGGAGATAATGGGCAACTATTTTTTGAAATTGATTTGATTACATCTGATGGATTAGATTTGCCTGTAGATGCTATGTTGGATACTGGTTTTACAGGCTTTATGGCTATTAACAAACAAGATTTAGATGGTCTTGATTGGGTTTATATCGGTGAGGAATCTCTACGAACTGCTAAGGGAGAATCAAGATTTGATATTTATTTAGGCAAGGTGATATTAAACGAGCAAGAGTATGAAATTAATGTTTATGTGGGCAATGAAATTAGGGAAGTATTGTTAGGCTCAGAGTGGCTAAAAATTCTGCCGTTGGTGGTGAATTATCAGGCTGGTATATTAACTTTTGGTTAACTGCGATCGCAGTTATAGCGGTTCCGATTCAGATGCGGTACAACATTATATCGCGGGTTGTAGGGGCACGGCACTGCCGTGCCCCTATGAGTGTACGTCACGTAAACGAGAAGTGCTATATTTTTAAATGAACAGCCCCTCCAGAGATAAAGCATAGGTAAAAAAATAAACTTATTTCACTATCTTTAGTTAATAGGTAAATCGCGGAGAAAGTAAAAGCGATCGCTATTCCAATCACTGCCTTTTATTCGTCCTAAATAGCCTGTTAATGGTGAAGAAAGTTCAATCAGAATTTCGTGCATTTCTGCTATTTTTATTGGCTGTGGCGGATGTGAGCCGAAATACGCACCATGTAGAGCTTCAACACCAGCAGATTTTATACCTGAGTTTTCTAAATAGTTTTTGACAAGCTGGATAATGTGCGATCGCAACCTTATAGATTGTTCAACTTTATTAATATAAGTATTAATTTTATCTTCAGCTAAACCAAAAGGAGCTTGTTGCAAATACTCTTTTAGTTCTAACAAATTGATAGAATTTTTATAGTGTGCTTGCAGTTCAACTAGTTTTTGCAGTGTTTCAGGGCTAATAACATTCATTTCATTTTCGGTAGCTGTTCTTGATGCGTAAAAATTTAATTCTCCGGCGGCTACAATTAATTTAATAGAATTGTCATACTGAAATTTCCCAAGATGGTTCATACCTATTTTTAGTAACTGTGCAGGTGTACCATCAGGAACTTTCTCCGTTTTAGTTGCTTTGCACTCTCCTACTATTGGATAAGGTTGTTCAGCGTAAAAATCCATGCCTCCTGCGCCACCCGTTGCATCTGGATTCAAACCTGAACCTGTAAAGCCTAATTTTAGTAATCCTCTACGAACTAATTTTTCAAATGTATGTCCGTCGCTAGAGTTCCCAACTTCAGCAATTTTATGAATCCAAGGTAAGTCTAAATCTAATGAGTTTTTTGATTTATCACTACTCCAACCCAAAAATGCTTTGATATCGTCGTCTAATTGTTTCGCTGCTGGTTGGCTAATGGTTAGGGATGCGATCGCACTCTGCAATTCTTCCAATTCAGGATGTAGCGGGGGTTCTAGCTTTTCTAATTGGCGTTTGCGTTGGGCGAAGGTGCGATCGTTTATTACTGGGTTGGCTTCAGAAACCGTTAGAGAATTAGGTAAACTAACAAATTTTCCTAGCTTTTCCTGAATGTTGGGATTAACTAATATTTCTTGCAACTCAGGTAACTGATAGACACGCAAGTAAGCCAGGAAAAGATACTGTTGTTTTTGTAGTATCTCCTTTAATGCTTTTGGTGTCCATATTGTTAACTTAGACAAAATATCTAATGGCTTACTCTCGTCTAAAATTTCGCAAAGTTCACATTTAGCCCAAGCTTTAATTGAAACTGAAGAGTCAGCAGGATAAAGTGCAAATCTCTGCCCAGGACGAATAAACATCCTGGGTAAAGCTGCAATTGTTCGCCCCTGTATTAAAGCTTCAATATCAGAGACAGGTAGACACAGCGCTGTTGGAATTGAAAACTGCTGATTCATTTCTAGTTAGCTATAAGGTCGATATTGTCAGCAGGATTAATTGGCTGAGGAATTGAAATAGGAAATTCATTATCAACCCAATTATCATAAGAAGGAGGGCTGATAATTTCTCGAATCAGAGGGTTATTCATTGCTATTTTTTTCTGTTTAATAAAATCTAGAACTTGTTTCTGAAAATCTAAAATATCTTTCTCCTCTGTGATCCCGTAATTTTCACTACCCCAGTAAACCCATGAGATAGCTACAAGAGCTTGAATATCTTCACTTTGTAGTGCTACCCACTTTCCGCCTTTTCTTTTGTCTAATAGTAGTCTCAATTTCTCTTTAGCTACTGCTGCACCTGGATTAATAACATTTGAGCGAACTAAACAACCACGGGTTAAGTTAAATGTTTCGTAGTCAATTAGTCGTTTCAATGCAGCACCTACATTTGCACCATCTTGCTGAACTACATCTACTCCAATCCTTAATTTGTTCCTTTTGCCAATTAATTTGCCAATTATTTTGAAATCCATGAACCCATTATTTACTGCGCTAGGCTCTACTTCTTCAAGTGATTCAATTATTACTCCTTCTAAAGTTTCTCCAATTAAGCTATAGAAGGAAAGCCAAAGGGCATTAGAAATTGATTTTTCATCTTCTAACAGTTCATCAATAGCCTCCTTCACATCTACTAGCTCTTGATGGAAGTATGTTTCAACAAGAGATATATTAACTTGTTGTCCTGTATTTTTGTTATTGTTATCAGCAAACTTATTATCATAATCTATTTGATTTTTCTCAACAATATCTTCTTCGCTTTGAATCTCACTATTATTAATGTACTCAATTGGCAGAAAATTCTCTGCACACCATTTTAAGATTGACCTAACAGTAGGTTTCTCTTTACCTCGTTGCCTAAGCTTATTTTCATCAAATGGGTAGAGAAGATGAGGAGGAATTTGTTGATTTTCTTGATAAAACTCTTGTAGCCATCCTTTAACAAGAGCAATAATATCATCAGAATTGAGATATTTTAATTCAATTGGTTGTCTATCAGCTTGTTCACTTACTAATCTATCAATGACTGCCTCAGCTTGTGGCAAAAGTCTGATTTGCTCATTCCAAGTTTCAGGATACATAACCGACAGGAAAACACCTCTTTTGAGATTGTTATATAGATCCTTAACTAAGCTTGCAATAACTTGTGCTGTTGTCAAACCATTTTCTGCAACGTCTGCATTATCTAATTCATCAAAGCAAAGTACTGGAACTTTATAATGGCTAGTAATATCTAGAATCTGCCGAATATTACGTAAAGATTCTGTCTCTCTATCCTCTTTTTTGGGATTTGGCAAACCCATTGCTTCAGCTTCTTCCTTTGTTAGTTCTAAACCAGATAGCCAGCGATTTGCATAATTAACATGATCTGGAGAAAGTGTCCACAAAATTGCTTTAACTATGTAAGGGTTGCTAATTTCAGGCTTTATTGGTAGAACTAGCTTTGTAAATTGTTCAACAAAGTTAGTTGAATATTTATTTAACCAAGTTGGATATTGGCTAATATACTGTTGTGGTGTGTAGTTCCATTGCTTCGCTTCGTTAATTAAAGCCGCCGCGATTTCTTGCCACTGCATCACCTTTTGATTACCATAAGCTCTGAGGCTAGAGGCAACACTTTGTAAAAATTCATATTTGATTTGATTTAAGTTATCATATTTACTCATGTAAATAAATAAGCTATTATTTTCTGCCTGTAAATGATGACGAATTCGACTAATAATATGGCTTTTACCTAGTCCTCTTTCAGCTACAATAGTGATACCTACAGTTGTACGCTGCCCTTTTTGGATTTTGTCAAGTGCATCAAATACCGCATTAGAGGCATGAGCATTAATTGAGGATACATCAGGAAAACTTTTTCCCCATATTTGCTGCGGTTTAACAACAAGATGCCCTGCAAATGGGTTTTGTTTCTGAATTAATTCGTCAATCATAGATGTGCTATTAATCATATTAGTGTGAGGTTTATGAGTAAAGAGTCTAAGAAAGTTTAAGGTTTCAGACGTTTTGAGTAGCAGCGTAATCCATTGAGTTCTGTAGTAATAGAATCTTCTATTTTGTCGCTTGCATTATCCTCTACGGTTCCGCCTTGCAGTTGCAAAATATCGTCGGCTTGCATTTCCAGCAGCCAATCATTAAACTCTGTACGACTCACCCGATCGCCAATTCCTCTTCTAATGCGATAAATTGGCACTAGATTATTAAAGTTGTACTCATAGTTCAACTTGTCGTAGACTTCCAACGCCACAGATTTAAACTCGTCGTAGGATGCGATCGCACCCTTAACCCCATTAACCAGTACATCTGCACCAGCCACCGCAACATCAATCTGACTAATCCACCTCGCCAACGCATTCGCCGCCCAAGTACCAACAATCGTCCCTTCAAACTTAAAATCGCTACTTCTCAAACCCTCACCTAATACCTCTAAACCCTTGCCAGATGTCAGAGAATATCCCTTTTTGGAAATTGCGATCGCACCCTGCTTCTGCAATTCCTCGAATATGCCCTGATAATCTGCTACCTTCTGGCTTTTGGATACAATTCGCTTAGTGAGTTGACCCTTCTTAACTTCCTGCTGAGTTCCTCCCAAATCCCACAAAGCCAAAAGGAGACGAGTGCTAGTATTTTTTGATGTCATATTGAGTGTACTTTTTAACAAAAAGCATCATAGTAACTGTATCTTTTTAAATTATTTACCCAGAAAAAATAACCGAGAAATTGCTGAACATTTCCGCGTTTGGGCTAAATTGACGCGAGTTAAATGAACCTCTCCCTACCTAAACTTCAAGTCTTTGCCTCTCCGACTCGGAGAGGGAGGGTTTTACTACGTAAAACCAGGGAGAGGTCTTTTTTATTTAGACGGACAGTAACTATATAACCCGTCGAAATGAGGTTACAGCAGTTTTCATGTATTTGAACCACAGATGTCGTAGGGAACATGCTGTGCCCCTACCGCGTGGTCTATTTACCTGAAAATAGCTGTAAATAGATTAATCAAAAATCAACAATATATTTCCTTAGGATGAATGCAGTTTCTCTCAAAGGCGGGATGGAATACTTGAGAAAATGGATAAAGATAATAGAGAAACGCTGTAGCTGTGCAGTTGTAAATTGAGTGGTAGATGTTTTTTCAATACCAGGCGAAATAACAGGAATTCCAACTTTGTTTTTGCAACAGCTACGCTTTTAGCAAATACAGGTGATGATGAAATCCAATGAACACAACAATATATAAAGAACGTAAAATAGTTTCGCGTCTATTTGCAGTCCTGCTTTCCGCATTGCTAATGGTACCCTTGCTGAGTAGCTGCGGTGGCGGTTCCCGAAACGCTTCAGTTCCACCACCTGTTGATGATAGTGTTGGTAGAACAGTCAGCGAACGCAACACCACAAACCAACCCGAAGCTAAGAAAGGATTGGGTACAGGGCAGAAAGTAGCGCTTTTGGCGGGAGCTGCGGGACTTTATTACCTCTACAACAAGCATAAAAATGCTTCACAAGAAGGAGCAGAAGGCAAGTATTATCTTTCCAAGAATGGGCGTGTATACTACCGTGACGCTGAAAAACGCGCTCACTGGGTAACTCCACCAAAAGAAGGAATTCGAGTGCCGGAATCTGAGGCGCAAAAGTATCAACAATTCCAAGGCTATAACGGGAGTACCACAGGTCGCGATCTCACTGGCATAACTTCATCCGCAGCTCCATCACTCTAGATCAGTGAAGCGTGTGTAAATAAGAAAGCGGGTTTCCCGGAGGATAACGCCAATCGCGCACGTCGGAAACACGAACTTAAATCAGGAGACAGATTATGGTAGATGAATTTTTGCGAAAGGCGAAGGATTTGCTTTTAGGGTCGAACAGCGATCAAGCTGAAGAAGATGCTAAATTGCGCGATGGGCTACGCCCCGCCGGAGGCGATCGTAATGTACGTCCAGCCAGCGAAGATCCCTACGGTGATCCCGCAGATCCGGCATCTTACGGCAACGTCACCCCAGCCAGTGAAGACCCCTACGGCGACCCCGCAGATATCGCCTCTTACGGCAACGTTCGCCCAGCTAGCGAAGACCCTTACGGCGACCCCGCAGACCAAGGGGAGTTTGGTAACGTCCGTCCAGCCAGCGAAGACCCCTACGGCGACCCCGCAGATGAGGATTCCCGTCGTTAACGTGAAACTGGTATTTGGTCACGCAGTATTGCTTGTTTACCTATCAAATTAAACTTCACAAAAAACTAAATATCTCTCCTACAAGGAGAGATATTTTTAATTTTCCCCCTTCCCATGTCGGGAAGGGGGTTGGTTTTCCGTGGACTTTTCCAGATTATTTAAATTCTTCGAGTTGATCTACACGTAACCAAATATTAGGTGTTGGCACTTTTCCAAACTTAATCAGGGCGTAATCACCTTTGATATCTACAATTTCGCCCTTGGTTTCAAACAAATAAGAAGGAAAGCGAGTATCACTGGCTTTTGCCTCCAGACTGTTTTCCAGTTTCTCGCGGACAGCGCGAACCATATCTCCTTTTTTGACTGCCATTAGTTCCTCTCTAAAATTTGTAACTAGTTTCATCTGCATTTTAAGAGAGTTCCGACTTAGAAGTAAAACTCCTAACTCCTAATTCCTAACTCCCAACTCCTAACTCCCAACTCCTAACTCCCAACTCCCCGTAGCGTTTGACACTGGGAGCAAAAATGACTAGATCGCCCAGCTAACCTAAGCCGTTGAATTGCTGTGCCACAGACTCGACAGGGTTTTCCAGCGCGGTTATAAACCCAGGCAACACCACCATAGTTGCCGTTAGTACCTTGGACATTTAGAAAATTACTAAAAGTCGTACCACCAGCCTCAATACTCGTTTCTAAGACTTGAATTATGGCTGTTCGCAAACGCTCAATTTGCTTTAGCTGCAAATCTATACACAAGGTTTCAGGTAAAATTCCACTCTTAAACAACGCTTCATCGGCATAAATGTTACCTAATCCCGCCACCACCGATTGATCTAGTAGCGCAGTCTTAATTGGACGGCGGCGATTTTGGAGTTTGCTTGCTAGATACTCAACAGTGAATTCGGGTGAAAATGGTTCTGCTGCCAGTTTTCCCAAACCAGTGATAATACTTTCTACCGCAACACCAGGCGGAACCAACCACATTTTACCGAAGGTACGCTGATCTACAAAGCGTAATTCCTGGTGTTCCCCAAAGAATAATCTGACCCGCGTATGCTTGTGTAATGGTTCATCTCGATCCAACCATAGTAATTGACCAGTCATTCGCAGATGAACCCCTAGCCAACTGCTTGAGGGAAGAGAAGATGAGGAGAGTTCGGCCAGGAGATATTTACCGCGACGATGCCAAGTAGCGATCGCTGCGCCAACCCCAGAGGGGTATGCATTCTTTTGAATTCTATCAAGAAATTCATTGACAGAAAAAGGGTAGGCGATGGTGCGATCGAGCAACACATCTCCCCCCGTGATTTCTTGGTTGAGGGTCAATTGATTTAGACCCCTTCGGACTGTTTCAACTTCAGGCAGTTCAGGCATTCAAACAGATTAAGCAAGCAATTTTGATGTCCTTGGGGGGTCAATAAAGAAGAGATTGGGTAGTAACTTACACAGCCGTAGATAGCTCGTATTACTACCCTAGAGAAACCGTAAATACCCGCAGGGCGGCTCTCGTAGATTAGGGTAGTCTAGGATGAAGAACGAATGAACTGAAATTTTCAGACTTCAGACTTCAGACTACCCTTCATCATCGCATCAAATAAGCCCCTTGTAGCTTTGCTGCTATTTTTTAGGTGCTTTAGCCTTTGGTGCTTCAACCTCGACTAATTCATCCTGGGCAAAGTTGTTGGTATTGATACCAGAATAATTGACCTTTTCAAAGCGGACAATTACAGGGTATTTGATGCCGCTTTGGTCAATAGAAGCCACAGTTCCTAAATCCTGAAACCAGTAGGATTCAGGGCGGAGAATACGTACTTTAGAACCACGTTGAACCATGATTATTTTCCCTTTTAGTTATCAATCGCCAATCTAGAGGGCTAATTGATTTCACTCTACAACCTCAAGGTTGCAACAAGAGTCTTTGTTAAGTTATTTGTCTGAATTGGGTATGGGGCATTGGGAATTGGGCATGGGGCATGGGGCATGGGGCATTGAATATTAGTTATTCTTTCTCCCTCATCTTCCTGATCTCCCCAAATTTAAAACGGTATTGTAACCTACTTGACAAGGTACACGTTATAGCTTACCTTCGTTCCCAAACAGTTATTTTGTACAAACTTATGTTTTAGTTAAGACAAACACACTTCCCTCGTTACCTCTACCGATCCGCAGATTGTTATCTATATAAGTGATATCTAACCAGCCTTGCTGTTTGTCACTGTTTATGGCAACATCAATCGCCGGAAATTTTCTACCTGCTTCAATTTGTTGGATAAAAGTTACCGGAGAATTGTATTCTATTAAACGTTGTAAGCCGATAATAGACCGCTCAAATTTCACCTGGACACGCCGACCGGAAACTGGCTCAAATTTAGCAGCAATGCTGACTAATCCTGACAAATAAGGTAAGCCATAAATCTCAGCTATGTTGTAAATACTGGTAGTCTCTACCCGGATACACTGATAGATTTGACCGAGTTTGCACAAAGGTAGACGATCTAAGTTTAAAAGAGCCTTGCTAGTGGTGTATAGTAATCGCCAATTGCCATCTAGCAAATTACTAGCTTCCACCGGACGGGGCGTAGGATTAAAGTCTTCTAAATTGGCGATCGCTGCTAGGATAGCCTGTTTCTGTCCTTCAGTCGCCAGTAGACCGCGATTTGTAAGTGCGATCGCATCGATCAGAGCTGCTTTTCCCATCATCGCCTGTCACCTCAAAAATCACTCACCTTCCATCAGCATAAACAAGATATTCATGAGATATATGTAGAGCCATAAAAATAACTAAGAATCGCTTGACCTAAGCCTTATGCCCATTAAATAAAAAATTTCTATCTCAATGCGGATTTGTCAACCAAAGGGTTGAAAAGATAACTAAATAAATCCGTGTCAAGTGATAGACTCTAAATGTCAACTTACCTAAACCTTTTCTTGTCCTGACTCGATATGTTGAACTCTCCATTACGTGAAGAACCTCGTAACCAACGAGCCGATGTCATCCACCTAAAGCCAGAATCTTCTTTGTTGGACTGGTTGCAAAGCAGCGATCGCATCATATCGCGTGACGTTCACGAACCGGATTTTCAAGATAACGAAGAAGGAATAGACTCTTTAATGGGTGTAGAAGATGGAATTGGTTACGACCTCGATGATGATGAGGATGATATAGAAATCGCTGAGAATTAGCCTTTTCAAGCTAGGGAATTGGTAGTATTCCTAGTTCCTGGTATTTAGTTTTATAAGTGTGGAGTGAAGGGAAACTTTTGTGGACGCTAAATTATCTCCTGAGCAAGGATTAAATATTTCTGGAATCGCTCTAGCCTCTTTATTAGCCGTAGGGCTAGGTACAACAGCATTTTTCTTGGATTCGATGGCCAATCGGCTACCGTGGCAAAGTATGTCGTTAACCCTGCCACTACTGTTGTGTACGCTGGGTTCAGGTGCCGTGGGCTATTGGGTAATACCCTTACTTCAAGCACTCAAAACTGGACAAATCATTCGTGAAGATGGACCCCAAGCCCATTTAAAAAAGGCAGGCACCCCAACAATGGGAGGTATATTTTTTATACCTGTATCTGTGATGCTTGCCTGTATATTGTCTAACTTTGCTAAAGATGTGCTTGCAGTTTCGGCTTTGACAATCAGCTACGGATTGGTTGGCTGGCTCGACGATTGGCAAATTCTGCGCCGGAAATCAAATAAAGGTATATCTCCCAAAACAAAACTGGCTTTGCAAGTGAGTTTTGCGGCAGTGTTTTGTTTCTGGCTGATGTTTAATCAACCTTCTAATATTACAAATATTGCTCTGCCTTGGGTGGGCTTCACACTACCATTAGGATTCCTATTTTGGCCTCTAGCAGGTTTTGTGCTAGTTGCAGAAAGTAATGCCACTAATTTAACAGATGGTATTGATGGGTTAGCAGCAGGAACAGTAGCGATCGCACTTTTGGCATTAGGTGCCCTGATCGCCCCGACAGCACCAGGGTTGATGGTTTTCTGTGCGGCTTTAAGTGGTGGTTGCTTAGGTTTCTTAGCCCATAATCGGAACCCAGCCCGCGTTTTCATGGGAGATACCGGTTCTTTGGCGTTGGGAGGAGCTTTAGCGGCTGTAGCATTATTGACAAACACCTTAGTAGCTCTATTTATTCTCAGTGGTATCTTCTTCGTAGAAACCCTTTCGGTGATGGCGCAGGTAAGTTATTACAAAGCTACCAAAGGACCCGATGGCAAAGGCAAGCGCCTCTTTAAAATGGCACCTTTACACCATCATTTAGAACTAACTGGCTGGTCAGAATTGCAAGTGGTGGGAGTATTTTATATAATCGCTGCTATATTGGCTACTATCTGTTTAGCGTAGGCGCAGCCCAACCCAGGTCTTACCCTGAGCCTGCACCGAAGGGCATCGCTCCATTCTGAATCTTTTAAAAAATTACTCGAATACAAAACGACAACTCCCACGTCTTCAGGGAGTTGTTTTTTTATTTATTTTGCTGAAACCCAAAATAACAGCAAGTTCGCACAAAAATATGAAAAGATTTATGATATGTGATAATGATTATCCACAAGGTGAGACAAGGGGAATTTAGAGTATGGTGGCTGACGTAATCAACAATTCAGTTCCCGTTACTGTTCTTACAGGTTATTTGGGAGCAGGTAAAACGACTCTACTCAATCACATCCTCACCTACGAACACGGCAAAAAAGTTGCTGTGATTGTTAATGAATTTGGGGAAGTGGGTATTGATAATCAATTGATTATCGATGCAGATGAAGAAATTTTTGAAATGAACAACGGCTGTATCTGTTGTACAGTGCGCGGCGACTTAATTCGCATCATTGGCAATTTGATGAAGCGGCGTGATAAATTTGACCATATAGTAATTGAAACCACTGGACTAGCCGATCCTGCACCAGTGATTCAGACATTTTTTGTTGATGAAGATTTGCAAAGCCAACTGTCTCTAGATGCAGTGGTGACAGTCGTAGATGCCAAACATATTTGGCAGCATTGGGATGCAGACGAAGCCCAAGAACAAATTGCCTTTGCCGATGTGATCTTACTTAATAAAACAGATTTGGTGGCGCCAGAAGAGTTGGATGAATTAGAAAAACGGATTCGGGCGATGAATGCGATCGCCAAAATCTACCGTACCCAGAATTCGGAACTAGGAATAGACGCTTTATTAGGTGTAAAAGCCTTTGATTTAGACCGCGCATTAGAAATTGATCCAGATTTCTTAGGCGAAGATGCCCACGTACACGATGAAAGTGTTTTTTCAGTAGCTTTAGTAGAAGCAGGTGCAGTGGATGGAGAAAAATTAAACACTTGGCTTTCCGAGTTACTGCGTACCCAAGGAACAGATATATTTCGGATGAAAGGCATTTTAAATATTGCTGGAGAAGATAATCGATTTGTGTTTCAAGGAGTACACATGATATTTGATGGGAAACCCGATCGCCCCTGGAAACCAAGCGAAACCCCCAAAAACGAACTAGTTTTTATCGGTCGCAATCTTGATGCAGCCCAACTCAAGCAAGATTTTCTCGCTTGTTTAGCATAAAAGGGGATTGGGGACTGGGGATTGGGGATTAGGAAGAAACAAGGTACACAAAGGAGAGATGTGTTTAATAATTCTTCCTTGTCCTAGTCCCCCTAATTCCCAATCCCTAGTCCCCAGTCCCCAGTACCCAGTACCCAATAACTATGAACACCACAACCAGCAAATCTAAGGAATTTGAACAAAATTATTCGGGGACACTTTCAGATTATGTAACTGCGATCGCTTGGTCGCCACAAGGTAAAACTTTAGCAGCAACTTCTGCCGCCGGGGAAGTAGTTCTGTGGAATGATGGCGAACTCACAACCTTACAAACTGCTAACGGGAAATCCGTAGACTGTCTGGCCTTTTCACCCGATGGAAAATTTTTAGCCGTTGGCGGACAAGATGGACAGGTGAAAATTTGGCGCGACACCGAATTAATTGCCACCTTGTCAAATGCCCCCGCATGGATTGACAAGCTAGCTTGGAATTATACCAGTAACCAACTGGCTTTTAGTTTGGGGCGTTACGTCCAAGTCTGGGATGCAGATACTCAGGAAATTGTCGTGACACTAAATTTCGACAACTCTTCAGTACTGGGTATAGATTGGCGCATTGACGGGCAATATTTAGCCATTAGTGGTTATAAAGGAGTCAAGATTTGGCATAGTCAAAACTGGGATGAAGAACCATACAGCTTAGAGATGACTACTGTCAGTTTAGCGATGGCTTGGTCGCCCGATGGCAAATTCCTGGCTTCTGGCAATATGGATCGCAGTGTCAGCGTTTTGGAATGGAACAACCCCGACCCTTGGGTAATGCGTGGCTTCCCTGGTAAAATTCGCCAATTGGCATGGTCAGAAGCTATTACCAAAGTGGGTGCGCCAATACTGGCATCTTCTAGCGTTGAAGGTATTGTGGTGTGGGAAAAGCTAGAGGATGATACCTTGGGTTGGGAAGCGCGAGTATTAACAAATCATGTGGGTGTGATCAATGCGATCGCCTTTGCACCCAAAAGCTTCCTGCTCGCTTCTGCTGCTACTGACGGCTGGTTATGTTTGTGGAACAAAGCCAAGGAAGTATCCCAAATTATCACAGGTGTCTCAGCAGGATTTTCTAGCCTAGCTTGGCATCCCGAAGGTAACTTACTGGCCGCAGGCGGTGAACAGGGCGAATTACTTGTATGGTCAAAAGTTTTGCGGGGTCAAGGATTCGGGCGTAGTTAAAAAACCTTAATTTTATCTTAGGGACTGACAAGAATTAAATTACCCAATCTTGTGGGGTGGGCGACACGAGAGCCCGTATACAAGGGCTCTCGTGTCGCCCACCCCACAATAAGTAGTTGAGTATTTTTTTATTTGTCAGTCCCTTAGTCCGCGCAGTTTGTATAGCCGCGAATTCTATTGCCCTGGCTTCTTAGCGATCGCAATTTGTACCCAAGCTGTTAAGCTCTTGTTAAAAGAGCTAGTCTGGGGATTAGAAAACTTGCTAGAGTGAACAGAGTTAGCCTTGATGTCTAATCGCCAAAACCTATACATCTCATGGATTTTGCTAATATTGCATCCCAGTTGAACGCTGGAACGATTTTACCAGAGGGGATTGTTATTCTCACCCTCTTGGGGGTTTTGATAGTTGATTTGATTTTGGGGCGTACATCCGCACGCTGGATTGGATATTTAGCGATCGCAGGTTTATTTGCTTCGATTGTCGCCCTATATTTTCAATGGGACGCTCCTAATCCCATCGGTTTTACCGGCGGCTTTAATAGTGATGACCTGAGTATCGTCTTTCGCGGGATTATTGCCTTATCTGCGATCGCCACTATACTGATGTCAATTCGCTACGTTGAACAGAGCGGCACCCCTTTAGCCGAATTCATCGCTATTTTGCTGAGTGCCACTTTAGGAGGGATGTTTTTATCCGGGGCTAGTGAGTTGGTGATGATTTTCATCTCTCTAGAAACCCTGAGTATCTCCTCTTATTTATTGACAGGTTATACCAAGCGTGACCCCCGCTCCAATGAAGCAGCGCTGAAATACTTGTTAATTGGAGCTTCCAGTACGGCAATATTTTTGTACGGTGTATCACTGCTGTATGGACTATCTGGAGGACAAACTGAACTAAGTGCGATCGCTAATGGCATTGCCACAGCTAAAGTCGGTCAATCTTTAGGTTTAGTGATTGCCTTGGTTTTTGCGATCGCAGGTATTGGCTTCAAAATCTCTGCTGCACCCTTCCACCAGTGGACACCAGACGTTTACGAAGGCGCTCCCACCCCAGTCATCGCCTTTTTATCAGTCGGTTCCAAAGCAGCTGGGTTTGCCCTAGCCATCCGCTTACTAACAACAGCCTTCCCCCTTGTTGCTGACGAGTGGAGGTTTGTCTTCATTGCTCTAGCCGTTCTCAGCATGATCTTGGGTAACGTAGTCGCCTTAGCCCAAACCAGCATGAAACGGATGCTAGCTTATTCATCCATTGCCCAAGCTGGGTTTGTGATGATTGGCTTGATTGCTAGTACACAGGCAGGATATGCCAGTATGATATTTTACCTACTGGTTTACCTGTTCATGAACCTGTGCGCCTTTACCTGCATCATCCTATTCTCATTACGCACGGGAACCGACCAGATTGCCGAATACTCTGGCCTATATCAAAAAGACCCACTCCTAACATTGGGGCTGAGTATTTCCCTGCTTTCCTTGGGTGGTATTCCCCCATTGGCTGGCTTTTTCGGCAAGATTTACTTATTCTGGGCAGGTTGGCAAGCAGGACTTTATTGGTTAGTTTTGCTAGGCTTAGTTACCAGTGTCGTCTCCATCTACTACTACATTCGCGTAGTTAAGATGATGGTAGTTAAAGAACCCCATGAAATGTCCGACGCGGTGAAGAATTATCCACAAGTGCGTTGGGATTTACCTGGGCTAAGACCTTTGCAGGTCGGGTTGGTGGTAACATTAATTGCCACTACTATAGCAGGAATTTTGTCAAATCCACTGTTTACATTGGCCAACAATTCCATCTCCAATACCCCATTTTTGCAAGCAACAATCAACAGTAATGTAAAAGCACAAAACCTAGTGCTTTTGCCAAAGTTAGATTCGGTTAGTCAGTCTCAACCCTCAGTTGATTCTACTGCTAAGATTTAACCGAGTCTTAATCAAACTTTCTACTCAAAGACACGCCTGTTTGCTAATTAGCAGACAGGCGTTTCTCATATAAAGTACATCATTATCTGGGCAATTAAAGATAACACCCGAAACCCCACCCCGCTCAGGGTAACGGTTCTTTTATTATTTATTATGGGAATTTGGCAGACATCATATTAATCGGTATCCTAATTACAAATTCTGCACCTTTTCCGGGAACAGAAAAACAGCTAAGTTGTCCGTTATGTTTTTCAACTATAATCTGATAGCTTATGTATAAACCTAGTCCAGTACCTTTGCCCACATCTTTTGTGGTGAAAAACGGATCAAATAGCTTTGAGCGAACTTGTTCATTTATCCCCAAACCATTATCAGCAATAGTAACCGCTATCCAGTTTTCATCCATTACCTCAGTTTTAATTTGAATTTGGGGATTATTCTTTGGCAGTTTTCCATTGTCAGTAGTTTGTGAATCGACTGTTGACGACTTACCATTCTTTGCCAATACCTCCAGTGCATCAATGGCATTAGCAAGAATATTTATAAACACTTGGTTCAGTTGACCAGGGTAGCAATTTACATCGGGCAGTTGACTATATTCTTTGATGACTTTGATTTCTGGGTACTCATGGCTACCTTGTAGGCGATGCTCCAAAATCATTAAAGTACTATCAATTCCTTCATGGATATTAACTTGCTTAAGTTCTGCTTCATCCAGCCTAGAAAAGTTACGTAGTGATTTAATAATTTCCTGAATGCGTTCTGCTCCCACTTTCATTGACTGGAAAAGTTTAGTTGTATCTTGAATCAGGAAATTTAAGTCTATTTCTTCTATTTGCTGTTGGATTTCTGGAGAACTATTTGGACAAAATTGTTGATAAATTTGCACCAATTTCAGTAAATCTTGAGTATATTTATACGCGTGGTGAAGGTTGCCATAAATAAAACTCACTGGGTTATTAATCTCATGGGCGATACCAGCTACCATCTGACCTAAACTAGACATTTTCTCAGCTTGGATAAGCTGAGTTTGGGTAAGTTGCAGTTCATTTAGGGTTTCTTGTAAAGCAGTTGTACGTTCCTCAACCCGAATTTCTAGCTCTTGATTCGCTTTCTTCAGGGCTTCCTCTGCCTGTTTTCGTCTCTGAACCTCTTTTGCTAACTCATCGAGTTTCTCATTCAGGAGAACGAAATTACTGCTGGCTAAAGTTCTGTTTTCCAAGCGTAAGAGAATTAAAGCTGAAGATTTACAAGACCAAGGTTGAATAACGGCTCCTTGGCTACGACATATTAACGTTTGTCCATCATTCTTTCGTAAAGTCAAGGAGCCAATAACCATTGCCCTACTACTTGAACATGCTTGCAGGTACTTGACAATATCATTAGCAGATTCAGTTACAAGTTCAATGAGCATTTTCCCCCGCAGTTCCTTACGGTGTAACCCCAACATATCTGCTACTGGTTGATTGGTAGCTAACAACTGACCCTCTCCACTCACCAGGAGTAAAGGTTCTGGTAAAACTCTGGCAAGTTCAAGAAATTGTTCAGGAGTCATGGTATTTCCAATTTTGGGGTTTGACTCTACTTTATATATCTGCACTCAAGCTTGTATGCTGGGGTTGGTTTAGTACTGAAGGGTTTAGACAGATTCTAGTCCCCGAAAGTACTCTCGACCTTCTGCATCTTCTGCTTCTTCTGTAAGTTTTAAGTAAACAATAACTCTACATCCAGAAGCACCCTCTGCTATGGTCTCTTGTAATTCTACTTTCGCATATCCCAGATTATTAGCTGCGATCGTTCCAAAAACGTTTGAAGTCATCATACACATGGCAGGACGATTAAGTACTTTGTCACCAAATGGGCAGACACGATTGCCAAAGACAATTTTTTCATCATTCTGCTCAATTATATAAAAATCGCCCTGGATTCGTTTTTTTAAATCAACCAACACATCAGCTACCTGCTTACGAGAAAGGTTGGAGACTTCCAGGGCAGATTTATAATCTTGATTCATCTGTCTCCCCATCCTTTCACCAACTACGCTAATAAATCCAGAAGCTTCTTTTAAACCAACTACATCCTGTAAAGTGCCAGATAATTCTCTGATTAATGTACGTAAAAATACATCACGTTCTAAAGAGAGATTCAGTGTACCGATTGAGTGGTTAAGTGTATTGGTCATAAATTTTGAGAACACAATGTTGGGGCTACACGTCTAGAGTTCCCCAAAACTTCTCTAAACTAACTGCTTAATCTCTTTAATTCAGAGAATTTAATACTTGCTTTTATTTCTAATGAATGGAAATAGTCACCACAAATTATGAACCTTGACCTTGCTACATACAGTTACCTATTTTGGAAAGTCTCTTATAGCTTACATCCTCATCAGTAGTTCATTATGAAGCATGAATTATTATTTCACTATGACCTGCTAAAAAATCTAACGTTTTTTCCTAATATTAATTTGAATAATTGGTATATTTACTAGTTTAATAAATGGGAATAGTGATTATAAACTCAGAACCTTTGCCTAATACAGAATTTACTTCTAGAGTTCCTTTATGTTTTTGGACAATTATTTGATAAGCGATTGATAATCCTAATCCTGTTCCTTTTCCTACAGGTTTGGTTGTAAATAAATGGCCAAACATTTTTTGCTGAACATCAGCCGATATTCCCACCCCATTATCTTGAATCCGAATCGACACATGATTTTTATCTTCAGTTAGAGCCGTATGAATTGTAATTTTATTGGGATTTACCTTAATATCATTAAAACTCAGTCCACAGTTAGACTCTTCTAAAGCATCAATGGCATTTGCCAACAAATTCATAAATACCTGATTCAGCTGTCCTGGGAAGCATTCTACTAGAGGGAATTCTCCATAATCTTGAACTAATTCAATAGCAGGACGAATCTTATTAGCTTTCAAACGGTGCTTGAGAATGAGGAGAGTGCTATTAATACCTTCATGAAGATTAAACAGAACTTTTTGTTCTGTATCTGCTCTAGAGAAAATTCTCAAGCTGTTGCTAATGTTGGAAATGCGATCTGTACCTTCTCTCATTGAGGAAATGAGTTTAAGTAGATCCTCTCGCACATAGTCCAGGTCAATTAGTTCGATTGTTTCTTGAATTTCTTGAGACGGTTTGGGATAGGTTTGCTGATAGAGGTCAATGAGATGTAATAAATTCTGAATATACTCTTTAGCCGGAGCCAGATTACCTGCTATAAAGCCAACTGGGTTATTAATTTCATGAGCTACTTCTGCCACAAGACTTCCCAAAGTAGACATCTTATTCTGCATTATCTGAAGATTAAGAAGCATCGTTTCTAGCTCATAGCTTCTTTCTTCTAAGTTGTTTTGATATTTCTTTAATTCATCAATTACTTTCCTGAGCAATGATTCTTTTTTCTGATTTGTATCTTCGAGTTTTATTCTGTCTGATTCAGAGCGTTCCAATTGTTTTTGGATAATTCTATTCGCTTTTTTTAATTCCTTAATTTCTTGTTGATAATCCAGGATTTCCATCAGTTTTTACCGAGTTCCCAAAATTAAAGTTACAAAAGTTTCATTATGAAATTGCGTCTGGCTAATTCGATCTATAGGAGCAATCTCTCCATAAGAATAAAATCCGCAGGCAGGTAAATAGTCAGTCAGGCAAAGTTTCGTATTCTGATACTCTTCTTGTGCCCTTGTACCAAGTATTTGCCGACGAGCTACACATGAAAAAAATAAAACAGCACTCGGTTCTGCACCTGGGTAATTATCTAAGGCATTCATAAACGATGCTTTTGAAGCTGCCAGAATATCTTCATAAGCTGCTTCTGAAATTTGAATAATTGCTTGATCGGGAATATCTCCAAAAAATGTTATGCTACCAGATTCCTGATTGTAAGCAATAGGCGCTCTTATATAAAAACTGTCTCCATTTTGCTCAAATACTGCTAGTGGATATTCCATTGAGGGAGGAAGCGAACCTAAATAATGATGATAAAAATCTAAAGCTGGTTTACCATCTATTTGATAGACTATGTTCTTATCTACCTTAGTAATTTTGCTTGTTTGACCAATGGGATGCCAACCACTTGCAACAGCGTGAGAAAACAATATTCTGCCGGAAAAAAGTAGAATTGGTACAGAATCACTTAATACTTCTGTTTGAAAAAATTGATATGTATTTTGATATCTTGATTGATCGCCTGCCAAACCACCGAATATCGGCACATATTGACCAAGAGCTAGCTTTAAGCCATTCAATATAGAAACACCACTAGTTGTGAGGCTCTCTGGATGAGTTAAGCATAGCTTTGGAGGTGCGGCACTTTTTGCTTTAGCCTGCTCTACAGCTTGTTTAGTGGCAATAATTGGATCAGCTGAAACTTGGCGTCCAACTCCTGCGTGAATTTCAACTTCGTCTGAGCAAAACAACATCAAGGTGATTGAGTCCTGCTGAAAATCTAAGACTGAAGAAATTTCTCCATCTGTTGTTCCACCAATCAACTCAATCCCAGGAAAAGCCTGATAAATTTGCTGTAAAATCAGAGAATGTTCAAAGTCAATTGCAGCAAAAATAATCCCAGCTTTGGGTATATCTCCTGCAAGAGAACTGGCACATTGCTGAAGAACTTCTTCAACTGCTGATAGAGAATCTGGATCGTTACTATGAGCTACTACTGCCTTGAACATAAATTTATTTATTTCTTATTAATTATTAAATAGGAAGCTTGATAATAAACTCTGAACCTTGTCCTAGTGCTGAATTTATCTCCAGAGTTCCTCCATGTTTATGGACAACAATTTGACGAGCAATTGATAATCCTAATCCTGTACCTTGACCGACAGGCTTAGTGGTGAATAAATAGTCAAAGATATTTTGCTGGACATCAGCCGACATTCCCACGCCATTATCTTTAATCCGAATCAAGATATGATTTTTATCTTCAGTCAGAGTCGTCTGAATCAAAATTTGATTAGGATTTGCTTCAATTGCAATATAGGTGCGTCCTATATTAGACTCCTCTAAAGCATCAATAGCATTGGCTAATAAATTCATAAATACCTGATTTAGTTGTCCGATGAAGCATTCTAAGTCTGGCAAATTACCGTAATCTTTAGTTATTTGAATATCGGGTCGTTCCTCCGATGCTTTTAAGCGGTGTTTGAGGATCATGATTGTGCTGTCAATGCCATCGTGAATATTGCAAGAAACTTTGCGATCGCTATCTGCTCGAGAAAAGGTTCTCAGACTGGTACTAATGTTGCGAATACGCTGAACACCCTCTTTCATTGAGGAAATTAAATTAGGTAGATCGGCAAGTATATACTTCAAATCTATCGCGGCAATTTGCTCTTGAATTTCTGGAACCGGATTAGGATAATGCTGCTGATAGAGGTCAATAATGTTAACCATGTCTTGGAAGTATACTGAAGCGTGTCCGAGATTGCCATGAATGAAACCAACTGGATTATTAATTTCATGAGCAACTCCTGCTACTAATTGACCAAGGGCAGACATTTTTTCTGTCTGTACAAGGTGAAGTTGAGACTCTTGGAGGTCTTTTAATGCCCTAGACAAAGCTGCTGTCCTTTCTGCAACTCGTTTTTCTAAAGTTTTTGTGAGATTTCGTAATTGAAGATGGGTTTGAATTCTAGCTAATAATTCTTCTTCATGAAAGGGTTTGGTAATGTAATCAACTGCCCCCATATTTAGACCCTTTACCTTACTATCAGTATCAGAGTTGGCGGTCATAAAAATTACGGGAATATCACAAGTAGCTGAATTTTCTTTGAGCCTTTTGCAGGTTTCAAATCCATCTATTCCCGGCATCATTATATCCAATAATATCAAATCAGGTAGTCTATTCTCAACCTGGCAAATTGCCTTTTTACCCTCATTTTCTGTAATGACTTTAAAGCCTACATTAGTTAATATGCCAAAGACAATTTCTAGATTTGTAGTGGTATCATCCACCACTAAAATTAAATTATCTTTTGGTTCATAAAGTATTCTCATCTCTGGCTTGTCATTCATATACTTAAATTAATTTTACTTCTTGTTCACTATTGCCCTGCGATCGCAGCTCAGTCACTTCTATTTTGTTCGCAGACTGACTGGCTTTCTTTCGCGTCTGACAATCCTATAGTTCCCAAAAACTCTGATAACAGCAACATTTTCACAATAAATTACCCATAATCGACTATGAGTGCGATCGCTACAGCATAGACATTAACCACCAATCTTCACTTTCACCGGAGTTGAACATCCTCTTTTATGAAGGCGATCGCTCTGAAATTAGTCATTATTACCCTTGTTATTTTATAAAATAAGCGCTACTCGGAACAATATTGTTGATGTCATAACTTAACTTTTTCAGTTAATCAACAGCGTTTCTCATGAAGGAACAGACACAGATATAGCTACTTTTATTAAAAAATATAATTCCAAATAAATACGGTTATTTTTTTAATAAAAAATATTGAAAAATAGCCACATAGCTCAATACGGTTCAGTTAAGCCTAAAACTATTTATCAAAGTCACTTTTTTTAACGTAGACGCTTCTCTACGAGACGCTACGTGTAGCTTGCTTCCACGAAGTGGTACGGCTTCCCGCAGGGTACCGCAGAGGAAACAGAGAGAAAGGAGAAATAGAGAGGGTTTTTGGGTCAGTTTTGGGACATTTTTTTATTTGGAAGTCTCTAGTATTAGCAACCGTCTTGTCACACTATCAGTTCGCATTAGTTGGTTAGCAACTAGAGCAACCTCAGCGTCAAGCTTTTACCCGTGCGGTATCCAATACTATTAACATTGCAGATTATGCTCATAATTGTTGTTTCTATGGCTTACTATTGCCATACGAAGACTATCCACATTATGAAATAGGATTTTTTATTGTTTAATTTATATGATAAAATATGATTTTTTAATAATTATCTGGAACTATGTAATTTTGGAAAGGCTAACTTTGGTATAAAACTATAAGGTTTCCAAAGATATTGCTACCAGATTCATCTGGTAAATGTTTGCTATTGCTGCTTTCAATTTGTGGACTATCTTTGAAGTTTTGATACAGATTTTGGATTAGGGCTTAGGTAAAGAACAGCCGAAAAGAATTATTTCCAGGTAGGGGCAATTCATCAATTGCCCCTACGTATGGTTTTTTGTTTTTTTGAATTTTGTTGTCAATGATGATTTGTCAACATAAGTGTTTTTGAACTAACTATTTTTACCAGCTTTTAATCGGACACCCGTTATTAAAGACGGTGTATTTTTGGCTGCGATAATAATAACGAGCACAAATACTACTTGATTTTTTGTTTAATAAAAGTCACAACCTGAGTTAGTTGTTTCTTCAAACCATCAATTTCTGCTTGCATTTTGACAATTTTTTCATTCAACACATTAATTTCTGCGTCGGAGACTCCTCCAGCAATAGGAGTGGCGTTGCTTGCCACCGTAGGCATCCCACTATTTGCAGCAGTAGGGGTAGCTTTGCTTGCCGCCGTAGGCATCGCAGTATTTGCAACGCTAGGGGCTACTACCGTACCATTGGCGACGCTAGAAGTTTTAATTGTGCTATTTTTGACAGCAATCGGCGCTCCTACGGATACTAGTTCTGGGCGTGGCTGTTTTGCCTTGGTCATAGCTAACTTAATTGCGTTAATTAGTTGCTTCTGATCAAAAGGCTTGCCCAAAAATTCAAAATATTCAAATGGTTCTGTGATTTTCTCCGTTACCTCTTCCTTGCGACCAGACATGATCACTAAAGGAATTTTCCTTAACTCTGGATGGGCTTGAACTTGCTGAAAAACTTCCCAGCCACTCATCTTAGGCAACAGGAAATCCAGCATAATCAGGCTGAGTTTTTCCTGAAGGATGAAATTTAGTCCTTCCACACCGTCTTTTGCTTCCAGTACCTCAAAATTGCCCGGAGGCAACATTTCTCGTACTTTCACCCTGACAACTGTAGTGTCATCGATAACTAAAATTTTGTTGCTTGCCACGACTGTTTGCTCTAACAGAAACTTTAAGTGTAAATAGCGACTTTGCCGATTGTCCTTGAGAATCCTCCCACTATATACAAAATTTCTAGCAATTGGGGGATAGTATATTTCGGTATAAATGACATTGTTAGAGGTGTTTTGTAAAACTTTTGCTGGCGCTCTTTTCAATTTGGATCATGGTGATATTTAACGCCGAGCGAAAGTCCCCACCCTCAATGTACTGATATGGTGGGGATGGACTGCGGTCAACGATGAATTGACAGACCACTACTCTATATCCACATCTTGCTTGGATGTCTATGATTTCGTCACAACAAGCCGAATTAAAGTCTGAAATTACGGCAATGCCTAGCTGGTTACGTCGCCCGATTGGTAAAGCCAGTGAAATCTCTACCGTACAACGCATTATTAAGCAGCGCCAAATTCACACGATTTGCGAAGAAGGGCGCTGTCCCAACCGGGGAGAGTGCTACGCCCAAAAAACTGCAACTTTCTTACTAATGGGGCCTACCTGTACACGTTCTTGTGCTTTTTGTCAAGTAGATAAAGGTCATGCACCGATGCCTCTTGATTTAGAAGAACCCCAAAAGGTAGCCCAGTCCGTGCAGCTTTTGGGGTTGCGTTATGTGGTGCTGACTTCTGTAGCCCGTGATGACTTACCCGATCAGGGTGCAGGGCATTTTGTGAAGACGATCGCGACTATCCGCCAGTTGAACCCAGAGACTCAAATTGAAGTGCTGACCCCAGATTTTTGGGGTGGTGCTGGTGTTGGGGAATCAGGTCAACGCCAGCGTATAGCGATGATTGTGAAAGCCAAACCAGCTTGTTTCAATCACAATATTGAGACAGTGCAACGGTTAACTGGGCCAGTGCGGCGGGGAGCCAAGTACGATCGCTCACTCTTGGTACTAGCTATGGTCAAAGAAATCGATCCGACAATTCCCACCAAATCAGGTTTGATGCTAGGCCACGGAGAAACACTGGATGAAGTTGTTGAAGCAATGGCTGATTTAAGGGCTGTAGGGTGCGATCGCTTGACTATCGGGCAGTATATGCGACCATCTTTAGAACATTTGCCAGTCCAAAAATATTGGACTCCAGAGGAATTCGATCAACTCGGCAGATTAGCATGGGAAATGGGATTCAATCATGTTCGTTCTGGGCCTCTGGTTCGCAGTTCCTATCATGCTGGTGAGGAGGGAGTGCGGAGTAGGGAGTAGGGAGCAGGAAGCAGGGAGCAGGAAGCAGGAAAAGAAAAAATAACCAATCCTCAGTCCCCAGTCCCCAATTCCCAATCCCCAATCCCCAATCCCCAATCCCCAATCCCCAATCCCCAACTTTACACAAATATTCTTAAAGAATTTGGGTATTTGGTACGCCAGTTTGGTATTTCTTAAAAAGTCCTGACATTAGGAGAATTGGATTATGACTGCTAAAACGAAGATTTCCGCCGTTGCCGATAGTGGAGCTAAACCTCCCTACGCCTATCGCACAGGCTGGGCACTGTTCTTGTTAGCTATCAACTTGCTGGTAGCAGCCTGGTATTTCCACATTATTGAATAATTAAGAAGTGGAGTGGTGCTGCTCAAATCGTTCCTTTGAATAAACCTTTGGGACGAATGAGCAGCACCAAAATCATGATCAACAGTGCTACACCTTGTTTGTACTGTGAACCCAGCCAAGGAGTGCTGATTTCTTGGACGATGCCAATAATCAAAGCTCCGGCGATCGCACCGTAAGGGTTGCCAATGCCACCAAGAATCACCGAGGCGAATAAAGGTAAAATTAAAAACCATCCCATATTCGGGCGCACGGCTGTAATTAACCCATACATACTGCCGCCCAATGACGTAAGAGTACCAGCAATTAGCCAAGTCCAGAAAATTACTCGGTCTACATTGATACCGGAAACCCTGGCTAAGTCTAGATCGTCAGCAACAGCTCGCATCGCCTTACCAATTTTGGTATTTTGCAGCAGATAATGTAGCCCCAAAATTGCTAGCACCGCCAACCCCAATACCAATAATTGATTTTGCGGCACCTTTAAACCAAAAATATCTAAAGCCGGGGTAACAGGTAAATTATAATTTTGGTTCTTGCCACCCCAGATAAAAATAATCCCATTACGAATAAATAAGGCAAGTCCGATGGAAATAATAATCAGCGTCGTGGAAGTAGCACGGATAGAGCGCATCCTTGACCACAGTAGCTTTTCCGATAACAGCATTGCTGCTACTGTTCCCACCGTCGCCAGGATCATCGACAGCCAAATATTGACTCCAAGAGTGTTTATCAGCCAGGTGAGATAGGCTCCTAAAGTGAGAAAGTCACCATGAGCAAAGTTAGATAGCCGTAAAATTCCAGATGTAAGAGTGAGTCCGACTGCCGCTAGAGCAATAATGCTCCCCACCGCAATGCCATTCACGATTAGTTGGGCAAATTGTGTATCCATAAGTCTGAAGTTACTTTTAAAAATTTGAGGTTAGGGAACTCCAAGAAATAAATTATCCAATCTTGTGGGGTGGGCGACACGAGAGCCATAGAAACTGGGCGGGCGAGACACCCACCCCACAAGAGTTAATTGGATATTTTTTTATTTGGAAGTCCCTTAGTGGTTTATACAATAATTTTTTTGAGTAGCTGCTAAATTCGACATCATAAGTTATGGTTTATAACAACATAAGTTATGGTTTATAAATAAAAAAGAATTGTCGGCTAATATACATAAAATCCTATTGTGATTTTTATGTGAAGCTAAACTTGTTCACCGGTCTAGTTGACCATGCAGCAGTACTCAAGCTTACCAGACCAGAACTCACGGATAGATGCAACGCCAAAACTTTTGACAACAATTCAGCAACTTCGCGCCCATCTGTGGCTGGAGAGCAGCTTGAACCAGTTGCAAAGTCACCTTAATGATTACCTAATTTCTGCTTGTAACACTGTCCCACAGACAGAAACCGCACAAGCAGAAATTTTCCAAACTGTAGTTAATGAAATCAATAGTGCTGTAAACAGCAGTAATCTGGCGCTTACAGATTGCGCCGTAGGCATTGCTCTGTTTCAACCACAAGAAACTGTGGCAACAGTTTACTATGTTTCTCATTCTCCATCCCCCAATTCACAACCTTTATTTCTAGAAGTACTGAAGAGCCAAAAAAAGCTGCTGTTGAGATTGCAAGAGGTTATAGAACTCGAAGATTTGCAACAGCTTGAGAATCAACAACCACCGAGTGCTTGGCCTTTGGCTGATGATTCTGGCAGCGTTATGGGCTGGCTAATTATCGCCGCAGCGCCCCTAATTTCTGATCGTGATTCTATAAGAGAATCACAAGTTCAACTGAGATCACACTTTATGGCGAGGTCTGCCAACAACTGTACAACAGCTTTGGTACAACTTAGACAGATCCTATCTTGGCAACAACGGTATCAACAGTTAAGTAACTCTAATCAAGAATTGGAGCGTACCAATCAACTCAAAAACCAGTTTTTGGCAAATACCAGCCACGAAATTCGGACACCGCTTAGTTCCATTATTGGGTTTACCCACCTGCTTTTAGCGCCAGGGTTTGCACCAACTAAAGAACGCCAGGAAGAGTATTTAAATATCATTCAGTCTAGCGGCAAGCACTTGCTAGCTCTGATTAATGATATTTTGGATCTCTCTAAAATTGAAGCAAATCAGATGGAAGTGCAGTGGGAAATACTAGATGTGCAACTGCTGTGTAGCAATGTTTTGGCACTGGTGAAAGAGAAAGCCGCTAATAAGGGTTTGAAACTGTGTCTAGAACTTGAACCCGATGTTACAACCCTAGTAGCCGATCCCTTACGACTCAAGCAAATGCTGTTGAATTTACTTTTCAATGCCCTAAAGTTTACAAGTATTGGAAGTGTTGGCTTACAGGTTGCTCCCAAAGGTGCATTTATGCATTTTACAGTTTGGGATACTGGCTCTGGCATTTCCCAAGAAGACCTAGCTCAACTGTTTCAACCCTATTTCCAAGTTGCCAAGGCTGTAGCTGATGGCGTTGAAGGTACTGGTTTGGGTTTAGCAGTGACTCGAAAACTCGCCCAAATTCACGGTGGTTCTGTGAAAGTGGAATCGGAAGTAAATCATGGCTCCCGTTTTACCCTTGTACTTCCCTTTAAGCCAGAGGTGGGAGTGTGGGGAGATGGGGAAGCAGGGGAAGGAAAATTTTCTTCATTTCCTCTACCTTTGACTCCTAGTTCTTCTGTAGATATTTTGCTGGTAGAAAATGATTTACCCAACGGTGATTTAATGCAAATTTATCTACGTAAATTGGGATATCAGGTGACTTGGGTTAAGAATGCTACTGAAATGTGGGAAACTCTCAGAGAGTTAGACCCAGTAGTAATTCTAATGGATGTTTGTCTGGCAGATGGAGATGGTCTGAAGTTGGTGCAACAACTGCGAGAACATTGGCAATATAAGACGATTCCAGTAATTGTTCAAACAGCAATGGCGATGAAAGGCGATCGCGAAACCTGTCTAGCAGCTGGAGTAAATGACTATATTTCTAAACCGATTGATTTACCACTTTTAGCCCGTTTGGTGGCCAAGTACAGTAAAGCACCGGAGTAGAGAGTGAGGGAGATGAGGAGAATAACCATAACGCCCAATGCCCAATACAACTCTTGGAGAGGCTGCGCCAACGACTTCTCTACGAGACGCTACGCGAACGCGGTAGTTGAGCGTAGCGATGCACTGAGCGTAGCGATGCACTGAGCGTAGCGATGCACTGAGCGTAGCCGAAGTGTCGAAACTCAGTACAAGTGCCCAATGCCCAATGCCCCATAACTAATGACTACAATAGAAATTGTTGGGTGCTATAGGGTTTTGGCAGGATTGGGAAATGATGCTGACAGAAAAATTTGAGCAATTAAGAGCTTTGTTTACAGAAATGGAGCAGGCGTTGATTGCCTACTCTGGGGGCGTTGATAGTACTTTGGTTGCCAAAATTGCTTTTGATGTGTTCGGCGATCGCGCTTTGGCTGTCACGGCTGTTTCTCCTTCGCTATTACCAGAAGAGTTGGAAGACGCGAAAATTCAAGCTGCAACCATTGGGATTCCTCATAAAATCGTCCAGACTCACGAGATGGAAAATCCTAATTACACCTCTAACCCTGTTAATCGCTGTTATTTTTGCAAAAGTGAGTTGCACGACACTCTCAAACCTTTAGCTTTAGAGTTAGGTTATCCTTATGTCGTGGATGGCGTGAATGCCGATGATTTGGATGATTATCGCCCAGGAATTCAGGCGGCTAAAGAAAGAGGGGCGCGATCGCCTTTAGCAGAAATTGGTGTCACCAAAGTTGAAGTTCGCCAACTTTCGCAACAACTCGGTTTACCTTGGTGGGATAAACCTGCTCAACCTTGCCTTAGTTCCCGGTTTCCTTACGGGGAAGAGATTACTGTCGCTAAGTTGCAACGAGTCGGTAGAGGAGAAATTTATCTACGAAAGCTAGGTTGGCAAAATTTGCGCGTGCGATCGGAAGGGGATACAGCACGCATTGAATTACCACCAGAACAAATCAAAGAGTTTGTCTTGACTAACGATTTACAAAGATTAGTTTCGGCATTTCAAGATTTCGGATTTATCTACGTCACCTTAGATTTAGAAGGTTATCGTAGCGGTAAGTTGAATCAGGTTTTGAATCGGGAAGCCTTGAGTATTAAAGTATAGGATTTTTCTTGTATGGAGATATTGATCGCTCAATTCTGGCGCTGAGTGACCTTATATTCTATCTGCTGTAGTGCCGATCGCCATACATCATATCCCTCTTGAGACAGGTGCAACCCATCTGTAGTCAACTCTGAGCGCAAATTGCCTTCCATATCGGTAAACCAGCTATAAATATTTAGATAATTAGCGCCTTCTTGTTTGGCAATCACAGTTAGTTGAATGTTGATGTGACGAATGCGGCTATTGGAAATTTTTGGTAGGCGAGTCGGCAAAATTGATTCGACAATGATTTCCGCTTTGGGGTGAGCCTGCCTTAACCTACGGACAATCCGGCGATAATTACGCAAAATTGTGTCATCACTAGCGCCTTTGCGTAAGTCGTTAATCCCAGCCATGACGTAAATCACATCTGGCCGCGTTGCCGAAAATGCCCCCAATCTTTTTAAAACGCCACTGGAAGTATCTCCAGAGATACCTTGATTCAGCCACAATTTCCCAGCAGGTAGTTTTTCTTTAGGAAACCACATGCTTAAAGAATCACCAACTAAGATACTTAGATGATTTGAACCTTGACCTTGAGCGATCGCTCTCGCTTCTAAAGCTAGTAAACTTTTCCAGTCATCATAAGTTAGTTGACGTTTCTTGATCGACTCCCACAAGGATTGTAAATTATCACTATCTAAGCGTGTATAAATCTGACCTGTTTTTAGAGCCGCCAATCTTTGGTAGTAAAGTTGATTGCCAGATGTCAGTGATATACCAGTTGCTTGGGTACTGGCGTTGAGTGATGACTCTGTTGGCGCTGGTAATCCCTGACTGCTCAATTCTGGTACGCTAGAGACGTTTTTATCACCTACTGTTGCCTGCGAACTTTTTAGGGGTTGGAACGCTTGGCCGCTAAGTTGTGGTAAGGAGATATCAACGCTGTTGATAATTTTTGTACTGACTATTGCCTGCGAACCCTGTTTTAAATCCCACAGGAATCTAGAATTTTCTGGCAGGACAATCGACAGATGTGGAAGAGCCGATGCTGGTATTGCTAATCCTGTTAACAAGCCTGCTGCCAACAGATAAGGGTCCCTCATCGCTTTCTCTCTCCTCTACTCACTGCTTTTAAATATCACAGCATTACTTGCTTGCATTCAGGAAAATTTTACTTCGGTTAATCTACTATTCTTATTTACACTGCATAATTCTGTAAAGCGTGTTCACAAGATTATATTTGACAATTTACGATCTCTTTAAACTAGGGTTTTCTCGGTGGGATATAAGTCTTAATTTGTAAGAGAGCATCTCAGGAAATTTACTAGAGCCAGAGGCGATGTCTGACGACAAGCCGTTTCACCTCCACGCTTTTTAATTTCTCTAAAATTGAGCGGTGCAAATGCGTCAGTTATCAAATATGGGAGCAAAACTACACGCTGTAGGGGCAATTCATGAATTGCCCCTACCTAAAAATCAGGGTTTTAGCTATTGTTTGCGTAAGTCCTGACTTAGTAAAAATTCTGGAGGAATAGGCAAAACTTTAGCTGTTGAAAACATTGATATCATACGATGGTGTGTCCTCAATGAGCAAGTATAAGGTTTGCCATACTGAGAATTTGAGAACGAACTTACTTAAAAAAGTTAGATTCTCAAAGCGGTTTAGGATAACTCTAGAGTCATCTAAAGGGCTGTGAGACATTATATACTGGAATGACAAAAGTTAAATTTATTTTTATCCAAAATTATCCGAAATTAGGCTCTCTTTGGTTATAAGGCTTTAAAACTTTTCTGTTGTCTGCTTTCTGATTCGGTGTTTTAGACAACTACCAAACTTCAATGAATTTAATAAGTTTAAGGCTATAACCTAAATATGCTTCTCCGTTATGTTGAGTATTAAGATGTTAAAAATTATTTTTTTAGTGGCGTTATTGGTTACTTTTGCCAGAGTGAGAAGATGATCTCATTTTTTATATTTATAATTTGTTTTGGGATTGTGCAAATGGGGGGAGTGTTTTTTGAGCGTGGCGAGAAACTTAAACTTGACAAACTACTATTAGGATATTGTTGAATTTGCAAGGAGCCAAGCGTTCTGAGTCCATGCATTATTAAAGAACTCTACCTCTGGCACTTTTAATTCAAATGAATGGGGTGGTGATTGTAGCAACAAAGGCGAACCTTTATCATGGGCTTCAACTAAGTTAACTATCCAGGGAAGAAAGTCTAAGATTTCTTTTGGTAATACAGTTAACTCAAAATCCCACACCAAATTAAGACCTCGGCAGATTTGTCCTTTTCTTAACACAGTCACTCTACCAGCACTCTTGTTAATAGCAAGTCGAAGAATAAATGGGCGGAATGGGACAAATTCATCAGGTGCTGTATAAGCATACACATTTATATAATTTAGCCTGTGCCTCTGATCCATCCAAGATGCGATGGGTGAATTACTACTATAAGATGTACCAGTTATGATTACGGGCATATTCATAGCAGCAGCAAAGTTAGAGTAAAACTTATGCCTTAGTTCGCTAACAATATGTTTAGCTTCTTGGTTCATAGTTGCTACACCTGTTACAAAAATAATACTTGCGGTAAGCTATGTTAACGCATGGCTTGATAAAAGACGGTTTTGAAACTCCCAGACTTGATATAAGCTGAGTTACTGGGCAATGGCTAAAGGCTCCGCTACCGCTAACAGCACTATTTTGGTAAGAGACTTACAAAGAAAAAATATCCAACTAACTCTTGTGGGGTGGGCGTCTCGCCCGCCCAAGTTATAGGGCGCTCATGTTGCCCACCCCACAAGATTGGATAATTTATTTCTTGGAGTTCCCTAAGCACTCCAAACCGAAGCAAAAAAAAGGCAGACGCCTTATCTGCCCTCAAGACCTTAGAGTTAATCCTTGGTTTTAGAGCTTAATAGCGTCGAGAGTATCCGCCTCCCTCACCACCTCGTCTACCACCAGAGCCGCCTCCGTCGGTCTTAGGCTTGGCTTTATTAACTTTTAAGCTCCGACCCATCCACTCAGCATTATCAAGGGCTGCAATGGCCGCTTCCTCTTCTGCATCTGATGCCATTTCTACAAAACCAAAACCTCTAACCCGACCTGTTTCGCGGTCGATAGGCAATTGAACATTTTTTACAGTTCCGTATTCTGCAAAGACTTGCCGGAGGTCATCTTCTTTAACCTCGTAAGCTAGATTACCGACATAAATTGACATATAATGTCTCCAGAATCAGGGGATGTAGAGATTTAGATCCGGAGAGGGTCTGTAATACAAGTATATATAAGAACAAACTATACAGCCGAATTTAATCTTCCATGCATATTTTAACATAAATTAAAAAGTTATGTTCATAAGCCACACTATACTTATCTATTAATCTAAATACTCAGACAGTTGGCAAAACTAGTTTAAAATCAACCTACGAGCGATCGCCTGAAAGTAATTTGTAATTCTGTTTTGAGAAAACCAGTGCGATCGCTTGGAACGTAAAATTATTTTTTATCCAGCATTTGCTAATACTTTAACACCCATGTTTTGCGACTACCTCATCCAAATCCTGACTGCCCGTGTATACGATGTTGCTCAGGAAACACCACTGGAGTATGCCCCAAATTTGTCTGCGCGGCTGAATAATCAACTTCTGCTAAAACGTGAGGATATGCAGTCAGTATTTTCCTTTAAGCTGCGGGGTGCTTATAACAAAATGGTGCAACTGCCACCAGACATATTGGCACTGGGTGTAATCGCCGCATCTGCGGGAAACCATGCTCAGGGAGTCGCCCTTGCAGCCCAACGCTTGGGAACCAAAGCAATTATTGTCATGCCAATAACCACACCTCAAGTCAAGGTGGATGCGGTGAGAATGAGGGGCGGAGCAGTGGTGTTGCATGGAAATACCTATGATGATGCCTATAGCTATGCCCGTGAATTAGAAGTAGAAAAAGGATTGACCTTTATTCATCCCTTTGATGATCCTCATGTCATTGCTGGACAAGGAACAATCGGGATGGAAATTTTACGGCAATATCAGCAACCTATCCATGCGATTTTTGTGGCAATTGGCGGGGGCGGATTAATCTCTGGGATTGGGGCTTATGTGAAACGGTTGCGTCCCGAAATCAAGATTATTGGTGTTGAACCAGTAGATGCTGATGCCATGTCTCAATCGCTCAAAGCTGGACATCGGGTGCGTTTGTCCCAAGTGGGGTTATTTGCTGATGGCGTGGCGGTGCGAGAAGTAGGTGAAGAAACCTTCCGTTTATGTCAGCAGTATGTAGATGAAATCATTTTGGTGGATACCGATGATACTTGTGCTGCGATTAAAGACGTGTTTGAGGATACGCGATCAATTTTAGAACCAGCCGGTGCATTAGCGATCGCAGCGGCCAAAGCCTACGCAGAACGAGAACAAATTGAGGGACAAACCTTAATTGCTGTTGCCTGCGGTGCAAACATGAACTTCGATCGCCTCCGCTTTGTGGCAGAACGGGCACAGTTAGGCGAACGCCGCGAAGCGATCTTTGCAGTCACAATTCCAGAGGAACGGGGAAGTATTCGCCAGTTTTGTGAATGTATTGGCAACCGTAATCTTACTGAGTTTAATTATCGCATTGCCGATGAAAAAACAGCCCATATTTTTGTCGGTCTGCAAATTCAAAATCGAGCTGATGCTGCAAAGATAGTAGAAACCTTTGAAACTCAAGGATTTGAAACTCTTGATTTAACAGACGACGAACTAACTAAATTACATCTGCGGCACATGGTGGGTGGGCACTCTCCCCTGGCTCACAATGAATTGCTCTACCGTTTTGAGTTTCCCGAACGTCCCGGCGCATTGATGAAGTTTGTTACTTCCATGAGTCCCGACTGGAATATTAGTCTTTTTCACTACCGCAACAACGGCGCAGACTACGGGCGAATCGTTGTGGGTATCCAGGTTCCCCCTCACGAGATGGATGAGTGGCAAGCTTTTCTCGATCACCTGGGCTATCGCTATTGGGATGAGAATAAGAATCCAGCATACAAGCTGTTTTTGGGATAGGGGGAGATGAGGGAGATGGGGGAGGAGACAATAGAGGGACAAAGAGACATCAAAAGAATAACAATCCCTAATCCCCAATCCCTAACCCCCAATCCCCAATTTAGCGAGAACTACCCTCTAATATCAGATTGGAGTCTAAAGTATAGAAGCCAATTTGGTTAGGAACCCTAGAGAATCTACCTGTGCGATAGCCTCTAGATAATTCATTCAGCACCTTATTTTTGATCTCTCTAAGTTGTTGAGAATCTATTTCTCCATAAATTCCGGCGATGACTTCAGCGACGCTGAAAACTTTACCTGGATTTTGTTCAAAGAGAGAGGTAAGGGCATCAATTAAGAATTGACCCTCAAAGACTTTGAGCATTGGTACTGTTTTTGTCGGGGGTACGAAAGGTTTCTTCTTTTTGCTTTTGATGCTTTTAGAAACACTATTACCATTATTTGGGGCTACCAAACTTAAATCCAGAGTATAACAACCTGGCTCATCGGGAATAGTTACCCAGTAATTCCTTTCTCTACCTTGGGTGAGGGAAGATTGAACTCTACCTTTAACTACTCTGAATAGATTGGAATCTAACTCTCCATAAAGCGATCGCACGATAAAATCGATATGACAAACAATACCTATTTGCTCTTGCAATAGCTGTTTTATGGCTTCTGTTCGCGAGAGAGCGTGCTGATACTGCGGTAGCATGGGAATTTCCGCTACCTTCGTTGAATTATCGTTGTTCTCTATGTGTATCTTTCTATCTGGCGATGTAGTTAGAGTTTGACTCCCTTTTGTATCAACAGCAGCAGAAAAAGAATTATTTATCTCAACCTGATCTGAGTCTTTTTGTACCGACTTTACAGACTCCACCAAATTGATTTCGTCAATGTCATCAAGCGGTGATAAAAACAGCAGAGAGCCTTCTGACGAAAGATTTGAGGTTTCATCAGACGCCGTTAGCCTTGATATCTGCTTGTTAGCATCAGAAAAAGACCAGTTAGACAACAACGCTTCTACATGATCGAGCTGCGATCGCGCTTGCACAAAGAGGCGTTCATATTCTTCTGTGAGGCGAGCATAATAGTCTCGTAATTCCAACAGTGGTGATAGAAAAGTGCCCGGAGGTGGTTCTAATTGTCCGTTTTGAGTCATAAGGCTTTAATCAATTTAAATCGATGTCACTTTTATAAGACATTGCTCTGGGTTTTGCTCTATGAGAGGTTGGCTGGGATTTCTTAGGCGGTTGGGGAGGCCGACATCTCTCACAATATAAGGGTCGAGGGCCGAAAGTCTCGCGCTTTGTCAGATCGTTACACTCTTTACAGACAAACTGGAAAACACGAGTATGAATCTGTCTTTTGTGCGCCCTAACAGTATATTCCCTAACATCAATGAATTTACTTGCCATAATCAGGATTGTGAATTGCCGTCCGATCAATGTCCTATCAATATAGCTATTCAAGCAAATCAAACTGCATCAGTGTGTGTTTATGTAGAAGTTTTATTCAAATCAGTGAATTTTCCGCCTAGCATAAAGTGCAGATGAGCAACTTGAGAGTTAGCTATTGACTATCCTCTCACCATATAATTGGTGATGAGCAAACACTGTTACCATTCTTTGGGCGCAGACGATTTTCATTGCACTCATCAAAAAAACCGCCTCCTGTTTTGAGGAGGCGGTGTGCGATCGCTAATCAAACTATGATTGCAATAAGTTTTGTCCAGTATGCTAGGTAAATAAGTTTGTAGTAAGGACTTTAGTCCTTGTCTTAAGCACTTCAGGGCTGACTACGAACCCATGAATTTCAACTTCACAGACTACTGCTGACTGGGAGCAGCAGGTTGTGCAGCCGGTGGCGATTGAGGTTGTTGACGTAAACGGCGCAAAGACTCCCGCAACTTGTTCTGGCTAGTGTTATCTTTTCGCCGCCGTCGATTTGTGGTTGCTTCTGACTGTTGTGATGAATCAGTAGCCGTGCGTTCACGCTGGATGCGGCGTAAGGACTCTCTTGCACTTCCTTGATTGCGAGTTGTCGTAGCTTCAGATGATGAGCTTGTAGCAGTACTTTCCACACTTTGAGGTTGCAGCCGCCGACTCAATCCAGATATTGCTGGTTTTGTGGCTGTAGCTTCATTAGATGAGGGTGTTAACTCTCTGCGCCTGCGTCTGGGAGTTTCCTCTGTGGAGTTAGCAGCCGTTGTCTGCTGGGTTCTCTCTTGTGCTTGTCTTTGTGCTTGCCGTTGTTCAACTTCGCGCGATCGCCGTGAACCTTTGATCGCAAATTCAGTGGCGATCGATACCCCTTGTCTACCGCCATCTGCGGGTTTTAATTTCCACTCACGCGCTTGTCTGGCGGTTTCTTCATCTAATTCGCGGTTTCCACTAGAGCGAGCAATCCGCACATTGGTAACATTGCCTTGTGCATCAGTATCTACAGCTACTTCTACTCTGCCTTCAACTCCTCGCCGTCTCGCTGCCTCTGGATACTTGGCATTACAGTTGCGGCAAGCTGCACGACCATTACCATCACCTGAGCTATTAATTTTTGGAGATGTTGGCACTATTGGCGCTGTTGCTACTGTCGGACGGTTTCCTACTCCACTGCCAGAGCCAGAACCAATTCCTGAACCTGTACCACTACCAGAGCCAGAGCCAATTCCTGAACCTGTACCACTACCGGAGCCAGAGCCGATTCCTGAACCTGTACCACTGCCAGAGCCAGAGCCAATTCCTGAACCTGTACCACTGCCAGAGCCAGAGCCGATTCCTGAACCTGTACTTAAAGCAACGCCGGAGCTAGAACTACCAGAGTTACCTGTCAGGACTGAACTACTGCCACCGCCACCGCCACCGCCACCGCCACCGCCACGCTGAGGAGCAACAGTTGTTACAGGAACTTCTGGTTTGGGAGCAGCTTCCCTATTTGTTGGTTGTGAGTTTTGAGTAGTTTGTTTTGGTTGTTGTTGAACTGGCTGAATTTGAGTAGTTTGTTTTGGTTGTTCTTCAACTGGCTGAATTTTTGGTCTTTCAACCAATTCTTGTACTGATTTTTGTACTGGTGGAGTTTCTATAGACTGTTTTTGAACAATTTCTGGTTCTTTTTTGGGTGATTCTGGAATTTTTTCAAGTGTTTTTTCTGGTTCAGCAGTTGGAGAATCAACGATCGCCACCTCTATAGGTTCATCTTCTCCCGTGGGCACTCTCGTCAAATAATTACCTATGCCTGAGGACAGTACGCCGATATGCAGCGCCAGTGAACCGATCAGACTGTAAGTCAGAAAAGACTTGAGAGCCTCAACTTCTTTGGAACGTTGCTCGACAGTAGTGCCGGAAAAGCTCATAGCTATTGCTACCTATTCTCACTAACTTAGTCATATTAGAATGCATGGTTGCAAATATCAAGTAAAAAATTAAAATTATTTCGGGCGTTCTTATGCAACAGATACTTAATGATAAAAATATCTTTGAAGAATACTGTTGATTATGACGATTTCTAGATAAAATTAATTTTTGCGTGATGTGCTAATAAAATTAATTTATGTAAAATAAAAAAAGATTAAATAAAGTTAATGTAAATTAGATTTGAAAAAATTATCATTACATCTTAAACTTTATTGAGAAAAAGTTTCATTCTTTAGCTTGATTCTGGTAGTCTGATTTTGTATTGTTGATGACGTTTAGAGGCACTACATGGGAATTCAGAATTTGTTTGAAGCAGGCGGTGTGGTCATGTTGCCCCTGCTGGCGTTTTCAGTGTTGGCAGGGGCGCTAATGATTGAGCGGGCGAAATTTTGGATACAGATTGGTAAGCGTCAAAACCGGGTGGTGCGAGAGGTTTTAAATCTTTATCGACTTGATAATGTCGTTAGTGCTGTGGATAAGCTGCAAAAAAATGTAGATTTACCTATAGCACGCATTTTTCTGGCTGGACTACAGCTAGAAAGACCGACTCCAGAAAAATTTCGTTTGGCTTTGAAAAGCGAAGCGCAAGCAGAAATACCTATGCTCAAGCGGTTTCAAGCTGTATTTGATACCATTATTGGTTTAGCGCCTCTGTTGGGACTTCTCGGCACAATTTTAGGATTAATTCGCTCATTTGCTGGACTGAATATTGGTGATGTCGGAGGTACTAAAACTGGTGTAGTCACTGCTGGTATTAGTGAAGCTTTAGTTGCTACCGCCTCAGGATTGATTGTAGCTATCTTTGTGCTTTTAGGAGCCAGTATCTTCCGGGGACTATACCAGAGGCAGATAACAATGATTCAAGAGTACGGCGGACAGCTAGAAATACTGTTCCTCGATCGCTATGACCAACTTGATCGCCACGAACAACAGGAGAAGTCTTATGGATCTAGATGATAATGAACCAGATTTACCACCATTTATAAATGTAGTACCTCTGATTGATGTAATGTTTGCCCTTTTGACATTTTTTATTATGTCAACGCTGTTTTTAACCAGATCAGAAGGGCTACCAGTAAATCTACCGAAGGCGGCCACGGCGAAGGAACAGCAAATTCCCACTAAAATTACCATCACGGTAGATGAAAGAGGTCAGGTAAGTCTAAACCGCGATCCCATAGCAGTTAATGATTTAGCACCGCGAGTGCGGACTTTAGTTGGTTCTAACGCAGATGCATTGGTGATTATTAATGCTGACCAAAAAGTATTACACGGTGAGATAGTGAGCATAATGGATCAAGTACGTCAGGTGAAGGGAGCAAGATTAGCGATCGCTACCCAAAGATAAAATGTAGCTATATTATGCTTTAAAAGTTCAGAGAGTCAGAAAAATTCCCTATTCTGACTCCTAACTGCTTCTTGTATGATGTCTACTATGAGCTACAGTCACACATCTGTAATTCTTGAGATATCAGTTTAAATAATAATTGTTGGTGTGAATGGATAAAAAAGTGGTCACCGTTGAACTCATGTAATGAGAAAGCAGCGATCGTCTGCTCTCGCCATCCTTGCAGAGCCTCATGACTAACTTCTTGGTCTTGCAAACCACCAAAAACAGTAATAGGACACTCTAATGGCTGTTTTTGAGTGTAAATATAAGTTTCCACAACGGCAAAATCTGCCCGCAAAATAGGAAGGAACATCTGCATTAGTTCCGGGGTTTCTAATACTGCTTTGGGTGTACCGTTAAGAGTGCGTAGCTCGTCCTGCAAATCTGGGTCTGATAAGATATGGAGAGGTGGTTTAGTGAACGGGATTTCTGGGGCGCGACGAGCAGAGATGAAGAGGTGAAAGGGAACAAGACTATACTCAGAGCGGATTAGACGGGTCAACTCGAAGCTAACTAATGCGCCCATACTGTGCCCGAAGAAGGCGAATGGTTTATCTAAATATGGTATGAGAACTGGAGCGATCGCTTCAACAAGAGGTTCTAATCGCGTCAAGGCTGCTGACTTCATCTGTCTTCCCCGTCCCGGATATTCCACAGCACAGACTTCAACGTTACTAGGTAGATTATTAGGCCATGTGCGAAAAATTGCCGCGCTACCACCAGCATAGGGGAAGCAGAATAAACGCAAGTTGGCTTGAGGATTTGGTTGAGGACAGATAACCCAGGAATTGAAGGTCATTTTTTTTACTAGGAATTTATTGTTTCTCTACAAGGTTCTGAATAATATCTATTTAAATTCGGTCGATGTCTATTAATTTAGACCATATATTTGGAAGTCTCTAATAAAACTGAGTAGGTATTGAGTAGACAGATACTTCTAATCTTCATATTTTCAGTATTTTTCGCTAGGGTAGAAAAAAGCAACTTTTGATAGACTAAGAACGCATTTCGGATCAAACGTGTTCTTACTGACTTGCAGCTGGATTTCTTGTTTTTGATGAAAAAACACCTAATAGAAAAATTCCACAGCGAGTTGTATCATGACTACGACACCTGAATTAAGATATTTTAACTGGGTTAAACAAGGATTCCACCAGCTTAGTATTCGGCAAAAAATTTTTTGTGGGTACGGACTGGCTTTAGGAATTGCAGTTTTGGGAACAACGGCGGGGTTGCTAATAGGCGATCGCTATTTTCAACAAGCTAGACAACAGATGATCTTGGTAGATGAAGAAGGAAGTTTGTTAAGTAGTTTGCAAGGTCAACTGTTGGAAATACAGACCCTTCAGCAAGAAATAGTGCCCTTTTTGCAGCAACCGCAAGCTTTGCAAAGAGGAATTTCTAGTTTCAAAAGCGATCTAGCCGATGCGGAAACGTTGCTTTCTCAAGCACGGGAATTTAGTCAAGCCAGTTCGCAAAAGGATTTAGAAGCTCTGCTCACAAAATATAATAGCCCGATAGTCGGATATTTTGAACAACTCAGGGCGCTGATTCAGCAAATTTTACCATTAACTGCACAGCCAGAGGGAGCTATAAAAGCGCAGCAATTAATTTTGAAATTTAGTCGAAGTGAGGATGCTCTCAAGTTTTATCAATTTGCCCATGACTTAACCGACTTTGCCAAAACTCTTCAACAACGCCAACAAAAGGCTGATTTAGCTCAAAAAAAGGCTGCGTTAATCCAAGCTCAGATTATTATTGCTAGTATGCTGCTGTCAGTAGCGATCGCAGCTATTCTAGCTTTCTACACCAGTCAAATGATCGCCTATCCCATTAACGCGGTGACGAATATTGCCCAAAGAGTTACCCAGGAAGCTAATTTTGACTTGCAAGCACCTGTAATTACCCAAGATGAAGTTGGGGCGTTAACTAACTCTCTTAATCAACTTATCCAACAGGTGAAGCACCTTTTAGAAGAACAACAAGCCGAAGCCCAAATCCGACTGATTCAAAGTGAAAAAATGTCTAGTTTAGGACGGATGTTAGCTGGTGTCGCCCACGAAATTAATAATCCGATAAATTTCATTTCTGGCAACCTCGTACACGCGAAAACCTATACTGACGATCTATTAGCCCTACTGCAAATATATAAAGCCGAAGTTCCTCACCCTTCGTCTGCCGTGCAAACACTAGCAGAAGAAATTGATTTGGAGTTTATTTTAGGAGATTTGCCAAAACTCTTCAACTCAATGACAGTTGGCGCTGATCGGACGCGAGAAATTGTCCGCAGTTTGAAAGATTTTTCTCGTTTAGATGAGGGAGAAGTGCAGTTAGTAGAGCTACACGCTTGTCTAGAGAGTACACTATTAATTTTGAACAATCGCCTGAAAAATGGTATTAGCCTTGTTCGCAACTATGGAGACATTCCAGAGATTCCAGGTTATACAGGTTTGCTTTATCAGGTATTTATGAATCTTCTCAGCAATGCCATTGATGCATTAGAGGAAAAATTGGCACAGAATCCAGAATTTCTCCCTGAAATTACTATTATCACAGAACGCTGCCAGAATGATTCAGTGATAGTCCGAATTGCAGACAACGGCTCTGGTATTTCACCAGAAAATCAGAAAAAGATATTTGAAACATTTTTCACAACCAAACCACGAGGTATTGGTACAGGTTTGGGGCTAGCGATCGCACATCAGATTGTGGTAGAAAAACATCAGGGTAAAATTACCTGCCAATCTCAGTTAAATCAAGGAACAGAGTTTGCGTTGGCTCTGCCCACCACAAGTATCACTTTGCCGATTTCTCATCCTTGAGCTACTAGCTTTGAAAATTTTAATAGTTGATTATTCAGAAACAAACTTATGGGACTTTTCGATCAAATTATTGGTGCTGTTGCTAATCCCAATCAGCAGGGTAGCTTAGGTCAGCTAGGAAGTATTATTAACACTGTACAGCAGTTGAGCAGTAGCACAGGCGCAGATCCTTCTACCATCCAATCCGTTTTGTCAATTGTCGGTGGTCAAGTGCGTTCTGCTCTACAAGACAAACAAGCCACAGATGGTGATGAAGCCGCACAAACTCTAGTGAGTCAATATGCTGGTACTTCTCCCAACCCCCAAGCCGTAGATTCGCTATTTTCTCCTGAGATCCAACAGCAAGTAGCTGAAGTTGCAGCCCAGCGCACTGGGTTGGATGCTGGTATAGTTCAACAATTGCTGCCTTTAGCCGTACCTTTAGTACTAAATTTTCTGCACTCCGGCTCCAATGCTCAGAATCCCGAAGCTGGCGGAAATCCTGTACTGAATTCCTTTTTGGATGCTGATGGCGATGGTGATATCGATATCGCTGATGCCATCCAAATGGCTAGTCGATACATCAGACAGTAACACTTTTCCCCCCACTCCTGTACAGACGCGATTAATCACGTCTGTACTCCTAATTCCCTTCCAATAAACCAGACATCAGTAATTATGACTTGCTAGATTCTTAGCTAAGACATAGGCTGAGAACATGGGAAATTTGTAAAATAAATCAGACAGTCTATGTCTAAATTGTTTGACTGTATCACTAACGAACAGCAAGACTTTATTTCTGCCCAACACATTTTTTTTGTTGGCTCTGCACCTTTAAGTCCTACGGGTCATGTTAACCTGTCTCCTAAAGGTCTGGGATGCTTTCGCATCCTCTCTCCCAATCGAGTAGGTTACGTAGACCTCACAGGCAGTGGTAACGAAACATCAGCCCATTTGCAAGAAAATGGGCGGATAACCTTCATGTTTTGTGCCTTTGAAGAACCCGCGTGTATCCTGCGTCTTTACGGTCAAGGAACCACGATTTTACCGAGTTCTCCAGACTGGGACTCCATGTACTCTCTGTTTTTGCCGATACCTGGAACTCGTCAAATTATCGTCGCTGACATTGAAAAAATCCAGACTTCCTGTGGTTTTGGCGTACCACTCTATGAATATCAAGGTCAGCGCCAGACTTTAGTAAACTGGGCTAGTAAAAAAGGCGAAGAGGGAGTTCGAGAATATCAGCAGAAGAAAAATCTCGTCAGCATTGACGGTTTAGCGACACCACTGAGTAAATTACCCTAACTTCACCTGATGGATTATTCTCTCTCCAGAGTCATAGAAGAGCGTTAGGAGCCGTATGGCTGCGTTTATTGACAGTTGAAAATAAAGGATATGGCTAATTAAGTTCAACTGAGTTGATAAAAGTCCGTAGCATTTACTTATTTTTGTCAATATTTTGTCGAAATTCTTAATAATTGTGGACGGGAATGCTAGTAAGTTGGAAATCTTAACAATTTTCTTCTGATTGTTCACAAGCACCAATACTCACCCAGCAACTAGAACCATCTTGCCAATGTTCCTTCTTCCATATAGGGGCATTGTGTTTTAGCGTATCAATAGCATATTGGCAAGCTTCAAACGCCTCACTCCGATGCGGAGAACCCACAGCTACTAAAACGCTGATTTCCCCAACTCGCAAACGTCCAACACGATGATAAATAGCAACTCGATTTACATCAGACATAGATAAGCGAATATCAGCAGCAATTTGATAAAATATTCGCAATGCCATCGGTTCGTAAGCTTGATACTCTAGAGCAATCACAGGTTTACCATCGGTTTGATTGCGAACCATGCCACTCATGACAACCACAGCACCATTGGCTGGATCGTCAGACTTGGTATAGATTTCTTCAAGAGACAATGGTGCAAAGGTAATGGCAAAACTATCTTCGGCTCTTGGTTTAATAGCAGAGGCAAGTGTAGTAGTCATAACTGTGTTGATATTATATAGGCTTTTTATATTGTCTCTGAACAAAGTGTTGCTGGTCTATGTTTAGCGTACCTTTGTTAGCACCGACAGGCAAGGCGATCATCTGTGTATACTTGATCGCGTACCACACTAAAGTCAGAACATGGTGGTTTGATCGTCGGATCAAGTTATGTAGGTGAGGGTACAAAATTTAAGGTGTACTTGCCACCAGTTAATCAAGTTACAATCCAGTCGTTAGAAAATATAGAAATAACGACTGGATCTGAACCAAGACTTGCGCTACACAACGCAAGAATTATTGAAAACCCTATATGTAGTTATTAGTCATTAGTATAATCAGCATTATCTAGACGATCGCAGTCATATCTACCTTTAATCTCTTGATTGAAAAAGCTGCCAATTGAGTCAGAGGAATGCAAATCTTCCCAAGTATCCTCGTCTACGCCTAAGTACTGATAAACAGATCCACTTTGAAACTCAACTTGCAAAATCTTTTCGTTGCGATCGTAGCCTACAGCCATAGCCATTGATGAGATAACTGGTAACATGGGAATTGGTTCTTCTTCAAAGGGTAGTGCAGTCGTTTCGGCGATTACCTCGCTCAGTTCTTGCAATCCTTCATAAGCTTGTATGGGCGCCGGAATTTCCAAAAACTCCAGTTCGTCGCCTCGATCGAGCAACAACTGCAAATATCCATCAGAGTGAGCGATCGCCACTAAACTGCTCAAGTCTACCTTAGATAGCTTCATTTATTTTCTGCTCTCCTGTTGGCGTAGTCGGGAGTGTTAAAGTTTTATGCAACACTTAATTGCTTTTATAGTACATTTATACTATAAAAGCAATTCACCGTCAAGTTTTTTCACCAAGCGAGAATTTTAGGTGTACGGAGACGCCTTAGCAAAGTAGTACGAACAGTATCTGCGAATGCACTCATGAGGTTCAGTTTTATCTGACTTATTTACAGAGTGATGCTCAACTTTTAGGTCAAGCTATCACAAAAAATTGGAGTCATCATTCTTGATTATGCCAACTCCTTGGTTATTAGTAAATATAGCGTTTGCAGCACCATAGAGATTAACAAAAAATGTCTCATTAGCTTCAACTTTATTATCACCGTTGACACCAATGCTAATAGTTTTACTAGTTTCACCAGGAGCGAAAATGACCGTTCCCAGAGCAGAATTGTAATCATGGTCAGAAACTTTAGCAGTACCATCACTCGTACTATAATTAACAATAATTATCTGAGAACTACTACCAGTAAGAGTTACAAAAAATTTGGCATTATTGAACATACCTGTAGTGCCTTCATTAACGAAAGCATCTGAAATGCTGATATATGGTTGACGTGGTTGTTGATCATCATTGAGGATGGTAGCAACTCCTAAACTGTCAGTAATTGTGGAGTTTGTGGGATTAAAGAGATTGACAGCAAATCTCTCGTTATTTTCAAATTTGTTATCGCCGATAACGCCAACACTAATAATTTTGCTGGTTTCCCCAGGATTGAAAACGATTGTCCCGTGAGCAGAATTGTAATCAGAGTCAGAAACTTTAGCAGTGTCATCACTTGTATTGTACTCTACAGTGACCTGTTGATTGCTGGGATCGGAGAGAGTAACGTTAAAGTTAGCGTTAGTTGTTGTGCCTGTATTGCCTTCAGTAACTGAGACATCCGAGATACTGATAGTTGCTTGTTTCTCATCATTGATAATAGTACCAACTCCTAAATCATCTGCAAATGTGGCATTTGTTGCACCCGAAAGATTGACGGAAAATGTCTCGTCGCTTTCAAATTTCTGATCGCCGATAACACCAATGCTAAGAGTTTTACTGGTTTCCCCAGGATTGAAAGTAATTGTTCCCAGTCCCGAATTGTAATCA
>NZ_JBALEA010000088.1:0-45115 GCF_036917135.1 Nostoc sp. | reverse complement strand
GTATCTCTAAGAACATCATTATTGATGTTCTTAGATTACATCTTTTGCTTACTTTTTGCTTAAGTTGACACCAATGAGCAATGCTGTGCCCCTACGACAGATGTGGTTCAAATACATGAAAACTGCTGTAATGTAGTTTAGACATCTCCAGAAATTAAATATGCGTTACCCAGAACCCTTGTAGAGACGTAGACTGCTACGTCAAAACAATTTTTTTTCAGAGATGTCTTTTGATTTATTCTCGCCGAATTACTTAAACACTCAATAACCTCATCAACGGTTTCTGAGTATGTTAAAGCCAGTTGTTCTAATGAAATAGTCAATTTTTTTAGCCAATATACTAGACACTACTTTCATCAGTTCATTTTTTGAAATCTTTCAGAGTAGCATAAGCACTAGCTCTATATTTGGTATCTTATAGGACTTTATACACGTACCTGTGATTAGCGTAGGGGTAGCCCAACCCAGCCATCGCTCTTTGAGAAAAACTTTTTGGATTAATGAAAAAGGTTTATTATCCTTTAAAATCTTTTGCAGAGATTTAGGTGAAATATATGGCTGATATTGTTGATATTGCAGTTACGGCTGAGTCTTTCAAAACCCTGGTGGCGGCTGTACAAGCTGCTGGTTTAGTAGAAACATTAAAAAGTCCTGGTCCGTTCACTGTCTTTGCACCAAATGACGATGCTTTTGCCAAGTTACCAGAGGGAACTATCCAAACTCTGTTACAGAATATTCCCCAGCTAACGCGGATTTTAAAGTATCATGTCGTTCCAGGAAAGCTGCTAAAAGCTGATTTAGCCCAACTCGGTACGGTTAATTCTGTGGAAGGTTCACCCATTAAAATTGATTCTTCTGATGGTTTTGAAGTTAAAAATGCCACAGTTTTAGCAGCAGATATCGAAGCTGATAATGGTGTAGTACACGTTATCGATACGGTGATTTTACCAGGTTAATTCAGCTAGGGTGGAAAATACCCACCCTACTTATCCAAAACCTTTATAATTAAGTAACTATTCGTAGTGTCAAAACGCAACTAATATATTTAATTTATGTTATACTTGTGATATTATTTATCATTAGTATAGCAGGGTAAATTTCGTTATTTTAAAATAAAATAAGTTAAATTCTTAAAAAGCTAACATCTATCCCAATAAATTAATGCTCGATTTTAACACCTTAGCTGAGTTTTCTTGTGGCAACTGCATAAGTATTTGTGCATTTCTCGTACCAGCGAACTTGCTTGTCACAATTTTAACGATGAGCCTGGTAGCATTACGTCGCCCATCACATCAAGTATGGCAATCTGCTGGAATTGCCAGCTTTTTTGCTTCTGTAATGATACTGCACGTATATACTTGGTTCATGCTTGGCGTGGTAATGGCTCCTACTTATATATTGCTGTTGCTAGCAATCACCTGTTTAGTGACTAATTTCGCAGCAATTCTTTTTCAAAGACGCTACAATAACAGCCCTAGTCTTTCCAACAACGCCTAAAATCTACACCTACTATCCATCGATCGCACTATTTATTCAATTCCCTGGTGCATAGACGTGTAGGTGCTTGTCATTAGACATCTATCCTGACAATTCTTTCATAGCATCCGAAAAGGCTAAAACTGCCTTTTCGGGTGTGTTTGACAATAATTGTAACGCTGCGATCATCGCTTCTGGTAAGGTAAGGGACTGACAACAAATAAGGGACTGACAAATAAAAAAATATTCAATTATTTCTTGTGGGGTGGGCGTATTGATGAACCCCTCGCCAATCTGACTCTACAAAGTCTCGCAGTCTGAGACGTTGGGTTTCTAGTGGTAGATTCATTTGGGAAATTCTGCACATAATTGATTGACTACCCGATCTAGTCCCACGGAATGGGCGGCTTTGAATAATAAACGATCGCCTCCTTGCACAAATGTCTTCAACCTAGCCACCAAATCGGCATGAGTTGCAAAACACTCCGATGGAATGCCCTCGGCACTTTTAACGATCGCTTCGGCATCTTGTCCATCTACCAAAACCAACAAGCCGTCTAAATTCAACTTTCGCACTGTTTCTCCCACTCGCTGGTGCAACTGGTGCGATCGCTCTCCCAATTCTTTCATTGCACCCAATACGGCAATCTTCCGCTTTCCGGGTGTGTCTGCCAATAATTGTAATGCTGCTATCATAGCTTCTGGTGCAGCATTGTAAGTCTCATCTAAGATTACCACATCATTGGCTAAAGTAAATCGCTGCGATCGACCTGTGGGCATATCCACCATCACACCTGCTTTTAAGGATGCCCAATCAATTCTCAACACCTTTGCCACCGCTAAAGCTGCCAAGAAATTAGTTGCATTGTGACGACCAGGTAGAGGTAAAGGTAGTTGGATTCCTGCGACTTCCACAGTTTCGTGATCAATTAATTGCCCTTGAATATCCCCACCAGAAAAACCAAAAGTTACAACTTCTCCGTGCCAAACTTTCGCTGCTGTGGCCATTAATAGGGAATTATCGTGGTTGAGAATTGCTACGCTATCAGTAGACATTTCGGCTAATAACTCACATTTTGCCTGAGCGATCGCTTCTTCCGAACCCAGTAACTCAATATGCGCCGTTCCCACATTGGTAATTACTCCAATTGTTGGACGCGCTATTTGCGTCAGTTCGGCAATTTGTCCCTTACCCCGCATCGCCATTTCAATCACGGCGTAGTCATGTTCTGCGCCAAGTTCTAGGAGAGTTTTCGGGACACCGATTTCATTGTTGTAATTTTCATAAGTTTTGTGAACTCGTCCCTTTGTGGCTAAAACTGCGGCGATCAATTCTTTGGTTGTAGTTTTGCCCACAGAACCTGTTACACCAATGACCGGAATGTTAAAGCGATCGCGCCACCATCGGGCGATTTTTTGATATGCTTTGAGGGTGTCTTTTACCTGTAATACAGGGAATCCAGGATTTTCGTATTCAAAATCTACGATTGCAGCTAAAGCACCCTTTGCGATCGCAGTGGCGACAAATTCATGTCCATCAAACTTATCGCCTCGTAAAGCGACAAATACTTCACCTGGCTTCAGGGTGCGGCTATCTGTTTGGATACCGCTAGTTAGTTGTGTTAAGGCATTTTCAGATAAGTTTACAGGATAGGCTAAAATAACTTCAACCAGTTCGGTTAGGGTGGCAGAACAACGCATAAGCAATTTACAATTTAGAGTTCAAAATTATAAAATCGAATTATGACACAATATTGTTTAGATCAGATAATTTCCACGATCTATATAGAGACGTTGCAATGCAACGTCTCTACAGAGCAATAATAAATCTACACACAGTTAGAATGACACCAAAAAAGAGGGGCAAAGAAGCTTAAATCCCGTGCCACCCTTGATTTATAAGCTACTTATATAGTTTAATGGGGTAGGGATAATCGGCATAAAAAGTTATGTTCTATCGTACTATCCCCGGTTTTTAATCAAGATTACTTGCACAATTTGTATTGCTATCTCACTAGAAACTCCTAAAGCTTGATATAAATCATTTAAGAAGTTTTTCTCTTCTTCACCTAGAATACCTTCAGCTAAGACTAAATCGGTAGCTACTGCAAAAGCTGCTTCTCGCAAGTCTTGAGATAGAGAATCTCTTGCTGCATCAAACAAAGCATTAAAACCATCCCCCTGGAGAATGCCCAATATTTTCTCAAATAGCCTGTTCATCATTTCCTGGGGATAACTTTTAAAAAGTTTCGTCCGGGACAGCACAGAAGTGATAGAATTTGCTTGCTCAACAGAAAGATAACCGTCTGAGGCTGTTGCCGTCAAGATAATGACAGCAAAAGCTTCTGCTGGATTGAGTGCTGCTTGGGTTTGGCTTTCTGTGCCCAACACAGCGTCGAATAGACCCATTGTAGTAGCTCCTTGGTTAGAGTCCCAATAGCGCTATAACTACCTGTATGTTTGGTAGATTTACAGGTAAGACTATAACGCTATGAGACTTTTCTACTTTAGTGTTCCCAAGATTTATTCACGGCGAACACTTGCACCCAATGGTTTTTGGCAGGAACTACATTGCTATCTGTAAACTTAGCCTTCTCCTGTCTTTTCTATTGTTTCAATTACCGCCAAACCTATGCCAGAAACTGCTATTAACAGTACTGCTGATATCAAATAGGCGTTGGTCAGCATCCGTAAGGCTTCATCAAAAAAAATATAGGTGGTCATTGCTTCACCTTTTGAATTTTGTGCTGCTAGTACTTTTTATTTCTCCACACCCCGATAGGTGAATTTCGTTGAGAAACTGCTAGCAATTGCATCTTAACAAAACTTTAGCTCTTTCAGAACCCTAATCAAACTTTTTCTTTCTGAAGATTCGATAAAGTTTACAAAATAGGAATTGGGCATTGGGCATTGGGGAAAAACTTACTCTAAGTTACTCCAACTTCCCCCTAGTCCCCAGTCCCATTCACCAATCCCAGTCCCCAATCCCCATTACCCCTTATCCCCGGGGCCCCACCTTCCCCAGTCCCTAACCTAGACTAAACAAGGTTGAATCGTCGCTACAACTGATTGAGAAAGAGTATCAAAATCGTAACCACCTTCTAAGCCAAACAGAATTTTACGAGTTAGCCCTAGACAATAATCAGTAAATAAAGCATAGTCTTCTGGCTGCAAGTTGATACTTGCCAAAGGATCTGCGGCATTGCCATCATAACCAGCACTCACAATCAGTAAATCCGCCTGAAAGTTTGCTAAAAACGGTACTACTTCTGTTTCAAATAGTGGCTGATATGTTGCAATATCACTACCAGGACGTATTGGTAAATTTAATACATTATTATGAAAGCCGCGTTCTGTCGATCTTCCAGTACCGGGATAGCATGGGTACTGATGTAACGAACAATAAGCAATCTGTGGATAAGTTTCTACAATGGACTGAGTACCATTACCGTGATGTACATCCCAATCGAGGATGGCGACACGTTTAACTCCGGGTTGTTCCAGGGCAAATAAAGCCGCGATCGCAGCATTAGAAAATAGGCAAAAGCCCATCCCTGTATCACTTTCTGCATGATGTCCGGGTGGACGCGCTAGTACAAAAGCTGGATTAGCTGACTTTAACACCGCCTCAACTCCATCTAACCATGCACTAACTGCCAACAATGCCACATCATAACTACGTGGGGAAACTGGTGTATCTCCATCCAAAGGTCCGCCACCACTAGAAGCAATTTGCCAAAGTTTTTTGATATAGGCTGGGCTATGGGCTTTCACCAACGAAGACATGAGTGATGGTTGTTCTGATACTGGTGTAGGCGATCGCCAGACAATTTTATCTGCGAATGTAGCTGCTTTGAGGGCAGTAGCGATCGCTATCAAGCGTTCTGGTCTTTCGGGATGGTATTTTCCAGTCTTGTGATCTAAAAATTCGTCGGAATAGATGACTGGCAGCATAGAACAAAAAACTTTGGCAAGGGACACTCATAATATTGAATCAAATTTTGCCAGCTTTCAAACAGAATTGAACTGACGCTGCCAAACCAAGGCAGCAAAGAGTTCTTGAGGAGAATAGGATTTCGCAATCCATTGGATTTTGCCTAAGTCAAGCATCAAATTTCCGGTAAGTAATATTTTTAACAAAACATTTGTAACTACCCTTGCAGTTTATTTACCCAGTGCCTGCTATTCTTATAGTTACTTCGGTCTGTCATAGCAGATAGATTATCCTCGATAATGTTTTTATTTATGAGCGCTCATATACCATCCTGGTAATGTGGGTGCTTTTACTTTATGAGAAGAATTCAGAACTCAGGAGTCAGAATTCAGCATGAATTCTGTACGAGTGGGTGATAGCGACGCGAAAAGCGAGTCCGCGAGCGTCTGAATATTGGTTAAAACCTCCCCCCTGGTGGGCGAAACCAAAATAAATATTTTTCGTAATCAAAACTCTATCCCCTTGTGGGTAGAGTATTCTGAATTCTGAATTCTGACTCCTGTTTTATCGCTCATGGTAAAAATCCGGTTTAATTTTGAGGCGATGTCTGGTGAATGGTTGACTAAGCTGATAGTGAAGCTTTAAGTTGACCAAAACGGCGATGTCTACGACGGGCTACGCCTACGCGTCTTTGGTAGCTCAACAAAGCCTGATGAAATGCTTCTCTATTAAAATCTGGCCAAAGAATATCGGTGAAATACATTTCTGTATACGCCATTTGCCACAAGAGAAAATTACTCAACCGCATCTCACCACTGGTACGAATCAGCAAATCGGGTTCTGGAGTATCTGCTGTGTAGAGATGTTGTTCTACAAGACTTTCATTCACTTGTTCTGCATTAAGTTTGCCCTGTTGCACGAGTTGAGCTACTTGACGGCAAACTTTGGTAATTTCGTTGCGACTACCATAGTTGACTGCAACAGTAAAGTGGATTGCTTGATTGTTTAATGTCTCTGTCATTGAACGTTCCATTTCCGTCTGTAGAGACTTGGGTAAAGCCGATAAATCTCCAATAAACGAGATTCGTACACCTTCTCGAAGCATCTGAGCCAACTCGCGGTGTAGTAATCGCTCAAACAAATGCATTAGAAAATCTACTTCTTCAACAGGACGCTGCCAATTTTCTGTTGAGAAAGCGTAGGCTGTCAACGCTTTGACTCCCCAATCTTTGCAGCAACGCAATAGTTCTTTGAGTGTCTTTGCTCCTTGGCGATGTCCAGCAATGCGCGGTAATCCTCGACTGGTTGCCCATCGTCCGTTACCATCCATGATGACGGCGATATGTTGGGGTATTTTTTCGGGGTTTAAATCGCTGGGTAATGTTGAGAGAAGTTTGGAAGTCATGGATTTTTTGCGTTGATGAATAAGAGTTACGGAATAACGAACCGCAGAGGACACGGAGAAATCAGAGTTTGAGAGATAAAGAGTATGAAAAGCTCACGTTCTAGGCGTACAGGAGAGTGCAAAAGGTTTATTCAGTAATTCCAAATTCAAATAAATCTTGCAAATACTCTGGTGTTAGGCTATTGTTCCAACTCCACAAACGATGCATTGTGTAGGTGAAGGTGAAGAGGAGAGTTGTTTTGTTGGTTAATGACCAAGCATTCCAGTTGAGGGTAGCCATCATGCGGCGGAGGGTACGCATAAGGTTGTTACGCTGATAGTTTTGCGATCGCGTTTTGATGAGTGTGCGTCCAATTCGCATCAACCCAGTATCAGGGAAAGCCCAGACTCCAAACCCCCAGAATTTGGTCATGTGATTGATTTCATCCTGTGCTAGTTCCTCTAGAACATCCTGGAGTGCGCCAGTTGTGTGAGCCATGAGCCAAATATAAAGACAGGTTGCACCGTATTCTGTGGCAATGCGGTGTAAGCCGTGGCGATATAAATCTTCGTGAGCGTCATCTGTGGGGAAATAGCTTCTAACAGTCCGAAGTTTTGGGGTAATTTTTTCGCCTGTTAATTGGGTGTAGACTTTGATTAATGCAGGTGTGTGCTGACGTTCTTCCTTTTCCCACAAACCAAGTTCCAGCAAGTCGCCATCTTCACCGACTGTTCCACCAACAAACCGAGCCATCTGAGGATGCAATTTTTCTAAATACTGCCGACTTGTTTGGGTATAGCCGCGAATGGGAGCTTCCGTATCCATTGCACCTATCAATATAGATAGAAATACCTCTGCGTCTAAGCCGATAATTTGATTGCGGTTAATTGTCTGCCAATCAATAGATTTCCAGGGACGCGGTTGGGGATTGGCAAACTGTATCGGTAAATCTTCCAGACGTTCATGTAGTTTTTCAACTGCAATATATCTATCTATAAGTGAACGAATGCGGCGTTGTGTTTGCAAGTAATGAGGACTGGGATCTAAGTCTTCTGCAATTGAACTGAGGGTATTAAGCATATTTTTATACTCAATTTTTTATCTCTATGCCCAATAGCCTAAGCGATCGCACTTTCTTTTGTCAGTCGGCTGAAGTCGGCAGTTTTATCTGATGCAGTTAGAAGAGTCGGGGAAAAAGTAGTACTAAAATCTACCAGTCTTATTCAAGCTTATGAATTACTTGTTTTAACTTGGAAAATTACCTTCTGAGTGTTGTCGAGCAATTTCTTTTAAATAGGTTATCAACGGTGCCCAAGCACCTCCATCTGGGACAAGAGTATCGAATAGCTCAGAACCCTGCTTCAGTTCTACAATGTATGACCACTTTAATAACTGCCTGGGTTTGCCTTTCTTTTTTCTTGTGATAATTTCTTCATAGGCTAGGCTTGCCCAGTACCTCATCCCACTCTCAGCAATGAGTATTTGATACTTTTTATTCCCCAGGCAAAAAATTTCTTCATACACGGCATTTTCAATCAACCTTAAAATAACAAATATGACTGGCAAAATAACAATTTAGGTTATCGAAATACAGCAGATTGCGGGTTTATTTTTCTTATTTTAAAGAATAAAAAAATTACGAATTACCTCACTGCTCAACTCTCTGGTAAATCCCCAAATTGCTGGCGATAACGCTCAAGTTGTTGTTGCACTAATTCCAACTGTTCTTCTGATGTTTGATAGCGCTTTCCTTGTCGGTCATACCAATACAAAACCTGACGCTGGATACTACCAGATACGTATTGCGATCGCCCAATTCCCAAACCAATTTCTGGCATCCAAAAAGGTTCACCAATTTGCAATTGATAGCTACCATCTACTAAGCGATAAACTTCAAAAGGTTGGTGGCGAAGCTCCGAAGGAGCCGCTTCGCTAACGCGTTGCCAATACTCTGGATTATAAATAATGTAGTAAAGTACTCCTAATTTGGCATAAGTATCTAATTTTTTATCATATTCTCCACCCGGAGTTAAGGAAACAATTTCTAAAGCCAAGATAGGTACAATATTGTTTTCTTCCCAAACAACATAGCTTTTACGAGATTTATCTGCCTTGCGGCGTTCTACACCTAAGCTCAAAAATCCGTCTGGTACAATCGGTACAAGTGGACTAACCCCTGTAGTATGGTAAACGCCCATATCCACACTGAAAAACCAGTCATTACGGTTTGCCCAAATATATTGCAGCAAAAAGAGAAGCAGGTTAGGAATAAAGTTTTGGTCTTCGTTATCCACAGGGGTATCGTCTGAACAAGGAAGTTCAGCACTGCTAGGCAATTGACGGGAGTCTGATTTCACCATAAGTAATGATGGTGCTGATGTTACCTAATGAGTTTTATTCTAGACGATTCGACGCGGACGATATACTTTAGGTAAACGTTCTAAGTTAGTGGCAATGAAGAATTTTGATATTCAGCTAGATGAAGAACATGCTCAAAAGCTTGCCTACATCCAACAAGAGGCTGACCAAGATACAGTAGAGGCAATTAAGTCTTCGATTGAACTGCGCTATCAACAACTTCAGCAACAAAAACCAGATCCCTTAGCTAAACTCAAGCAAAGTAAATTTATCGGCTGTTTCAAAGGGGAAACTGACTTAGCTGCTAATTCCGAAGCTATTGTGCGATCGCTAATGCAAGAAAAGTATGATCATCGCTGATACTGGCTTTTTCGTTGCACTTGGAAACCAAAACGATCAATACATCAATTAGCACTACAAGTTTTAAATGCTCTCAATGAACCACTAGTCACTACTTACCCTGTAATTACCGAAACTTGTTACCTTCTTCTTGCTAGAGGAGGTGGTAACAATGATATACCTACTATCCCATCTCAAGGGTTATTTTGTTTACTTTGGGATGTCCCACCCGATCAACATCGCCAAATTATTGCCTCCTTAAGAAATCGGTCTTTGGTGGAGTGTGATCAAGGCGAATATTGGCTGCATCCTGTGATTCGCAAAGAAGCGATATCTACGACTGGCTACGCCTACGCACGTTTACGCCCCAGCGATGAATGGGAAATTGCCAACCACAAAGCCGCAGAATTTTGGACAACTAGTGTTAAACAAATTGAAACCTTTAAAGATGCTTTGCAAGCTCTAGAAGCATATTATCATTATATAGAAATTCAAGAGTTTGAGTTAGCAGGTAGGGTAATTTTAAAAAGCAGAAATAATCAATGGCAGCAGTTTTTACCTCTTGGTAGTACGTTGTATCGGATGGGTTGAATTAAACCGATACTTGCGGCAATCAATCAAGTTTTTAACCATCTGTAAAATGACCAAAATCTCAGTGAACTTTATAATATATTGAGTGATTTATATTGGATAACAGGTAAGATTAGTCAAGCGATCGCTTGTCAAGAAAAGACTATTAATCTGGCAACCCAAGCACTCAAATCACTTGTACCTCAGCCAGAGAATAAACATCCAGTTTACTATCTGAGAATGCTAGAGGTAGATTCTTTATTAAGTATTGGTCTTTACAAAATAGATTTGTGGGAACTAGAGGCAGCCGTAAACTTATTTCAACAAGTAATTTACCTGGCTCAAAATACCGAGCATCATCGCTGGGCAGAGAAAGCTTCAGTTTGTTTAGCTTTGGTATATTCTTATTTAGGTTTATGTGATGCTTCCTATCAATTAGCAAATGTAGCTTATCAAAATATTATAAACGAAAGATTGGTGGAACAAACTGGAAGATTTGCCTATTTCATGCAAATTTTAGCTCAAAAATATCTAAATTTAGGAGATTTTTATAAAGCAAATCAAATACTGCACCAAGCCTTGAGTTTTGCTGAAGAAAGTCACTATATGCAGGTAAAAGCAAAAACTCTCAATGGTTTAGCAGAAATCCATTGACAACAAACAGATTTTGCATTAGCTCTTGTTAATCATGCAGAAGCAATCGAACTTTTGGATAAAATAGGTGCAAAGTGTAATCTAGCTGAAGCTTATTTTCAATTAGGTTTAACTAATCAGAAGATGGCAAAACCTGATGAAAGCCAAATGAATTTCAATCAGGCGATTCAGCTATTTACTGAAATCAAAGCACCGAAACAAGTTGAAAAAATTTTCACCTGCGCTACTCAAAGGCGATCGCTAATTGATTTAAAATCAAATCCACCCTCCAATTTCCGCATCAGTCAAGGGTTTCTCTAACTTACTATATTCTGTCTGAGCCGCCCGCAATATGTGTTTCATCTGCACTGGTTCCCCAGCATCGGCAGCTAAGAAAGCTGCATTTAAGGCAATATTACGAATATTACCCCCAGCCACATTCAGCCGTGCCAGTTGTAGAGCATCTAAGTCTGTCGTTGGTGTATCATCTGGAAAAACGCGTCGCCAAATCTCCGCTCGTTGCGTTGTATCGGGGAAGGGGAACTGCACCACAAAGCGAATCCGCCGCAGGAAGGCTGTATCAATTGCACTCTTCAGATTCGTAGTCAGAACTGCTAAACCTGGGTAGCTTTCCATGCGTTGCAATAGGTAGCTAACTTCTATATTGGCATAGCGATCGCGGGCATCTTTGACTTCACTCCGTTTCCCAAATAAAGCATCGGCTTCATCAAACAACAAAATCACCCCGCCTTGTTCTGCGGCATCAAACACCCGGCGCAAATTCTTCTCTGTTTCCCCAATATATTTGCTGACTACCGATGATAGATCAATGCGATAGAGATCGAGACGCAATTTCTGTGCCAACACTTCCGCCCCCAAGGTTTTACCAGTGCCGCTAGCACCTGCGAATAGAGCGCTGATTCCTAATCCCCTAGCACTCTTGGCACCAAAACCCCAATTATTATATACAGTACTACGCTGACGTACATGAGCCGCAATTTCCCTAAGAATTTGTTTCTGTGCCTCTGGTAATACCAAATCCTCCCAATCACCAGATGGCTCAATTCGTTGGGCGAGTTCATCTAAGCGGGGACGTGCTTGCACACGGCAGGCATCCCAGACAATATCGCTGATATCGGTTTCCGGTGTTTGGGCTAACTGTCCTGCGGCTTCTGCACAAGCAGCGCGAATGGTTGCAGCACTTAGATTAAACTGATCCACTAGGGTTTTAACTTGCCCGTTCATTTGCTCCCCCATTGCACCTAGCGCATCTTGCCAAACTGCACCTTGTTCTTTGGTAGTTGGTTGATGTACGTCAAAATTAACTACCAGGCGTTGTGATAAGCCGATGCGTTCCCGACTCGTAATTATTAAAAAGCCCTTTGTGCGTTCGATGAAACGAGCGATCGCATTCAGCCGTGCCGTATCATTAGTATCCAGTTCGTTGCAGTCTATGAGTAAGGCACATTTACTTAAAATCGTCTCACGAGTCCATAGGCGGATGAGATTATCCAACTCGCTAGGTGCTAAGGGAATAACTTGTGCAGGTATTACCCACAGGTTTAAACCTTGGAGTTGGCAAATTGTAGCAGCAATGGCGTATTTACTAGCAGTTTCTTTACTACATAACTGGACGATTGGCAAGTTATTAACCTTGTAACCTTGTAACCACACTGCTGCCACTCGCTCTGCTAAATCTTGGTGCGAGGGTACTAAATCACTAACCTCTTGTAATGGTTCAATGATGCCAGCTAGACGCTCGTCAAGGTATTGAATGCCTGTGAGATAATGTAAAATCCGCTCGTCAATTTTTAACGGACTGAGGGTAAGAGCATGACCATCACCAATTTGAATTAACCGCCAATGACGTAAGGGACCATTTGGAGCGATCGCATCCCAGTGGACGTTAGGTAAAGCTGCAAGAGCTAAACTGATGGTTGGGTAAGCTCGTTGTGAATCTCCGTGAACTATAGCACATAATTTCCCAAAATCTCCATTCAATTCCATACCTGCACACAACAGCAACAAATCATGTTCAAAGGATGAGAGGCTAAACATTTTGCATACTCTCTCCAATGCTGATGGTGCAGGCATAGCAACAGAGGCTGACTGTAACGCCTGCTGTAAAATCTCTTGGTTTTTGTCCTCTGGTTGATTTTGCTCTTTTGCCGTGTGATTTTCTAAAATCCCACGCACCACGGCTAGGGCTGCTGATAGATAGCGATAGTTTGCCTGATCCCAATTGCGATTAATTGTTGTCGGATTCATAACATAGTCACCTGTGGCGAATCATAAGCTCCAGACTGATTCTTGTGCAGTGGACTTTCCGCTCCATCTACCCGCGCCCTGACAAGATAATTTCCTGGCTTCACATTTTTAACAGGAATAGCGATCGCATCAGTATCTTCAGTGCGTGGTGCAACAAAGAAAGAGTAAACTATTGGACTATCACCTGACACTTCATTGAGTAGCAAAACTACTCGCTGTGCTTTACCAACTTTGGGCTGGAATTTAACGGTAATTTCGGCTGTGCGTAAATTGTCGCCGCTATTTTTTACTTCAGCAACGAATGCTGTAATTGTTGGATGTAGGACAAAAGCCGCAACATTTGATTCAACTAGATGATTGGTTTGCCCTCCATTGCCCATTGTCAGGTGTACAACTTGGATACCCTGCACACTTGCGTATAAATCTGGCGGAACTAACAGGCTGATTTGGGTTTCTTTAACATCTTGAGGTACTATTAATTTCTCCGTATTACCCAAACGAACTCGTGTGATTTCACCCCGTAACCGCTTACCACGAATTACTAATGTTGTACCTGCAACAATCATTTGATCGGTCTTTGCCGAAGCCATAACTTGCTCTATACTCGGTTGAGACAAGGGCATCATGTAGAAACCTTCAGGGTTGTCACATTGGCTACTCTCAATCAATACCATTGATGCCAGATAGCTCGCTGAAGGCCGATAGTGCGTTTGTAAAACAGACCATAACTTAGAAGTTTCTTCCATATTAAAAAACTCTGGAGTTAATTTTATCTGCCCAATTTGTTCAGCTAAATCGGATACAGACACAGTTGCTACAGCTTGCGAAAAAGCACTTGAGGTATTGGTGGTAGATGCATTTATCAGAGTATTTTCAATAATATCAGATGTAATAGTTGGTGTTTTGTGTAATAAATGCATTGCATAACCCAGTAAAAGCTCCGCCTGAAAATCTTTGGCTCCATAAGCTGTTAGCAAGTAATGGAGATCAAGAGCTAGTGGTGGAGTCACAGAGCGCGGGTTGCCATTAATACGTGAGTGCCTGCCGCGAAATTCCTGAGATACCCAATCGACATTGCGATTCTGCGTCACTTGATAGAGAAAGAGGTTGATTTGAGCACGCTCGTCAGCTTCAACTGAAATTCGATCGGGTGGTAAGGCAGTTACAATCACATCACCAACACTAGCAGCGATCGGATCGCTGACTAAACCATTTTCCAGCAAGACTTTTAGTACTGCTGTCACGGCGGCTATAGAGAGCACATTACTCATCCTCGTTCCTCATGGCAATAGCACATATTAATCATGTACGCCAGAGTACATTGACAGAATATATTTTGCAAAACTTTAAATATTCTGTAACGAAGATTATCTGCACGGCATACAAAAGTTAATGGGCATTTGCGTGAATTTAACGTCAGGAACAACTTTCAACTGTCATAAGTCTTAAATTTTAAATATTTTATCAAATTTCTAGCATTACTTTTATGTTAAGCTGAGTATAATTGGATAAGCACTAGTAGTATATATTACTAATACTCATCTAAGTTACGAAGTCAGCAAGAAATTTGTCATACTAGTATTATCTCTGAATAAAGTTAACACTGTGAAGTAACTAGGATGGGTTGCCCCAAATGAAATCCCCGCCTTCTTCAAATTCTTGGAATGGTCGCTTTGTAGGTGATAACCAGCGATACCGTTTAGACAGACGGTTAGGCGGGGGTGGCATGGGAGAAGTCTTCCTAGCAACGGATACCCGTGTCGGTCAGCAGGTAGCGTTGAAGTTGCTCAAAGATACGCTAGTGGCATCACAAGAAATGAGAAAGCGTTTTGAGCGGGAGGTGGCAGTTTCTGCCGCTTTGCAAAGTGACAATATTGTTAAAATTAGTGACTGTGGTGTAACCCCGGAAGGTTTTCCATTTTACGTAATGGAATATTTACGGGGGCAAACCCTCAGGCAGTTACTGCTGCGCGAAAAGCGGCTGTCTGTTGAGCGGGCGGTGAAGATTATGGCGCAAGTTTGCAAGGGTCTAGAGCTTGCCCATAAAGGAGTGACTCTGCAACGAGATGGCGGGAAAACCACTGAACATATTCAGGTAGTTCATCGTGACCTGAAACCAGATAATATATTTTTAGTACCTACCGATTTGGGCGAGTGGGTAAAGGTTTTGGATTTTGGTGTTGCCAAAATTCGGAGTGAATCTTCAGAAAATTCCAATATTACAAATATTACTAGTACATTTATTGGTACATTTCGTTACGCACCTCCTGAACAAATCCAAAGTGATAAAAACCTGGATGCCAGGGGTGATATTTACAGCTTAGGGATTATCCTTTATGAAATGCTGAGTGCCGCCGATCCATTTGGAATCAGCATTAAGGGTAGTCATATCAGTGAAGCTTCTTGGGTGTTAGCTCATGCTTATGAGCCACCAAAACCACTGCGATCGCAACCAGGGTGTGAGCATTTATCCGTAGAATTGGAAGCAGTGGTGATGAAATGCCTCCACAAGAACCCAGCTAACCGATTTGCCACAGTAGAAGAACTAAATCAGGCTTTACAAGCTGCTGCCAAATTGGTCGCCGAGACTACTAGTAAACCTCAACAGATTACTGGGCAACCCCAACCTTCTTACAATCAAGGTTCAAATCACGAAACTGTTCCCAGACAATCAAACGACGACACCATTCTTCGTCCTCCATCTCCATACAATCAAGGCTCAAATCACGAAACTGTTCCCAGACAATCAAACGACGACACCATTCTTCGTCCTCCATCTCCATACAATCAAGACTCAAATCACGAAACTGTTCCCAGACAGTTTAACCCGATTGACCAAAACAAATTACAGGAAAGTGTTCCTCCCCTCGATGCTGGGTACAATCAAGGTTCAAATCACGAAACTGTTCCCAGACCATTTAACCCAATTGAGCAAAGTCAACAGAATCCTGTGAGTAATCCGAACGCCAGTAAACCAGATAATACATTGTATCAACCTCGACCTGGCTCAAATCAAGGTGGGCAACAGGTGCCACCAGATAATACATTGTATCAACCTCGACCTGGCTCGAATCAAGGCGGGCAACAAGCGCCACCAGATAAGACGTTATATCAACCACGACAGCCATCAAATCAAGGTGGACAACAAGCGCCACCAGATAAGACGTTGTATCAACCACGACAGCCATCGAATCAAGGTGGGCAACAAGCGCCACCAGATAAGACGTTGTATCAACCACGACAGCCATCGAATCAAGGCGGACAACAACCGACATCAGATAATACGTTGTATCAACCGCGACAGGCATCGAATCAAGGCAGACCACAAGCCCAAACGGATGACACTATTTACCAACCAAAGGGAAATGGACAGATAGCAACGGGAATCTCTCCCAATTTATTGCGAATCGTGGGAATAGTCTTGGCTGTTGGGTTGACTTTAGCATTAGTAACCTATATATATACTCAATTGCAATCTGGCAAAGAGCCAAGCAACCAGCAAGGTTTACCTAATAGTGGGCGGACTCAGAACTAATCAGCTAAAAAGCTAGCTTGAGGGACTTCCAAGAAATAAATTATCTAAATAAACGTAGACCGAAGGGCTTGCCGAAGGCTACCACAGAGACACAGAGAGAAGTTGCGTGCGCGGGTTCCCCGCGTTGAGCAAACTTCGGGAGAACACAGAGAGAGGAGGAATAGAGAGAGTTTTTGCGTCAGTTTTGGAACATTTTTTTATTTGGAAGTCCCTGATACGAGATTTATTAACTATGTTCATCCCAAGCCACGGGAAAGGAATAATCTGAAAACGGGGAGAAATCATGATTTTCGCTGCGGGTTTCTTCATCGAGAACTTTGACCACTTTGTTATAAGTGTCTTGTGCTTGTTGCGGGGAATCACCGATGCTGGTTAATCCCAATTTACCAAACTGCGAAAGGCAACCCATAAGATGAAACACTGTGCCCGTTTCTGTACCACTGTCGAAATGCAGTCTGTGTTCAGCGATAATATCCATCAAATCATTAGGCAATAATCCCTGATAGCGCTCTTTTTGCAGATTATCAGTGGCAATATAGTATTTTGGACGACCTTGTTGACTATAAAATAAACCCGTGGAAAGGTCATAACGACCGTTGGTTAATAATTTTAGGGTCATGAATGGATGAGTTGTACCGCCTTTACGGAGGTTAATTTCGATCGCCTGAATATCCCACTCTTTATTACCTCGATCAACGGCGATAAAATCGACACCAAATCGCTCTAAAGTGCCTTTTTCTGCTAATTTTCTGCCAACTTGTAGTCCCAATTGCTGTAATTGCAACCGATAGCTTTCATCAGCAGGAAAGCTACAACCAAGATAAATCTGACCGTCTGGACCTCCGAGAATTTGGTCGTGGGTTGAAAGGATTTCGACTTCGCCATTGGGTGTGATCCGTCCTTGGACGCTGGGCGATCGCTTAATTTCCCCTTCCACAAATGCTTCGCAAATTGCCCCTAATTCCGGGATTCTTCCCGAAAAATTATCCCAAGTTTCTTGTTTTGCTTGAAAGCGCATTGTTGAGAAGCGATCGCTAATTGCCGCTACCCTTTGAGTATGAGTACCTTTGCTTGGTGCTAAATTCTCAATCGGTCTAAGATCCAGCAATGCATTCCCCTCTCCAGAAATGCCTTCGTTGAGTTTTACTACTACCCGTTTTAATGTCGGTTGTCTTTCCCACAAATCAGCCGTAGCTTCTGCCAAATCTGTGTGGTTCCAAACTTTTTCGCTGCCATCTGGATGCGGTACTCCACTTTGGGCGAAGATTTGCCGACTGCCACTTTTTGTCCCCCAAATCTGTAAATCTGGTGCAGCAGCATACAGTGGTACACCCAATTTTAAAGACAATTCGCCTTCCCAGTGCGAAGAGTTGTAGCAGATCATAAATGATTTATCTAGCCTCAAAGATTTATGAATGCGTTCTAGCAGACGGGGGCGTTCTAAAATCTTTTGGCTGAGGGGCTTAAGGGAGGAATCGTAAGTAGAAAGTAACAGCAAGCGATTGCGAGCATGAGAAAAGGGAATTCCTGGCAACAGTTGCAGATAATAATCAATGATACTAGGATGCAACGGTACTGATGTTACATAAACCAGCCGAGTCTGGGGATTAGACAATCGAATTAAGGAAAATAGTAATCTTTCTTCATAATGTTCGCAGCCTTCGATCTTTTGGAGTTCGTGTTGATCCAGACTCAGGGAGGGAATAATTAAAATATCCGCTTCACTATTGTCAAATAGTTCGCTCGTTTTCCAGCGATCGCGCAGGGTTAATTGTAAGTGGCGAAATTTTTCAACCTGTTCTAACTCAGAAATATTTAGTCTTGCCATAACCCCTGCCCTCTAATGATCTCAATGTAGCGCACCATGAAGGCTTTTGGAAAATGTCTAGTCGCCGTGTCAGGATTCAGATAGTTTTGCAAAAAAAATTTAAGTAAGTCCCCAAGGATAAATTAAACTCTAGTAACCCGCAGATTGGCGACTTATTTAATTTCTTTTCCGTCTTAAGGTTGAGCTAATTGCAGCTTACTTTACCTCTAGGGAGCGATAAACTACAGCAATATAATAGTTAACTTGAAAGCAGATGAAAAAGATAAATTATTCATCACATCAGAGTTGTGTATTTATTTTTAATGGTCAGACGTGAGGATAAATAATGTAAGTTGCGTAAAGTTGCTAAAAATAAGTAAGTTTGGCAAACATCCAGGATATAAATGCCTAAAACTGCAAATGGCTATTGATAGTCAAAGTAAAAATTAAGCCTTGGGTTGAATTTTCGATCCAAGGTTTACTTTTGAAATGGAGAATAGCAGAGATGAAAAATATGGGGTGTACCTAATACCCAATGCCCAATTCAATATTCAATTACCAACACAAAACCTATGGCTAAATCAAAAGAGCAAAAAGAGAAAAAAGAGCAAAAATTACAACTGCCACAGCAGCAAGAAACACCCGGTGTTGAAAAAGAAATGACACCAAAACCCAAAGCAGATGATGCTCGGTATCATGGTAGTGGTAAGTTACAAAATAAAGTAGCATTGATTACGGGTGCAGATAGTGGTATTGGTCGTGCGGTTGCAATCGCATTTGCTAAAGAAGGTGCGGATGTGGCGATCCTTTACCTCAATGAACACGATGATGCCAAAGAAACCAAAGATTTGGTAAAAAAACAAGGGCGACGTGCAGTAACCATCGCAGGTGATATTGGCGATGAAACTTTTTGTCAGCAAGCTATACAACAAACAGTTGATGAGTTTGGCAAACTCGATATTCTCGTCAACAACGCCGCCGAACAACATCCGCAAGAAAGTATCGAGGAAATTACCGAAGAACAACTAGAGCGAACTTTCCGCACTAATATCTTCTCGATGTTTTTCATGACTAAAGCTGCACTCAAGCATTTACAAGTAGGCAGTTCTATCATCAATACCACATCGGTAACAGCTTATAAAGGTAGCCCACATCTGCTAGATTACTCCTCCACAAAAGGTGCGATCGTTGCCTTTACTCGCTCTTTATCACAAAATTTGGTGTCAAAGGGAATTCGCGTTAATGCTGTAGCACCTGGACCAATTTGGACACCTTTAATTCCCTCAACTTTTCCCGAAGATAAAGTTGAAAATTTTGGTAAACAAGTACCAATGCAACGTGCCGGACAACCGGAAGAAGTTGCACCTAGCTACGTATTTTTAGCCTCTGATGATGGTTCTTATATCTCTGGGCAAGTGTTACATGTCAATGGTGGAGAAGTTATCAATGGGTAAGTTAAATAGTTAGGAGTTAGGAGTTAGGAGGTAAAAATTATGAGTTAGGAGTTAGAAGTTATAAACGATATATCCTGAATTTATAACTCTTAACTCTAAACTCCTAACTCTACCCTCATTGTCTTCCATTGGAGGGATGAGTCAACGTTTAAATATTGATAATCTATCTAACAGCGTACATTTAAGAAATAATAACTACCTTTATGGCATCTCCTACACCACTTCATGGCACAGAACTAGTAGATTGTGCTAGAGCAAATGCCAAGCAAGGAATTGAAACTGCTGCTTATCAGTGTGGCTATGGTGAAGATATCAACAAATTTGCCCGAGAACTCAGACAAGCTTGTGAAGAAATGAATTTACAAGTAAAAGAACTTAGTGGATTAATTACTGAGCAAGACTTGATACTGCAATTGGGTACTGGCGAAATTGTTGCTCCAATAACGGAATCAGAATTGTAAAAGTGAGCCTAGTCTAGGGGAAAGTGGGAATGTGCAACGTCAAACTTGTAATTTTTCCGACTTGGTGTAAATTGAAAACTTTGATAGATGAACGGAATATCAAGGGTTTCAGACGCTGAGAATTCCTTGCATTCAGCGATCGCACAGCGTCTCGTAGAGAAGATAAACTGTCGCCTAGCGATCGCTAGATAGTCTACCGACAACAAAGTTACTCGAAAAGTATGAGCGATCGGGAAATTCCAGCAGATTGTGTTCAGCTTTTGCAAAAGTTTTTACTCCACTGACTTGAGGTTAGTACTATATCGCTCTTTTATTACTCTCGCCAGATTAAATTTGAAACCCTATTTTGGCGTTAGTCCGCGCAGGCGGTGAGGGGGTCGCAGTCTTGGCGCTTGGCGTCGATTGCGATAGGACGCGGAAAGCGAGTCTTCTTCCAAGGGGAGACGCTTTAGCGCAACGAGCGTCACTCCCGAACCCGAAGGGACGAGAGTTTGTGTAGCCGCGATTTCTAATCGCTTGGATTATTCTCTCTCCATAGTCATAGAAGAGCGATATCTCTGCTGGTTCTTGTAACAAAGATATGAATTTACAGTCAATATACAGTATAGATAATTAATACTTTTTCAAATCTTTAAAGATTTAAGACTTTCTTTATAGAATTTTCATCTAATTAAATAACTATGTGGATAAAAGTATGAGATTATCCATTAGGTTGTTAATTCTACCTTGGGAACTTTTATTTAAATATCATCAAAAATTTAATACTCCTTTAAAAAAGGATATATAAATGTGAATTTTTAACTAAACAAAGCTCCACAAAAAAGATAGACATAACACTGTGATATATTTTCAAATGTGTAATTCATTGATCCCAGTAAAATACTTAAATACAAATGTTCAATATCTTACCTGAGATACTTAAATATCTACTCTGGTTGGGTATTGCTTCACCTCAACTTCATGCATCTGTATATCAGTGAGATTAGAAGCTGCCATAAATTTGTAGAAATCAAACAAAGATTAATAAGGACTAATGCGCCCTTAAATTAATCTCTGGTATTTTTTCTCATACGCACTTTTCTATATATCTGCTTTCAGATGAAGATGTAGAAATGCGTATCATTTCGTCATGCTATCTCATCTTAATGTTGATATAAGTAGACAGTAAATGTAGTGGAGTATATGAGCATAATAACAGATAATTTCTATCAGCAATTGAGTGAAATACTATCAATAGTAATGAATATATTAATAGGGAAATAATTCTTTTTTATTAATATATTTTCTCTATCGTACTTACGAATTTTGTTGAAAGTATTAAAGATAAAACTAATCATAAATCATTGATTATGGCATTAGTTTTAGAACTATTGTGAGGGATCTATCTGAATGAATGAATCACAGAATCAACCGTTGTCAACATCTCCAAGTCCAATAATTGCTGCTCAACCATCTGCTCTAGATAATCAAGCACAACTAAGCAGTACTTCCGCTCGGGCTAGCAATGTGCTTTCTCAGGGAAATGGACTCAAAGCAGAGTACTACGACAACATCAACTTCACCAATCTGAAACAAACTCGCATAGATCCGACGGTGAACTTTAATTGGGGCACTGGTTCTCCAGCACCGTCCGTCGGTGCAGATACCTTCTCAGTACGTTGGACAGGTCAGGTAGAAGCTGAGTACAGCGAAAATTACAAATTTTACACCACTAGTGATGATGGTATACGCCTGTGGGTCAACGATCAACTAGTCATCGATAAGTTTATCAATCAACCTGCCACAGAATACAGTGGCTCCATCGCACTGGTTGCAGGTCAGAAGTACAATATCAAACTCGAATACTACGATAATCTATCCGTAGCCGTTTCCAAACTGTCTTGGTCAAGCGCCTCTCAAACCAAGGAAATCATTCCTCAGTCTCAACTGTATAGTAATGTCAACATCGCTGCTAATGGCAACGGACTCAAAGCAGAGTACTACGACAACATCAACTTCACCAATCTGAAGCAAACTCGCATAGATCCGACGGTGAACTTTAATTGGGGCACTGGTTCTCCAGCACCGTCCGTCGGTGCAGATACCTTCTCGGTACGTTGGACAGGTCAGGTAGAAGCTGAGTACAGCGAAAATTACAAATTTTACACCACTAGTGATGATGGTATACGCCTGTGGGTCAACGATCAACTAGTCATCGATAAGTTTATCAATCAACCTGCCACAGAATACAGTGGCTCCATCGCACTGGTTGCAGGTCAGAAGTACAATATCAAACTCGAATACTACGATAATCTATCCGTAGCCGTTTCCAAACTGTCTTGGTCAAGTTCCTCTCAGACCAAAGAAATCATTCCTCAGTCTCAACTGTATTCACCAGTTCTTCAGACCACCATCACATTAGGATCATCTTCCACCACTGTGAGCGAAGGCGCTAGTAGTGTTAATGTAACTATACTTAGGAGCGGTGACTTAAGCGGTACATCTTCAATTAAGTATGCCACCCTATCTAATACTGCCACAGCAGGAGTTGACTACGGAAGTGAAGGCGTTGAAAGCGCTGGAACAGTTATCTTTGCGCCGGGACAAAGCAGCAGACAGGTATCCATTCCCATCAATGATGATTCCTTACCAGAACCAGATGAGACCTTTAATTTTGTCATTGATCAGCCACAGGGGGCAACATTAGGACTCCAAAGAACTCTCGGAATTACGATTCAAGATAACGATCGCTCTGCCCTCGACTTCAGTAAGCCAATAGTTAATGAGGGTGACGGTTCTGCAACGGTGACAGTTACACGGGGTAACGCTTTGGGATCTGCTCGTCTAGACTACATAACCGTGGATGGGACGGCTAAAGCGGGATCTGACTACCAAACTGTATCTGGAACCTTAAACTTTGCAGCCGGACAAACCAGCAAGACAATTGCTATCCCCATTATTAATGACACCATTGGGGAATCAAATGAAACATTTAGTTTGAAGTTCAGTAACGCAGTTGGAGTGCAGCTAACTACTCAACAGACAACTATCAGTATTATTGATAATGACCCTGGTAACTTTGCTTTAGATACGGTAGCTTCTGGTTTGACTCAACCCACAGCTTTTGACTGGACACCTGATAGTAAGACCATGTTCATTGCCCAGAAAAATGGGGTAGTGCGAGTCATGAGAAACGGCACATTATTATCAACACCATTTATCGATATTTCTGGACAGGTAAATGATACGCGCGATCGCGGTCTGTTGAGCATTGCCGTACATCCAGATTTTGGCAAAAATCCAAACGGTAACAATTATGTTTACCTGTTGTATACCTACGATCCACCAGAAACTAATCCAAACAATCCTAAGAACAATCCCAATAGCACATTGGACAATCCCGATCAGAATGGGAATCGGACTGCACGGCTAACTCGCGTCACAGCTGATCCCAACACTAATTACACTACTGCTATTGCTGGCAGCGAAGTTGTGCTGCTAGGCAAAAATGCCAGTTGGCAGTATATCAGCCACCCAGATGGAAATAGCACAGATGTCTCACTTGGCTATGCACCATCAGGAATTCTCAACAAAGATACTGGTAAGCCGTTTACCAGCTTACAGGATTATCTGAATAATCAGGGTAAAGTCCAAAATATCCAGGATTTTATCGCCAATGATAGTGAATCTCACACAATTGGTACTGTGCGCTTTGGTACTGATGGTTCTCTATTTGTTAGCGTAGGAGATGGCACTTCCTACAATGGCATAGACCCGCGAGCAATTCGCGTCCAGGATAATAATAATCTGTCCGGTAAGATTCTGCGGATTAACGCCATTACTGGTCAAGGGTTATCAAGTAATCCTTTCTACAACGGTGACGCCAATAGCAATATTTCCAAAGTTTATGACTCAGGTCTGCGTAATCCCTTCCGCTTCACAATTGATCAAAAGACCAATACCCCCTACATTGGTGATGTTGGCTTCACTACTTGGGAAGAGGTTAATGTCGGAAAACCAGGAGCTAACTTTGGCTGGCCATTCTATGAAGGTGGTCTTGATGCAAATGGTAATATCGTCAGCCTGCAACAACCTAAATATTCTCCCCTAGATGCAGCGCAAGACTTTTATAATAGTGGCACAACTGTTACAGCACCAATTTACACTTACAACCATTTTGGTGCTTCTAATTCGATTGTCATGGGTGACTTTTATACAGGCGATACTTTCCCCTCAATCTATCAAGGTGCTTTATTCGTTGGCGATTTCAGTCAAGGAACTATCGATGCTTTGACATTGAATAGTCAGGGCAAAGTTGTCTCAGTTAAGCGCTTTGCTTCCCAAGCAGACACGCCTAATCTAGGGGTAACTGCACAAATCACCACTGGACCAGATGGTAATCTGTATTACGCAAACTTGACCGGAGGCGTGATCGCTCGCTTCCGACCTGTTTAGGGATTTCCAACAAAGAAATTATCCAAATAAACGTAGACCGAAGGGCTTGCCGAAGGCTACCACTCCAGACGCAGAGAACACAGAGAGAGGATAAATAGAGAGGGTTTTGTGTCGGTTTTGGGATATTTTTTGTGGGATGGGTGTCCCCACCCGTCCCAGATTTAGAGCGCTCATGTTGCCCACCCCACAAAATGGATAATTTATTTCTTGTCAGTCCCTTACCTGACTGTTCACTAATTTTGGTCAAGATAATTTTGTCAAAAATCCCAACAATTTTTTAGTATTTGATGTCAGGAGTGTACGACGATAAGTATCAGCTGCTTTTTTAATAGCTTCGGCTTGAGTGGGATAAGGATGAATCACATTGCTTAACTTACTCAAACCGATCTTATTCACCATTGCCGTAGTTATTTCTGATATCATCTCACCCGCATGACTGGCGATGATGGTTGCACCGATGATTTCATCAGACCCTTTTTTATGGTGGATTTTGAGAAATCCTGACTCTTCACCATCTGCGATCGCTCGGTCTACACTACTAAAAGGGATCTTAATTGTGGTCACCTCAATACCCAATTTCTGCGCCTCGTGTTCATACATCCCTACGTGGGCAATTTCTGGGTCAGTATAAGTTACCCAAGGCATCACCAGATTACTGAGTTTCGAGCGTCCCAAGCCAAAGGGAGAAAACAGGGTATTTTTAATTACAATCCGCGCCGCCGCATCAGCAGCATGGGTAAACTTCCAGTTCATGCAGATATCGCCAGCTGCATAAATTTTGGGATTGGTCGTTTGGAGGTAATCATTTACCTTCACACCTTGGTTTTTGTCGTATTCTACCCCTACTGATTCTAAATTTAAACCTTCCACATTTGGCGATCGCCCCGCACCCACTAAAATTTCATCCACTGTCACCGAATCTCGATGACCATTGGCTGAAAAATAAAGTCGTTTCCCCTCAGTAACTGTTACCACTTCTTCCAATTTGGAATTTAGTACCACGCGAATTCCTTCGCTAATCAAAACCTTTTGGAGAATTTCAGCCGCCTCAGCGTCTTCTTTATTCAGAAGATGAGAACCGCTATGAAAAAGTACCACCTCACAACCCAAACGCCGGAAAGCTTGCGCCAATTCGCAACCAATGGGACCGCCACCAATCACCGCCAAATGTTCCGGTCGTTGAATCAGGGAAAAAACCGTCTCATTGGTTAGATAACCCGCCTGTTCAATTCCTGGAATCGACAATTGTGCAGCTCTTGCGCCAGTGGCAATTACAGCTTTTTTAAACTTGAGGGTTTTGTCGCCAACTTCCACAGTATTTTTACTTGCAAATCGACCGCTACCCAAAAAGACATCGACACCCAACGATGAGAACCGCTCCACCGAGTCATTATGGCTGATATCAGCCCTTATCCGCCGCATCCTGGCCATAACTTTCGGAAAATCAACATCAATATTATGTTGGGGGATATTAACTCCCAAGTCTTGAGCATCCCAGATTTCGCCAACGACGCGGGCAGAGCGAATAATAGTTTTAGATGGTACGCAACCAACATTTAAGCAATCTCCACCCATGAGATGCTTTTCAATCAACGCCACTTTTAAACCCAAATCCAGACCCGCCGCACCCGCCGCAACTACTAATCCTGCCGTACCAGCACCAATTACTACCAAATCGTAAACATCGGCGGGTTGAGGATTAACCCAATTTGGCGGATGGACATAAGACACCAATTTTTGGTTATACTCATCCATTGGGCGAACTGTGACTCTTTCTAAGTCTGAATTGTTCATTGGCAAAACCTCTTTTAAAATTAATAATCCCGATAAATTTAGGCGGTTCAGTCTTTTATTTTTTATACTTGTTTAATAAGGAATACAACCTTTGAATTGTTTTGTCTGTTTGGGAATTGACAGATCAGATTGGAACTGGGAGCATCCTGTTTTCGGGGATTGCCCTGCGCTAAGGCGCACGCTACGCGAACAGACTAGAAGTATCGGGCAATACAAACTAAACCCGCATGCGCGGGTTTCAGAATGACTATCGTCTTCGTAAAGGGAAGTGAAAGCAGCTATCGGATGAAAAATCAGTGCCGAATTAAAACTACTATAGCGGTTCCCATTCAGATGCAGTACAACGTTACATCACGAGGTGTAGGGGCACGGCAATGCCGTGCCCCTACGGGTGTACCTCACGTAAACGATAACTGCTATATCAAAAATCCCACTATTCGCTTTTTATTTGTTTTCTTCATCACCTTGACTGATATAAAAAATAGGTAGTAGGGTGCAATTTATCGTCACCAGCCTACCCACTGTTTGATTAAATCTACTTAACAGAAACAGCATCAACATCAATAGTGCTTGCAGTGGAGGTAGACCCCTCATTAGTATTAGGTACTTCGGTATCCACATCACCCTTACGAGCTTTCCAGCCTTCAATCACTAACCCAGACACCTCACTAACTAGCAAGGTCAAAAGAAAAACATCATCAATCTGTCCCACAACGGGTATAAAATCTGGGGCAATATCAATTGGGCTAACCAAATAAACTAGCGTTCCTAAAATTACCCACCAACGGTACTTGGGATTACGAAGCAAATTGCGATACCAGGTGTAAAGTGATTGGATTGAAAATTTCATATTTTGAACCTCTAGTTATCTTTAATTTTGACAAATTATGCTAAAAATTCCCGGTGTGAATAACCGCCCTAGTTAGTCTGGAAGACGCTACTGGTCATATATCAACAAAGATAAATAGATGCGATCGCTATTTGTGGAGTAGGCGAACCGCGTCTGCAATTTTTCGACGTATTTTTGGCTTGTCCCTGTTGGCGTTAAAACACTTTTTTACTTATTCCGTAAGGGTTTCAGGCTTTGATGGTTACTCATCTCGGTTTGCGTTAAAACACTTTTATGCCCAAAACGGGAGATAGCGAGCATAGCGGGTAGAGGTTGATTCTGATTCGTCTGCCTTGATCAAGCCAGCTTCTATAATTAGAGAAACGGTTGCTGTTCTTGACTCACTTAGACGAAACCGCTCCCGTAAGGTTTGGTTAGACATCGGTTGATTGCTAACATACAGCAGACAGCAATGTTGGTAGCAAGCTCGAATTCGGTCTGATTTGCTCATATCGGCAAAATCTTGATGCACTAGCGCATTAGCAATAAGTTCTCGTAAAGCCTGTTTCGGGAACATCTTCATTTCTTCCCGCACAACTTCCTCGACAAAGCGATTTTGCGGTGCTGCTGAGTGGACAAAATCCACTAACCCCTCAAAGCCAACCGCATATCCTCGATTACCTGTTTTATCATCGCGGGTTTGTAGCTGGTGGAAAAACAATTTATACTTTGTGAAGTTTCAAATGCTTGCTTTTGGTGGCGGTGAAATATATTTACTTTGTTAAATATTAACTAATTACTTGTTTATATAAAGACTCAGGGGCTGTCTTTGTTATACATGACAGAGCAACTGATGAAAATTCCTCTTCATATTTAACCATTTTTTTAAGTTTTCTAACTGCCGATGCTCTTCGGACTAGTTTTAACGCCTGATGGTTGTCTTCCTCAGAAGGCTTTTTATATTCAATAATTTCCAAAAGACATTCATTCCATTTAGCAGAGCGGTTACTTACTAAACGTCCCAGTTTGTTTAATCCAAGAATATCAATTGTTTTGTCTACTCTCCACTCATCTGCGTCATCAATACCTTCTGCTGGTATAGCTTCTCCTACTTCATTAAAAGATATCAATGACGCTTCGTCCTCTACGCACGGATCTAATAATATAGGTGCTTCAATTTCCAGTCCTTTTGTATCGAATGGCTGTGCATAACTTCCATAGTTGAGAGGAAACAGATCTCTTTTTTTAACATTCAGAAGTTCTCCAGAGATACGATAGTTATTCCATTCAAAAGCCAACCACCAATAACCTTCACGAAAAGATCCATCAATATTTGTGACTCGTCCTTTTGGGCGAAAATGATCTACATGATAGGAAGATACACTTTCTTTAGCCTCACTATACCAACACTTCCCCTTAAACTGATCAATTAGCCAATCACGAAAAGTATTACTTCTCCAGTGCTTTTCATTCTTCTCAATTATTTGTTTCCTTTCCTCCTCTGAACTAGCATTTTTAAGTTGCTCTGTTAATTGTTCAGCTTCTTCCAACCATGTATCAGGTGGCTTTCCAGTAACTATAACGTATCTCATGAATCCTCTTAAACTATTCGCTGATCTGAATTTTCAACTCTCTTGCTAAATCAGATAATTCATCCATTTTTTCTTTATGGATGAGTTCTTGAACGATTTTCTCAGCTAATTCTGCTTGCTGCTCTATTTGCTCCTTACTTAGAACTTTATCGATTGGTTGCTTTTTATGCTCATACATCTTTTCGATAAATAATTGATACATAGGATCTTGAAATTCTCGCCCAAACCCTAATTCTTCCAAACGAGCCTGAAGTTCAGCCAGTTTTGCAGCTTCTTGAGGGCTAAGACCACTTTTACTGCGCTTTGCGATTAAAAAGTTACGATCATCCAGATCGTCTAAGGTCTTTGGATCAATAGTTGAGCGTAGACCAAACATTTCACTCCGAAGCAAGTTGCTAAACCCCATACCCCTTGGATGTTGATGGGGGTGTTCTGCTGTTGTACCGTTAGATGATTTTCCAAGAACCAATACTTGCTCTTTAAGAAGAGAGCCTAACATTAAGGGGTCATGTGTAGTAATAAACAACTGATTTTTCTCTAGGTAATCTTCTTTGCTACCCAGTACATCATCAATCATTAATGAGAAATAGTTATATTTCCATATTGGGTTGAGATGCGTGTCAGGTTCATCAAGAAGAAAGAGAGATTCATCATCACGAGTAAATTGAAGAAGACCCAGAACCGTCATAAGTTGTTGCTCACCCTCGGAGAGTTCCTTATATCCCAAAGGATTTCCAGTACCCTCTCGATGAACCTGGATGCGAACTTCGTCGAGATAACCTGCCATATAAATACCTTCAAGTTGGCGAAAAAAAATATTTACATCACCTATCTCCTCTGCTGCATTAATAAGTCGCTTTTTATCCAAGTAGAGATATAAGGTATCCTGTTGTTCAGTATGCCCACGAAAGTCAATCGGTTTATCTAATTCCTCTGAAATTGGTGCCAGAGCATACTTCCATAAAGTTGCAAGGAAGTCTGCGATAACTCCAGATGCATTCCAAAAACGCTCATCACCAGGACTTTCTACCTCTGTCAACTCTCTATCTAAATCATCAATATCTTCACTTGGCAATTCATGAGGTTCTCGAAGAACAAATAATGCTGATTCAATCCCGCCTACTTGCAAATATTCCTTGAGCAAATCCAGTTCTTTTTTTACAGTATCAACCTTGCCTTTTACTTTTTTTCGCTCAAGTTCAATTAGGTAAGCGAGCAAAATTAAAGAACTATGCTCATTTCGACAATAAAATAATCGGCGCAACAAAACATCTTCTGACCTATATTCAAATTCTCCTTCTTCATTCTCAACATACTGACCCCGAAGTTTGAGATATTGCCGCTTTTGATGTTCAAAAAATAGTTTTTCTAAACGCTCATTGCGACCTGAATAATAGGCAAATATTTGTGCAGGAAGATATTCGAGAGCTTGATGAGCAAATTCATTTGCCTCTATTTCTTGTTCTTCTCCAGTTTCTTTATCTTTGACTTGTATCATGACTTTATCAGAAGATGCTCGTGCTATCACATGATGACCGCGACAAGTATATTCCAACTCATAATCAAAAGGGGGAGACTCAGCCAAATCCAAATGGCGAAAAATTGCAACCAACGCTTCCATCAGGTTGGATTTACCGGTAGCATTTTGACCGATCACCACCTGTGCTGTATAGTCTTCAGGCTCCATATTGAGATTTTTGAGGTTTTTAAAGCATGGAATTTTCAGCCGCTTTATACGCATTATTCGTCAGTCTCCACCAGTTTAAGTTCGGCGACATCTGGTTCTTGAATAAATCCATCTTCTATTTCTTGCTTAAGTAAAGCATAAAATTCATCAATATTCTTTAATGCAGAAGCTTTCCAAAGTTCTTTAGCCTCCATTCTCCCATCATTTATTCCAAGAATTTTGGCTAATTTTGTATTAGAAATATCTTTGCCCATAGATAAATTGATTTCTATTGAAACAGTAAGATTTTTTGTCGCTCTATTAGGCTCTTTTTTTAAACCCGTAATTTTGCCAACAGACTCATCGTACAGAACACTTTCTAATAATGCAATTAATAGCTGTTCTCTTATGAAATTGAATTCTTTTAAAGCTTCATTTAAATACTCACATAATGTCAAGAGCTTCTCAACTTTTATTACAATTAATCTCTGTTCATTCAATGGCGGAAGAGGAACAGGCATATTTAGTATCAGTTGCCTAGAAACGTTTCGCATAGAACTACTCGTTCCTGTTGCATGGTTTTCGTAATAATTTCGACCAAGTTTTGAGTTATTGAATAAGTTATAAAATCTTTTATCTACGAAAGAGCTAAAGTTTAATCGGATAATTTTGTCGCTCATCATAAGTTTCGGCGGCGTATTTATCACCACCACGCTTTTAGCAACAAGCTCAGGTGTATTTGCCCTTGATATTAAGAAATCATCATCTCTAACTTCAATGCTTGGTCTAGGCTTTTCATCCTTAGGTAAAGCTTTGTTTTCATGTGGTAAAAATTTATCCCATGTTACAGCACTAACCTTTAAAATTCCCCATTCTGAGTCTTTATTTCTTGGTATTTCATCACATTGAGGACTCCATCCTGATTCGGAACTCAGTACTAGCTGCCCAAACCTCACTATTTGCCAATAAGAAGGGTAGGTAAACCTTATTTCCCCTTCAGAGATGGCTTTTATTGATATTCTTTTATCTGCATTTTTAGCTCTAAGTTTTTCTACATATTCACGCTCCAATTTAATCAAAAGATCCTGAGCAGATTCCTCTGCATCAACTTGGGTTCCTAACTTTCCTTCTATGCCAAGCTGTACAATTGCTTGTTTCAATGATGAGATTGCTTCACTCGTAACGAATAAATTTGAAAAATGACTATGTAATATCTGCCAATTTTCAAGGAGTTTATCATTCGTTAAAGCCCTGATAATTCTATCAAGCAACTCTTTTATGGACTTCTGCCGAATCTCTTCTAGTTGACTTCGTTGCTCTTCAAGATGATCGCAAAGTGCCATTAATTCTTCAAGTTTAGCAACAATACGTTTCTGCTCCGCAATGGGCGGCACACCCATTTCTAAACTCAAAATATCTTCTCTACTAATTCCTGGTATAGCTATACCAATACTTTTTCCTCTAAAATAGCTGCTTCTATCGAAGAGAACCCAATAGATATATTTCGGATACAATTGCAGTGGTCTAATTGCCATAACTTGTCGGCCAAGAGCAATAGGTTCTTCTTTAACGAGATTGAGTTTACCTATTGTGCCTTTGACGGATATGAGGATATCTCCTTTATCAGCAACACTTTTTGCTTCCTCTGTCCATCTAGTTATGATTGGATAAAGAACTCCAAAATCAGAGGCACCAGTGACGTAAGGTATGCCTCTACCTTCTCTGTTTTGCTCCTGAGGTTTTAAGTGCTGACCAGAAATTAGTTGAATTACATCGCCTAGACTAACAATTTTCCAGTGTAATGGAAGTTCAATCTCAAATTTATCTACTCTTTTATATGTATTTTCTACTAGCGATGCAGCTTTTTCATCTTCTTTAAAAGAATCAACTATTTTTCCTTTTATTGACAGCCTAACTATCAGTTTACGTAACTCTGTAAAATCGGTTGAACCAGTAACGATATTTAAAAATTTACTCAAAAATAATTGCACATTCATTAGTTACTCAACCTCTCGAATAAGAGCCTGTGCAAGTTTATCTTTTAACTGTTCTTGGGCTTTATAAATTCTTGCCTGGATCTGCTCGAATTCCAAAATTAGCTCGGTTACATCTAATACTTTTTCTTGTGTATGTGGATTATTACGATCAAGATTATAAATCGCATATTTTATACGATCGCCTGAATCTTGTTCATCCTTTGCTTGACGCTCAAGTTTAGCAGCTTCTTGTTTGAAAACTTTGATTAACTCTTGCTTCACTTCGATTTCTTTTTTTAAAACCTGTTTTTCTTCTTCCTTAGACTTTAAACTTATTACCTCCCTTCGCAGCGTTCTAATTGCAGCATTTAACTCCTTAATCTCTTCACTTTTTTCCCGCTTTTGCTTTTCATATTCTCTGGCTTTGTTGTAGTACGGTTCTGCTTCCGCTAGTGCCTCCGTCTTTTCTTTCCTAAAATCAATCTTCCAGGCGTGTTGGCTCTCATTCCGCTTTTCATAAGTCAAAGTATCGTAAAGATCACCCCACCATTCTTGTTCTGCTTGAAACTCTCTAAATTGCATAGGGCGCGTTTTAGAGTAGTTTTTGTAGCCTTCTGGGTAGGGATGTTCGTAAAACCAAATGGTTTGTGTAGAGTCTTTTTCTTTATCAGTTTTCTCAAAAAATAAGATATTAGTTTTGATGCCAGTGTAGGGATTAAATACACCATTGGGTAAACGGACAATCGTATGGAGATTACATTTCTCCATTAAATCTTCCTTGATTCGGCTTTTTATACCCTCACCAAATAGAAATCCATCAGGCAAAACAATGGCGCATCGTCCGCCATTCTTAAGCATTTTACTATATATAAAATAAATAAATAAATCTGTTGTTTCACGAGTTCTAAACTCATTAGGAAAGGAGTTCTCAATTCCCTCTTCTTCCATTCCACCAAAAGGTGGGTTTGTTATAACAATATCAACTTTATTGTTTTCAGTCCAGTCTGTGTAAAGATCAAGTGTATTTTTACGTTCGATGCGAAATGGCTCCTTTATACCGTGCAGAATCATGTTAGTCACTGCCAGCAGATGGGGAAGAGGCTTTTTTTCAATACCACGGGGCGCATCTTGGATATTTTGTAGAGTTTCAGCACTTTCTTCTCTCTTACTTTTGTTGAGATAGTCTACTGCTTGTGCTAAAAAACCTCCAGTACCACACGCCGGATCTAGTATGGTTTCACCTATTCTAGGTGCAACTCTATCTACAACAAATTCAGTCACAGCACGCGGTGTGTAGAATTCGCCTGCATTGCCTGCTGATTGTAAATCTTTAAGCAATTTTTCGTAGACATCTCCAAGATGTTTTTGGTCTTCAAAACTCTTTAACGGAATATCTTCTTCAATTTTTATGATAACCTGACGTAGTAAAGAGCCAGATTTAATGTAGTTATATGCATCCTCAAATACACTCTGTATTACCTCACGGAGTTTACTGTTACCTCGATAATTATTAATATCCTTTAATCCAGGAAATAAATCATTGTTTATAAATTCGATAAGTTGATCGCCAGTTTTCTGGTCTTCTTTTTCTACAGCAGCCCAGTTGCGCCATCGAAATTCTTCTTTAATAGGAGAAGTATAATCTTGTACTTCTTCAATTTGCTTTTCTTGCTCATCTAAAATCTTGAGAAATAACATCCAAACGAGCTGGCTCATGCGCTGTGCATCTCCATCTACGCCAACATCTTTACGCATGATGTCCTGGATGGTTTTAATGGTACTTGTAAGTGACATAAATAAACTCTAACTTCTAAATTATCTCGCTTGCTAGAACAGTATCAAAAACATTAGCTACTATACTAATATTTATAACTTGTGTAGTGAGTGGTGATAGCTTACTTGTAGCCAAATGGCACTAAGAAAAGCGCAAACCCTTAAAATGATTGGCTTTTGAGTGTCAGGGTGTAGGGGGAGCATGGTCAAGAACTAAGTTTTAAATCAATATACAACGGAGTCAGTAGGTGTTTGCTTTTCTTCTACACCCATCACTAGCAAAAGTTTCACCTTTTCTTCGTGCCATTCGTTTATAGCCTGTTTACTAATTGACCTGTACATTTTACCGATAATGTGACTGGACATTAGATGTTAACAGAGAACTGGCGTCTATTTTTGCACTTTTTTTACGAATTCCAAATAGTCAGGATTTGTGAGTAATTATGATGCCAAGAGCAAATAGGCTAATAGACAACAATCCTTAGCGCTCTTTTATTACACTCGCCAGAGTAAAACTTGAAACCTTTGTTAAGACAGGGTTTTGCTTATTGAGATTCGTTTTGCGGTTTTTATGGGTATGCGATCGTTAATTTCCTCACGACATACGACCTTCATCATTGAGCCTTGATTATTCTCTCACCAGAGAGATAAAAGAGCGCTAGACAACTGAATATAGAAATTTTTATTTAAATTGCAAGCTTTTTGGGAGGGTTGAAAGGCGCACTTCGTTCGGGATTATCCTGAATATTTGCAGATATATTGAAATTATGGTGATATTATAACTGAGCCTCCTACTCCACTCAAAGAAGGTCAGCTACATTTAAGTTCATACGAGAGCAGTTGACAAATAATTAGTTATTCGACAGTACAAATCGGGATGACTGGATTCGAACCAGCGGCCCCTTCGTCCCGAACGAAGTGCGCTACCAAGCTGCGCCACATCCCGCCAGAAAAATGGCATTCTAAATATAACAATATCACAATCTGTGCCAAATATCAGAATTACATCTATATATGATCACTTCATCAAAGGCTTTGCTTGCTACGATTAAATTTGTATAACTCTAGTGGTAAAAGCGGATTGTGACTGTAAAACCAGACTGGTTGCGGGTGAAAGCACCTGGGCGTGAGCGCATCGGTAATGTTAAAGAAATTTTGCGGGATTTAGCCCTCAATACAGTTTGCGAGGAAGCGTCCTGTCCGAATATTGGTGAATGCTTCAACGCTGGGACTGCCACGTTTTTAATTATGGGACCGGCTTGTACACGCGCTTGTCCCTACTGTGATATTGATTTTGAGAAAAAACCGAAACCACTAGACCCCACCGAACCTGAACGATTAGCCCAAGCTGTTCGCCGCCTGAAACTCAATCATGTAGTGATCACGTCTGTAAATCGAGATGATTTGCTTGATGGTGGTGCATCTCAGTTTGTGGCGTGTATTAATGCGGTTCGCTCTGTTTCACCAAACACCACAATTGAGGTGCTAATCCCTGACTTATGCGGTAATTGGGATGCTCTAGAGATAATTCTACAAGCTGCGCCAGAGGTATTAAACCACAATACCGAAACTGTCCCACGCCTCTATCGCCGGGTGCGTCCCCAAGGAAATTACGATCGCACATTAGAATTATTGCAGCGCACTCGCCAAGTTTCTCCTAGCACATACACTAAATCCGGCATCATGGTTGGACTCGGTGAAACTGACACCGAAATTCGCCAAGTCATGCAAGATTTACGAACTGTGGATTGCGACATTTTGACCATTGGGCAATATCTCCAACCCAGTCAAAAACATTTGCAGGTAAACGAATTCGTCAACCCAGAACAATTTGCAGATTGGAAGGCATTCGGCGAAGAAATCGGATTTTTACAAGTTGTTTCTTCACCATTGACAAGAAGCTCATATCATGCTGAACAAGTTAGGGAATTAATGGAACGTTATCCCCGATTTAAAAGTTAAAAGTTAGGAGTTAGGAGTTATGAGTTATCAGTTATGAGTGAGCAGATGTACTCCAACTCAAAATTATCGGTTGCAATTCTGGGTGCAGGTGCTTGGGGTGCATCTCTGGCAAATATCGCCGCCGCCAATGGTCATCAGGTGCGTGTGTGGTCGCGTCAAGGTTCCCAAACTCTCCAAGTAGTTTTAAAAGATGTCCAAATAGTCCTGTCGGCTATCTCAATGATTGGTGTGAGAGATGTTGCTTGCCAAGTCCAATCTTTCCCCATTTCTCCAGAGACAATTTTTGTGACGGCGACGAAAGGCTTAGACCCCCAAACCACCTGTACCCCGTCACAAATTTGGCAAACAATATTCCCTAACCATCCAGTGGTTGTTTTGTCTGGGCCTAATTTATCAAAAGAAATTCAAATGGGATTACCAGCAGCCACAGTGGTAGCCAGTAACATCCCCACGGCTGCGGAAGTAGTACAGTTAGTCTTTTCTTCTCATCGTTTCCGGGTATATACCAATCCCGATCCCTTGGGGGTGGAATTGGGGGGAACATTGAAAAATGTGATTGCGATCGCAGCTGGTGTGTGCGATGGTTTACAACTGGGAACCAATGCCAAAGCTGCTTTAGTCACCCGTGGACTGACAGAAATGGTTCGCATCGGCAATAACTGGGGTGCAAAGACCGAAACATTTTATGGTTTATCGGGTCTAGGAGATTTGTTAGCAACGTGCAATAGTCCCTTAAGTCGCAATTACCAAGTCGGCTATCAGCTAGCTGGTGGTAAGTCACTTACAGAAACTCTTGCAAATTTACAAGGAACTGCTGAAGGAGTGAACACTTGCCGGGTTTTGATGCAACGAGCCAAGCAACAAAACATCGCAGTCCCAATTACCGAGCAAGTTTATCGGTTACTTCAAGGCGAAATCACACCCCGACAAGCACTTGATGAACTGATGCTGCGAGATATCAAGCCAGAATACAACTACTAGTTAGTAGTCTGTCAAGTCAACTATGCTGGCTAAATAAGTTTGTAGTAAGGACTAAAGTCCTTATGTTAAGCACTTCAGTGCTTACTACATACCACGCTTTCCTTAGCTTGATGGACTACTAGTGCTTCATCGCATTAATTCTGATGGCTGCGAGATACCCGACTTCTTCAATAAGTCGGGGATCTAACCCCCTCACTGATCAAAATCAATGGGACAGACTACTAGTTAGTAGTCCATTAAGTTTAAGTTGGCAGGTTAAGGCTGATATGCAAGAGGACACGGAGAGAGTCTTTGATAATTTATCCACCTATTCTATCTCCGTGTCAATAGAATTTTTGCCATGAACACTAATCACTTCCCCGATATTCATTAGTTCTACTTATACCTGAATAATCCTGAGAAAAAATTAGTAAATCGTCAGGATATGACTTTTGTAGCCATGTAAATGTGACTATGCCAATTATAAAGATGACATTCACTGAAGGATGTTTATACTGTGTTACAAAAGGTACTATCAAAAACCGTCAAGGTTGAAATGTTAACTAAGTAGTTGAAATATTGAAAGCCTAGCTGTGGATTTGAATAGCTATTGGTTTAATCAAAAATTTAGCAGCCGATTAAGTTCAGTAATCCTGTATCCAATCAAACCCTCACAGTTAATTTCTAAAAAAACTGTGATGGAACCTTCAACCATGTTAGTTCGCCGTAAATTGCGGGAACAATAGCAACAGTTGAATAGCTGACCGTAATCTAAGCTGACCGTAATCTATTGTTACCTGGAGCCATTGAGACGATCTTATGCCAGCAACATCTTTTTATGCAGATGCCCCCCACAATACCAGAAAGTCCCGCCAGGCTTTGGACTCGGATCTCACAGTTGATGACAGTGAGTTATCTGTAGATGACTTACAGGAGCTAGAAATGGCTTCTGTTGAAAATGCTAACTTTGCTGCGAATACTAACCGTCGGAGTACAGACCTAGTACGTCTATATCTTCAAGAAATTGGTCGAGTTCGCTTGTTAGGGCGCGATGAAGAGGTTTCAGAAGCTCAAAAAGTCCAGCGCTACTTGCGGATGCGGATAGTACTTGCTAACGCCGCAAAGCAAGGGGATGAAGTAATTACGCCCTATCTTCGGTTAGTTGAAGTTCAAGAACGTCTTACTTCCGAATTGGGACATCGCCCGTCTTTGGAAAGATGGGCTGCTACTGCTGATATAGTTTTATCCGATCTTAGGCCAACTTTGGCAGATGGTAAACGTCGCTGGGCTGAAATCGCCAAGTTGACTGTAGAAGAGTTGGAGCAAGTTCAGATCCAAGGACTGCAAGCAAAGGAACACATGATTAAGGCGAATCTTCGCTTAGTTGTGTCTGTTGCCAAGAAGTATCAAAATCGCGGTTTGGAATTGTTGGATTTAGTCCAAGAAGGTACACTCGGTTTGGAGCGGGCTGTAGAAAAATTTGACCCAACTAAGGGTTATCGCTTCAGTACTTATGCTTACTGGTGGATTCGTCAGGGAATTACCCGAGCGATCGCTACTTCTAGTCGCACAATCCGCCTACCGGTTCATATTACCGAAAAATTAAACAAAATCAAAAAGGCTCAACGCAAAATTGCTCAAGAAAAAGGTCGCACTCCAACTTTAGAAGATTTAGCAACTGAGTTAGAGATGACACCGACCCAAGTCCGAGAAGTTTTGCTGCGGGTTCCTCGCTCGGTTTCTTTGGAAACCAAAGTAGGCAAGGATAAAGACACTGAGTTAGGCGAATTACTCGAAACTGACTGTGTAACCCCAGAAGAGATGTTAATGCGAGAATCTTTACAAAGAGATTTGCATCATCTTCTATCAGATTTGACTAGCCGGGAACGGGATGTAATTTTGATGCGGTTTGGTTTGGCTGATGGTCATCCTTACTCTTTAGCTGAAATTGGCCGCGCTCTTGACTTATCGCGCGAACGAGTGCGACAAATTGAATCCAAGGCTTTGCAAAAGCTCCGTCAACCCAAGCGCCGCAACCTCATCCGCGACTATTTGGAATCTCTAAGTTAGTCATTTGTCATTAGTCATTTGTCATTAGAAAACTACACTTGACAAATGACTAGGGACAAAAGGCTGATTTGATCCCAGGTAAAAAGTCTCTTCAAGGCTTATAGCAAATAATTTGCATTTAATCCTACAAGAGTTTCCCCTAGATATCTTGAATATGGCGAGCAACTAAGAAATTCAAAATTAACTCATTCAAAATTTAAAGTCAAGGGATGCAATCTTTACAAGTATCCTAACTATTAGCTGTATGCAAATTAAATGCACTACAGCTTATTACTTGAATTTTGATCAAGATTTGATGAATTGTTCTTAAATATTTAATATAAATTCTCAATAGGCAATGATTGTTGCAAATTGCTCCCAAGATTTGTTATATTCTCAACTAACAAGCTTTGTTGAGAACTATTAGTATGACTGTCTACACAACTACTTCACTCAAGGCAGAACTGAACGAAAGAGGCTGGCGTTTAACTCCCCAGCGCGAAACAATTTTACACATTTTTCAAGAACTTCCGCAAGGTGAACATTTGAGTGCGGAGGATCTTTATCATCGGTTAGAAATTGATGGTAAAGGGATCAGCCTATCAACTATTTATCGGAGTTTGAAGTTGATGGCAAGGATGGGAATTTTACGGGAACTAGAACTGGGCGAGGGACATAAACATTATGAAATCAACCAACCCTATCCACATCATCACCATCACTTAATTTGTGTTAGATGCAACTCAACTATTGAGTTTAAAAATGACTCTATCTTAAAAATTGGGTCGAAAACCGCTCAAAAAGAAGGCTTTCACCTGCTTGACTGTCAAATGACTATCCATGCAGTGTGTCCCAAGTGCCAACGGGCGCTGATGCCGCTTTAGCACTTGGGTGGATAAAAAGACAAAACTACTCAAATTAACCAAAGAAATGGAATTTTGAGCAGTTCGTAATTTGCTGTTACTAGAGGCTAGCAATGAGTTGAGGACTGATACTAACAACACCAAAGCGGATGTTAAAAGCGTCCGCCCTTAAGATCCTTGAGACTGATCCCGTAGAATTCCTGGGCTTGTTTAATCGCTTTTTTGGTGTCATCTGCCATCACACCATTCAGCTTGCCTTTATAAAAACCCCGCTCCCTTAGTCGGGTTTGGATTTCTAGGGTATTAAATTCGCTTTTGCTAGCAGTATTAACTGAGCTATATAATTTAGCTCGCGTAGTTGGGCCAGCAACACCACTTGCTGTTAAGAAGTTAGCTGCCTGAAATCTTTTGACAGCATCGGCAGTATAGGGGCCATAGTAGCCATTTGGCTCTCCCTCTAAATATCCTGCTTGGATCAACTGTTCTTGAACGATTCTAACTGGCTCACCGCGATCGCCTACACGGAGTTTATCTCGATTGACTACCTTTTTGGGAGCCTCTTCTCCATCACCGATGCCAATTCCTGGCAATTTATGCAATGTTGCAGGGCCAGCAACTCCGTCAACGCTTAATTTGTAAGAATCTTGGAACCGCTTGACAGATTCTTCGGTAATTGGGCCAAATATTCCTGTGGCGTTTCCGTAATAAAAGCCTGCGATTCTTAACCGTTCTTGTAAAACCCTCACATCTTCACCTTCATCCCCCTTTGTCAGGTAGTTGGGATTTTGGCGCTTACTGGTGGCTGAACTAGCTGAACTAGTAGTGCTGGGCTTTTTGGCTTGTGTAGTCGTAGTACTGGGATTTTTAGCTTGTGTAGTCGTAGTACTGGGATTTTTAGCTTGTGTAGTCGTAGTACTGGGATTTTTAGCTTGTGTAGTCGTAGTACTGGGATTTTTAGCTTGTGTAGTCGTAGTACTGGGATTTTTGCCTTGCCAGCCTTCTAATTTTTGCAGGGTGCTTGCTCCAACAATGCCGTCCACTGGTAAACCAGCGGCCTTTTGGAAGCGCCGCACAGCTTGTTGTGTGGATGCGTCATATACTTGGGTAACAGAAGCTTGGTAAAAACCTGCTGTTTTCAAGTTTTGTTGTAAATTTCTCACAGAAGGGCCTTGATCGCCTTTTTCCAGTGCCATAACGCTGCTGACAGCGCTAAGAATGGACAGAGACAGAGCAAGGGGCATCATATACTTCCAAGCCCTACCAGATAGCCGTTTCCAGTCTGGTGCAGCTGCTTTGTTAAACAAAGAACTGAGGGAGACCAATTCACTGGGTGTGCTGTCTTCGTAGGCGAAAGCTAGGTGCAAATACGCAAGATTCTCCATATTTGTTTCCTACACCATTGATTTTTCTTCGATAACTGCTTCGGCTTGATGTACTAGGTTCCTCAAAGCTTCTAATGTTCCTATGCTTACATCTTCCCACAAATTGCGCTTATGTGCTTCTAATAATCTTTCAGCAATATCACGCAGAGCATAAGGGTTCTTTTCCTGAATGAATTCGGAGACAACTGGATCGAGCAAGTAAGCTTCTACTATGCCTTGATACATATAATCTTCGACACATTTAGCTGTTGCATCGTAGGCGAATAAAAAATCTACTGTCGCCGCCATTTCAAATGCCCCTTTATAACCGTGGCGCATGACTCCTGCAATCCACTTGGGATTAACTACGCGAGAACGATACACCCGGGCAATTTCTTCTTTTAGTTGACGAACGCGTGGTTGGGCAGGTATGGAATTATCACCAAAATAAGTTTGGGGATTTTTCCCCTGTAGAGAACGCACCGCAGCTGTTAAGCCACCCTGAAATTGGTAATAATCATCAGAATCGAGTAGGTCATGTTCACGGTTATCTTGATTGTGGAGGACAATTTGCATTTGGGACAAGCGTTGTTTGAAGGCTTCGGTATTGGGGACTGGGGATTGGGGATTGGGGATTGGGGATTGGGGACTGGGGATTGGGGATTGGGGATTGGGGATTGGGGATTGGGAAGAAATTTTTCCATTTTCCCCCTCTGCGCCATTTCCTGAGGAGTAGGCGTAAGAACTCCAGTTGATGTAGGCGCGGGCTAAATCTTCGTCGTCTGTCCAGTTTTGGGATTCAATTAAACCTTGGAGTCCGGCGCCGTAAGCACCTGGGCGAGAACCAAAGATGCGATAGCGCGATCGCACCACGGCTTCTTGTAAAGTTAAACCTTGGCTTGTCCATAAATCAGTTTCTTGGCGAACTGCATTTGCAAGGGGATTTTGTTCTGGCGGTTCATCTAAGTCTGCTACTGCTGACACTGCTTGATCGAATAAGTCAATTAAGTTGCCAAAAGCATCCCGGAAGAATCCTGAAATTCGTAAGGTGACATCGACACGGGGACGCCCCAAAATCGCTAGGGGCAAAATTTCAAAATCTACTACTCGCCGCGCTGCACCATCCCATACTGGTTGGACTCCGAGTAAAGCTAAGGCTTCGGCGATATCATCACCGCCTGTTCTCATGGTGGCTGTTCCCCACAATGATAAACCTAGTGTTTTAGGATATTCACCATGCTCTTGAGTGTAATATTCAACGAGGGTTTCAGCCGCTTTTCTACCGATATCCCAAGCTGTCTCTGTGGGAATGGCGCGAATATCGACAGAATAAAAGTTTCTCCCTGTTGGTAGAACTTCGGGGCGGCCACGGGTGGGTGCGCCAGATGGAGCGCTGGGGACATATCCGCCATCGAGTCCGTGTAATAAATGGGTGATTTCTTGATCGGTTTGTTGTAAAGCTGGAAGGAGGCGATCGCGTATCCAGTTAAGGACAATGGGGAGTGGGGAGTTAGGAGTTAGGAGTGAGGAGTTAGGAGTTAGGAGTTGTTCTATTAAGAGGGCGGCGTGTTCTTCTAGGACTTCGACGATATCACCGAGGGTACGGCATTCTGTGCCATTGACTATTGAGTATTCACCACTAGGCATTGACAAATCGGCTGTGAGAGGATCGAAATCTAGTCCCCAATCTTGAGCGATCGCACGGGTAATACCTGAAGAATGGCGATTGGGGATGCGAGCGATCGCTACTATTAAATCTCGTAGCTGCCTTCCTTGGGGACATTGCCCAAAAATGTGCAAGCCGTCGCGGATTTGAGCTTCTTTCAATTCACAAAGGTAGCCACCGATAGAATTTAAAATTAAAGATTCAGAATTAAAAATTTCTGTTTCATTTTGGATTCCTAAATCTAGATGGAGATTTTCTTTGATCACCAGTTCGTGGATGCGATCGCGAATCACTGGTAAACGGGAAGGATCTAAACTGTCCGCTTCATAATACTCATCAATTAAATTTTCTAACTGTTGCAAAGAACCGTAGAGTTCCGCGCGAGTCATGGGCGGCGTTAAATGATCTATAATCACCGCTTGAGCGCGACGTTTGGCTTGGGAACCTTCACCAGGATCATTCACAATAAATGGGTACAGGTGGGGAAGTGCGCCAAAAGCTACTTCTGGATAACAATTACTGGATAAAGCCAGACTTTTACCCGGTAGCCATTCTAGATTGCCGTGTTTCCCTACATGAACTACAGCATCAGCACCAAAAGATTCTCTCACCCAATAGTAGAAGGCTAAATAAGCATGGGTTGGTTCTAAATCCGGTGCATGATAATTCAAACTGGGGTCATGATCATAACCCCTTGCTGGCTGAATTCCCACGAAAATGTTGCCGAGTTGAATTCCGGGAACGGGGATTGGGGATTGGGTATTCCTGTTGTCTCCCCCATTTTTCTTTTCCCCAGTCCCTAGTCCCCAGTCCCCAGTCCCCAGTCCCCACCGTTCACTAATACCTTGCTGAACTGCTGGCGGTAATGAAGCGAAATATTTTTGATACTCTTCCCAAGAGACACTTTGATGTACCGGAAGCCATTCTCTACCTTCTGGATCATTGGTTACGCCGGCTGTTAGCCGTTGAATCAACTCATCTCCTTGAGCAGGGGGGTTTTCTACTTTATACCCAGCCAGATGTAAAGCTTGGAGGATTTCTACACAACTAGCTGGGGTATCGAGTCCTACACCATTGGCGAGGCGGCCATTGCGGTTGGGGTAGTTTGCCAAAATTAGGGCAATTCGCCGTTCTTGGGGTGGTTTGTCACGTAGACGCGCCCAATTTGCTGCTAGTTTAGCAACAAACTCGATGCGATCGCTAACTGGTTCATAAATTACCACATCTGTTTCTAAATGGGGATTACGAGTTTGCAATGCTTTAAAAGACACAGCACGAGTAATAATCCGCCCATCTACTTCTGGTAGCGCCACATTCATCCCAATATCGCGGGGAGAAAGCCCTTGAAACTGTGACTCCCACTGCTCAATTGATCCACCACTGAGGATTACCTGCAACACAGGCACATCTAATTTTTGCCACAGTTCGGTTTGGGGTGTTTCGCTTTCCAAGCGTGCTAGAGAAAAACTAGTGGTATTCAGCAGCACAGCTATTGATTCACCTTCTTTGGGTTGAAAAAATTCACTTAACTCAACTTGCACATCGGGTTCACGCAATGAGGAAACAAACACTGGCACTGGTTGTAAATTTTTCTGTACCAAAGCTTCGCATAAAGCATCAATTACCTTGGTGTTTCCCGCTAAATAATGAGCGCGGTAGAAAAGGATGCCGATTTTGGGGATTGGGGACTGGGGATTGGGGATTGGGGACTGGGGACTTGTACTGAGCGACTTGTGCCGAGCGAAGCCGAGGTAAGCCGAAGTATTGGTGACTGGGGATTGGGGACTGGGGATTGGGGATTGGGAGATTTGAGGTTCCGAAGTGGATGAACCGAGTTCTGAAGTCGTTGAACCGAGTTCTGAAGTCGTTGAACCGAGTTCCGAAGTCGATGAACCGAGTTCCGAAGTCGATGAACCGAGTTCCGAAGTCGATGAACCGAGTTCCGAAGTCGATGAACCGAGTTCCGAAGT
>NZ_JBALEA010000087.1:0-105622 GCF_036917135.1 Nostoc sp. | reverse complement strand
GTAACCGACGTCTTCGCGACAGTCCCCAGATCAGACGGCAGTGGCAGCCAGTGGGTGGTCTCGGACGGCGGCACGTCCAACTTCCGCAACCTCGCTTTTGGATCGCCACTCGCTGGTCTCAGGTTTGGCGACTTCAACGGTGACGGTGTAACCGACGTCTTCGCGACAGTCCCCAGATCAGACGGCAGTGGCAGCCAGTGGGTGGTCTCGGACGGCGGCACGTCCAACTTCCGCAACCTCGCCTTTGGACCGGCACTGGACGGTCTCAGGTTTGGCGACTTCAACGGTGACGGTGTAACCGACGTCTTCGCAGTCTCCTGCAGCTGAAGGCTTTGTGCAGCAAAGAGCCAATGGGGTAAGAGCCGACTTGATTAGCAAGAAAGCTTCGCAGCGGCCATTTGCGAGCTACCAGCAGGCCTGACTCGACACAGAAGAGTGAATGGAAGCGGAATATGGCGACTTAACACCTCTTTATATTCCGCGACAATTTCTTCAGAAACAATCCATTCCCAGTTGGGATTATCAAAAATAAACTGAATAATTGCTCTTGGTACTCCACCCTTAAGGACACCAGAAACTAAAACATTCGTGTCAACAACAACTTTCATTCTCCGCGTCGGTAAGCTTCAACCTCTGCTGCTATTTCTCTACTATTACTGACATGCTTGCTGACCTATTTTGAGTCAGTCTGAAAAGAGTTATGTGCTATATCCAAGACTAAAATTTGCAGCAGTTGATCAGGGTTAGGTTGATGAGTCCGTCAATTGAAAAAATTTTAAGCGAGATTGAGCAATTAACTCCAGAAGAGCAATTGACGGTGATGGGGCATTTGGTGGAGCGGATGAAAAAACATATCACTCAAGCCCAACCAAAACGCAAGTGGAGGGATTTGAAGGGTATGTCATCTTATCCGCTATTGGGTGAGGATGCTCAGGAATGGGTTTCGCGCACTCGACGGGAAGGAGATGAGCATCGAGAAGGGTTGTTGCGAGGAGAGGAATGAGGATTAGTGATGCGTTATATTATGTCCGCTTGATTACTTATTAAACCCGGAGAACCCCAAAAAGCCAAAGCTGTGCTTTGTCTCCCCTCCCGAAGAGCGGGGAGGGGTTGGGGGTGGGGTTCTTTTATTATGGGTAATTTGGCGGATATGATATTAGATGGAGTTTCTCGCTTATTTCTCGATAACTACTTTACATCTGTGGAAAACTTGTGGAAAAACTCACCTACTTCTCCACAAGGTAATTATACTTAATTAAGTTTTACCAGCAAAATATCAAGTTTTCCCCAGTTTTTTCCCAAATCTAAGTTAAATTTAATCAATTTTTATACGTTACTTAATATTATTGACTAAATATTCAGCCGTAAATGCTAATTATCAAACTACTGGTTGTGGAAAACTTAACCTATCTTCAGGATGGTTTTTGGGAACGGCTAGTCATATTGATGCGATCGCTCAGTTGGCGGATAGTTTGTGATAAAGTGCGATCGCTCTGGTGAAGTTGAGTAATTTTATCGCAACTGTAAATCACCGTTGTATGGTCTTTACCACCAAACTCCTCCCCAATTCTTGGCAAACTTAGAGCCGTGTGTTGACGCATAAGATACATCCCAATTTGACGCGCCCAGCTAATCTCTCTGCGGCGTGAGTTACTTTTAAGGTCGTCTATGGAAATATCAAAATTATCCGCCACCACCTTTAAAATTGCTTCGGGGGTAGCTGCCATTTTTTCGTTCGGCGGTTCTAAAACTGGTGTGATATTTTCTACCGTCATCGGTAAGCCCCAAATAGAAATATAAGCCACCGCCCGAATTAAAGCTCCTTCTAATTCTCGAATATTAGAAGTATAGTTAGAAGCAATATACTCAATCACATCGCGGGGAAGACTAATATTTTCATCCTCAGCCTTTTTTTGCAAAATTGCCATTCGCGTTTCTAAATCTGGCTTTTGGATATCTGCAATTAACCCCATAGAAAACCGAGAACAAAGACGTTCTTGCAAACTAGAAATCTGATTAGGAGGACGATCAGAAGCAATGACAACTTGTTTACCAGCTTCGTGTAAAGTATTAAAAGTATAAAAAAATTCTTCTTGGGTGTATTCCTTCCCTTCCAGAAACTGAATATCATCAACTAATAAAAGATCGGCGGCTCGGTAATGCTCTCGGAAACTCTGCATACTATCCTTACGAATCGCTGTAATTAAATCATTAGTAAACTTCTCAGTAGAAACATAAAATATTTTACAATCAGGAGAAATTTCCCAGCGATAATGACCAATAGCTTGCATCAGATGAGTTTTACCCAAACCTACGCCACCGCATAAAAACAAAGGATTAAACTCTTTACCTGGAGATTCTGCAACCGCCAAAGAAGCAGCGTGAGCCATCCGATTGTTGGCACCAACTACAAATCGTGAAAAGACATATTTAGAATTTAATTCAGTATTTTTATGATTGTGATGCAGAACAGCTTCAGAAATACTACTGGAGTTTGGTGATTGCCAAGAAACCTCTCGTTCACTAAAATGAGAAACTTCATCACCTTGAGCAACAGTAATGTAAATTCCCACAGGATGACCGAGAATATCTTCTACTACATGAGCAATGGTATTGATGTAATACTTCTGTAACCAATTACGAGCAAACGGGTTAGGAGTGCGGATTACCAAGCAATTATTTTCTAATCGCTCTGCACTAGCAGTTTTAATCCAAGTTTCAAAGGTGGGGCGAGATAGTTCAAGCTTTAAGCGCTCTAGTACCTGACTCCACAGACTTTCTATGGGAATTTCCACTATCCACCACCTTTGCTGCTAATTGTCACAATAAAAGAGAAAGCATAAATTTAGCGCCGTGTGCAACTTTCTCGCAGACCTAACCCCCAACCCCTTCCCTACAAGGGAAGGGGAGCAAGAATCAAAGCCTCTCTCCCTGTGGGGGAGAGGAATGGAAGTGGGGTTTTAAGGATAAGTTGCACATCGCGTAATTTAGCATTGAGACACGCTAGACCTAAAATAAACTTTTAAGTTGTAATCATTTTGGGACATACCCAGTTGGCAAGATCCTAACACCCACTGACTGACACGGAGAAGCAACGACACATGAAGACAAGAAACCATCACTCAGCCCCCAAAAAGATTAATACCAGGCGTTTGCCCCACAGATGGGGAGCAGATAAGATTCTGGGGATGCTCTCAGGGGTAGCAGTGGTGTTCCTGGCGAGCTGCTCTCTTCTACCAGCGAAAACCTTTGAGACTCAACAAAGCGAGCCTCAAACCCAAAAGATAATAGAACCCAATTCGGTAATTGTCCCTCCGCCAATGATCTCTTCCTCTGGAGACCCTAATTTTATTGTGAAAGTAGTGCAACAGGTGGGGCCTGCGGTAGTTCGCATTGATTCTTCCCGAACAATCACTTCTCGCGTACCAGATCAATTTAACAACGATCCATTTTTCCGGCGGTTTTTTGGAGACGCAGCGCCACAGCCTAGACAACGGGTAGAGCGGGGTAGTGGCTCTGGATTTATCATTAATTCTTCAGGTCAAATTGTGACCAATTCCCATGTGGTAGATGGTGCTGATAGAGTGACTGTCACACTTAAAGATGGCCGGACTTTTGATGGTAAAGTTTTGGGTGAAGACCCTGTAACAGATGTGGCTACAATCAAAATTGATGCTAATAATCTGCCAACTCTATCTGTGGGTAACTCCGATGCTTTGCAACCAGGAGAGACTGTAATTGCCATTGGTAATCCATTAGGCTTGAATAATACCGTCACTGCTGGAATTGTTAGTGCTACAGGTCGTTCTAGTAGCGACATCGGTGCTAGTGACAAGCGGGTTGATTACATCCAAACGGATGCAGCGATTAATCCTGGTAATTCCGGTGGGCCATTGCTAAATACTCGTGGCCAAGTAATTGCCATGAACACAGCGATTATCCGAGGCGCTCAAGGTTTGGGATTTGCTATACCCATTAACACCGTGCAAAAAATTGCCCAAGAATTAATTGCTACAGGTAAGGTGGATCATCCTTATTTGGGTGTTCAGATGGTGACATTGACACCAGAAAATAAAGAAAGAATCAAAAAGGTAGCTGGCGATCGCTTAAATCTGACAGCAGATGACGGCGTTTTGCTAGTTGAGATTGTGCCGCGATCGCCCGCATCTGAGGCTGGACTACGAGTTGGTGATGTGATTAAAAGCATTAATAGCCAACCTGTTACTAAAATCGAACAAGTACAAAAGCTAGTAGAAAATAGCAAAATCGGTACTAAGTTACCAATAGAAGTAGAACGTAATGGGCAAATTGTCCAACTAGGAGTAAAACCTGCTACTTTGCCCGTAAGACGTGAAGGGTGAAGTTAGGAGTTAGGAGTTAGGAGTTATAAAATTTTTCCAATGCCCAATACTTCGGCTTACCTCGGCTTCGGCTCCATCAAGCGAAGTCGAGATGCTCGGCACAAGTCGCGGTAGTTGAGCGTAGTCGAAACTCAGTACAAGTGCCCAATGCCCAAAAGGAGTTTTATCATGACCGAATTAACGCCAATCATTCAATTAGGCAATCCAACATTGCGCCAAAAAGCTGCTTGGGTTGAGAATATTCAAGATGAGCATATCCAAAAATTAATTCAAGACTTAATCGCCACTGTTGTCAAGGCTAACGGTGTGGGAATTGCTGCGCCTCAAGTAGCACAATCCTATCGTTTATTTATCGTGGCTTCCCATCCTAATGCCAGGTATCCCAACGCCCCGGAAATGGAACCTACTGCGATGATTAATCCCAAAATAATTGCTCATTCAACCGAAGTTGTTAAAGATTGGGAAGGTTGTTTAAGTGTTCCAGGAATTAGGGGTTTAGTTCCTCGTTATCAAGCTATTGAAGTTGAATACACTGACTTTCAAGGCAACTTACAAAAGCAAGAATTAACCGATTTTATTGCTCGGATTTTTCAACACGAATACGATCATCTCGACGGTATCGTATTTGTAGATCGTCTAGAAAGCACTCTCGATATGATTACTGAGCAGGAATATCAACAACAAGTTGTTAAAAGTTAATAAATTTGCTCACTGCTCCCTTGCCTCTTTTTCAACGACATTGACGCAATGCCCACAGGTAGCTTGACATCTGGGCTGAGGCTTTAACTTGAAACCAATGGCAAGATGCCCGTCAACAAAAGGGTGTGGGGTGTAGGGTGTAGGGTGTGGGGTGTAAGAAAAATTAGTGGGGGCTTGTACCCACCACTAATTTAAGACCACCAAATCTCCGATTTGGTGGGGGCTTGTACCCTATTGGTTCTGGGGCGGGGTGTACACAAATACCAAGTTTTCTCTTCTTGACACGCAACCCCACACCCCACACCCTAGTTTTGGTTATTAGTAAATTGAGGGCAGGCATCTCACCTACCCTACAAGAGTCTTTTAAATTATTTTGGCAGTCCGCAGACCAAACAGCAGACCGACAGACAAACCAAAGAACAAAGCTAAAAAGCCGATGTAAGCTGCAATTGCAAACATTTATTTTTCTCCACAATACTTCCTAAATCTATTGAATCATTAGTTGTTGGGCATTGGGTATGGGTTATTATCCTTATCCCCCAATCCCTAGTCGCCAATACTTCGGCTTCGCGGTAGTTGAGCGTAGTCGAAACTCAGTACAAGTCCCCAATCCTCACTGCCCAGATTGCGATACAATACAGCCCACGGGCGCTTGTTTGGGGTTGGGCAATGACTTCTGTAATTAATGTAAATTTACCAGGGCAGTCTTATGAGATTGCGATACCTTCTCTACCAGACGCTACAGCAACGGTGAGCGACGCTAACGCACCTTCGGGTTTAGATCAGCTGGGTCAAAAGATGGCCAGTCTCAAGCTAGGCAAAAAGGTATTGCTAGTTTCTAATCCGACGATTTTTAAGCATTTTGGCGAAAGAGTAATTACATCTCTGATATCTGCTGGATTTGAAGTTGCTAGTTGTACCCTACCACCTGGGGAACGCTACAAAACTCTCAATTCCATTCAAAAACTCTACGATATCGCCTTAGAAAACCGCCTAGAACGTTCTTCTACGATGGTGGCTTTGGGCGGAGGTGTGATTGGCGATATGACTGGCTTTGCCGCCGCAACTTGGCTGCGCGGTATTAATGTTGTTCAAGTGCCTACCTCTCTCTTGGCGATGGTAGATTCGGCAATTGGTGGCAAAACTGGCGTAAATCATCCCCACGGCAAAAACTTGATTGGGGCATTCCATCAACCGCGTTTGGTTTGGATTGACCCAGATGTGTTAAAAACCCTACCGATGCGTGAGTTTCGGGCAGGAATCGCAGAAGTTATTAAGTACGGTGTGATTTGGGATGCCGAATTGTTTGCCCAGTTAGAAGCAAGTAAACGTCTCGACCAACTCCGCTATGTAAAACCTGAACTGATAAATTACATAATAATACGCTCTTGTCAAGCTAAAGCTGACGTTGTTAGCAAAGATGAAAAAGAAGGCGGATTACGGGCAATTCTCAACTATGGACATACCATCGGGCATGCAGTAGAAAGTTTGACTGGTTATCGTTTAGTAAATCACGGTGAAGCGGTAGCCATTGGCATGGTAGCAGCCGGTCAAATTGCTGTAGATTTGGGACTGTGGCAAAAGGAAGATACAGAACGTCAAAATGCTTTAATTCAAAAAACGGGTTTACCGACTCAGTTACCAGATGGGGTAGATATTGAAGCAATTATTGAGGCGTTGCAGTTAGATAAAAAAGTCAAAGCAGGGAAAGTGCGGTTTGTTTTACCAAGGTCGATTGGTGTAGTAACAGTTACCGATGAAGTGCCATCGGATATTATTCGGCAAGTGTTACGAGGAATGTGAACAATTTGAAGAACAATTCAGGAGTCAGAATGGGCTAAACGCCCCGCTACCGCTAACAGGAGTCAGAATAAAAATTAGTTGCTCTGTTCTTCAATTACGAATTACGAATTATTCAGCCATGATACTCCAAGCCAAAAATCAATTAACTTTGCAAGAGTTCCTAAATCTTCCACCAGGCGAAGGAGACATAACCTACGAACTTGTTGATGGTAAAGTAATTCCTAAGATGTCACCAAAATTTTTTCACGCAAAACTTACCCGCGTCTTTCTCAATTTGATTGAGCAGTGGTGTGAGGGGAAAGGAGAAGTTTGCCCCGAATGGGCTGTTTCATTAACCCGTCGGGGGCGAGATTGGATGCCAATACCGGATATTTTATATATTTCTAATGAGCATTTACCCGCTAACTGGGACGAAGATGAAGCTTGTCCTGTTCCTCCTGATTTGGTGATTGAGATTATTTCGCCCGGACAAACTTTTGGACAAATGGCGGCTAAAGCCAAAGACTACTTAGATGCTAAGGTGCTGCGGGTGTGGGTATTAGATAGTAAAGCCAGAAGTATCACTGTTTTTTATCCAGATGCAGCGCCACAAACTTATATGGGAGAAGAATTATTGACAGATTCTTTATTTCAGGGATTGGAATTTACTGTTGAACAGGTGTTTCAAAAGGCGAAAATACCATTAGATACCGAATAGCACACTTTTTGACTTTTGCATCTAGCGATCGCTCCTCAATAACACCTCGGGCAAATTTGGGAAATTGTCGATGAGATTTCAGAAGCCGGCAATGGCATTCTAACCCCGCCAGCGCATTGCCTTTCGAGAATAATGCGATCGCTCGACAGTCACAGCCCAAGACGAAAGCACCGTCATTTACCATCTAGAAGCTCTCAAGCAAGAAGCATCACAGCAATGGCAAAAAGTCAATATTTTGGCGCTGCCTACCACGGGAGAATTCACAATCTTAATCGTCTAGCAAACTCATCAACGCCTGAATTTCAACGTCTTGCGGCTCTGACAATTGACGCTGTAAGTTTAATAATTGATTCTGTAATGCTTCTGCCACATGGATCATATGAGATTCTTGGGCAATTTTTAGCTGACTTTCTTTAATTTTGACTTGTTTCAGCAAGTTGTTATCAACATGAATTGAATTGTAATGTTGAGCAATCATAGCTTTACATTTGTTATCAATCTATGGAGTGCAGTTAAATTTATCACCTATGCATTATTCCACACTTTTTTGATTTTTTAAATATCTGGTGATTTAATCTTGAACCCTCGTAGTCTTTACGGGTATGGTGTTCCTTTGATCAAGAGAATGACTATTGAGGTTTCCATGCCTTGAAAGTGTGAGATTTTTCAAATATATAGGTTTGTGGGGCGCGATCGCGATCGCATAACGTAACGCCAGTTACTACAAGGCACTGCCTCACCTACGTAGAAAAGTTGTCGGTTAGTGACATCTACACTAGTCAGCAAAAGTCAGTTGCGGGGGTTTCCCAATCTAGGTGAGTGGTGAATCTAACAGCCAGAAGGGAGTATAGTTTGTATAGTTAGCTTGTTACTGAAATTTTAGTTTGACACTAAGGAATTAAAAAATGTCTACTGATACTCATATAGTTGCTTACGTTGAAGAAAGTGAATTTGATGTTGTTTTAAATGGAAGTGAAGAGAAAGTCGTTGTTGTTGATTTTACTGCTACTTGGTGTGGTCCCTGTCGCCTGATCAGTCCTTTAATGGAGCAACTTGCCCAGGAATATAAAGGTCGCGCCAAAGTAGTTAAGGTAGACGTTGACAGCAACAAGCCGATTTTCAAAAAATTCGGTCTTCGCAGTATTCCGGCGGTTTTAATTTTCAAAGATGGTATTTTAGCAGAGACCATCGTGGGAGTTTCTCCTTACGAAGACTTTAGCAGCGCTGTTCAGAAGCTTCTTTAGCAATTCGTAATAGACATCTGGTGAAAAAGAAAGAATGTAGAGACGTAGCACTGCTACGTCTCTACAAGGATTCTGGGTAACGCATATTTAGTTTCTGGAGATGTCTAATGTTCCCAGCCTGGAGGCAGCGATATTGCAGATGTGGCTACCTTTCTCGCTTCATCTGAAAGCCGTTGCTTGACCGATCAATACCTTGATGTTACTTGCGGGTCGCATCTTTAGCGGCTAGCGCGATCTGTAAACGGATTGCTGCCTCCTTCACTTATTTACCTTGCCCATTGCTGCAAAATGTAAGCATAAAAAGCCTCTTTATCTACTTTATCCATCGCCGAAATTTTCCGACCACTAGGAACTACTTTAGTACGCCCCTGACTAAGGCCAGTGGTAATAATTTCTGTTTCCCATTGGCGCAATTCATAGAATTCTGGATGTCCCAGATAAGCCGTTGCCAAGACATCCCAAAAATAATAATCTTGGGGAATAACTAGTGCATAACATTGTCCCGCTAAATCCGAGATGGGATAGTGGCGTTGTCGTCCCATTTTTTGCACTAATTCTGATGTGACTGGGACATTGTTAGTCAAATCCAAAGGACACATAATAATTTCAATTTGGGTTTGCCATACCCGCGCTGCTGAAACTGCGTCCCAATAAACATTCCATTCGGCGGAACCGTCTTGTCCTGCTTCCAGACTTTTTTCCACATTCCCACCAACATTCAACGCTCCCCCCATCCACACAATCTTGTGAATCTTTGCTTCAATGTCTGGTGCTTTATCCAAAGCTACTGCAACGGTGGTCAACGGCCCAGTTACCATCAACGTTACGGGGTCTAATGCGTCACGTAACACCTGGATCATAAAATCTTGACCTGTTTCGGCAACCAGAGGCGTAGCGATGCTTTCCCTTTGATTGAGAATGGGGAGATGGTCAACGATAAACGAATCACGGCGATAGAGAGTAGGAAATGGATTAATACCGCGCACAGTGCTTTCTGCAACCGAGATATGAGAAAATCCCATCAAATCTATAATTTTACGTGTGGCGCTAACAGCCGGTTGAACGTAGCAATCTGCTGGAGTGACGACAACACCAAGGAGTTCAATATGATCCATCGTCAACAGCAGCATAGTTGCTAGATAATCATCTACACCGCCATCGTGATCCATTAATACAAGTTGTTTTGTCATAAAAGGAGATATTAATATGGATGAGTTTATGGAAGCTGCAATTCAAGAAGCAAAACAAGGCAGACAAGAAGGTGGGATTCCCATTGGTTCGGTTCTCGTCAAGGATGGCAAAATTCTCGGCAGAGGACACAATAAACGTGTGCAAGACGCCGATCCTGTTACCCACGCCGAAATCGATTGTCTCCGCAATGCTGGAAGAGTCGGCAGCTATAGAGGTACAACACTTTATTCAACCTTAATGCCGTGTTACCTGTGCGCTGGGGCAGTAGTACAATTTGGCATTAAAAAAGTCATCGCCGGAGAATCGAGAACTTTTCCTGGTGCTAAAGAATTTATGGTATCTCACGGTGTGGAAGTAATTGATCTTAATCTTGACGAATGCGAACAAATGATGAGTGAGTTTATTGAAACTAATTCTGAACTTTGGAATGAAGATATTGGGAAATAGGGATTGGGGATTGGGTATTGGGTATTGGGGACTGGGTATTGGGTATTAACGTAAGAGTTGTTTTCCAGTCCCCAGTCCCTAGTCCCTAGTCCCTAGTCCCTAGTCCCTAGTCCCTAGTCCCTAGTCCCTAGTCCCTAGTCCCCAGTCCCTAGTCCCTAGTCCCCAATCCCCTTTCCTGAAGAAATGCATCAAATGTAAACCTATCCGGTAGCGAAGTTTGTGCGCCTGATTTTGTTGCCGCTAAAGCACCGGCGGCGGCACCCCAAACCACTGCTTGATGTAAAGAAAGTCCTTCAAAAAGTGCCGCCGCTAAACCGCCATTGAAAGCATCACCTGCGGCTACTGTGTCAAGCACATTAACCCGAAATGCGGGTACAAAAAACTTTTCCTCAGCCGTGGCACAAAAAACACCCTTAGCACCCAGTTTGACGATCGCACATTTCACACCACGTTGTAACAAAACCGCAGCTGCTTTGGCTGCTTGTTCCTCTCCATCCACTGTAAAACCCACCAACTGGGCTGCTTCAACTTCATTGGGTGTAATAATATCTACTAATGTGTACAGTTTATCTGGTAAGTTAGATTGTGCTGGTGCGGGGTCGAGAATTACTTTGATGTTTGCAGCTTTTGCGGCTTTAGCAGCAGCAACCACGGCAGTAATCGGAATTTCTAGTTGTAAAAGTAGTGCTGTAGCTTCTGGTAATAAGTGGGATAATCGCTCTACATCTTCTTGATTGACGCGCCCATTTGCACCAGGAATGACGACGATTTGATTTTCACCAGTATGACTCACGGTGATAATGGCGACTCCAGAACTAACAGTTTCATCTACAAAAATGTTATCAATCTGCACACCAGATGTTTGCAAATTGTTAACAAGTTCCGTACCAAAATCGTCTGCACCTACACGCCCAACTATCTGGGTAGGAATTCCCAATTTTGCTAATGCTACAGCTTGATTGGCTCCTTTACCTCCCGAAACTTTAAAAAATTCTTCTCCTAGCAACGTTTCTCCTGCAACTGGCAACCGAGGTGTTGTTGCTACCAAGTCTATATTGATGCTGCCGAAGACGATAATACTCATGATGCTGATTTCTATTGAGCTTAAAGTTATTTTGATTGATATTACAGGATGCGATCGCAAACTGCATAAATATCGCACTTACTCAAGAACTTGCACAAGAATTGCGATGTCTACGACGGGCTACGCCTAGGCTGTTGACTAGCCCACAAGACTTTATGCAAAATCTGTGTTTTTTGTTTTGGCGTAAAAATTGCTGTTGCAGGCGCTTTCACACTTGCTTCTCCTTTTCGACAGTCGCCGGAAAATTTTTCACTCTCCTTGGAATTTCTCACCAATAACTGGGAACCATACAACTATCGTTCTAATCGCTGTCTTATTAGGAGTAGGTTATGACATTCAAAATTCTCAGTTTAGATGGTGGTGGAATTCGTGGTGTAGTTTCGGTACAAATGCTCAAAGAGGTTGAAAGGCAAATCAGAGAAACTTACGACTTAGAGTTACACCAATACTTTGACATGATTACCGGTACTTCTACTGGTTCGATTATTGCTGCGGGACTGGCGAAAGGCTTAAACACCACTAGACTGCTAGAACTATATCAAAATAAAGCCAAACAAATCTTTCCGCAGCCAGCGAATTTTGAAAAACCCTGGCGATTTGTCAGAGATCTATTTTCACCCAAATATTCTCATGATGGATTAGAGAAAGCGCTTGAAGATGAATCTGTTTTGGGTAAGACTAAAATTGGCGAAATTACCAATACTATATTGTTGATTCTCGCCTATGATATGCGTTATCGCAACACAACTTTTTTCACCAATTTACATCCAGATTTGGGCGCTCGCTGGTATGATGAACTTCCACTCAAGGATATATGTATTAGTTCGTCATCAGCGCCCACTTTCTTCCCACCACGCGAGTTAAAAGCATCTAACGAAGAGAAATTTGGTAACTGGTCATTCCCTCACATTGATGGTGGAGTTTCTGCTAATAATCCATCCTTGGCAGCAATTAGTCAAGCTTTAAAAGTGAGTCGTTCTTATCGTGGTCTCTCGCCAGAAGATCAGAGTAAATATAATTTAAAGGATCTCAAACTAGAGGATATTTCCGTACTTTCTATCGGTACGGGTAGAAGCGCGAACCCATTTGAATATGGAAAAATAAAAAAATGGAACAAATTAAGCTGGGTAGAACGACTTGTGGACGTGTTCATGGAGCCAACAGGTGAAATAAATGCTACGATTTGTCAAAATATCCTTGGAGGTCACAAGTCAGGGCACTACCTCCGATTGGATTTTGATTTGAATGAGAGATACCAAATCTCGGCAAGTGAAGATGAAAATGGAAATGAAAAGTATAAAATCACTCGTACTCTCATAGAAAAAAAAGAGGAGAGGAAAAATAAGTATTTAGTTGAAGCTGTAAAGGAAAACCTCAAAGAATACAAGGATTATGAGAATAATACGCGTGTGAATGAAGACATTGATGATCCCACAGATAGAAATATTACCACTTTGATTGCTGCGGCTCAAGCCTTCGTTGATTATGGTCTGATTTTTGAGTCTAGAGTATATGGTTCTGGACCTCAAGTAAAAGACGCAATTCAACAATTTCTAAAAGGTAATCCTGTTACTCATACAACTACGAACCAGCCCGAGGCGCTACTAGTCTAACATCGTTGCTAGGTAACTCTAGCAATCCTGAATCATTTGTGAAAAACAAGATATCCGACTTATTTTAGAAGTCGGATATCTGCGACTTACAATTCTCAAAAATCAAATCAGATTGCGATAAAAACAGAATTTGTTTTTAGGCGATCGCAGCAAAAGTTGCCTCACTGTTAAAAGACTCCTATTTGATTTTTGAAACACACTTAGGTTGCCCACTAAAATTCGCTGTTAGCCTCTGCAAAACTTGCTTAGTACAACACCAGATTGTGGACAGGTAGCAAGAATCGGAAGTTTACAGATATCTTCAGGGTAGGGTGCAAAATGAAGTTTCCGTTTTTGAGTATCTTCTGGCAAAATATCCCAGACATCGCTAGGTTTACTACCATTTGGGTGATATTTGAGAAAATAGAAGCCGCGTTCAGTAAGTTCACGCGCTCGTCCAGAAACCTTTGTTGAATCGGAGTGCGTAGTTCGTTGCTGACCGCGAATAATCATGCGAAAGTCAGATAATTTACCTAGTCGCACTTCCTGTAATATTTCACCAAGAGCCTTCAGAGCATTTGTACGTTCCAAATCACTAAGCGCTGTAGATAATTCAATTTGCCGACGATAGCGTACACCAGAAACGCCTGTTGCAGAAACTACGGAACCATTGACAATTTTGGCTTGTCTTGGCTTCGAGCGAATTGCATCAACATCGTAAAAATAGCGGTCTGTCTTTACAAAATGGAAAACAGGTTCATACACATTTCGGAGTTTGTCTTTTGCATTATCAGGTGCGCCTTTTACTTTATTCCAAATGACGCTATTGCGAAGAATCCAACCTTGTTTATCGCTCATTGCTAGTGCAACTCTCCAGGGTATACCAATCAGAGATTTACGCTGATATGTATCTCCGAGATTTAACCAAAAAGAGCCACTGGGTTTAAGAATTCGCTTTACTTCACAGAAGATTCTAAGCAAGTTATTGATATAGTCTTCCCACTTGTCTTCAAGACCAATTCCTCCATTAATGTAAGCTCTTTGTCCCCAATAGGGAGGAGATGTGATTACACAATCGATACAATCAGCAGGAAATAACTTTAGTAGGGCATAACTGTCAGCCTGTAAGAACAGTGGTGTGCGATTTGATGAAGTGAGGTAATCCTTAACAGTACCTATATCCTTCAGAAGCTCTTTCTCCTCAATCATCGGAACACCTAGCGAATTCATCCTAATTACTTTACTCGAATTTGAAGGAGCTGTTGCTTTAATGATTCGCTTGTTAGCCTTTGCAAAACTTGCTTCAACACCATCACTGTCCAATCTATATCAGCTTCAGTCGTATCACGCCCCAATGTGATGCGAATTCCGCCCAAAGCCGCTTTTTCGGAATAACCCATCGCTAATAATATTGGGCTAGGGCTAAGTTTACCACTGTGACAGGCAGCACCCGCACTGATGCCAATCCCAGCAAGATTTAGTTGTCGTACCAAAGTTTTACCGCTAAGTTTTTTTCCGTCGGCGTTTTCTAAGCACATACTTACATGGTGAGGCAAACGATCGCAGCTATCACCTGTAGGAATTAAACCCGGAATCTCCGCTAATTGGGCAAAGGCGCGATCGCGTAACTCAATTAACCGTGGTATTTCTGTAGCCAATTCTTGAGCTGCTAATTCTGCTGCTACACCAAATCCGGCAATTATCGGTACTGCTTGCGTACCAGAACGCAGTCCCATTTCTTGTCCACCGCCACTAATTAAGGGCAATAATTCTACACCAGGACGCACATATAGCGCCCCTGCACCTTGTGGCCCATATATTTTATGACTGGAAAGGCTAAGTAAGTCTACAGGAAGTTGTTGCACATCTATAGGTAAGCGTCCCGCAGCTTGAACCGCATCTGTATGGAACAAAGCACCATGCGAACGCACTATTTTACCCAGTTCTGCGATCGGTTGCACTGTCCCTACTTCACTTTGACCGTAAATTATAGAAACCAACACTGTATTATGTCGCAACGCCGCCTTTAAATCCAAGGGATTAACTCTGCCTTTAACATCTACAGACAAGCGCGTAACTTCCCAACCCCACATTTCTAGCAACCTTACTGTCTCAGAAATTGCGGAATGCTCAACGCTGGATATAATTAGATGTTGAGGAACAGCATACAACCGAGCCACACCCATAATTGCGAGATTATTTGCTTCAGTACCACCAGATGTAAAGATTATTGATGCTGGATCGACAGCGTTAATTAAACCAGCAACTTGGACTCTGGCTTGTTCTACAACCGTTGCTGCTCGTTGTCCCCACTCATGTAAGCTGGAAGGATTGCCCCACTGTTGAGTGAGGACTGTTTGCATAACTGCGATCGCTTCTTTTCGAGTTGGTGTAGTGGCGCTGTAATCTAGATAAATTTGCATAAAACCGATAATAGTGAGAACACACGCTAGTAATAAACTGCTGAACTTGTCAGCATATACAGTTGGAGTGGACAAATCAGGAAAAATCTCTGTAATTCTGCATGGATTTTTCCCTTTACTTTGAAAGTTATTTCTCTGCTTAATTCAGAACCCAAAATTTTGGGAATTATAAATATAGCGGTTCTCAATTGGGTGCAGTAGAGTTTTAACCTCACTTCTATTGAAGGGTAGAGGCTTTGAGTCTTACTCCCCTTCCCTTGTAGGGAAGGGGTTGGGGGTTAGGTTTTGTATTTAACTTAAGTGAAAACCGCCTTATATCTATATCCACTCCCAATCTACTTTTAACAGATTACAGTGCAACTTATCTCTAGACAAAGATATTTTTTATATATCTTTTTACTCATATTCTCCCTCGCTGGTTGTCAACGAGTCCAGTCCTTCAATCAGCGTCTAGCACCCTTACCACAAGATCCGTTAGTTCAAGTTTACTTTAACCATTCTGAGTCTTCAGAATACCAAGAAGCTTACCGTCAGCAAACTCGCCTTGGGGATGATTTAGAAAAACAGATTGTCGATGCTATTACCCACGCTAAATCTACAGTAGATGTGGCGGTGCAAGAATTACGTTTACCCAGAGTTGCCCAAGCATTGGTTGATAGACAAAAAGCTGGGGTAAAAGTCAGAATCATTTTAGAAAATATCTATAGCCGACCTTGGAGTAGCTTAACATCTACTGAAGTAGATAAGTTAGATAAAAGAGAACGGGAACGCTATAACGAATCTCGCCAATTTATCGATATTAACCAAGATAATCAACTCAGTCCAGCAGAAATCAATCAAAGAGATGCTTTGATGATTTTGCAAAATGCCAAAATTCCCTGGCTGGACGATCAAGCAGATGGTTCAGCAGGTAGCAGTTTGATGCATCACAAATTTGTGATTGTGGACAATCGCGTTGTAATTATCACTTCGGCTAATTTTACATTAAGTGATACTTCTGGCGATTTTACAAATCTCAGTAGTTTAGGAAATGCCAATAACTTATTGCAGATTGACAGCCCAGAATTAGCATCTTTATTTACAGAAGAGTTTAACATTATGTGGGGGGATGGGCCAGGAGGTCAACCAGATAGTCGATTTGGTTTAAAAAAACCGATGCGTTTACCTAAAAAAATAACTTTGGGTAATACCAAAATTACTGTGCAATTTTCGCCTACTTCTCCAACTCAACCTTGGAGTAACAGTAGCAATGGTTTAATTGGCAAAACTTTAGATTCAGCAACAAAATCTACTGATTTGGCGTTATTTGTATTTTCCGAACAGCGTCTTGCCAATATTTTAGAAAAACGCCATCAACAAAGTGTGGAAATTCGCGCTTTAATTGAACCACAATTTGCCTATCGTCCTTATAGCGAAGCATTAGATATGATGGGGGTTGCTCTTAGTAATAAATGTAAATATGAAATTGACAACCATCCTTGGGCAAATCCAATTACTACCGTAGGTGTACCTGTGTTACCCAAAGGTGATTTATTGCATCACAAATTTGGTGTGATTGATAGTCAAACAGTAATTACAGGTTCTCATAATTGGTCAGATGCTGCCAATAATGGTAACGATGAGACGCTGGTAGTAATTGAAAATCCTCTAGTTGCTGCCCATTATGTACGAGAATTTGCTCGTCTTTATGCAAAAGTTAAACCAGGTTTACCACCAGCAATTCAAGAAAAAATTAAATTAGAACAAACACGGTGTCCCCAGATAAAAACTTCTTCATCAACTGAACTTCAAGCAATTCAAAAAGTAAATATTAACACCGCAGGTTTAGAAGAATTAGCAACTCTCCCCGGTGTGGGTAAGAAGTTAGCACAGCGAATAATAATTAGCCGTGAAAAGCAAAAGTTTACATCTTTACAAGACTTAGAACGAGTTCCAGGAGTGAGTGCTAAGATGTTGGGAAAATGGAGCGATCGCATAACTTGGTAGGTATCCCTCATTCCCTAACCCCGAATCCCATGTTGGGATTCAGGAAACTAGAGAATTTTCTCCCCTCTCCCAATATTGGGAGAGGCGCTGGGGGTGAGGGCAAAACTCATACAGTCAGAAGATTTCAGATGAAGTTGACAGTAATGACATCTGTGCATCCCTAGGATGGTCTGTATTCTACCTAGTTAAAAATAATGTAAGATTACACAAATGGGATATTTAAATGCGATCGCTAGCTAGCTAAATCAACCAAACTGCGAAAATGCCCATTCTGAGAAAATCGTTCTGCGATTATTTGTTGATAAACCGCCTCATAGCCATCAGTCATGTGCTTAACGCTGAAAAGGTTTTCGACATACTGACGACAGGCATAGCGATCTAACTCTGTGACGCGATCGATAGCACTGATGCACTCTTCAATATTATTGCAGAGGAAACCCGTCTTGCCGTGAGAAATTACCTCCTCAGTAGACCCCAATTTCATCGCAATCACTGGCGTACCTGAAGCCATTGACTCTACCATCACCAAACCAAAGGGTTCACGCCAAGTGATGGGGAACAGAGTTGCTACTGCACCTCCCATCAGGGCATTTTTTTGAGCATGGTTGGCTTCACCCAGATATTCAATTTGCTCCCCGTCAATATGTGGTTTAATTTCCTTCTCAAAGTATTCCACATCAACGACATCGATCTTACCTGCCATTTTTAAATGCCAGCCAGCTTTTTTGGCAATTTCTATCGCTAAGTGCGCTCCCTTCTCTGGAGACATCCGACCTAAAAACGCTAAGTAAGGAGGATCTTGTGGTTGGGAGTGAAACTGATAACTGCTAACATCAATCCCGTTGTAAACCGTTGCTAGACAGTTCAACCCTAACCTTGGTTCTCGTTGTGCATCAGAAATATTGACGTAGGGTTGTTTTTTAGCAAAACTAAACATCTTTTCGTTGTCAGGGGTAAAAATACCGTGCAACGTGTGAACTGTAGGGGTTTTGACAAGATTCGCGTAAGCCAGTGCCCCATGCCCAATATGAGAGTGAATAATATCAAACTCTTCTGCACGTTCATAAACTGAAGCTATATTCAGCATCTCGTAAATGCCATAATCTTTGATTGTGCCATCGAGTCTAAGGGCACGGGGATGAACTGACGTTAGTTTTCCCAGGCTAATAGAATCTCCCGATGCAAATAAAGTTACTTCATGTCCGCGTCGGACTAATTCATCGGTCAGCAAGCCCACTACTAACTCGACACCACCATAAGCTGGAGGTGGAACTCTTTCCCACAGTGGAGCTATTTGAGCAATTCGCATTATAAACCTCCGAAAAAATAAAACTTGAATTAGAAGTTTTTTCTTTCTGTTGCTGTAGTGCTTATAATTGATTCACTCTGCATCAGAAAGGAACTTCAGATAGTAGACTTATTAACAATTACCTCCAAATCTTATGCTGTTACTTCTATATTTTGTATCTATCATAGTACGGAAGTTACCCACTCCTAAAGAGGTAAATACATTCAATTTATTAATTGTTGGTGATTTGGTACAATTTTAAATATAGGTTTTTTTGTAAATCTATATTTCCCATAATCTCCAAAAACTGCCTTTAAATGGTGATAAATGGCGAAAAAGGTCTATTGCTGCCTCTCAATTATTTTATTTACAAATGTTAATTAAAAAATAAGTGGGTAGACATTTTTTGGGCGGCTTTCCGTACTCTAAAGGATAACCTGTAGCCGTCTAAAGGGTAGATTTTCGTAAAATAGGGTGGTTTGAAATCAGAAGTGGCAATTTTTCTTAGGGACTGACAAGAAATAAATTATGGCAAGTTATTCAGCCGATTGCCCACAGGAAAGCCAGTTAAAACTCCCAAGTGATAGAACCGATGATTGTAAAGGGCGCACCTGTTTTAACCCTTGCTCTGACTCCATTGCTGTCAGTGAAATATTCCGTATCAAATAGATTACGGATATTGATGGCAGCCTTTAAAGCATCTCTACGGTAGTAAATCGCTGCATCGGTACGCAAGTAATCGGGGAGTTCAAATGAGTTATCTAAATCTCCCGCCCGCGTACCCACATAAAACAGCCCCATACCAAATCCGAAACCCTTGAAATCGCCATTTTGGAGTTCATATGTTGTCCAAAGGCTAGCTTGATTCTTTGGTACATCCTCCAATCTATTGCCAATAGTAGGAGAGTCAGAGTTATCCTCGGTGACTTCTGCATTGGTATAAGCATAAGAAGCGATCGCCTTCCACCCTGGTAAAATCTCACCTGTAATATCCAACTCAATCCCCCGACTTCTTTGCTCTCCTACCTGAATAAAGAAATCAGGGTTAAGGTTATTGGGATCGTCTGTGACAATATTCGTCTTGGTGACTTGATAGACTGCCAATGTTGTCGAAAGTCTGTTTTCTAGAAAATCAGCTTTAATGCCCACTTCATATTGGCTTCCTTTGGTTGGCTCAAACTGGCTACCATCACCGTTAAATCCCTGGTTAGGGTTAAAAGATTGACTGTAACTGGTGTAGAGAGAAACAGATTTGCTGGGCTGATACACCAACCCGATTCGCGGGCTGAACGCACTATCATTCTGTTCTGGCCCGTCTGTGCCACTCTTTTGTGAAATCCAATCAAAACGCCCGCCAATCAGTAACTTCAGGTTATCTTGAAAGCTAATCTGATCCTGAAGGTAGAACCCATAAGATTGAATAGTCCCAAAGTTACTATAAGTATAAAGAGTATTAAGTGGCTTGGGAATATTGTAGTTTGGGTTGAAGACATCTAGAGCAGGCACAGAAAGAATAATGGGATTATAAATTTGCACAGAGCGGTTGACATCAAAGCCTAACAGAACTTGGTGTGGAATCGAGCCTGTATTAAACTTACCAAGCAAGTCGATCTGTCCAAAATAGTTGTCTGTCATGTAGTTACGTCTTGCAGCATATTGCTGTAAGAAACGATCATCCACTAGATTTGTTCCTACCGTATACTCCTCGATGGCGTTAGCAGCAGTTATAGAAAAATTATTACGGAGCTGCCAGTTATCGCTAAACTTGTGGTTTAGCGTGTAGCCATATCTTTGAGTGGTATAATGTTGACCATCAAGAGGATAACTTAAGTAACGACTTCGAGGCAGCTTGAAGGTATTATCGCTGAAAAGAGTAGTGAAAGTCTCAGGAATACCATTGAATTGAGTAGATTCATAATATAGATTTAGGTCTGTCCGATTTCCCAATTTCCAAGTGATTGAGGGTGCGATCGTGGTCAAATGTGAGGTGACAAAATCTTGAAACCCGTTTGAACTTTGATAGCTGGCGTTTAAGCGATAGAGCAGGGTTTTATCGTCATTCAATGGCCCTGAAAAATCAATACTGGGCTGATAAAATTCACGGTTTCCGGCCTCAAATGCAAGATTGTAATAGGGTTCACTGAGGGGTTGTTTGGTGATAACGTTGATGATTCCACCGGGTTCTACTGCTCCAAACAAAACCGAGGCAGGCCCTTTCAAAACTTCCACTCGCTCAATTGTCCCAATTGGTGTCAGACCATAGCTACCTACATCTCGATAGCCATTTCGGAAATTTCCTCCTTGTTCAAATCCTCTGATAATATAGGTTCCTGAGGGTGCGTTAAAATTGGTATCTGCACTGGAAACGCCACTAACTGTTTCCACTGCCTCGGTCACAGTTTTCACATTGCGATCTTCTAGCACCTGTCGCGGTATAACCTGAATCGATTGGGGAATATCGCGCAAAGGGGTGTCTGTTGTTGTTGCAGTTGTAGCATCCTGCACGCGATACCCATCTTGCTCACCCGTCACCACCAACTCAATCGGCTCGTCCTGCTGTGCTGTTGGCTTTTCGGTTTCATTCGTTGGTTTCTGTGATGTTTGGGGTGGCTGCGATCGCTCTGTCGCTGTTACAGCAGAAGCTATACCAAAAACCAGACCTGCATTATCATCAAATAACTCAACCGTGGGTAAAGCCTTTTCACCTACCACCGTCACTCGGACAGTGTTTGCATCAATATTAGTTACCTTTACCTCAGTAATTCCCGCAAGCGGTTTCTCAGAACGAAACGTAAAAGCCTCGCCCGATGCTAAACGCAACTGCCCGCCAGATAGATCGGCAATAAAATTATTACCCGTACTGCGATTTGTTAGTTGCAGTTGAGTCCCTTGAGTCGTCTGTAAAATTATCTCCACACCTTGAACAGTGGGATTTGCTTTAACTCCCGCAATTTGTACTATTTCTGAAGTTGGTGTTATTTGTGGTGTGGGCGACTGTACTAGTAACGGTTGGGCATTGGTAATAGGGGGTTCGACTTCCCTGAGTTGTCGAATTATAGGAGAATTGCGGTTGCTCCTCCCAACTTTCAAAAGGGGAGTAAGGTTGCTGGGAACAGGGGAATCTACATTGCTTTCTGATTTAACCTGTGCTGATGCAGGCGCGATCGCTAAAGTATTTAAGTATCCTGATAGACTCAGTGCCAGCCACAACTGAAAACCGCTATATAACCACCAACTTTTCATCACGACTCCTCAAACACCAGCTTGCTTAACCTAACTCTATTGACACTATTTGCAACAATCATCTCAAAAAGCAGAGATTAGTCATCCAAAAAGTTGAATGACTAAAAACTTAATTCCCTGCTACAGGGAATTAAACTACTCAGCTTTTATTGAATATGCACACAAGCCCAGAATTTAAAAAAATCTGGTTTATTGCAAATTATTTTTATTCTTTAATGAGAGTGATTATAAAGACAAGCCGGCTGTTGAGTCTATGGCAAAAACGGCATCGTCAGTCTGAAACGGACTTTTTACTTGATAAACATTCACTCGGTATGATACCGAATCTACGTTTAAAAGCAGACGCAAAGCGCCCTTGCTCACAATAACCGACTTGGTGGGCAACCTCGGCAACGGTGATGTTTCCCTGACGTAATAAATTTTCTGCCCACTCCATACGCTTATCTGTCAGGTAACGAAATACTGTTGTGCCGAAGAGTTCCTGAAATCCGCGTCGGAGAGTGCGATCGCTAATTCCTACTTGTTGAGCTAATTCTACTAATAAGGGTGGATTTTCTAAATGAGAGTGCAAAATTTCTCTAGCGTGATGAATTCTGGCAATAGTTCCTGACTTTAATCTTGGTGATGGTTGCAATCCCTCTTGATGCGACAAAATCGGGGTTAGTTGCAATGTCATCAATTCCAAAACCTTCGCTTGCAAATACATCCGCTTAGTTATCCCGTAGTAAGGACAATTAATCATTTGTTGCACTACACCTTGGATAGCTGGTGTAATTTCTGGGTAAATTAAACTTTGCCAATCATCACCCTGTGCTAAAAAACGCAACTGGGGCAAAATTTCCCCATCTGTTGTCGGGAAAAAAGTTCTCAATACATCAGGCGACATCTGAATATCCACACCCACGCGTCGGGTTTGAGGAATTTTAAGGGACATTTCACGTTGGATACCACTACCAGAGATACAACTGTATCCTTCTCCAACTTTTCCTCCGTATTGATCTATTGTGCTGCCTGAAAGCAAAACGCCAAATTGCAAGGGGTGTTCGCATTCGGTACATCCGATAATGACATCATCATGATATTTATAGTCCATAATGGCTAGCGAAATTTCCGGATGTACTTCAATACTACGAGAACCACCTTTGCCTAATTTCTTAGGCATTTCATAAGTAAATTCAAAGGGTTCTGAGCTAGTATCACATTCAACACTCTGGGCAACCTCATCCCATAGTTGCTCTTCTTCCTCGGCTGTCATGGTAATGGTCATAGCTAGCAAGTGGTAAAGTTAATGCTAATAATTAGCAATAACTTTACAGCAACTAGGGCAAGTTTTCATGAAAATGTAAGGCTTTAGGGAGCCGCCAGAGCGATCGCTTGTCTTAGTTAGATTATTTGTGATTGCGAACAATTTCCAAGCGATGTCTACGATGGGCTATGACGCTCGTTACGCTAAAGCGTCTCCCCTTCTCCCAAAGGGAGAGGCTAACGCCAAGGGAGAAGACTCGCTAACGCAACTCTTGGAGACGCTACCCGAACGCTATCGGAGTCACGCACAAAGGTAGATTTTTGATTAGTCAAAATATTGACTTATTACACAAAATATGATATTTTGTATTTCTATCAATAAAATTACATATAAACGTGAATATCTCTCCATCTCTCAAAAAACCGCGTGTCTCATGGCAGGCGGTTTTCTCAGTGCTGATGTTTGTGTTCATGTACCTGCCCATACTGGTACTTGGCTTTTATAGCTTCAATCAGTCGCCCTACAGTGCAACTTGGCAAGGATTCACTCTCGATTGGTATCGCAAGTTATTCAGTGACGATCGCATCTTATCAGCTTTGCAAAATAGTATGATCGTTGCTGGTTGTGCTGTGGCAATTTCAGCAGTGCTGGGAACCTTGATGGCGGTTGGGTTAGCGCGTTACGATTTTTTTGGTAAGAAATTGTATCGGGGTGTTGCTTACCTACCATTGATTATTCCTGATATTGCGATCGCAGTGGCTACCCTAGTATGTCTAGCGGCCTTTGCAATCCCTTTGAGTTTATGGACAATAGTTGCAGCCCATATCGTCTTTTGTCTCGCCTACGTCGGACTTGTGGTTGCTTCCCGACTGACTAATTTAGATCCCCACTTAGAAGAAGCAGCCCTAGATTTAGGCGCTACACCAACGCAAGCCTTCATCAAAGTATTGCTACCTCAATTAATGCCTGGGATTATAGCTGGTTGTCTCTTGGCTTTTGTCCTCAGCTTAGATGACTTTCTCATTGCCAGTTTTACGGCTGGTAGCGGTTATAACACCCTGCCAATGGAGATTTTTAGCCGGATTAGAGCTGGAGTTAAGCCTGATATCAATGCACTCAGTGTAATGTTAATTTCAGTATCTGCGATCGTTGCTCTTGTAGCTGAATTAATTCACGTTTCTGGAGAGAATAAAAGTTTCAAATAATGTTAAGCTAAAAAACATTTAATTTGCATAATCGAATTAACCATTCGGCTTCGCTCAGGGTAAAATATAACTCTTGTGGGGTGGGCATCCTGCCTGCCCAGTATATGCAATTTAAATGGGGAACAGCTTATAACCCTCAGTTTATCTTAACCAAACCATATTTGAGAGTTAAAAATCAAGGGTCAAAAATTAATATTTTAGTATTTATATTAATTCTTTAAAATCCGGCAACAATACTGCGTAGGTTTTGGTGCATGGTCATTGGATATCCCCCTTTTTAAGCTGACTTTTCACGGTATGTGGAAAAGGTCATTTTGATGGCTTCCCAAGCCCTGATTTATCCGTTAGCTATTTTCATTAACTCAGAGTTATTGAGAATTAGCCTGTGGAAAAAGCCACACTTTTTGGGGGCTTGAGGACTTCCCGTGAAAAGTCAGCTTTTTAAGGGGAAAAATAAGGCGTTCTTAGCCCATCTTTTTAAGCATGGTTGGGGGTCGCTGGCTCTTAAACGAGCAGTATTAAATCCAGTAAGACTTAAAATTAAGCAAATTTACAGTGGTCAAATATTAGGATTTATAAAGACAATCAAGTATATAAAGTTCAATACCAAATCAGCCAAACATTGTTGGCTTTTCATAAAAATTGATGAAGTTACTTTCAATCAAACTTATGAATAATCTGCTGTTGAAAGTAAAAATCCAATATTTAGTTTCTCTTCGTCCACCTAATTATCAAATTGTGGATTAATTGTATGTACTGGATTAACAACCCATCAAGTTTTAGGGGATTTTTGTTGTGAGTTATTACATAAAAAGATAAAGGAAATTCATTTATCTATCTATTTTTGGATTGATTCTATCGTAGCTTTTGCATGATTGCTACTCCTAAAAATAGTACCACATAGTGTAAACAAATCTAGCATTTCAATTAAGCAAAAATGGACAGACTAACAAGGGTATTAAACCCCTTATTAAAGTACAAAAACTTCTGTCATACTGTACCAGCAACATTTAAAACTCATATATTGCACCATTCTTAATATCTGGAGAGTGGGCAGTGCTTACAAATCAAAAATCAGGATTTGAGCCAATAGTAAGTAGTGTCAAGTCTCCAGAAAGTGTTTTAAAACAACTGGTGCAAGATATTAGACAACGAAAATTAAAGAACTGAAAATCAGGTCATAAATCATGAAACCATCACGTAACTTTTCCGCTCACAAACTCTATCACTACCGTTTTTTATTAGCAGCAGCAGTTTCTTTAGGAGGCTCATTTACATTAGCAATGCCTTCTCTCGCCGATGGTACAACTGCTGGTACTACCATCGATAACACTGCAACTGCTGAATATAATTACGTGAATAATTTGGGAGTAAATGTTCTTAATAAAGCTAGTTCCAATACTGTAACAATCACCGTAGCAGAGACAGCAGGTATTACAGTTAATTCTCAAGGCATGACAGATACAACAGGTGGTACTGTTGTTGCTAACGATTTGCTGTACTACGATTTTTTGATTAGTAATTTAGGTAACGATCCGACCCGTTTCTTTATTCCAGGTACAGCTACTATTACAGGGTCAGCAACAGCTGGCACAATCACCGCAGATTTAAATGGCGACGGTACATTTGAAACTACTATTCCCAACACTGGTTTTACCACTGGTTCCATTCCTGTCGGTGGAACCGTCAAAGTACGTGTTCCTGTCACAGTTAATCTTGCAGCAACGCCGGGTTCGACTATTTCAGTCTTACTAGGTAATACAGGCCCCAACGATAATACTAGTATTACCCAGAACCAACCTGATAGTCCTGATGGTTCAAACGCTACAGAAGTCCGCACCGTTGATAATTTAGATGCAACAGCAGGAGAAACGGCTGGGATACCGTTGAATGGGGAAAGAGAAGCCAGTGGTATCCAAACAACTACTATTGGTGCAACTTCACAAGCCTTTGCTAAAGTCTTAAAAGTTCGTTCTGCCTACTTAGATCCCGGTACACCCAAAAACCTGAATGATGATAAGTTGACCTACGATTTGAGTCTAAAAGTTGACTCCACAAGTCCCACCGGTAGTACAGGATTAACCCCAGGAAATTTGGTAGGTACGAATATTAGTGTAGATGGGTTGGTTGGGGCCAAAATTTTGGTATCTGATGCCATTCCCGTAAATACTCATTTAGCGAGTGTCGTTACTCCTCCTACAGGTTGGACTGTTGTTTACACTGTGATACCTACAACAGTGACGGCAAACAATGCCCTTTGGACTAGTATTGTGCCAGTTGATTTAACGTTAGTAACTCGTGTTGGATTTGTTTACTCTGGAACTCTCACCTCGGGCACAACAGTCAATGGCTTATCTTTCCAAGTCGTGACAAATGGAATTCTAACTTCTACAGCCACCATTTCTAATATTGCTCAAAGCTTTGGTCAAACTCAAGGTGATGTACTTAATAAGCTAGTTTATGATGAGTCGGGTGACCAAAACCCTAGCAACTTTAATGATGATGGTACTATTGGTTCAAATGTTCCGACTAATGGGGTAGCCAATGTTGCTACTCAAGGGGCAGATACCAGTAATAACAACACAGGTCAAGGGGCTGGGGGTGAAGTTAACACCTTTACGATGACTGCCCAAACTTCGATTTTGAACGGCCCCAACCTCTTCCCTAATGCTGTGGGGCCAACTAATAATAATGATGATTTTTCAAACCAATCAGCGATCGTTCCCCTCTATCTAGCACCAGGTTCTACCATCGATCCTAGCCCTGTCAGCTTCTTTAATACTATACTAAACCCCGATCCAACGTTGTTGAGCAATGTCTTATTAGTACCAGTTGTTCCAACCAATCCTAGTGACTTACCATCAGGTACAACTGTAACATTGATCTCTGGAGTCAATATTGCCACTTACACATACAATGGCACTGACTTCACTTTGACTTCTGGCTTAGGAATTGTCCTACCAACCCTCAATAATATCCCAGTTGCTTACACCGTAACTATAAATTTACCTGGAGGAACACCTCTCTCAACAGATACAAATAAAGCTTTTCCTGTGACAATTAAAGCTTTTGTGGATAGCAATAATGATGGAGCCTTTAACTCTGGAGAAACTTCCAATAATACGATTGACCAAGTTTATACAGGTTTCTTGAAACTTGTAAAAGAATCTCGGATTTTACAAGGAACTGGGTCTGCTGTTGCTGCGAGTGATAGCACTTTTAGCACAACCACTAAAAAGCCTGGTATAGGCAACATCATTGAGTATCGAATTACTTACACCAATATTTCATCCGCTCCCATCGGCTCAAATAACGCTATCCTCAATGCAACTGGAATTATTATTACTGAAAATGGTAATTCCACTAATAATAACTGGGCGAAAGATAATGATGGCAATGGAAAGGTTGATACCAGTCATGTATTTAATACTGCAACTGATTCTGCCGGAATTGTAACTTATCTAAATGTAGGAGCAGCGATAACAGATGCAATAGGTGTTGATATCACCACCTATTTAGACACAATTGCTGGGCCACTTCAGCCTGGACAGTCTGGAACATTTAGTTTCCAACGTAAAGTCAACTAGCTCAGATCCCCGACTTCTTGAAGAAGTCGGGGATCTTTTTGTTGGTAGTATTGGGTTTAAATCCCATTATGTAATTCTCTTAAATTTTGAATTGTTGAATTGGTTCTTTGCGAACTTTTTTGGATAGTGAATAGCAGCTATATTAAAGTACAGGGGTGTGTTACAGCAAGCCTAGTCTACTAATATCAGCTTAAATTCTCTTATGTAACTATTTTAAATTTTTAATTCTTAATCACCCTTATGCCCTCGTGTGAAAGATAGTTTTAAGCACATGAATAAATTTCCGTGTTCGCTTCTCTACATCACGGTTTTCAATTAGATAATATTGGGGCTAACTTTGGAGAAGATGCTATTTCCCCCTCATTATGCAAATCTGCCAAAATCCCAATTGCTCAAATCCATTCAACTCTGATAGCAATCGGTTTTGCGTGAGTTGCGGACAAAGTAACTTTGGCAAACTTCTCAGAAACCGTTACCGCGTATTAAGACTATTAGGTGAAGGTGGATTTAGTAGAACTTATGCTACAGAAGATGTCGATAGACTAAACGCACCTTGCGTCATCAAGCAATTTTTCCCGCAATTTCAGGGAACAGGACAACGCACAAAAGCAGCAGAATTTTTTAAAGAAGAGGCTTTTCGGTTGTATGAACTGGGAGAAAATCATACCCAAATTCCCAGATTACTAGCTTATTTTGAACAAGGTACTAGTTTGTATCTCGTCCAAGAATTTATTCAAGGAAAAACTCTCTTACAAGAAGTTCAGCAACAAATCTATGGGGAACAACAAATTTGGGAACTTTTAGCTGATTTATTACCAGTTCTGGAATTCATTCATACCCATAACGTCATTCATCGTGATATCAAGCCAGAAAATATTATCCGCCGTGCAAGTGATGAGAAACCCGTCTTAATTGACTTTGGCGGTGCTAAACAGGTAACACAAACCAGTTTAGGAAGACAAGCCACAGTAATTTATACCCTTGGTTATGCCCCAACTGAACAAATGGCTGGATTTGCTTGTCATGGCAGTGATTTATATGCTTTGGGTGTAACTTGTGTGCGTCTTTTAACTCAATGTTTGCCTTTACAAGATGCTTCTGGACAGATTAATGATCCTATTTATGATGCCATGAATGCTAAATGGTTGTGGCGCGAACATTTACAGAAAAAAGGTATTACTATCAGCGACGACTTAGGGAAAATTTTAGATAAATTATTAAAACATTTACCAAGTGAAAGGTATCAAACAGCAGTAGAAGTTATCAACGATTTAAATTTTGTAACATCGAACATTGAACCTATTGCCCTAAAAATTGTTTCGATGTCTCAACCCAGATTACCGCCGCTACCACAAAAAGCAATTGTACCATTACCCCCCTTAGAAACCTTTGAGTTTGACATAGTGACAGTAGACACAGGTGGTAGAGAAGTTAACCGCATGAGTGGTAATGCAAACTTTTTTGCCGAAGAATTGGGTAAATCTGTCACCTTAGAAATGGTATCGATTCCTGGTGGTACTTACATGATGGGTTCACCGGAGTTTGAAGGGGATGCTGACGAACGTCCTCGACATCAAGTTACCGTCGAACCATTTTTCATGGGGAAATTTCCTGTAACTCAAGCACAGTGGAGAGTAGTTGCAGCTTTACCCAAAGTCAAACAAGCTTTAAATCCCCATCCGTCGAAATTCCAAGGTCTAGATAGACCAGTGGAAAATGTATCTTGGTATGAGGCTGTAGAATTCTGTCTGAGGCTATCAGAAAAAACTGGACGCGACTATCGTTTACCGAGTGAAGCTGAATGGGAATATGCTTGTCGGGCTGGAACTACAACTTCATTTCACTTTGGCGAAACCATTACCCCTGAGTTAGTCAGTTGCACTATGGAACCAAAAAGCAAATTTCGTAAAGAAACAACAAACGTCGGTAGTTTTGAAGTTGCCAATGCCTTTGGATTGTATGATATGCACGGGCTAGTTTGGGAATGGTGTGCTGATTCGTGGCACAACAATTACAGCGACGCACCCTTAGATGGAACAGCTTGGCAAGTTGGCGGTGATATTCATCGCCGGGTACTACGCGGTGGTTCTTGGAGTTTCAATGCAGAACTTTGTCGCAGCGCTAGCCGTAGCTGGAACGAGTCAGACGGTGGACTAAGGGTTTGTGGCTTTAGAGTAGTATTTTCTGTAGAGGAGATTATTTAGCAATTTAATTCAGAGGTTGTATAAATTATGGACGGTAGAATTGAGAAAGGTGACATAGTACTGATAAATAAAAGTGGAAAATATCATCAACAAGTTGGTGAAGTAAGTGAGATTGATTATAATATTTTCTTCGTCAAAATAGTGATAGTAAACTTAGGGAATCAAGAAGCAAACTTTGAAGAAAAAGACTTACAATTACAAACTAAAAAGCCGAACCTACAAGAAGTCATTGCATCAGTAGACAAAATTCTAGAACAAGTTGTGCAGATTACTAGTTTGCCGACAAGAGAGAAAGTAGAGTTACCCAACCGGCTGAAATATCTGAAATTAGATATTCCTAAACTAGATAAGCAGTTGATTGAAAAAAACTTCGACAGCATAGATAAAATATTCGCAGCAACAAGAGAAGCAGACTCTTCAGCAAGCTTTTGGCAGGAAATCGATCCTAATTTGGAGAAAATAAGCTGGTGGATGAGAACAAGTTTGTGAACTAAAAAGTAACTCGGTGAGAAGAATCACCTTTGTCTCATTTTCAACCAGAATATAGACCAATATGGTTCATTTAAGGATTTTTGGTGCTGATTTTAGACCTGTAGAGACGCGAAATTTCGCGTCTCTACTGAACGGTATTGGAATATAGACATTACATGAGCCATTGAACTCACGTTTAATTAACATTATTTTGGCATTAATTTGAGCAGATTTATACAAACAAAAAAAAGGAGAGTAACAATACTCTCCTAAGGTAATATGAGGTAAAATTTTCAGTTTAGTGATTATAACGAGTTTGACGTTCACGTGATTCACGAGCGCGTCGTTCACGGGCTTGACGTTCACGTAATTCACGAGCGCGTTGTTCACGTACTTGACGTTCATGCAATTCACGAGCGCGTTGTTCACGTACTTGACGTTCGCGTTGGGCTTTATTGTTATTAAAAGCTACAGTATCACGATTAAAATGATCATGCTCAGATTTAAATTCAGCAGCATTAGCATTTTGAGAAAGAGCAGCAATTGAAGCAGCTGCTAATAAGCCTCCAAGAAGAATAGATTTAATGCGGTTCATATATCCTTTAATCTCCGTTGCGTTACTTGATTTGTATATTCACAATGTAATCGGAATAATCAGGTACACGCCTGTATCGAAAGTCATGTTTGAATAGTTACTTTTGTCACTAATACTAGGATTTATATAACGCCTCTTAAAAAGGCTTGCTCATATATCTTTTAGCCCCTTTTTAACGCAATACGGTTCAGTTAAGGCTAAAACTCTTTGTCAAAATGATTTTTTTTAACGAACCGCAAAGGACGCAAAGGACGCAAAGTACGCAAAGGAAGAGAAGGAAGAGAAGGAAGAGGAGGAAGAGAAGGAATAAATGCTTAACTGAACTGTATTGCTTTTTAACGGAGTCGCCGAAGGCGGGGGGATCTTCTTAACTAAACTGTATTGGCTTATATCCCAGTATGTCTAGTCAGCTAATAGGTAATGTAAACCAGAAGGTTGCGCCTGCATTCAATGCACTGTTGACACCAATTTCGCCGCCGTGAGCATGAATGATTTGCTTACATAGATACAAGCCCAATCCCAAACCTACAGAATTGCGGATACTTGCACCCCGAAAGTAAAGGTCAAAAAGCCGATCGCTTTGTTGTTGACTAATTCCCACACCGTTATCACTAACAGTACAATAAATTTTGTCATCCTTATGGGTAGCATTGATTGTTAAAAGCAATTCCGGGGGATTATGTTTCAGAGCGTTGACGATTAAGTTAGAAAAAACTCGCCATAGTTGCGTAGGATCAGCATTCACTAATGGCAAGTCTGCGGATACTAGATTTGTCAGCTTGGCTTGATTTTGTGCTAGTAATGGCTCTAAATCAACGATCGCAGCTTCGACCACTGACAGTAATTTTACGGGTTGACGTTGTAAAATAACACCCTGTATCTCATTGAGATGAGCTGACATTAACGAATTAATTAAGTTTAGTTGGCGATCGCTACTTTGAATCATCCGCTCTAAAATTGAGCGTGAAATCGAAATATTTTCCTCTGGATGTGCAAGCAAATTCTTCAGCACCATTAAACTACCCAACACTGGGTTGCGTAAGTCGTGGGAAACTGCATGGAAAAATACTCGTAGTTCTTCTTCAGTTTGCTTGCGCTGGGTAATGTCTTCAATCAAACCTTCGTAGTAAAGCAGTTTTCCCTGTTCATCACAAACTGCATAGGCTTTTTCCGAAATCCAGACAATACTCCCGTCTCGGCGATAAATTTGGGACTCGAACTCGGAAACGCTGCCATACTTTTCCATCAGGCGCACAAATTCTGCCCGACGGTTTGGATCTACGTATAATTGCTCAATTTCAGTGAAATTGGCTGTCACATCTTCTACTAAAGAATAACCATAAATACGTGCTAAAGCCGGATTTGCCGTAATGTAACGTCCATTGGGACTGCTTTGAAAAATCCCTTCAACGGCGTTTTCAAAAATGCTCCGATATTTAGCTTCTGCAACCTTGAGTTTTTGGTAGGCAGATTCCAGTTCTTGACGGGCGTAAAACTCAGAACGTTGCAAGCGATCGTATAGATAAACTCCGATGTCACATATAGTACAAAACCAAAATATGTATAAAATGAACGTTACATTATATATTTCCGGGTGATCCGCTATTGGTGTTTTTAGCCCAAGTGCCGTATTCACACCAAAATAGTAAATCAGCACACTCACTTGAGTCAGCAAGTGAAGAATCCAGCAGACTGGCATTAATATAGCTTGACTCAAGAACAGCAGCGACCAACCGATGGTATCAGGTAGTGCAAAACCTCTAACAGTTGCAAACAACTGCGTAGCTAAACTAATTGACCAAGAAGACCCCAAAAATAATAAATCTGGATGATGACGACCTAACTTAGTTTTATGTAAGGCAAAGCAGATCAGTATACTCAGGAGCATTGCAATATTGATTACAAGATGTTCTGTTGTCAGTACTTCTGGTAGCTTCTGCAACTCTTGAGAAGGGAAAAACAAGTCGTAAATGTCTCGCAAAGTAAAAGACAACAGACAGATTAGCGCCAGCCATAACCATAAATGCAATCTCTGCCACAAAAAATGGTTACGCCAAGCTTTGTAAGGAGTACTGATTTCATCTGTTGTTGGTGCGGAAAAAGTTTTTCTCCACCAGCTTTGCACTTTTGTAATTGGAGTAGCCATTAGCATCCGATCAACTTGCCCACAGGGTCGGGGGTGTTTTCCTTACTCAATATTGCTATATAGCGCTTCTCTGTTGAGTGCAATACAGACCTAACAAGAACAGCCCCTTCCCTACTAGCGTTGGGGAGCAAGATTCAAAGCCTCTCTCTTAAAAGCAGAGAGGAATGGAAGTGAGGTCAAAGTGTATTGCATCCATTGGAGAACCGTTATAAATAACACCCTGCCTTGTTGTACACGGTTGTCTATTATTCTATATGCTTAGGACACCCTCTGATTTTTTGTTGATTTATGGGCGATTTGTTGCGGATGGAGTGAAGAGAGGTAGTGTAAACCAGAATGTTAACCCACCCTTGCGGTTACTAATCACACCGATTTTGCCGCCATGTGCCTTAATAACTTTCCGACAAAGATACATTTTTAAGCCAATGCTTGTGGAACAACAGTCTTGAGGATCGCGGACATGGAGATCGAAAAGGCGATCGCACTCGACTTTACTCATTACCACACCGTCATCTTGAATCTGAGTGCGAATCATTCCGCCCTCAACGGTGGCACTCAGAATAAAATTTAATCCTGGTGGATTATTTTGCAAGCTATATGTTAATAAATATGCCAAAACTTTCTGCAACCGAGTTCCATCTGCCATTACTAACGGTAAATCTGCGGGAACCAAGTTCTTCAGAGTCGCTTGATTTTGTGTCAGTATGGGTGACAACTGGGCGAATATTCCTCCCAGGAGGGTGCTAAAATACACAGGTTCGGGTTTGATATCAATACCGTGTTTTTCATAGGAATTGATTTCTAGCAATGAGTTAATCATCGTCAGTTGGCGATCGTTGCCTTGAATCATCCGCTCGATGATTGAGCGAGATATTGGAATTTGAGATTGGGCAGAAGAGGCAGAGGGGCAGGGTGCGGGGGGCAGAGGAGAGGAATTTTCCCCCTGCTCCCTGCTCCCTGCTCCCTGCTCCCCACTACTTCGGCTTACCTCGGCTTCGGCTCCATCGAGCGAAGTCGAGATGCTCGGCACAAGTCGCTCAGTACAAGTCCCTACTCCCTGATTTAACAAATTCTTTAACACCATCAAGTTACCCATTACTGAAGTTTGCAAATCGTGGGTAACTGTGTGCAAAACAACATCTTTGACGCGATGCAATTTTTCCACTTCTTGCATTTTCTGCTGCAACTCTGCTGTCCGTTCTTGTACTTGGTGTTCTAAATTAGTGTTAAGTTCTGCTAGTTTTTGGTATATCTGGCTTTGGTGAATGGCGATCGCTACCTGTTCTGACATCTGCTGTAACAAATCAATTTCCATTGGCTGCCAATGACGCGAACCTGAGCATTGATGAGCAATCAACGCACCAAATAATTCGTTATTTAGCATAATTGGTACAGCCAAGCTAGCTTTCGTTTGGAATTTTTGGCAGTGGGCTTTGACTTTGGGGGATACTTCTACTTGTGTTATGTCTTCAATGACACGCACAATATTATCTTTTAGTAACTTTCTTAATTCTTGTAGATAAGCTTCATCATTAGTAGACCAACCTGTGATTGATGGATACTTAGAATCTACTGATTCGGCAAGAGTTTTGATGCCTAAATTGGCATTACTTAAACCTATAAAAACTCGATCTGCTTGCAGAAATTGCCTGACTTCCGTCACGGTGGTTTGGAGAATTTGCTCTAAGTTGAGCGAAGATCGAATTCGGACTAGGGTTTCTGCCAATAAGCGATCGCGTTGGGCCGAAAGGCAAAATTGCGCTTCTACCTGTTTACGTTCTGTAATGTCGTGATGCACTGCGAGGATGGAACGCATACCATCCAAATCAATGACTTCGGCTGAAAGTATTGCTGTGATTATCTCGCCAGACTTTTTCCGAAATTGAACTTCCAAGTTGCGAACAACTCCCGTGGCTTGCAACTCTTGTACCAAGTTTAGGCGATCGCGATCGTCTACCCAAAGATTTAACTCAAAAGCAGTTTGACCAATGGCCTGATCTCGCTCATAACCTGAAAGTTTCACAAAACTGTCGTTAACTTCGATGAAGCGTCCTTCTTGCAGCGTACTAATAGTAATTGAATCGGGGCTGCAACTAAAAGCTTTCGCAAATTTTTGGGCAAGATTTTGTAACCTGACTTCTACTTGTTTGCGTTCTGTGATATCTCGGACAATTGCTAGGATCTCATTTTCACCACTCACTACCAACCGCGCTTCATAATCTCTGATTCCCAAAGGCGTTGGTAGCTGATATTCGCAAGTTTGTAAAGTTCCAGAATCTAAAGTTTTAGCAATCGCTACTTGGCTAATAGCCGCCACATCACTAGGCAATAACTCTTGCAAATGTTTGCCAACTATTTCTTTTCTCGAAAGAGTGACATTTGCTCCCTCACTTTTCAAATCTAAATACTCACCATCGCGGCTGATGCGAAACATCAAATCGGGGATAGCATCTAAAATTGCTTGATACCGCGCCTCACTTTCTTGCAATTTTTCTTGGGCTTGTTTGCGGTCTGTAATATCCACCATCAAGCCATTCCAAAGCAAATCGCCTGCTGCTTGTAATTCGGGTTGCGAAGTACCTTGAATCCACTTAAGTTTGCCACTAGGCGTAATCATACGACCTTCCCAATGCCAAGGTGCAAGAGTGGTGCGACAAACCGCAATAGATTCCCTAAAAGCTTTTATATCCTCTGGATGAATCAGTTTATGTAGCACCTGGAAGTCTGCCTGTATCGCTTCTGGTTCTAATTCATACAAATATTTACAACCAGAACTAATATAAAGGATAGATACAGAACCATCCTGCTGTTGCAGAATTTGGAAAATCATCCCCGGTAAATTGGCAGCAATTGTTTCCAACAGAGTCATATTCTCTGGTTTATCCGGTGATTTGACAATTTCATCCACTCTTAGACCCTTTGATATATAAGCAATTGGCATAATATTCAAGGCAATCATAGCCATTGTGAGAGTTTTTTGACTGTCGGCGTGATCACTAACAGCAGAAAAAGTGGCTCTACTTTTAGGGTAGTTCTGGATGTTGCGATCGCATACACCCAATCGGGTGAACCCGTTGTCCAAAAATGAATCAGTTCAAGAGTGCTGAGTAAAACCGCAGATCCCCGACAACTTTTACGAAGTCGGGAATCTTGTCGATCGCGAATGATTCAGTAGGGCAATGAAGTGCTTAATACAAGGACTAAAGTCTTTACTACAAACTTATTTATCCGGCATAGCTGACTTGACAGACTACTAGAATAGATATATAGCTTCCACCTAAACTGATAATATGAATATTACCACCGTCAGTTTACCTCCTACCCTGGAATTAAATATCGACTTGACTGACGAGCAATTTTTTCAACTTTGTCAAAATAATCGAGATTTAAAGTTTGAGCGGACAGCTTCAGGGGAATTAATTATTATGCCGCCTACGGGGAGTAGTACTAGTGACCGTAATGCTGATTTAACTTATCAATTAAGAGCTTGGAGTCGTCAAAATCAGCTAGAAAAATCCTTTGACTCTTCTGGCGGTTTCAAACTTCCCAATGGTGCAGAACGTTCCCCAGATGCGTCTTGGGTGAAAATAGACCGGTGGAATGCTTTAAGCGAAGCAGAAAAAGAAAGATTTGCTCCTTTGTGTCCCGATTTTGTGGTTGAATTAATGTCTCCAAGTGATTCCTCAGAAAAAACCCGAACCAAAATGAGGGAATATATAGAAAATGGCTCAAGATTGGGCTGGTTAATTAATAGAGGACAGCAACAGGTAGAAATTTATCGCCATAATCGAGAAGTTGAGATTTTACAAAGTCCTAATACTCTATCAGGTGAAGATGTTTTGCCAGGATTTATTTTAGATTTAGCGGAAATTTGGTGATTAATTTGCCTACTGTAGAACGCTGGCATAATTATCATAAATTATTCTGGTAAATCAAATGCGATGTCTACGAGAACATCGCCCGTAATATCCTTTAGCCGTAGTTGCTGTAAATAGAGCCGACTTTGATCGCAACAATTAGATAGAAACTAGTTTCTCCATACACTTAATCTAGTGTTATATCAAGCTTAGTATGTGGCGATGTATCTGGAAAACCTCTCTCTAAATCTCTCTCCTAAAAGGAGAGAGACTTTGAATTCTCCCCCTTCCCTAGTAGGGAAGGGGGCTGGGGGGTTAGGTTTCGCCCTGTGATTTAGCAAAAAGGGCAGAGGAGGCATCAATGCAATTACAACAAACACCAGTCTTAGAAGAAACCCTTTGGGAAGCAGTTCTCAATCGAGATCCCACAATTGACGGCAAGTTTTTCTACGGTGTTCGCTCTACAGGCGTTTATTGCCGACCGATTTGCCCTAGTCGCAGACCAAATCGCCATCAAGTTTGTTTCTTTGAGTCGCCACAAGAGGCTGAAATCGCAGGTTTTCGACCTTGTAAGCGCTGTCAACCACAATCTGAAACAGTTCCAAATCCGGCGAAAGCGAAAGTTTTAGCAGTATGTCGATACATTGAAGCACAAGGCGATCGCATCCCAACTCTCTCAGAATTATCTTCTGAAGTTGAAATGAGTCCCAGTTATCTGCAAAGAATATTTAAGCAAATCATTGGCGTATCCCCTTTTCAATATGCAGATGCATTGCGTAGCCAACGATTGAAACAGCGTTTACAGTCAGGGGAAGAAATTGCTCATGCAGTTTACGACACGGGGTATGGTTCAAGTAGTCAACTCTATGAGAAAGCACCTAAGCAACTGGGAATGACACCGAAAACTTACCAACAAGCTGGAAAGACAATCAGTATTGTCTATGCGATCGCTCCATGTCCACTAGGATATTTGCTAGTGGCAACAACAGAGAAGGGTATCTGCGCCGTCAAATTAGGTGATGAAGCAGACAAGCTAGAACACATCTTGAACCAAGAATTTCACCAAGCGCACATCATCCGGGATGACCACACACACAAGGAATGGATAGAAGCAATCCTTGATTTTATCGTGGGAGGTGAAACACATCTCGATTTACCACTTGATGTCCGGGGGACAGCATTTCAGAAACAGGTTTGGCAAGCATTACAAAAAATTCCTTATGGCGAAACCCGTACATACACTGATATCGCCTGTGATATTGCTAAACCCCAGGCAGTCCGCGCGGTGGGTAATGCTTGTGGAGCTAATGCGATCGCGCTGATTGTACCATGTCATCGTGTCTTGCGGAGTGATGGCAGTCTTGGTGGTTATCACTGGGGAATTGAGCGCAAACAAAAACTGCTGATACAAGAATCGAAATTTCTCAAAGATGACTCAAACACCTGAACTAGAATCGCTGACTGAAGAAAGTCTTACCCGTGGTTTAATGGTGCTTGCCAAACTTGATAGCGATTTGGCTCGGATTTTACAAACACTGGGGCTACCACCGATGTGGAAAAGAGAAGCGGGTTTTACAACACTTCTGTGCATAATTCTGGAACAACAAGTTTCCGTAGCGGCTGCAAGGGCTGTATTTACCCGACTATGTGGGATTGTTGTAACTCTGACACCAGAAAATTTTCTGATATTGGATGATGTTCAGTTAAAAGGGATTGGATTCAGTCGGCAAAAGATTTTATACTGTCGTGGGTTGGCGAATGCAATTGTAAGTGGTCAGCTTGACCTAACCAAGCTGGAAACAATGGACGAAACTACGATCAGAACTGAGTTAAAGCGTCTAAAAGGTATAGGAGACTGGACAGTTGACATTTATTTGCTCATGGCGCTGCAACGTCCTGATGTCTTTCCTAAAGGCGATTTAGCGATCGCGATCGCTTTCCAAAAACTCAAAAACTTGGCGACGCGTCCAACACCTGCACAACTAGAAGCAATGACACAGCACTGGCGACCGTGGCGGGCAGTTGCAACCAGACTTCTATGGCATTACTACTTGAGTAATGCCAATGTTAAATCCGTTACAGTTTCCCAGTGAATACCCGCTCGGCTGGGCCTGTCATGTAAACCCGTTGGTCTACTTCTGACCATTCAATTTGTAAGGGACCACCAGGTAATTCTATCGTGGCGGTGCGATCGCATTTCCCCGTTAACACACCAGCCACCAAGGAAGCACAAGCGCCAGTTCCGCAAGCTAATGTGATTCCAGCGCCCCGTTCCCACACCCGCATTTTCAAATAGTCACGGCTTACCACTTGTATAAATTCAGTATTTATGCGTTGGGGAAAAACTGGATGATGCTCAAATTTTGGGCCGATGGTTTCTAGCTCAATTGCTGCGACATCTTGCACAAAGGTAATGCAGTGAGGATTTCCCATACTTACACAAGTGACATCCCAAATTTGCCCCGCCACCTCCAATGGCTGAGAAATGACTTTTTCTTCAGCAGGTGCAAGGGTGGTAGGAATTTCGCCAGCGAGTAACCTGGGTAAACCCATATCTACTTTAACTTGACCATTAGACAAGATTTGAGGAATCATCACACCAGCTAGGGTATGAATACGATATGTGATTGAAGATTGGGAAGATTCTTGCCCAGTCCCCAGTCCCTCTAAATCTGCTAAAAAACCAGCTAAACAGCGAATGCCATTACCACACATTTCCGGTTCTGAACCATCAGAATTAAAAATCCGCATAGTGTAATCCGTGCCATTTTCTCCAGGTAATGCAAAAATTACACCATCAGCACCGATACCAAAATGGCGATCGCACAACTTGATGGCTTGCTCTGGAGTCAATACAGGCAAGGATGACGAGCGATTGTCAATGAGAATAAAGTCGTTGCCTAGACCATGATACTTAGTAAATTCGATTGCCATTTGTTCAAGGATGAATTATCAAGGATTAGTTACTCTTTATTTTGCCTTGTAGGTTCATCTTTACTAAAAATGCTTACCGAATTTGACACCACTTTGCCTAGTATTAGACAAGTCCAGAACCTGATTAAACAAACAACGCCAGTAGAGTTAAAGCTGCTGACTGGTGATGTAATCACAGGAAAGGTTGTATGGCAAGATCCCCAGTGTATCTGTATTGCCGATGAAAACAGCCAGCAAACCATTATTTGGAAACACGCGATCGCATACATCAAGCCGAAAACAAGTTAGGAGTCTTTGACATTAGTTGCCTTTTAAGCTAAAACACATCTAATTTGCATATTAAAATTTTCTCAACATCTTGTGGGGTGGGCAACATGAGCGCCTTGATTATGCAACTTAAATGCCGATTAGCTTATTGCTGGGTAGCGCTAATACCGCTCTCAGCAATCTACCTCCATCCCCACCTGATTTGGATGGATATGGTTAGGAAGCTACAAAATATATCAAATCCACTACCAAGAGCAATGCTACGGCTGCGATCGCTTTAACAGCGAGTGTTTTAGAAGAAGACAAAGCGATCGTTCTTTCATCTGGGTGTGATGAGTTTCTATGTAAATCTTTTGCATACACTAGCGAAACATCCTGACTTTTCACGTTATGTGGAAAAGCTAACGATTGACCTAACCCCCTAACCCCCTTCCCGCACGAAGTGCGGGAAGGGGGAAAATTCAGGCGAAACATCTAGGTGTCAAATATATATTTGCTGAGAATAATTATTCAAATTTGGAATATACAGAAGAAAATTCTTCATAATTTATATGTTTCCAAAAGGGATTAATCAATTCTATGATATAGCAATCCTAAATCATTCGTGAACAACGAGATTCCCGACTTCTTAGAGAAGTCGGGGATCTGAGTCTTGTGATTTTCACAAATCAAATAAGATTGCTATATGAGGCTGCTTTAGAAGCAAATACTAATATTATCATATAATTGGTCAATTAGAGAATCGGTAAGTTTTTGATTCAAAATCAACAAAGCTTGCCTCTTAATTTGAATTTAAACAGACAGCTTGTTTCCTAGTCAATGATTAAAGAGCATCAAATCTTATATGTTTAAACTATTCAGATACATTAGTATTTTTCTCATGACTGCCTGTTTGCTATTTGGTTGTCATGCTTGGACAGCGACCGAATTAAAGCGTCCTCCCTTGAAAGTAGAATTTGCATCTTTTGTTGGGGAGTATCCAGGCCTCATTGCTCAAGAAAAAGGATTCTTTAAAGCCCAAGGGGTAGATGTGGAACTAGTTTATAAACGATACACCCAATTGGAAAGAGCAAATTTCAGTGCGGGTAAGTATGATGGCATTTCATTATCATTAGGAAGTTTTATAATCTTGAGTGCCACAAATCCAGATATACAAGGCGTAATGCTTATAGATGAATCAACAGGAGCAGATGTGGTAGTCGCCCAATCACAAATTAAAACCGTCGCTGACTTGAAAGGGAAAAAGCTGGGTGCAAATCTAGGCGGTTTTAGCGAAGTTTTCGTGACTGAGATGTTGAAAATAGCTAACTTAACTAGCGATGATGTAAACTTAGTTAAATCAGAGGCTTTTGAAATTCCTCAACGCCTGAAAAATAATTCTATTCAAGCTGGACACACTTGGGAACCCTATCTTTCTAAAGCTATTAAATTAGGAGGACATATCCTATTTACCAGCAAACAAACCCCTGGCTTCATTTTAGATATGATTGTCTTTCGCGGTGAGACAATCCGCGATCGCCCCGAAGACATTCGTGCATTTGTGCGAGGATGGCTGCAAGCCATAACCTACTGGAAAGCAAATGTTCAGGAAGGAAAAGCTATCATCAGCAAAGCGTTAGAAATTCCTGGCAATACAATCTCCCTGGAGGGAATAAACCTAACTGATTTAGGTGAAAATCAAAAATTCTTTCAATCTAGCAACCCTAATTCCATCTACAAAACTGCCAAGATATATGCAGACTTTTTTATTCGCTCTGGAAACGTGACGCGCATTCCTGAGCTAAAAAGTTTGTTCAATTCTTCTTTTTTGAACCCTCCCTCCTAATTTAAAGCCATGCAGCACCCTCTTTTGGGCGGCATCCGTACAAAGTTGATCGCCTGGTTTCTGATTGTTGCTTTGATTCCGTTGTTGTTATTGGCATTTATCAACACACAGACAACTGAAAAAGCACTAACTGACAACGCGAAACAGGCCCTATCTGCGGCGGCTAACGAAACTGCTAATAGAATAGATACCTTTATTGATGGAAATCTCGATGCCGTGCGTGTAGAGGCAATTTTACCAGGTTTGGCACGCTACCTGAGCCTAACTCTAAAACAGCGAGATGACAGCCCCGAAATGCAATTGGCGACAGAAACATTAATCAGTCTTAGTCGCAAAGATACGCTCAATGTTCTCTCTTATGCTTTGCTCGACTTAAACGGGAAAAATGTATTGGATACATATACACCGAACATTGGCAAAGATGAATCAGTTGAAGATTATTTTCAAGAACCAGTGCAAACTGGGTTCTACTTTGTTTCTAGCATGAAGTTATCGTCGGCAATTTCTGACCTTGTTACCATCTTTTTTAGCAGTCCGGTTCGCAATGGCAAGGGAGATATATTAGGTGTATTACGTGTTTCATACAATGCGACTGTTGTCCAGCAGCTAGTAACTCGACAAACTGAACAGACTGGGGCAAAATATTTTGCTATTCTTTTAGATGAAAATAATATTTATCTGGCACATAGTACTGCACCAGAACTGCTTTTTAAATCAATTGTACCTCTGCCTTCTGATGTTGTAACTCAACTCCAAAAAGAAGAGCGTTTGCCTAATTATCCTGTCAAAGAATTGGCAACTAATGAGTGGAAACTTAAGCAAGCATTGGATAATAAGCAGTCGTATTTAATTACATCTTTGTCAGCAACAGGTAATCAGGTCAATCTGATTGCGATCGCTCATTTAAAAGATAAACTTTGGACTGTGTTGTTCGCACAGCCCCTTGCTGTTGCCAAAGCACCTGTAGAAAAGCAAATTCGTGACGCAATGTTTCTATTTGCATTTATCGCTGGAGTAGTGACAATCATGGCTTTCGCCATTGGGGAACTGCTAACAAAGCCAATAATTTACCTTACCAATGTAGTTTTCCAGTTTACCGCAGGTAACTTAGATATCCGCGCCAAAACTAGCTCAAAAGACGAAATAAGTCAACTGGCAAAATCGTTTAACAATATGGCACTTCAGTTACAAACATCTTTTGAAACTTTGGAGCAACGGGTACAGGAGAGAACAGCAGAGTTAGTAATTGCTAAAGAAAATGTAGAAGATGCAAATCACAAATTAGAACAACTGGTAAATCTAGATGGTTTGACTCAGGTGGCTAACCGTCGCTGCTTCGATGAACGACTACAAGCAGAATGGAAACGCCTTGCACGAGAACAACAACCCCTGTCAGTGATTTTTTTCGATGTTGATAAATTCAAACTTTACAACGACTACTATGGTCATCTTGGAGGCGATGATTGCCTAGTTAGGATAGCCCAAACACTGCAACAGATAGTTCATCGTCCTGCTGATCTAGTAGCGCGTTACGGAGGAGAAGAATTTTCGGTACTCCTCCCCAATACTGACTTAGTAGGAGCAATCAAGATCGCACAAAATATTCAGCAAGCAATTCACGATCAGGCTATTCCCCATGTAAAGTCTGATATCAAGGATATTGTCACACTTAGTTTGGGCATTAGTTCTGTCATACCCACTTGCGACATCAAGCCAGATACACTCATCGCTTCAGCTGATATAGCAATGTACAATGCCAAAAAAGAAGGGCGCGATCGCTATTGTACTTATTAGGTAACTCCCAGAAATAAATTATCCAATATTGTGGGGTGGGCAACATGAGCGCCTTAGCTTAGGGGCGGGCGAGACGCCATTCGTGAAAAATTAGATCCCCGACTTCTCGAAGAAGTCGGGGATCTGGACATCGCGCATTTTCACAAACTCTACATTTCTGAATTACGAATTAAGCTAAAACACATCTAATTTGCAGATTAAAATTTTCTCAACATCTTGTGGGGTGGGCATCTTGCCCGCCTTGGTTATGCAACTTCAATGCCGATTAGCTTAGTTAATCTTTAAGCGCTTCCGCCTCAGCAGCTTGCACCACTGGTATAGAAAGGGGTATTTTATTAGCGATCGCAAATAACTGTTCTAATTGACTTAAACCTGTCAAGTTACCACATAACAAAACTTGGTCGCTAATTCGCAAATCCATACCGCCATCAGGATAGCGGATAAACTTCCCATCTCGCCGGATCGCCTGTACCTGTACTCCATATTGCTTGCCGATATCTAAATCTGCAAGGGTTTTACCCAATATTGGTGCATCTGCATTAACTGTAACCCACTGACAAGCACTATTTTCTCCGGGAACAGCCGCCTGTCCCTTGGCAAATTCTGCCAAAGCTGCTAATTCTTCATCCGCTCCCACAATCAGCAAGCGATCGCCATCTGACAATTTGGTTTGATTATTGGGATAATCGATTTCATCGCCGTTAGCGCGGCGAATTGCCATCAAACTTGCTCCTGTTAAATAGCGCATATCGGCTTCTTCTAAAGTCATGCCAATTAAAGGCGAATCAGCTGGGAGAGGATACCAACGCTGATTTAAATCGCGGGTTGCTTGGCGCAAATCGCGGGCGACTTCAGTTGCAGAACGCTCTGGCCGCAAATCTAAATAATGATCGTTGCGGATTTGCTGCATTTCTCGTTGGACGTCAACTGACGACAACAAGCCTAAGCCAGTTAATAAATAAGTTGCCATTTCTAAGCTGGCTTCAAACTCTGGTTGCACCACCTCCCTAGCTCCCAATTGATACAACACCTCAATATTTTTATCCTGGGTAGCACGGACAACCAAATCTAATTCTGGGCGCAATTCCAAAGCGCGTTTCAAGCAAAGACGGGTACTCATGGGGTCTGGGAGTGCGATCGCCATTCCTTTGGCATGATTCACCCCGGCAGTTTCCAAAACGTGTAAACTCACACAATTGCCATAGACATAAGACACCCCAGCCTCACGTAATTGCTGAATTCTACTCTCTGATTGGTCGATTACTACCACAGGTAGGTGATGTTGCTGCAACAATTTCACCAAATTCTTGCCCACTCGTCCATAGCCACAAACTACCACATGGTCATTGAAGGGCAAATCTTCCGATACATCCCGCGCCTCATCTTCTTCTAAGTATGGTTTCAACCAAGGCATTGATTCGGCAAAGTTAAATAAAAATGGCACTAACCGCAGTACAAATGGGGTAAGCATGAGAGTAACTGCGGTGGTTCCCAAAATTAATAAATATATTTGTCGGGACACCAGCCCCAAAGATTGCCCTTCACTAGCGAGAACAAAGGAAAATTCCCCAATTTGCGCCAGTCCTAAACCGGCGATAATGGCTGTTTTCAAAGGGTAGTGGAATAGTTTTACCAGGGGCGTGATAATCAAAAACTTACCGACAAAAACTATTGCCACCAACCCCAAAATCAATTCTAGGTTGTTCCACAAAAACACTGGGTCAATTAACATCCCAATGGCGGCAAAAAATAAACTAGCAAAGATATCTCGCAATGGTTCCACATAAGTCAGGGTTTGATCGGCGTACTCCACCTCAGAAATCATCAAACCCGCCACAAATGCCCCCATCTCAATGGACAGCCCCAAATGCTCTGTTAATAGGGCAATGCCCAAACACAAAGCCACAACTCCTAATAAAAATAGTTCTCGGCTTTCGGTACGGGCTAACAGTCGCAACAAAGGCGGTATCAGCCAAATCCCCGCAAATACTGCACCAGCAGCAAATAAACCAATTAACAACAGCGCTGTCAGCACGGCCATACCAATGGTTTCTGCTGGTTGGTTGAGGGCTGGTAAGACTGCTAACATCAGTCCTAGTGCCAAGTCCTGTACTACCAAAATCCCTAACATCACTTGTCCGTGGGGTGTTTCTGTTTCGTTGCTTTCCATCAAGCATTTGAGAACAACGGCTGTGGAAGACAAGGAGAGAATACACCCCAAAAACATTCCCTTCGCAGGTAAAGTTCCCCAGGCTCCAGTTAACCCACAGACTACAACTGTGACCAAAATCGTCAAAGCAATCTGGAGTCCACCGCCGCCAAGAGCGATCGCTTTTACCTTCTTGAGTTCCGCTAAGGAAAATTCCACACCCAAGGCGAATAATAAAAAGGCGACTCCGAACTGTGCCAGAGTCTCGACTTGAATAACTTCTTTAATCAATCCCAGCCCGGCTGGGCCAATGATCATCCCGCCAATTAGATAGCCCAGCAGCACGGGTTGCCGCAATAGTGCCGCCAACAGCCCGCCACAGGCTGCAACGCCTAGAACTAAAACTAAATCAACAATTAACCTAAAATCTTCTTCCACCAATTTTAAAAAAACTATTAAGACCTATTAATTCAGCATACAAAGTTTTACGATCTCAAACAGCTTGTTTTGTAAAGGGGCACCCATTAAACAAGTAATGAGTAATAAGTAATAAGTAATGGGTATTACTCATTACTCATTACTTATTACTCATTACTTAAATTTTAGGCGAACTGAGGGCATTCAATAATAGTAGTGACCACGGCATTTTAATATCGGGTATGAGCCATGAGTACTTTCTCAGTACGGGTAAGGCAGCCGGTAGTACAAAACGCAGAGAACGTAATGATGCAGGTTGATGGCCATTTTCATCGACAATTCCATATTTACTACCTAGTTCGGCAACAATCTGTACACGTCCTGTAAGGCGCATAATATTTGGCTCACAAGCAAGTGCAGCGATCGCTCGTCCGGTTAATAGGGGAGTTTCCCAGTTGTAGCGATCGCTGATAAATGAGTTTTTCTGTTCACTAGCATTGGTTTGATTCATTTGGGCAGCAAAACTGGAAAAAAGCTCAGTACCAACAATACCCGGCCAAATTGAGACAGAAGCGATGTTATGTGGCTTTAACTCAACAGCCATATTAGCAGCAAGGCGATCGCACCCTGCTTTCCCAACACCATAAGCTGTATTAAAGATATAAGACATCCCACCCCACGAGGAAATGGTGCAAATCAGTCCAGAGTTCCGCTTAGTCATCATTCGGGCTGCAAAAATACTGGCAACATAGTGGCTACGAAGACCAACATTGTTGCTAGCATCCCAAAGACTTGGCTCACAATCCCAAAAAGGCTGTCCATAAGCGTCTTTTAATGCCTGAACTCCTGAGTAAGCATTGTTTACCAGAAGATCGAGTTGTCCATTTTGTTCATCTTGAATGCGATCGAAAAGCGATCGCACCTGCTCATCGTCGCTGTGGTCTACTTGGACGGGAATACATACACCACCGACTTCTTCAATGGCTGATTGGGTTTCACTAAGACTTCCTGAAACCGCATCACTAGAAGAGTTATTGAGGCTACGGCCTGTGATGTATACAGTTGCACCTGCTTCACCGAGACCAATAGCAATTCCCCTACCAATTCCCCGCGTAGCACCTGTAACTAATGTTACCTTACCTTCAAGGTGTTTCATGATAGCTGATTTGTACCTAATGTTTTAAATGAGGGGTATCACCCTCTATTCATCATCTGTATCCGCCACTGGGAAGGAGTTCTAGTCAAGCCATGCTTGTTGGTAATCCGCCTCCGCCTTGATTCACGGGATGACGCTGGCTGAACAAGGGATTAAACTATGGATAATGTCAAGCAATTGTTGCTTTTAACACCACTTACATAAATTTAATTGTTAAACCTAACATCTCATCCTGCTATATAAAATACCAGTTATGTCAGCGTATCAAGGAAGTTGTGGGGAGACCACCGATTTGATTATTGGTGTTCACAACCAAGAAAACCGCGAATTACCAGTAAATTCTGCTCCTGTGGGTGCTCTTGCCACAAGACAAGGAACCTTTTCTACGTTTCTTGCTCCCCTGACTCAGGATACTTTTAAACAGGTGGTTCAGGATGTCGAGCAAAAATTACAGATTGTCCATCAAACCCTGTCAATGCTGGATTCTCATGGGTTTGAAACTATTCTGCAAGAAATGTTGCATTCCATTACCTTAAAAACCGGGGAATTACTGGGGGCGGATCGAACAACGATATTTTTATTGGATGAAGAAAAACAAGAACTCTGGTCAATTCTCGCTGAGGGTGAGGGCGGTCGCTCTTTAGAAATTCGCATCCCCGCCAATAAAGGTATTGGGGGTGAAGTCGCTACTTTCAAGGAAGTGATCAATATTCCCTTTGATTTTTATAACGATCCGCGATCGCACTTTGCCCAAGAACAAGAAAAAAGAACTGGCTACCGTACTTACACCATGCTGGCTTTGCCACTCTTAAATGAACATGGGCAATTAGTTGCAGTAGTACAATTACTGAATAAATTAAAATCTGGAAATAATCACGACGCTCTACTTGCACAACGGATTGATACCAAAGGTTTTACCTGTGCTGACGAACAATTATTTCAAGAATTTGCCCCTTCAATTCGCCTGATTTTAGAATCCTCGCGCTCTTTTTACGTAGCTACCCAAAAGCAAAGAGCAGTGGCGGCGCTAATGAAGGCGATTAAGTCCCTCTCTCAAAGCAGTCTCGACTTAGAAGACACCCTAAAGCGGGTGATGGATGAAGCCAAAGAACTGATGAATGCCGATCGCAGTACACTATGGTTAATAGACCGCGATCGCCATGAATTGTGGACGAAAATCACCCAAGATGATGGTTCAACCAAAGAGTTACGAGTCCCCGTAGGTAAAGGCTTTGCTGGGATAGTAGCGGCTTCTGGCAAAAAGCTAAATATTGGCTTTGATTTGTACTACGATCCTGACTCAGAGACAGCCCAAAAACTAGACCAGCAAAATGGCTATCGTACCTGTAGCTTACTTTGTATGCCAGTATTTAACGCCGATCAACAACTGATTGGTGTTACCCAACTTGTAAATAAAAAGAAAACTGGTGATTTTCCACCTTATAATCCAGCTGATTGGCCCAAAGCTCCTGACTGCTTCCAAGCTAGCTTTGACCGCAACGATGAAGAGTTCATGGAAGCTTTTAATATTCAAGCCGGAGTGGCGCTGCAAAATGCCCAGTTATTTGCCACAGTCAAGCAACAAGAACAAATGCAACGGGACATTTTGCGTAGTCTTTCCAATGGAGTGGTCTCCACTGATAAAACTGGGTTAATTATCGCCGCCAATGAAAGCGCCCAACGTTTGCTAGGACTGGGAGTAGATGAACGATTAGAAGGTAAATTAGTTAATGATGTCATTGCCATCAAAGAAGGTGACTTTAGCAAGTGGTATCAGGATGCTTTACATGCAGTTGACTTAAAAGGCCGCCAGCAATATTACCCCGATCGCACACTCATAACCACTGGTACACAACAGCACAGTATTAATTTATCAATTAACACAATTGCCGATGCTAGCGACCAAGAACAAGTCCGGGGGGCGCTGGTGGTGATGGAAGATATTAGTGATGAAAAGCGGCTCAAGAGTACGATGTACCGCTACATGACCCAGGAATTAGCCGAAGAATTGCTGAAATTAGATGATGCTAAACTAGGAGGCGATCGCAAAGAAGTTTCGATATTATTTTCGGATATTCGCGGTTACACCACTTTGACAGAAAACTTGGAAGCAGAAGAAGTGGTGAGTATGCTCAATGAATATTTTGAATCAATGGTGGAGGCAGTCTTTAAACATAAAGGCACCCTTGACAAATATATCGGCGATGCCATCATGGCTGTCTTTGGTTCTCCCCTACCATTAGAAGAACACGCTTGGATGGCAGTACAAACAGCCTTAGAAATGCGCGTTCGCTTGCACGAATTTAATCAACGTCGCTATGTAGATGATAAGCCCAGAATTAAAATCGGCATTGGCATCAATTCTGATACCGTGATTAGTGGGAATATTGGCTCTAGTAAGCGAATGGAATTTACCGCCATTGGCGATGGCGTTAATCTTGGTTCTCGATTAGAAAGTGTTAGTAAACAGTATGGTTGCGACATTATTATTAGCCATAACACTTTTAAACCGTGCCAAGATCATATTTGGGCTAGAGAATTAGATTACATTCGTGTCAAGGGCAGAAATGAGCCAGTAGCCATATATGAATTACTGGGTTTGCGTTCTAATGCCATTGAAAGCGAAAAATTGCAAGTGATTGAGCATTATCATAAAGGGCGCGAATATTATCTCAATCGGCAGTTTTCTCGTGCCAGAGCTGAGTTTGCTAATGTTTTGGCAGCAGACAGCCAAGACAAAGCGGCGATGTTGCATCTGTTACGTTGTCAGCATTGGTTACAATCACCCCCAACAGAATCAGATTGGGATGATGGAGTTTGGACATTTCTGGAAAAATAATTGACGTGTCATAATATCCATTCTGAAGAGCGATCGCCCAAATCTAGAGGAATACTCACAGCTTTGCCGAGGCGGGGGCGATCGCGTGTTTGGACAATAAAAGTTTGTACCTGTATTGACCCACCCAAGGCATGAAGATAATTGGCAATGCTGTCGAGATGCTCTTGGTACTCCACCTCGCTCAAGGGAAAAGAAGCTTGCTCTAGATACTTCCACATTACTTGCAAAAATATCTTTCCCTGTGCCCGCCGCAACTGGACATCGTAAGAATATCCCCACTTATCAAGCAACATCTGGCGTAATTCCTGTCCTGTCATAGCTTTTCTCAGTCAGATTTTACATTTAGTTATGATGTTAAGTTCCGTGACTCCAGTATGATAAGGATATAAAGAAATGTAATGCTAACAGAAAAGATGCTTGATATATCTTGCAACAAAGAAGTATAGCATCGTTGTGAGCGCTAGCATTTCGACTTAGACAAGAGTTGCTCAAGTACTAGTACTTTTGTCAAAATGCTTAACAAAATACACAAAGAGCGCGTAGATTATGGCTCAATTTTCTGAATCAGCAGACGTGCCCGATATGGGGCGTCGTCAGTTCATGAATCTGCTCACTTTTGGGACTGTCACTGGAGTAGCTCTGGGTGCATTGTATCCCGTTGTCAACTACTTTATTCCACCTGCTAGTGGTGGTGCTGGTGGCGGTGCAACGGCAAAAGACGAGCTAGGTAACGATGTTAGCGTCAGTAAATTTCTCGAAACCCGCAATGAAGGCGATCGCAACCTAGTCCAAGGACTCAAGGGAGATCCCACCTATATTGTGGTAGAGAGCAAAGAGGCGATCAAAGATTATGGCATTAACGCCATCTGCACCCACTTAGGTTGTGTCGTCCCCTGGAACATTGCTGAGAACAAATTCAAGTGTCCTTGTCATGGTTCCCAGTATGACGAAACTGGTAAAGTTATTCGGGGGCCAGCACCACTGTCTTTGGCTTTAGCCCACACGAAAGTAAACGACGACAAAATCGTTTTGACCCCTTGGACTGAAACCGACTTCCGCACAGGTGATTCGCCTTGGTGGTCTTAATAATTTTGTCCTTTGTCCTTAGTCATTTGTCCTTTGTTCAGGGCTTAATGACTAATGACTAATACTTCGACTACGCGGTAGTTGAGCGCAGTCGAAACTCAGTACAAGTGACCAATACTTCGGCTCCGCTCAGTACAAGTGACTAATGACTAATTCAATCGTCGCCCTTATAGAGATGAGAAATGTTTTCTTAACAGCGAGGTTAACTCGCAGTGCTAGAGTAATTGTCAAAACATTGCTCATAGCGATCGCTACTGTGACATTTTACTTCACCAGCGATCTAGCTCTTCCCCAATCTGCTGCCGCCTACCCTTTTTGGGCACAGCAAACCTATCCCGAAACCCCCCGCGAACCAACAGGGCGAATTGTTTGTGCCAACTGTCACCTAGCCGCTAAGGTTACAGAAGTGGAAGTTCCCCAATCGGTGCTACCTGACACTGTATTCAAAGCCGTGGTGAAAATCCCTTACGATCTAAGCGCCCAGCAAGTTGGTGCCGATGGTTCTAAGGTTGGCTTGAACGTCGGTGCTGTACTGATGCTACCCGAAGGCTTTAAGATTGCTCCTGAAGACCGTCTTTCCGAGGAACTTAAAGAAGAAGTTGGCGACACTACCTTCCAACCCTACAGCGAAGATAAAGAAAACGTCGTCATCGTCGGCCCTTTACCTGGTGAACAGTATCAGGAAATCGTCTTCCCAATTCTTTCTCCCAACCCCGCAACCGACAAAAATATCCACTTCGGTAAATATTCAGTTCATGTAGGTGGTAATCGGGGACGCGGACAAGTTTATCCCACTGGCGAAAAGAGCAACAACACTGTTTACAACGCTTCCGCTACTGGCACAATTACCAAGATTGCCAAAGAGGAAGATGCAGATGGTAACGTCAAATATCTAGTAAACATCCAACCTGAGTCTGGTGATGTTGTCGTTGATACGATTCCTTTAGGGCCAGAACTGCTTGTTTCCGAAGGGCAAACAGTTAAAACTGGTGATGCTTTGACCACCAACCCGAACGTCGGTGGATTCGGTCAAAAAGATGCAGAAATCGTATTACAAGACGCCTCTAGAGTCAAGTGGATGATTGCGTTCACCGCTCTTGTAATGTTAGCTCAAGTTATGCTGGTGCTCAAGAAGAAGCAGGTTGAGAAAGTTCAAGCTGCTGAGATGAATTTCTAAATTCTCTGCTAAATCATTACTTCCGAGACAGGCAAGTTGCCTGTCTTTTTTATATGTTATGGTTCTAAATCTGTATATAAAACTCAGAAAATGATATTCAATTTTCTTTAGAAATATATCTACTTAATCGTAATCGACTATGGGGCGATCGCTACCTTAATTCGATTAATTTTATATCTTACAGTTTACAAGTCTCAACGCGAGAGAAGAGATCCAGTCCCACCCATGAAGATTACCCCAATCCACCCCACCAGCATAGGGGCTATTAAAATTAGCTACAGAATGAATATATAATGTCCACTTCCACACTGGGAGGTGTCCTTTTGGTGCTTTTATGTCAAAAGTAATAGCAGTGTAATTAACCCACCCACATCTCCATAACCCGCTTCTTTTCTTCCAACCTACAGCCTCGCCAAAAGCATTCCAAATCTCAAATGAGTGCGTCCTGGTTCCACCCAAACCTTGATAAATTTGCTTTTGCACAGAGAAACCAAAGCGCCCGTTGCTGTATTCTACCCATAGCTGGTTAATAGTGCGGAGGTCTCCACAGAGAAAGTTGTTAATATCTTGAACACGCAACCAACCTTCTTCTTCTCTTTTCGCTACTATGAACATCACTCGTTCTGTTTCTTGATTAGCTAATTTCCACTTCCCGCTTGCCAGTAAGTCTCGTAATCGGCTATAGTCCATCCCCACAGCTGATTTTAATTGCATCCCTCGCTGTGTTGATGCTGATACAGATAATTGCAGTGGTGATGATAGCTGTTGAGCAGCCAAGTCATTGATAACTTTATCCGCAAAAGTTATGGCGATCGCATCTTAGTTACTTAACCATAGTCAAATGTTAAATTAAACTTAGCCCTAGTTGAGGTATTTGGCCATGACAGCCTCAGTAGAATATATCCCCGTTACTCCGATTGAGTACCCAGATGAGGACGGTAAGCCGATGGCTGAAGGTGATTTACAATGCAGTTACTTGACTTATGCAAGAAATGCGCTAAGAATTTATTTTCAAAATCACCAAGATGTATACGTCGCTGGTAATCTATTTATTTACTACGAAAAAGGTTATCCAGAATCGGTTGTCGCCCCAGATGTATTTGTGGTCTTTGGAGTGGAAAACCGTGACAGACGCTCTTACAAAACCTGGGAAGAAAATAATCAAACCCCTAATTTTGTTCTAGAGATTACCTCAAAAACTACCCGCAGCAAAGACCAAGGTGCAAAAAAAGGAATCTACGCCTTTCTGGGAGTGCGTGAATATTTCCAATATGATCCCACAGGCGATTATCTCAATCCCCAACTCCAGGGTTTACACTTGGTCGAAGGTAATTATTTCCCAGTGGCAACCAATACCCTGACAGATGGTACAGTGTCCCTAGCGAGTCAAGTTTTGGGGCTAGAGTTGCGTCTGGAGGCGGGAAAACTGCGTTTTTACAATGCAGTTACGGGTAAAATACTCCTAACTCATGAAGAAGAAGCATTTGCACGACAAGCCGCAGAAGAGAAAACACAAAGATTAGCTGCTAAACTTCGAGAATTAAATATTGATCCAGATAACCTTTAGAGCGCTCATGTTGCCCACCCCACAAAATAGATAATTTATTTCTTGTCAGTCCCTAGAGTACTAGCTGAAATTGCTACTTTTGATCTCGTTGACAAAAGTCTGTGAGGGAACTGACTTTTTTGGTTGATTACTTTGTCCTAGTATCACAGACTTGATTGCAAGATTGATGGTAGTTTATTTTTGGACAAACTTCTTGATCCCAATTGCGATACTAGCTATGACACTCAATTTATATTTACTGCGACATGGAGAAACTACTTTTAGTCAAAGTGGTAATTTCTGCGGTGAAACTGATGCGGAGTTGACAACAGAAGGGATGCAGATGGCATCTGGTTTTGCCGATGTTTATCAAAAATTGAAGTGGGAAGCTGTTTATGTTAGCCCGATGAAGCGGACAATTGCAACTGCCAAGCCATTTTGTGATGCTATCGGTATGGATATGCAGTTGCGTGAGGGACTTAGAGAAGGTAGTTACGGCGAATGGGAAAGGAAGAGTAAATCGTTTGCCCAAGAGAATTACGCAGAAAACTATGTAAAATGGTTGACAGAACCCGCTTGGAATGCACCACTAGGTGGAGAAACTGCGGTAGATATTGCTAACCGTTCTATGCCTGTAATTGCTGAAATTCAAGAAAAACATCTCCAAGGTAATGTTTTAGTAGTTTCCCATAAAGCCACGATTCGGATTATGCTTTGCAGCTTACTGGGAATTGATTTGGGACGCTATCGCTATCGGGTGAATATTTTGGTCGCGTCGGTAAGTATGGTTAAATTTGACGTTAATGGTCCTTTGTTAGAAATATTAGGCGATCGCTATCATATACCCGATCGTATTCGCTCTCGTCCGGGAACATAATAGACATAGGAGTGAAAATCAATGTAGAGACGTAGCAGTGCTACGTCTCTACAAGGGTTATAGGTGATGCATATTTAATTTCTGGAGATGTCTAGTGTAGTTATTTAATTAATTATTTGAGGGCGATGGCTGCGGCGGCAAGCAGGGCGGGTGCATCATATCAATAAGCAAGGTATATTCTCAATAGAGTTAAAAAATGTCATTAACTTTCCATAAAATATACTGACTCTAATTCAAGCTGATTCCTCACGGATGATCGTCAAACCTAAAGCTTTGTAAGAAGCTAGCATTGGCTCAGATACAGTCGGTGCCGTTACCAGGTAAGTTAGTGCATGAATCGACTGCACAACATAAGGAGCAGCAGTATCTAACTTCTCTTCTGTGACTAATCCCACTACCTCCGCAGCTCCAGCAATCATCGCTCGTTTGACATGGGCTTCATCCAAGTTCGGTACACTAATCCCAAATTCTGGATGTAGACTACATACCCCCAACATGCACAAATCTGCGCGAATCATCCGTAATGCCTCAACTGTTGTAGTACCAACGTTTACCAAGGCTTTTTTGTAGAGTTGTCCGCCTAACATGACAACTTCAATATGGGGATGTTCTGCCAAGGCGATCGCAATGGGAGGGCTATTCGTCACAATTGTTGCTTGCAAATCTAAGGGCAAATGACGGGCTACTTGGAGAGTTGTCGTACCTCCATCTAAAATTACTACTTGCCCTGTACAGACTAATTTTGCAGCTGCACGAGCGATCGCTTCTTTTTCTTTCGGTGCTTGTTTTTGGCGATCGGCATAACTTGCAAGAGCTGGAGAAGCCAGAAGCGCCCCTCCATGAACGCGCTGCAAAAAACCGGACTCAGCTAGTTCTCGCAGATCCCGACGAATCGTATCCTCGGAAACCTTGAGAGCAGCGCTAAGTTCAGACGACAGCACCTTTTTGTCACGACGTAGAATTTCCAAGATAAATTGTCGTCGCTCCGCAGTTAGCATAGTTGATTTTCCTGAAGTTGCATATTTAATCTTGAAATTGCGCGTTTGTGAGTTTATACTCATAGCTATGCAGGTTTCTGCATATTTCTGAAAATTCCAGCACATTCACGCAAGCGGGATTTAACAATCTTAGCTGCATTTTCAATTACTTTTCACACCCTGCTTTGTTGAGAGAAAGGCGTTAGATTACTATTGCCCGAATTTCAGATATAGCTTTTTCCAGAGTTTGCAAATGCCGTTGTTCTGTCTAAATCTGACAATTCAGGTCATCTGGAAAACCTCTCTCTAAATCTCTCTCCTAATAGGAGAGAGACTTTGAATTTTCCCCCTTCCCGCGACGAGTTGGGGGTTAGGGGGTTAGGTTTTTGGTGGACTTTTCCACATAAAGTGAAAAGTCAGCTGTCTAAATCGGTTTAAATCCAAGGAATAATTTATGACTGTTACAAAGATTCAATTTCCCATTGATTTGAGTGCTTACAAGCCTCCGGTTCTGAATGCAGCCAATGCAACTCTTACCCCAGAGCAACGAGAGAGCCTAAAAGCAAATATTCAACTTTGCCGTGATGCGATCGTCTTTTTTACAGCCACCGGAGCGGCTAGAGGTGTGGGTGGTCATACTGGAGGGCCTTATGACACAGTACCAGAGGTGGTGATACTTGATGCTTTGTTTCGGTCAGCATCAGATCAATTTGTGCCGATTTTCTTTGATGAAGCCGGACATCGAGTTGCAACCCAGTATCTAATGGCAGCCTTGCATGGTGACTTACCAAGTGAGAAACTTTTACACTATCGAGAAGCCCACTCCGGCTTACCAGGACACCCGGAATTGGGGTTAACTCCTGGTGTAAAATTTAGTTCTGGACGACTAGGGCATCTGTGGCCTTATGTTAATGGTGTAGCGATCGCAAATCCAGGTAAAGTTGTTTTCTGTCTTGGTTCCGATGGTGCCCAGCAGGAAGGCGATGACGCTGAAGCTGCTCGCTTGGCTGTCGCTCAACATCTTAATGTCAAGCTAATCATCGATGATAATGATGTGACAATCGCCGGACATCCTTCAAAATACCTGCCCGGTTTCACCGTCGCCAAAACCTTAGAAGGGCATGGGTTGAAGATACTCCAAGGAGATGGAGAAGACTTAGACGACTTATACCGTCGGATTTGCGAAGCTGTAACTACTCCTGGTCCAATTGCGATTATCAATAAACGCCCCATGTGTCCTGGGATTAAAGGGTTAGAAGGTTCTACCCACGGTCATGATGTGATTTCTGTAGATTTAGCAATTCAATATCTCGAATCACGCCAACAAACTGCTGCTGTTGAATACCTCAAGAGCATTGAAAAACCAAAACAAACCTACACCTTTCTTGGTTCCAGTAGTAACAAATGGGATGCTAACCGCAATGTCTTCGGTGATGCGGTGGTTGCTGTCTTAAGTCGCATCAGTGAAGCAGAGCGCAAGGAAAAGGTCAGAGTCATCGATAGCGATCTTGAAGGTTCCTGCGGTCTGAAGAAGATTCATGATGCATACCCGGAAATTTTTATCTCCTCTGGCATTATGGAGCGGGGTAACTTTTCTGCGGCGGCGGGATTTGGCATGGAGGCAGGAAAGCAAGGTATTTTCGCAACCTTTAGCGCCTTCTTGGAAATGTGTATCTCCGAGATTACAATGGCGCGGCTAAACTACTCCAATGTACTTTGCCACTTTTCTCATTCAGGTATCGACGATATGGCAGATAACACCTGCCACTTCGGTTTAAATAATATGTTCGCTGACAACGGTTTAGATGATGGCTACGAAACACGTCTTTACTTTCCATCTGATGTTAATCAAATGAAAGCCTGTGTAGAATCTGTATTTTTTGATCCAGGATTGCGGTTTATTTTCTCCACCCGTTCTAAAGTACCTAATATTCTTGACAAAAACGGGCAAGACTTTTTTGGCGGCGATTATAAATTTGTCCCAGGCAAAGATGAGGTGATTCGAGAAGGAACCCAAGGCTACATTATCAGTTTTGGTGAATCTCTGTATCGTTCTCTCGATGCTGTTGAGCGTCTCCAGCAAGAAGGGTTGGATGTAGGTTTGATTAATAAACCAACCCTGAACGTTATTGACGAAGAGATAATGGTGAAAATCGGCAATGCTCCTTTTGTACTTGTGGTGGAATCCTTCAACCGTAAAACTGGATTAGGTAGCCGTTTTGGTAGCTGGCTGTTAGAGCGTGGGTTGACTCCCAAATATGCTTATCTTGGTACTCATAAAGAAGGTTGCGGCGGTTTATGGGAACAATTTCCGTATCAAGGTATTGATTCAGTGAGTATTATGAATAAGGTGAAAGATTTAGTTAAATAAATCCCCTTCTATACCTTTCATCCCTGAGTTACAGCTTGAACTACATCTCTCGTAGGGGCAATTCATGAATTGCCCCTACCGCGTGGTCTATTTACCTGAAAATAGTTGTAAAAGACGTTTAATCCTAAAAAGTTTTTGGGTTTTTAGGATTAGATTTCGGGGTTTTCAAGCAACATTATTATAAAATGTAATGATCGAAACTTTCCTATTAAATTCTTTATTATTACTTTCTCAAGCATCCACCCCTGACCGAAAATTTATAGATTTAAAAAATAAATTAGAAAAGTTTGGATTTCAGGTAGTAATTGAGCTACCACCAAGGCGAAGTGCTTATGGTTTATTACAAGAAGCCAACAAAAAAATTTGGATTAATCCAGTAGTTTTTGAGCTAAATATCGGTACTCAAACCCTAATTCATGAAGCTGTTCATGCCGCACAAGTATGTGCAGGAAAGGGGAAAATAAAAACTTTAGGTTTAGACATTCAGCCGATCAATTATGCGCGACCATTTTTTATGCGCTATAACGATTTCCACAGGCAAGATTTGGAGAGAGAAGCTTATGCAGTCCAAACTCAACCTAATAGTTTTGATCTGGCTGTGTCTCTTCTCCAGCAACACTGTAAATAATCTCCAAATGATTCTCTAAAATGGCGTTAGCGCTTCGCATCTGACACAAATATATTGTTTTATAAGCTTTTAAGTAGGTAGACATAATTAAATATAAAATAAACTCCTAGTTTGTAGTGAGCGATTTATCGCTCAGAGCAAGGATTATCAGGACTAAAGTCCTTACTACAAACTTTAAATTTATTTATGCCTAGATACTTATAGATAAATAAGTCTTTGACAAATTTTTATGTAAAGTTGAATTTGTACAAGTATTTATTTAACGAATTATAACAATATTATCTTTGGGAACTTGAAATCAGCGATACACTGAGGAAAATTCCTTGAGGAAGCGTTAATGGTAAAGTCAAACGGGATTACAAGTGAAACGTCTGTAGAGGAATTGCCTACAGTTTCAGACAAAGATACGGTAACAATTGAAAATTCGCCTGAGCCAGTGGAAGATGCCCAAGATATTGATGACATATTGAACTCACTAAAAACTTTACTGAGTACTCTAGAAAAGCTCCAAAAAGTCCGGCAGGAAGTGGGCGATATTAAACCGTTGATTGGGCGGATGCTTGATGGGGAACTGGTTGCTGGTGAAGAACTTGAGCAACTTAAGGCAGGTGTGAGCAGTCTTTCTCGCCTTGTTCGTGCTTATAATGACCATCAAGTAGCGTTGGCTAAAGCCCAACCTGCTAGAAACTTGTTAGATCAAGTCCTGAAAGAGCGGAAAGCGAATTGAGTTGGGATTGGGGATGGTGGGGATAAGGGGGATTGAGGAAGAAATTCTTTGAATATTTGGTTGGAGTGCCAATCCCCGATTTAAGAAGCGATCGCCTTTTTTGAGAGAATGCGATCGCTGTAAACTCAAGGTGTAACTCCAACTTACTGCTATCCATCCAGATAAAAATGGTACTTCTACAAGTGAGAACATTGACCATTGAATCTTGGGTGTAAACCCTACGTAGCTTTTGTATAAGGCAAGTCGCTTAGGCGGCAACCGCCAAAAAGTTCTCAGTCGGGCAAAAATGTATCAAACTTGAATAAGTGAATAAGTATTTAGAGGTTGCTGTAATGCCGACGATTCATTTGGTAGATGGTGAAAAAGGCGGGGTAGGAAAATCTCTCTTTAGCAGGACAATAATTCAGTATTGTCTGGATAAGAAAATCCCGTTTGTAGCAGTGGACACAGATAGATCGAATCCAGATGTAGCAGAAGTGTATAAGGAGATATGTAGGTATGCTGTGTTTAGTGAGAATGAACGACAGGCAGATAAAGCAGATAGAATATTTGAGTGGGCGGTAGAAAAACCAGTAATTGTAAATTTAGCCGCACAATCCCATAGAGCAGTACAAGGGTGGATTGATTCTAATCAATTAATTGAACTAGGGAGTTCCCAGGGAGTGATGTTTTGCAAATGGTTTGTATCTACAGGAGGATACGACAGCATCAACCTGTTTGCTCAGTCAGTGAATACCTATGGTGAGAGAATCCCTCATATTCTGGTAAGGAATTTAGGGCTGTGTGATGACTGGGAGCATATAGAGTCAGACGCAAACTTTCAGGAAATAGTAAATAAATATAAGATAAAAGTCATAGATTTTCCGAAGTTAGCATATAAAGAAAGAAATATAATTGACCAAAATCGCCTCACGTTTGCACAGGCGAGAGAGTATAAAGAATTTGGGATAATTGGGAGACAGAGAGTAATGAATTTTCTGAAGCTTGCTTATGCTGCTTTTGAGAAAGTAGGTATCTGGTATGAAAAAGTTGAATAGCTTTGGAAAATTTTTAACCTCAAATTAAACCATTACAGAAGAAGATTTTAAACCGCTAAAGTAATTAGCGCGTAGGCGTACCCCTCCGGGGAAGCAAGCTACGCGCAGCGTCTCCAAGAGTTGCGCTTACCCTGACATCGCAGTTCTAATTCTCTCAGAAATGCGATCGCCTATTGCAAAGCCGCATTTTACCTATTTATTTTCCAGCGATCGCTTCATAAACAATAATAACTATCCACATGAATCTACAATTAGAATTGCCATTTCAGGAATTTTCTTCTTGCACTTCCCAATCCTTGGACAGTTCATCTACATTCATTAATAACATGAAACTGCCAGTTCATCGCTGGTTTAGATTTAGTGCAGGTTTCTCTGCACAATGGGTAGAAACTATAATTACCCAAGCTAAAGAACGAGGAGAAACTACTGTCTTAGATCCATTCTCTGGTTCTGGTACAACCTTACTCGCATCTGAAAAGCTTGGAGTTGAATGTTTGGGAATTGAGGCTCATCCCTTTGTTGTGCGTATAGCAAGAGCTAAACTTTTATATAAAACTGACGCTGATGCTTATCTTGAACATATAGAAAAAGTTATAAAATGTGCCGAAAATCTTCAGCCCTGTGTAGATACATACCCGAAATTGATTCATGAATGCTTTAGTATATCTTCACTTGAGTCCCTAGATAGATTGCGCCAATCTTGGGAAAAACTTGCTGATGATTCATCTGAATCTCAGTTAGTTTGGTTAACAGTTGTATCAATTCTTCGTCATGTTTCTCATGCTGGAACTGCACCTTGGCAGTACATTTTACCAAATAAAAAGAAACAATATTCTTTAGATGCAATGTCTGCTTTTGGGCTAATGGCAGAGAGTATAGCTACAGACATGAGAATTGCCGGAAAAATGGCGGCTTCTATTGCTACACTTATTCAATCTGATGCTCGGACTTGCCAGGGTGTACCTGATAATTTTGCCAACTTGGTAATCACCTCACCACCCTATGCTAACAACTATGACTATGCAGATGCTACACGTCTAGAAATGTGTTTTATGAAAGAAATTTCCGGTTGGGGTGATTTACAAAGTGCGGTGAGGCAATACTTAATTCGTTCATGTTCGCAGCACGTAACCAATAAGAATGTAAACATCGATGAAGTTCTAGCATCTCATGAACTATATCCAATCAAGGCTAGTATTATTGAAATTTGTGACAAATTGTCCCAAGAACGACATTTACATGGAGGTAAAAAGAATTATCATTTGATGATAGCCTGCTATTTTTTGGATATGGCTAGAGTTTGGATAGCACTTCGCAGAGTATGCAAAAGTCCTGCAAAAGTTTGCTTTATGATTGGCGATTCTGCCCCCTATGGTGTTTATATTCCGGTGATTGAATGGATGGGTTTATTAGCACAAGCCGCAGGGTTTAAATCTTTTAATTTTGAAAAAGTTCGTGACCGAAATGTGAAGTGGAAAAATCGCAAGCATAGAGTTCCTCTTTGCGAAGGTTGTTTGTGGGTTTACGGATAGGGTAATCACAACACAAATTATTTTTGCACAAATGTAATGGCAGAGTCGTTTTCACATAAATGGGGTCAGATTTTAGGGCATTTCATCCAAGAATTTATTCGTGAGACACTTCAACAAGTGGCTGATGAGCATGGTTTTTACTTAGATTCTCAGAGAAAGCGCAAAGCACGAATCACTAAAAAGGTATCATGGCAAGATCGCTACGGTAACTATCATGACCTTGACTATGTACTGGAACGAGGAGGTACAGAAGATTCTCTTGGTCTTCCAGTAGCATTTATTGAGACTGCGTGGCGGCGTTACACCAAGCATTCTAGAAACAAGGTTCAAGAAATTGAAGGAGCGCTTATTCCTTTGGCAGACACCTATAGTCACCTTAACCCATTTTTAGGAGCTATTCTAGCAGGTGTGTTTACTCAAGGAGCGCTTGATCAATTAGAATCTAAGGGCTTTAAAATTCTTTATCTTAAGTATGAAAACATCGTTAAATCATTTACATCTGTTGGTATAAATGCATCTTTCAATGAAAGTACGTTAGAAGCAGACTTTCAAAATAAGATTGAGCAATGGAAAAAATTATCAGCGCCGGATATTACTAACATTAAAAATCAAATGCTAAGTCTTGAAAAATTCCAGATAGATAAATTTATTAATACCTTAGAGCAGTCATTTGCTAGACTAGTCCAACAGGTAAATGTCATTGTCTTACATGGGCTATCTCAACAAACTGCCACTGTCGAAAATGCTATTGAATATATTCACAACTATCCAGATAATCAACCTACATTAGCTCCACCATTAAAATACGAGATTGATATTCGTTATAATAATGGTGACTTAATTCACGCCATATTTAACAATAAAATTGAAGCACTCAAATTTCTCAGAACATTTATTTAAAGTGCTAATCAAATAATTCGTAATTCGTAATTAAGTAATGATGAACGTTGCACCCGCCATTTTAATACTAGGTCAAAATAGCGTCACAGTAGCACGCAAAATCATCACAGTCCTACCGGGGGCGACACTATACGGTCTAGCCGATCGCACATCTGGTGTTGATGTCAGCTTTACTAACTTTGGCGAGACATTGCGCGAGTTATTTGCCCAAGGAACGCCGCTAATTGGCATTTGTGCCGCCGGCATTTTAATTAGGACGCTAGCTCCCATCCTCTCAGATAAACAACAGGAACCACCAGTGCTAGCTGTGGCTGAAGATGGTAGCGCTGTTGTCCCCCTCTTGGGCGGACTTGGTGGGGTGAACGATTTGGCCCGTCGCATTGCTGAGGCGCTGGATGTTAAGCCTGCAATTACCACCACAGGGGATTTACGTTTGGGCACAACCCTGTTATCTCCTCCACCCGGATACCATTTAGCAAACCCAGACGATGCGAAGAAATTTATCTCCGATTTGCTAGCTGGGGCGCAAGTCAAACTAGAAGGCATAGCACCTTGGTTGAGCGATCGCAAATTGCCCATAGATCCAATGGGAGATTTGACCATCAAAGTTACAGAACGCTTGGTAACTCCCACACCCAACTGCCTTGTCTACCACCCAGCAACGATCGCGATCGCAATTAGTGACATGATTATTGATGATGCAGTAGCGTTAGTACACCAGCTACTAGCTGATGCGGCACTAGAAAAAGCATCAGTCGCCGGCATATTTGCACCCATCGCCGCCGCCACCAATCCCGCAATCCATGCCATAGCTAGCACCTTGAGAGTACCCACCCGCTTTTTTACCCCAAATCAGTTAGAAAGTCTACTTTCACAAGGTTATAGCCCCGCCCAAGCTGCTGCGATCGCTGCCACAGGTACATCCCCCTTATCCCCATCTCCTCACATTGCGATCGCCATTGCCCCTCAACCAATTGACCCCAACACCATCGGTCAGCCACGCGGAAGGTTAGCAATTATTGGCACAGGCCCCGGTGGATCGTTATGGATGTCTCCAGAAGTCAAAGAGATACTCAAGTCGGCAACTGACCTAGTGGGTTATAAAACTTATTTAGATTTAATTGGTTCTCTGGCTGATGGTAAAGAACGGCATGAGTCCGACAACCGCGAAGAAGAAGCACGGGCAACTTTTGCACTTGATTTGGCTGCATCTGGGCGATATGTCGCTGTAGTTTCATCTGGCGATCCTGGCATCTATGCAATGGCAACAGCAGTTTTTGAGGTGTGCGATCGCTATCCTAAACCCCAATGGGACACTATCGACATTCATGTAGCCCCAGGCATCTCTGCTATGCAAGCCGCCGCCGCCGCCATTGGTGCGCCCCTGGGACATGACTTTTGTGCAATTTCCCTCTCTGACATTTTGAAACCTTGGTCTGCGATCGCCCAACGAATTACTGCTGCTGCTGAGGCTGATTTCGTCATTGCCTTTTACAATCCTGTTTCCAAAGAGCGTACCTGGCAACTGGCAGAAGCGAGAAATATTTTGTTGCAGCATCGAAGACCCGATACACCAGTAGTATTGGCGCGGAATCTTGGTAGACCAGGACAGATAGTGAAAGCGATCGCCCTTGACCAGTTAGCACCAGCAACCGCCGATATGCGGACAATTATTCTCGTTGGTTCCACAAAAACCCGAACCATCAAACGCAGCGATGGGAGTATCTGGGTTTATACGCCGCGTCGCTATACCAATACCAATTCAGGGTAACTGAAACTTTTATGGGGACTCTAGACAAATTGGGGATTGGGGATTCTAGCTAGCTTTCTGCATCTCAAATGCGCGGAGGGGTAGGTGTACAAATTTCATAGCCTAAAAAAGTGCTTCTATCCCAACTCCAGCAAGGGTTTCAACCCATTATTCACCTAATCCTCATCCGCGCAATCTCTGAAATGCTTATCAAAATAGGGTTTTAGCCTTTAAATTTTCCTGGCACTCTTTCCAAACGAATTCTCTAATGCTATGATTGCCCTTAAATCGCGCAACCGCACCTTGAAAACTAAATATAGCTGGGCTTTCAGGCTCCCGCCATTGCAATTCATCCAAATCCCTATTAGGGATTGAAACTAGATTTGAGGCTTTGGATATATACTTCCGTGCCTAAAATTGCAATTCATCCAAATCCCTATTAGGGATTGAAACGAAAATCAGGGTAGATACAGCAGATTTCAAGTTGGGTGTTGTATACAAGCTAAGAGGATGTCTGAGAAGTATCAAATATTTGTTTATCCCCTTCAAAAGGGAGGAATAAGAGTCTCAAAGTCCCCCTTTTTAAGGGGGATTTAGGGGGATCTCCAAGGGTTAAGTGTATATAAAAAAACTTTTCAGACATCCTCTTAGTCTCAAAGCGAGGTATAAAACCTGTTTTGCTTCTGAATTCTGCTGTAAGTTAATTTTTGCTCAATTATTGAGTAATTTTATCCTTAAAATTGCGATAATTCAGCTTAATATTACTAACCCTTTGGTTCAGAAAACTTTTAGTGGTATTTTGTAACCGTGTGAGCAGAGTCGGACGCTTAAAGTTTTGAGGTCTATCTGCTGAAGATTTTAAATACCGATAATGTAAAAACAAGTCTCGGTAGGCAAAACTAACATCTTCACCACTACAAAGTTTAGTAAAACTTGATGAACTTATGCTCATATAGTGTAAATATGTCAACCTTCGCCCTTCGTCGTAGAGGATATTATCTACTTCCTCAAATTGAGAACTCCAGTGATTACCAGTTGCTTGTTCGCAGTCCTGAAAAGCAAAGTTATAATAGGAAATTCCACTTTTCAACACCATATAATTAAATAAAGATTGGTCAGGTGCTAAAAAAGCCATAACATCAGCTTCACCCGCTATTAATTTGTCAATTAATTCGGCTCTTAGGGCTGGAGAAAAAATATTTTTCTTAGTGGCAAACCAACCAGCACAAAATACTTTAGATTGCAAATTATCTAAGTTAAAAACTTGCTGCCTAAGCTCTGGCGAACCATCAAAAATAAATTTTACATCAGACTTATATTGAAAATCATTGACTACCCAATCATAGACATCTAACTTTTCATATACATAATCTACAGGTCCCATTAACAAAGTATCTGCATCAAAATAAATAAATCTATCAAATGGACCATCAATAGCACAAAATTTGCGGTGCATTGGTAACTCATAGAGTTCTGGAAAGCCCCATTCTCGCCAAGTTTTTTGCGCTCTAGGGTAATTTTTCCATATCTTAATAGCAAAGTTATCCCAATAAGCTATGGAATCAGAATCTTCAAATAAGCTGATATTCTCTCTAGATGCAATCTCTGCTTTTACCTTGTCTAATCGCTCATTATATGGAAGTATACAAATAGGAATTTTCCTACCAGCATTAGCTTCTATACTGTTGAGCAAAGCAACTAATTGGTCATAGACAACATCATTGGCTAAGATATAAATGCCATCAATCATTGGGATACTCCTAATATTAAGTACGAGCAGCAACAAAGGGAAATAAACGGCGAGTCAGTTTGGGAATGAAGGCGAATTTACCCTCATGGAGATAACGATAGTGTTCCCACAATTGCCAATAGGGACTACCAGTTTTCATCCGCGTCCCAGCCCAGTGGAGATATTTTAGGCGTTGTCCTCGGTCATAGAGGGCGTAGTCCTGCTGTTGGAAATTTTGCGAACCCGCCCAACTACCGGGTCCTCCCCCAGGAATTTTGACGAGATTACCACGTTTGGAAATTAGTTTGAGAACAAGATAATTTAAAATTGGTTGGTCTGTAACTCCTTCAGAGAAATCAAAATATTCGCGGTGTGCCGCACATTCGCGCAAAGCTTCATCCATTTGTTGTTCGGTAATAATTCCTTTTCTCGAAGCCCAAAAACCACTGTTGAAAACATCTTGAAGTTGGGCATCAGAGAAAATTTGCTGCTCTTTCACAAATGGGGAAAAGATATTTCGCAGCTTGTCATTGGCATGATGGTAATCACAACAGAAGAAATCAACTTCTGAAAGTTTGTCTAAATTGTCGGCGATTTTTTCAAAAACGACAATATCTGTATCAATATAAATAAATTCATCTAAAGGGCCAAACCACGCCACCAGTTTACGCATTTTGTTAGGTAAGGCGAGGAAATCTCGATCAAAAATTTCTCCGATACCTTTGGTAAATGTCTCAATAAGTTCTAAATCTGGGAAAATTTTGACGTTGTGTAAGGTAGCAAGCTGTTCTGCTACTTTGTGGTAATTCTCATTAAAAGGTATGAGATAAATGGGAACTTCTCGGTCATAGTAACGAATGCTATTGAGTAAAGCAATAGCATTATCGATAACGCGGTCATTGGCAACTATATAAATGCCCCTAGTCATAAATTATCCTTGGTTAATTAACTTAAGTTTTCGTAAAGCTCTGGTAAGTAAATTTGGTACTGGAGCGTCATCATAACTCTTAGGAGGATTTTGAAATACTGGGCGCTTCTCTGGTTCGTGTAAATAACGATAATAGAGAAACAAATCTCGATAGGGAAACTCAATATTCTCTCCAGCACAGACGGCTTGATTGATATTAGGAGGAATACCAATGTAATGAAGATAAGTTAGTCGATTACCTTTGTCATAAAGAAGATTTTCTCGTTCCTCAAAGTGCTTAGAGGTGGCAGAACATCCTGTTTTTTCGTTATCTGGCAGTTGGCGAGCAAAGTTATAAATAGAAAGGTTAGACCTCATTACCATGTAGTTGATTAATGGTTGTTCGCCAGCACCTTCATACAAAAGTTCTGCTTCACCATTTTGCAAATTGGATATCAGCCAATCTCTTTGTTCTGAGTTAAATATTCCCTGTTTTGCGCCATAGAAACCTGAGCAAAATATTTCGGAATCAATGCGTTTTTGCTCGAAAACTTCTAGTAATTTGGGTGAATTAACATTATATATTTTACTAACATCTTTAAATTGGAAATCGTAGACAACGAAATCATAACTATCTAGCTTTTCAAACACTGGCGCGAGTGAATTCATTACCAAGGTGTCTGCATCTAAATAGATAAACTTATCAAAAGGCCCATCAAAAGCGCAAAAACGACGGTGAGCGCCATACAAACGCGATTTACTCCGATTCAATCGTTCTGGTGCTGCTGTGAGCATAAATTGATCCCAGCGATTGATTGATTCCTGATTATCGTAAATAAATACATTCGGGCGTTTAGCTATTTCGTCAGCAATTCGTTGTGTCTGATCGTCGAAAGGATAGATACAAACAGGAGTTTCTGAGCCTAAAATCACATCAATACTGTTGAGCAAAGCCACCAGTTGATCGAAAACATAATCATTGCCAAGGGTACAAATACCATTCATAATTTATGAGTGTTGATCAACAAAGTTTGACAACCAGTTAAGTAGGTTTAATTTGTGTAAGATAATTTGACGTGCTTCTGCGATCGCATCTTTGGCAGCATACCAAGCATCAGGTGTAGCTGTCACTTCTTGGATGTAGGCTATGCCTTTTTCGTCTAAACTGGGCAATCTTAAAAAACTACCCGGCGGCAATAATTTATCAGCAGCCGGTCCACCATAGTAAATTGGCAGACACCAAGCAAGTAAACTATCCCAAAGTTTCTCACTTACATACCAATTATTATCAGCATAATTTTCAATTGACAGATTGTAATAGTATGGTGCCATGCCATACCACTTATTACCCAATTCTCCCGACTTGTTAGCCCATTCTGGTAAGTTACGCCCATACAAATCAAACTTCATACCACTAGATTGTAGTGACTGCAAAAAGTCTAAACGTTGGCGATGTTTAGCAGTGCGGCTAATACCCGAAGTAATCCAACTACATGGGGCAACCTTTTCGGGTGGTGGCATTTCATTTAAATCTTGAAATGAATTTGAGTGATACCAAATAGCAGGCATATAGTCAGGAATTGGAGCAAAATCATCGGGGCCAGAAATGTAGCCGCAATACTTCTGGGCTTGTTGATAATTCTGATTAGTTATTTCTACAATTTCATCTAAAGGCGGTTCTCGTAGTAAATAAATAATCCGCTCTTTACTCACACCACGCAGTAGAGAATCAACATTGACTACTGGTTTTTGCTGCCCTTTGCGAAAACTATCTAACCAAGATTTTTGTGGCGATGCTTGGGGAAAATCAAATTGATACATCAGCAGAAAATCTGGTTTTGTTGCTAGTGCCTGCATTTGCATATTGCCCCAAGTTCCAAATTGATGCGGGGTTTGTTGCCATAGCCAATCGGCTCTGGTTTCTAAACCTCGATAGCTGCTAATCATTCCTACAGTTTTAAGAGTCATTTTAGTTATTAGTTATTTGTCATTTTAATTTCTTCCATTCTTCCTTATGCGATAAATAGGGGTAGCAGAGATTCATCAACATAACTAAGGATTTTTGCTGCTCGATTTTCCCAAGAAAACTGCTTAACAAACTCGATACTATCTGGATAACCTTCGATCTTTCTGGGATGAGTTTCTAAAACCCGCTTTAGACTTTCGGCAAATTTGCTGGGGTTATCTGGCTCACACCAAGCAGCGATCGCTCTAGTATCTTGAAATTCAACTAATGATGGAATTTCTGTCGAGACAATGGGAGTTCCAGAGGCGAAGTAGTCAAACAGCTTTAGGGGAGATGTAAAAGTTGCTGCCTTTCCTGAACAATGAGGGTGAGCTAAAACATCGGCTGCTTGTAGCAAAGATGCTAACTCATTATGCAAAACATAACCCAAAAATTTAATATTACTAATCTGTTTTTCTTTGACGAATTGTTGATAATATTCGACTTCTGGCGGCTTACCACCGGCACAAGCAAATTGCACATTAGGCATTTCTTTCGCCACATCAATTAATACATCAATGCCTTTAAATTGCTGTAGCGCCCCCGCATAAACTACTAATTTTTGGCTGTCGTCTGGCAATAGTTTTTTACGCCATTCTGCGGCTTTTTCTGGTTGTCTTTCCATAAATAAGCGATTAAAACCATTGTGCAGCGTAATTACTTTTTCTGGGGGCATCCCATTTTTAATCATGCTGTCACGGATCGTGTCTACAACAGTTACAGCAATTTGCAAAAGCGGATTTTTGACAATTTCTGTCTCAAATGGCTTGTCTTCGTGGTGGTGGTGTTCGTAAATTGCCGGAGTACCATTTTTGATGGCAGCTTTCACAAAATTCCAGTTGCGACTGTGGACAAGTTTGGCAGTTGGAAGTATGTGAAATGGTAAATAATATTTGCTAGCAATGGTATTAGAGTCAGTAAATTTGCTCTGAAAATGGTCAATTGGCCAAGGCATTGGTAAGGGAGCAACTTTTAATTTGTCATGGAGGTTGTAATATTTAATCAGTTCTGTTGGGGTTTGTCTTGGTTGAAAAGGACGAGCTAGATTAACTAGGTTCATCGCTTTTGCTCCTTTTTCAGGGTATACCAAAACTGTTGAGTATCCTAAGTTGGCGGCGGCATTAGCTGAATTTGTAGACTGCACTAGGTGAGCTTCGGGCTGGGGTAACTCTTCACCAACGAAAAAAATGTAGTGTTTTTTTAAAGTAGGATTTTTCATAATTTTAAGCATTAATACTATTCTCAAACTTTTCTAAATCGTCGAGTAGATATATAGCAGATTCATAACTTTCAGTAATTAATCCATTTTGTTCTTCGGCGGTGGATGTCGAATTATCAGCTAGAGAGCGGAGAGAGCTAAGTATGAGGTTAATAGAAGTCCGAAACTCAACGGAGATATGATTAAAGGTTTGATAATGGTTACTGATAACATTCTGATTGTGATCAGAAATTGAGAGCATTTGCCCCCGGATTTGTAAGTTAATAACATCCTCAAAAACATCAATGGTGTTGAGAATTCTCAACGCTGATTTATAAGAGTCTTCAATTAATTCGTGCCGTTCTTGGGAATTGTCTACCAAATCATCAAGTAATAAGCGCAGTAACCCAATCATCGAGTTCATCTGTGTCCGAATTTCGTGAGAGATGCGGAGCAAGCTTTGATTGTGTTTGGCAGCAGTTTCTGGACGTTCGGCAAATTGCATGGAGTACAAACGTGAGTAGTAACCACCCTTTTGTAAAAGTTCTTCATGGGTTCCTGTCTCTACTACTTGTCCTTGCTCTAACACAGCTATTTGATTAGCTTTTTGGACTGTGGAAAGGCGGTGAGCAATTATTAGGGTGGTGCGATCGCGGCTCAAGTCATCCAGTGCAGACTGTACTAAACGTTCGGAAACGGTATCTAAAGCGCTAGTGGCTTCATCTAAAATCAGAATTTCCGGATTTTGCAGGAGGGCGCGGGCGATCGCTAATCTCTGCCTTTGTCCACCAGATAACATCACCCCGCGATCGCCAATCAAGGTGTCAAATCCCTGAGGCAATTTGCTAATAAACTCATAAGCATTTGCCCGCTTCGCTGCTGTCAGAATTTCATCATCAGTAGCCTCAGCTCGCCCATAAGCGATGTTATTCTGCACCGAGTCATTGAAAAGAAAGGTATCTTGACTGACAATTCCCATTCGCTTTCGCAGGGATATCACATCAAACTCCCGCAAATCGATGCCGTCAATGGTAATACTGCCAGCGCTCGGGTCATAGAATCTAGGTAAAAGGTCTGCTAAAGTGGATTTACCAGCACCCGAACCGCCTACCAATGCTAAGGTTGTGCCATGCGGTAAATATAAATTTACATCTTTGAGTACCAACTTCTCATGACCAGGGTAGGCAAAGCAAAGAGAATTAAAAGACACTCCCTCTTGTAATTTTGTGTAGGGAAGCTCACCTTTGCTCATGAATGGCTTATCGTGCAAGCTTAAAAACTCATTGCTAATATCCACACTGGCGGCGGTACTAGCAAAGTTGCTGCGAATAGTATTTAGCTGGGAAATCAATGGTAGCACTCGCAGTAGCACTAATAAATATGTCAGGAGTACGGTAGAAAGGGAAGAAACCTGGCTAGCAAAGAAGGTTTTGCTCAAAACTACAATCAGCAGTAAAGCTGTAATACCCATCACCTCACTTAGAGGTCCGATCGCTTCCGAATTAATCTGAGATTGGAAATCTGCTAATTCGCGATCGCGAATTAATTTTTTAATCCGTTGATATTCTTTTTCTTCATTTCCCGTCGCCTTTACCAGCCGAATTCCGCTCAGGGTTTCCAGTACAGAGATTGAGTATGCCCTAGACATCTCACTAAGCTGCTTACCAAAATTTTTAGACCGGGAAATGGCATACTGATTTACTAACGTCACCAACGACAGCAAAAGCGTAGCCACAATTGTCAACTGCCAAGAAATTGACAGCAATAAACCGACAAAAACTAAAATTGTGATTCCCAGAATAACTATCTTAACTGTACTACCTATAGCACTTGCAGCCCGACCAATTTCTCCACCAAGACGGTTAATTAAATCGCCAACCTTTGTCTTGGCATAATAATCTAGATCGATGTCTAGTAACAGCCTTAATCCGGTTTCGCGCATATCTGATGTCAGCTTTCGGGTTAAAGAACTCGATGCTAAGGCGCTGGCATAAGCAGCTAAGTTCTTTAAAAAAATTGTGAAGATAATCGCCCCAGCCATTACTATTATCCGGTAATTTTCTGGAGTACTATCAAATGGAGATATCAGCCTTTTGAGGATGGGAGGGGCAGTCGTTAAATCTACTTCTTGCCCCACAATTTTTAAAACCACCGGCACAATTAAAGCTGTGCTAATCCCATTAAATAAAGCTCCAGAGAATCCTAATAATATTGTCAGCAGAATCAAACCGGGATAGGGTTTAGCGAATCTTAGTAGTAGTTTTTTCGTAGACATTGGATATTTTTATGCCACTTTCATTTATTAATATTATTCACAAATTACTTGTCAAAAAAAAGCTAATCATCAAATAAATACGGCACTCCGGGACTGGGTACTGGGTACTGGGTACTGGGTACTGGGGAAGAAAATATGATTAAGATTTGGTTGGGTTCCCAATCCCTAGTCCCTAGTCCCCAATCCCCAATCAAGATTCACAACCGAGCAATTACTGACTTGAGCGTAAAAGCCATAGCCTCTATGCTGTAGTTTTCCACACATCTTTGTCTTGCCTTGATACCTTGCTGGTTTGCTGACTCTAAATTCTGAAAAATAAATTGAATTTGTTCAGCAAGTTGTTCAGGACAACCAGGCTCAACTAAATAACCAGTATCACCTAAAATTTTGGGAATATCTCCAACGCGTGTTGATAATATAGGTTTAGCCATTGCCATTCCATCTGTCAACTTCAGGGGAAATTGAGCGCGAGTTTCTGGAGTATCTCGTTGGGGAACGACTACAATGTGAGCCGCAGCTACCAAATCAGGCATAACATCAGCTGGATACTTTGGTAATTTGATAATCCAACGTCCCCACTTTTGTTCAAGTTGCTGATCGTAATCATCATAAGGACTACCACCTACAATCACTAGTCTTAAGTCTGGCTGATTAATTTTATCGAGGGCTATAAGAACATCTTCTAGACCTTTATATGGTCTTGGCGCACCAGGAAACATTAAAATACGATATTCAGATAAACCATAACGATTTCTGCTGGACTCAGCATCATATCGAGTGGGATCAAATAAAGAAGTATCCTTACCATTAGGAACAAATGTCCCGCCAAAACGTTGCTGCAAAAATTCAGTATGCACCGTCACCGCATCAGCGCGACTTACCAAACCTTCCATCCATTTCACATACAAAGGATGATAAGGATTTCTGAGTGCGCCGTCTGGTTTCAACAATTCTCTAACTAATTGTTTCGGTGTGGGACGATAATGCCAGTCATCGCCACCATACCAACTGAGTTCCCAATCATCTATATCTAAAATTAACGGTTTTTGGCTAAAAATTTTTTTGAGTAGGGCAACTCCAAAACTCGCTATTTGTGGTTTTATAGCATAAATTATATCTCCATTAATTTTTGGTAACAATTTGCGGATTTCTCCAAAAAACTCTGGGAAATTTTTGCCCGGTAAATTGTAAACGTTTAATTCCGATGGTAAATTTCGATATAAATTATTTCCAAATAAAAACCCCATGATTTCAACTTCATATTCTAAGTTTCTTAGGGCTGTTGCTATCAAGTATGCACGCAAAATAGCTGCACTTGATAAATCTGAAACCAACAGCGATATCTTGGAAAATTTTTTCACTACTTTTATACTTGTTTTTATTTAGTGCGCCAAGGATTTGTAACTTGATTGGGTAAAAATACTTTAGCGAATCTGTCAAAAACCCTTGTATATAATGAACGAGTAATGTTCTTAGCATATTGAGGTCGATAAGGATAGGTACAGTGAAGAACCTTAATTTGATCCTGAATATCATAATCCTCTTCCCACTTACTGAGATAATTATAGGTAGGTGGTAGGATTTTCATGTAAGGGCGTACAGATGCGATCGCAGATGCAAAAGCTCCTTGATCTTTTAAAAGCAATTTATCTTGGTTATTTTTGACAATCTCAAAATAATTTTTAAATTCTTCAAAAAATACCTTAGTTACTTCGGTTTTCCGAAAAGCCATAAAACCGCCATTATACTGCACACTATCTGCTTGCAATGGTAAACCTACAGATTGCAGAATTTGCAAAACATTTGGTAAAAGGTCTTCTTGCTTTCCACGGAGTAAATTTGTAGCTTTCAGAATAGACGGTTGCACATCTTCAGTTAACAGAAAGTCATATTCATCCAAATACTCAAATACGTCCTTGATCTCCGAAAGTAAGCAAATATCTGAATCTAGATAAATCGTTTTATCAAACTCAGAGGCTGCATATAGAGCCAATTTTGCTTGGCGTGATGCTAAAACAGTATTTTTATTTGCAGGTGCCGGCTTTAAAATTACATTTTTAAAAGCCTTTAATAACGGATAGAGAACTACCGGAACTTGGTCAATTAAAATAATTATCGGCTCTTGATGAAACTTCCTAATGGCCGCTAAAAAATGAATGCAATCTTGAAAAGAGTAAAGTCCGGTCAGAATGGTAATAAATCCTCTTGTTGAATTCATAAAATGGTTCCCATAAACATTTAATATAAAAGGTTTTTCACTTTCAAATAAAGATTAGCCGACTTAAAATTCCACCTTTTTACTGATATTATGTTAAATATCAAAGGCTTGCTCGATCTACTCAATGTAAATTTATTGATATCCTTAAATTCAAAAATAATAAGATAAATGTAACTTTGTATTTGCGGTTATTACCAGAGAAAATTCACTGATAAATTCAGATTTTCTTTGCTTTTTTTAGGTGTATTCACTGTATAATTATACCAGTGCGTTCTTATGCTCAATAGTAGATTACAGTTATACTGAAATAAAGTATAAATACTTGATGTAGCTTATGCAAGTACCCTTCTGACTCGATGAGTCTTAAAATTGTCAATGAATACCAAACATATATGTTGTGAGGGAGGCAGAGGTAATGCAGGTAATCCGTCTGGAAGCGCTGTCAGACAACTACATATTTTTGTTACACGACTACAAGCAAAATATCGCGGCTGTTGTCGATCCAGCAGAAGCTCAACCAGTATTAGAGAAACTGGCAGAATTAAAAGCTGAGTTGGTAGCAATTTTCAACACGCACCACCATAACGATCATGTGGGTGGTAATCAGCAGTTAATAGAAAAATTCCCCAAACTGATAGTTTATGGAGGAGCCGAGGATCGCGGGAGAATTCCCGGACAGCAGGTGTTTTTGCAACAAGGCGATCGCGTCCAGTTTGCAAACCGCATAGCTGAAGTTATCTTCGTTCCCGGACATACCCGCGCTCACATCGCTTACTACTTTCCGCCACAAGAAGCTGGTGAAACAGGCGATTTATTTTGTGGCGATACCTTATTTTCTGGCGGTTGCGGTCGCTTGTTTGAAGGAACACCGACCCAAATGGTAGACTCTTTAAGCAAACTGCGCTCTCTACCGGATGATACACACATCTGGTGTGCCCACGAATACACCTTAAACAATCTGCGATTTGCCCTAACTGTAGATGGCGACAATGCCGACTTACAAAGGCGCTTCAATGAAGTGAAGGCTTACCGTAGTCGGGGAGAAGCTACCATCCCCTCGCTGCTGGGAGTGGAGAAGCTAACCAATCCCTTTTTACGTTGGGATCAGCCATCATTACAATTAAACGTTAAGAGTAGTGATGGAGTGCAAACTTTTGCACGGATACGGGAAATGAAGAATAACTTTTAAATATTGGGCATTAGTCATTAGTCATTAGTCATTAGGCATAGGTTATTCTCTTTGCCCCCATTCCCCATTCCCCATTCCCCATTCCCCAGTCCCCAGTCCCCAGTCCCCAGTCCCCAGTCCCCAGTCCCCAGTCCCCAGTCGCCATTCCCCAGTCGCCATTCCCCAGTCTGGGAATTTTCTAGCGCTAATAGTTGCGATCGCACCCTTCCTTTCGCTACGATCTGTAAGCTCTAGGGTATTAGGCCAAGAAGCTTGGAATACAGCAATGACATTGTGAGCGACCCAAACCCAAATTAATCAGATTTTACAGGAAAAATCAAAAACGATGGCGAAACGTGTACAGTTAGTTTTAAATCAGGATATCAGCAAGCTGGGAAAATCTGGCGACTTAGTGGAAGTAGCTCCTGGCTACGCTCGTAATTATCTGATTCCCCAAAAATTGGCAACCAATGCCACCCCTGGTATTCTCAAGCAAGTAGAACGGCGTCGTGAGCAAGAGCGTCAACGGCAATTAGAACTCAGACAACAAGCTCTTGAGCAAAAAGAATCTTTAGAAAAAGTTGGCAGCTTGACAATTGCCAAGCCAGTTGGTGAAAACGAAGCAATTTTTGGTACTATCACCACCCAAGACGTTGTAGATGCAATTAAGGCAGCCACCGGTCAAGAAATCGATCGGCGTGGCATTACCATCCCCGATATTAACCACCTTGGTAGTTATAAAGCCGAAATTAAGCTGCATTCTGAAGTAGCGGCGCAAGTCGATATTCAAGTCGTCGCTAGCTAACTCAGCAGAGGGACGCAAAGATGAGGGGGCTGAGGGAGCGTCTCTAGTCCTGTACAGACGCGATTAATCGCGTCTCTAGCAAAATCTCAAAACTAAAATCGTTTATGGCTGAAGAACGGAGTTTTCAAGGCGATGGTAGCGATGCCTACGGCGGTAAACTACGCCTCCCACCCCAAAATATAGAAGCGGAAGAAGCGATTTTGGGGGGGATTTTGCTAGATCCAGAAGCGATTAGTCGAGTTAGCGATCGCCTCCTTCCCGAAGCTTTTTACATTAGCGCTCACAAAGATATTTATCAAGCAGCTGTCAGGCTCCATACTCAAGGTAAAGCCACAGATTTGCTCTCAGTCACAAGTTGGCTGACAGACCATGAAATGCTAACCCGCATTGGTGGCAGAAATAAATTAGCAACTCTGGTAGATCGCACAGTTTCAGCCGTCAACATCGACGCCTTAGCAGGGTTAGTGATGGACAAATACCTGCGGCGGCGCTTAATTAAAGCTGGCAATGAAATTGTACATCTTGGTTACGAAACAGAAACCGAGTTACCACAAGTTTTAGATCAAGCAGAACAGAAAGTCTTTGGTGTTACTCAAGAACGTCCCCAATCGGGTTTAGTCCACATTTCTGATACTCTAATTAATAATTTTCAGGATATTGAAGATCGAAATCAAGGCATTGCCTTACCTGGAATTCCCTGCGGATTTTACGATTTAGATGCCATGACTAGCGGCTTTCAGCGTTCTGATTTAATTATTGTCGCAGGTCGTCCATCAATGGGGAAAACGGCCTTTTGCTTAAACCTAGCTCATAACATCGCCGCTTCTTATAAATTACCAGTTGCTATTTTCAGCTTGGAAATGTCAAAAGAGCAACTGACGCAACGGTTATTAGCTAGCGAAGCCCAAATTGAAAGTAGTTATTTGCGAACTGGCCGCCTCAGTCAAACACAGTGGGAACCTTTAAGCCGTGCTATTGGTATCCTTTCCGAGATACCGATTTATATTGACGACACGCCGAATATTACAGTTACACAAATACGTAGTCAGGCTAGAAGACTGCAAGCAGAACAAGGAACTGAATTAGGATTAATTGTAATAGATTACTTGCAATTGATGGAAGGAGCCGGTGATAATCGCGTCCAAGAATTATCAAAAATTACCCGTCAACTCAAAGGTTTAGCGCGGGAATTATCTGTACCAGTTATTGCTTTATCTCAGTTGAGTCGAGGTGTAGAAGCGCGTACTAACAAACGCCCGATGTTATCAGATTTGAGAGAGTCTGGTTGTTTAGCAGGCGATAGTCTGGTGACATTAGCTTCGGGCGGACTGCAAGTACCAATTAGAGAATTAGTAGGTAAATCTGGTTTTGCAGTTTGGGCGTTGAACGAAGCTACAATGCAGCTAGAAAAGGCAATTGTTAGCAATGCTTTTTCTACCGGTATCAAGCCCATATTTACTTTAACAACTCGATTGGGTAGAAAAATCCGTGCCACAGGTAATCACAAGTTTTTAACAATTAATGGCTGGAAAAGACTTGATGAATTAACTCCTAAAGAACATCTATGTTTACCAAGACATCTGCCCAGTCGTGGTAAACAAACTATGACTTATGCCGAAGTTGCATTATTAGGGCATTTAATTGGCGACGGTTGTACATTGCCAAGTCATGCCATACAGTACACTACCAAAGAGATAGATTTAGCTGAGAATGTTGCTTTCTTGGCAACAGAAGTTTTTGGAGATTCAATTGCTCTTGCCAAAAGTGCCAAAAGTGATATTTATTCGGATGAGATACTTTCAATTGAATATAGTGGCGAGGAAGAAGTCTTTGATCTTACGGTTCCTAGTTTACATAATTTTGTTGCAAATAATATTATTGTTCACAATTCCATTGAACAAGATGCCGACTTAGTAATAATGTTGTACCGCGATGAATATTACTCGCCCGATACTCCCGATCGCGGCATTGCAGAAGTGATTATAGCTAAACACCGCAACGGACCTACAGGTACTGCGAAACTTTTGTTCAATCCCCAGTTTACAAAGTTTCAAAATTTAAAAATTTAGCCAGACCAAATAATTGCTGATAACTGGTACTTAGAGAAAGTTATCTATAACCTATGTTACCTAAGGGACTTCCAACAAATAAATTACCCAATCTTGTGGGGTGGGCGCTCATGTTGCCCACCCCACAAGAAGTAGTTGAGTATTTTTTTATTTGTCAGTCCCTAATGTAAAATTAATTGAATTAGTTTGTAGTAAGCGGCTCTAGCGCTATTTTAAGGACTGAAGTCCTTACTACAAACCTTTAATTATTCACCTGACTTTTCACGGTATCTGAGAAACCTCACTTCTATTTCTCTCTCCTAAAAGGAGAGAGACTTTGAATTTTCCCCCAACACTAGTAGGGAAGGGGGTTAGGGGGTTAGGTTTTTCATCTTACTGGGATGAGATAGAAACTGCTGCCCACTTTGGGGAAGTACGGCGTAAAACCGATGGCGACCAACTTACTGATAAATTTGCGTCGCTTTCAGCATGTGGTAGGTAATTATTAACTGGGTGAGTGCGAGGGGATAACTCTGGATTGTCTCACCAGTTGTACCAGCAATTTTACCCAGTTCTGGATTGCTTTCGCGATCGCAAATATTTCGTAAATGGGGCATATCAGAACAAATAATATGCTCTAGCTTATTCACCTGTTCTAAGGTGGCATGACCATCAACTTCTAAGACATCTACAGGCTTACTCATATCCCTATCTAGCCCCAGGCGAATCGCTGAGTCAGAATTACCATAGCCAGAGCTGATAATCTCAGTAAAATCTGGGTGGGGAATTGTCGGACGTAATACCAGACGGACATTTAAATGTCCATTGGTTTCATCATCGTCCTCGGTGGGTGGATAGAAACTAATGACTATATCAGACCATTGGCGTTGGGGACGAATAAATTGTGCTGAGTCTGATTCGCGCTTTTCTAGTTCCGCTATTACCTGTTCAGCAGTGTAGCCCCGCTTTTGCGTATCCCGCTTAACTTTCCACTTAGTGCGTAATGTTTCTGGGGGTGCAAGGTAAACTTTTACGTCGTAGGAATCACGGGCAGCACGGGTAGAATAACCGAGTAATCCCTCAATAATCACAAATTTATTGGGCTTGATATACTGCGGTGGATCGAATGTGCCGGTTTTATGGCTGTAAACTGGTTTGAGAATTGGCTGCCCTGTGCGTAGCAACGACAGGTGTTGCTGCATAATATCTAAGTGGTTGCAGTCTGGGTGGAGGGCAGTGATCCCAATTTCTGCTCGTTGTTGGCGATCGTAACGGTGATAATCATCTGTACATATCAGCGTGACGTTTTCTGGGCCGAGTACCTGAGCGATTCCTCGAGTTAGTGTTGTTTTACCAGCAGCGCTGTCACCGACAATACCAAGAATTATTGGACGGCTCATCATACCTCCCAGAATAAAAGTAAGTTTATTAATAAAATTTCCCGCAGTAGTTTCAATTCTAGAAGGCTTTAGGCAAGTAACTCAAGCAAAGACTTGGTGTGCAATATAAAAACACATAGAATGTTTGTGCGTAGGCGCAGCCCGCACTCAGTGACCGTCGTAGACATCGCTTCTTGCATAAGGCACTTCCAAAAAAAAATACTCAACTATTTGTTGGGGAGTGGGTGTCTCGCCCGCCTTTAGCTACGAGTATCAAAGACTCAACTCCTATTCTCCATGCCCAATGCCCCAATCTCATGACAACTAAAACACTAGGACTCGAACAAAACCTCTATGACTATTTACTGTCAGTGTCTCTCCGAGAACCGGAAATTTTAACCCAACTCAGGCAGGAAACATCCCAGTATCCAATAGGGAGAATGCAGATTGCTCCTGAACAGGGGCAATTTTTGGCCTTACTGGTGCAGTTGTTGGGAGCTAAGAAAACTTTGGATATTGGGGTATTTACAGGTTATAGTTCCCTGGTGGTGGCATTGGCGTTACCGAGTGACGGTCAGGTGGTAGCCTGTGATATTAGTGAGGAATTTACAACGATCGCTCGGCGCTATTGGCAGCAAGCAGGAGTGGCGGATAAAATCCAACTGCACATTGCCCCAGCTTTGGAGACTTTAGATCAGTTAATCGCTAGTGGAGAAGTGGAAACTTTTGATTTTGCCTTCATTGATGCAGACAAGAGCAACTATGATGGCTATTATGAGCGATCGCTGCAATTAGTGCGTCCGGGGGGACTGATTGCCATCGATAATGTCCTCTGGTCAGGTAAGGTTGCCGACCCCCAAGTGCAGGATAATAGAACTAAAAGAATTCGTGCCTTTAATCAAAAACTGCATCAAGACGAGCGAGTTAATCTTAGTGTAGTCGCGATCGCAGATGGCTTAACTCTGGCACTGAAGAAGTACAGGAATTAAGATACAAAAACCATACCTTTAACTGAAAATTTTGCATAGATCCAATAAATAATGAGAATTGCTGGATGTGGATGCGTTTACACAACAAGAAAAATTTCTTTCTCCCTCACTCCCTACCTTCACCAAGGATTGCCAACCATTGTGAATCCAGCCCAATAATAAGGATGCATAAGCGATTCATCAGCACTATCAGCAGGTAAAGGTAAATTCCCCACTACTCCCAAACCTTGCACTTGACCATCCTTTACGTAAATCTGCCCTTTAGCCATAGCTACCTGAGCCTGTCTGAGAGCTTCTGCCTTAATCGGAGCTGTCTTTAAGTTCTCATAAAATTTCGTCATCAACGCTGCTGTACCAGCATCATTAACCGACCAAAGAGTAGCAACAGTAGTTTTCACACCTGCCAGCACCGCTAAACCCGCAAATCCTAGTTCGGACTCTTCATCCCCCAAGGCTGTTCTACAAGCACTTAGCACCAGCATTTCAACTTGGGGTTCATTCAACCGCAACTGTCGTAATTGGTTCAAGCGTAACTTGTCTTCCCATAGTTGAATATAGGAATTACTCAAAGCACCAGTGGCAAAATCGGCATGGGTTGCCATGTGAATAATCCCAAAAGGTTGTTGGCGGCGGATAGTTTTGAGATTTTCTAAAGTGGCTTGCTTGTCTAACAATAATTTGCCTTGCCAAAGTTTAGACACTAGTCTTGATAACTCAAGGGGAACTGCCGGTAAAGGTTCTTGTCCCTGAGTACTCTGAGAAACCCCTAACGCTAAAACTTGAGATTTTCTAATGTCTTTATAAAGGGTGTTAGTCAAACTGAGACTGGGCATCAAGCCAATACTGTATTTTTCTACTAGAAACCTCTTACCATCATGAAGTGCTGCCATTGGGGTTGAACGTAAACCGATGTCTGGTAAAAAAACCAGATTGTTGATTCCTTTCGTCTGTAAATCGGCTTCTAGTGGTGCAATAATCCAGCGATAAAGTTGTTGAGATGAACGCAAATAACCGGTGCGGCGACGGTTTTGTGGACTAACGATTTGGTCACGAAATTCTTGAGCTACTTGGAGAACTTTGGCTCTGGTAGTTTCTGGGATGCGCTTGCGGATTGGATCACCTTTTCCTGTTACCACCACTATTTCCAGTTGATCGCTACCCTGTTCTGCTACGGTATTTAACTGTTTAGTAGATTTTTGAGCTTTCCCTAAATTTCCCCCTGGGAGAATCTCCACAGGAACAAAACTGATGTAGATAAATGCAGGTTTTGCACCAGTGGCTTCTTCAATTTTGCGAGCAATATCTTTGGCATCATCCAGTGTTTTAATTCTAGGAGTGGGTACGCCTAAATGGTTGGCAAAATCATCTGTGAAACCACCTTCAGGAGTGGTGGTGAGATCAATACCACCGCTAACCTTACCCTGCTCTGGTGGTGTTAGTGGTGGTACTGAGGTGCAAGAAAGAGGTGGGCATATTATATCTGGCTTGCTGACACCGATTGCTACCTGTACAGGTGTTGAGGATGAAAGAACGTTAGGGCCTCCATTCTTGACATCGTTAGCTTTGACTGTGAAAGCATTGATTAGCCCTATGGTATTAGTTGGTGGCGTATAATTTAATGTTTCACCGATAGTTAATGTGTCTCCCGCAGCTAAAACAGTATTGCCTCGTTTCAGGGTTCCTGATTGGATGGCATCAATGACAACGGTGGTATTATCGAGATTCACATCACTAGTGCTGGCAGCAAATGTGAAAGAAAAGGGTTGATTGGGTTGGGCGCTGGATGAGAGGAGTGTGTTTGTTGTTATTGTCGGCGGGGTGTTCACAGATGTAATAGTGATGCCGATTGGAGTACCAGTTGCATTTCCGCCATTAGGCAAAACTGGAAAATTAGTGGAAGCAGTGATTGAATTATCGCCTGTATTAATTGCTCCTGCCGTGCCATTGACAGTTGCATTGCCGACGATAAAATCTGCATTGTTTGGGCCACCATCATGTCGAATTGTGACAGTACCTCCCGCAAGAGGTTGAACCGTCGGACTTCCTTCACCAGTAAAAAATCCACCAGTAGCGATCGTTATACCAGTGTCATTAATTGTCCCTATTCCTTGAACTAGTCCATTGGTTAGCACCTGCACATTACCACCTTGAACAGTGTTACCTTCACCAAGGTTTGCTGTGGCCGTTGTGTTGATGCTGGTAAAACCAATTGTGCTGCCAGCAGTATTGGTAGTCTGTAAAGTAACGTTGCCACCTGTAGCGTTGCCACCTCCAGTATTGACTACAGACGAGTCAATTGCCCCTGTGGTAATATTGCTTGCGGCATTGAGAGCTACTGAGCCACCAGTTATATTGTTAAAAAAGGTATTGTTGTTGGTGTTGAGGTTGCCTAAGGTAATTGTACCATTGGTGCTGGTGACACCTATATTGCCAGATGCATAGCCATTTCCACTAGCAATAATGTCGCCTGCACTAATATTGCCACTCGCAAACAAAGTTACATCCCCACTTTTAGGGAAATTACGAGTTGTGTTTAGATTTCCCAGTGATAAGCTGGCTCCTGAAATGCTGATTTGTCTGCCGTTGGTGTTGATGGTGTTGCCTGTACCCATCGTAAATGCGCCGACACCGTTATTGTCTGCATCTGCGGTAAATGTAATTGCTCCTCCAACTATATTATTTACAAAGTTTAAAGATACGCCATTGTCAATTGTGATGTTGTTAGTTGCTTGTAGAGTGATCGCAGCATCCTGACTTTGTAGGGCGTTTTGGGAAATCGTGAAGGTTGCTGGAGTCGCATTTTGGAAGATTACAGGCAAAGAGCCATCCTGCGGTTGTGGAGCAGTAGCCACAATATTGATATCGGTTGGGTCTAATAACAAGTGACCAATAATACCATTTTTAGCAGTCAGATCAGCATTACCACTGTAAATCAGGTTTTGCTTACCCGAAACTTCCACAAAACCACCATTGCCAGAGTTAAGACCTCCACGAGCCGAAATTTTACCAAAATATTGGGTTGTATCGTTACCCCAAACAATTACCCGTCCACCATTTCCATTCAATTTGCTATCGGCTGCAATAACGGAGTTTGAGTCAACATAAGTCTGATTGGCATTGGGTAAAGTCCCCTTACCTTGGTAATCGCCGCCAATTAAGACGGTACCACCGCCATTAATTCCAGAGGCGTTAATATTGCTACCAATCAACGCGACTCGTTCACCCAAAACACTTACCGTACCACCTATTTGACTCGATACATCCACAATGCCCGAAACAATTGTTGTACCTGGATTTGTGGGAATTTTGACATCAGAACCTGTCAATTGCACAGTACCATCAGCATTGGCAGTTAACCCAGTGTTACCAACTGTGAGCAATTCTGGTAAAGATGCAATGGGAATTGTCCAGTTATTGGGTTGGCTGCTACTAGAAGTGAGGGGCTGAATTTCCAAACTTAAAAGATTTCCTGGTTGACTGAGACGCACCCAATTTTGTCCGGGTACGGATGTAATAGTAATCTGCCCTCCCGGTGCTGAAAGTTGCCCGGTGTTGACTACAGTACCGCCCAATAAATTCAAATTCTGCCCCGCACCTACTGCCAAATTTCCCGCATTTGCGATCGCCCCCACCTGGTTACTACTAAAGGCAAATCCGTTAGGGTTTCCAACTAAATTCTTGTAGTCATTAATACCAATAGCGTTAAACCAACTGCTGCCAAAACCTATGCCGTTGGCTGTTGTCACCGTGAAAGCACCAGGCACATTTAAACTGGCATTTCCTCCAAAAATAAATCCGGCTGGATTCATCAAGAAGAGGTTAGCATTGCCACCTGTCACCTGAATTAAGCCATTGATAATAGAAGGATTACCGCCTGTAATTCGACCAAGGACATTTTGCAGCGCCGGACTAGCTTGAAAGTTGGCGATTTGTTCTGGTGAAATCCCAAATTGTTGAAAGCTGTGGAAGAGGTTTGCCCCATCTCTAGAAGTTGTACCGCCGGTGATATCAAGTCGGTTGCCGTTGGGTGTAACAATTGTGTGCGTTCCATCAGCAGCAGGGACAATTGTTTGTCCTTGGGCTAATTCTGCACTCATAGCTATTACCAGAGGGACAATAGCTAACAGCGAAGCGGCGACGGTGGGGAGTAAAGATTTTTTACGCCGCAATGTGAAGCGACCTGTGGCTAATTCTACATCGATTTGTAACTTTTTTGCTAATCCGCGTCGCCAAAGTGCTTGGGCGATCGCTTTACCAGACCAGAGGATTTGTTCTTTTTTTCGATTAACAGAGATGTTTTGAGAATGATTTCGATAAAAATACAGTGGTTCTTTGACTCTGCCTACCTGGGCTAGTTCTGAAAGTCGCAGACATAGGTCATAATCATAAGCAGTGCAAGAGAACGATTCGTTGACACCTCCCACTCGGTCGTAAACCGATCGCCGCATGAGGCGGAAGTGAAAAGTCATGAAGTTCACCAACAGACTTTCTTGGGAGTAAGGAATATCACAACGATGACCGTAGCCGATAACTTTGCCGTCTCGATCAATATTTAAGTAGTCGGTGTAAACAAATCCTGTTTCTGGGTGATGGTTCAGGACTTTAGCAGTTTGGGCAAGGGCGGTAGGGGCGAGGATATCATCACTATCGACGATGCCAATGTAATTGCCGCTAGTTTGGCTAATCGCTGCCTTGCAAGCCGCAGCAACTCCCTGATGGTGTCCTTCGACTACCCGCACTCGCCCATCTTGTTGAGCATAAGCCTTAGCGATCGCCACTGATCCATCTGTAGAGCCATCATCCCAAATTAGTAGCTCAAAGTCTTGCCATGTCTGCTTTAAGACGCTGGCGATCGCTTCTTGAAGGTAAGACTCCCGGTTGTAATTGACGATGACAATGGAGATCAGTGGCGACATCGAAGTATTCCCAAGTTATTCTACCTGTCACCACAATATAATGCTAAGGACTATTACTGAGATGAAATCGCTGTTAATTATAGTTTTAGTTACAAATCTTCTAAAATCTGAATGTCAAAAATATGATATTGAAATACTCATACAGCCATAGCATACTCAAAAATCAAAATCAGCCCAATCATTAGATAAGGCATCCCACTGAGGATAAATGAGAAAAGAAACAAAAACTGGTGTTAAGCCGAGAGCAACGACTCAGCAAAGAATTGTCTATTTATCTCATCAGTTAGACAGTTTGCGGAGTTTGGCAACTACTAAATGGAGTCAGCATAGTTTTCGTTTTCAGTGCGGATTGGTAATTTTACCTACGGTCTGGATTGTAACTACAAATGAACTTAGAGCTACAGCAAATATCTTGACACCAGACTCGGCTGAAAATAGCAGTCAGCCGAAGTCACAAATAGTACAAGAAATAGAACCTCCTCCGGTAACTAACCCCAATCAACCAAAACCGAACCCCCAACCAGAAAAACCCCAACGCATTCGGGTTCGCAAAATCCAGGTTGTAGGTAGCACCGTTTTTAATGAAAATGACTTGAATCGAGTCGTGAAACCCTTTGAAGAACGGGATTTGACTTTAGAAGAAATCAGACAAGCCGCAGATGCCGTTACGCAACTTTACTTAAATAAAGGCTATATAAATTCTAGAGCGATTCCAGAGACTCAGCAACCTAGTAACGCCGATGGTGTTGTGGTAATTCGGGTGTTGGAAGGGCGTTTGACAGAGATTGACATCGAAGGAACGCGACGATTAAACCCATCTTATATTCGTAGTCGCATCCAATTAGGTGCTGGTATTCCTCTGAACACTGCTAAACTCGAAGAACAATTGAAACTGTTGCGACTTGATCCCCTATTTACAAATGTAGAAGCGCGTCTGCGTCCAACGGGTAAGGTTGCTCAAAGTATTCTGGTTGTGAGAGTTGAAGAGGCAAAGCCGATAACTGGTAGCTTGGGTGTAGATAATTATTCCCCTCCCAGTATTGGCGCGGAAAGATTGGGTGTGGAACTGCGCGATCGCAATTTAACCGGTATGGGAGATGAGTTAGCAGGCTCCTATTACCATACACTTTCTGGTGGTTCTGATGCCTTTGATTTTAGCTATCAAGTCCCCGTTAACGCCATGAATGGCAAAGTGCAGATTCGAGCCGCACTTAATCGCAGTGAAATTACTGAGCCACCTTTTAATGCCTTTGGCATTCGGGCAAACCAGGATCTTTATGAAATCAATTATCGTCAACCATTGGTGCGATCGCCCAAAGAAGAATTTGCCCTATCCTTGGGATTTACCTATCAAGATGGTCAAACTTTCCTCTTTGATAACCTGGCAACCCCCTTTGGCATTGGGCCTGATGCCAATGGTGTAAGCCGCACCAGTGTAATTAAATTTGGCCAAGATTATACCAGACGCGAACCTCAAGGAGCCTGGTTTTTGCGATCGCAATTTAATTTTGGCATTGACATATTAGACGCAACTATCAACAGTGACCCCATACCTGATGGTCGCTTTTTCAGTTGGCTAGGTCAAGTACAGCGAGTGCAGCAACTCAGCAACGATCATTTATTACTCATCCAAGCAGACTTACAGCTAACACCAGATAGCCTTTTACCATCACAGCAATTTGTGATTGGCGGTGGACAATCTATAAGGGGGTATCGCCAAAATATCCGTTCTGGGGATAATGGATTTCGGGTAGCGATGGAAGATCGGATCACAGTGCAGCGCGATGAATCGGGATTATCTACAATTCAACTTGCGCCATTTGTGGACATGGGAGCCGTCTGGAATCAGTCTAATAATCCCAATACTTTACCCAATCAAACTTTTTTGGTGGGTGCAGGCTTAGGATTCTTGTGGAATCAGGCATTGGGAATTGATAATCTGTTTATGCGGCTCGATTATGGATTTCCCTTTATCGATCTGAGCGATCGTGGTAATAACGCTCAGGATGATGGCTTTTACTTTAGCCTTCGCTATCAACCATAGTAAAGCGGTGCGTTACGCTTTCAGCTAAGTAGAACGGTGTTATTAAATGAGTAATGAGTAATGAGTAATACCCATTACTTATTTGACTGTGGGAATCATAATTATTTATACGGACATGATATTATATCATGTCCGCTTGATTACTTATTAAACCCGAAGAACCCCACCCCGCCAAAGCTACGCTTTGTCTCCCCTCCCGAAGAGCGGGGAGGGGTTGGGGGTGGGGTGCAATGTCTGTGGGAATCATAACTATTTATGCGGACATCATATTACTTATTAAAAATATCTAGATTTGCAAAACAAAAATTTTTGTTGCATTTCTTTACATAAATCTTATTACTCTATTGAGCTTTGTAAATAATTTGTATTTCTGCAAGGAATATTCCTTTAGACTGAATTTTAACTAGAAAATGTGGGAATAAACACAAATGCATTCCTTAAATATATTTTGTCACGAATCTGTAGTTGCTGTTTCCTTTGTAGCTTGCATTATTGGACTGGTGTTACTGTGGGACGGTAAGCAAGAAACAAATGATGTGGAAGAAACAGAGCGGATTCTATTTAGAATGAGCTTTAGTTACTGGCTAGTTTACTGTGTAGCTTTTGGCATAGAGAAAATAGTTTTACCAGGCTGGGAATCTGTGGTGATGACTTTGAAAATAACTACAGCGCTGTCATATTTCTTAACTTTTTCTTGCATCGTTAGTTTGCCGCTACACAAATTTGCAGTACATCGAGTTGAGGAATAGTAATTTGGGGATTGGGGACTTGTACTGAGCGAAGCCGAAGTATTGGGGACTTGTACTGAGTTTCGACTATGCTCAACTACCGCGACTTGTGCCGAGCCTATCCTGAGCGTAGCCGAAGGGCGAAGTCGAGGTAAGCCGAAGTATTGGGGATTGGGCATGATTAACTAACTATCTCATAGCGATCGCTAATGCCGCTTCTAGTTTATCTTGGGGCAAAATCGTTAAAATAAACACCTCTTGTACCGTCTTTCCCTGTCGGGCGATGACTTTATAGCCGCCGCGAATTGGTACTGAGACGCGCAGTTGCATTTTTGGACAGTGACCTTTTGCCCGTCCAATGACTCCCGGTGTCACGGTTTGGATACCATCGTGTTGACAAAGACGTTCTAAAATGGGAATAAGGCCAGAAAGGTGTGTTGAGTGATTCCAAACCAGTCTGGCAGCTTTTTGCGTTCGCGTAGCGTCTCGTAGAGAAGCCGTGCGGAGGGAATCTGCGGAGGGTTTGCCCATGATGATTAAGCTGCTTCTAGAGGTGCCATTGTCAAACCTGCTCGGCGCAGCTGCTGGTGATAGAGTTCCGCAGGTTCTTGGGGACCAACCCAGACGATCGCTTGACCTTCATAGTGTACCTGATTAGTCAGATCCCACGCGCGATCGCCAGTCATCCCCGGAATATATTTCATCAAACATTCAGCCACATGTGGGAATGTATTAAAGTCATCGTTTAATACAATCACTTTGTAATTCGGATAAGTCTTACGGATAACTTGACTAGACCGTTCAGGAGCGATAGTTGGTGCTGTGGCCATCCCGTAAAAATCTGCTGAAAGTATCATAATGGTAGAACAATTGATCAACAATATTTTACAAAACTAAACTATAAGTAACTAGTTTAGTTCATTGTTTGGGGAGATGAGGGAGTGGGGAGATGAGGGAGATGAGGGAGATGAGGGAGAAATAATTAGTTCCCAGTCCCCAGTCGCCACTCCCCAATCCCCAATCCCCAATCCCCTATTTCCAACTATCCCAGTTTTCGTTAAAAATAGATGTATCGGGAAAAGCGGTAGGGTTGCCATTTTGTTGCAAAAGCTTTTTGAGTGCTTCTAGTTGTGGCTCTTGCTTGGGTAAGTCATTGACTAGTTGGTAAGGTGCGATCGCATTTTTGAGCGCAAAACTAGCCACAGTTCCCGCAGCTGCGCCAGATGACCATTCAAAGGAGTGTACCCGATAGGCAGCCGCAGCAATATGACTAGTAGCAATGCTTTTGCCTCCTACTAGCAAATTGTCGATTTTCTGAGGAATCATTGCCCTCAGAGCAATTTGGAAGGGATAAGCAAGTCCAGCGCCACGTCTTTCGCCTGGACGTTCTGTGTTACCAGGGGCTTCTGGGGGACTATTCACCATGCAAGGATGGAAATCTATGGCGTAGTGACCAATACCCACAGCGTCGGGGAAAATGGTAGAACGAGTGCGTCGCATTGCTTTGTCTGGTGGAATTTTACCATCAATTACTGATACTGCTTCCAAACCTGCAAGGGCTGCTCGTAGCCGACGATACATATCTGCTGGCAAAGTCTTGGAATAATACTCATCATTATAATTTCGACGAGAAATATCAATTTCCCCAATCCTAAAGCCTTCGGGTTGTCCCCAACTGGGGCGGCCAATAATCCGCCGTCCCTCGCGCATATAAGGGTATTTCGATAAACCATGCACTGTCCCCATTGGGGAATTTAAACCGGAAACAAAGCGGTTATTGGGTTGCTGCTGCTTGACACCATCCCCCAGTTTGGAATCTGTAGTCCCAGCTACCAACCAGTAATAGAAAGAGAGGGCATTTTCCTCAGCCTTGCGGAGGCTTTCTGTCCGCAATCCTCCCATCCAACCCCCTGGGTTTAACTGCCCAGTAGTTTGTAACTGTTGACGAGTGTAAATTAGGTTATCATTAGCAGTTCCGGGGCGGTAGTCGTTACCCCAAGTCCAGTTTTGCATGGAGATATCTCCCGGTGTGGGCGCAGTAAAATTTACACCGCCGAATTTTTCTGGCTTCCCTTTGTTTGGACTCAAAATGCGCCGATAGGTGAAAACTAAATCAAAGTTAGCCAGTCGGGTTAATTCATAGCTGAAATATGGGGCGTATTCTAAATAAAATGGGGGCATTGTCTGCGGTTGCGGTTCCTTGGTTGCCTCCATTGCAAAGGTGTAGGTAAAGCCTTGAGGACAATATGGATCGTTGTTGGTACTGGAAGCAGATGGTTCTAGGTAGGAACGGGCATCAATGCCTAATCGGTAGGGAACATCTGCAAGGGCGATAATTTCGCCGGTTTCGCTGGTGTCTACGACATACCATTTAGGAGCATCCCCTTTCGTTGCCTTGGGGATAAAACGGAGAATAGTTTTAGTAAATCGAGATGAGTTTTCGTAGCTATAGTTATCTTCAATAGTTTGAGATAAGGTAAAAGTATTGAGAGGTGGTGCGCCTTTTAGTGGTTGATGTTGGATGGCGATCGCACTATTAATTATTTTGCCATCAGTAGCGATTTCCAAATCCTTAATTACTGTGTTGGGAAACCATTGCAGCTTACCTCTGCCCTGCTTCTCGGCATCTTTCAGCATCTGCGTCAAAATAGCGTGAGCATCGCGGGGAAGAAAGCAAGATTCACTTACCCAACAGTCGCCGGGGTTAAGTTTACCGTATTTGCGCCCAATGCGGTTTCGCAATTCTAGGTAGCCGCGAGAATAGAATTTGAGAGCTCGCTGAGTTGGGCGTTCGTCTAACGCAGATGTCCCTTGAGCAGAAATTTGTCCTCCCAGCCAGTCGGTAATTTCCGTTAGGCAAACTGTTCGCCCTGCTAGTAAGCCCTCGTAAGCTGTGGCGACACCAGATAGTCCACCACCCACAACTAAAATCTCGCAATTAACAGTTTTGTCTGGGGTTCTCGGTACTGTGGCGATCGCCTTTGACGTTGGTGCTGCGTTCGTCGAAGACGTTGGCGCAGCCATCGCACCATCAAATGCAACTAGACTAGATAGTAAATTAAAACTAATCAGCGATGTCAAGCCATACGCTACATTGTGTCTACGCTTCATACTTAAAAAAACCCTTCAATTTCTGTTCCATTTCGTAGACGGTAGCATCTAGCAAATGTTTAACTCAAGCAATTTTTCACAAGGTAATCTACGCAACATAGTGTGGGATTAAAGTTTTTGAAGTGAATGGCACGCTCGACTAGTTGAAAATCTTAAGAAAATAAGTCTGAGCAACCTCTTCAACTCCTCACTTCACACTAATCATGAATATGAGCAGCATTCAGTTATTCAATTGTCAAAGTCTCGTTTAGTTTAAGCAGCCATTGATAACATGGCTCATCAATTGGGGCAGTGTCTCTACGTCGCTGTGCTAAAGATTCTGTGTAAGCTATGAGCCAAGCAGAAGCAAGTTCTTGCTCAGTTGCGGCCTCTTCTGCCAATGTACGAGCAAACTGTAGCTCTACCCATTCCTTAAAAGTAACTATTTCTAGGGATATCCCAAATATTTCTTCAATTTCATTACATCTAGACATCAGTTCATCAATTCGTTCAGCTTCAAGACTTGTAACGAAACCAGCCTTTCTAATGGCAGGATGTACTTCCAGTTTTTCTGATAATTCCTCAATTTCATCTCGCAAGTATGACTTACCATACTTGGCATCCCAAGCTTCCACAATTTGCCTGTCCTCTAAAAGTTCAATATCACCAACATTGCCATGCTTCTTATTGGCTGAACGCATTTGTGAAAGTGGTTTTAGCAAAGTGTGGGGAAAAACTTGGTATTCTTGCATGGACTGCATTAAGCTATGCATAGCTATCTCCATTAAACGAGCCGCATAATCAGATTGATTAATGTGACGCAGTATGAGACTTAATGAAATGCCTTTATCAACAACTGTTGATCCTAGAAATAAGGTCAGATTCTCGATAGTTTGTAAAGCTAATCTTCTAAAGTTATCTGCTTGATTGAGTAGTTGCGAAAGAAGATAGCCTAGTGCTACCTCAGAAACTACTTCGTCTTTCTCAATTGCCTCAACAAGACTTACCCACTCGGAACGTGCGCCTCTCATGTTGGCTTTATATACAGATGAATACGGGTAATTTTCTGCTAAACTGCGTGTCATCATGAAACCATCTGCATTCAATCTTAGTAGTTCGTATTTTCGTAACACAGGTGTAATATATTGTTTATCGAGAGAACGCATAGAGATCCCATCACACCAAGAAAAGTCTCTTGTAGCCGTACTACCTTTGTGTAACCTAATACTCTGCTTTGGCTCAATTGCTTTAACGCACAACTGTAGAATTGACAAACCTACTAATGCTCTACCAACTTCGCTGGTCACTGACTGTACAAGTCTATCTAAAAGATGTTTATGCGCTTGGTTTAAGACCAAGAAATCAAAATTCGATGAGTAATCTCGGCAAAATAAAATCTGTCTTTCCAAGTAACCTATAGATAGTTCTACTGCTATTTTCTTGTACCGTATTTTTGCAGATTGACTCATTCCTCCTTCTTGAAAGTATTGAATTGTTCCATCAGGTAGAACCAACTCACTTCTGTTTGCATAGACTCTCAGGTGTAGCTCATTCATGATCTGTTTATAGATTTTTGCGAAGTTGTATGCTTTTAGGGTTTAGTGTAGGAAAAGCATAAGGAATCAAATACTCACCTTTGGGAATTTGTGGGTTTGTGTTGTGATTTCTAACTTCATAACCCATAGCTCGCAGAGACTGAAGATAGGAAAAGATATCTTCTGCTTTCACACCCCATCGGTCTGCAAGCTCTGTGGTTGAAAGTTGAGCCGCAGTACCAATACACCTCGTCACACATTGAATTACACGCCAAAGTGGTTTAACTTTCAACTGAGGATGAAAAGTTATTATTCCACTAATTCGGGCATTATATTGATAATATCCAGATAACTGAACTAAATCTGCTTTTCCTGTAGCTTCAGTTAACTTTTCTTCAAAAGCTTTCCAAAGAGATGTATATAACTGTGTACCAAGAGCTTTAGCACAAAGCTTAACTGAACACGTTCCCAGAACCCATTCATCATGACCGCAAGAGGGATTAATATCTATCACGAATTGATCTTCTTCTTCGCAATTATCATTAATACCTGCTCTGAACAGCCAGCAGGTATCATTCAAATCGTAGGATATATAAATTTTTACACCTTCAGCAGTTTGTTCTTTTGTCCAAGAAAAATCAGCAGATAAAAATCTGATCATTTTTCCTTTGTCTTCATATTTAAAACGAGGAATAGATAAAAACTTTCCGGCTTGACGTAAATCTATAATTGCAGATTTAGCCTTTTGAGCATAAATTTCCGTTAACTTTCTTTTACGCTGCCGAAAACCTAGTTTTTTATTTTCAGGTAAGCAACTTATAGGGAAAGGTAATTTAAATTTAATTACTTGTTCTAAAATACTAAGAGCCAATATCCGCCCAAGTTGAGGAGGCACTGAATTTCCAATTTGTTCAATGGAAATTTGCCTATTACCAATAAGTTCATAGTCATCAGGAATAGTTTGTAATCTCTTTAACTCGGCAATCGAGAATTTCCGATTTTCCCAACTGAAAGGTCCGGTGTACTGTCCTCCTTGCGCTTTAATTGTTCGTAGTGGATTTGTGGGATCTGCTTTGTACAGAAAATCTGAAAACTTTGATCTCCAGCTAAATATTGGGTTAGGATAACCCATTTCTTTTGTATAAAAACTATAGTTAAGTCCAGGTGGAATATGTTCGAGTAGATGTCCAAAACGTCCACCTAGACCTATTTCCATTTCAGAAATATCAGCGCCTTCTACAGCCTCTCCTGCTGAATAATAAGAACTTTGATTCAGAGAATCTGGGCCATGAGTAGGATAGGGAAATAAATATTCGCCTTCTTTTAATCCAACAATAAATAAACGTTCTCGATGTTGCGGTACTCCATAATCGGCAGCATCAAGAATCCGAAAATAAATATTATAGCCAACTTCTCTAAAAGCTTTTTGAATTTTTTGCCAAGCTTCTCCTCCATTGGCACCAGTTATTCCATATACATTTTCAAATAAGAATCCTTTTGGCTTAAGTACATTGAGAATACGAACATATTCTTGAAATAGTGTACCTCTAGCATCAGTTGTTCCAGACACTCCAGCCGCTCTACGTCCAGCAGCAGAGAAAGTTTGACAAGGGGGACCTCCAATAATAAAGTCTACTGTCAAATGAGATTCAGGTAAATAATCTCTAATATCAATACAGACAGCTTCAGAGCCTTCTAGCCATTTATCTGGTAAAGAATTCCTTTGTAAGGTCTGAACATATTTAGCTTCAAGCTCTACCATTTGAATGATTTCAAAGCCAGCATCATGAAATGCAATGTCTAATCCACCACCACCAGAAAATAAGCTGAGTGTTTTAATGGGAGTATGTCCTTGTTGGATCAGGCATTGGCGGAGAGATTTACCAAAATTGTCAGTCCATGCTGGTTCTTGCGTGACTCTAAGAAGGGCTAAAATATCTTGAAACCAAGTTGTATTAATTGGCTCGGAGCTAGACAAATCAAAAGGAAGAGACAACTGTCGCATTACGTAACCTAAATATAACGCTTGTCGGTTGTGTAAAATACACTTTGGTAAAGGAAAGGGACTAAGAAATTAAGGATTAGAGTAGTGTATTCCATCCATCTGAAAACCACTATATATAATAAAATCCCCCCTTCCTACACGCCCCTAAAACGGGAGAATAAGGTGAGAGGGGATAACTCAGGTTAATATTAGCTTTCGGAAGTTTCCTGGGAGAACTTCTTATGAATAGTTCTAGTTGATTCCCCATCAGCAGCTACCGTGATGAGATAGTCCATTAAACCATCCGAAAAGGGGAGACGTAAGTGGAAAGTACCATCGGGTTTGGTTTTGATGCTATGTCCGCTAATGTTTACGGTTGTATTTGGTTGGGTTGCTCCGTGAATAATTAACTCTGCATCTGCTACAAACCAAAAATCCCCGTTGGAACGACTGAAGACTCGAACATTAGCTGAACGGGCGATGAGTAACCAATGTAGTTTACCGCCGTCGGCATCGCCATCAGCAATATAGCCAATTTCAACCATGTAGTCGCGATCGCTCACGGGAATGGCCACAAAGCGATCGCGTGCTACCTCTTCACATTCATACTGCTGGATCAGTTGGGGACTTTGATAACTCAAGTCAACGCCAGTTACATCATACAGCCGCACTACTAATTGAGAGCCGCCTTGTTGTTGCAGCGCTTCGTTCTGAGTCGGGGAAATGTACCAAGAGACATAAGCCCATTTGGGAGTTCGAGGCGTAAGGGTAATACTGCTTTCTTCTTGGGAATCTACCAAGCCAATAGCTGTTTCGCTTGTTGACGCGACATTTTCAACTGTGGGATCTGGATGCACAGGAGTGAAGACAGTTTCGCTTGTTAACGCGACATTTTCAGCTGTGGGATCTGGATGCACAGGAGTAAAGACACGAACGATCGCAGAATGGGCGATAAATAACCAGCGTTCGCCATCTGCGATATAACCGATTTCCGCCATATAGTCCCGATTGGTAACAGGAATTTCCACCTGGCGATCGCGTGCTGTCTCCTCACATTCGTACTGCTGGACAATCTGGGGATTTTGATAACTCAAGTCCATCTCAGTTGCATCATAGAGCCGCACTACTAATTTGGAGCCACCCTGTTGGCGCATCGCTGCTTTCTTGGTTTCGGAAATCTCCCAAGTTACATCAGCCGATGTCGAAGTGCGGAGTGTGAGGACAATACTACTATCTTCATCTGTATTTACTGAGTCAATAGCTGTTTCGGCGGCAATTGGCAGATTTTCAACGATGGGATCTGGATGGATCGGACTGAAGACACGAACGATCGCAGAATGGGCGATGAATAACCAGTGTTCGCCATAAGCGATATAGCCAATTTCAGCGAGGTAATCGCGATCGCTGGCGGGAATTTCGACAAAGCGATCGTGTGCTGTCTCTTCACATTCATACTGCTGTACGAGCTGGGGACTTTGATAACTCAAGTCAATGCCAGTCACATCATACAGCCGCACTACCAATTGAGAGCCACCTTGTTGCCACGCTGCTGCTTTCTTGGCTGCGGAAATCTCCCAAGATACATGAGCCGATGTATGAGTATGTGGTGTGAGAACAATACTGCTCTCTTCATCTGCATCTACCGAGCCAATAGCTGTTTCGGCTGTGATTGGCAGATTTTCAACGATGGGATCTGGATGGATGCGACTGAAAACGCGAACGATCGCAGAACGGGCGATTAATAACCAGCCATCGCCATCAGCGATATAGCCAATTTCTGCCATGTAGTCCCGATTAGTGATGGGAATTTCTACAAAGCGATCGTGTGCTGTCTCTTCACATTCATACTGCTGGACAAATTGAGGATTTTGATAACTCAAATCTATTCCAGTGACATCATAGAGCCGCACTACCAATTTCGAGCCACCTTGTTGGCGCAGCGCTGCTTTCTTGGTTTCGGAAATCTCCCAAGAGACATCAGCCCAATGGGAACTGCGGACTATAGTTTTCCAAGAGACATCAGCCGATGTGTAAGTATGCGGTGTGAGGACAATACTGCTCTCTTCATCCAAATCAATAGCTGTTTCGGCGGCGATATCAGTTTTTCCTGGGGCATCAGCTGCCCAAGTAGTAGCTTGGGCTACCATTCCCGCCCCTGCTGCTAAAGCCGCAGCCGCGCCCAAATCTGTGGAGTTAACACCTTCCTCAACATTCGGCGCTCCTTGAGATTGCAAATTGATCGTCGGTTCGGCTGCATCGGCCACCACATTCAAGGCATCTTCTGGCAATTCTGGCAGTGAGGATGTTTGTGGCGCTGAGGGTTCTCTATCGCCAGACTGTGGTAAAGGCAATTCATCTACTGGGGCTATATCTTCAGTTGAGGTGATACTCTCTAGCCAGTTCAATTCTGCCTGAAGTTCCTGATCTATCTGATCTTCACCAATTTCTGTGTCCCAATATTCAAACTCAGATGTGCCAGAAGTCACATCTGGTAATTCTGGGAGTGGAGCTGTCACTTCATCAGAAGGCAGTTCCACATCAGATACATCTTCTGGAATATTAGCCAGGTGAGGATATAAAGTATTTACTACAGCTGCCGGGGCTTCTGTGTCCCAGGCAACTTCATCAGACTCAGGATGGCTTGCCTCAGTATAATTATTTAGCTCGACTGTCTGATCAATCGCATCTGTTTCTTTGTTGGTAAAGGCAGACCAGGTAGCCGCACCCATGCCCGTTGCTAGAGCTGCACCACCGGTTAAAGCTGCGGCTCCCAAATTGTTATTTTCTGAGCCATGAGCTACATCTGAGGTTCTGCCTTCATAGAGGTTAGAGGTGCCATTTGTTGCCTCTGGGACTAGATTTGATGACCCCTGAGTAGCATTCTCGGTTAGGTCAGATTGTCTTTGATCGTAGATGGTGAAAGGAGTGCGATCGCGGGTTTCTTGCTCTTGAAAGTCTGGATCTGGCTGCTCTTCAAGCATCACTCCGTTCGGGGAGGGATCTGTGCTGCCATTGGGCACCACCATTTCTCCATCTTCTGGGCTGGGTAGATGAGGATTTGATTTTGGTAAGTCGTCTGTTTTCTCGGTGGACGATGGGCGTTTCCCCAGAACCCACCATAGGGATGCTCCACCTACACTAATAAAAAATAAAGGTAGCAGCAACCACAATGGGGTTTGCTTGTTTACAACCGGACTCTTTTGTGCTGGAGCCGCCACAAAAGGCTGTTCTCCAAAAGCAGAACTAGTGGCACTAGGGGAAGGTGTAGCAGTTGGTGTCGTCTCAACAGTGGGAGAAGCCGTAACAATAGGTTGTAATACGCTGGCGGCGATCGCCTCGGCTTCAGTAGTTCTACCTTGTTGTATAGCCTTCTGTCCTGGGGATGCCAAGGTAAAGCCGAGAAAATTTTGTACGCCTAAACTCGGATTTTTTTTGTAAACGTAAACTAAAGGTTGCGAGAAGGGATATTTAGGATCATCAGGCAAGGTTTGATTTAATTGCAGAACTCGCACACCTTGTAACTTCGACACTTGATTAGCTAACACATAGCTGATACCGTCTTTGCCCAGTTGTTTGATAATTTCTGCGGTATTATCGTCAGTCAGTTGGGTGGCATTTGGCCCTGTAGCAAACTCAGCATTCTTGAAGGCTGGATAAGTCCGAAAAGTATTGCGAGTTTCACTCGTATTCGGGTGATCGATTAAGCGAATCTTCTCTGGCGATCCTCCCAGTTGTGACCAATTTGTAATTTGTCCCCGGAAAATCCGGGCGAATTGCCTATTAGTCAAGCTTCCTTTGAAAGGATTATCTGCACCAACCACGATGGCAATCTTTTCACGGCGCAGGCGAACTTGCTCTAGTCCTTGGGCTTTTTCTGCTGGTGTCAAGCCACGCCCCATTGCTACTATATCGATTTTGCCATCTAGCAAATCTTTCAGTGCTGTACTGCTACCGTTAGCAGCAACTTCAACCTTTGTGCCGGCAAACTGTTTTTCAAAACTTTCTTTCAGGCTTTGGTTAATTGCACCCAAGCTACTGGAACCGTCAATCCGCACTGTCGTCCCATTCTGCACTATTTCCGGCAGTGGAAAAGAGGTAGCTTCAGGTGTAGATTGTGCCAGCATCGGTGCTGATACCACCAGAGTTGCTGCCATCGGGGTTGTAGCTAGGGCAACCCATAATACCAGCCTGACTATCGAAGTATCTTTTTTTTCTTGTTGCCACATATACACCTTATTAAAGTAAAAAATAGAAAGTCTGCCAGTCCTAAACCGCGATCTTTGGATGATGGAGGAGACGCGCTAATTATACATCTGAGTTATCTTTACTTCTAATTACTTCAGCGCACTCATGTTGATTTATACTTCGCTGTAGCTGGTATAGCATGATAATTTATACTTGTAATTGCCAAAGTCCGTTTACTATAAATTTTTCTAAGTTAGATTGCAACTTATCCAAGTTGGTAGTTTATGGCCACAATTATGAATTATTGAATTATTAAAGCTGGTAAAGTGTACCAAATTAAATATTATTTAACAATATTATTTTCAGTAGTGCTGAGTACTGAGTATCCTACTGTCTTAACTCAGTATTCATTGTTCAGGACTTAGAAGAATCTACTACATCTTTGAGATAACAATGACAATCTGGCTTATCAATCAGTGACTCAACCAAGGCATTTAGGGCAGTTGCAGCTAATGCGCCACCTCCCAAAGTTCCTTCAACTGTAATATAAGGTATCCCTTGTTGCATCAGTTGTCGCTTGGCTGCGGGAGCATGGCTAAAGCCAATGGGCATTCCAATTACTAGTGCAGGCTGAATTTTCTGGTTGGCCATCGCTTCACAAGCTTCCAGAAGTACTGAGGGAGCATAACCAACTACCAGGATGCAACCATTACTTACTTGCGGCAATTTTGATCGCCATTCTCCATGTTGCCAAAAGGCGAGTTCTGCTTCTGTGGCAGTGGTAATATGGGGATTATCAATCAAGGTTTCGGTGTGGCATCCCAAGTGAAGTAATCGGGTTTGATCTAAAGCAGCAGCAACCGTTTGGGTATCGACAACAATTTCACACCTTGAAGATAAAGCTTCTCGACTAGCGGCGATCGCATCTCGACTCAATTTGATAAAGGATACCAAACTCACATCGCCACAAGCCAAAACCAACTGAGAAATTAAGTGTTGTTCAATTTCCGAACGCTCAGACAAATCAGGTAATAAGAGTTGTAGCGATTCGGTAAAAGCTTCCGAATGGGTATGAATTTCTCCATCCAAGCCATTCCAGAGATTTTCCAATCCGCCCAATCCCGCTTGAGTTTCGACATCGAGTAACTTCAGTTGTGCCAAAACTTCCGCCTGGATAATTTGACAATGGCGATCGCGCCCCAATAATCCTTCTAATGCTGATGCAGTTTGTCGCAATTGAGAAATTTGTTGCATCACCGCCCGATATTGCTGCTGAAGTTGTCCCATCAGGTTAACAGTTGTATCGGCTTCTGGTTCCACTTCTAAAATATTGCGGATGTGGTTTAGCTGAAACCCTTGCTGCTTCAGTGCGACAATCCGTTGCAACCGAAGGACATCTTTTTGGGTATAGAGACGGTAATTGCTGCGCGATCGCACTGGTTGCGGTAGCAGTCCCAATTGATGGTAATGTCTGACCATCCGCGGAGTTAAACCGCCTCCTACCAAGTGCGTTAACTGCTTAATTGTCAGATCGTTGGTCTTGATTTCCACAAATTATGGTCTTAAAGGGGGTGTTTAGGAAAGGCGATCGCCTTTAACCTAGGTTAGATCAACTATCTGCTAGCCAATAATTTTTTCTGTCTATTAGCTTCTTGGATGACGTAGTTGTTGCTCGTAAATACCTGAATATCTGGAACAACAGCATAATCCATGTCATGTGTGATAATTTTAATTTTCCCTGCTCCTGCTCTGCTAATAGCTTCGAGAAGTAGTAGATCGTAGCCATCAACAGCTTGAGTTTGGAATCTGTTTAGTGCTGCATCAGTTGTTGCGTCATCTACTGTCAGATTAAGAGGAACAGCAAGCGCCTTAACCTGACTCCAAGCTGACTGAACTTCGGCAACAACATTCATTCGTACATTTGGATCATTATGGCGGTATTCCTTAAGTGGCAGATGACCATGAGACTCCATATAAATCTTATATTCAGTTCTCTCAATGATATGAGCAAGCTCCGCCAATATAAGTCCAGAGTAGGTTAGTGTGGCTCCATTTACAAGAGCTTGGTTGAGATATGTTAGATAAATACTGAATTCGGAAGCGTTAGCACCAAACCCAGCATTTGTATAAGTCTGCCAAAACCAGACGTTGGTATCTACAAGAAAAATATCATCCTGCTGGGGATTGGCAGTTTTGATGTCGATGATCTCAGCTTGAATCTTAAGCTTGACTACCATGCTTTAAAAAGTTGCAGCCTGCTCTGCCATCGCTGCATCAACCGCATTACGAAATTGCTCATCGGAATAGTAATGCTTGGCATTGACAATCACACGCTCAAGAACATTCCACCCCTCAGAACTTATAGCAGTGAACTCAACCAGTCGATTAAGGTTATCTGCTGGAATATCTTTCAACAGATGACCGATCGCAAAGTTGAAAAAGGGAGATGCAAAGACCTGAACTCCTGTAAAATCCAATTCTACAGGGTTGCCAGAAAGCAGAACTGGATGAATCTGGTCATATACCTTCTGTCCACTCTCAGCGCTGATGGCGTATTTCCCGACAACATCAAAAATTTTGTATGCCATTCCTCTATCTCCCTCTTTAAAATAACCGCTTCTTAAGTTGATGAGCTTCAGTTGCTAGGCAGTAGCAAGATTCATCACACCGAATTGCAATATTAATCAGGGTTCCTCTAAAATTAGTACATTTGTTCTCATGTATAATATTATCGCCTATATTGACATATCCGTCATTACTAAAAATTGTAAGGTTTCCATGATTTTTTACAATGAACTCCTGCAATAAATTTAAGCCTGCGCCACGGGAGATACTGTCTTGCTTAGTGCTATTTCCAGGCTCGAACGCCCACTGTAGAGCCTCATTAGCAGTCTTGTCTGAGTTTTGAGGTAGAGAACATTACTAGGGATACCAATACCAAAGTCGATGACGATCGCCCTGATGCCAGAGGCGATTAGTGTCAGAGCATTTTTCAGGCTAAACCTTGACATTAACATCAATGTCAAGGTTTAGCCTGAGAGAGTCCCTGTTAATTCACCTCTCATGCTCTACCCCCAACGTTTCACCCAATTCAGCAGAGAACACGCAGATACCGTAGCAGCCCTTTTGTGCGGCTTACTGCTATTTTTCGGATGGTTCGCCTTGCATCTCGGTTGGTTGGGATTGGCATTCTTGCTACTACCTGCTGCTTATATGATTGGTGGTTACGAAAGTGCGCGGGAAGGATTAACCACCCTCTTCAAAGAAAAAGAACTCGATGTAGATTTGCTGATGATTGTCGCCGCCATTGGTGCTGCTAGCCTCGGCTTATGGCGAAGAGAATATCATCTAATTATTGATGGAGCAATTTTGATTCTGATCTTTGCCATCAGTGGCGCATTAGAAGGCTATGCAATGGCGCAAACTGAGCGGAGTATCCGTAGTTTGATGAGCCTGACACCAGATACAGCAAGGGTTTTGCATCAGGGAAGGGAAGAGGAAATTCCTATCAGTCAGCTAAAGGTGGGTGATGAGATTGTCGTCAAACCCGGAGAGCTAATTCCTACTGATGGAATAATTTTATCTGGTTACAGCACTCTCAATCAAGCTGCAATTACAGGCGAGTCTTTACCTGTAGAGAAGACAGTGGGTGCAGAAGTATTTGCCGGCACACTCAACGGTTATGGTGCATTGCAAATTAAGGTACACAAACCAGCCCAAAGCAGTTTGATTCAGCGTGTGATTCGTTTGGTAGAACAGGCGCAGACGGAAGCACCACCTGATCAAGAGTTTATCGATCGCTTTGAGAAGGGATATGCCAAAATTATTGTAGTCGCCGGGATATTACTGGCAACTTTACCGCCATTTCTCTGGGGTTGGGATTGGGAAACAACGATTTATCGCGCCCTTACCTTCCTGGTGGTGGCTTCTCCCTGTGCGCTGATGGCGGCAATTATGCCCACGCTGCTTTCGGGAATCGCCAATGGTGCTAGACAGGGGATTTTGTTTAAAAATGGGGCGCAATTAGAGAAGATTGGCAAAGTCCGAGCGATCGCATTTGATAAAACTGGTACTCTCACAACAGGACAGTTGCAGGTATTTGAGGTAATTTCAGTTAGTGAATACACTAAAGATGATGTATTAAAAACTGCTGCTAGTGTAGAATCATCTTCCGAACATCCCATCGGTAAGGCAATCGTACAGGCGGCTAGTGATTTAAATTGGGTTGCTGCAATCGAAGTGCAAGCCTTACCTGGACAGGGAATTGTGGGAATTGCTCAAGAACAACAGATAATTGTTGGGAATGCTGTTTTTGTGCAGCAATATGTCAGAAATTTACCTGAAGAATTGCAAAAAATCGCTCAATCTTGGGAGCAACAGGGTAAAACTATGGTTTGGGTTGCACGGGGAGTAGAGGTGATGGGTGTAATTGCGATCGCAGATGAAGTAAGATCGCAAGCAGCCGCAACCATCAGCCGATTAAAGAAACTGGGAGTTGAACAAATTGTCATGTTAACCGGGGATAATCAGGAAACTGCTCAAAGTGTCGCCAAAGCAGTCGGAATTGATCGGGTATATGCCCAACTTCTGCCAGAAGATAAGCTAGATGTTATCCGCCGTCTACAGCAACAATATCAAACTGTGGCAATGGTGGGTGATGGAATCAATGATGCACCAGCTTTAGCCCAAGCATCTGTGGGTATAGCGATGGGAATATCTGGTAGTGATGTGGCATTGGAAACCGCAGATATAGTATTGATGGCAGACAGGTTAGAAAAAATTGCTGTAGCGATGCATTTGGGCAGGCGATCGCAACTCATCGTCAAACAAAATATAGTCGTAGCGTTGGGTTTCATTATGTTGCTTATAGTGGGCAACTTTCTGGGAAATATTAACTTACCCATCGGCGTTATTGGCCATGAAGGTTCTACAGTGTTAGTTACCCTCAGTGGACTAAGATTACTGAATTGACACTCTCAGGTCTAAAGACACTGAGATTCTACAGACAGAGTTAGACTAATTTAGTCTAACTCTCGTTACGACTGCCAAAGATCGCCTACT
>NZ_JBALEA010000086.1:0-98961 GCF_036917135.1 Nostoc sp. | reverse complement strand
AAGGAAATTACAGTACGCAACGTGTAAGATTTAACTCTAATTCCTCTGCTTAACTCTTTGTTACATACTTATAAATTTTCTCCACGACTTACTTATATCCTGATATAAAATATACTGACCCAACGCTTTTTCTGAATCATCAACATCCGATCTGCCGCTAAAACTTTTAATCACAACTGCAATTTTGGATTCTGCTTTTTGCGCCGCCAACAGTTGTATAGCACCTAAATCAACATACAAATCTTTTTTACCAAATTTAAGAGTCAGTGGATCATGAGTAATTGTCCATTTGTCTTTAATCAAAGCATTTTTAACATTATTGTGATAGATGACTCTAGCTGGCATACAGGTGTAGTCTTAGACTAATATTTCTATTTTAGGGAATCGCTACACTAGATTTATCAGGAAAAACAGGCTGTCTGAGTTCATTCAGCAAAATATGGTAGCAGGAGGAATGTGATGAAAGCAGTGGTTATCCGTAGGTATGGCGGTGCTGAGGTGTTGCAGTATGAAGATGTAGAACTGGCGAAAATTGAGCCAACGCAGTTACTTGTGAAAGTTCGTGCTAGTAGCGTTAATCCCATTGATTGGAAAATTCGCCAAGGGATGTTGAGTTTGATTACTGGCAGCAATTTTCCAAAGATTCTGGGGTTTGATGTGGCGGGAGATGTGGTAGCCGTTGGCTCTGATGTCACGCGCTTTAAACCAGGAGATGCTATTTACGGCAGTACTAGCTTTCCTGGAGGAGGTTATGCCGAATTTGCAGCTGTTCCAGAAAATGTGGCGGCTCTCAAACCAACGAACTTATCTTATGAAGAAGCTGCGGCTGTGCCTTTAGCAGCGCTCACCGCTCTGCAAGCGCTGCGAGATCAAGGAAATATTCAAACAGGACAAAATCTCTTAATTAATGGTGCTGCGGGCGGTGTAGGGATTTTTGCAGTGCAAATTGCTAAGGCTTTAGGGGCAGTGGTGACGGGAGTTAGCAGTACTAAAAATTTGGATTTGGTGAAATGTTTGGGAGCAGACCGCGTGATTGATTATACGCAGCAAGATTTTACCGAAGATACAGCGCAGTATGACATTATCTTTGATGCAGTGGGTAAGCGATCGCTCTCACAAACCAAAAGAGTCCTCAAACCCAACGGAGTTTACATCACCACCGTACCCAGCCCCAAAATCTTGTTAGAGAGCGTCTTAACAGCGTTCTTTCCTGGTCAAAAAGCGAAATTTCTCTTTGAGAAACCTAACGCTAAAGACTTGCTTTTTCTGAAAGAATTGATTGAAGCTGGTAAGATTCGTGTGGTGATTGATCGCACATATCCCTTACAAGAACTAGCGGCGGCTCATAGTTATAGTGAAAGTGGGCGGGCTGTGGGAAAAATTGCGTTGGTGCAACCCGCACTTCGACAAGCTCAGTGACCATCGTAGACATCGCCATTTAGGGTAACTGAGATTTTTCAACCTCTAAGGCTTAATATTATTTGTGTCACAATTGAGCAAAATAATATATATCCAACGATCCGGCAAGCACTTATGGTGTAATTATTTGCCAGTACTTGTCTAATTTCTACCGGGAAATTCAGCTACTCCGTTTTAGTGACACAACTGGCAATGTGTTTATTTTGGCAGGTGATGAACTGCAAATCCTTATATTTCGTGATGGAACTTGGAGATTTGTCAATGAAACCTAATTTTGCCCAAATGTCCATAAAAGAGTTGAGGGCGTATGTGCTTGCTAATCGGGAAGATATAGAAGCGCTGGAAATCCTATTTAGTCGTCGTACTCCTGACTCAGAAGCAATTATATATCCATCGATGTTTACTGAAGATGGTAAACCTATAGAAGAGAATAATCGGATAATTGCAGAAGCGATGTCTACGACAAGCCGCTAAGAGCGTCTACGCTCAGAGAGTTCAGCAAGAGAATCATAATCAGGATTAGCTGTGTGTTTAGTACATTTTACTGATTAACTGTGCGATCGCACTTACCAATTGATCCAAAAAACCAATGCCAAACCTAACCCCTACCCCCTTCCCGACGCAGAAAGGGGGAAATTTCAAAGTCTCTCTCCTTTTAGGAGAGAGATTTAGAGAGAGGTTCTTCAGATACCCTGAAATCTGGAAACATTACCCAAGCTAGTGGATATACTCGTAATCAAACTCTCAACAGAAGCGAGTATTATGCCAGACTTGTTAGCTATTTGGGGTGTAACTCAGGCCGCCGGGTTGATTTTTAAACCCATTCTGGAAGACTTAGCCAAGGATGCGGCTAAAGATTGGGCTAAAGATTTATTAAAAGGCATCCCTGGCAAGATGGTGAAGAGGAAAAGTTTGTTAATCTTTTTTTAGCAGCTAAGTGTCTTGTCGAGGTGAGAAATCGCTCGGCGATCGCATTAATGGCTAATAAATTGCTTGACAAGCTAAAAGCCTTAACTAAATATGATCTCTGGTATTATTACGACCCCCAGCAATATGAAGAAGAAACTAAGCTATTGAAGGAAATTTGCACTCAAGCAATCACAGAAATTGCAACGGTCTGGCAAGAATCTCCCGACATTAAAACCTGGCTCAAAGAACGCGCTACCCAGCATGATAATGAGTATGTGCGAGGTGCAGCAGTCAAAGAATTAGCTCAGAAGTTCAAAGATGACCCCGACACCAAAACCTGGCTCAAAGAATGCGCTACCCAGCATGAAAACTCAAATGTGCGAGGTACAGCAGTCCAAGTATTAGGTTGGAACTTCAAAGATGACTCCGACATCAAAACCTGGCTCAAAGAACGCGCTACCCAGGATGAAAAGCCGAATGTGCGAGGTGCAGCAGTCGAAGAATTAGGTTGGCACTTCAAAGATGACCCCGACATTAAAACCTGGCTCAAAGAGCGTGCTACTCAGGATTATCATGAAGATGTGCGACGTTTAGCAGTCCAAGTATTAGGTTGGAACTTCAAAGATGACTCCGACATCAAAACCTGGCTCAAAGAACGTGCTACTCAGGATTATCACGAAGATGTGCGATATATAGCAGTCAGACTATTAGCTCACCACTTTAAAGATGATCTCGACACCAAAACTTGGCTCAAAGAACGCGCTACGGAGGATGAAAACTCAAATGTGCGACGTGTAGCAATCCAAGAATTAGCCAAGAACTTCAAAAATGACCACGACACCAAAATCTGGCTCAAAGAACGCGCTACCCAAGATGATCACTGGTTTGTACGAGGTGCAGCAGTCGAAGGATTAGGTTGGAACTTCAAAGATGACCCCGACACCAAAACCTGGCTCAAAGAATGTGCTACCCAGGATTATCACGAAGATGTGCGAGGTGTAGCAGTCCAACAATTAGCTCAAAACTTCAAAGATGACCCCGACACCAAATCTATCCTCAAAGAACATGCTACACAAGATGATCACTGGTTTGTGCGACGTGCAGCAGTCCAACAATTAGCTCAAAACTTCAAAGATGACCCCGACACCAAATCTATCCTCAAAGAACATGCTACACAAGATGATAACTACTATGTGCGAAGTGCAGCAGTCCAAGAATTAGCTCAAAACTTCAAAGATGACCCCGACACCAAATCCATCCTCAAAGAACGCGCTACCCAGGATGATAACTACTATGTGCGAGGTGCAGCAGTCCAAGAATTAGCTAAACACTTTAAATATCAGCCTGAATTGTTTGACATCTACTACAACTGCGCTGTTGATGATTCCTTTGAGCGCAAGAAAAAGGATGAACCTAATCCTCGGCGCATTGCACTTGAGATAATTATCAAGCAATTTCCTCAGCATTCCCAGACTTTACCACTGTTGCGCGACAGAGCCAAGAATGACCCAGATGAGCAAGTGCGGGAATTTGCACAGAAGAAGTTAAAGCAGTTGGAAGGGTAAATATAAGCTGATTTACTATTCACAGTAGAAACCGCAAAAGAAAGGCTTACTATTATCCATGTCACAATTGAGGAACAGACGATTTACCCAACATACGCACAAGCTATAGCCTGTTTACGTGTCTGTCAGATGTTGTCTAATAGCTATCGGAGTATTGAGCTATTTCGCTTTGATGACCAAACCAGAGTTGTATTTATTTTTGTCAATGAAGAACTCCAAATCATTGTACCCGCTAATGGAAACTGGAGGTTTTTAAATGCGACCGAACTTTGAAGCAATGACTAACAAAGAACTAATAGCTTACGCACTTGCACATCGAGAAGATGTAGAGCCTTTGCGTATTTTGTATAGCCGCCGCACTCCTGATTCAGAAGCAACATGGTACGGCCCAATGGTAGCTGAAGATGGTACACCAATAGAAGAAAATATTCGCATTGCAGAAGAAGCAATTAGGCAACGCATTGAGCAAGCAAATAAAAGTAAGCAAGATTCTTAAATTTACAGCAGGTTTAATGTATTTCAACCACATCTGTCGTAGGGGTTTAGCAATGCTAAACCCTTACCGCATGGTCTATTTATCTGAAAATAGCTGTAAGAATAAAAATGTAACCAGAGGCTATGCCCAAGAAAATCAGAGAACTCAAAAGCTTATTGCTGCAAGCAGGGTTTAGCTACCGTCCTGGTAAAGGTAGCCACACTAATTGGTATCATCCCCTCCTACCTGGGAGAGTTACTATATCAGGTAAAGACGGAAGTGATGCTAAAGCTTACCAAGAGAAAGACGTTAATAATGCACTTCAAAGGTTAGAAGAAATTAAAAATACTCAAGAGGAAGAAAAAGAATGAATTCTCACTACACAATAATTATTCAATGGTCTGATGAAGATGAGTGTTTTGTTGTCAGTCTTCCTGAATGGGGAGAATTTTGTCACACTCACGGAGAGACTTACAATGAAGCTTTTAAAAATGCTCAAGAAGTTTTAGAAATGCTGATTGAATCATCTTTGGCTGACGGTGAACCTCTACCAGAGCCAAAAACATTAGGAAAGTCATTAAAAGTGGCGTTGTAAATCAGTAAAATTAAATAAAAAGAGGTAATCTTATGACTACATCTGTAAATACTACCAAAGTCTACGACGAAATTATAGAGTTTATTGCTGCTGGCACTACTCCCCAAAGTGTTATCGATTTCAAACTCTCGGATGCAGCCAAAGACCGTTTAGAGGATCTCGTTTACCGCGCAAAAACTGAAGGTCTTACAGGAAGTGACGAGCGAGAGTTAGATCATTTCCTCACGCTAGAGCATATTATGCTACTAGCAAAAGTAAAAGCTCGTCAATACATCAGCGCGGAGTAAGTATTCAAAATGTCTCGTCCATATATTAATGCAGAATTGCGGCGTTTAGTTGCATCTCGCGCCGAGCGTATTTGTGAGTACTGTCTCGTTTCTGAAGAAGATAGATCATCGGGTTGTCAAGTTGACCATATAATCAGTGTCAAACACCGCGGCGCTACAACAGCAGATAATCTCTGCTATGCCTGTATTTTCTGTAACCTGCAAAAAGGCACGGATTTAGGGTCAATTAATTGGCAAACTGGCGAACTTGTGCGCTTTTTTAACCCACGCAGAGACTTTTAGGGCGAGCATTTTCGACTAGATGAGGCTGTAATTGTGCATCAAACAGATATCGGTGAAGTTACCGCACGTATCCTAGATTTTAACAGTGGCGATGCCTACGGCGGGCTAAAGCCTACGCATTATAGAACGACAAGCTTTGATTGCATCTGGTCAGTATCCCTCAGCATCAGCGCTAAAACAGATAAATAAATAGGTTATGATGTGCGTAGGCGAAGCCCGTCGTAGACATCGCGCCCACCAATGGGAATTCTATACTTAGCAACTATTGCTACTTGATCATTAGAACTCCCAAGGTAAATATACAATGTCCTATCAAAATATTGCAGCTACCCTTTCGCCACAAGATATCCAAGAAATCAAAGCCGCGCTACAAACAATCCAACAAAAGATGCCCTTTTTAGTCACTCTTAGCACTGAAGAACGGCGCAAGTTGGTAAAAATGGGCGATAAAAGCCTAGCCTTTGTAAACAATAGTGTCACTGCTGCTCAGTCTAACCGCGAAATTCTTCCAGCTACTTTTGACGTTGAAGAACTTGTCCGGGATTATCAATTAGCCACTGCACTTACTGAACTTTTAATCTCAGTGCAACAACTCGCTGAACAGGTAGATGATACTCTAATGGCAGTCGGTAGTGAAGCTATGACTAGCAGTTTAACAGTTTATGACTACGTAAAGACAGCATCGAAAAAGACTCCAGGCTTAAAAACTGTCGCTGAACAGTTGGGTGAACGTTTTAAAGCTATCAAAGGTAGACCGGCTAAAGCTGTGTCTGGTTCTTGAGTCTTTGATACTCATTAATGAGCCTTTGAACTCCATTAATGAGTCTTTGAACTCCATTAATGAGTCTTTGAACTCCATTAATGAGTCTTTGAACTCCATTAATTGACTCAGAAGCAATTATAGAGTTTCTCTATTTGCAATACAGACCTAACCCCCAGCCCCTTCCCTACAAGGGAAGGGGAGTAAATTTCAAAGCCTCTCTCCTTTTAGGAGAGAGGTTTGGAGAGAGGTCAAAGTGTATTGCATCAAAATGAGAACCGCTATATTTGGTTTTGTTGATTTCTAGCCAGTTGCGGAGGGGAACTGAACTCCGTTGAGTGCTGTATCAATGATGTAGAGCTATTCTACAGCACTCATTTGACAACTGGCATAGCTGGGACATCAGAAGCGGAAAGTTTTACCTTATCCCCCGTACAACTTCTTTGCTGTCCCGTTGTGTTGATATCTCCATTTAAACTGCAACTCGAAGTCATGATATGCCAAATTGCCAAAATAGCTTAGGGCGGTATCTCATCCCTATATTCTTTTCGTGGAACAGCTAATCTTGGCCCAAGATTTGCCACCACACGCCACTCATCACTCTTTATGCCTGAATTTACAGAGGTGTCACAGAAGGCTCTTGCACCCTATCGTTAACAGTTTTTGGTTCTACAAAAGCTTCCCGGCCTGTAATCAATCTAGAGCGACGATTACGAGTGATATAATTCCACGCCCACTGAAATACTACTAGTAATTTAGTGTCAAACTCGATTAAGAAGTAGATGTGAACTAATAGCCAAAATGCCCAAGCAATGAAACCTGTGAGTTTGATTAAGCTTAAATCTACAACAGCTAAATTTTGCCCAATCATCGCCAAACTACCCACATCGTTGTAATGAAATTGTGGCAAAGTCTTACCTTGAAGCCGTCGTTGAATTAGTTTACCTACATACTCTCCTTGTTGTTTAGCTACGGGTGCAACACCAGGTAAAGGTTTAGCATCTTGATGGGAGAAGTTGGCTAAATCTCCAATTACGAAAATGTTGTCATAACCCTCGATAGACAAGTCAGGTTCTACAATTACACGCCCAGAGTAATCGCGCTCTACACCTGTAGTTTCTGCTAAGACTTTCCCCATTGGCGAACCTTGGACACCTGCTGCCCACAAGATAGTTTTTGAGGGAATTTCTGTAAATTCATTGCCTTGCTTGAAAGTAACAATATCACCTTCAATATTTGTCACCCTGGTGTGAGTGTGGAGTTCTACACCCAACGTTTGCAAAGATACTGCTGCTGATGCCGATAACTCTGGCACCATGTGTGGGAGGATGCGAGGGCCCCCTTGTAATAGCAAAATTTTCGTTTCTGAGGTGTCGATGCTGCGGAAATCTTCTTTGAGAGTTTTGTATGCCAATTCTGCGATCGCACCTGCTAATTCTACACCAGTCGGACCACCCCCCACAATCACAAAACTCAACCAAGCACGGCGTTTTTCAGGATCGGTTTCTTTTTCTGCTGCTTCAAATGCGCCAAATATCCGACGACGCATTTCTATCGCATCTTCCACAGTTTTCAAACCAGGAGCAACTTTTTCCCAGTGATCTTTACCAAAATAGGAATGGTTAGCACCTGTGGCGACAATTAATGTATCATAAGGTACTACTTCATCGCCCAAAATAACTTGTTGCGCTTTTGGATCAATCTCATTTACTTCTCCCAACAACACCTTTGTATTCTTGCTTTTGCTAAATACAGATCGCAATGGTGCAGAAATATCAGAAGGTGATAGGGTACCTGTGGCAACTTGATATAAAAGCGGCTGAAATAGGTGAAAGTTACGTTTATCAATGAGAGTAACATTTACATTCGCTGCATTCAGACCCTTTGCTGCATACAGTCCACCAAAGCCACCACCAACGATTACAACCTGATGTGGTGCATTCTTATTAATTCCAACTGGCATAATAAATATGTCCTTGTGTTAAGAACCTGTAACTATTCTTAACAAAGATGTAACAGCATTATGATAGAGGTTACTGCTTATTTAGAACAATTGAAAAAATACTAAAAGTATTCAAAGTTAGTTATTACCCCCAACTTTGCAAGCGGGTATATTTACACTCATTGCAATGCTTTCCTTTAACACATCTATATAATAAGATATTCACTATGAGCGATAACTATATTTTGAAACGTATAGATACATACAGACAGCAAACCCTAAGAGAAAATAAAGAAACCGATCTTTCGCCTAATCAAATAATAGGATAATAATAGTAATAGGAGATACAGAATATTGATTTTTAGTCTCATTTAACTGATGTTTGAGTGCGTCTGAGTACAGCTTAATATATTGCAAAATATCTTGAATAAATCTTAGCAAAGGCTTACGGGTAAAGTTTCTTGTAGTGAGTACAGAAATTCTTAAACCCTGCCCCACAAATACTAGTACCCCCATCCTTAAATACTAGCGCCCCTAACCCAAGAGAAATTTTAAGTTTATCTGGAGTCGGGGTTTTGGCGTTTGAGTACAACCTTAATCAATCCAATAAATCCAATCAGCATTGGATTTCATATCGAGTTGGATGTCACCTGATATAAGCATAAAAATAGCAGATGGCTCTTTTACCAGATAGACATTACCGATGCAACAGTCTTTAGACAGTATTAGCGATGGCCAGACAACCAAAACCCAGGATTTTGCCCATACATCTATGCTGAAAAATTTCCTCTCTGGCGGTTTTTTTGAGCCATTATTGAGTGATTTTCGCATTATTTTTGAGCGCGATCCCGCAGCACGTAATTGGCTAGAGGTGGTATTTTGCTATCCCGGATTGCACGCACTCTGTTTGCATCGTCTTGCTCACTGGTTACATTGTCGAGGTGTGAGTTTTATCCCCCGCTTAATTTCTCACTTGGGGCGATTTTTGACGGGAATTGAAATTCACCCAGGTGCAGAGATTGGTCAGGGCGTGTTTATTGACCACGGAATGGGTGTCGTCATTGGCGAAACTGCGAGCGTGGGCGACTATACACTGATTTACCAGGGCGTTACCCTTGGCGGAACTGGTAAAGAAACTGGTAAGCGTCATCCCACAGTGGGTAAAAATGCCGTGATTGGGGCGGGTGCGAAAGTTTTAGGTAATCTGCAAATTGGCGATCGCGTCCGTATTGGCGCAGGTTCAGTTGTCTTGCAGAATGTCCCTAGCGATCGCACTGTGGTGGGAATTCCCGGTCGAATTATTTCCCAAAATCAAAGCGCCAGCCTTTCTCCTTTAGAACATGGAAAGCTACCCGATATGGAAGCAACCGTGATTCGTTCTTTGCTCTCGCGCATTGAGCAACTTGAAAAACAACTGCAAACTTTAGGCGTTAAGAGTCATTAGTCATTGGTCATTGGTCATTAGCAAATGACAAAGGACTACTGACAAAGCACAGATGACAAAGGACAAAGGACAAATGACAAATAACACTTTAGGCGATCAAGTTTTGCAGATTCCTTTGAGCGATCGCTGGCGAATCTGTCACCGTTTGCAAGAGTTAAAAATTAATTGCTCTTGTCCCCCCGATGGTTCTTTACGAGTGCAAGTGAATAATTTACTCGAAGTGATTCTAATTCGTAGTACGGTTATGCAACTTCTTGCTTCTCGTCACGAATTATTAGAGTGGCTAGAGCGTTGCTGGCATTACAGCGATCGGTAGAGACGCGATTAATCGCGTCTGTTCAAGGCAACATTAATGTTGAATCCATGACGAAACCACCGCATTTCATCCTTTTTGTTCATAGATGCACAAAGCTCAAATAGCTTTAGACTTTGAAGCTACTGTATGCTAGCAGAATTTGTTGCAGACTGAGATGGAACAAATAGGTTTTAGATTTTATTGAATCTGCTAAATCTGAAATTTCCCTGACATATAGCAACAATTAAAAAGGCGAAATTCTCAAATAAAAATTGGAATTTCTGATTTTTAATTATTTTCCCAAATTAAGAAATTGAAAGTTCAATCAATTATGGCGACTCGGAACAGAGATATAAAACTCCTCAATTTTTTGCACAATGAACTTGAACTTTCAAATGCTGATATTGCTGTAGCTCTGCGACACCGTGAATTAGAAAATGGCCCGTTGCCGATGCTCCTCTGGCAGTATGGTTTAGTTGACTTGGAGCAGCTAGGAAAGATTTTTGATTGGCTAGCAGAACACAGCTAGCTGATTTGTAACCTTTAACTTTGAGTACCATTACCTGCCGAAATTACACCTATTTTGAGAACCATAGTTTTAAAAGTAGTGGGAGCATCTTGCTCCCTGCCGATAGTAGCGGGCTTTTCGGCTACTCCAGGTTTCAAAATGGATCAGGTTTAAATTACACCCAAACGCACTAGAAAATATGAGGTTACGAAGATGATTACATCCTTAATTGCTGGTTTCTGTGTATTACTTTGTTCAGGATTTGCTAATAGTTATATTAGTTCATTGCTACTCGAAGAGATTTCCACTGACATCGGTAAAAACAATTAGTAAATTATACATTGTTTTAGTTCCCTGCCATACAGATGTGATGCTATTAATCGGTCAATAATAAAGGATCATGTATCCTACATTATGAATTGTGATATTTTTAGCATTTGCCATTGCTGGGGATTGTAGAGAGAAAGGATATTAAGAATACTTCCAAGAGAGGGATATTTGCAATGAATCAAATCATAATTAATGACACTACACTACGTGATGGTGAACAAGCAGCAGGTGTTGCATTTACCCTAAAAGAAAAGGTTGCGATCGCTAAATTTCTCGATGCCATTGGTATCCCAGAATTAGAAGTCGGTATACCGGCAATGGGTGACGAAGAAACCCGTGCGATCGCCGCAATTTCTGACTTAGGTTTACAAGCAAAACTCTTGGGCTGGAACCGCGCCGTCATCTCAGATATTAAAGCTTCCATCGCTTGCGGTTTGAATCGGGTGCATATTGCCATTCCCGTCTCTGGTATCCACATTGCCACTAAATTTCATGGTCAGTGGCGAGTAAGTTTACAAAAACTCAAAGACTCAATCAACTTCGCCCTCGATCAAGGTCTTTGGGTAGCAGTCGGTGGAGAAGATTCTTCTAGGGCTGATGAAAACTTCCTCTTAGATGTAGCACTTTATGCCCAAGAGTGGGGTGCATCTCGCTTCCGCTTCTGCGACACTGTAGGAGTTCTCGACCCCTTCACAACCTATACAAAAGTCCAAAGGCTTGTATCAGCGTTGACGATTCCCTTAGAAATCCACACGCATAATGATTTTGGTCTGGCAACTGCCAACGCCCTTGCGGGTATCAAAGCCGGAGCCTCATCAGTGAATACCACAGTCAACGGATTGGGTGAAAGGGCGGGAAATGCAGCTTTAGAAGAAGTTGTGATGGCAATCAAACGCATCTACGGCGTTGATTTGGGCATTGACACACCCAGTTTGCTGGAACTGTCTCAACTAGTTGCAGCCGCATCAGGAGCTAGTGTACCACCCTGGAAAGCGATCGTTGGGGAAAATACCTTTGCTCACGAATCTGGCATCCATGCTCACGGAGTATTGCAAAACCCCATTACCTACGAACCATTTGCACCCGAAGAAGTGGGTTGGGAACGGCGTTTAGTAGTAGGAAAACATTCTGGACGGCATTTAGTTGCTAACTTGCTAGAACAGCATGGAATTTTCTTGAACTCCCAAGAAACCCAATCTGTTTTAGATGCAGTGCGCCATCAATCGGTACAGAAAAAACGCAGTTTGACGACAGAAGAACTATTAAATTTGGTCAGAGAACAGAGGTACTCTCATGCAACGCGATGAATTAGAACTAAACTTGCCACCTGCTTTTGAAATTGGTGAAAAAGTAAGAGTTCGGAAACTCCTAAAAAACGATGGTACTTTTCCTGGTAAGGAAGTTGGCCAAGTTTTGGTAAACAAGGGAGATATCGGCTACATAGCGAGTATAGGAACATATTTGCAGACTTCCTATATATATGCTGTGCATTTCTTAGAAACAGGCTTCGTCGTCGGCTGTATGAAAAAAGAACTAGAATCTGTTGAGGAATCTCATGAAAGTAATGCTACGGATGAATGATGCCGGTACTTTAGTAGTTTACGTTGCTAAAAAAGACCTAGAAGAAGAAGTCGTCAAACAAACCGATGGAAGTGATGGCAAGATTCTCACCCTAGCAAATGGTTGGGAATTAGAATTTCGTGATTTGCCAGATGCAGCAAATTTACCTCAAACGGTAGAAGCTAAACGCCTCGCGTAAGGGGACTGGGGACTGGGTACTAGGAAATAAATATTTAGGAATATTTTCCCAATTCCCAATTCCCAATTCCCAATCCCCAATCCCTAATCCCCAATAACTTATTATCAATCATGGGTGACAAGTATTTGACGTTATCAGAATTGAACCTTGAGGGACAGTTACTAGGTTTTGTTGGTGGTGAACCAGGAAAATATAAATATTTGCAATTGGCAGTTCCATCTGGAAATGTGGAAATTAAACTGCCTAAAGAGTTACGCCGTTTACTAAGTTCATCCTTAGTTCCTGGTCAGCAACTTCGTATTTGTGGTCATAGACAGGTAGACTCGCGCACAAGTAAAATAAAAATTAAAGCCTATCGGGTGACACCAATTGATACGTGTCAAAATCAAGAATTACCACCTCCAATTAAAGCGAGGATTATGGTATGTCAAAAGGGCGGTTGCCTCAAACGTGGTGGTAAAGGGTTATTATCAGAATTAGAAAAAACTTTGTGCGATCGCGGTTTATTAGACAAAGTTACCATAGAACATACCAGTTGCCAAAAATGCTGTAGCAGCGCTCCCAACTGTGTTTTACACCTTGGTAAAAAGAAATACAAGAATATTCACCCTGAAGCGATCGCATCTTTGCTAGAAAGTCACTTAACAGAGTAATAATCTTCTCTAGCTATTCTTAAAATAATACATAAATTTGTAGGGGTAAAAATTTTACCCCTATTTTTTGTTGGTATCGTATAGCACCCTTGTCAAACTGCGATCGGCTAAGTTATAACTGCTGCACTGCTAGTAATACCGAATACAAATAGAACTTCTAAAAACCTCCCTGCCCTAGCGAATGGAATTCGCGGCTATACAGACAAAACCCACCTCCGTGGGTTTCAAATTCTTAGAGTCCGCGTAGGCGGACTTTGTTTGTGTAGCCGCGATTTCTAATCGCCAGGTATATTTGCTTTTTTGGAATTACCTTAAATACTTAAAAATAAATGTCTTTGTTCACGAATTTACTCAATCTGCATTCAGGAAACAAACCGCGTGAAGATTTTTTTACTGAGATTGTTGCTTATTTTTTATCCTTGAATAAGGATATTTTAATTGATTGGCTAAAACATCACTCAATCATTAGTGATGATAATTATTCCAACATCAAGATTTCAACTCAACAAGAACATCCAGCACTAGCAAGCCATACTGAGGATAGTAGACTTGATATTGTTGTTGAATTATCAAATTGTTTAAGCACAGATGTAATATTTATTGAATCAAAAATTGGCGCGAAGGATGGAAATAATGCTTTAAAAAAATATGCTGAGATTTTGAGTAATTTACCAAATATCAGACATCGAATTTTAATTTACATCACCCGTGATTATGATCCAAAAGAAGAAATAAAAAAGTATTGCCTTGAGTTATCACCCAAGATAAATTTCTTCCAACTGAGGTGGTATCAGTTTTATAGCTTCTTGAAAGAAGGCGCGTCTGATATCTTAGCCCAAGAAATATTAATCTTCATGAGGAAAAATGGAATGTCTCACACAAATCAGTTTTCATCCGTTGACTTATTGACAATGGTCAATTTCAACAAAACTCTCAAGCTCATGGAATCAACCCTCAGTGAAGAAGTACAGCAAGAATTCAAGGTAGCTTTTGGAGGTGTTATCAGAGGTGCAGCAAGTAGGACTCAATGGAAATGGGACGAGAGATATATTATCTACACCCACTTTTCTCCCTCAACATGGGACTTATGGTGTGGTCTTGGATACTTCAATTTAAATCCAAGTAATTTAACTGATTATCCATATTTAGGTATCTTTTTGCAAGTTTCTCAGAGGTTTGGACAACGCCCAAAAATTATTGAATCTATGCAAAAAATAATTAACGATAAACCCCATCTATGGACTCCTAGTAATTTAAAAGTTTTGCCAGCATGGTCAGGTATATTTTATCGAAAAAGCTTACAAGATTTTTTATCTGAAGAAAACCACGTATCTGCTATTAAATTATTTTTCCAAGAGTCAATAAAGGAATTAAAAACGGTTCAGGAACAATATTTTGATTTTCCTTGGAAGGGTGTAAGTATAGAAACAGTTACAGAAACTGATAAAGAAGAAGACCTCGACACCTCACAATCTCCCATTGCAGAAGTTTAATCAGCTACAGCTATATTAAGATAAAAATAACTCTGCATTCTCGTAGTTGTTATGAGTCTTATCACTGCTAAACGCTTTACTATAGCTGAATATCACCGTCTAGCTGAACTCGGCTTCTTTGAGGAGAATGACCGAGTTGAGCTAATTAAGGGTGAAATAATCCAGATGGTAGCAAAAGGTACACCACATTCTGTTTGCGAAACACGCCTAGAAAGAGAATTGTATAAGCTAGTAGGCGATCGCGCAACCCTGCGAGGACAACAACCAATTACTTTGTCTAACAACAGTGAGCCTGAACCAGATAGAGTAATTGCAAAAAATAGAGATGATGACTATCTAGCGAATCATCCCAGCCCATCTGATATTTTACTTTTAATTGAGATTGCAGATTCATCCTTAAAATATGACCAAGAGGAAAAGCTACCTATTTATGCACAAGCAAATATCTCTGATTATTGGATATTTAATTTAGTAGATAATTATCTGGAGTGCTATAGCGAGCCTTATCAAGCTTTGCAAGGTAAATTTGGCTATCGCCGCAAGTTAATTTATCTGCCAAATGAATCAGTTAATCTGCCATATTTTCCTGATTTAGTTCTGGATTTATCTAAAGTGTTTCCTGGGTGATGTATTAGGTGCGTATTATTGACACAATTAAATCAAAGTATGAGTATTTCATAGCACCCGACGTATTTCAAAATCGCTGCAAAAGCAGATTGACGACTTAGTATTCACTTGACAATCTACTGATCTCGATAAACATCTCTTCGATGCCCTAATCTAACAACCTTAACTATCAGCACATCATCTAAGATTTCGTACAAAATCCGATAATTGCCAACACGAATACGATATTTGTTGTCAGTATTTTATAGCTTGACAACGCCGCTAGGACGGGGATTTTCAGCCAGTTCTAAAATTTTCTCGTTAATTCTATCTCGGATATCAGTAGATAATTTTTTTAATTGTTTTGCAGCCCTGTTAGAAATTTCTATTTGATAAGTCACGATTCTAATTCTTGTTTATACTGCTCCCAAGTAATAGTAGGTTGATTCTCAACTTCTTCAAAGGCTTTAATATCTTCTTCGTCTTCTACTTTCCTAATATCTAACAGTTCTAGAACATCTTCTAAAGTGTCTTCATAAGCTTTTTCTAGTCTTTGATTAATTGCTTTTAACAACTCTTGTCTTTTAGTTGTAGTTTCCATAATTAACCTCTGCAACTGCAAAACTTTTAATTAATTTCTGCTTGATCCCAGATACTCCATCTGCACCTGATTACTATATCACATGGCAATTAACATAGTGAATATGTAATTGTGCTTATGATTTAAGATTCCACTTGTCAATAAAATCGGTAAGTTCTGAGCTTTCATCTCTAAACTTTCTTGCAAAAAGCAATTCACCTTTTCCATAGATGTTATCTACCATAATTTTATCCATTTTTTCAAATTTCTCTAGATGTTCTAGATTGAGGAATTCTGGATGTTCAATGCTTTTCCATTCTGCAAAGGTCAAATTTCTGGCGACGTTTGTTTTGAATTTGGAATTAGCTATGATTGTCTGGAAAAATAACTCATCAGGTATCCATGTATTTTTAAAAAATTTTACTGTTTTAGGATTGCTTTCGATGAAACATAAAATATATTCACATGCATCTGCTGACAATGCCCACCATTGACTTCCTGCATAAGGCTTGAGATGTTTTAGAACTTTGTTGTAATCACGTTTCCAACGTATAATTTTGTTAGTTATAACAGAAAATATTTTGATGCCTGTACGATAAAAGCTGTTATTGTAAAGTGTCTGTGGTTTATACCTATAAAGTCTATCTAAAAGCTTGTTTGCTTTTGGATTTGGCATTTCAACTAAATTTATAAACTCCGTTCCAACCCTTTGGGTAAAATAGTCATTTATATATACTGCATTTTTCAAAGGATAATCACTTCCACTAATTAAGATTAGATAATCAAATTTTATTTGACTTTTTAACGCTTCTCTGATCAAATTTATAGTAGCTTCTACTATAGAAAACTCACCCCAATAAATAGATACCCTATCTCGAATAAATGTAACATTTTCATGATGAATTTTTTCTTGAAAAAGTGATTCATTGCTCTTGCTGTCTATGTGAATGAAGAACTGAACATTAGGACTATTAAGGGCGTTAAGCAATTTACTCAAATGCTTTGGAGTATTATGTGCTAATACTAAATATGCTAAATTCATGATATTTGTTAATAGCTAAAGTTCTTTTCGACTAATTATATAAATATACAGCAATCAGATTAAATCTGTGAACACAGATAATATCCTATATGTTTTTTACTTGTTCATTTTGTCATGAGGATTGCTGTAGTTAAATTTAGATATTTGCTAGCTTTATTTATTTACTTAATCAATCCTTCCAAGGCGTGTTGTAAATCATTTGTGACATCGGCAACAGATTGTCTAGCACTCAAACGATTTTCTTTATATGCTGGGTAAAGCTCAGAAATAGATATAGGTTCACCTACAGTAATTTTGACTTTTTGCTTACCCAATTGCGGACGTTGCACAGTTTTATTGCCTTTAATCTTATCAATCATCTTCCATAAAATTAAAGTCGTCTCAGCAAACCTTTCTACCGTGGGATTTTCTCGAATATAATTACCCGAAACTGCCACAAAACTTTCTACTAAACGCATATGCCACATCCGTGCATTCGCTTCTTCCGCAACGCGATCGCCTAAAGCTCTTTCAACAGCAGATACTCCTTTTACATCCTTAAACTCTTCTCTAAATATATAATTCCAACCTGCTTGTTCTACTCGCCGACAACGGTCACTTAAATTACCTTTTGACTGTAAATCAAAATACTGTTCTGATATTAACAGCGCTGCATTCAACAAAGCTTGTAAACGCACTGCTAACGCTTCATTTCTATCTGGAATTTGCCCATTGACAATCTTCGCATCTGCCAGTTTTTGATGATAAAAACGAGTGTAAAATTCTTCCATTAGCACAAGTAAATGTTCTGCCAAAGTCAACAATCGGGGATAAAGGGACTCCACGGAAGCATTTTCTGATGAATTCACAGGTAAACCACTTGCCGCTTCCAATTCACTTAAAAGATTAGCGATCGCATCCCAAGGAGCATCAACGTAACTATATTTAATCCCAACTGGTACAATTAGAACCTGTTGGTCGCGTCCAGCTTTGTGCAAATCTTCAGCACACCAAAAACCTAATTGGGCAATGCCAGGTTCTAGAGGGCTAATATTCTCCGATAACCCATTGGTTGCACCCTCTGGGGCAGCCGCCATCGGAAATTTCCCATTGGCGAACAAATCACGCGCCGAACGTAACCCCGTCCAGTCAGCCTTACCTCGCTGAATCGGAGTACCACCTAAACGAGAAGCAATCCAGCCAACGTAGTCACCTGCCCATAGAGGAATGCCGCGATCGTAGATAAAATGAGCGTGAATCGGAAATTGTAGGGCTGTACCTTGCGATCGCGCTACCTTTGGTACAAGTTGAGACAGCAAGTAGGCCAAACAAAACGGATCGTCTGTTTTAGGATGGCGAAATGCCAGCATAAAACGGATCTTACCCTCCTGAAACTGGCGATAGAGATCCACCAGAACTTCTACGTTGTCTGCTTCAATTTGGGTAATAGGTGTTTGCCAGTTTATCCAACTGGGTAGCAACAGATGGACAACTCGTAGAACTAAGGGGTTAAACGCCGGAGGAATAAATTCTAAGGGTGCCTGTGCTTGATAAATTACATTTGCCAAGGTAGTTTCTCCTAAAGATGCCGCGATTTCCAATCACCCTGTGGTTATTTCTTTTAAGTTATCTTAACGGCTGTAAGATGCTTTGGCGACTGAAGTCGCACCTACACAGACTTGTGTTGAGTGCAGTCGAAATACAAAACCTGCATAGCCAGATGAAGTGCATCTACGCAGACTTATAGAGTGTTTTCTGATGCGATGGAAAAGACATCTCCAGAAAAAATTCAGATACCACACAATTATACGCAGACCTAACCCCCCTTCCCCCCTTCCCTACCAGGGAAGGGGGATTTTAAAGCCTCTCTCCGTTTCGGGGAGAGGTTTGGAGAGGGGTCTTTTTCTTTTCTGGAGATGTCAGATGTCTAAAGTATGGGCAGATAGTGGAGGTTTAGCGGCACTTGCAAATCTTAATAACAGGATAGACTCAAGCCAAATCCTGGTAATACATTTTCACCCGATAATTGTGTAGGCAGATTTCGCACTTCCACATCTTGTTTTTGGCGATAAATTTGCACTTGCTCTTGTTGGGGATTTATCAACCATCCCAATTGTACTCCTGCATTCATATACTCTTGCATTTGGGAACGCAACATTTCTAAATCATCTGTTGCTGACCTTAATTCAATGACAAAATCTGGTGCAATGGGGGGAAATTTGGGTCTTTGTTCCGGTGTAAGTACTTGCCAACCTTCTCGTTGAATCCAAGCAGCATCTGGAGAGCGATCGCCACCATTGGGTAATTTGAATATAGTAGAAGAACTGAAAGTGTAACCGAGTCCAGTTTGCCGATTCCAGATTCCCAAATCAATAATTAAATCTGCTTCCCGATTCCCGCTTTCACCTCCAACGGGGAACATGATGATTAATTTTCCCTTGGCAGTGCGTTCAAATTTCAATTCGCGGTTATTTTGACATAAGTGATAAAATTGTTCGTCACTTAAATTAACAGTGTCTAGTTTTAATGTCAAAGGACTCATAACCTAGACCTAGATTAAATAAAATAGTTGCAAAGATTATATCATGCCACATCTTAATGGCTGTAAGATGCCGATGCCTGCGGCGGGCAAAGCCATCGCACACCACGCAAGTTCAAAAACTAGGATACCTTTTTAGTCCGCACAGGCGGACGAGAGTTTGTGTGGCCGCGATTTCTAATCGCCAAGTGGTTTATAAACAAATTAGAGATTCTGGAAAGGGAATAAACGATGCGACTTTCACAAATGTTATTTGTTACACTGCGGGATGATCCGGCTGATGCTGAGATTCCTAGCCATAAATTATTACTCCGTGCAGGCTACATTCGTCGTATCGGTAGTGGTCTTTATGCTTATTTGCCGTTAATGTGGCGGGTAATGCAAAAAGTTTCCCAGATTGTGCGGGAAGAAATGAACGCTACAGGCGCACAAGAATGTCTCTTACCGCAATTACAACCTGCTGATTTATGGAAGGAATCGGGACGCTGGGACACTTATACGAAAGCTGAAGGGATTATGTTTTCCCTAATTGACCGCCGTGAGCAACAATTAGGATTAGGCCCAACTCATGAAGAAGTCATCACAGCGATCGCTCGTGATATGATTCGCTCTTATCGCCAGCTACCATTACATCTCTACCAAATTCAAACCAAATTTCGTGATGAAATTCGTCCCCGCTTTGGTTTAATGCGCGGACGAGAGTTTATCATGAAGGACGGCTACTCTTTCCATACCGATGAAGCCAGCCTCAAAGAAACTTACCAGGATATGTATAAAGCCTACAGCAATATACTGCGGCGTTCTGGTTTAGCTTTTCGGGCAGTAGAGGCTGATTCTGGTGCAATTGGTGGTTCTGGTTCCACAGAATTTATGATTTTAGCGGAAGCTGGCGAAGACGAAGTTCTCTACACTGAAGATGGTCAATACGCCGCTAACGTAGAAAAGGCTGTTTCTTTACCAATTGACACCGAAACCTCACGGTTTACAACCTACGAGAAACGGGATACACCTGGAACAGAAACGATTGAAAAGGTTTGTCAACTGCTCAACTGTTCTCCGACTCAATTAGTGAAAAATGTCCTTTATCAGACAGTTTATGATAATGGTATAACGGTGTTAGTTTTGGTAAGCATCCGAGGCGATCAGGAAGTTAATGAAGTTAAGTTGCAAAATGAATTGACCAAATTATCTTCTGAATATGGTGCTAAAACTATTATTAGTTTGAATGTACCAAATATAGAAGCGCAGCAAGCATGGAGAGCTAAATCTCTACCTTTAGGCTACATTGCGCCAGACATCGCAGATGAGTATATTACCGCCAATAAACAGATCCATCCTAAATTTTTGCGCTTAGTGGATCAAACAGCCGTTGATTTAAAAAACTTTGTTACAGGTGCGAATGAAGCTGGATATCACGTAGTTGGTGCTAATTGGGTTGAGCAATTTAAACTACCAAACACAGTAGTAGATATACGTAAAGCGAGGCCAGGCGATCGCGCCATCCACAACCCAGAACAAACCCTTGCAAGCGCCCGTGGAATTGAAGCAGGTCACATCTTCCAATTAGGTACTAAATATTCCCAAGCGATGGGAGCAACTTATACCAATGAACAGGGTGAAGAGAAGCCGCTATTTATGGGTTGTTTTGGTGTAGGTGTGTCACGATTGGCACAAGCTGCCGTAGAGCAATCTTACGATAAAGATGGGATTATTTGGCCAGTTGCGATCGCACCCTACCACGCCATCGTCACAATTCCCAACATTAAGGATGCTCAACAAGTCGAAATCGCCCAAAAACTTTACACAGAACTCAATCAAGCGGGAATTGAAACCCTACTAGATGATAGAGATGAACGGGCGGGAGTGAAATTTAAAGATGCTGACTTGATTGGCATACCTTATAGAATTGTAACCGGACGCGCGATCGCTAATGGCAAAGTTGAAGTTGTAGAAAGAGCCACCCGTAAATCGCAAGAAATCGTCATTGATGAAGTTACAACTACACTTCATAAGTGGATTACCGAAGCAATAGAGGATAAAGGGGAGTAGAGACGCGATTAATCGCGTCTGTAGAAAATTCCCCATTCCCCGCCTGACTTTTCACGTCATCTAGAAAGTGCCACGAAAAACCTAACCCCCTTCCCCCGATGGTAAGGCGGAAAATTCAAAGTCTCTCTCCTTTTAGGAGAGAGATTTAGAGAGAGGTTTTCCAGATACCGACAAAAGTCAGATTCCCCACTCCCCAAAATTTACATAATTTGGTAGGTGACGGATTAGAAGTAAAAATTCTAGAATTGAAACCGGGACTTGCAGAATTAAGAGGCATAAAGTCTCCTCTCGGTTGTGGGAAACTCTCCACTTGTAAGTATCGTCGTTAACCAGGCTGCTCCTCACATAACTACCATATCAGCCCTCAGTTAGGAAGGTTTTGAACATGAAAGACCAACAAGGATCTAATCGGATTTCTTCAGGCGTAATTGCAGCTGTGTCAGCAGTGGTTGTAGCGGTGGGTGGCGGTGTGGCTTGGTTTACCTCACACTCCAGCAATACTCCCATACCGTCAAACCCCTCTGGGCAAATCGCTCAACCAGTACAGCCATCAACTAAGCAGCCAGCTAATGAGCAAACGCCTAACGTTTATTGGCTCAGATCAAAGGACAAAAATGTTGTTTTGGTTCCCCAGCCAGTTAAAGTAGCTTCTATACTACCCAACCAGCCTTTAGAAGCAGCTTTCCAAAGTTTGTTAGCAGGCCCAACAGAAGGGACAGATACTACAACCATCCCTAAAGGAACCAAACTATTGGGGCTGAAGGCGGAAAATAATGAGGTTCACGTTAATTTATCTGAAGATTTTACCAGTGGTGGCGGTAGCACTTCAATGATGGGTCGCGTGGGACAAGTTGTTTATACTGCGACAACTTTAAATCCCAAAGCCAAGGTGTACATTGACGTGAACGGCAAACCATTGGATGTTTTAGGCGGTGAGGGTGTAGAGTTACAACAACCGCTAACTCGTGAAAACTTTCAAAAAGATTATCCACTTTAAAAAAGTTAGGAGTTAGAAGTTAGGAGTGAGCAATTTTAATTCATTAACTCATAACTCATAACTCATAACTTTTATTAAGCTTACCGTTTGCTATTTAATACACGAAAATTACGGGCTTGCTGTTCTAACCTTGTGGCTAGGCGATCGCAAACCCGATTACACAAATCAAAAATCATTTGATCTTCCACCCGGTAATAGGCGCAAGTTCCTTCACTGCGGCGGCTAAGAATACCTGCTTGCCACATTACCTTCAGGTGTTTTGACACATTTGCCTGAGAAGTCTGTGTTGCCTCTACCAACTCTTGCACGCATTTTTCTTCATCCCGTAATAAGTGTAGCAGCCGCAGGCGCATTGGCTCACTTAAAAGGCTGAAGTATTCAGCTACTTGTTGCACCACTTCTGGTGGTAAAGGCAACGTTTGTTTCATCAGGATTAACCCGCAAAGACTGAAAGTTTTAACTACTCACTTGATATATACATTAATACTTAATCGGGGTTAATTCGCATCAAAGGTTGACCATATTCTACAGCGTCACCATTTTGCAGAAGAATTTCCATCACCTGGCCAGAAACTTCAGCTTCGATTTCATTCATCAGCTTCATGGCTTCAATGATACAGACTGTTTGACCCTTGCGGATGCGATCGCCCACTTCCACAAATGCTGCTTCCCCCGGCGCAGGAGCGCGATAAAAGGTTCCTACCATCGGGGAAGGTACTTCTACTAATCTTTGGTCAATAGTTGAGGGAGGACTTACTGACAGTTGCAATTGTGTGCTAGTACCAGTATTCTCAAACACGCGAGATGTGGACACCTCCGTTAGCTGACTTGTGTTCACCTGGTTTCCCCCAGATGAACCCGATGTCGAGCCAGAACCTACCACACCGCCTAAAGCCCCTTGACTTACCGACAACATCTGATTGCTAACGCTCACAGCCTTACGGACTGTTAGCTCAAAGTCATCGCTTTTGAGTATGACTTCTGCAATATCTGTTTGTGCGATCGTTGCCAATAATTGGCGGATTTCATTAAAGTCCAATGGCACAGTTTTTATTACCTCGACCTATCCGTAAATTAGCATTTTAAGTGTGGCAGGGAATTAATCCCTATGTAGGGATTTAAATCGGGAGCATCTCACAGTAGAGATGAAAGTTATTCCCTGCTGATATATTTATCTTCCTGAGTATCAACTTTGATGCGTTCTCCTTGGGAAATAAACAAAGGAACCATCACAACTGCACCAGTTTCCAGAGTTGCTGGTTTTGAGCCACCTGTGGCGGTGTCACCTTTTAAACCTGGATCTGTTTGGATAATTTCCAGCACCACAGACTTAGGCAATTCTACTCCTAGCACCTGTTCGCCCCATTTAATCACCTCAGCTTCCATACCTTCCTTGAGGTATTTGACGCGATCGCCAATTTGTGCCTTGGTTAATCTGCCTTCTTCGTAGGTTTCCATATCCATAAAGACGAACTCATCGCCCTCTTTATAGGTATGTTGCATCGTGCTTTTTTCTAGGGTGGCTTGGGGCAGTGTTTCTCCGGCTCGGAACGTTTTTTCCATCACGCTCCCACTCTGGACATTTTTTAACTTAGTTCTTACAAAGGCGGAACCTTTGCCTGGTTTGACGTGCAGGAATTCAAGCACTCGCCATACAGACCCATCTAATACAATTGAAACACCGGGTCGAAAGTCGTTACTGGAGATCATGAAACTTTCAAATTTTGGAAGACAATCGGCATTTATTGTACCCTTCTAGCGGAGTAATTAGCTATTTAGTCATTGGGCATTGGGAAAGAGGAGGCAGGAGGCAGGAGGCAGAAGTTCTTTAATTTTGAATTTTGAATTGATTTCTCCCTCTGCTTCACTCATCACCTAACGTGGGAAGATTATTTATGGGTTACGTCCAGTCAACAATTCACTGCTGCATTTGAGTTATCCCATGCTTAACTTATTAAAATCCTGGCTGAAGAACAGCCTAATGGCAATACTGCTGGTAACAATATTTTTAGGCATAACTACAGCTGGGTGGACTCCCTCCAGTAGCGCCGCACTACCAGCCGGCAATGCAATTACCGACGGAAAGGCTTTGTTGCGGTATGCACTCCCGATAGATAACAAACCTGTGCGGCAACTACAAGGCAGTTTAGAGGACATCTCTGCCCAACTGCGGGCGAATCGACGTTGGGGTGCTATTTCCAAAGACATTAGCCAAGCATCCCGCATTCTCGATAAACCTTCTCAAATCTTAACAAGCGTTCCCGCAGAACGCCAACCCCAAGCGGAAGCTTGGATTACCGAGTTGAAATCTGGGGTGGGTAAATTGCAAGAATTGGCGAACAGCAAAGATAAAGAACAAATTCTGCAAGAGAGAACTAAACTACTAAATCTCGTTACTGCGCTAGAAGAGTCAATGGTGAAACAATTCCCCTTTGAAGTGCCTACGGAATATAGTAACCTGCCCCAACTTAAAGGTCGTGCCACTGTAGAATTCAAAACCAACAAAGGCGATTTAACCTTTGTTGTAGATGGTTACAGCGCCCCTGTAACTTCTGGTAATTTTGTAGATTTGGTACAAAGGGGTTTTTATAATGGTTTAGAATTTTCCCGTTCTGAAGAATCTTACTTTCTCCAAACTGGAGATCCTGCTGGCAAAGAAGTGGGTTTCATTGACCCAACAACGAGCAAATATCGTGCTATTCCTTTAGAAGTTTTAGTTAAAGGCGATAAAGCACCTACTTATGGCATTACTCTAGAAGAAGCTGGTCGTTACCTTGATATGCCAGTTCTGCCTTTTTCTGCCTTTGGTGCAGTGGTGATGGCTCGTCCCGAAAGTGAAGTAAATGGTGGTTCATCACAATTTTTCTTCTTTTTGTTTGACCCCGAACTCACTCCCGCCGGCCGCAACCTATTAGATGGTCGTTATGCCGTTTTTGGCTATCTCACTGAAGGCAGAGAAGTTTTGGATAAACTGAAGGCTGGTGACAAAATTGAATCGGCAAAAGTGGTTCAGGGAATAGAAAATCTGGTTGAGCCGCAAGCAGCATAATTAAGAGGGCAGCAGGGGGAGAATAATTAACGCCGTGTGCAACTTTCTCTCAGACCTAACCCCCAACCCCTTCCCTACAAGGGAAGTGGGGGATGAGGGAGATGAAAGATATGGGGAGAATTAACCAATAACAAATGACTAATGACTAAAATCAAAGATATTGGTGAACAAGGTCTTTTAGAAAGATTGCAGCGTTTCTGTCCACCAGAAATTATTGGGGATGATGCCGCAGTACTTGAGACTGTACCAGGACAATCTTTGGTGGTTACTACAGATGTACTGGTTGATGGTGTGCATTTTAGCAACCTCACCACTTCCCCAGAAGATGCAGGTTGGCGAGCTGCTGCTGCCAATTTATCAGATTTAGCCGCAATGGGTGCTTCCCCATTAGGAATCACTGTCGGGTTGGGACTCCCTGGTGAATTAAACGTGAGTTGGGTAGAACGCTTGTACCAGGGAATGACAGAATGCCTGGAAAAATATAATACCTCAATTGTTGGGGGTGATATTGTGCGATCGCCTATAACTACTCTGGCAATTACCGCTTTTGGTCAAGTTAACCCTAGTCAAATTATCCGCCGTTCTGCTGCTGTTGTCGGAGATGCGATCATCGTTACAGGTGTTCATGGAGCCTCCCATGCTGGCTTAGAACTGCTCTTACATTCCGAATTAGGACAAGACCTCAAAAATACAGAACGCACGGCTCTAATCCACGCACACCAACGCCCACAGCCACGATTAGATGTCTTACCAATCATCTGGAAAATCTTAACTCCTAACTCCTGTAGAGACGCGATTAATCGCGTCTCTACTCCTAACTATCGACTCCCCATTGCTGGTATGGATAGCAGTGATGGTTTAGCAGATGCGATTATTCAAATTTGCCGTGCTAGTGGCGTTGGCGCTGTTTTAGAACGCAGACAAATTCCCGTACCAAAAACTTTTAACCATTGGTTGCCAGAAGAGCAAGCGCTAAAATATGCTCTATACGGTGGCGAAGACTTTGAATTAGTGCTGTGCTTACCACAAGAACCAGCATTAGCCTTAGTACAACATCTTGGTGAAGGTGCTGCGATCGTAGGCAAAATTACACCTGGATCAACAGTATTATTGCACGACGAACAAAAAAAATTCCCCGACCAAGTTCTGAGTCTTAGCCAGGGATTTCAACACTTTGGTCAATAGTCCTTTGTCATTTGTCCTTTGTCATTTTTCTAATGACTAATGACCAATGACTAATTAAACCCACTTCTCAGCTACCAATTCTGCCAAATCCAAGACTCGTTGGCTGTAACCCCACTCGTTGTCATACCACGCCATAACTTTCACTAAGTCATTACCTAAGACTAAAGTCAAGTTAGCATCGACAATCGAAGAAGCATCATGACCTTGATAATCAGACGATACCAGTTCTAGTTCGCTGTAGGCCAAAATACCTTTAAGTGGGCCTTCGGCAGCATCTTTGAGAGCTTGGTTAACTTCTTCAGTAATAGTACGCTTCTCAACCTGAACTACGAAATCTACCATTGAGACGTTCGGGGTTGGTACACGCAAGGCAACGCCATTTAGCTTGCCTCTGAGGTCTGGGATAACCAGCGCCACTGCTTTCGCTGCACCAGTGGAGGTGGGTACAATGTTTATCGCTGCTGCCCTCGCCCGTCGCAAATCCCGGTGAGAAGCGTCTAGCAAGCGCTGATCGCCTGTATAGCTATGGGTGGTGGTCATGGTACCTTTGATGATGCCGAACTTATCGTTCAACACCTTGGCAATTGGTGCCAAGCAGTTGGTAGTACAGCTAGCATTACTGATAATGTTGTGTATGTTGTGGTCATAATCATGATGATTCACACCAACCACAAAAGTGCCATCCTCGTTTTTACCAGGAGCGGTAATCAGAACTTTCTTGGCTCCAGCATTCACATGCTTCAGCGCTCCTTCTTTGCTAGTAAATACCCCGGTTGCTTCGATAATTAGGTCAATTCCCCAATCTCTCCAGGGCAACTTTTCTGGGTTGCGATCGGATACGCACTTAATGGTCTTACCGTTAACGATAATAGAGTTATCATCGGCACTAATCTCAGCACCCTTGATCTTCCCTAGCATCGAGTCATACTTCAGCAGGTGAGCATTGGTTCTAGGGTCTGAAGTGTCATTAATAGCGACAAGATCGATTCTACTATTCTCTCTACCCACCCAGCAACGCGCAAAGTTACGTCCAATCCGCCCGAAACCGTTGATTGCAACTCTAATCACAGTGTCTTGCCCTCTGTATTTATGCTTATATGTTGATATCGTTGACCCCAATCATATCGCAAAGGGGGGGGGCACTTTTAACCATAAAGTGTTAGATCAACAAAAAAACACATAATTTATTCAGATTTGTCAGAGTAGATATTGTTGTTAGTGATATATGATCTAACCGATTCCGGGACTAAATAACGAATTGACTGGCCTTCGCGGCAAAATTTGCGAATTAGACTTGACGAAACTCCTACTAAAGGTGTACTCAAGAGTTGCCAGTGAATGGTAAAAGACTGCTCCTTGATTTGTTGCTCCACTTGCTTGCAGATTAATTTGCTTTGAGTTATAGTCTCACCACCTAGCAGTCGGGGTGCGATTAACCAATCACACATTTGGGCTAGTTCGTGTCCACGGTACCAACGGGGTAAGGTTTGGAAAGTATCCAAGCCCACAATCCAGTACCAGTGAGTATTTGGATAAGAAGCAGATAAGTCAATCAGGGTGTTAATGGCATAAGATGTCCCAGAGCGATTTGTCTCCACTAGTGAGACAGTAAACGCTGGGTGATCTTTTATGGCCAATTGCAGCATTTCTACACGATGCTCAAACAAAGCTGCTTCTTTGTGAGGAGGATTTAGGGATGGCACCCAAATTACCTTTTCAAGGGATACTTGATGCAAAGCTGTCTCGGCTACGAGTAGGTGTCCCCAATGAATTGGATCAAATGTGCCACCAAAAATTGCTAGTTGCTGCATCCAGTTATGCCTGGGTTTTATGCAATTGGAAAATAGTTTCATTAACAATGTACTATTTTACTCAATTCCCGCCTAGACTTGATGCAATTTCAAATCAGTTTCACTAAACAATGTATTATGTAGCCAATTACAGTAAGGTAGCCAAAAATATGTATTTGACATTACAAGAATTTCTTTCCCGATGCGACCAAAATTTTCAGAATAATCTTAACAACAATTCAGAAATAGCAAAAACCTCCAACCAAGGTAAAATCATTCTGAACAAGGAAAACCAGAGCGGAAATATTATTTGGGCATCAAACATAAACATCATACAGGAGTAGTTACGGTAAAAATCAAATTCCTGTTATGATACGCGTGTCATTTGTGATTATGGTGTGGTGTGGTGTAAGAGGAGCAATAAATGACTAATTCTGTAGATTTTAGTGGTAGACCATTTCATTTCATTGGCATCGGTGGCATAGGTATGTCTGCTCTGGCATACGTTCTCGCCAAGCGTAAATTTCCTGTGTCAGGTTCGGATCTTCGTCCCAACCACATTACGCACAAGTTGGAATCTATCGGCGCTCATATTTTTGCTAAACAAGAGGCAAGCAATCTCGAATTCTTTCGCCCCCAAGTATTGGCGAATGCAGAAGTATTAAATTCACAAGAAGAATTACCTGTTGATACTAAGTCGAAACTGCCTCAAGTCATTTGTTCAACAGCAATTAACACGAATAATTTAGAATACAAAGCAGCGCTGGATTTAGGTTGTCCAATTTTACATCGTTCGGATCTACTGGCAGCTTTAATTGCCGATTACTACAGTATTGCAGTGGCAGGAACACACGGCAAAACTACAACCAGTAGCATGATTGGCTATATGCTTTTGGAAGCAGGTCTAGACCCAACGATTTTAGTAGGTGGCGAAGTCAATGCATGGTCCGGTAATGCTCGACTGGGAGAAAGCCAATATTTGGTAGCCGAAGCAGATGAATCAGATGGTTCTCTGGTAAAACACGCTGCTGAAATTGGGATTATCACCAATATTGAACTCGATCATCCTGACCATTACGATACATTAGAAGAAGTTATTGACATCTTCCAGACATTTGCTAAGGGTTGTAAAACGTTAATAGGTAGCATTGACTGTGCGACAGTGCGCGATCGCTTACAACCCACAATCAGTTACAGCTTACACTCAGATACTGACGCTGATTACACCGTCACCAATATTGATTATCGTGCTGATGGCACCACAGCTTTAGTTTGGGAAAGAGGCAAAGCTTTGGGTGTGTTGAAGTTGCGGCTGCTCAGTCGGCACAATCTCAGCAATGCCTTAGCAGCAGTGGCCGTTGGTCGCGCCTTGGGCTTAGAATTTGGAGCAATTGCCAAAGGCATCGCCACCTTTGAAGGAGCAAGACGACGCTTTGAGTTCCGAGGTGAAGTCAATGGCATTACCTTCATTGATGACTATGCTCATCATCCCAGCGAGATTCGCGTTACTCTCGCCGCAGCCCGTTTACAGGCAAGACCAGGGCAAAGAGTGGTTGCCATCTTCCAACCCCATCGCTATAGCCGGACACTGACCTTTTTAGAAGAATTTGCCCAGTCCTTTACCTATGCTGATTTGGTTGTGCTGACTGATATTTACAGTGCAGGCGAACCAAATTTAGGGCAAATTAGTGGTGAAAATCTAGCGGCGGAAATTGCTAAACAGCATTCTCCTGTAGTTTATCAACCAACTTTACCCGCAGTGTATGAATACTTGCTGCAAACACTACGCCCAGGAGACTTGGCGCTGTTTTTGGGGGCTGGAAACTTGAATCAGGTGATTCCTGAACTAATTACAACACTTTGTGAGCCTGCTAAAGCCACATCCTAAGTGGAGACTTTGCGAAAGCAACGGTTCCATAAGTTAACTCTATTACCGTATCTTTGCGGTAAATAAATGTAAAAATTTTACCAAAAAAAAGTAAAGATGACCATTTCCCAGGCAGCTGGAAACGTCTGCACAGTTTCTGATTTGAATACAAAGAAACAGCAAACAGCTAATTCGGTGGAGAGAGAGGTAATTTACTTACCCAATAGTGATTGTGCGATCAAGTCCCAGGCTTCCTTATCAGCGTTTACTTCCTATAGAGTTGGCGGAGCTGCTGATTTGTACGTTTCCCCCCGGAACTTAGAAGCACTGCAAGCAAGTCTTAAATACGCAAAAGAACGTGATTTAAAGGTGACAACACTGGGAGCAGGTTCTAATTTGCTGGTCAGCGATGGTGGTATATCAGGCTTAGTCATTGCGACTCGTCATCTCCGCTTCAGCAACTTTGATCCCCAGACAGGTCAATTAACCGTTGCAGCCGGAGAATCAATTCCCAGTTTGGCATGGGCAGCAGCAGAATTAGGATGGGAAGGATTGGAATGGGCTGTTGGCATCCCCGGAACAGCAGGAGGTGCCGTGGTGATGAATGCAGGGGCACATAATAGTTGTATCGCAGATATGTTAGTTAGTGCCCAGGTACTTTCACCCGATGGGACGCTGGAAACTATTACCCCTGAACAGTTAGGTTATAGCTACCGAACTTCATTATTGCAAGGTGGCGATCGCATAGTCACCCAAGCCACCTTACAACTCGCCCCAGGTGCCGACCCAGCAAAAGTTGTGGCAATCACCAAAGAACACAAAAAGCATCGGTTAAGCACCCAACCATACAACTTCCCCAGTTGTGGCAGTGTGTTCCGCAATCCCAAACCTTATAGCGCTGGCTGGTTAATTGAACAAACTGGTTTAAAAGGCTACCAAATTGGTGGGGCGCAAGTAGCGCTACTCCATGCTAATTTCATCGTTAACCGTGGTGGAGCAAAAGCTAGTGACATCTTCTGTCTCATTCGCCACATCCAACATCAAGTACAAGAACGTTGGTCTATTAATTTAGAGCCAGAAGTCAAAATGCTCGGAGAGTTTCAAGGTGCTTGTTGAAACTTTAAATTCCGGTAAGGGGGATTGGGAACTGAGGAAATGAGGGAGATCAGGAAGTTGGAATGTAACCAATGCCCAATTCCCAATGCCCAATGCATTAATTATTGGTAAAAAAACAGGCAAATTACTTACCGCATCTATAATTGAATTTGATTTGTTATTCAGCGCACACGCGTACAAATAATTATGACAGGAAAAGGACAGGGATTTGGCTTTGGCTTAGGAAAAATGAAGGAACTGGCCGAAGCTTTTAAGAAAGCGCAGCAAGTTCAAGAAGGCGCAAAGCGACTCCAAGAAGAATTGGAGCAAATGGAGATTCAAGGAGAATCTGGCGGTGGTTTGGTGAAGGTGATTGTCAGTGGGAACCAAGAACCCAAGCGAGTGGAAATTTCTCCAGATGCTTTAGGGGAAGGTGCAGAAGTACTTTCCGATCTTGTGACAGTGGCAATGAAAGAAGCCTACAACAAATCTACAGCAACAATGCGGGAACGCATGGAAGAATTAACCAGTGGGTTGGAGTTACCTGGATTTTAGTCATTGGTCACTAGTCATTGGTGAGCCAGTGCGGTCTTGGGGGTTTCCTCCATGAGCAACTGGTGAACCCGAAGGGTCATTGGTCGTTGGTCGTTGGACAAAGGACAAAGGACAAATGACTATTGACAAAGGACAAATAATATCTATGCCTTACAAGTTGCTGTTTGTCTGCTTAGGTAACATCTGCCGATCGCCATCGGCAGAAAATATCATGAATCATCTAATTGAGCAGGCTGGCTTGAGCGATGGCATCCTCTGTGACTCTGCTGGTACATCTAGTTATCACATTGGTAGCCCACCTGACAGACGCATGAGTGCTGCGGCGGCTACAAAGTTGGGAATTAAACTGCGTGGTCAAGCACGCCAGTTTCAAAAGTCGGACTTTCAAGACTTTGATTTGATTTTGGCGATGGATCAAGAAAATTATGAGAACATCCTCAGTCTTGATCAAACTGAACAATATCAGCATAAAGTGCGTTTGATGTGCGAGTTTTGCTCTCGACACAGCCTGAAGGAAGTCCCAGATCCCTATTACGGAGGTCAAGAGGGATTTAATCAGGTGATTGATTTACTGATCGATGCTTGTGAAGGTTTGCTGACAAAAGTTAAAAGTGAAGAGTTATAAGTTAGGAGTTAGGGATTTCCAATAAATAAACTATCCATCTTGTGGGGTGGGCATCTTGCCCGCCCTGAATATGGGACGGGTGGGGAGACCCATCCCACAAGAAAATTTGGGATGTTTTTTTATTTTTCAGTCCCTTAAAACTCCTAACTCCTCACTTTTAACTCCTAACTTTTATTCCACCAAACCATGCTTCATCGCAAAACGAACTAATTCCGCTCGGTTGCTGCTTGAGGTTTTTCTCAATAAACTGCTAACGTACTTTTCCACTGTTCGAGGACTCAGGTGTAGCTGAAGACCCATTTCGGCATTAGAAAGACCATGAGTTAATAACTCTAAGACTTCTTGTTCTCTATCAGTTAGGGATGAGTGCAGATGGGATTTCTGAACTTGAGTGGACAGAGAATTATGGGCATCTACCGCTTTTGTCGAGGTGGAAATGCCCAAACTCTCTTTATGAGAAAAGCGATACTCCGATTGAATGATTTGCGATCGCTCCAAAAGATTGCGGATTGCTGCTGCTAACTCTTCCACTTCAAAAGGCTTGGGTAAGTATAAATCGCACCCTGACTGGTAGCCCAAAATTCTTTCCTGGGTCTTAGTTCGGGCTGTTAATAAAATTACAGGCAACAAACGAAATACTGGTTGTTGACGCACCCGGCGGACCAGCTCATAGCCATTCATCCGTGGCATAACGATATCCGTGACAATCAAATCAGGATGATACTCATCCACCACAAACAAAGCCTCTTGACCGTCATTAGCCGTGATCACCGAATAGCCAGACAGTTCAAGATAGTCGCTAACAGACAGACGAGTGCCCAAATCATCATCCACTACAAGGATCGTCAAGGGCATGGATAATACACCCCTAGCATTTTTTTACTCGGAAGTTTGCTTCTACGTACTCCATCAGTGAACACACATAATAATAGTGTTCTTATATTTCATACTATGACAGGATTACCAGCTAATTACTACTTTCAGGGTTTATTTATAAAGAAAATCTTAAATCTTTAGATGGGTTAACGAAGTGTAACTTACCTTTAACTCCCTCTCTTGGGAGGTATGGACAGCTTTGTAATTTGTAACAACTCACCAATACAGCAGATTTCAGGTAAATGAAGTACAGCCCAATATGCAAGAGGGGAGCAAACAAATTTCCTAGTTCCCCTTTTCCCATGTTGAGAGAAGGGGTTAGGGGATCAGGGCAACTCTGGAATGCTCTCTCTTACCTGACTTCTACGTTAAGTTGACACCAATGGGCAGGGTATTGCCCCTACTTGATAACTTCAAGTTGCCAGAAAACCTTAATTTTGAACTTAGAAAAGCTAAATTAGTGATATACAGTTCAAAATTTATAGCGGCTCTAAGATACACCCTATAATTCACAAGCCAATCCAAATAATTTTTTAGGTACATTTAAAGCACACAAAATTATCAATGAGCGACAAGAACGAAGGTTACAAAGTTATTTGCGACAACCGCCAAGCCCGTTATTTGTATGAAATTCTAGAAACTTACGAAGCTGGAATTGAATTGACAGGAACAGAGGTGAAGTCAATTCGTGCGGGGAAAGTCAATCTCCAAGATGGCTATGCTTTACTTCGCAATGGCGAAGCATGGTTGATCAATGTCCATATCTCGCCTTACAACGCTAGTGGACAATATTTTAATCATGAACCACGGCGTACACGCAAGCTACTGTTGCATCGCCAAGAACTTCGTAAGCTAATTGGCAAAGTAGAACAGCAGGGTTTAACTTTAATCCCTTTGAAAATGTATCTCAAACGAGGCTGGCTAAAAGTGAGTATAGCCCTTGGCAAAGGTAAAAAGCTCCACGATAAGCGAGAAGACCTGAAACGACGACAAGACCAGCGTGATATTCAACGGGCAATGAAAAGCTATTGAGGGTCAGTGTTGCTAAACTACCACAGCAGAGTGAGAAATAGATTGCTGTGAAAAGGATGTTGTATATCCACAGCGTGAGTTTTGAAAATTCCTAGTTTATAGCCGTAGATTGATTTTGCTAAGGTTGAAACTCGATACAGTGGTGAGTAACTTCGGACGACACCAGGAATTTTCACAACTCATGAAAAGTAATTTCATTACAACTATTGGCGCTGGCGTTCTCACCTTGAGTATGGGAATTTTACCCTTAACTCTATCTGCACAAGCTCAGACAACTAATGACTCTGGAGCCACTACTGCTCCAACAACAACAACGACCACTGAAGATCGCAACCATTCTGATTGGGGTTGGTTAGGATTAATTGGTCTATTCGGTCTAGGTGGTTTGGCTGGCAAAAAGCGTGAGGATCAAGCGAGAGCTTATCGTGAACCTAATGCCCCAGGTGCTACTACCTACAAGGACTAATACCAGTTGGCAGTTGTTCAGGATAAAAACAACTGACAACTTGCTGATGTTAGTTTACTGCTGGTTCTGAATTAGATGAATTTGTCTGGTTTTGAGCTAAAGGTGTCCAGTAGCTGGCAATTAAGGCAACGATCAGCCACCAGAGGGTATTGACTTCAGGACGATACCAGACAGTATCTACGGTGCCGTGAGCTAGCATACCCAGTAAAGTAGCGATCGCTCCAATTAACCAAAATCCCTCTACACTTCTGAATTGTCGCAATCGTCGCACTTGCAAAAATGCCGTATTAAATGTGACAATTATTAGCCAGAGAAAGCAGGCTAAACCAACAAAGCCAGTTTCTACAGTTACTTCAAACAAAATCGAATAGGCACTCAAAGCAGTGTAACGAGGGTGTTGGTAGAGGGGATAAACTTTATTAAAAGAGCCGTGACCAGGGCCAATACCGAAAATCGGGCGATCGCGAATCATCTGAAAAACAGCATCCCAGACATTTCGGCGAAAATTATTACTGCTATCTTTACGGTCAGCAAAAATACTTAACACCCGGATCTGCACTGGCTCTACAAATATCACTGCTAGCAGTAATACGCCGATCAAACCTCCCAAGACAATCGGTAGTGACCAAGTACGCCAAAAACGAGGCATTTCTACGCTTTTCCAATAAACTAGCAATGCCATCACAGCTAAAATTGCCACCACTAGTCCAATCCAACCGCCACGACTAAAAGTTAGAATCAGACAGGAAGTATTGACAATTAACATTGTTAATGCTAGTGATTTTTTTAGCCAGCTTCGCCATGCAAAAATTGCCACTAAGCTAAAAATTACTGCCGGTAAGAGGTATCCAGCCAATAAATTGGGATTGCCTAAATAACTGTAGACCCTTGTAGTCTTAGACAGAGGAGATTCTGGATCAACCCAAGTCGCTAGTGCTGTGGCTCCAAAAAACCATTGTCGCAACCCATATACACTAACAATTAACGATACGTGTAGATAAAGGATGATAATCCACGACCGGAGACGAGGAGACCTTAATACCCTGGCACAAAGAGTAAATAGTAGCAAATACAAGGTCAATGTTCCCAAGTCGTTAAGCGCCGCCTTTTTCACCGGTGATAATGCTGTTGCAATTGCGGCAACTCCCCAGTAGAGCAATACCAGTAGGTGAATGGGAGTGACTGAGGAAACATTTGCTGGTGTTGCTTCATCAGATAAAGTCAACAACAGCCAAAATGCTACACAAGCCCCCAGCAACAAACCTATTAACGTGCTTGAAGCAAAAGGTGCAAGGGCATATATTGAGCTGAGTAAAGCAGCTGCTATCGCATCTCCCCACTGGAACAAGACGCTAGTTTGCCGCCAAGAACTTAACAGTCCCACCAGAGAGCGGTGTACGTAACTGCTAGCAAAATATTCTTTGAGCGGTAAAGATGATAAAGTAAATCGTTGCCAGACTAAATTCATAAAAAACATTGCGATCAATTAGTCTGCCGACGCAGAACTTGGAATTGATCATAATGCATACCCCTATAAAAAGGTAATAACGGAGATTGCACATTGCGTAATGGCTCTCTTATTCCTAGCCATCAGCCAATAGGAAGTTAAGATAGTTCTTCATGTACTGAGTACAGCTTTAGGTAAAATCGTAGCGAATTGAGGGTTGAAATTTAAAAGCAGATGCGCTTTGCCTTCCCGTAGGGTAGGGGCGCAGAGGTACGCGGAGAATTCGCTACGAATTAATGAAATATAGATAGAAAATACGTCTTTCCCAATCCCCAATACTTCGGCTTACCTCGACTTCGCTCGGCACAAGTCGCGGTTCCTGAGCGTAGTCGAAGGGCAGTACAAGTCCCCAATACTTCGGCTTCTCTACGAGACGCTACGCGTAGCTTGCTTCCCCGAAGGGGTACGCTCAGTACAAGTCCCCAATCCCCAATCCCCATACCATTAGACATCGCTAATTGCTTGTGAGGTAGTCGCCAGTTGCAGTGGTAAAGAAAGCACATAACGATATCCTGATTCTGGTGAACCTTGAATCAAAATTTGTCCACCATGCAATTCTGCCAGTTGACAACTTAATAATAGACCCAAGCTTTCACGAGAAAGACTTCCATTTGATTTAGCTAAATTTATACCTGAACTAGTAGCAAGGAAATTTGAGTGATTCCCACTCAAATTTTTGGAATTGTCCACTGCTACTGATGAAGTATCTAGTTCTAGTTGCTCCTGTCCTTCTGTATGAGTATTGTAAGTTGCGACTTCACCTGTCAGTTCCAGCAGCGACAAAGAATTGAGACGGAAGTAAGGATCAACCTCAGTTATGCCGTCCCCTAACCAAGGATGAGAAACCCAAATAGTAATATTGAGGGTATCTTCCTTGTAAGAAACATGAATGCGAACAATGCTACCTGTAGCAGAAAGTTGAATCACACTAAAAACCAGGTGATACAGCATTTGCCGCACCTTGTCTTTATCTAAAGGGCAAATGCGATTGCGTCCCGGTTCTATAGACAGGCGAATATCTTGCTCGCGGCGATTAGCCACTTCTTCGAGGGTATTGATAGCTTGTTGGCATAGCATTTCGATATCCACAGGAGCCAGATTTAGCACAGTTGAATTTTCATCCATCGCTCCTAGTTCGGTAATTTCGTTTACTAGAGAAAGTAAGTACCGACCACTGTGTTGGATAATTTCCAAATATTCTCTCTGCTTAGTCGTCAAAGGCCCATAAATTTCACGTCCTAAAACACTAGCCATACCGAGTACAGATGTTAAGGGCGTGCGTAACTCCTGAGTTAGTTGAGCCAAAAGTTCCAGTTTCAGTTGTTTGGTAGAAACAGAGTCGCCATCTGTAGTCGTTGGGGCGATTTTAATCTCAGTGCTACGTTCGTTATTGAGTGAAAATACTGAAGGAGCGATCGCCTGATTGCTTGATTCGAGTTTCCCTTGCAGGAGTCGATTACGCTCAAATTCACTCATACTCCAACGAGCGATGATTTGTAAAAACTCAATGTCTCTGGTTGTAAAATTGCGCGGTACTAAATCCATCACCGCCAATGCACCTAAACAATGTCCCTCAGCATCAATTAGTGGCGCTCCTAAGTAAGCACGGATACCATAATCTTGCACCAATTTGCTGCTAGCAAGTACTGGATCTGCCAGTTTGTGCGTATCATTAATTACAAAAACTTGAAAGCTCTGTACTACCTGAGTACAAAAGGATTCCCGGCGTGAAAGTTGGCGGCTCTGTGCCAAATGATTCATTAGTCCCAGCCTAGATAAGCCCACCGCCGACTTGAACCAATGGCGTTCTTGATCCACAAACCCCAATATGGAAATTGGTGCTTCCAGAAAGTGGGCAGCAGTCTGTGTGGCTTCTTCAAAAACTGGAATCGTTTCTGGTTGCCGCAAACCTAAATCTGACAAAGCTTTGAGGCGTTGTAGTTCTCTTGTTTCAGGAGAATCCCAACCATCCCTTAGGGCAAATAATTTGTTTTCAGGCTCTATCATTGCCACTGCTACCTTAATAATTTCTCGATACTGTAATTGAGATAAGCCCTATTTCTGGGTTATCAATTGCTATTTTTAAGCATTCCCTAATTTTGCCTCTGACAAACAAATTTAGGGCAGAATTTTTTTATCCCTCCCATTAAGCCGAGGATGTGGTATCCCCTACTTACTAATTACTGGTGCTGAATGTTCTTTATTGACCACTGGTGTAGTCTTTATTGCTTGAGATTTTGCAATCAGACTGCGTTAGATTTTGATTCAGTCAGGGTAACTTAAAGCTAAGGAGACAATACAAAGTGGCTGTGATTCTTTATATATAGAAGGGAAAACTTCTACTGGCATATTCAAAGTAAATTTACTTAAAACAACTCTTATGTTAGTGTAATTATCTCTAGCCACTTTTACTGGTAACAGTCTCAGAAGTCTGATGACAACTTCGGGCAATCAACTGAATAGGATGTGATTTTGAATCACCCATAGCTTACTAGATAGTTGTGATAAATCACTATGCAATAGATTAAATCTATTAAAATTTCACGCCGAAAATTGTGCAGGCTTTTGTATTTTTTCCATACGAGGAAATCTTTTTGAGGACAACTGGTAATGAATAAAATGACTATTAGAGTTCCTTTTGTAGACTTGAAGTTACAACACGAACCAATTCAAATGCAATTGGAAGATGCAATCCAATCTGTATTGGAAAAGGGAGATTTTATTTTAGGGCAAGCAGTCTCAGATTTTGAAGCAGCATTTGCGGCAGTGTCTGGGGCAGCTTATGGAGTTGGTGTTGCATCAGGAACAGATGCGATCGCTCTCGGCTTGCAAGCGTGTAATATTGGTGCTGGCGATGAAGTGATTTTACCAGCAAATACTTTTGTAGCAACCCTGATTGGGGTGGTACGCGCTGGTGCCAAGCCAATTCTAGTCGATTGCGATCGCCAAACAGCGTTAATTGACTTAGATGCCGCAGCCAACGCAATTACGCCTCAAACTAAAGCAATTATCCCTGTCCATCTCTATGGGCAGATGGTATCACCACATCAGTTATTGAACCTTGCCGATACCTACAAACTACTAGTTTTTGAAGATGCAGCCCAAGCACACCTCGCCCAAAGAGATGGATATCACGCTGGTTCAGTAGGAATAGCAGCAGCTTTTAGTTTCTATCCCAGTAAAAATTTAGGAGCATTTGGGGATGGGGGAATGCTGCTGACACAAGATTCAGATGTCGCCCAGAAGATGATCCGTTTGCGAAATTATGGTGCATCGCAAAAGTATTTTCATACCGAACCAGGTACAAACAGCCGCTTGGATACTTTACAAGCAGCCATCTTGCACAAGAAACTACCATATTTACCACAGTGGAATCGCGATCGCTTGACTATTGCCCAGGAGTATGATCAAGAACTAGCACCCTTAGCAAGTGCTGGTATTATCCCTATAGAAAACCAAAGTGATACAGGACATGTTTATCATCTTTATGTGATTAAAGTTGATGATTCTTGCCCAATAGAACGCCAGCAACTCCAGGAAAAACTGACATTAGCGGGAATTCAAACTGGCATTCACTACCCAATTCCTTGTCATCTCCAGCCAGCATTCACCAACTTAGGCTATCAGCCGGGAGATTTTCCCCAAGCAGAAAAGTTGTCACAGCAAATATTATCATTACCGATGTATCCTGGTTTGAGCAGTAGCCAAGTCAAAGAAGTTGTAGCTGCGATCGCTAATGCAGTCTCAACGAATTATCAGGTAGATAATCTATCTCCTGCTGATCTTGGCAGCGTGGTAGCCTGAAATGAATTCATCCCTAATGTGCCTCTAAAATTAGACATTTTTTCGTTCAGACTGTCATTTGTTCTTTATTCATTGCTAATGACAAAGGACAAATGACAAATGACCAAAGTTTTTGAATTACTTAAAATTATGGTACTCCGGCAACAGGTTAAAAATATAAGCGCATCGGGCTGGTTAAATCTAGCCATTTTAGGCGTTTTACTGCTGCTTTATGCTCCGATATTGCTACATTGGGTGGATGGTTGGCTGCACAAAAATATCAGTACAGAACACGAATATTTCAGCCACGGAATTATTGGTCTACCATTTGCTGCTTACATAGCCTGGTTAAACCGGAAAAAGTGGAAACGTTTGCCAGATACTAGCCATCCCTTGGGCGCTGTTTTCTTGTTATTAGGGGCAGTTTTTTATCTTGGCGGTGTTACAGAGTGGGTTAACCTTTCCTTGCCCCTTATACTAGCAGGATTGTGCTTGTGGTTTAAGGGAATAGCAGGTTTGCGATCGCAGGGATTTCCCCTGCTACTAGTATTTTTTGCAACCCCAACAGCAGTACCCTATCTCATTTCTCCCTATACCTCCCCTCTCCAAAACTTTATCGCTGGCACAGCCGGCTTCATCCTGAATCAATTTGGTATGGAAGTAACCGTGTCTGAAATGAATCTCTACGTCGGAGGACGGATTGTAGAAGTTGCCCCCTATTGTGCAGGGCTGAAAATGTTGTTCACGACTCTCTACGTCGGCTTGATGCTGCTTTATTGGACAGATGCATTGTCTTCACGCCGCACAACTATATCCTTTTTGTGTATTGCTGCGATCGTTAGTACTACTGCCAATATCATTCGTAATACTTTACTGACTTTCTTTCACGGCACAGGTCAAGAAGCAGCTTTTAAATGGCTACATGAGGGTTGGGGTGGTGACCTCTACTCTGCTTGTATGTTGGTGTCATTAGTGCCCTTACTGAATTGGATTAATAACTATTTCTCGGCATCTCTAGAAACTCAGCAAGAAGCAGAAAGTTGAACTGGGGACTTGTACTGAGCGTACCCCTTCGGGGAAGCAAGCTACGCGTAGCGTCTCGTAGAGAAGCCGAAGTATTGGGGACTGGAGACTTGTACTGAGCGTACCCCTTCGGGGAAGCAAGCTACGCGTAGCGTCTCGTAGAGAAGCCGAAGTATTGGGGATTGGGGATTGGGGATTGGGACTGAATTCTTCCCATCCCAATAAACAACTCCAAACTCCTAACTCCTAACTCCAAACTCCTAACTCCAAACTCCCTTAATTTTCCTCCCCGATGTGTAACTCCTAAATATTACTGAACTCACGGTGTTATTTTATAAAGTAAAATTCTGCCTAAGTATTGCAAATTTTACTGATGACTTCCTTCTCCAAGTTTTTCAAAGAAAACCAATTGAGTCAAGTAGCAGCACTTTTGTTATTGCTACTACTGCTGGCAATGGCAGGGGTTCCCGGATACCTGACAGGACACTGGCAATGGAAACAACTGCCACCTGTTACTACCCTCAACGAGTTAAGACACATCCGCAAGACTGGGTTAGCCATTCCTGGTTGGCAAACCATTGAACAAGCAGAACAGCAAATTGGCGAACATCAATGGTCTTTGCAGGTAATTAAAAAACAAGGTTCCGAATCCCAAGCAATCCTGCTGTTGCTGCCGCAGAATGGACCTAAGGATCAACCAGAGGTAGAGTGGACAGAGGTTAACGGCTGGGGAAGGTCACGCTGGGGAAAGTGGGATGTAGCTCAATTTCGCTCTGCGGAATTTACTGTGAAACCGTCTGCAAAGTTGACATCTAATGTCGAAACCAAAGTAGAAGCTAGGTTCTTTCGCGCCTCCACACCACAGCAAACCTTCGCAGTTTTGCAATGGTACGCCATGCCAGACGGGGGAAATCCATCACCTTTACACTGGTTCTTAGCGGATCAATTAGCACAGTGGCGTAAGCAACGCACTCCTTGGGTGGGGGTGAGCATTCTAATTCCAATGGAACCTTTAGGGCAGGTAGAAACATCTTGGTCTTTAGCTCAGTCTATAGGAGAAACAGTGCAAACTGTATTGATGGCAGGCCCTTTGTAGAGTCTGTTAAAGATTCCTTTGTGCAGAGATTCATCAATAGGATCTCTATGAATTGCCTTCAAACCGAAACTCAAAGATGTTAAAAAAATTATGAAGTTAAAAATTAAATTTAGCAATTTTCTGAGTAAATACTTGCAGATAAAAGAGACATCTAGGACATTCTTAGAGTAAAATAACCACTCGGCGCGACTCATTCCTCTATCAGTATTTTCTACACCGATGTTCATAGATCCCAGTTATTATTATATGCGTGGATTCAGCGCCCTGTCTTTTGTCAGTCTTCAAGTGGGAGTTTTCTTAATAACACCTATCCAACTCGTTGTTGCCCAGCCCTTTCCATTGCAAGGACAATCACCAAGGCAGCCCCCCTCGCCTTTGCCAGGTACTGAGGTTGCACCTCTAGGTGTGAATAACGAAATTTCGCCCCAATTCAGCCGCTACCTCTTGGGACCAGGAGATACAATTAGCGTTGTGCTTCAGCGTCCTCCTGGCCCATACCGTTTAGGAATAGGAGATGGAATTAGCGTTTCGGTTCAGCGCTTTCCAGATTTGAGCTTTCAAGCTTTAATCAACCCAGAAGGTAATATTGTAGTGCCGTTATTGGGAACAATTTCATTACAAGGTTTAACTTTCCAAGAAGCTCAAGAAAAAATTCGCTTGGGCTTAAATCGTTATGTGGTTGATCCAGTAATAGTTTTAGCCTTAGCAACGCAGCGTCAAGACCTCAGTTTTCAAGCTGCAATTAGTCCAGAAGGCAACATTATAGTACCGCAAGTAGGAACGGTGTCATTACAAGGTTTAACCTTGGAAGAAGCTCAAGAAAAAATCCGCTTGAGTTTGAGTCGCATTTTACCAGATCCAATTGTAGTAGTATCCTTAGCAGGGGCGCGACCAGTTCAAGTTACCATTAGCGGGGAAATATTTCGACCAGGAATTTATCCGATTAATTCAATAACACCCCGCGTTGCTGATGCCTTGCTAACATCTGGTGGTTCAACATTCAATGCAGACCTGCGACAAGTGCAAATACGTCGGAAATTAACGGATGGTTCGGTGATTTCACAAAGTATTGACTTATATGCAGCACTGCAAAATGGCGGTTCAATCCCTAATTTACGCTTACAAGACGGAGATGCGATCCTCGTACCCCGTCGTGAAGTCGGTAATGATGACGGTTATGACCGCAATTTGGTAGCACGTTCATCCTTGGCTGTACCACAGATTAGAGTCCGGGTTTTAAACTATGCTGCGGGAGGTATTTCCACTCAAGCACTGCCTAACGGCAGTACATTTGTAGATGCTTTGGGAGGAGTAAATCTCGACACTGCTAACCTCCGGGATATTGCTTTAGTTCGCTTTGACCCGGAACGAGGCAAAGCTATTACCCAAAAACTTGATGCTAAAAAAGCTCTAGGCGGTGATGCGTCTCAAAATGTGGCGCTTCAAGATAATGATGTTATTGTTGTTGGTCGTAACCTCATAGGTAAAATTAGTAATTTACTGACTACTATTACTCAACCTTTCTTCAATGTTCAATCCTTTCTCCGGTTTTTTGATAACTTCGGTGGTGGTGGATCAAATTAGTAAATCTAAAATAAGGATACAATCTGTAAATATTTGGGACTGGAGGAAGCCACATTTCCAACTTATTTTTGCATTGATTAATGGAAAAATATTAAAGATATGAACCGATATTTCCAGTAGGAAGTTGATAGCGTTTTTGTATCAAAGCCACTATCTTGAATTTGTTGCTTCCTAAATTTTTAATTTTTAATTTTTAATTTTTAATTGGAGCGAAGCGACCATGACCCCACCAATTGTTAAGCGCTATCTTATTGCTTTTGATAAATATAAGTGGATTGGACTAGCTAGTTTTGTTTTAGTCATAGCAGGGTCAACTGTGGTGGCTATGCAACCAGATCCACCTGCTAGCTATATCGCATCTGCCGCACTTACTTACAGTGGACCACCAGTTTCTTTCTCTACAACTGGTAATCAAATCCAGCAGCAAGGAAAGGAACTAAATGAAGAAGTTTTACTATCTAACCAGATAATTGCGACAGTGGCAGAGAAAGTTGGTGTCAAACCGGCAAAGCTTGGTACTAGTGTCGTCCTTTCTTTACCTAAAAAAAATGCCAGGAGTGGAGAATTAGAATCTAATATATTGGAATTAAAATATGTAGATACTGATGCCAAGCGAGGTATAGAGGTATTGGCAGATTTGATGCAAGCAATGGTCAAGTTGAGCAGTGATATTAATACTGGGCGATTACAAGCAATTATTCAAAAGATTAACGATCGCACACCACAAGCTAAACGAGAATTGCAAATTGCGGAAAAGAAGTTGGAACAGTACGATCGCGTAGAACGAACGGCAATATTAGCCGCAGAGAATGGTAGCTTGTTAACCGCCATTACAGCCAGCCAAAACCTCCAACGGCAAATTCAATTAACTATTTCTGGGGTTGATGGTCAAGTTCGCAGTATCCAAAATAAGTTAGGCTTAACAGTCGGACAGGCTTATATTTCTTCTGCTTTGAGTGCCGATCCAATTATTGGTAACTTGCGAGCGCAAATTTATCAAAGTGAGTCGCAAATCGCCGTACTCAGAAAAGATTTGCGACCGGAACACCCAACGATGGTTCAGTTGCTGCGTCAAAAACAAGCTGCTGAGGAATTGCTACAACAACGTGCTGCTGAGGTGTTAGGTGGTGATGGGACGGCGGCTCCACTTCAGGGTAACGTTGCAGGTATTCGCACCCAAAGTAGTTTAGATCCAGCCCGTCAGCAATTGGCAAACCAAATGGTGTCTTTGCAAACTCAACGGGAGACACTGCAACAACAACTAACTCAAGAAATCCAACAAGAAGCGCGACTACGGCAAGAGTATTCTCTGATACCCAATAAGCAATTAGAGCGATCGCGTTTAGAACAGGAGGTTGCACTCAAAAAAGCCATCTATGACCAAATGCAGGTGAAGCTAACCGATGCTAAAACAGCTGAGGCAGAAACTACCGGCAGCCTCAGCATTGCCAGACGCCCCACAGTTATTCCCGACATCAAACCCCCTAAAAGTGTACCTATTACCCTTGCTGTGGGTGGTTTCTTAGGTGTGGTGATTGGTGGCGGGGTGATATTTTTGTTGGGAGCAATGGAAGGGACTTTCAAAACCAGGGAGGATATCCGCGAGAGCCTCAAGCAACGGGAAGTGGTACTGTTGGGAGAATTGCCTTTAATGCCTGTTGATGATTTGGATCTTGAAGCTGTGCCGGTAATACTTTCCGCCGATTCTCCTTATTTAGAATTTTATGAGAAATTCCGTAGTAATCTGCGGCGGATTGGTGGTAAAACCTTAAAGGTAGTGTTGATTACTAGCACCAGCAGCCTAGAGGGTAAGACCGCAAGTGCATATAACTTGGGTGTAGCATCTGCCCGTGCTGGTAAAAGAACCTTGATTATCGAAACGGATTTGCGATCGCCTTCCCGTTGTACATCCCTAAAAGTAATTCCTGACCCTGAGTCCACTATTGAACCCCTACGTTATTACGCTAATTTGAGTGAATGTATTCGTTTAGTTCCTGATGTAGAAAATTTATATATTGTTCCCAGCCCTGGACCTGTGCGGCAATCTGCTGCTATTCTTGAATCTAGCGAAATGCGACGGCTGATTGAGGATGTCCGAGAACGTTTTGATTTAGTTATTTTAGATACTAGTCCACTCAGCATATCCAACGATCCCTTATTAGTCCAACCCTACAGCGATGGGATTGTGATAGTGGCACGACCACACTATACAGAAGAAAATATGCTAGGTGAAGCTATTGATCAATTAGTTGAATCTGAACTAGGGTTATTAGGAGCAATCATCAATGGTGCTGATATCATTGTTTCTGTACCTGAACAAGTTTCACAATCATCAACATTTACATCTGAGGTAAAACCGAAAATTGTAGAAGAATCTGAAGAAGTTTCGGCAAGTGCTAGCAAAAACTAATAATACTAGTATAGTGTCAGCCCTTGGTTATAAGCATTTACAAAACTCGTGTAGTCATACTCAACTTGAGTTGCATAGTCCACAGCAAAGTTAACAATTTCGTCTTTGAATACAGCCTTGTTACTGCTGACAATATCAGTCACTTCTTTATCAACACTGACGGAAACAATTGCAGCATCGTAGTCTTTATCAGAGATTGCATGGTTCTTGGCAACCACCTTCCCTGCATAACCCATCGCATCCATGAATTTTGACTTAGTGGTTAGCAAAGTATAGTCAAAATCCACTTGGTAGGGTGATTTTTCATGGAGCATAAAGGGGATGCTGTTGACCGTAGTGTAGCCAACCAAGGGGTCAGTATTTGAGAGCATCGCTTTCGTGGCGATTGTCACCCTTGCCCCTTCATGGTTTCCGTAGACTGAAGTTGGCAGCAGACCTGGAACTGCGATCGCCTCCGGTGGGCGGAACGCCATCGCCACGGCGCTACTGCCTTCCTGCTTCATCTCTAAAATGCGATCGTCTTCGATTGCTGAACTTGGCCCCTCAATCAGCAAGTAATATCGGTACTTGCCAAGACTACCAATGCCTGAACCTAATTTAAGTCGAATGTCCTTGAGGGTATAGTAACTGTTGTTGTAGCGCTTACTGCTAGCAATTGAGGCGATGTAAGTACCCATAGCCCCAGCAATGGCTGAATAGGTGCTGCTGGATACAGGCTGGAGTTCCGAGGTTGTCTGAAATACTCGATTGCTACCGTTATTTAACTGCGTGTACTTACTTAGCAAGCTAGAACGGCTGCTATCTGATGCCTTTTGAATCAAATCCTTGACCACACCGTTGGTATTGCTAGATTCCAAACGGTATGACAGTTCATCGTTGGTTCCCTTAAAGTCACTCATCTTATTCAGATAAGCATCCAAGAAATTGCGGACAATATCTTGAGCATCACTTGAGTTCAGACCATTCTCTTTAGCTGCCAACAGAATGGAAACTGCCATTCGTCGCAAGTCCCAAACGTAGGGGCCAAGATAGCTTTCATCAAAGTCGGTGGTGTCAAAAACGTTGTTGTCATTGCTATCTCTGATCCCTCCCAGATTTTGCAGATGCATATCTCCCTCTAACCAGATGGCTGAGGTGGAAGAATTTACAAATCCTGAACTTGGCAACGTCTGCATATCACGATAAAAAATGTGATCTGTCCCCCGATAAAAGGCAAAGGGGCTAGCTGTCATCTTTAGCATCTTTGTTGCCAGTTCTTGAGGCAATTGAGAAGCAAAGGGATGATTGTATTGGTAAATTTCATTTTGCACCCAAGTTGAACGGGGAGTTGCAGCTTTAACTGGAGATGTAAACCCCAAAATTAAAATTAAGACAAGTGCGATCACAAATATGTGTTTGGCCATGACAGTCTCTTAAGTGTAAAAAAATCACTCTTGTTAGACTCTTGTGTAGATACAATCATCCAACAACAATTGTTTTAGCACCTCAAACTATCGTTTAAAAGGTGATTTAAAACACAATGCAACAACTATTCATCGCCAAGAATTCAAAAAGGTAAAATTATAAAGAATCGTTAAAACATAATCATGTCAGCTATCCAAACAACTGTGGTTCTTGCCATGACGGCAGATGGAAAGATTAGCCCTGTAGATCCTAATGTACCCGGTTATTCTGATGCAGATGATCAGGCACATCTGGAGTATCAATTCTCCCTTGCTGATCTAGTCCTGGTAGGAGCAGGGACGATTCGGACTGAGGGGGTAACTTTTACAATTCGCAATCCCGAACTGTTGGCAGCCCGTGAGGTTCGGGGTCAGCCTCCCCAGCCCATTACCTGCGTTGTCTCAGGTTCCCTCGACCTATCGCTGGACTTGCCTTTTTTAACCCAAGACATTGAGCGATGGATATTTACCACACGCACTGGTTTGGAGCGCAATTCTGATGCAACAGCCTTGCAAAAACTGGCTGAATTAATTGATTTGGGAGATACAGACCTGGATTGGGAGCGGGCTTACACCATGATGGCAGAGCGGGGTATTCACAAGATCGTTGCTTTGGGAGGCGGCTCTTTAACAGCTTCTCTAGCGCAGGCAGGACGAATTGACGATTGGTGGTTGACAATTTGGCCTGTCATTTATGGAGGAAAGCATGCCCCTAGCCCAGTAGAAGGAGAGGGTTTTGTTGCCAATGCTATTCCTCATCTCCAACTCGTGGAAACTCGTCAGATTGGAAGTGAGTTGTTTTTACACTACCGCACCCTCAAGTGAAAATGCGCTGCCAGAATGAAGTAGGGGCAATTCATGAATTGCCCCTACTTCCGAACCGCATCTAGAAAGGCAATTCATCTGGTTTTATCAACCAGGAGGCCAGGCTAACTGCCGTCCTCCCAAAATATGCAAATGTAAATGATGGACTGTTTGACCGCCGTCATCACCAGTGTTGATCACAACTCGATAACCATTTTTCAGTCCAGCATCTTCGGCAACACGTTTGACGGTTAGCAAAAGATGCCCCAACAGAGCATGATCTTCAGATTCAGCATCAGCTAGTGTAGCAATGGGTTTTTTGGGAATTACCACGATGTGAACGGGCGCTTGGGGATGGATGTCTTTGAATGCCAGGGCTAAATCATCCTCATAAACAATATCAGCCGGAATTTCCCGACTAATGATTTTGCTGAAAATCGTTTCTGTAGTTTCAGTCATGCCAATTTACCTAATCATCTGCTAGAGATTTTATATTAAGTCTGGCTAATCACTTGTGAAACTAGAATCCCCTCAGCTTTAGACCTACGGTGTAGAAATAAGTTATCGAATCACAACCAGTCTGTCGAATTACAAAAAAAAGCCCTTTCAATGCGGGTAAAAATTTTGGTCAAAGAATCCCTCTTGACTCTGTGTTCTCTGCGCCTCTGTGGTTAAATAAATTACTTTTAAACCGCAGAGGCAATAGAGTTGCCAGTGTGCCCTTGCGGTTTCCCGACTTGTACCCCTTCGGGGATCTTGCTACGCGCAGCGTCTCCCCAAGTGGAGCGAGTGGCGTGGGTTAGAGGGGATCTTCGAGTTTGAAAACAGTCCCTAGTCCCAGAGTTATATAAATTTTAGATATGCAAACTAGATGTGGTTTAGATAATGTTCAGCTATTTGGGTGCATTAGGACGATCAGCACCAGGAGGATGAGGTGGAACACCTAGTGCATCGATCAACTGTTGTTCAGTGACACCCAGCTTTGCCGCCGCAGCTTTAAAATCAGGTTTGAGTGGACGCTCATTGCCTGGATTTGGAGGATTTGCAGGGACTCCCAAGGCAGCTTTTAACTGTGCTTCTGTGACTCCTAACTTGGTCGCAGCTGCTTTAAAATCAGGTCGGGGTGGACGCTGATTGCCTGGATTTGGAGGATTTGCAGGGACTCCCAAGGCAGCTTTTAACTGTGCTTCTGTGACTCCTAACTTCGTCGCAGCAGCTTTAAAATCAGGTCGGGGTGGACGCTGATTGCCTGGATTTGGAGGATTTGCAGGGACTCCCAAGGCAGCTTTTAATTGTGCTTCTGTTACTCCTAACTTGGTCGCAGCTGCTTTAAAATCAGGATGGGGTGGACGATGTTGTTCGTTCGATGGTTGGTTGGGCTGTGATGGCGCTTGGGCAATTTGAGCGAATTGATTAGCGGCATTTGCTTGATTGAGTGAAATAAAACCAAATGCGCCAATTACCAAAGGAATTGCTGCTACGCCTAAGACTCGACGAATATTCATAAAAATCAACCTTCAAAAGGTAGGGTGTTCATATTTCTAATTGAGCCATCTCAAAATTACAGCTTACCTATTTTCTAAATTACAGTTTTGTAATTTGAACAAAAAATAATGAATTTAAAATGGAACAATATGTGAATTAATAAATGCTTGTGAACGTTCTGTTTGTCGAAGATGAAGCGAAAATTGCTAACTTTGTCCGGGCTGGACTCAAAGAGCAAGGATTTGTTGTAGACTACTGCGATAACGGTGATGAAGGATATCTGCGGGCATTAGCCAACGAATATGATGTGATTGTACTCGACATTATGGTGCCGGGAAAGGATGGACTATCGATTCTAAAACTGTTGCGGCGGCAAGGTCGAAATGCTCCGGTAATTTTGTTGACGGCTCGGAATGAATTAGACGATCGCTTGGAAGGGCTAAATTTGGGAGCGGATGATTATATCGCTAAACCGTTTTTTGTCGAAGAGTTAGCGGCTCGAATTCATGCTGTTGTGCGCCGAAGTGTTAGCGATGTCTACGACGGGCTACGCCTACGCCAAAATATGCTTTGTGTTGGGACTATCAAGCTCGATCGCATCACCAGGGAAGTCACTTGCAATCAGCAGGTGATAGAACTCACCAGCCGCGAGTTTAATCTTCTGGAGTATCTCATGCGCTCTCCCGGACGGGTTTTTACTCGCACCCAAATTCTAGAACACGTTTGGGGCTATGACTTTAACCCCAACACTAATGTTGTGGATGTTTGTATCCAGCGAATTCGGAAAAAGATTGACCCCATTGATGAAGCAGTGTGGATTGAAAGTATTCGAGGGGTTGGATATCGGTTTCGCAAGCCAGAAGTTTCTTCATGAAACTCCCTTCCTTTCGACTCCGCATTGCCCTGTTGTCTGCGGCTCTGGCTGGAAGCACATTAGTCGGATTTGGTGCAGTTTCCTGGTTTCAGATTTACAATGCTAAGATTAGCCGCCTGGATGCAGAACTATTAAATCACTTAATGCGGCCAACTCGTTCATCTGATGGTGAAGGATGGCAGCTTTACCCAGACTCATTACCTTATGCCTTGGGCGGCGGAACAAATATAAAAACCCCCATTGCTCTGCTGGTGCTTGATGCAAAGGGCAACACACTTTATGAATCTAACTCCTTACCTGCCGATGTCAATGTGAATCGTCTGCTGGTTCAACGTCTTCAGTTAACACCTCAACCACCGCCTCCTCCTAGAGAACCTCCACCTTTACCTGATTTTTCACGAGATTTGGAAAACTTCTCTCCTAAAAAAAGAGAGGCTTCCAATTCTCCCCCTTCCCGACGCGGTTTCGCGTTAGATTTTCCCGGTGATGTGAGAAATCGGCCACCCCTGATTAGTCCCCGTTCCCCTCAATTTGTCACTGAGGAAACGGGAATAACAGCTTGGCGGATTGGGGCAGCTAAATTTCCTAATGTTCAGGTTGCCATTGGCGTTAGTCTGCAAGCCGTCAATCAAGAGATGGCTACTATTCGTAATATTTTTCTGGTTTCAATTCCGGGAGCGCTCTTGCTGGTTGCGGTGGGAGCATGGTTGGTTTCTGGTGGTGCTTTGCGTCCCATCCATCAATTAACGGGCGTGATTCAACAAGTGACTGTCAAAGGGCTAGATCAACGGATTCCCATTGGGACAATCGATGTTGAATTTGTCGAACTGATTCAGGTGTTTAATCTCATGCTGGAACGCTTGGAACGCAGTTTTACCCAAGCTTCCCGCTTTAGTGGTGATGCAGCTCATGAACTGAAAACCCCACTGACTATTTTGCAAGGCGAACTGGAACGAACGCTGCAACAGGTTGATCCCGGTAGTGAAGTGCAACAGCGCTTAAGCAACTTGTTGGATGAGGTGCGCCGCCTCAGTGGAATTATGCGGAAACTCTTACTGCTATCTCTAGCAGATGCGGGAAAAATGAGTTTATATCTGGTTGAGGTTGATATGTCTGAGTTGCTGATGGAGATGCTAGAAGATTTAGAAATGCTAGCTCCTCAGTTGATTGTGCAAACTGACTTCACCGATGGGCTACGGGTAATGGGCGATCGCGATCTTCTGATTCAAGTTTTGCAAAATATGTTCAGTAATGCCATCAAATACAATCTTACCAATGGCTGGATACAGATTTGCGCTGATCAAACTTCCACAACTCTCGATGTTACCATTGCCAATGCATCCCAAGATATTCCACCGAGCGATCGCGATCGCATTTTTGACCGCTTCTATCGCGGCGATCCTTCACGCACCCGCAAAGTAGATGGAATTGGTTTAGGACTGAGCTTATCCCGTGAAATTGCAAGGGCACATCGTGGCGATCTCACCCTTGACTTAACACCTTCTGGTCAAACAGCATTCACTCTCAGTTTACCGATGAAGTTACAGAATTGAGCGATGCCTACGGTTGGCTACGCCTAAGCATTTGTTATTTCGGCGTGTCCATAACCTACCCTACTCGCGTGTCAAGACTAAGCTAAAACACATTTAATTTGCATATTAAAATTTTCTCAATATCTTGTGGGGTGGGCATCTTGCCCGCCCTGATTATGCAACTTGAATGCCGATTAGCTTAGAGGATGTTTTAAAAGTCCTTTTGTCGGTAGCAAAACGTTCTAGATCCCTCTAAATCCCCCTTAAAAAGCTATAGATTACATAATATTGATGGGGTCTACATCAATAGTTAAACTCACAGACGAAGGACAAAGCGATCGCACTTCTTCCCAATCTGGCAACTGTGGTAATGCATGGGGGGCAAATTTAATCAATATCTGCCAACGATAACGATTAGCTACCCGTAAAATACTCGCTGGTGCTGGGCCTAATATCTCCAATTCTTCTTCTGTACTCAAGTCTGTAGCAATAATTTGTGCCGTATTTTGCACTTGAATGGGGTCAAGACTACTTAAGCGCAACAAAATTAACCGTCCATAAGGAGGATAATTGAGTGCTTGGCGTTGTTCTAATTCAGCTTGAGAGAAAGACAGATAATCGTGCGATCGCACGGCTGCAATTACCTGATGCTCTGTAGTATAAGTCTGCACAATCACCATACCCGGATCATCACCTCTACCAGCACGTCCAGCGACTTGAGTCAAGGTTTGAAATGCCCGTTCACTGGCGCGATAATCTGATAAATTTAGCAATCCATCGGCGGCGACAACACCCACAAGTGTCACCTGTGGTAAATCTAAACCTTTGGTGAGCATTTGCGTACCAACTAATAAATCTGCTTCGCCGTTGGCAAACTGGGTGAGTAGAGTTCGGTGTGAGCCTTTGTTGCGGGTGGTATCGCTATCAAAACGAATCAACCGTAACTCTGGGAACTGTCGCGCTAGTTCTTGCGTTACCCGTTGAGTACCGCTACCGAAAAATTTTAGGTAAGGGGAACTACAATCAGGGCAAAATTTCGGGTGCGATCGCCCATAATTACAGTAATGACACCGCAATAATTCCGGCGCTTTTTCTTCGGTGTGGTGATACGCCAGCGACACATCACAATAGGGGCATTCCAACACATATCCACAACTGCGGCAAGAGACAAAAGTACTATGTCCCCGGCGATGGATAAATAAAATTCCCTGTTGTTTTCTTTCTTGCAACTCTTGTAAAGCTGTTTGCAAGGATCTACTAAATATCGAACGATTTCCCTGCTGCAACTCTTGGCGCATATCAACTATTTCCACCGGCGGTAAAGGGCGGGAGTTGACGCGCTCAGGCAAACTTAAATAATAGCCTCCTGCCTGCTGCCCCCTGCCTCCTGCCTCCTGCCTCCTGACGCTTACCCAACTTTCCAACGAAGGCGTAGCGGAACCTAACACCAAGGGGCAATTTTCTAATTCGGCTCGCCACTGGGCAACGGTGCGGGCGTGGTAGGTGGGTATGGGGGAATCTTGTTTAAAGCTGCTATCGTGTTCTTCATCTAAAACTATTAAACCCAAGTTGGGCAAAGGGGCGAAAACGGCGCTGCGAGTACCAATAACAACTTGGGGTTCTCCTGTGAGCATTTGTCGCCAAGTGTCGTAACGTTCACCGTCGGAAAGGGCGCTGTGATAAACGCTGACTTTATTGCCAAAACGGGCGCGAAAACGATCGGTTAGCTGGGGTGTGAGTCCAATTTCTGGCACTAAGACAAGGGCGGATTTGCCTTGGTTGAGGAGAGGTGCGATCGCTTGCAAATATACTTCGGTTTTTCCTGAACCTGTCACCCCATGCAATAAAACTTGAGCAAATCCATCTAGTGTCTGGATTGTCGCTAAGGCGCTAGCTTGGGCACTAGTTAAGAATTTAGCACCATCCCCTGCTATTGCTGGGCCTTGTTCTGTTCGCAATACTTCTCGTTCTTCAACAACGATGTAACCCTTTTGTGCCAACGTCTTGAGAGTAGAGGAACTAGCATTGCAAATCTGCAACAATTCATTTTGCCACAACTCCCCACCCTGTCGCCGTAGCACTTCCAAAATCTCTCGTTGGCGAGTGGTTAATTCATCGTCGATTGTAGCTGTAAGGGTGACTGCTTTTTGCAACTTTGGTCGAGTTAGTCGTGGCGGTTCTAAGTAGCTTTCTACTAAACCAAATCGCAACAACTCCCGAATTCCCCGATAAGCAGATTTGACTTTTTGTTGGATGTAGGCGAAACTATAATCCCCCGCCGGCTGCCCTTGCAAAAGTTCCCAAACTTGCCGCGCAGTCGCAGTCAGAAAAGCTGAAGGATTAGGAGATGCCAGTAAATAACTACTTTTCCCAGTTCCCTCGCCTCTAACCAGGCGGATACGACGCTGCGATCGCCCCAGCAACCCTGGCGGCAATGCAACCCGGATTACTTGAATCAGGGGCGTATAGTAATATGCAGCAACTCGATTGAGTAATTCCCAATAAGCACTTGGGAAAAACCCAACGCTGACTATATCTTCTACTTCCCGGATTTTTTCTGGTGGTAAATCAACATTTGGTTGTGCCAGTAACCGAATAGCGATCGCTCCTAATTGTTGTGCCCCAAATGGCACGCTTAAAATATCCCCTGGTTTGATTTCCAACTGGGCTGGTAATCGATAAGTAAATAGTCCCGTACTTCCTGGACAGTCTACCAGTACTTCAACCCACCCATTAACAGTTGCACCTGACTGATATGATTCACCAGCTTGTGCCACCACTAAAGAAGATAATTTTACGTCATTAATATACATAGTTACTGACTTTATAGTTAGATATTTACCTCACTAGCTGGTTAAAATTAACCTAGCTAACTAAACTCTAATTTTGGGCTTTTTTAGACTTAAATGGTAATTCTCAATACTGTTATTATTCATAATACTTGATAAGTTTCCTCTTATGTAATCTACTAGACAAATTCGTATCAACTATACGTGCAATAAATATTTTGTACCCACTATACAAATAAAACCATGTCGGCTCTTGCTGCAACAGTTACTTTCTCTACTAAATAGGGAGTAGCCTTTTTCCGCCTATCGATAGATATTCAAGCCTTTCTGCTTATGAGATGCTTTTATACAAAGTAAGAACATCCCGAAAGTAAGCTGCTACTCTTGTAACTTGTATCATGTCGGTAACTTTAAATCAAATCGGGAATATATAACCGCAGTAGCAGGTTTTATTTTTATCCAGTGACTTACAACGCCGAAGACATGAAAAATATATGAAAATTTAAGAAATTTGGATATTTAACTGAGATTTTTATATTTGTTAAGGTTGAGAAAGTTTGAGGGGGTTTGACATATTCGATAATTCGGAAAAAAATGAAGAATATATCTGTTGGAAGTCTAAGAATAAAGTTCTGTGAGGTGCGAAGTCGGTTTGATTATAGGTTGTATATAACCGTAACCTGCATCAGCTAGGTAGAGGTCAATTTATTTCTGTAGATAAATTAGCATCAGCCTGTATTTCGCTATATAAAGGGGTGCATCGTCCATTAGGGAAAACTACCAAGCCTCAAATGAGTAGCTGTAACTAAATTATGTACCAAACAAAGCAACAATCCCTAAAGGAAACTATGAATATTGTTAAATTGGGAAAAACGGAAATACTGGAGAATGCTGCTGATAGTGAAGAACCATCACTCGATAGTTTAAATGCAGTAGCAGAAGAAGAATCTCCAATTGTAGTAGAAAATCTGGAATCAGATGAACGCGATGGAGATGACATGGCGGCGGCTCGTCCTTCGGGATACAACAAAACCGAACATGATGATGCTGTGGGCGCGTTTTTTAAGGAAATGGCGCGTTATCCGCTATTAAAAGCTGATGAAGAAGTAGAGTTAGCGCGGCGAGTCAGATTCCTAGAGGAAGTCAGAGAAATCCAAGCAGCTTTAGAGTCAAAACTGGGACAGGAACCCAGTAAATTAGAAGTAGCTTCCGAGCTAGAAATGACGGAAAAGCAACTAGAAAGTCGCTTGTATCAAGGGAGAGTAGCGAAACGCAAAATGATTCGCTCAAACTTGAGATTAGTAGTCTCTATTGCTAAACGATACCTGAATCGGGGAGTGCCTTTTCTGGATTTAATTCAGGAAGGAGCGATGGGTTTAAATCGCGCTACAGAAAAGTTTGATCCCGATAAAGGATATAAGTTTTCTACTTACGCCTATTGGTGGATTAGACAAGCGATTACCAGAGCGATAGCTAACGATGCGCGGACAATTCGGCTACCTATACATATTGTTGAAAAGCTTAACAAGCTGAAAAAAGCCCAACGGGAACTTAAGCAAAAACTTTCTCGTAATCCCACCGAAGGGGAAATGGCAGAAACTTTGGAAATTAGTGTCCAACAATTACGCCAGCTCCAACAACTACGGCGACAAGCACTTTCTCTCAACCATCGTGTAGGTAAAGAAGAAGACACCGAATTGATGGATTTGCTAGAGGATGAAGATAACCTGTCTCCAGAAGCAAAAATGAATGAAAACATGATGCGTCAGGAGATTTGGGAAGTTTTGGGTGACGTGTTAACTCCACGGGAGAAAGATGTGATTTCTCTGCGCTATGGTTTGACAACCAGCGAACCCTGTACTTTAGAAGAAGTTGGCAATATGTTCAATCTTTCTCGTGAGCGAGTGCGTCAAATTCAAAGCAAAGCTATGCGGAAGTTGCGCCGTCCCCACATAGCCAAACGCTTAAAAGGTTGGTTGATTTAATTACATTGCTCAAAATCGGGATGCAATACCTGATTTAATTAGCTCCACTAATAAGCATGGATCAAATAAAGTGCAAAACTTTAAATTTCGTAGGGTGTGTTATCGCGTAACGTAACGCACCATCCTAGATTTTAGGTGCATTAAGACTTTACAAAACTTGCTCTTTATTAAATCCACCTTAGTAGCGAATTTAGAGAGCTTGTATCTGTATATTTTTTAAACTTCACCTACTGCAATTCGCAAAAACCGGGCGTTTTGTAGCTTTTTTCGGCTTTCGTTTAGTCATTGATGCTGTTGGCGAAATATTTCTTAATACTCCAAAGCTTTCACAAGTCCAGTATTTTGTTAGCTGAACTCTTGCTGTAAACGTAGTCTCAAGCAAGTAGCAGGTTTCCGTGGGACGATGTAAAGACTTCTATCTCTACATATAGCCCACATTCCGCACTTCAACAGTATATATATTACACAATGAAGTGCGAAATGTGGGATTAAGCATTTTGCACAAGAAAACCTCGTAAGGACGATAACTCAAGAATTAATAGAGAGGTGAAAATGTAGTACGGATGAATGCGTTGAAATGGCTACTTCACACTACCCATATTAGGAAACTTGGGTGATGCAAATCATGCCCAAGGTAATAGCTACTGTGGCAGTAATACGCAAAGCTGGTGAGGGTTCGCGGAAGAATATTGTGGCAACTACTACACCAATGACGATGCTGAACTGCCGTATCGCTGACAAATAACTAATGTAAGGACTAAGCTGGAACGCCCACAACATTAACCAGTAGGAACCAAAAACAAATAGGGCAAATAATGTAGACCATTTCCAATCAGCCAATCCCTTTTGTTTGTCTATGGGTTCCCCTGTAAGTTTCAGCGCTACCCAAAGGAAGGGTATGGTAAAAATAGATTGTAGTACACTATAGCGGGCAGCTGCCCCTGCACCAGTAGGTATCAGTTCGGCAGCTAACTTGTCCACTGTCGTGTAGGCAACAGTAGAAAACATAATAATTAAAATCCAAACAGTTGCTTGATTCCAGTAGTCAGTTAACTTTATGTCTCGCAAAGATTTCAGTGGCGCTATCATACAACCGATAATCACCAGAGTAATCCCCAACCAACCAAGAGAGGAGAGTACTCGCCCTCGGCTAACATCAATTAATGCCAGAAACAAAATAGGTAAAGCACGACCGATAGGGTAGACGACGCTGAAATTACCGAGGCGGTAGCCCATTGTCAAACCCAGATAATAGAAGCATTGTAAAAAACCTGTCAGTAGTGCCCAACCCCAAACAGACAAGGGAAATCCATCTCCCCGCAATTCACCCATCACTACTGGTATAAAACCAAATAGACCGATGATTAAAGAAACGCGGAGAAACATGGCACCATTAACTTTTTGGGAATGTGCTAAAAGGTTCCAAGTGGCATGGATGGCAGCGGATAATAAGACAAGGGCGATCGCCAACCAAGACATATTTTCACAAAACAGGTAATATTTATACTTTGACTGCTAAAGCGGGTTGAAATAACATTTGCAAACTATGCAGCAGGCGTTCCATATCATTAAGTTGGATATCACCCATATTGGCTATGCGGAAAATCGCATTTTTCAGTCCCCCCTGACCTGCATAAATAATAAAACCTGCATCCTTCAAGGTGTCGTGAATTTGTTCGTAACTGTAACCTAAAGGCAATTGAAAGGATGTCAGTACACAAGAATAATCCTGCTCATGCAGCAAGGTTTTGATACCTAGTTCCTGAAGACTTTGGCGAATCTGTCCTTGTCGGGTGCTGTAATGGTAATGTCTCGCCGTCCAACCCCCTGTTTGGGCAAGTTCTTTCAGCGCTTCTTGCAGGGCGTAAGCAATATGAACTGCTTGGGTAAAGGGGGAGTATCCCTGTACTTGTTCTTTGTAATAGGGATAAAGGTCTAAGTATAAACTACCAGCAGCAGTAGGGCGGGAGTCAAACACAGATCGCTTAACCAGGACAAAAGATAATCCTGGCACCCCATGCAGACATTTATTTGCAGTGGCGGCACAAGCTTCCAAATTCCAAGCGGCAAACTCAATGGCTTCTGCGCCGAAGCTGGAAACACAATCAAGCAACAAAGCTACATTCCGGCTTTGGCAAATTTGCCCTAGCTTGGCCACATCATTTAAGCGTCCGGTAGTGGTTTCATGGTGTACAGCTATCACATGGGTGATGCTAGAGTCTTGCTGAAGGCGCTTCTCCACTTCTGCCAGATTCATCGGTTCATGCCATTGAGAAGTTACTACTTCTAATGCCTTCCTGTGTCTTGTTACCATCGTTGCCATGCGATCGCCGTAAACCCCGTTGCATACCACTAAGGCTTTGCCATCATCAGGCACTAAGCTAGAAAGCATGGCTTCTACAGCACAGGTTCCCGAACCTGTCAGCATGACCGCTACATATTCCTGAGCGGCTTCGGGATAAACATTGGCTAAACCTTGTGTGATATCTTTGGTAATTTCCGCAAATTCAGGTTCTCTATGACACAAATCTTCCCGCAGGAGGGCACGACGCACACGATCTGTGATTGTGACGGGGCCGGGATTGAGTAAGATATTCCGGTACATTATACTACCTCCATAAACTGGCGAAGACGTTGAGCAACTTGGTCGGGAGTAATTTTCGGTCGGGGCAATTTTTCGGGAATTCCCGGCTTAATGTTGACGTAGAGGAAAGTTAATTCTTCAGATGGGTAGGCAATTACGTCTTTTACTTCCTCAAGAGTGGTAGCATGAACTACATTGATGTAACCACAAGCCGCAACAATAGCGCAGAAATCAACAGAGTGGGATACTGTAGACTGTCCACCCGTAGATTCGTGGACTTGATTATCTAGCAGAATATGTAGCAAATTGGTTGGTCGTTCATAGCCGATGGTGGCTAAAGCACCCATACGCATCAACGCTGCACCATCCCCATCGATGACAATCACCCGTCTTTGTGGTTGAGCTAGGGCGATGCCAAGGCCAATACTGGATACACATCCCATCGAACCTACTGTATACAACTGATTTTCTTTGTCTTCCAAGGCATACAGTTCTCTTCCACAATAACCTGTAGTAGCTACTAGCACATCATCTGACTGGCTAGCTACCTGAATCGTTTTCAGGATATCGTGACGGGTGTAAGTAGGTTCTGAATGGATGAGGGAAGGAGTAGGTGCAGTTAAAAGTGGCTTAACCGCTAATTGAGAGTTTAAAGCACAAGATTGCACTGAGCCTTTTTTCATCACCAAAGCATAGGGACTGCGGTGCTGCACCATATGTTCAAGGGCACAGTTTAAAGTTGGCTCAATATCCTCAGTTTCTGTGGGGAAAAATGAGTAAGGAATCTGCATCAATTCCAGTAATTGCGGGGTGATAGCTCCCATTAGCTGGTGTTGGGGTTCGTCAGGTGCGCCATTGGGTTCACCCCGCCATGTCACAATAATCAGGATAGGGATCTTAAAAATTTGATTGAGGGATGTCAAGGGATTAACAGCATTTCCTAACCCTGAATTCTGAAACATCACCACAGGGAGCATCCCAGCCAATTCTGCACCGGAAGCGATCGCTACTGCATCTCCTTCATTAGTAGCACCTACATACCGCAAATCTCGTGAGTCAATCACATAGTTGATAAATGGTGTGAGATAAGAACAGGGTACTCCTGTATAAAAACCAAAGCCTTTTTCTTTAGCTGCGTTAATAAAGCTTTCTGCGGTAATCATTTAAAAGCTCCCAGCTTGAATCATATCTTTGATAGCATCTACATTCAGCCAATGCCCTGTAATGTAAATCACATTTACCGAATATCCCTGGTTAATCAATTCATTCAACAAGGCTGGCATCCTAGCGCCATGTCGCACCTCCTCATCCAAAAGCATTGTCTTCAAGATTCCCCACAATGTATGCTTGCCCTGGTTAGAAACTTTCAGTAATCCTGTCCACATCCCACAGATTTCTTCAGTGGGTAAGTCACGACCAATCTGTTTGAGTTCTACAGGAGTATAGAAAGCTGTCTTTGAGTTTGGTAGGGAACAAGTTACATAATTTTGGCGGATAAGATTGGGGTTAATGCTTTGATCTGCATCTATAACCACTGTGAAATCGTGGTCTGAATCCAATAACATTTGCAGAATGTACTTTTTGTACAGAACATCCCCGTATCCGATGATCAACTCGTGATCATCCGTGAAGGCATCCCGCAAAGCTAGAGATAGTGAAACAAGTTCGCCTGTGCAATTATATTCATCGTTGTCTACATAATCGAGGTTAGGCAGATTCACGACTTCTTTTTTGTAACCTCGGACGACTGTAATATTTTTCACATCTACTTTCTTGTAGGTATCAACAATCGATGCTAGCAGGGGTTGACCGCGCAGTTCTAACATACACTTGGGTTTGTCCTCCGTCAGTTTACCCAATTGAATACCTCTAGAGGCGGCTAAGACAATGGATCTGACTTTTTGCTCAGTTTGGGGCAGATAAAGTTTTTCTGCTGTTAAGAGTTCCTTCGCTCCTTGTAGTCGAAATATTTCTGCAACGGGAACCACAGATTCTTCAACATTCAGTAAGTTTTCTTCTGTCATCAAGGTTTGAGCAGTTTGTTGCATTGCAGCAACCGCAGCACGTAAGAGATGATTTGCCCAAATGACAACAGAAAATCCATGATCTCGGAATACTTCAGTCGGAGTGGAGTAATATTTTGTAGGCACAATTACCACTGGAGAGCGATCGCCCCATTCACGCTTGAAGGCTAAAATTTCATCGGGTACTCTCAAGGCACTATGAATGAGAATGCCATCAGCCCCTGCTTGATAGTATGCGTCGGCTCGCTTTAAAGCTTCTGATAGTCCCCAGCCAGCAATAAATGCTTCCACACGAGCAATCAGGACAAAATCATCATCATTTTGGGCATCTTTTGCCGCTTTAATTTTGCCACAGAACTCGTCAATGTCAGCTAGAGGTTGAGCTTCCCCATTGATGAAACTGTTGGTTTTAGGAAATAGTTTGTCTTCAATACATACACCTGCAATATTGCGCTGCTCTAGCTTTTTTATCAGGCGTTGTACATTGTTAAAATTGCCATAACCAGTATCACCATCTAGCAAAATAGGAATAGAAGTTGCATCAGACATGAACTCAATTACTTCTAGCACCTGAGTCCAACTTGCTTCATTATTATCGCGTACACCCAACTGGGCAGAAATAGAAAGTCCACTAGCCCATATTCCTGGAAAATTTGCCTCTTCGGCAATCTTAGCACTCAGAGCATTGTGGCTTTCCATCAAAAATTCTAAATTATTTGAAACTAACAAATTTCTGAGTTGGGTCGTCTTTTTAATCATTACTTAGCTGCTTAAGTTCTTATTTGGAGATTTTTGATTAAGGAAAGATTATGAGTAGGTAATATAAATTTAAACTTAGTGAGCAGCTATTAACCTCAGTTTTTATACTTATTCAGGACTTACTCAACTACAAAGCACGGGTAGACAAGGGCAAACACATCTGAACATGATCTTAGGGGGTGGGGGATGTGCGCTGGCATTCTGAGAGATAGGCGATGCCGAAGGCGGGCTACGCCTAGGCTGTTGACTTTGTGCCTTTTTAGGCGTTTTTCGTTCATGCAGTTTTTGTGTCGTCAACTAACTCCGAAAATAGTTTTTTTTTCGAGAGCATAGATTGACCAAAAACTTCAGCCAACAAAATACTAGACTTCTGAAAGCTTTGGAGTATTAAGAAATATTTCGCCAACAGCATCAGTCATTACTCAAAAAAATTGCCCAGTTGCCTATAGACTATGGACTATAAACTATGGACTATAGACTAATGACTTCCCATAGCAATTTGATTGTGCGTTTTGCCCAAGCAGACGATTGCAGCGTACTGTTTAAATTAATTCAGGGGCTTGCAGAGTATGAAAAATTATCTCACGCTGTTACTGGGAATGCTCTGGCACTTCAGGAGCATTTATTTGGTTCGCGGAGGTATATAGAGGCAATCTTAGCGGAATCTGCGGGACAAGCTATTGGTTTTGCCCTATTTTTTCATAATTATTCCACATTTCTGACTAAGCCAGGAATTTATCTGGAAGATTTATTTGTTTTACCAGAATATCGCAGGCAAGGTATTGGTAAGGCTCTTCTGACTAAAGTAGCTCAGATAGCTGTAGAACGTGATTGTGGGCGATTAGAGTGGAGTGTCTTGGATTGGAATGAGTCAGCTAAAGCATTTTACCTTAGTATGGGAGCATCAATATTAGATAATTGGCGAATTTGTCGCGTTACAGAAGATGCACTTACTCAATTAGGATCTGGTGAAGTACCCTAACTTGCTTCTCTTCGAGAGGCTGCGCCAACGCGGAAGTTGGGGCTTCCAAAGGCATTCGCAGTCAGAGTCTGGGAACTAGAGAAAGCTTTTAATCAAGCGAAGTTTGACAGCCTGTCGTTTGACTATGGCAACGGGTCAACTCACAATTATGGAGGATATTGCACCGAATAAGCCGTTATTGCAGAGGAAACACGAAATGAGAAAAATGATTACAGTCATACTGTTAGGCATAGCAATCTTCACCTTTGCCTTCAGTAGTCCAGCTTTGGCAGGAGATGCTGCTAGTGGAGCTAAAGTATTTAGTGCCAATTGTGCCTCTTGTCACGCAGGAGGTAAGAATCTGGTTAATGCTGCCAAAAGCCTGAAGAAGGCGGACTTGGAAAAGTATGATATGTACTCAGCAGACAAGATTATTGCCCAGGTTACAAAAGGTAAAGGTGCTATGCCCGCCTTCGGCGCTCGTTTAAAAGCTGACAAAATTGCAGATGTAGCTGCTTATGTGCTTGAACAAGCAGATAAGGACTGGAAGAAGTAGACTAAAATCTAACTTCAAAAATTAACAATTTGCGGGGCTTTTTGTCCCGCTAATTTTGTTCTTGCCGAAATTGCCAAACAGGATGTTTATGACTAATTTCTGGCGATTATTTCTCAGTGTAATTATTGCTTTACCTTTTATTTGTTTGACTCCATCCGCACATTCATCACCTATATCTATCACGCAAATTACATCGGGTGATTTCTTGGAATTCGGTGTAGATAAGATGCGACAGGGTGATTACCAGGAAGCAATAGAGAATTTTAACCAGGCGATTGAACTTAAGAAAGATTATGCTGTGGCTTATAGCGATCGCTGTCTTGCTTATCTCCAACTACAAGATTACCATCAAGCGATCGCAGATTGTACTCAAGCGATAAATTTTGCACCTGATAACTTTGAGGCTTATCTGAACCGGGGAGTAGCACTCTACAGACAAGGTGATTATCGCGCTGCCATTGTCGATCATAATCGAGCCGTTACACTTAAACCCTACGATTTTCGAGCTTACTACAACCGAGGGCTAGCCTATGCTGGCGATGGGAAAGACTCAGAAGCAATTCTTGACTTTAATTTAGCTCTAACCCAGATACCTCGAATAACTAGCTTACTGCTTGCAGATATATATAATGACCGAGGTTTAGCGCATTTTGTCTTACAAGATACCCAGGCTGCGATGCTGGACTTTAGTTTAGCAATTCGTCTCAATGCTAACGATTATAGAGCGTACTTTAACCGAGCTTGTGCTTGCGGACAAAACGGAGATGACTTTGGTGCAGTGCGTGATTTTTCTCAAGTCATCAGACTTAACCCCAGTAACGCCCAGGCTTACGTTAATCGGGGAGTAGCTCATTATCGCTTAGGATATCATTTAGGAGCTATATCTGATTTACAAAAAGCATCTGAGTACTTTGAAAATCAAGGAAAGAAAGTCGCCTACAAAAAAACTCTAGATTTATTAAAGAATTTGCGACAACAAATTTCCCTTGCAACTGAAATCGCACTTTTCTAATACTGTCAGGGCTACACAGGGTATCCACCGGTTTGAAAAATCTGTTCGGGGGTTAAATTTAATTCGGGGAAAATAGGTGAGATAATGCGTTGTTTACCGCCGCAGGCATCGCTACCTTGAAACTGGCTGACTTGCTATTCTCCCTCAACTAAGGTGTAAAGCGAGACAGTTGGTTGTTTAGGGTTGCCAATAAATCGCCTACCGCCTAAAGCGGCACAATCTACAATCCAGTATTCTGGGATGCCTACAGCCTCATAGTCAGCAGCTTTTTTTAAAAAATCATCACGCCAATTGCTACTGACTACCTCAACTACTAAAGGTATTGATTCCGCTTGGCTTACGTAGATTCTTTTTTCCACAGAGGTTCGTTTACTAAATTGGGGCGATTTAATATCAGCACATCTGGTGAGTAAGCCGATTCACTTTCAAGTGGCTTTACTAGTACTGTTTTTGGGATGCCATAGGGTAGGCTGATGTGTTTGTGAAGCGTCTATTTTTCTCAATGCTAACGTAATTCGTAATTGTTACAAGGGAAGAGGCTTTGAAGCTTATTATCCTTCGCCTTTCAAAGGTTAGCTTGCTTATTAAGCGCAATATCTCTAGCCCTTCGAGATTGCACGTTTGGGAATTTGAGCGTTTGAAGCAGACTAAAAGATATATAGCGTTTCCTAATCAAATGAGTTACACCAGAGCAAGCTCCTCATTTGCGGTGAGGGGTTCTTGTACCTCACTAAACTGAGAACCGCTATATCAACACAGAGTCAGATCATATTACTAATAGAACCGAGATCACACTTCAATGAGTTCATCTCGGCTAAACTAAATTTTTATAGTTAAATATCACGAATACTTACATAGTAACTTAAATTATCGCAATGAAAAATCTAGGGCGCAAACCTCCTATTCATATTCACTCAAAGCATATAGAACCACCTTCTCCTCATGAGCTTAAACAGCTATTGATGACTGTTCGTGCCCAACGCGATGAAGCACAAGAACGTGCGAAAGAAAATGAGGAAGCTGCAACACAACTAGTTCATGTTCAGCAAAAGATTCAAACTTATCAAACCGAAGCTAATGAGCTAAGAGAGCGATTCACTCAAAATTATCTCTTCTATCTTGATGAGCAAGAAAGTCATCAAAAGACACTCTACCTTTACAACGAAGAAAAAGCGAAAATATCCCAGCTAGTTCATGTTAACCAACGAGAGATCCAAACTTGCCAACTAGAAGCTAATGAGCTAAAAGAACAAGTCACTCAAAACTATCGCTTCTATATCGATGAACAACAAAGCCATCAACAAACGCTCTATCTCTACAATGAACAAAAAGCAAAAGCAACTGAATTGCTTACCAAATATGATGCAGCCAACTCTGAACGAGAAATGTATTTGACTTTATACAATGAGGCTAAAGCAGAACTCAAACATGAGCGTCGTTCCAAAGCTAGTATTAAGGGATGGGAAACTCGCCGGAAAGCCGAGAATGAAAAACTAAAACGAGAAATTGCCCACATGGTTGTGCTATTGCGTGACTCTTTAGCAAGTAAGGATGAAGCAGTAAACAGTCTTTACCTTGTAGCAGAGCGTATGGATCGGATTCAATCTCTAGTTGATTCGGTGGAAGAAGAAACAACTAACAATCCTATGGGTTTGGTACAAAAGTTTAAACGCATCTGGCTGGCAATTAAAGACATACTTTCTGAATAAACAAGCATACTCATGAGCAATAAATCACTACCATCTACGCAAAAAAAAGCTAAAGCGAAGCTGGGAGATCAAATTCGCAATATTGCCGATCGCCTTAAACAAGAGACTGATGTACAGATACAAGCAACTTCTCGGATTTTAGGGGCTGCTGCTCAAATTGCCGAAAATCATGACAGACTTATTAATGAAGTAGTTGATCTGGTTGAGTCAGACCTAAATGCAGAGAAACACGTATCTAACAAGCATACTTATACTGCTGATATTCTGAAGCAACAGTTTAAAACATTACGGGATGCAAAAGCTCACTTTAATCTGAAAGTTAGTAGTTGGGAATCACTCGTTAATAAATTAAATGCTGCATCTTGCCAAACAACCATAATACAGAATAAGCTTCAATCAAATCAGGGTTTGGCAGACACTAATACGATAAATGGTGAATATAATTTTAATAATATTGAAAAATTCACAGTTTATTTACAACCTGATGTTGCAGAAATGTTTCCCAATTCGGAAGCAGTAAATGAAGCTTTGCGTTTTCTAATTAGAGTTACGAGTAAAAATCGCTGAAGCATTATAGCAACTTTATAGGAAAATATATTTTCCTATAAAGTTGAGTATTTTTTTCTCCTCGCACTACTAACTCATAAGCCGTAACACCATCAGAGAGCGATCTGTAACTGGTACAGTTTGAGAACCCGAAACTAATTTTCCCCGATCTAAAAAGCGAGGTTCATTAGTGTCAATTACTATCTCCCATATCTTGTCTTTAAATTCATTGGGTAAAGCAAACTCAATTAACTCGTAATGAGCGTTAAAAAATACCAGAAAACTTTCATCAATAATCCGCTCACCACGATCCCCTGGAGTAGCGATTCCCTGCCCATTCAAAAAAATCTCCATTACTTTGGCATAACTAACTAGCCACTGCTTCTCAGTCATTTCACTGCCATCAGAATTAAACCAAGCAATATCATTAATACCTAAACCGTGGATGGGGCGACCTTGAAACCACTTGCGCCGTCGAAATACTGGATGCTGATGACGAAAATCAATTAGTTCACGTGTAAAATATAGTAGATCCGAGTTCGCTTTTTGCAAATCCCAATGCCGCCAGGAAATCTCATTGTCTTGGCAGTAAACATTATTATTTCCCTTTTGACTACAGCCAATTTCATCTCCCTCTAATAGCATTGGGACACCTTGAGATAACATTAGGGTTGCTAAAAAGTTTCGTCGTTGCCGTTCGCGCAAACGTATTACTTCTGTATTGTCAGTTTCGCCTTCTACACCACAATTCCAGGATCTATTATGGCTTTCACCATCTCTATTTTCTTCCCCATTTGCCTCGTTATGCTTTTCGTTGTAGCTGACCAAATCATTTAATGTGAAACCATCATGAGCAGTCACGAAATTAATACTTGCATTTGGGTTGCGCCCATTTGTTTGATATAAATCAGGGCTACCAGTAAAACAGTAAGCAAATTGTCCTAAACTATCATCTACACCACGCCAAAAATCTCTCACTGTATCCCGATATCTACCATTCCACTCAGACCAACGCAGTGGAAAGTTCCCGACTTGATAGCCGCCTTCTCCTAAGTCCCAAGGTTCAGCAATGAGCTTCACATCTGCCAAAATTGGGTCTTGATGAATAATATCAAAGAAAGCTGACAGGTTATCTACCTCATATAATTCCCGTGCCAGCGCCGAGGCCAAATCAAATCGGAAGCCATCGACGTGCATTTCTGTTACCCAATAGCGCAGGCTATCCATAATTAACTTCAGAACTTGAGCATGACGCACATTCAGAGAGTTACCACAGCCGGTAAAATCCATGTAGTAGCGAGGATTATCTTTTACCAAACGGTAATATACAGAGTTATCAATACCTCGCAAAGATAGCGTTGGCCCAAAATGATTTCCTTCACCAGTGTGGTTGTAGACCACATCTAAAATCACTTCAATTCCAGCAAAATGTAGTGCCTTCACCATTTGCTTGAATTCGGTGACTTGTTGACCCACAGTTCCACTAGAACTATAACTAGAATAGGGGGCAAAATAGTTGATGGAATCGTAGCCCCAGTAATTCTTTAATCCTTTATCTTCTAAATGTCCAGGATGAGATAGAAAGTGATGTACTGGCATCAACTCAATTGCTGTAATTCCTAATTGCTGTAGGTGTTGAATTGCAGCTGGATGAGCCAAACCAGCATAAGTTCCACGCAACTCTTCTGGAATAGCTGGATGTAGTTTAGTAAAACCTTTGACGTGAGTTTCATAAATAACAGTTGTATGCCAAGGTGTACCAAGGAGTTGATCGTCTTCCCAATCAAAGGATTGATCAACCACAACACATTTAGGCATTATTTTGGCATCATCTAATTCAGAAAAAACTAAGTCTTTTTCCTCAGCGTCTAGAGAGTAGCCAAAGACAGATGGATCATTACTAAACTCACCGTCAATTGCCTTAGCGTAGGGGTCAATTAATAGTTTGTTTGGATTAAATCTATGACCTACCTCTGGTGCCCACATCCCATGCACTCTAAATCCATACTTTTGACCTGGCCCAACTCCTGGTAAATAACCATGCCAAACAAAATTGTTTTTTTCTGTCAAAGGGAAGCGAGTTTCTTGGTCATCGTTATCAAATAAACAAAGCTCTACCCCTGTCGCATTTTCCGAAAATAAAGCAAAGTTTGTCCCTTTACCATCCCAAGTTGCACCTAAAGGATATACGTTCCCTGGCCATAAAGATACATACATAATGTTCTAAATAATTAGTTTGTCTTTTTGAATAATTAGTTAAAACTTTAAGTTACTAATAATTCAGTTAATAACACTAACATTTAAATTTAGTTGGAAAATAATATTATTTGCTCTATCAGTAGTAAGATAAATCTCTATTCCTTAAGTCGCAAAAGTTGAGGCAGAGGGCAAGAGCCTGGAGAAAAACTATCAAGTTAGGTTTTTAGGACTTGTGTCTAGGGACTTCCAAATAAAAAAAACATCCCAAATTTTCTTGTGGGATGGGTGTCCGCACTACGTGCCGCTACGCGAACACCCGTCCTATATTCAGGGCGGGCAGGATGCCCACCCCAGAAGATGGATAATTTATTTCTTGGAACTCTCCTACACCCTAGCCCTGCTTGCTCTTAGGGGTTCTTTGAGTTTAATAACTAATCAAGTGGTCATGGACTTTTGTGTACACCCTAGCCTAAAAGAAAAGAGCAATGGAGGTGAGGTTGCATTCAAAGGAGAATCGTTGTAGTGAATTGACCAACAGTATCATCTGAACTATGGAAATATGACAGCGTGTCTTTTGACACGATTTTACTATTACAGCAACAATGCTACTTAGTGGCTGTTTTTACTGAGTGTGAAATAGAACGTGAAAAAGTATTTTTTGTTGCTACCAGTTGCTTTACCAAGTTTACTGATAGCGTTTCCTGCCTTTGCTGACGATATTGAAATTAAGCGGAAAAACACGAATATATTATCAGATATTCCAAGTTTGAGTGAAATTGAGCTACCCGCCACTAATGCCGAATTATTAACTCAACAATCTACACCAAGTGAACTTAATCGAGAAACAGAGCAAACTCCGAGCGATGATGCAGATATTTCTATAGAAGCGATCGCAGAACCATACAACCTACCTCAATCTACTCCAACTTACGTCATTGATCGAGAAGAAATTCAAAAGCAGGGTGCTACAAGTTTAGCCGATATTTTGAAAAGAATGCCTGGTTTTGCAATCAATGACGCAGGTCATGGTGCAGATATTCACACAGGTACATACTATCGGGGAGCCTCAATTAATCAGTCTGTATTTTTGATTAATGGCAGACCAATTAATAATAATGTTAACACTTATCATGGTGGAACCGATTTAAATAGTATTCCCATAGAGGCGATTGAGCGAGTGGAATTATATAGCGGTACAGCTTCCGCTTTGTATGGTTCCTCAGCCTTTGGGGGAGTTGTGAATATCATTACCAAGGAAGGTTATGGTAAACCTAAATTGAGTGGTAGCGCAGAATTTGGCTCATTGAGTTTAAATAATCAACAAGTGACTTATGGTGGCTCATCTGCTAATATCAAGTACAACTTGAGCTTTGAAAGACTTTTTACAGATAACCGTTACCGTGTCCCAGTAGGTGCAGCCAATCGTGATAGTCAGGGGTTTTTATCGAATGCAGACACAGCTACAAGTACTTACTTTGGTAGCATTGGACTAGATTTAGATAAAAAAAACTCTTTAAATTTAGATGTTAGTAAACTCAGCAGTCGTCGCGGCTTAATTTATTTCGGTTTCCCTCTCCAAAGAGATAGATTAGACCACGATGGTTTAAATGTTGGCTTATCTTGGAAAACTCGGCTAGGTAATGGTGAAAGCTCTAATCTGACAACCTCAATTGGTTATAACCAAGATTATTTTAGCACCTATGGGCCGACAGGAGCATTTTACCGTACTGGAGCTTTGGATACACAACAACTTACAGCCAGGGTGGATCATGAGTGGAAAGTTACTAACAATAATAAGTTACGCTGGGGTTTAGATTTGAAAAACACCGACTTAATCGGTGATGTTTTGAGTACAAATCCTAGTAGTATTGCCAAAAACGAAACTGAAGATCGGAGTTTGTTCAATACAGCTTTATTTGCAGTCAATACTTGGAATATTAGCGATAATTTTCTGATAGATTTAGGACTAAGGCAAAGCTTTGATAGCCAGTTTGGAAATTATTTAAACCCTAGTGTTGGATTACGTTATGCCCTCACACCAAGAGTAGCAGTGCGTGGAAGTTGGGCAGGGGGACAACGCAATCCTGGGTTAGATCAGTTATATGTTTATGATACAGTTCATGGTTGGGAACCTAATCCTAATTTAAGACCAGAAATTGGCTCAACTTGGACTGCGGGAGTAGATGTCAATTTTTCTCAAAATCTAATTGGACAGTTTACTTACTTTGGTAGTAGTATAGGCGATCGCTTGGGAGTCATCGCCGGAAAATGGTCAAACATTGGACTAGTAGATACCAATGGTTTGGAGGCTGCATTGCAATTGAAAATTGCGGCTAGCTGGTCAACTTTTCTCAACTATACTTATACAGATTCTCAAATTAAAACAGGCTCAGAGAATGGTTTACAGTTAGGCTTGATTCCCTACTCTGTACTTCAAAGTGGCGTGGGTTATCAAAATTCCGGTTGGCAGGCTAATTTGTATGTTACCTACAATAGTGGCGCTCGTAGATCCATTTTTGCCAACTCTAATGACAAGGCTACAGATTTTGCACCGTCTTTCGTGAATTTAGATTTGAGTGGGCGTATACCTCTAACTAGCAATTTAGGACTGACAGTTTATTTAGAAAATTTACTCGGTGAGCAATATGAGCGAGTTAATCGCATATATAGCCCTGGATTTACTTTTCGTGTGGGTTTAAATGCCAATTTTTAGGTCTTAGGGACTGACAAGAAATAAATTATCCATTTTGTCGGGTGGGCAACATGAGCGCTCTAAATCTGGGACGGGTGGGGACACCCATCCCACAAAAAATTTAGGATGTTTTTTTATTTGTCAGTCCCAAAGGAAAGACACTTTGAATTTTCCCCTTTCGCACGTCGAGAAGGGGGTTAGGTTTTTTACCAGAAGTGCTAATCAATCGGGTCTTAAATCATTAGATAATTCTACAATTCCCCTAGAGCCATCAATCCGTACACGTTGACCATCTTGCAAGATCCATGTAGCACCATGAACATCCATAACTGCGGGAATCCCGTATTCACGAGCCACGATCGCACCGTGAGAAAGTCTTCCACCAACTTCGGCAATTAATCCGCCAGCCCTTAGTAACAATGGTGCCCAGCCGGAATCTGTGTAAGGCACTACTAGAATCGTATCTCGGTCAATGTCTGGCACATCTTGTAAGTTTCGCAACACCTTTACTCTACCTTCGGCTTGCCCGTGACTGGCTCCAATACCTTGTAAAATTTGGTCAGAGTAAAGTTCCGAGGGGGCTAAGGGGTGAGGTGGTGTATTGCCGTAGACTAAAAGAGGGACTTGAATAATCTCGCTATCTTGCCGGAATTGCGATCGCCTCAATTCCACTAACTCATCCAATTCCTCAATTAAACTGGAATCTTCACCTACAACTAAACGCCGCACTTCATCAAAGTTGAGAAAAAAGATATCGTCTGTTTTCTTGAGTAAACCAGACTTTAACCAAATCTTCTCTAAGGCAACAAAACTCCACCGCAATTCAGCCAAAAACCGGGAATAAACTTCAGTAACTCTTCCTTTGATATCCACACGCCGTTGCACAAAAGAGCGCTTGCGTTTACTAGCAAAGATACTATTAATCGCGTCTTTCGCACCTGATTGTGGTTCGTTCCCCTGCATTAACTGCACAAACATCTGCTTGATCATTTGGGGATTTTCCCGCCAAGTGGGAACGGAGATATCAGTTCCCACTTCACTTAAATAGCCGTAATCCTGAAGCAATTCGTTAAATGCTTGCAGGATCTTTTCTCCCTCTGGGGTTTGCTCTAATTGCTCAAATACTTGCTGTGGATCAAACTCAAGTAATACTTGCTTGGCATCTGTGGCGATCGCACTGAGCGATCGCAATGCTGCAATCTCTGGAGTTACACTATTATCAATTTGCCCATCCTTCACCCGAAAAATCGCCTGTCTCAGAGCAGCACTCAAGGGTGCTAAAATGCTATAATAGGTTGCCTGACGCAGTAACTCTAAGGTAAAATCAATTCTTGCTAACAGCCTTGGCGGTTCTAAGTTATCTACATCTGACTGTGCCAACTGCGACAACCCAGCAATGAAGCGTTTATGATAATCCTGCTTGAAGTCCTTTTCTAAACTTAATTCCCGCTTCAGCAACTTTCCTAGTCCTGGCAAATTTTCCCAGATTGACTTCCAAGACGGCTTACTTAATTTAGCTCCTCTGGTTAAAAATTCCAGACTTTCTGGCGGTAGTCCCATGCGGAGAAAAATATCTCCTAAGAGGGATGCATTAAAGTAGGCTCTCGAATAGTGCAAACTTGCTGTTTCACTGAAGTCTAACCCGAAAGCGCGTTCGGCTAAAACTAAAGTAAAAAATTCTCCCCAAACTCCACAAGTTAAGGGACGATTAATTGACCATGTTAAGGGGTGAATTACTCCCGGAATCACTTCGGCGGCGATTTTGCGCGTCCAGATGGGTAACAGTGTGGTGATTGGTCGAGATTGTAACACCCAAAGGGTTTGACCGTCGTAACTCCACTCGATATCTTGAGGAGTGCCATGATAACGTTTTTCCAGTCGGTAAGCTAAGTATGCAACTTGCTTGATTAATGCTTGTGGAACTCGTCCTTGACCCTCTAATTGTATAGAGTAAGAATTTTCTGCTTCAACGACAAAAGCGCGATATTGTTCTGGTGTGACTTTTCCCGAAACGACTTGCGTCGGGCTGCCTGGAAGGGCTTCAATGATGATCGCATCACCTTGTTGGGTAATGGGATCGCGGCTGAAAGCAACGCCAGAATATACGCTCTGGACTTGTTGTTGAATCAACACAGCCATAGCTGTATCATTTAAGCCGCGATCGCGCCGATATTGCACAGCAGAAGGATGATTGTAAGAAGCTTGAACTTGAGCGATCGCTGATTGTAATGCTTCTGGGCTAGTAACATTTAAAACTGTTTCATACTGCCCAGCCGCAGAAGCGTGTTCTGAATCTTCTCCGATCGCAGAGGAACGCACTACCAAAGGCGATAATTCTGATGGCTGGAGAAATTCTGTCAAGAGTTCAGGATCATCGATTGGGGCGAGTACCCACCCCTTCGGCACTGGATAACCCCAACGCTTAATTTGAGATAACGTCGCGGCCTTTTCTCCGACAATGGCAGCATCTAATTCTTCATCTAAAGAAACCATTGTGCGTTGGCGTAGCCCGTCGTAGACATCGCGGCGTAAAAATTCCAACATCGCTTGCGATTCTGTTTGTGCCTCTTGGGTTGGCAGGTTCATATCATCAGGAATTTTGGTGTAAATCCAGCCCATTAAACCAGCTAAGGCCACAGCAGCAACTATTCTGGGAATATCGCTAAGGTGTAGAAGTGCCACAAACAGAGGAAAAAGCAGCAAAACCCCAAATTTAACTACCTTTCTTGATTGCAGAATCATCAAACTAATACCTGCAAAGAAAGATACAAATATTGCTACCAGTGGATCATGTACGATAAATCCCCAGACAACATTTGTTGTACCTGCTCCTCTCCCTATCCAATATCTACCAATTACTAGAGCAATCAGGGCAATCAATTCCCAAAAAGAGCCATCTGGGAAGAAAAAGCGGGTGAGCAAGACTGCCGCAACTCCTTTCAAAGCTTCTGACAAAACCGCCAGAATTCCGACAAATTTACCGCCATGATAGAAGGCAGCCGATACACTAATGTTTCGTGTACCAAGTTGCGATAACTGCTTCCCCTTGAGGGCGTAAGTTATCCATGAAATTAAGGGTAATCCGCCCAAGAGGGGGCAGACAATTAAAATAACTAAAACACCCCAAGGTTCAAACATTCTGGATTTTGGATTTTAGATTTAAATTTTCCATCTAAAACCTCAAATCTCAAATCTAAAGTTTTGCTGAAATTTTTGATGGTTATTAGGGCGCTTTTAACAGAAAGAATTCAGAAGTCAGGTGGTCACTGAGCGTAGTCGAAGTGAGTCAGGATTCAGAATCGATTGAATCCCCAAAGGAAAACCATTCTGGATTCTGGATTCTGGATTCTGGATTCAATTACTAGTTGCTAAATGGACACTTGGCTACGACGGAAACCGTTTAAGACAAGTGTCCTTCTAGGCTACTAATGGTTTTAGTTTAGCGCATAGGCAGCTTGCAGCGCCCAGATGATGAGAGCAGCGATTGATCCCAAAAGCAACACGGTAGAAATAGTGACTACTTTGGGGGAATCTGCACCCTCAAATTTCATAATTCCTCGATTTAAGTCGGACATAGCTTTGTAATCCTCTCTTGTTGGAGCATGAACCATTTGTCCGTTTTGATTGTAGTCCTTCTAATTGCAGATGATGCTAAATTCACTTGAGGAATTTAGGAGTGGGGATGAGTGAGATGAGGAGAATAACCCATGCCCCAATCCCCAATACTTCGGCTTACCTCGGCTCCGGCTCCATCGAGCGAAGTCGAGATACTCGGCACAAGTCGCTCAGTAGAAGTCCCCAATCCCCAATCCCCCAGTATCATTAAAAAGCAACTCGGTATAAGAGGGTGTGAGTAGGTGAAAATAGCACTGATTGTAATTTTGGCGGTGGTTGTGGGATTGTTTGTGATCATCGAGATTGGACTGCGATCGCTCTTTGGTTTTGGTAATCCTCTGATTTATATTGGCGATGAGCAGATTGGTTATTTATTGGCTCCTAACCAGGGTACTCGCCGTTTTGGTAATCGCATTGAAATTAATGAATATTCTATGCGAGGTAGTCCGATAAAAAAGATACCTGCACCTTCTGCGCTACGAGTTTTACTGTTAGGTGATTCTATAGCTAATGGTGGTTGGTGGACAGATCAGACTAATACAATATCTAATTTGATGATGCGTTCTCTGGCATCATCCACTAGAAGTAATTATCAGGAAGTAGAAGTGCTAAATGCTTCAGCTAACTCTTGGGGGCCAAGGAACGAATTAGCTTATTTAGAGAACTTTAGCAATTTCAACGCCCAAGTGGTAGTGTTATTAATTAATACCGATGATTTATTTGCTACTGCTCCTACCTCTTTACCAGTAGGACGCGATCGCAACTATCGAGATAGTAAACCTCCCCTAGCCTTAGTGGAAGTATGGCAGCGTTATATTGCCAAGCAAAAGCCAATTCCTGAAATGAAAGCACTAGAAAATGAACCAGGCGATCGCGTCGGGATTAATCTGGAGGCGATCGGTAAAATTCGAGCCATAACTCATCAAAGCAACAGCCAATTCCTGCTAGCGATGACTCCCTTGCTGCGAGAAATTGGTGAACCAGGCCCCCGCGATTACGAAATTAAAGCCCGTCAGCGCTTGAGCGACTTTACTAAAACACAGCAAATTAAGTATATAGACTTTTTGCCGAGCTTCAATTCAAATACCAACCCCCAAGGTTTGTATCACGACCACATTCACCTCAACTTGCAAGGCAATCAATTTGTCAGTGAAGTTATAGAGCGATCGCTTTTAGAAATACTAGAGGAAGTGCCACTTCGTCAGTAAATCGCAACATCCTCTAAGAGGATGTTTGAAAAGTCCTCTTGTCAGTATCAAAAATTTTAGATCCCCCTAAATCCCTCGGGACTTTGATTCCGGTTCCCCCCTTTTTAAGGGGGGTTAGGGGGGATCTAAAGTGCCTAAAGTCACAGCGAAATACTTTTCAAACATCCTCTTAAAGCCGAATAGCACTAAAATAAGTCCAAAGTCTTGTCTTACCTCCTTCCCAGCCTCTAGGATGGGAAGGAATTTCGAGAGTCTCCGCCTCTTGTCAAGCCAACTGAAAATTCACTTTTAATCTAAAATCCAAAATTGCTATGAGAGCCAGAATTGAAAATAAAGTGCTTTTTATTCACCACGAAGATTTGCCAGAGTTTAAAAAGCCTGGTTCAGTGGTGAGAAATTCTTATTTCTGGGCGCTACGTTCAATTGCCGGTCAAGCTTCGCGTTATCGTGATTGGGAATACGAAACCGAGGTTTGGCTAGCGCTTTCACGAATGCTTTTGTCATTTGCTGAATCTGGGTATTTAGGTCATAGAGAAACCTTGCTAGAGTTTCCTTTATCTCAAGGAGAAATTCCTAATACGCTCCGAGATGTGTCTACTTGGGAGTAGGGATGTATGTACTTTTTTATTACCCTGAAAAAATAAAATATTTGTAGGTTGGGTTGAACAAAGTGAAACCTAACAAAATCACACACTGTATAAATACTCTGTAGAACTGTAATTAATATCACATTGCTAAAATAATGCTTATACTAATCGGGCACTCAAATGACTTTTAATTCGTCACGATTAGCCATCATAGACAAACCCTAGTTAACATTAGTGTGAAGCAAGGCTAGTTGTGAGAAAACAATTAAAATGCAGCAGTTAGTGTAGGAAAAAACGTGAAAATAGCAATTATTGCAAAAACATTAATTACATCTATAGGTTTGTTAGCTTTATTTGCTCCAAATCAAGCATCGGCTCAACTTATACCGCAACCTTGGGTTTCAGTTGGTGGAAAAGATGGTGATTTAACTTATGCTGTAGGAGCTAGGGCTTTGAACTTTGGGGTTGAGGTAGGAACTGGCCCTGATGGTGCTACAGGAGTAGATGTTTTGAAATTTATCAGTTTGCCTGTTATTTCACCTTATGTAGGAGTTGGACTTTATTCAGAAGATAAAGGTGTTGCAGTTTCAGGTGGTGTTCAGGTAAGTGCTACAGATAACGTTTTTGTTGGCGCTGGTTACAATTCTATTCGTGGCTTTAACGGGCAACTAGGAATAAGATTTTAACAATTATCAGCACATCCAAGTTATCCTTTTAGATATTTTTCGGAGAATTACGGGAATATTTACCCGATTTTCTTATGCTCTTTTTTAGGAAAGTTATTGACAATAATCATCGTTTTACGGCATATCAACCAGTGAATTAAGTAGGTCTGCGTAAATAAGTAGTCAGACAGAATTAATTACACAATGTCATTGCGAAGGTCGCAAAGCGGAATGAAGCAATTCGCTTTTTGCTTAAATCTTTTCCCTCAACCCCAGCCCCTCTCCCAAAGAGGGGAGACATAATTCTAGTTCCCCTTCTCCCAAAGATGGGAGAAGGGGTTAGGGGATGAGGCCTATCAAGGGAATGGCACATTTGGGATGCTCCCCCCAAACAAAAAACGTTCCTCTGGGCCTATTGTTTGTCTATGCACAAACAATCCTTTTTGCCATCCTTCTGCTGCGAATATTTTTTGTTTGTGTTAATCCTTGATTTGTGAGATACTATCGCAGTATTTAAAAAAGCTGTTTTATTAACTAGACATAGGAGTGAAAATGACCTAGGGACAATTTATGAATTTTCCCTACCAAAGATTTCGAGCAACGCAGAATTAATTTTCACTCCTATGTCTAGTGCAAACCCTTGTAAAATAAGATTTATACATAGAATATACAAATTTGTAATAATACTGATTGTGTTATTTGACAGCCTTTTTGAATACTGCTCCCCACTCCCCATACCCTGTCCTAATCATGGACGCTTTTGTTCCTATCCCGCCTGAATGGACGAATGAAGCAACACACGCTTACGAGTTTTGCTGTCCTAACTGCCGCTCAAGTAGTCTAGAAGCTGAAAAAGTTTGGCTAAATAGGCGATCGCCTGTACTTACAGAAGACCGTCGTCGCAAATGGCAAGAGTTCTACTATTGTCACTGTGGTTATGTGTGGTGGGCTTGGAGTAGCGATCGCCCCCCAAAAGATATATCGAATCAGTCAGATTATAATCCTACATAGCTAATTTTCTTCCTAAACAAAAGCCCACCTCAAGGTGGGCTTTTGTTTATCTAATTCTGAGCTTTAGATTTGATCACCAATTTTTAGAAGGTGAAGGTAGTACGTAGAGTACCTACATATTCAGTGTCGTTATTATTGTTGTTCTCTGGATTGAAAATTACCAACAAACCAGGAGTGACTTGAATATTGTCGGAAACCTTGTACTTGTAAAGACCCTCTAAGTGATAAGAGGTACCAGAGTCAAAAGTACTACCTGTTTTTACGTTACCACCAGTAACTTGGGGTGGTTGACCAAAGATAATACCTAAAATGTTGCCTTCTTTGCCAAAGTCTCTCAAAGCAAGTGTTGCACCGTAGTACCAAATCTCTGCATCTCTAGCAGCACCAGTAAGAGTAGATGCAGTTGTGTAACCTCCCCAACCACTAAGAGCCAACTTAGGGCTAAATTGGAAGGTAGCTTCTACACCGTAGTTGTTGGATTCAATCTTAGTATTACTACTAATACCAGCTGCGGTATAAGTACTACCAAAGGGATTATTTGCAAAGGCGCTACCTGTACTTTGGAATAGGTTGTTAGCAGCATTACCAGCCAGGTAGGTGTGGGCGTAAGTCAGACCAATATTGAAGGCTTTGTTGGGTTTGAAAGATAGCTGTCCGAAGATAGTGTTATCACCGTTGAACAGCCCGTTATTAAGTCCGGGATTACTAGCACCAAAGCCATTAACAGTAGTAGTACCGTTAGCATTATTTTGATTACTACCCTGTGCTAAATAAGCACCAGTCAAGCTAATAGGGCCCTTAGGATTGAAAGTAACAGTCAAACCAGCACCATTCTGACCTTGACGGTAGATGGGGCTAAAACGTCCGTAACGAGAAAGAGCGCCTGTACCACTGCTCTTGAAGTCAGGATTGAAAACATCAACGTTTTCGTATAACTCACCACCGCTAGCATCAACTTTGACGCGCACTGAGTCCTTAAAGTTGAAAGCATAGTTGATTTTGTCTATGCTAACGCTGTTGTCCGCAGTAGTCACGTCATAGCCCAAGCGGGTCATGTTAGTACCAGTCGCACCAGTACCAGTATTATTATTGACGATATTCCCAGCAGTTAACCGGATTTGCAACTGGTCTTTACCAGTGAAACTGCTGTACAAGTTCAAACGAACTCGGTCACTAAAAGTCGTGTTGGAATCTAATTTGGGACCTGCAGCAGCAGCATTAGAAGCAACTGCTCTGTTACCACCAAAAGGCTCAGATATGTTGAAAATCGCTTCTCCAACCAGCTTGGTGGTAGTGGAGAACTGATTAGCTTCCAACTCAGAGGTGCGGGCTTCTAATCCATCTACACGACCGCGTAGAGTTGCTAGTTCAGCAGAATATTCTTCTTGTAAGCGCTGTAAAGTAGCTAAATCTTGTTTGCTGACCAAATCGGCAGTAGCTGTAGCAATCAGTTCGTTAACCCGGTCTAAACAGGCATTCAAACCTGCGGCAAATTCATAACGGGTTAAAGCACGGTTCCCACGATAAGTACTGTTGGGATAACCTGCAATACAGCCGTAGCGCTCAACTAGTGATTGTAAAGCTTGGAATGCCCAGTCTGTAGGCTGTACATCCGAAAACTGAGAAACTGATGTTACCTGGCCGATGTTGTTAGAATCTTGAGATTCAGATAACTGGGCAACATTTGTTACCTGATTGTTGACTTCAGCAGCTAAGGCGCTATTCGCAGCGAAAAATGCAGAAGCTACAATAACCGGACTGACCTTAAAAAGATTCCAGAATTGTTTTGTCATGTTTTTACTCTCACTCACACCTATTAATCCAATCAAGGTAAAATGCTTAATACATCTTACTTTCAGGAATTCTACACACAATCACAGTCATGATTATACCTTTATGCTGTGATAAACACAAGTCATTTAATATAGTGCTGAACTATAATTTTCAATTAATTTATTTGGCGATCGCAAAATAATGCGGCGTTTGTGACGCAGAAGTGTTCCTTCATCCTCCAACTGTTGTAAGAGCCGGGTAACTGTTACTCGCGTAGTATTTAAGACTTCAGCAATATCTTGATGGGTAACATTTAAATCAATTAGCTTGCCCTTATCTACGTCACGACCAAATTTTTCACTCAACCACACTAAAAACTGCCATAAACGTAGCGAAATTGGTTTTCGATGGACAATACTTAGTAGATCCTCTGCCTGTTGGATGTGAGACAACAAAGCATTAATATCTTGATGCCACAAATGGGGTGGTACAATACTTAGTTCCACGCCAGTCAGACATTCAATCTGGTAGGGCTTGACCTTAGACAAAGGATAGCCAATCAGATCACCCAGTCCCCAATAACCAAGAGTGATGAATGTTCCATCTTCACTCCACGTTAAAGTACGAACTGCACCGTGTTCAATGCGCCAAAGTACGTCATTGTGAGGTGGAATTACTTCCCGACGAGTAAATATCTGCTGGGGTAATTGTCCGATGAAAGCAGAGCTATTTGACACGGCAGAAGAGTTTAAAGTAGGACTTGTGGAATACATCATTAACTGTAATTACATAATTATCAGGGAATCTCGCTATTCACAACAATTAAGAAACTCTAATAATTTGTATTAAAATTTACCTGTATATCTGAAAGTCTATTCTTCTCAATCAGAGCTAGTACTTTGTCAATTTAGTTTTCAGGGTTTGTAGTAAACACTAAAATGCTTAGAAGATCAGGACTAAAGTCATTACTACGAAATTAAACCTGACAGACTACTATGGACTAACTCAAAATCTTCTGAGGGCAACAACTTCTTGTTTAAGATATCTATCAGTGAGATAGACCCAGAGTTTTTTTAGTTGTTTACCCGTTACTTTAATCGTGCAAGTTTAAGAAGAGGTAAGCTTTTAGTAAAATATTGAGTTAACTTATTTTTAATTATTTTAGTATCGTCTGACTATCAAGTAAGTATACAGGCGCAAATAATTAGAAGATAGTAGGGTGGAATGGCGCTTACTTAAGCTGGATTTAGATCCCCGACTTCTTGAAGAAGTTGGGGATCTGGGCAGCACATCAATTAAGAGCGTTGACCGGTGACAATGTATGCTACCCTTTGACCGATATTAGTGGCATGATCTGCCATGCGTTCTAGACAACGAATTGCCAGCGCCAGTAATATAATTGGCTCCACCACACCAGGTACATCCCGTTGTTGGGCTAAAGTCTCATAAACGCGATCGTAGGCATCGTCTACAGTATCATCTAGGTGCTTTAAACGACGACCACCTGCTTCATCAAAATCTCCCAAGGCCTTCAAGCTAGTTGCTAGCATCGCCTGGGCGTGAAGGGACATAGCTTCAATTTCTGGCAAAGACGTATGAGGTGGATAAGGAAAAATTTTAATCGCAATCTCAGCTAAATCCTCAGCATAATCGCCAATGCGTTCTAAATCTCGCACCAACTGCATGAAGGCACTCAAGCAGCGCAAATCTTGAGCCGTAGGTGCTTGCAGCGTCATAATCGCTGTACAGTCTGATTCAATTTGTCTATAAAAGCGATCAATCTTTTTGTCTAATCGAGGAAGTTCCTCTGCTGCTGTTAAATTACGGGCAAATAACGCTTGGTGGCTGAGGCGAAATGATTGTTCTACCAAAGCACCCATGCGTAATACATCCCGTTCTAAGCGCCTAATGGCGCGTGCGAGTTGTGGTCTTTGAGGATTGGGAGTATAATCGACGGCTTTCACACTTATTGTCTCAAAGGTGAAGATATTACTAACTATAGTCTTGGCTTAGGGAGTTTGCCATAACTTCAGGAAATTGGAGTTGCATCCACGCACCACCAGTTTCTGGATGATTCATCGCTTTGATTGAACCGCCGTGAGCGATCAGAATTTGCTCAACGATCGCTAATCCTAAACCATTACCAACGATCGCTCCTATAGAGTTACTATCTTGGGGGGAATGGGTTCGCGCTTTATCTCCTCGATAAAATCGCTCAAAAACATGGGGTAAATCTACCTCAGAAAAGCCGACTCCAGAATCAATAAGATTTATTTCCAGAATTTGGGAAGCAGCATCGCCCCCGTTATTGTCTGTTGATCGGATTTTTGCTTGGACGTGAATGCTTGTAGAAGGAGGACTGTATTTAATACAGTTGTCTAACAAGTTGAGAAAAACTTGGAAAATCCTGGCTCTATCTGCCTTAATCCAAAGATTTTCTGGGCCAGAATAAGAAAAAGATAGATTTTGGCGTCCTGCCAAGGGTTCTAGTGTTTCCCAAACAGATGTAATGAGCGATCGCAATTCTACAGCTTTGGCTTGCAATTGCATATTTGGGTTTGCTTCCATTTGGGTAAGTTCTAACCAGCTTTGCACCAAGCTAATCAGCCGATCAACTTCTTGCATGAGGCGGTTAACCCAGCGATTTAAAGGTGGTTCTAAACGATTTTGTAAAGTTTCTACAACCAAGCGAATCGAAGTTAGTGGCGTTCTGAGTTCGTGCGCTAGATCAGAAAAAGAGCGATCGCGTACTTGATTTATATCTAATAGGGGTTGACGATTTTCTAAAAATACTCCCACTTGCCCATTGGGTAAAGGCAAGCTAGATGCCCGCAAAGCTAGAGATTTTATTGTTGGCATCTGTGCCGCATCATCAAAAGATGGATGAAATATCCATTCTCCCATCTGTGGTTTTTGGCAATCACGAGTTTGCTCAATTAAATGGTCAAGTTCATAAGACCTTACCAACTCCAATAACAAGCGCACCTCTTCTGGTTGCCACCTTTGCAGATACAAAATTTCCTGCGCCTGTCGATTGCACCACAGCAGTTGATTTTCCTCATCCACTTGCAAGTATCCCACGGGTGCAAAATCTAGCAGGTCTTGGTAAGTTTGCAACGACTGCTGCAAATCTTGTCGCTGCTGCTTCACCATCGCTATTTCCTGCCGTAACCCAGGAATCAGCAGCAGTCCCATCTTGGAAGAATGCGAGGTTAACGGTCGGAGTAAGCGCCCCAGGTAGCGGCTAAGTTGAACCTGTTGCCAAACCCAAAACCCAATGCCTACCGCTAAACCCAGAGAAAATCCCAATAAAAGCATTTGAGTTGTTAGTTTCTTGGTGACTACTAAAAACTAACAACTATCTAAACTAATTATCCAAACCTATAGCCAAAACCTCTTACAGTCACAAGATATTCGGGATGACTGGGGTCTTGCTCTAATTTTTCGCGCAACCACCGAATATGAACGTCTACAGTTTTACTATCGCCGACGAAATCGGGACCCCAAACCTGATCTAGTAATTGTTCCCGTGACCATACCCGACGGGCGTAACTCATAAACAGTTCCAGCAAGCGGAACTCTTTAGGGGAAAGACTCACCTCTTGACCACGAACCACCACGCGACATTCTTGAGGATTCAAGCTGACATCCTTGAATTTTAATACTGGTAGTTGTGGTAAATTACTTAGGCGTTGGCGGCGGAGTAAAGCGCGACAACGGGCTACTAACTCGCGCATACTAAAGGGTTTGGTCAGGTAGTCATCTGCACCCACCTCTAACCCCAAAACCCGGTCAGTTTCACTACCCTTAGCACTGAGCATTAAAATAGGTACTGGGTTTCCTTGATGACGCAGCAAACGGCAAATATCTAACCCATTGATTTGCGGCAGCATCACATCAAGAACGATCAGATCAAAAGGAAGTTCCCCTGAGTTGGTTTCAAAACTTTTGAGATACTCTATGGCAGACCGCCCATCTGGGGCAGTTATTACCCCGTAACCTTCTTCTTCCAGAGCGACAACTAGCATTTCCTGGATTAATTCTTCATCTTCTACTACTAGAATGCGGCTGGTTTGCCCAATTTCCGTTCTGGCAGAGTATTTGGTCGATTCACTGGTATACATTGATCTCACAAAAGTCTAGGACTGTGCTTGTATCAATTAGAAGGGGTGAACTACCCCGACGCAAGACGGACGTAGCTCTCCCAATTCATCGGGAATAGCCTCCAGAACTCAGTAGTACTAGAAAGTCTGCCATTCCCTCCTCTTCTCAGAAGTCCTGGTTCCCAAGACTCAAATTACCTAAAAGCTAATGGTTTTTGCTTGTGGCATTGATCGTCAAGACACTAACTATAATACCCGAAAAATTGGCAAGGATTATCTTGACAAGAGCAGATTAGATTAGGTATATTTATTTTAGTACAAAAGTACTATAAGCCTCAAAGGGAAAACCATAACTGAAAAACAGAAGGACATAACTAACATATATGTGGAAAATTCGTACTCCACTAAGTGTCCTATATGATCATTTCAGTATTTTCACTGTGAGAAAAATGTCGATTTAAAGGCTACTCTGATGTCTGCATAGGGTAGTCATTGGTATGGCTTGCTACCCAATAAATCATTGCCTATTGGAGGGAGTTGGAAGATGACTACAGTTGGAGTCAAGGACAGCAAACAACAACTAATGCAAGCATTTCAACAAATTATTATCCAAAGAAAAAAGCTCGAATCTAAAATAGCAACCAAACAAGAGGAAGCAGAAAAGGCAAAAAGTCAAGAAATTCTCCAAGCAGCTTCTGCATATACAGTTGATAGTATTGTCAAAGGTTTAGCTGATTTACAATTGGAGTTTGGCAGTATTCTCAATGCATTATCTGAAAAACTAGCTCAAGAAAATTTTAAGTTAGATGAATTGAACCGAGCTATAGAAATTGAAACTCAACGTCTACAAGAGCTTCAACAAATTAGAGTGATAGCAGATACTCTAGACATTTTAAGTCAAGAACACCAAGAAAAATTAAAAAACCTCGAACAAGATACTATCAGCAAAAGGGAAGCACTAGAAAAAGAAATTATAATCAGGCGAAAAGAATGGCAAAAAGAGCAAGCAGAGTATGAAGAAAAACTCCAAACATATAATGATTTATTAGCCAAAGATCGCCAGCAAGAACAAGAAGAATCTCAGTATAAGTTAGAAAATACTCGTAAATTCAATACAGACAGCTACGAAGCGATAAAGCGCCAACAACAAAGGGAAATCCAAGAAAATTCTCAAAGGAAACAGAAAGATTGGGCAGAACGAGAAAAGATATTCGCTGAACGCCAACCCCTCTTTGCAGACTATGAACAAAAAGTAACTACGTTTCCTAACGAGATGGAAGAAGCCGTTAAGAAAGCTAGGGAAGAGGCAATTAAAGAAAGCAGCCAAAAAGCTAAAATTGAGGCTGATTTATTTGAAAGAGAATGGGAATCTAACAAACAGAGTTATGAACAAAAAATTCTATCTCTGGAAGAAACAATTAAGAAACAGTCTGAGCAAATAGAAGGTATTTCGGCTCAGTTGCAAACTGCATTAAAACAAGCACAAGACTTAGCTATGAGGGCTTTTGGTAGTTCTAATCCTAAATAGTTTTGAGTCTCTAGTATCTTAATCATTTTAAATTCCTGAAGAGGAGGTTTGTTGTGGTGGTGAAAAAACCGACTGATAAGAATACTAAGGTAGAAATTCTTCAGGCGTATGAGGAGTTAGCTAAAGAAAAAGCAGCACTGAAATCGGAACTCGATCAAGTTGCCAAAGAAAACCAATTTGGAAGTAAAGAACAGCCTAAATTAGAACAAAAAATACCTATGAATCAGCTTTCTAGTGTCCAACAAAAGATGAATAATACAATTGAAAGCTTGGCGAAGATTCAATTAGGTTTTGGCAGTTCTGCTAATGAATTATCGGAACAGCTAACCACAAAAGCCTCGAAGTTAGAAGAAATTAGGCGGAATTTAGAAGAAGAAATCCAGCAATTAGCACAGTTGCATAATTTAGAGATTTCTGATGATATCTTGGATACTCTTATCCAAGCCTATGAAGATAATACTAAAGCTTATCAGGATGAATATAGCCAGCGTTCTGAAGTGTTATTTCAAGAAATACTAGAGCAAAAGAATACTTGGGGAAAAGAACAGGAGGAACAGCAACGAGCGATAAAAGAACGGAATGAAAACTTGCATAAAACTCGACAACGTGATGCGTCAGAGTATAAATATAATTTAGAACTCCAGAGGCAACTGCAAAGTGACGAATACGAACAAGAGCAGAAAGCACTATATAAGCAACTGGAAGAATTACTACAAGAAACAGAAAAACAGTGGGCTGAACGAGAGAAAGCAATTTCTGAGAGAGAGAAACAATTTGAAGAATTAAAAACCAAGGTAGAGGCTTTTCCGAAAGATAAAGAAGCAGCTATTAAAAAAGCTACAGAAGAAGGCAAAGGCATCGCCCACTATCAAGCTAAAGTAAAATCAGATTTATATTCTAAGGAAGTGGAAGGGCAAAAGCGTTTCTATGAACAAAGATTGCAATCTCTAGAACAAACTATTACTAATCAAGAGACACGGATTCAAAATCTTTCTAAACAACTTGAATCTGCTCTCAAACAAGTTCAGGATTTGGCGGTTAAAGCTATTGAAGGTAATTCAAATGTTAATTCATATCAGGCTATTAAAGAAATAGCTTTAGAACAGGCAAAGACTCAAGCGAAAAACAAATAAGTTGATTTTGTAAGAATTCAGAAGTCAGAATAGTTGAAGATTCAGGAGAACATTTGATGAATCAATATATCAAGTGTGCTTGATTTCTTCTAAATTCTGAATTCTGATTCCTGGGTGCTGAATTCTTGCCTGATTTATTTTTAATGAGAATTGTAGAGACATAATTTAATTTAAATCTCTACAATAAACTAGAAAGCTTTTTATTCAGTTTTCTTTGGTTTTTTGATGTCTGGGGGAGGTTGTAGTTTCTTCTTTGTTCCACTAGCCTGTGTTTGCTTCGATGCTTGGTTGGAATTTTGTTCTTGACTAGACATAAATAATACTAAATTTTAAAGTCTAATACAATTTAATCTAGATTACGGGTATTGTCGATTACCGAGATAACGCTTCACGCACCCACTGCCTAAATAGCTATCCGGTTCTACACCTGCTGCCATTTGCGTAGGCGCAGATCAACCTAGGCATCGCTTAAATGTTGTCGATCCGTAAGGTTCCCAGTCAAGTTCTAACTCATCAAGTAGAATTTTAACCATGTCGCCGATTAATTATTTGTCAACTTCATGTTCTGGTGAAGGGATGCGAATCTCTAACAGCCCTTGATAGTAAGCAACTCGTGCGGCGCGATGTTCTCCAAGTTCTTCTAGAATTGCTTCAAACTCTGCCCAACTGATCTCGCGCAATGTCAAGTACTGCCCTGGTTGAACGTCGATCTGGCGCAGTTGCAGTGTTACAACCATTTCATCCTCCGTACCGTTCACTGTTTAGTTAAAACAAATAGCTGGACTGGTTAAGAATCCCACACTGGACTCGGTACTCTGAGTCAGTGTGTGGATTTTTCTACTAAAGACAGAAAATATCAAGCAAAGGTAGAAAAACCTAGATTCGGTGGAATATCCTGAATCCGCCCAGGCCCGATCGCTCGTAATGCTTCTTTGAGTAAAATATCTCCAGTATATAAAGCACGTCCGACAATTACACCAGTTACACCTTGAGGTTCTAACGCCAACAAACTCAACAAGTCGGTGACAGAACTTACCCCGCCAGAGGCAATTATCGGGATGGAAATTCCTGCTGCAAGTTCTCGTAAAGCTTCTAAATTGGGGCCTGTGAGTGTACCATCTCGGTGGATATCTGTGTAAATTATGGCGGCTGCGCCCAATTCTTGCATTTGTACAGCCAGTTGGGTTGCTAAAACTTCTGAGGTTTCTAACCAACCGCGAGTTGCTACGAGGCCGTTACGGGCATCAATCCCGATGATAATTTGTTCGGGAAATTCTTGGCAGAGTTCTTGCACTAGCTGGGGTTGTTCGACGGCGATGGTGCCGAGAATTGCCCACTGTATGCCGAGATTAAATATTTGTTGTACGCTGGTGCGATCGCGCAATCCTCCACCAATTTCAATGGGCACTGACACCGCATGAGCGATCGCTTCTATTGCCCCCAGGTTTACTACTTTACCTGCTTTGGCACCATCTAAATCAACTATATGTAATCTGGTAGCACCTTCATCTACCCACTGTTTGGCAACATCAGCAGGATTTTCGCTAAAAACTTGCGAGCGATCGTAGTCTCCCTGATACAGTCGCACACAGTGACCTTCTAGTAAATCAATCGCTGGAATTACATCCATTTAATTCTTCCTCATAACTCTAATGCCATCAAACACTAATATCTTCATTTTTAACGGGTCGCGTCACTGGGGACTGGGAAGAGTTTTCTTCTCGTGCGTAAGCATAGCTCGCCGGAGGCATCGCTACTTGGTTTAAGTCCCAATCCCTTCCAAGTTTTCCAAGTATTGAGTCCCTAATCCCCAGTCCCTAATCCCTTTTTTAATTGCCTTACAGCTTGTCCAAAACCCAGCACAAGCAAGATATTAGAAAGGGTCAAAAATAGTTCTGCACCACCATGTAACCAATCTACATTGGCCAAAGACTCGCCATAATGCAATTGAGCGTAAATTCCGGCTGGGATGGTGATGGCAACAAAAACGAGAGTGCCGTAAAATCCATACAGCGCTAAACGCGGCATTTGCGGACTGCGGCTGATAAACCACAAGAAACCCAAATAGGGAAACAGTGAAAGTGCAAACAGGGTTTCTTTAGAAATCATTGCTCTGATTTGATAGGTTTTGGTTCAACAGTGTCAGGAGATTTAGTAGAACGCCAAATCAAAAAGGCTGCTGCCCAAAGTGTAAAATTACCAACTAAGGTCATGGTAGCTTGAAGCGTTACCATCCATTCTAGAGATTCGGCGTTGTCGAAATAATGCCAGGTACAGGCACACATAGCGCTAACTAAAGCTGGTAACATGGCAAGGGATAATCCCCACCAATTGCGGTTATTAGTCAGTTCGCCGTAAGTCCAAATTAACCAAATAGCGACAATCCACTCAATAACGCTAGAAATATGAATAATCCAAGTGGGAATCGAAAGGGTGTGCATAGAGTGGGGAGTGGGGAGTGGGGAGTGGGGAGTGGGGAGTTAGGAGTTAGGAGTTAGAAGTTAGGAGTTAGGAGTTAGAAGTTAGGAGTTAGGAGTTTTCACATCTTTATATAGATAGCTACGTTGAAAATCAAACTTGGAAATGAGTCTAGTAGACTGTGGCGGAAGTTTGCCTACCTTTTACAAGTTGCTTAAGTAGGGGCAATTCATGAACATTGGTGTCAACTTAAGCCTGGGCGAATGGAATGATGCCTCCGGCACGCCTGCCGTAGGATGCCCAAAGGGCTGTAGGGCGAACGCGGCTACACAAACTCTCGTCCGCCTGCGCGGACTAAGAGAAAATTAATGTTTTTAACCCGTGCAGGCGGGTTTCGTCTGTATAAACGCGGTTTCTAACCGCTCTTTTAACGTTAACTTCACACCAATGATTCATGAATTGCCCCTACTTGTCTGTTAAAAAAAGCTATTAATCTAAAATCCAAAATCCAAAATCTAAAATGGTCAAGATGCGGGCATTATTGTCTGGGTATTACGGTAAAGGTAATGGTGGTGATGAAGCTTTGTTAGCAACGCTTTTGCAAATGTTACCATCTGATGTGACCCCTGTGGTGCTTTCTGGTAATCCAGAGTCAACGCGCGATCGCTACAATGTAGAAACCTACGATCGCATGGCTCCTTTACCTGTAATACAAGCTTTGCGCTCAAGTGATGCCTTGATTTGGGGCGGTGGGAGTCTCATTCAAGATGTTACCAGTACTATCAGCCCCTTTTATTATGGGGGACTGATGGCATTAGCGCAGAAAATGGGTTTGAAAACTGTTGCTTGGGCGCAGGGTATCGGCCCCTTAGTGCGTCCGCAAACTCGTTGGTTGGCACGGCAAACTTTTGGTAATTGTACCAAAGTCAGTGTCCGCGATCGCGCCAGTGCTGCTTTATTATCTGATTGGCAGATTCCTTGTATCATAGCTCCTGACCCGGTTTGGGCGTTGGAGTCGAAACCAGTACCAGGACTTTGGGATTTACCTGCGCCGAGAGTTGCGGTAACCTTGCGATCGCATCCCCAACTTACAGAAACACGTCTGGCAAACTTAACTCGTGCTTTAGTTGACTTTCAAAAAGCCACGCAAGCTTTTATTTTACTACTGCCATTTCAAAAAAGTGAAGATTTAAGTATTGCCGAAGCCATTCAACCCCAACTTAAAGACGTCAGCCAGATTTTGTGTCTAGAAGATCCGCAACTTTTAAAAGGTGTGTTTCGCGGCGTGGAAATGGCAATTGGAATGCGCCTGCACAGCTTAATTATGGCAGCATCTCTTGGTTGTCGCTGTTTTGCTCTTAGTTATGATCCCAAGGTAAATCGTCTTATGGAAGACTTAGAAATGCCTGGGTGGGATTTAGCAAGTTTACCTGATGATCCCAATTTGATTGGTCTGACTTGGATGGAGCATTATGCTAACGGTGATCCTTTATCACCAGAGAAAATACAATCTTTAGTAGATAGGGCATTAATGCACCGTGAGTTGTTGAAGGAAGCGTTAACAGGATAGTTGGTATTGATAAGCTAAACCATATCTAGTTTGCATATTAAAAATTAATATAACTCTTGTGTGGTGGGCAACATGAGCGCCCTAATTATGCAAGGTTATTTGTGGAACAGCTTACTCTTAAATCGTCCAAGAATTTGTACACATTCAGCAAGATTCTTTACCAGAAAAGCTAACAATTCCAGACCATTGCACCTTTTTCTCTTTCTCTCGGCGGTAAGAAAAGAAATGCTCTGGAGTTTGGAAAGTACAATAAGGTGCGATCGCAATTTGTTCTGCACTAATCCCCAAATTTTCCAGTTGTAAGCTATTCACTCGCCGGACATCCAGCCGTACCTTTCCAGGATTCGGGTCTTCTAGTAAAGGTGAATTTGGTAGCTCATGTAATGCGATTAAAATTTTTTCTTCATCATTGTGTGGTATAATGCTGGCTCCAATTTCGGCAGCCACTTCCATAGAGACTTGGTAAACTTCACCAGCGATCGCTGGTCCCATCGCAATTCTCAAATCATCGAGTTTGCTGCCTTGAGATTGTAATCGAGCGATCGCCAAGGGGACAATTTTCTTCGCAGTTCCCCGCCAACCTGCGTGTAATGCTGCCACCCGTCCAGTTTGCACATCCCCAATCAGCACGGGTGTACAATCTGCACTAGCTACCCAGACTGCTTGTAGAGGCTGCTCGCTAATTAAACCATCTGCCGATGCTAGATCCTCCCCAGCAGAGCTTAAAAAGCTTTCAACTTCTTGGGGGGTGAGAACAGTATTGCCATGAACCTGCTTTAAGCGATAGACTGATGCCTCTGGTTGCAATACTTCTGTGAGAACTTGTGGCGATCGCGGCCAAAACTGCTGGGTAAAAAAGCCGTGATGCCAACGTTCCAGAATACTACAAGTTAAATAGGGCAGTCCTTCCCAATTGCGCCAGTGCCAAGTGTGCATCTTCAACCAAACCTAAACAGAAATCACTCATTAGCCAATCAATGCTAACTTGAACAACGGAATTTGGGTTAACTGCTGTGGGATTTAATCTGCAAAACTTGGAATCAGCCTTGCAAGCAGGGCGTAAACATACATATTTACCATTTTCCCTCCACTTTTTTGAAAGCGTCTCCTCAACCAACCAAACCCTTTGGAACTTACTTAACCAAGGAGCTATTTCGGGAACAGTAGTAATCGCAACTCATCAATCTGCTGGGCGGGGACAATGGGGCCGCCAGTGGATTTCTCCCCTTGGGGGACTATACGTTTCCGTGGCCATTTCTTTCGACCAAAAAATAGCGGCCACTGACAGCTATCAGCTAACTTTTGCTACAGCTTGGGGAATTGCGTCTCAATTGCGCCAATGCGGTATAGATGTTGGGATAAAATGGCCTAACGATTTAGTTTTAGATGGTCGCAAACTCGGCGGCATTTTGACGGAAACCAAAGTAAACAAAGGACAAATCACCCAAGCAGTAATTGGTGTTGGGATTAACTGGACAAACCCAGTACCAGAAACTGGAATAAATCTGGAATCGTGGCAAGCATTCCAAGACTTCAGACCGATTCCTTGTCTGGAAATGCTCACCTCTACAGTCTTGTTGGGAATAGAATCCGGTATGGAGTGCCTTTGGGAAGAAGGAGTAAGCATACTCTTGTCTCGCTATCTAGATTTGCTTACAAACATGGGCGATCGGGTGTACGTCAATAATCTTTCAGGTACAGTAGTTGGAGTGACTCCTCAAGGAAATTTACGAGTTGATTTAGAATCATACAATACAAAGGAACTAATTACACCGGAAATTTATATTGAACCCGGTACAATCAGTTTGGGATACCATAAATCTTCCGTTTAAATCTGAGGTTTGTTCAAAATTTCGCTCTTTGGGCAAGACAAACCACTAGCATCATCTCTTTAGACTAATTACACACAACTGAGAGAACAAATGACGCAGCGCAATAATTCTGCCCATCATCGTTTGCACTACTTATGGCAGCCAAGTCTGACCAAAAAACGTTTTGCCTCGACGCTACCAGCTCAGAGCCTCTGTTGGCTGAGTAGCTTCAGCCTCCTCAGTGGCGGCTTTGTGTTTGCCCAAACGGAAACACAAGTAGACAACATCGTTCCCACTGTTGAAAGTTCCCAAACAACAGCAGTTATAAATCCAGTTAAAGCCTCTCTGCGAGACGCTACGCGTAGCTTGCTTCCACGAAGTGGTACGACTTCGCTCGGCTTAAAAAAACAGGCTGTTGCACCCGAAGCGGCTCAAGCGCAACCGGAATTTTCCCAACGGCGAACCAGACTCAGACAGAGACTAAGTAACCCAGAGGTTGCTCAATCAAAAGATCCAGTTAGGCAGTCTACACCCAAAATCGAAACTGCCCAACCTGTTGTAATTATCAGACAGTCAGAGCCAAAGGTAGAAGCTTCCCAAGTCACTCCTGTAAGGGTGACACCGGAAAAACCCAATACCCGTACCCGCTCTTTACCTGAAAAACTCCCAGAAGTTGCTCAACCATCAAATAACTCAAACAGCCCTGTCAGTGCAACAGTGGGGAAAACCAAGGATTATAATAACGCCTTTATTGATCCTAATAGTTATGACAATGGTGCTACAGGTACTTATCAAGCACCAAATTCTGTAATTCTCACCGAACGCTCCAGTGGTTGTCGAGCTATTTTGCCGTCAGTTTGCGCCAAAGTACCCCAGAAGAGTGTAGCTAATTCTAATGGTAAACCAGCACCTACTTGGCTCAGAAGAAGTGAAAACGCCCAATTACCAGTAGTACCACCCGTGCGCCAGGTTGCAACTACTGGCAACACCAGCAGATGGCGTCCTGCTCAAAGTGGTTCTACTGGTAACAGCAAGAGCGCATTTCGCCCGAATCGGTTTATTCCGAGTCCTGGCGAGTTCAGCCCGACAACAGTGAGTGCAACTCCCATCACGCCGAGTGGTGGGACTTTACCTCCACCAATGGCAGATGGCAACATTGCCCCCCGCCCTGGCACTGTAGCTTACGACTTCTCGCTGGCATCAGTATTGCCGCAAATGCCTTCCACCGTGAGAGTTGCCTATAGTGGTACGGGAATGATGTATCCATTATCTATTCCCGCTCCGATTACTTCTTTGTTTGGTTGGCGAGTTCATCCAATCACAGGTAATCAACGTTTCCATGCTGGTACAGACTTGGGTGCGCCCACGGGAACACCTGTTTTGGCAGCTGCTGCTGGTCAAGTGGAAACTGCTAACTGGATGGGTGGTTATGGTTTAACCGTTATCCTAAATCACAAATCTGCTGAACAAACTCTCTACGGTCACATGTCAGAAATCCTTGTTCAACCTGGACAATGGGTACAACCTGGAACCATCATCGGGCGAGTTGGCAGCACCGGGGCTTCCACAGGTCCTCACCTGCACTTTGAAGTCCGCCACTTAACACAAGATGGGTGGGTTGCTACTGATCCAGGCGTGGAATTACAAAGCGCCCTCAGCCAGTTAGTACGAGGCTTGCAAACTGCTCAGGTTAGCCAGCAACCGGGCAGCTAGATTGGAAATTTTGGATTTTAGATTTTAAATTTTAAATTAATCTAAAATCCAAAATCCAAAATCTAAAATGTTAGAGATACCCGTGTTCTGCTAAGAATGCGGGTGTAATGCCATCTATACTATTGTCATCAGAGGGTTTGCTGTGTGGGTTGCCAGAATGAAGGAATTTTTCGACGTATTTGCCGAGAATATCCCCTTCTAGATTTACCAAACTGCCAGCCACCAAATAGCGAAGATTTGTCTCGGTGTATGTGAGGGGAATTACCGACACCTTAAATTGGCAGAGTTCTGGCTCATATCCTGCGACTGTGAGACTGATGCCATTGACAGCTATGCTACCTTTGGGGACAATGTACCGTGCGATCGCATCAGATGCAATAAAGGTCATTTCCCAAGAAGTCGCCGTTTGTTCTGCCACTAGCAATCGCCCAATGCCGTCTACATGACCCATCACAAAATGACCACCAACTTTGCCACCCACTCTTAGCGACGCTTCTAAATTGACATATCTCTGTTGGGTTGGCTCACCTCCGAGAGTCGTGCGGCGTAGCGTTTCCGGTGAAGCTGTGGCGATAAACCCGTCTTTTAAAACTTTTTCTACTGTCAGGCAAACACCATCTACAGCAACACTATCACCATAGGCCAAATCTTGCATAATTACTTTACACGAATTGCTTATGCAAGTAATTTGCCAAGAATCCCCCCCCAGGGGTTCCATCGTTCCTAATGCTTGGATTAATCCTGTAAACACGGCTTTTTTGTCAAACTAACTCTATTTATGGCCTAATTTTGGCAGAAATCAATTGGTAATTGTCACATAAATCTAGAACATCCAAGTATATTTTCTGACTTTTTTTCGGATAGGAACATTAACACATTAGCATCCTTCACAAGGCATACTTGGGTAAGAAGGTTATTGTTTAAGAAGACCAATTTGACTTACTCTGGTTTTCACCACAAGTTCGGAGTTTAATAGAAGCAATTATAGAGAACAAATGCTTATGTTTATTGCTCTCGCCAAACCGCCTAAAAAGGGGTACTATTTGTTACACAGCATCCAAGGTTCTCAAAGGATTGTAGAGGCCTAGCCAATGATTGAAATGAAAGTCGCTGGCATAGCATTAGATGCCATAACCCGCAGCCCAATCGTACTTTTGAAAGATTCTTCAGATCGGCGAGCTTTGCCAATTTACATTGGTCAGGAACAGGCTAGGGCCATTATGGGCGCACTGGAGAATCAGAAGCCTCCCAGACCCTTAACTCACGACCTGATTGTGAATCTTCTAGAGACTTGGAACATGACTCTAGAAAAGGTAATTATTCATTCCCTGCAAAAGGATACATTTTATGCAGCTTTAATTGTCCAGCAAGGCGAGGTCAAAAAAGAAATTGACGCGCGTCCTAGCGATGCGATCGCTATTGCCCTCCGTACAAATACACCAATTTGGGTAATGGAAGAAGTTATTGCCGATGCTTCTATCCCCGTTGACCGCGATGCAGATGAAGCCGAACAGCAAGCCTTCCGTGAATTTATTTCCAATCTCCGTCCTGAAGATTTGATCAAGCGCTTTGGTAATGGCGACAGCTAAATCAAAGTTATGAGTTATGAGTTATGAGTTATGAGTTATGAGTTATGAGTTATGAGTTATTTGCTTCAACTCCTAACTGTTAACTGTTAACTCCTAACTCTTTGTTAAAGATGCAATACCGACGCTTTGGAAAAACGAATCTGCGCCTCTCGGTTTTTTCTCTGGGAACAATGCGCTACCTGGCTTCTGTTGAAAACGCTCACCAGACCATCGAACAAGCCTTAGCGCTAGGAATTAATCATCTAGAAACCGCCAGAGGTTACGGCAAAAGCGAGGAGTATCTTGGTCAGGCGCTAAAAGCTGGGTTATCAGTACCCCGAACAACGCTTTACATCACTACCAAAATCTCAGCGACAGCTGATGCTGACTCCATGCGTCGGTGCATCGACGAATCCCTAGAACGATTACAGCTAGATTATTTGGATTGCTTAGGTGTTCATGGTTTAAACACTTGGCAACATTTGGAGTGGGTGCAAGCCAAAAATGGCTGTATGCAAGCCGTAGAGGAAGCTGTTGCTGATGGTCGAGTCCGGCACGTTGGTTTTTCCACCCACGGGTCATTAGAGTTAATTCAGGCTGCAATAAATACAGATTTTTTTGAATTTGTCAATCTGCATTATTACTATTTTTTTCAACGGCATGCACCAGCGATTCAAGCAGCTGCCGATAAGGATATGGGCATTTTTATTATTTCCCCTGCTGATAAGGGAGGACGCCTTTACACGCCACCCCAAACCCTTAAAGACCTGTGTTACCCGTATTCACCCTTAGAATTAAATTATCGATTTTTACTTGCTGATAACCGTATTACTACTTTAAGTATAGGGCCAGCAAACCCAGATGAATTAATGGAACCTTTGCAAGTTGCTGACGATGATGGAGAGCTAAAATCAGCAGAAATTTCTGCTTTCTGGCGTTTAGAAAATCACCAAAAAGTTACCTTGGAAACTGATAAGTGTAGCCAGTGTTATGCTTGTTTACCCTGTCCAGAAAATATCAATATTCCAGAGGTATTGCGCTTACGTAATCTCGTAGTGGCATACGACATGAAAGACTATGGACAATATCGTTACGGAATGTTTGAAAATGCAGGTCACTGGTTCCCTGGTATGAAAGGCGATCGTTGTACAGAATGCGGTGACTGTTTGCCTCGGTGTCCAGAAAAGTTAGATATTCCAGCTTTATTGGCAGATACTCACGAAAGATTAAATGGGAAAGCAGGTAGGAGATTGTGGGGTTGACACTTTCCGGTCTAAAGACTTACTGTGTACACACAAGTCGGAAAACCTCATCCATATTGGCTTGAATCTGGTAGGGTCTGTGACATGAGTTCAGCTAATGGCATTTGAGAATCTCCTCGTTTGAGGGCTGGTGAAAGGAAGCGATCGCCCTCTCATTTTAGCCTTGCGATCGCATCCACGGTTGCAGCTTAAAGTGGAATCTGGCTTCTGGTTAGTACTGCCAGAGAAAAGTGATGCTGGGTTTCCTGTTGTCAACCTAGCCTACGGCGATAGGCGATCGCCCTACTTTGACCTATGCAATTGCACCCTCTGGAGCTATTATAACGACGTATAACGTTCGCGCTAACCGGACGCAGATATCATTGCAGTAACTTGCTGCTGAATTCAAGCAGACGCGGCTCAAGTATCGTCCCAACCAAAAACGAAGCCTTATAACGGTGAAGTTGAGCCGCCATAAATAACGAAGCCTTATAACGGTGAAGTTGAGCCGCCATAAATAGGGGTTGCTGAAAAAGTCATAAAAAAGCAATTTCAAGGGTTGACCAGTTATTCAAGCATGAATAGAGATAGTTTTCTGTTATCTATAGCTAGC
>NZ_JBALEA010000085.1:0-58895 GCF_036917135.1 Nostoc sp. | reverse complement strand
AGTCCTCACTACAAACCTTGAATTATTCACGCCGCTCTACTTAAGTACAAACTAGCAGCTTCATTAAGCACTGTTAGCCCGATTATGCCGCTCTACAATGGAAGCATATCAGTGATAAATACATTACCTTTGAGCAAGCAATTACCATCAGTACTAAAGGTCTAGCTCTCAAAGATGGATTAAAAACCCAAAGCCAAAGACGTTTTCCGATTAATAATCAGCAACGTGAAATTTTAGACTCTATCAAACCTGAGAACTTTAACCCAGATGATTTTATCTTTAGAAGCAAGAAAGGCGGCATAGTTGACTTTGGAGATTTTCTCAATCATGCCTGGAAAGGTTACAAAAATCACCGTGGTACACATATAGATGGAATCGTAACTAAACTTGTAAAACAGGGTGTAGTCAGCGAATATCGCAAACCTTACCAATGCAGACACACTTTTATTACCCTTTGCCTAAAAGCTGATATTGATGCGAAGGATGTAGGAAGGTGGGTTGGTAACTCTCCAGAAATTATTTACAAGCATTACGCAGGTAATAAACGTAACCTACAGGTGCCAGAACTATAAATTTGTTGAATTAAATCGCCTACAAAAAAAAATCCAGTGATAACAAAATGTAAGTAGCCTTATGTATAAGATTCCCCAAATAGGCGTAAAGCTAACTGGCAAATAAAGAATTTGCTACCACAGGATAAGTGCAAAGGGGTTCAGCGATCGCTGAAGGTGGTAGTGGTGGTGCTACACTGATCTCCATGATGATCGCTATTATGGCAGACCGCTCACAGCCCCAAGAACGGGGTGAAAGTTTTTGCTATATGCATGCTCATTGAAAAACTTAAAAGTTAGGAGTGAAGAATTTAAACTCTTCACTCCTAACTTCCAAAAACGGGCGAGGAGGGATTCGAACCCCCGACACCGTGGTCCGTAGCCACGTGCTCTAGTCCACTGAGCTACACGCCCTCACCGACAATCTATATTAACACCTTCTAACCAAATGACGCAAGATAATTTTTCATCTAATTTTGAAAACTTAACCCATCTAGATCATCAAGGACAGGCACAGATGGTAGATGTGTCTGATAAAGCACCCACCATTCGCCAAGCAGTAGCAGCTGCTAATGTGCGGATGCTGCCAGCAACCTTCGCTGCCATTCAAGCCGGAAATGCGCCAAAAGGGGATGTGTTGGCAACTGCAAGATTAGCTGGGATTATGGCAGCCAAGCAAACAGCTACTTTAATTCCTCTGTGTCATCCGTTGCCTTTGCAAAAAATCGCAGTTGAGATTATACCCGACACGCAACTACCTGGTTATCAAATTCAAGCCACAGTCAAAACCAAAGCTGAAACTGGTGTAGAGATGGAAGCCTTAACTGCCGTTTCTGTGGCTGCCCTGACTTTATACGATATGGCAAAAGCCTTAGAAAAGTCGATTCAAATTGAATCAATTCGTTTAATAAGTAAGAGTGGCGGGAAATCAGGAGATTATTAACAATTCAAAATTCCAGGCATTTTCAGACTCTTATTTAGGCCACTCCTCACTCCCCAAGGGAATTGAAGAGTTTAATTTAACATTTGTAATAATTAGGGAAATAAACTCTCAATTGCGATTAACCTATGACTCCAGATGAGATTGAAACAGCTATGCTTGCAGCCTTTAATCGTTGTGATACCGCAAGCTGTCCTCTCACTGACACGCAAAAGCAGATATTACTGCAAGTTCTAGAGCAAATTCAGGGAAATTCCACCTCTGGGATGTCAAATATTGCTAATCCCCTAGACGAACTTACCCCAGAGGAGTTAGAAGCATTTTTACAATTTGTTAAGGATGAAGAACAACGCAACCGAACTTGGAAAGTGCAATTACTCAACGACTGGTTGCTGGAAAATGACTCTGGAACGGTACAATTTATTCGCCAACGCTATGGTTTACAGTGGCTCAATCGTGTTGAGTCATGTCATTTTGATAAGTATTCTTATTTTGAGGATGCACTGAAGTTAAGAGTAGGCGATCGCATCGAAGTTTCCAATGCACTATGGGAATGGGTGCAAGAGGATGGCCCTTGTAAACGGGAATGGTTTCCCTGTATGGTGATTCAGGTGGATGAAATTAGCGATGTCTACGACGGGCGTAGATGCAGCGATGATTCCTCTACTAATTGCGTTGTCCGCTTTTTCAACGGCGCTGAGTATGAAATTCAAGGCATCTACGAATGGAATCGCTATAACTGGCGCTGGCCTCAGAAGTAAATGTGATTACTTACCCTTTAGGTTGACATAAAGTAATTTTCTACGCATCTAACAAATATTTCCACACCCATTGCCAAGGCGGTTTCATCAAAATCAAACCGGGGATGATGATGTGGATAAGCCAAATCTTTCTCTGGATTTGCAGAACCTAAAAAGAAATAGCAACCAGGAACCTCTTGCAAGAAAAATGACATATCTTCAGCAGCCATCGTTTGGCATTCTGGTACAATACCCAACGGGGTTTCTACCACTTCTTCTGCTACAGTTCGCACCAATTCTGCCATTCTGATATCATTAATTACTGGTGGATAAAGTGACCAGTATTCTAAGTCATAACTCGCACCATAACTCTGACAAATTCCAGCAATAATCTGCTCGACACGCTCCTTGAAGAAGCCTTTTAAACTAGGATTAAAATACCTGACAGTCGCAGTCATTCTCGCTGTATCAGCAATCACATTCCGCTTGGTTCCTGCATGAAGTTCGCCCACCGTCACCACTGCTGAATCAATGGGATTAACATTCCGAGCGACAATGGTTTGCAGAGCATTCACAATTTGGGCAGCAACTACCACAGAGTCAACAGTTTGATGGGGTAGTGCGCCGTGTCCACCTTTGCCCAAAACTGTGCAGTTAAAGCATTCCACAGCTGCCATCAGCGCCCCAGCCCGGACACCCACTGTTCCTAAAGGCAAATTATTCCACAAGTGCAAACCAATAATCGCGTCAACATCAGGATTTTTCAGGACACCAGCTTCAATCATCGGCTTTGCGCCTCCTGGTGATTCTTCGGCTGGCTGAAAGATAATTTTTACGGTACCGGAGAAGTCTTGGCGATGCTGCTGGAGATAATAAGCTGTACCTAAAGCGATCGCTGTATGTCCATCATGTCCACAAGCATGCATCACTCCATCATGCTGGGATTTGTAGGGCACTTCGTTGAGTTCTTGGATTGGCAAAGCATCCATATCTGCCCGAATCGCTAAAATTTTGTCACTGGGGAGTTTGTTACCTTTGATGGTGGCAACTATGCCAGTGTGGGCAATACCAATTTGATGCTCAATTCCCCATTCTTGCAGCTTTTGTGAGACAAACTCAGCCGTCAGTTTTTCTTGAAAACCCAACTCTGGTTGTTGATGCAATCGCCGCCGCCACTCTACTAATTGTGGTTGCAATGAGCGGATCGCTAGTCGGATGCGAGATAGATCAACAGAAGAGGAATTGGGAAAGATAGAAACCATTATAAAGACAAATTAGTTTAAGTACAGCTAACGCAAGTTTATCGTCAGGAATGGGAAAGAATCAGCATCAGAATCTTTTTAGCGACTGACAACAAATAAATTATCCAATCTTGTGGGGTGGGGAAGTGCGAGTGGAAAGCACTATTTTTTCTTCGGCTGGCTTTTCTAAGAAATTTTCCGATAGTAATTTGGTCAAAGCATCAGGGTGTAGTTGCCAGTTTAATAATCCTGATAACCCCATGATCAAGCCAAATATAGTTGGAACTAAGGCGGCGTAGAACAACCATTTTTTCTGAGATAGAGATGTAATGGCAAATAGCGAGACAGAGAGCGATAAGGAGGCATCAGCTAAATCAAACTGGTCGTCATGGTAATTAAGCTGATCATAGGTTGTTTGATCTTTTTCGGCAGCTGCCTTCTGTTCCTGCTTTTTCTGGTCTTCTTTATCAGCAATGAGTTGATAAGCGGCAATCTGTTTTTCATAGTCAGCCTTCACAGCAGCAGGTTGAGAAAGAGATTGCAATTTCAGTTGCACCACATTTGCTTTGGCTATTTCTTCACGAATATTACGAGCCTGGTATAACGCCCAATCGTCAATTTTATTTGCTTGAGCTTGCTGCATTGCCTGAACCAGATTATCATCTTTGACTTTACAGATGCCCATAAAGGTTGCTATCAATGCAACCGCAATTGCCACACCACTATTTAAACGACTTTTGCGTTTTTCGCGGTTAGCTGGCGTTTCGGGTTCCTCGTTGTCATCCTCAAGCAGGTCAATTGGGTTTATGTCCATATCGATTTGGAGACTGGGGACTGGGGGCTGGGGACTGGGGGCTGGGGACTGGGGGCTGGGGACTGGGGGCTGGGGACTGGGGGCTGGGGACTGGGGGCTGGGGACTGGGGACTGGGCAAGAATGGGGTCTGAATCCACATACTTATCTTAAGAGTCCGCAATCCCTAGTTCAATTCTGCAACCAACCAGCCATCACCGCAACTATCAAAAATACACCCATCGCCAAGCGGTAGAAAATAAAAATCAAGGTACTGTGTTCTTCCAGGTAGCGTAGGAGTCCCCAAATTGCTAGAAAAGCGGAAATGCTGGCGGAGATTAAGCCCACCAATAAAGTTAACCAACCAGCTGCACTCAGTCCTGCTTTGCTGAGAGTGTGGAGTTCTACGGCACCTGCCAAAATGACGGCTGGTAAGCCTAACAAAAAAGAAAATCGGGCTGATGTCTCCCGTTTCATGCCCAAAAATAATCCAGCAGTGAGGGTGGAACCAGAGCGAGAAACGCCAGGTATCAGGGCAAAAGCTTGAGCAACCCCTACCCAGATGCCATCCCAGAGGGTGAGGTTGTCGAAAGTGCGATCGCGTCCTCCACGTTTTTCGGCGATCGCCAGCAATCCTGACATAATAATTGAAGCTGCACCAATCACTACTAACCCTCGGATTGGTGAGTTGCAGGCGTTAAGAATTGGTTTGAGTAGCACACCAGCTACAGCAATGGGCAAGGTTCCTACCAATAAACCTAACATCAGTTGCAAAGAACTAGATTGATAGTCTTGCCCGCTAATTGCTCTAACTGTCTCTCCGGTTAATTTTTTTAAGTCTTGCCAAAAATAGACTAAAACAGCCGTCAAGCTAGCTAACTGCATTGCTGCTGAAAAAGCAGATCCCGGATCTTTGAGTCCCAGTAGAGTTGGCACTATCCGCAAATGAGCAGTACTGCTAATCGGCAGTAGTTCTGTAATTCCCTGAACGATGCCTAAAATAATCACGTCAATCCAGCTAAGGTTAGCAAAGTCTAGATTCACTTCACTACCGTTGCCACAGACTGCACTCGCCACCGCAAAAGAAAGCATCATCATCTCAGGCGTAAGTAATTTACTTTTTAATCAAATACCGACAAATTAACTTATGCCAGTGACATTTCTGTGACTAAGACATGGCACTTGGATGACATTGAACGCAATAACCCCTATCTAACTTAGATCCCCGACTTTTTTGAAAAGTCGGGGATCTGAAAATTGCTTAAAGTTTAAGCTTGGGAAAAGAAGTCGTTGCAAATTAGGAACAGTAGCCGTATCAAAAGAGGCATAGCTATTAGCCTCAACTGCGTAATAACCTCGCATAAACCCAATGCATCCGACCGCCGAAAGGTGATCTGCGGCGGATGATTGGAAACGTTAAAGCAAATTTAGGTTTGACATACCCCAGATGAATTATTCTCGCTTTTGCTAATCACGCTCCCCGATCATATTGTCGAGCAAAAGCGATGTCTAGGACGGGCTATTCGGCGTCGCCCCATTTAGTCTAAAAATGCGATCGCCATAAATTGATTACGATTGAATATACTGCTTATTGTAGGCTCCATCAGAATCGCCTAAAATCTCCCTTGCCAAAGCCCTAGCGATGAAACAAATCAAAATTATTGTAGAAAAACATTCTGACGGTTATGTTGCCTATCCTCTGGGTATAAAAGGGGCGATCGTTGGTCAAGGTGACACCTATGAAGAAGCCTTAGCCGATATCAAGTCAGCTATTCGCTGCTATGTTGAAATATTTGGCAAACGCTGATATTTATGATGTGCAAAAATAAAATATCAGTAAAACTACGGTTTTGACCAATGGCGTGGAATCCAGGGCAGGAGTTATTTGGCGATCGCTACATAATCGAGAGAAAATTGGGCGAAGGTGGAATTGGCATCACCTATCTTGCCAGAAACCAAAGCGATGAGTTGCGCGTAATCAAAACTCTGCTAGACAAGTTTTTTAATGACCCTAAATGGATACCCCACTGTAACAAGTTACAGCAAGACTTCCGGGATGAGGCTTTACGACTGGCTTTGTGTCACCATCCTCATATTGTGCAAATAGAAAATGTCTTTGATGAAGGTAATTTTCCCTGCATGGCGATGGAGTATATTGAGGGACAAGATTTAGGTAAGCGAATCACTGAAAACGGTGCATTATCAGAAGCCGAAGCACTTATATATATTCAGCAAATTGGCGACGCTTTAACTTTAGTTCATAAAAAAGGCTTGCTGCATCGGGATTTGAAGCCGAGTAATATCATGATGCGTGTGGGTAAACCCGAAGCTGTGCTAATTGATTTTGGCATTGCGAGGCAATTTATCCCTGGTGCTATTCAACAGCATACAGAGAATCGTACTGATGGTTACGCCCCACCAGAGCAGTATGTACCGGATGCTGAACGAGGGGAATTTATTGATGTTTACGCTTTAGCCGCGACGTTGTATTCTTTGCTGACTGGACAGTTGCCAATGCCAGTACCAGCTAGATTACAAAATCTTACACTGCGATCGCCCAAAGATTTTAATTCCAGTGTTAGCGATCGGGTGAATAAGGCAATTATGCAGGGGATGACGCTAAATTATAAGTTGCGTCCCCAGTCAGTGCAAGAATGGTTGGATTCATTAAGAGTTAATACAGGGGTAACTTCAGCTACAAAACCCGTTAAAAAAGCAAAATTGACTCCTCAACCATCCATTCAAAATTTAAAATCCTTAAATTCATCTGTAGTAACTTCTCAAAACTGGTATCGGTTAAATACCATTCCTGGTATTGGTAATATATTTGCTCTTGATCCTGATGGAAGAATTTTAGCGATCGTTACACACAGTATTGGTGAAGAAAATTCCATTAATTTAGTAGAAACAAGTGATATTGAATTGGGTATATGCAGGCATCTGCATACTCTCACTGGTCATTCCAAGGAGATTGGCTCACTTGCCTTTGGCTCTTATGGACACGTTACTACACTATTGGCTAGTGGTAGTGCAGATGGAAAAATAAAACTTTGGGATGTCGCCACTGGCAAAGAAGTTTACACACTACATCATTCCGAGTGGGGAGTCTGGTCTGTCGCCTTTAGCCCAGATATGAAAATATTAGCTAGTGGTCATGGTAGAGAGGGGACAGTACAACTTTGGGATGTCCCAACTGGCAGAAAAATTCATAGTTTTCCTGATTCTGGTGGCTTTCATGTTCATTCTCTTGCTTTTAGTCCAATTTCTTACGAATATTCTAATAAAAAGACAGTACAAATGTTGGCTATTGGAAACCTTCACTATTTAGCACTTTCACTAATAGCAGATGGTGAAGAAGTTTATTTTAATCCAAAGAATGTGCAAATATTACCTAGTAGTAATACCTACTGGAAACCTCAAAAGGAATCGCAGAGCCAAGCAATATATATACCTTGTGGCACGGTTAATTCTATCGCCTTTAGTCCAGATGGACAATTATTAGCTACTGCTGGTAATGGAGTTATCAGACTCTGGCGGATTACAGATTCATCGAGCAATAGAACACTTTTTAGACAATCAATATTTACTAGAATACAAAACTTAATTGGCACATTTTTAAATCACTTTGTTGGTAAATTATTAAGCCACAAGTCTTTGCGCTCCTTTTTTCGAGGGGGAATTATAGTTGAAGAAATACGTCAGCTTACTGGTCATTCTGGCAATATTTGGTCAGTTGCTTTTAGTCAAGATGGACGAAAATTAGCAAGTTGTGGTAAAGATAAAACTGTCAAACTATGGGATGTTGCCACTGGTAGAGAAATTCGTACCTTCACTGATGATTCTGACAGATATGATGGGTTTATTAGCGTCGGTTTTTGCTTTAATACTGGGAACCTTTTAGCTAGTGGTTGGTCAAAACTGAAACTGTGGCAAGTTGAAACTGGCAGACAAATCCATACCTTTGCTGGGAATAGTAGTATGTCTGTGCGTGATAGCGGTGACCCTATTGCATTGAGTCCAGATGGGCAAATATTAGCAAGTGGTAGTTTCAGATGGATTCAATTGTGGGAGGTTAGAACTGGTAGAGCAATTAAAATCCTCCGTGATCATGATTATCCAGTTACGTCTATTGCATTTAGTCCAGATGGACTACTTTTAGCTGGTGGCGGTCAAGATAATATTATCAGACTGTGGCATATCGGAACTCTTAAAGAAATTAGAATTATCTATGGTCATTCCCACACAGTTAATTCTGTCTCTTTTAGCCCAGATGGAAAACTCTTAGTTAGCATTAGTTCTGATGGAACTATCAGGCTGTGGCAGGTAGCAACTAGTAGAGAAATCTCTACTTTCAATTATCCTTCTGACTGGGTGAATTCCGTTATGTTTAGTTCTGATAACCAATTATTAGCCATTGGTAGTAAAGGTACAACTATCAAAGTATGGCAAGTTGAAACAGGTGCAGAAATCAATACTTTTACTGCTCCTTCACAGTTTAATTCTTTTGCTTTTAGTTCAGATAGACAATTCTTAGCCATTGCTAGTGAAGATAAAACTGTTAAATTGTTGCACATAGCTACAAAAACAGAAATCTATAAGTTTACTGCTTCTTCACGAGTTCATTCAATTTCCTTCAGCGCCAATGGACAGTCGCTAGCCATTGGCGAATATGGCGGTAATATCCAGATATGGCGATCGCAGTTAATTGTAGAATAACAGCGTCAAAATATCATCTTGAAAGAAATGGTAGACCGTCCAAGAGGAGATAATACAGGAGTAAAGCCCATCAGATTTTCCCAACACGCTTTGGGTTATGTGACAAAACGCGGTTTCACAATAGCTGAAGTAGAAGAAAGCATCCGCAGTAGTTCCTGGGAAGAAGCTGAAGAAAATCGTTGACAATGCCACAAGATGTGCAAGCTCGGATTGAACCAATCGTCTTTCAAGAACTAGAATCAGAAAATCCCTTTGATTTAGGCTATTTGCAAAAAATGAAAGGCTACGACGATAAATAAAAAATTCACGTAGGTGATTACAGAATAGGTATTAATGTTGACAAAGAAACAAAAACATTAATTTGTCAAAGAGTCGCACATCGTAAAGATATTTATAGAATTTTTCCTTAATACAGTCTTTAACTTAGGTCAAAGTCTCCCCACCCCGCTTGCGGGGAGGGGTTGGGGGTGGAGTATTAGGGGACTTTTGCAAGAATTCTAATGAATTTGAGTAATTTTAGCTTGTGTACCATCTAAATTTTTAGTCTTATGTGCTACTTCAGCAAATCGAAATTGTTCACCCACAAATGTTAAAGAATTAGCTAAATTTTCCCGCCAGTATTGCCAAGTGTGACTCCCAGGAAACTGACGAAATGAATTAGAAATTTTTAGGTTGTTTAGTACTTTAGTAAATTGTTTGGCTTCGTCGATTTCTTCAATATCTGATGTACCTGAATCCAGGTAGATTTTTAACCTTTTTTTAGCTTGTAGGGGAATGGTTTTGATATAAGTTATTGGGCTATTTTTCGGGCCGCTTTTGTCATGAAAATAACCACTATGACTAAATAAAATTGAGAAATGATCCACGTTGTGTAATCCCACATTCATTGCTCCCCAACCACCAGAAGATAAACCACCTATCGCCCAAAAATCTGGATTAGTTAGTGTCCGATAACGAGTTCGCACAATTTTTACTAACTCACTCCCTACGGCTGTGGAGACTTTGCCGTTAGGGCCATCGATATATTGCGGGTCCCAATAGGGACTAGAACCACGTTTGTCGTTGCCATCTGGTGTGATGATGATGCTGGGCGGCAACTTACCTGTAGTATAAAGTTGTTCCACTGTCTTGAGAGCTTGTCCCTTATTGGGAATAAACCAATCACTGGGGTTGCCATGTCCACCGTGGAGGAGAAAGATTACAGGATAGTTTCGTTTTGGGTTTTGTTCATAGCCAGGAGGTAATGAAACGCCGTAGGTACGACTTGCGCCCATTACTTGACTATCGTAAGTCTCAATTTTATAGCTGAGGGGAGTAGCCAACTCGCTAGGATTCTGGGATGTTAACAGAGAACCCGTTGTTTCTAAATGCTGCTGTTGCTGTGATTTTGCTGCTAAACTTTGACAGGAATTACAGCCCAATAGAGTTAATACTGAAATTAGCAAGAGAATTTTAGATTGTTTGTAGTTCATCTTTGAAGGGCATTGGGCATTGAGCATGGGGCGGTTAGTGGTGGTAATAATAAAGTTTACCCAAGTAATTTGTCAATGCTGTGTCAACAAGATGGAAACTTTGCGACTGGTTGTAAGTTAAAACTCAAGAGTTAGGATAAGTTTCTTCACGATGCTTAAAAAGCTGCGACTCAATTTCAGTTCTTTGTTTGGCTTGTTGCTGTTGGTGCTTTCTTTGTGGGCGATCGCTAGCCAATTGCATCAGTATAATTATCGTGATATCCTCAACTCTCTAGCCGCTATCCCCAAAAGTCGCTTAAGCTGGGCAATTTGGCTGACAGCTTTGGCCTATCTAGTGATGATTGGCTACGATATCTTAGGTTTTAGCTACATTAATCGTTCCCTAAGTTGGAACAAGATTGCTCTAACCAACTTTATTAGCTCTGCATTTAGTAATACCATCGGTTTTGCTTTGCTGACTGGCAGTGCTATCCGTTATCGATTTTACTCAAATTGGGGAGTGTCAGCAGTTGCGATCGCTCAAGTAATTGCTTTCGCCAACTTCACCTTTTGGTTGGGGATGTTTGCGGTTGCTGGGTTAATATTTGTGATTAATCCCTTGACAATTCCCACACAAGTACATTTGCCTTTTGCAACAGTACGTCCCATTGGTGTAATTTTTTTGCTGTTGATTGCTATTTACTTGTTGGGAAGTATTTTAATTAAACAACCATTAACCATTCGTGACCAAGTATTTCGCTTTCCTTCTTTGCCAATATCCTTAGCTCAAATTGCAATTTCTAGCCTAGACTGGATTCTGGCTGCGGCGGTTCTTTATCCGCTACTTCCTAGTAATACACCTTTGTCTTATCTGGATTTTTTAGGAATTTATTTATTAGGGATGTTTGCAGGTGTGGTTAGTAATATTCCTGGTGGTTTAGGTGTCTTTGAAACTGTGATGTTGCTGTTTCTCTCTGATGATAAAATTTCGGCGGCGGCAGTTTTGGGGTCACTGTTAGCTTATCGGGGAATATACTACTTTTTACCTTTGCTACTTGCAGCGTGTTTGCTGGGAATATATGAAATTAGATTTAGAGCCGCTAGGTTAAAAAATATCAATAAACGGTATTAATTGCTCCAAGTCTACGCGGTAAATATTGTCAGGAGTTTGCAGGTAAAAAAATTTATATTCCTGAGAATCCAATGTATGCACCCAGTAAAAAGGCATTGATAAAGCGATCGCACCCCACAAAATCAACTTAAAGAATCTGGATCTATCCCCAACCTTCGCAATTCTTCTGCAAACCTGTCGGCGCGTTGTTCGGCAGCGATCGCGCTTTCTTCTGGTGTTAGATATCTGACTCCTTGTTTGTCATACCAATACAACCAATCCCGCGTAATTCCCTGATAGATTCCCCGTTCATGACCAATTGCTAAACCTATCTCTGTTAACCAAACAGGATTTCCTCGCTGCAATACATATTCCCCATTTACTAATCGATAAACTTCTAAAGGCGCTTTTCTACGGCGTTGGGGATTGTAAACAACATAATACAAAATATCCATCTCAGCATACATTTTCTTTTTGGTGCTGTATTCCCCACGCCGTTTATGAGAAACTACCTCAAGCGCCATAATTGGCATCACCTTTTCTTCCCACAACACATAACTTAAACGCAAGTTCTCATCAAAAACTCGCTCGACTCCTAAACTTAAAAATCCATCAGGTACAATCGGCGGTAATTCGGGATCGTAATATATCCCCATATCAACCCCAAAAAACCAATCCATCCGGCTTGTCCATAACCAAGCGAGGATTGCTTTGAGCAAGCTGGGAATTAAATCTTGTAGTTCGTTGTCCACGGGTGTATAGTCCGAATCGGGCAGATCCTCGGCGGAGGGTAAGCAGTGCAATGGGTTGTAATTTAACATGGTGGGTGCTTAGGCTAGCAAAAACCGCAGGTATCGCAAACTTATAATATTGATGATATCTATCCACCTCTCACAAGCCCCGAAATTTATTTATGAGATTATTAATTTTGAATTTTGAATTTTGAATTTTGAATTCGGAGCGAAGCGACGTGACTTTTTCTTGCGATAATTCCCAAGGGGGACGCGCTCCTCACTGGTTAGTAAAAGAGGGATAGATGACACTCAAGCGGTTGATTTTAATTTTTATACTGACGCCCATAGCAGTTCTGTTGGCAGTTTCGCAATTATTCGCTAGTTGGCAAGAACCTCAGTTCCAAAGTCGCCTAGAACTGTACCAAACAAATATTGCTCTCCAAGCCCAAGCTTGGAAATCAGAAGATAGCAATGATGACAATCTCCAGGCGATTCGGGAAGCGATACTTGGTGATCAACCTCTGGAAAGCTCCACAAAGCAGTATGAGGAGGCGCGTCAATCAGTTCAAGCTAATTTGGACAAAGTTAATGGCAAACTTGCACAATTACGCTCTCAACCGGAAACAATTCCCATACCTCCGAAACCTTTACCTGACGTTCCTCCCACTACTAAAACTTCTAAACAGGGACAGAAACAGTTACAGCAATCTCTCAAGCAATTACAAAAATTACTGGCTGAATTAGATTTGCGCCTGGGAATTTTACAAGCACAGCAAGGACAGACAGATACAGCTCTCAAAACTTGGAGCGAATTACAACAACGCTCAAATATCAATCCAGAATTTGGGGAAACCGCCTCTGTATTGAGTGGACTATGGAGCAATCCTCCCCGTCTGCTCCAAAATGCTCAAGAACGAATTCAAAAGAATTTAGAAGGTTGGTTTCGCTCTACTGCTTTGGTTAAGCTATACGAACTTCAGCAACGACAAGACGCTTTATCAGCAGTAAAAGCTGCACAACAAGAATCTTCGGCTCAAGCGGTGGTGAAATTGGCGGTTATTGGCACTATTCCCACCTTGGCAGCTTTAATTGGTCTAATACTGCTGATTTTATTATTTGCTCAACGCTTGTTGAAAGGAAAAGCCTCGTTACTAGCTCAAAATGCTGATGTTCCTTGGTCAACTCCTTGGGATGGTGAAACGGTTTTGCAGGTTTTTATCATCGGCTTTTTCTTTATGGGGCAAATTTTTGTGCCCTTGGTGATATCGCTGCTACCCATTCCGCGTCCTATTGTTGATGTGCGACTTCAGGCATTTTCTGTCTTGGTTAGTTACCTATTGGTAGCACTAGGGGCGCTGTTAGTGCTGTATTTCTCTCTCAAGCGCTTTTTTCCACTACCCGAATTCTGGTTTCGCTTCCGGTTTCAAGATAACTGGTTTTGGTGGGGACTAGGAGGCTATTGCACGGCTTTACCTATAGTTGTGGTGGTATCTTTGATTAATCAACAGCTATGGCAAGGACAGGGTGGTAGTAACCCCTTGTTGCAACTAGCCTTAGAAAGCCAAGATGGTGTCGCACTTGGCATCTTTTTCTTTACAGCAGCGATCGCCGCTCCATTTTTTGAAGAACTTCTCTTTCGCGGCTTTTTGTTACCCTCTCTAACTCGCTACTTACCCGTGTGGGGAGCGATTCTGATCAGTAGTTTGTTGTTTGCGATCGCTCACCTCAGCTTGTCGGAAATTCTGCCACTGACTGCATTGGGCATTGTCTTGGGAGTAGTTTACACGCGATCGCGCAACCTCCTCGCTCCGATGTTAGTCCACAGCCTGTGGAATAGTGGTACACTACTAAGCCTATTTATATTAGGTAGTAATTAATACTAATAGACCACTGTTGCTTAAAACTAAAATATCTGTTTCTATCACCATAAGTAAGAACAATTTACTAGCATTTATTGTCATCTGGGTGATTTTAGCTAGCAACTGATCTTGTGATTGGTGCGTAGGGGTAGCCCGTCGTACTCCTACAGAGAAGGCATCGCAAAAAAATCCGGAAATAATACTGATGGACTTGTAAAAAGTGGTGTGTAATAGCAGTTTTTGCTGATTATTGAGGTTCATTCTTCTCAAGATAAATGCCTTACCTAAAAATCTGCAAAACTGCCGCACCAGGGTTTGAAATCATCAAATCCACCGAAACTCATTGAGGAGCGCCAGATTTTTAGGCTATGTCGCAAGATATCTTCGCGTCTCCTTTGGAATAGAAGCACGCTGATTTTGGTTATTCGTCTTAGGGCTTACTCATAATGAAGAAATTAAAACTCTAGTTATTAAGCAAATACATTTACTTGCTTTCATTACAAGAAAGACTTTATTTTTATACTCACTTATCAAGGAGCAGCACTCAATTATGGCAAATCTCAACCCCACCCACCCAACCAAACAACTTTTAGCTGGTTACTGTGGCATTATCCTTGGAGCATTTGGGGTTCATAAGTTTATTCTAGGATACGCCCCAGAAGGCTTTATCATGTTAGTGATTTCTGGGGTTGGGGGTTCTTTCAGCTACAGCATTGCCTTTTTAATTATGCAACTTGTAGGTTTAATTGAAGGCATGATTTACTTGAATAAGTCCCCTGAAGAATTTGTAAATACCTACTTTGTGAATAAGCAGGGCTGGTTTTAGGGCTGGGAATGTCAAAATTTATTACTGTGGGAGATATGCAACCCCTAAGTAAGAATAATTACATTAAAATTGAGGATGTCATTTATAGTTGAGGAGTATCCCTCATAGTGTCTAATATCAACCCCAGTGATGCTAGCAGCAAAAAAGTTGCAGCCGGCATCTGCGCTATCTTGTTAGGGGCTTTAGGTATTCACAAGTTTATTCTTGGTTACAGTACTGAAGGTCTAATCATGCTGCTTGTTACCGTACTCACGTGTGGTTTTGGTGGGGCAATAATGGGGATTGTCGGTTTGGTTGAGGGTATCACCTACTTAACTAAGACTGATGAAGAATTCCTCAATACTTACATTGTTGAGAAGAAAGGCTGGTTTTGATTGGCGTTTTAATTTAATGTGCATTGGTGTTTGAATTATCTCCTTATCCTTTGTTATCCCACGGGAAATTAGTTCGCTGGGGTTTGCTAGGATTTTCCTGTACACCCCTACTTGGTACTTATTTTTATCACCAAGGTTATAGAGTGAGATTCTTAGTTTGCCCAATCCGGTATTTAACTGGAATTCCATGTCCAACTTGTGGGATGACTCGCTCTTTTATGGCTATTGCCCAAGGAGATTTGGTTAAAGCAGTGGCAGAGAATTTATTCGGGCCACTTTTATTTGCTAGTTTTGTGATTGTGGCAGTTCATATTACTCTGGAACTTCTCACAAAACGTCGAATTACAGCATTTTATTGTCATCCAATTAAACAAAGAAAATTACAGATTATCGGACTATTTTCAGTTTTTATTTACTATATTTTCCGACTGTATAACCTATCACAAACTGGAGAAATGTATTTTTCTTTTATTAACTCCCCCTTGGGTAAACTTCTTTTTTGAGTAACTATTAATTGAAGTTATTGTGTACAGCATTTCTAGGTATAAGTAGATACTTCTGCTAAAAAATTATGAATCCGACTGCGATGCCAACTATCAAACGTAAACAACTGATCTGGATCATGTTCTTGTTGTTGGGCTTTGGCTATTTCAGCGCCATGTCTAATTTGGAAATTCACAATTTTTGGAAAAGCCTAATTGTGTTGATGCCAATGCAGGTTGGAGCAATTATTTATGTAACTTACCTACGCTGGAGCCGTCATTGACCCTTAGAGGTTGTTTCAAAAGTAGTTAGCATGTGATTTTAGGCACTTGGAGATCCCCCCTATCCCCCCTTAAAAAGGGGGGAACCGGAATCAAAGTTCCCCTTTTTAAGGGGAGCCACTGCGGTCTTGGGGTCTCCCCAAGTAGAGCACGTGGCGTGGATTTAGGGGGATCTCCTAGGGTTAAACTTATACAAAAAAACTTTTCAAACAACCTCTTAGCGAGATCCGATAAATTAAGAAATTTAATAGGGTTGACATACAGTCGTAGTTCCATATTTAGCCTACGCTCAAATTAGAGACGCTTTTAGTCAGGCGTTGAATTTCTGTAGCGAATCTAAACACAAGCCATGCAACTCGTCCCGAAAACTAAGCTAGCCCCAGAACTTGACCCAATCCTAGAGAAGATTATTCTTGATGTTGGGGGCATGAAGTGTGCTGGGTGTGTGAACGCAGTAGAGCGACAGCTAACCCAACATCCAGGAGTCAAGAGTGCCTGTGTGAACCTGGCCACAGAGGTAGCAGTTGTGGAGTCAGAAGTTGGTGCAATCGATGCAGATGCACTCGCACAGCGATTAACAGGCGTTGGATTCCCAACTCAACCCCGAAAAGCTAGTGGCACCTTAGCTGGTGAGATATCTACTTTACCAGACCCAGCAGAACGACAACGCCAAGAAATGCGTTCTTCTGTAAGACAGTTAGCGATCGCTGCAATATTGCTGTTATTGTCGGGAAGTGGACATTTTGGTAATCTTGGTAGCTCAGTGCTGCCAGTGTTAAATAACATCTGGTTTCACTGTGGATTGGCGACAGTGGCGCTATTAATTCCCGGTCGCCCGATTTTAATTGATGGCTGGCTGGGCTGGCGGCGAAATGCGCCGAACATGAATACCCTAGTGGGATTAGGAACACTGACAGCCTATATTGCTAGTTTAATAGCACTGCTTTTTCCCAAAATGGGTTGGGAGTGCTTTTTTGACGAACCAGTAATGATGCTGGGCTTTATTCTCTTAGGAAGAACATTAGAACAACAAGCTAGAGGTCGCGCCGCCGCCGCATTTAGGAAATTGCTGGCACTCCAGCCACTCTTAGCGCGATTGATTGCCAATCCAGAGAAAGGCGGAGTGGGGTCTTCTAGTGTAGAAATTCCGGCTGAACAGGTGCGTGTTGGAGAATGGTTACAAGTGCTGCCAGGTGATAAAATCCCTGTCGATGGTGAATTGGTGGTTGGTCAAACAACGGTCGATGAGTCAATGTTGACTGGGGAAGCCGTGCCAGTAATCAAGCAACCGGGAGATATGGTGACAGGGGGGACATTGAACCAGTCAGGAGCGATCGCTATTCAAGCAACCCGTACTGGAAGTGATACAACTTTAGCTCAAATTGTTGCCCTAGTAGAAGCCGCCCAAACTCGGAAAGCCCCAGTACAGAAATTAGCAGATACAGTCGCGGGTTACTTTACCTACGGGGTGCTGACGGCATCTGTATTAACATTTATCTTTTGGTACTTTTTCGGTACTCACATTTGGACTAATATCACCATGTCTGGTGGCATGGAAATGATGAGCCACGCTCCCCACTCCCCACTCCCAACTCCCCACTCTCCCCTATTAATCAGTTTAAAACTAGCGATCGCAGTTATGGTAGTCGCCTGTCCCTGTGCTTTAGGACTTGCCACACCAACAGCCATTCTTGTCGGAACTGCGATGGGCGCAGAACGGGGTCTGTTAATCAAAGGCGGCGACGTTTTAGAAAAAGTACACCAACTAGACACCGTAGTTTTTGATAAAACAGGTACTCTGACCACAGGTAATCCCATCGTCACAGATTGTTTACTAATTGAGGGATTGGGGACTGGGGAAGAGGCAGAAAAGCAGGAGCAAAATAACAATCCCCAATCCCTAATCCAACTAGCAGCAGCCGTAGAAAGCGGTACTCACCACCCCCTAGCAAAAGCGATTCAGCAAGAAGCACAACGCCAACAGTTATCGATTCCAGAGGCTGTGGACTTTCACACGGAACCAGGATTAGGGGTGTCTGCTGTGGTAGAAGGCACAGTTGTACTATTGGGTAACTGGGAGTGGTTGAGTTGGCATGGCATTGCCATTAATGAAACTGCACAACACATAATGCAGCATTTGGCAACAGATGGTAAAACAGTCGTTTGTGTAGCAGTTGGGGGAACATTAGCCGGACTAATTGGTGTTTCTGATACCCTCAGACCAGATGCCCAATCCACAGTAGACAAATTGCGTCAGATGGGCTTACGGGTAATGTTGCTCAGTGGCGATCGCCCCGAAGCAGCTAGCGCCATAGCCAAACAACTAGGATTAGACAGCGCTGATGTCATCGCAGGTGTCCCCCCAGCCAAAAAAGCAGCTGCAATACAAGCCCTCCAGGGACAAGAGATACAGAGAGAGGGAATTCCAAATCCAAAATCTAAAATCCAAAATTCAAAATCTGTTGTCGCAATGGTCGGAGATGGAATCAACGATGCTCCAGCTTTGTCCCAAGCAGATGTCGGAATTGCTTTACACTCCGGGACAGATGTGGCGATGGAAACTGCTGAAATTATTTTAATGCGCGATCGCTTAAACGATGTTGTCGAATCTATTCAGCTTAGTCGCGCCACCTTCAACAAAATCCGCCAAAATTTATTCTGGGCTTTCGCATATAACACAGTTGGCATTCCTTTAGCAGCAGGTGTTTTATTCCCTAGTTTCGGTTTTGTCCTTAACCCATCTGGTGCTGCTGCATTAATGGCTTTTAGCTCTGTTAGCGTCGTCACAAACTCAATATTATTACGGCGATTAGCTCATCACCCGTAAAATGCTCTTTTCTACCTAAGATTTCCCAGCACAAATCTTGGTTCTTCTCATCTCAAGTTAAACTGAGTCGGTATTCAGGTTTTACACAGCCCAAAAGTTTATTGAGATACTTACCTAAAGCTATCATAGCTACTGGAGTAGAACGGACATGTTCTACTCTTTCAAGCTATTATGCAATTTTAAAGCTTAATTTAGATCAGCACCCTAGATTTATGGTGCAAGAAAATGGCCGGATACGATACTAAACAAATCTTGATAGATCACAGTTTCACCAATTTGTCAATGGCAGCAGAAACCAATGAAAACCATCTACTGATTATTGAAGACGATCAAGGTCGCAAAGAATTTTCTCTAGAGTACCCCGTCTACTCTATCGGTAGAGATCGTGAGTGTAATATCCGTTTGATGTCGCAGTTTGTCTCCCGGCGCCATGCCACATTAGTAAGATTGCCACGAGAGCATAATAGTCATAGCTACTATTACCGGATTGTAGATGGCGATGCTAAAGGTAAGGCTAGTTCCAACGGTTTGATGATTAATGGACGCAAGATACCAGCCCACGATCTCAGAAATGAAGACGAGATCGTTTTTGGTCCTCAAGTACGTGCCATTTATTACCTTTTAAAAAACACTCAGCGTTTGGGACAAACGGATTCGAGCGAATACGACATTACACTAATAAACCCCGGTATGGCCGAGGATTTAGAGGATAATTGAGTCTCTGGGTCAATGCCTGACTGAAGGCAGCAGCCCCTAGTCAGGCATTCCCATGTAGAGCATGGGAACGAAAAAACAATGGGAAACCGAATTTTTTCGACTTGTGTGTACACCGTCAGCCCGCAGGGAGAGTCTGGGGTGAGGTGTTAGGGGACTTTTGCAACAGGTCTAATCACGAAAACTATCCTGCAAGACTTTCTATCAAATGCCAATGGCGGCTACTTTCAATAGCCTGCTTGATGAATTCAAACATTTGTCGGCAGTAATTATCTAGTTGGAGTGGTAGTTCTTCATTTTTAATCACAATACTCATCCGAGTTTCTGTTTCGGTAGATTTTGATTTATCAATCAGTACTTCTACTGTTATCAATTTAGGAAAAGGAACATTGCCAGGAACCTGACGAGCGATAATGTAATCGCCCGTGTGGTATTGAATATCCAACTGACAGTCCTGTAGAAGTTCTACAAGTAACGGCAACAGATGGTCACTCTTGACAGAAACAATAAATGAACAGGTATAGCGAGCCATAATAGCCCCACCCCTTGCAACACTCTGTCCATCGTATAATACCGAAGCATCTAAACAGAAAGTCATTAAAAAAGCAACGTTTTTGATATGAGAGATATGGGACTTCCAATTAAAAAAATACCCAAAAAACTGGCGAAAAAGCTCTCTCCTCCTCATTGCTCTGTGTTCTCTGTGTCTCTGTGGTTCGTTTATTTGGGTAATTTATTTCTTGGAAGTCCCTATACAGTCACATCTGTTCTATCCACAATGAAAGCGCCGTAAGCTAAAAGTTTGATCAAAAACTTTACAATAAAGGTTTGGCTGAGGTGGAAAATGAAAGTCGCAATTACTGGAGCAACAGGATTTGTCGGTAGTCTTTTGGTACAACGACTCCACGGGGAAGGTCATAAGATAGTAGTATTAACTCGGAATACCGCCTTTGCTCAAAAGGTTTTTCCATCTGAGGCTTTTCCCAATGTAGAAATTGTTGCCTATACACCAAATACATCTGGTTCTTGGCAAAACGTCATTTCTAGTTGTGATGGCGTAATTAATTTGGCAGGAGAACCCATTGGTGAAGGACGCTGGACACCAGAACGCAAACAAGAAATCCTCAATAGCCGAAAGTTAGGTACACAAAAAATAGTTGAAGCAATAGCCAACGCTAATCCGAAACCCAGCGTCTTAATTAACGCTTCGGCTATCGGCTACTACGGCACCAGTGAAACGGCAACCTTTGATGAAACAAGTCTATCTGGTAACGATTTTCTTGCCCAAGTCTGCCAAGCCTGGGAAGCAGAAGCGAGAAAGGTAAAAGACGCTGGTGTACGCCTAGTAATTCTGCGTTTTGGGATTGCTTTGGGCAATGGTGGTGCTTTGGGTAAAATGATTCCGCCTTTCAAACTCTTTGCTGGTGGCCCCATTGGCAGTGGCCGTCAGTGGTTCTCATGGATTCACGTAGACGATTTAGTTAACCTGATTGTGGAAGCTTTAACTAAACCGGAAATAGAAGGCGTATATAATGCCACTGCCCCTAAACCAGTTCGGATGGCAGATTTAAGCCAAGCTTTGGGACAAGTGATGAATCGCCCTTCTTGGCTACCTGTTCCGGCTTTTGCGATCGAAGCGCTTTTAGGAGACGGGGCTATAGTAGTTTTAGAAGGGCAGCAAGTCATCCCAAAACGCACCGTGGAAACAGGTTTTGAGTACAAATATCCTAATTTGCAATCAGCATTAACAGAAATTCTGAATTAAAAGGGAGTGGGGAGTGGGGAGTGGGAATTGGGCAAAACAGGCAGAGAGAGGCACAGAGGAGAGAAATTTTACCACTGCTAATCTGCTTCTTTTTCATTACCCAGTCCCCAGTCCCTAATTCCCAGTCCCGAGTCTATTGACTAGAGAGAAATTTTTTGGAAACCCAACTGATAATACCGCTAAGAATGGCACCGCCCATAAGAATGCCGATCGCTGGATTAAACAAGGGTTGCCACAGTTTATGCCACAAATCCAAACCCAGGTTTACTCCCGCCGCATCACCGATCGCAGCGATCACTAACCAGCCAAAGCCAAACAAAACCAAAAAAACATCTGCGACTAAAACCATGTTTAGCCAATTTAACAATTTATCTTTCATCATTGGAGTGGGGAATGGGGCATTGGGAATGGGGCATTGGGAAACAGGAAGCAGGAGTTCTTCAATTTTGAATTTTGAATTTTGAATTTTGAATTGATTTCTCCCCACTCCCCACCCTCATTTTTCAAACAGCCAATTTTTGACTTTTGTCAAACTCTGCCAATCTGGTTTTCTACTTAAACCGTCGTCAATACTATTTTTTATTTCATCCTGCCATTCTTCATTGACAAAAATTAGCTGCTGTGCTATGTCAATGTGTTCCCGCAAACCTTTTTGCTTTGTTTCCAGCATTGCTAAGGCGAGATTTATTCTCGCCTGGGGATCTTGTGGGTTTAACTTGACTGCTTTCTGTGCAGCTTTGTAAGCTAAGTTGGGTTTGTTATCGAGTAGATATAACCAGGCTAAACAAACCCAAGCAGCACTAGTTTTCGGAGCGCGATCGCACACTTCTTTAAACACAGGGATTAAAGATTCTACTGTTTCTCCAGCTTTATAGCGTTCTAAACCTGTATCAAATAGGGATTCAACTGTATTAGTCATTGGTCATTAGTCATTGGTCATTGGTCATTGGTCATTAGTCATTAGTCATTGGTCATTGGTCATTAGGCAGCTGCAAATGATCAACGACAAATGATGAGGGACAAATGACAAAGGACTATATTACACCCCAAATGACTTGCCGCAACCGCAAGTTTGGTTAGCATTGGGGTTAGTGAATTGAAAGCCACCGCCAATCATGGCATCGCTATAATCGAGCATTAAGCCGTAGAGATATAAAAGACTCTTGCGATCGCTGACAATTTTGAAGCCATCGTAGTCAAAAACTTCATCTTCTGGGGTGATCTTACTAGTGTCTTCAAAGTCCATCATGTAAGACATCCCAGAACAGCCACCCTGACGTACTCCTACCCGTAAGCAGAAATCTGTCCCTTGCTTGTCCCGGAGGGATTTTACCTGGTGCAATGCGGATTCGCTCAACAGAATTCCGCGTTGTTGAGCCTGAATTGCTTGTGTCATCTGCTTTTTAACTCCTTAATTAGTGTCAGCATTACCCCGTATCGGCTGATTAATGCCTCTGGGTTGCCCGTTGAGTGTTTTTGTATTCATTCTAGCGACATCTAAGCCGCTAGATACCAAATTGTAAACACTCCGTTAAAAGCAGCCAAATATTTTTATTCTAGAATTGAGAGACTCTTTGTGTTTCTACATCCGGTATTCTTGAAGTTCAACAGGTTGCGCCAGGATTGCCCAACTTCGGCGCAGCAAGTTGTGGAGGAATGGGGACTGGGAAGAAATTCCTTGATTGTTTTGGTTGGAGTCTGAATCCCCATCCAAATCTTCCCAGTCCCCAATCCCTAGTCCCCAATCCCCAGTCCCTAGTTCAAGCCTTGCGGCAGCAACAGAAGCAACCACCCTTCAGGTGCAGCCAGAAAAATTTAATTCGAGGCTAGTTATCCCCCAAAGTTTACTTCCAAATTGCTTCTTTTGATCTCTATGACAAGTTTTAATCGCTCTACCAGTCGTCGCTTGAAGAAATTAGCTCAAATTCCTTCTGTATGGGAGGGCGATCGCCGTCCGTTGTCATCACCAAACCAGTTCTCAGACCCAGAGGCAAAGGGAGAATGCATTCTTTGGGTAGATTACTCCCAAGGTATTGTTCGAGGAATGGACGTGGTAGCTTCAGAGATCGGACCCGAAGCAATAGTTCGTACCTTAATGCAAGCAATGGAGCATCCCCAGAGTCCAGCAAGACCTGCTAGACCCCAAAGAATTGTAGTCAAAGACCGCGAGATCCAATTTTACCTGCGGGGGGTGTTACAAGATTTGGATATCGCCATTGACTACGCACCAGAACTACCTTTAATTGACGAACTATTTCGCGGATTTGCCGATCTCCTCGATAGTCAAACCCCCGACTTACCCCCACAATATGCACAGATATTGCGAGAGAAAGCATTTGCAATTTGGCAAGCAGCACCTTGGGAATTTTTGGAAGAACAGCAAATTTTATCAATTGAGATTAATAAGTGGGATGTTGGCAAACTCTACGCCTCAGTTATGGGAATGCTGGGAATGGAGTATGGAATTTTGTTTTATCGCTCAGAAGAGTCTTTAAAACAGTTTCGCGCCGCAGTTTTAACAGATGAAGAATCAACGGAGCATCTAGAAGAAGCGTTTCTCAAACAAGATTGCCTGTTTCTGACTTTTGAGAGTGCTGATCAAACCGATGATGATGAGGATGAAGAAGATGATTTGGCGGATCTGCCATTATCAGAAATTGACCCCACCTTCGGTAATATCCACCCCTTAGAAGGACTACGGTCTGTTTTGTATGACGAAGAAGCACTGGTAATGTTTGTTGCACTCGAAAGCCTAATCCGCTTTATTCGCGATCACCGTCGCCAACTTCATGAAGATATCTTCCCTCCCCTCAGCCGTCGCTATCGTATTTCTCTACCTCAGTCGGAAGAATCAACTAAATCTCTGCCTGTGACAGTCTCTAGCATGCCGCAGTTAGCAGCAGAATTAGAGGAAATGGTAGGCTTTGATGACGATGATCCCGATATTGACAACCTTGATTTCCAATCATTGCAAGATGACTTAATACCAGAAGATTCCTTTCTTAGCTTGGGTGTGGTGTCCTGGGAAATGTTGGAGTCTCTGCGAAAAGGAGTCACATACCATCAGGCTGGTGAAATCAAACCAGTGGGTGACGGTTTGCCGGTGATTTTAATTCAAACTTCCCGGCCCAAAGCCAAGACTGTAATTGAAAGAATTGAAACAGCAGGCGGACTGAGAGCAATTTGCTTTAATCCAGGTGCGAACCCCTTCGATGGCGATCGCTACGACCTCGGTTTATTACAAACTAAAAATGGCGAATTGTTCCTATTTGGTGAATTTTTAGATGAAGATCCGATTCATGTAGAAGCCCGGAAAAAGTGGAATCAGCGCTGTAAAAATACTCAGGGCTACTGTGGCTTAATCATTGCCAAAGGACTAACGGGAGCCTCCGGTGGCAATCCTCAGTTAAAAGATATGATGGCTTTGTTTGAGGCGCGTAGGCAAAGCCCGCCGTAGGCATCGCTTTCACCTAAAGATTTAGGTATTGGCACTCTCCAACTGATGCCCCAACTTAAATTTGAATAGTTGCACCAATTGCCACAATCCTCAATCTCAAATTGTGGGTACGACAATTTAAGTCAATATGTATTTGATTTACATCTTGACTGAAACTGCATTTCACAGAGGAAAAGGGGAAGGTTTACTTTTTAAGGTTTACACCTCTTCTCTTTAACAACTTAGTGTTGAGCCGAGCCGGAGCCGGAGCGTCTCCGGTGAAGTAAAAATACTCAAGATTCTTCATCCTTGTTCGTTTGCGTACCTCTCATATCAGATCCGCTTGATTAGACATTTGTAGAGACGTAGCAGTGCTACGTCTCTACAAGGGTTCTGGGTAACGCATATTTAATTTCTGGAGATGTCTATTGCTTATTAAACCCCAAGAACCCCACCCCGCCAAAGCGATGCTTTATCTTTGCTCCCGAAGAGCCGGGAGGGGATTAAGGGGAGCCAGTACGTTGGGCTGCGAGCCACTGTTGTTGCATCTGGTGTATGGGGTGTAATGACTGTGGTTACCCTAACTAATTATGCGGACATGATATCAGTTCGCGGCACATTGCAATCCACGTTCATGTATATGTTTAGAAGTTAACTTTACCTAAATTTCATGAAGTACGTGTATTCTCATAGTTTTCTAATTATTTTGTTCGTATAAAAAGTTACGAGATACGCAATAAAAAATTATCTGCAAGTTTGGTTTAATCAAATCTAGCTAACGCACTTAGAGGTTGTTTGAAAAGTCGTTGGGTGTGATTTTAGGCACTTTTCGATCCCCCCTAACCCCCCTTAAAAAGGGGGGGAAACTTATTGAAGTCCCCCTTTTTAAGGGGAGCCACTGCGGTCTTCTCCCAAGGGGAGACGCTAAAAGCGATGGGGTCTCCCCAAGTAGAGGAGCCAGCCGCGTGGGCGAGTTTCCCGACTTGAGCGGACTGGCATCAAGTGGCATGGATTTAGGGGGATCTAGAACTTTTTGCTACCGCCTAGAGGATTTTTAAAACATCCTCTTAGATATCGGAATCTTTTTTGAACAAATTTTTGACTTTAGCATCTTGTCACATATCAATATCATCAAGCAAAAGTTCAGATATATATATTTTCTTTGTATTTTTTTTACAAATAACGAAAAATAGCTTACTTAGTCTCTAAATGAAGATTATTTAAAGTGCATAAATCATAGCTATAATAAATTAACTACCGAAAAAGATTGAGATATACAATTAACTTCATGGATATATATACCAAATAATAGATGATTGTAACTCCAACCTTTCTTGCCAGTAATTTATCTCTTAGTTTAAATCTGAGAACAATCTTTGCCGTCTAATTGTTAGCCCCATAATTTGCTAAGGATGATTGATATCACCTCCAAATAGATGAATAGGAGCAATGGGAAAAATCGCTGATTTGAAATTAACCTATATCGCTAGAGGGAAGATAAAAAATATGCAAGATCCTATTTTATCTTGATGAAAGTTAGTTTAAAAGCATGAAACAAAACTAAAATATTATCGGCAACAGTCAACTAACATCACACCTATTCTGGGTTAATTCATCTGTGTGAAATTACAGATAATACTGTCAAATTTTACCAAAATAGTTGGCTATCGACACCCAGTAGACTGAGTTTTGAGACCTTTTTTGCGGCTACTATATTGGCATCGAAAAGCAATCAGCTTGATCGAGGTAAGCCAAAATTGATCACCCTTCAAATAGCTCTTAACTTCTTGGTTACAGCAATGAGTGCAGATGGGTGTTTGTTCTAGAGCGATCGCTTTTTGCCTAGTTTATAAGGACTATTCACGCTCTATACACACCACTCTAACCCGCCTGTCAGCCAGCATTTCAGCATGATAATGATTCGGAAGCTTTATTTTCTGGTGTTGTACCGAATGTTCTCTCCAAGGGGATTTGGCGAACTTAGTTAAGAGAGAAGGTCAAATGCTTTCAATGGAAAATAACTTTGGAAATCTTGATTGAGTCAACAGTAGGTGTCTCAAATTCATTTATCAAATTTAATTGTCAGGGTTTACTGATGCTGTTAGTAGGGTTATTATCTTCCAAATCAACTATGTGCTTTTTTCACTGTCACAATAGTAACAAATAAACTTGGGTCTTTTAATTTCTTCATAAAATGATGAATACTTTGACAAAATGAATATTTTTAATATCAATGGTATTACTTGTTTCGTGAGACAAACTCTGATAATGTTATCGGTCTCCTCCTGACTTAGATTCTTTCGATCATCTAAAATATACAGCAAATAGCATGATAATGACAAATAAAAAATGGGCCGTTAAACGTATAACAGTCAATCTCGCAACACAAGAAGCGGAAAAGCTAGAAAAATATTGCCAACAAACGGGTAGACCGGCAACCGATGTGATTCGTGAACTGATTAGAAGTTTGCCTGTCTCCGATGACAGCAGATAGGTGATGAAGATGCTTTCACAACTTATCCAGATAAATGCTTTACCACCGAAAAAATAGCTATGATACTTTTTTGAGTCCGCCACAATAGACAAGACTGATACAGACGCGTTTTTCTCGCGTCTGATCATTTGTCGGGACTAAAAGAAGCAATCAAAGAGATTTTAGTATCGACATTGCCCAGCCTGAATATGCTGGTGGAGTTGATATTAAGTAGCAAATTCCGACACCAACCCAGTTACAATCTGTAAAGAAACTGAAAAGGAACGACGGAATGCGTGTTGCAATCGTAGGTGCGGGACTGGCTGGACTAGCAACCGCAGTAGATCTAGCTGATGCTGGTTGTGAAGTCGAGATTTTTGAGTCTCGCCCCTTTGTGGGTGGTAAAGCTGGCAGTTGGGTTGATGGAGATGGCAACCATGTAGAAATGGGGTTGCATGTATTTTTCGGGTGCTACTACGAACTATTTGACTTGATGAAGAAAGTGGGGGTATTAGAAAACTTACGCCTCAAGGAACATACCCACACTTTTATTAACAAAGGGGGGGGCACTGGTGCTTTAGATTTTCGCTTCCTTACGGGTGCGCCTTTCAATGGCTTAAAGGCATTTTTCACCACTTCCCAACTATCCTTGCAGGATAAATTGCAAAATGCGATCGCTTTGGGTACTAGTCCCATAGTTCGCGGATTGGTAGACTTTAACGGGGCGATGAAAACCATCCGCAATTTAGATAAAGTTAGCTTTGCCGATTGGTTCCGCAGTCACGGTGGGAGTAATGGCAGTATTAAGCGCCTGTGGAACCCCATCGCCTACGCATTGGGATTTATTGATTGCGAAGATATGTCTGCCCGTTGTATGTTAACGATATTCCAGTTATTTGCAGTCAGAACTGAAGCTTCAGTTTTGCGAATGCTGGAAGGTTCTCCATCGGAGTATTTACACAAGCCTATTCTGGAATATTTGGAAGCTAGAGGCACCAAAATTTACACGCGTCGGCAAGTGCGGGAAATTCAGTTTACAGAGTCAGCCCAACAAACCCGCGTCATTGGGATAGCAGTTGCCCAAGGTGATACCGTAGAAACTATCACTGCTGATGCTTACGTTTTTGCCTGTGATCTTCCAGGAATTCAACGCATCCTACCCCAGGAGTGGCGTAAGTGGTCAGAATTTGACAATATTTACAAACTGAATGCAGTACCAGTGGCGACAGTGCAGTTACGCTTCGATGGTTGGGTAACGGAACTGAACGATGGAGAGGAACGTAAACAGCTAAATCATGCGGCGGGAATTGATAATTTACTTTACACAGCCGATGCTGACTTTTCTTGTTTTGCCGATTTGGCCTTGACTAGCCCTGCTGATTATTATCGCCCAGGACAGGGATCTTTGTTACAGCTAGTGCTGACACCGGGAGATCCGTTTATTACCCAAAGTAATGAAGCGATCGCGCAACATGTCCTCAAGCAAGTTCATGAACTGTTTCCCTCGTCGCGGGAGCTAAATATGACTTGGTACAGTGTGGTAAAACTTGCTCAGTCTCTCTACCGAGAAGCAACAGGGATGGATGCGTACCGTCCCAACCAAAAAACACCAGTAGATAATTTCTTCCTTGCTGGGAGTTATACTCAGCAAGATTACATCGACAGCATGGAAGGTGCTACTATTTCTGGACGACGTGCGGCAAAAGTGATTTTGGAGAGTTTCAAGAGATAACGAACCGCGAAGGGCGCAAAGAACGCGTTCGCAAAGCGTCTCGTAGAGAAGGAAGAAATAGAGATGTCAGATTGGTTAGAGCATACTGTACAGGTAGAAGTAGAGGCTCCCATAGATTTAGTATGGAGCCTCTGGTCTGATTTGGAGCAAATGCCCCGGTGGATGAAGTGGATTGATTCGGTGAAAATTCCGCCAGATAATCCCGATATATCTCTTTGGAAATTAAAGACGGGCAGTTTAGAATTTACTTGGAAATCTCGAATTCTCAAAGTTATTCCCAACCAAATTATCCAATGGGAATCGATTGACGGTTTGCCAAATCAGGGAGCGATTCGCTTTTACGATCGCAACAATAGTAGCATTGTTAAAATGACCATTTCCTACGCTATCCCCGGTATTCTTGGCAAAATTATGGATAACTTATTTTTGGGGCGGATAGTTGAATCGACGATTCAAGCTGATTTGGAAAGGTTTAAAGAATACGCGCTGAATGTTAAAGCTAATTGATCTAAAAATAGGCAGTAGGAAACAATGTGTAAAAGTTTCTTACTGCTTAATGGAAAAATATGGATTTTTTAATTAAAAATAATATTTTAACCAAAGTAAGCCGCGATCGCGCAAATTGTTCTGCATTAGTTACAACCTAATCAATTGCGTTAACCCACTCTACTTACTGTTGGTTCTGGAAGTGGATCACCCACAGCTTCGTAACCAATAATTAGAGACTCTAAAGCTTCAATTCCATTTGCCACAGCTAACTCATAAGTATCCCCATGAGTCTGCCAGCATTGTCCTGGAAAATCAGGGAATCCTACCAAGAAGCAATTACAGCGCTTCCGGCTATTATGCAATACGATTTTCCTCTTGCCCCTCTGCTATCATAGCTTTCAGCTTTGAGGATGTACCTCATAGCCGCCGGAAGTGCTGTAATGATGATAACAGGAGCGACATTACCAAGTTGGATCACTAAACAAATTAATCGTCAATTCTTCGCGTGGTGGTACTGCGGTGATACAAGCGCGGATGATTTCTCCATCCTCTAATTCGACGGTGCAAGCGTGACAAGACCCCATGAGACAACCGGTGGGAATAAATACCCCAGCCCGGTCTGCTACATCTAATATGGCTTCTCCCACTTCGGCATCTATTGTGACATCATCTGGTAAAAAGTGGACACGAACAATCATCAATATTACTTATTTAATTTAGTTTTATTATTTGTCATTAGTCATTGGTTATTTACTAATGACTAATGACATTTCAACGCACTTTAGCTTAAGACAAAAACGGAGTTAAGTCTAAATGGCTTTCAACTTCAGTAGCTAAAGAATCCAAAATCTGCTCTCGCTGTTCCCGATAGTTAGCAACACCAGTGGGCAAAGATTTTAAACCGCGCTGTTGACGGAGGCGATTTAACCAAGCTCGTCGCCAAGGGCCATTGTCAAAAAGCCCGTGCAGATAACTACCCCACACTGATTGACAACTATCTACCAACCCTAAATTAATATCGTCAAATAGGGCATGGTAGGATTGAGGATCTATACCTTGCTGTTCGATGCGCGATCGCCCTTGGTGAATTTCAAAGCCATTAACTGGTAAGCCCTGTTGGGGATAATTTGAGCTAACTTGGCGCTGACGGGCAATTTTTTGTCCTGTAATCACAGTTCTGATTGGTAAAAGATTTAACCCTTGAAATCTGCCAGCTTGTCCCTCTATACCTTCTGGATCGGCAATGATTTGACCGAGCATTTGATAGCCGCCGCAGATACCTAAAACCGTTCCGCCAGAAGCAGCATAGTGTTGGATAGCTTCTGCCATACCGCTTTTTTGCAGGAGTAACAAATCCGCAATTGTGGTCTTTGTACCTGGAATAATTACGGCATCAGGATGTCCTAAATCTTGCTTAGGACTTAAGTATTTCACGGAAACAGTACTTTCTGATTCTAGTGGGTCAAAGTCAGTGAAATTGGCAATTCTGGGTAAGCGGATGACGGCAATATTGAGGTCAGTTTGGGCTTTATTCGACGATTGACGATCTAGCAGATCAAGGGAGTCTTCTGCTGGAAACACTTCTTCTAAGTAGGGTATAACACCGACAACAGGGATACCCGTGCGTTCTTCCAACCATTTTATCCCCGGATCGAGGAGCGATCGCTGTCCTCGAAATTTATTAATTACTACACCCTTAATTAAGGCGCGTTCATCCGGTTCTAATAACTCTAAGGTGCCAATGACATGGGCAAAAGCACCACCCCGGTCAATATCAACTACTAACATCGTTGGCGCATTTAAATGTTTTGCCACCCGCATATTAGTTAAATCGCGGTGCTTGAGGTTAATCTCTGCTGGACTACCGGCACCTTCACAAACCACCATGTCAAATTCTGTTCCTAAATGCTGTAGCGATTCTTCAATTGTCCGCCACCCCAGTTCAAAATATTGCTCGTAGTAATCTGAGGCACTCACTTTGCCTACAGACCTACCTTTGATAATTACTTGGGAGGTCATATCCCCTTGGGGTTTGAGTAAAATTGGGTTCATTTCTACCCAAGGTACGACTCCCGCCGCCCAAGCTTGCACTGCTTGGGCATAGCCAATTTCTCCACCACTGGCAGTGACATAAGCATTTAAAGCCATATTTTGACCCTTAAAGGGAGCCACTCGCCAGCCACGCCGCGATAAAATGCGACAAATAGCTGTAGTTAAAAGTGATTTCCCTGCATGGGATGTTGTCCCCACCACCATAATTGATTTCATAGTTGCTATCACTTAGTTTTTTCAAGATACAGGGTGAATTTTTAGGAGCGAATAAAAGGTGAGCAGGGGGAGATGAACTAATACACGATGCCCCATGCCCAATGCCCCATGCCCATCACAAACTTCAATTAGATAGTTATGGTAAAGACTTCATGAATAGATGTGATGTTTCCGTATATATTGTTCCCTTTGATTCACTAATCCTAACTCTTGGGTTGTTTATTCTAAAAGGGTATCCGCAACCAACGAGTCACAGCATCATAAAAACGATCGCGCCATGAAGGAGTCCGCCAAGTTTTTCCCTGGTATTGTTCCACTAACTGGCGACCCAAGGGAGTGAGGCGAAAACTATCTGTAATCCCCTGACCATCGACTTCTCGCCGCAATACACCTACTTGAATCAGCCAGCCCAAGGCGTTATCACAGGCTAATTCTGACAAAGGGCGTTTAGTATAGCCCTGCTTAAGTCCATTTTCCAGGGCGATCGCAGTTAATGACACGCTCTGGTGTCCCATCACTTCAAATAAAGATACATTAAAGGGTGAACACACTAGCGATCGCTCGGCTCTTTCTACTGTGCTTTGAGGATAGACAAAAATATTTGGGTTTTGGGAATCAACAGCAGGCATTGTGTATGGGTAGTAATTTTTCTTCTGATAAAAATTAATCTAAGAATATATTTTTTCTTGTACCAACTACCTCATTTAACCAAAAATCGCTTAACAAAAGTATAGTGATGCTATTTTTTAGTAATTATATTTAATGATTATAAATTAATGTAAAATTTCAAGTGCATCAACAATCTGAAACAGGAAAGGTTAATTATGCCTCTAGCAGTTGGTACGGATGCACCTGCATTTACCGCCAAAGATACAAACGGCAACACAGTCTCCTTATCTGATTTTGCCGGGAAGACAGTGGTTTTGTATTTTTACCCTAAGGATGACACGCCAGGCTGCACCAAACAAGCCTGTAGTTTTCGGGATGCCCAAGCTAAATATCAAGGCAAAGATGTCGTCATCTTGGGAGTGAGTGCAGATGATGAAGTCTCCCATCAGGCATTCACCCAAAAATATAATTTGAATTTTCCCCTACTGGCTGACAGCGACAAATCCCTCATCAAAGCTTTCGATGTGGATGGCGGCGGTTATGCCAAGCGCGTCACTTACGTAATTGACCCCCACGGCAAAATTACTCATGTTGACAGTGCGGTAAATACCACAACCCATGCTAGCGATATTTTAGCTGCACTTGGGCTGTAGTTTTTTACCCTGATAACTAAGGATTTTTAAAATAGTCTCAACCCCAAACCCTAGAGGGTTTGGGGTTCTTTGTTTGAATTCAATTACCTGATGGTGGTGTAACCACTGGTAGAGTAACCGATGGCAAACTCGGAGTTGCTTGCTGTTGTTGACCTTTAATTAGTCTTTGTTGCCTTGCTTTAAAGGCGGCGGCGGCTGAGTTTAGTTCTTCGTTCTGTTGGTCAGAATTCCAGTTGAGAGTCCCGAAATTCGCTCGATGAATCAGGTCAAACATATTAAAGTTGTCTGAGTTTGAGCGGGAGAACGGATCGGTATTTTGATCTGTTGAACTAGTACTCGGAAAAGCATCTGTTGGGCTGCTGACTTGAGCCGAGCTAGGTTTAGCCATAAGCAAGGAAGCAAAGCTAATTCCTGCCAAGGCAGCCACAAAGAATCTAGTAATTTGTAAAAGTGGTTTTTTCATGGGATTTTGACCCTAAAATTGTTACATTTTATCTTTTTAAGCAAGAGTCCGCCGCAGTTGGGGTTGAATGCTTAGTAAGGCGACAAGGGCAAAGCTAAACAACACCAGCAACGCTCCCCCAAAGGTAACATCACCCCAAGGAGCCTGCATGACTACACTAGCTAGTCCCCAATTACTGTGGAGATAGAGATAGCGAATTGGTTCGATGGCATAGCTGAGAGGATTGAGGGTAGCGATCACCTGCAACCACTGAGGCATGAAGGATAGAGGTGCCAAAGCAGTACTAGCAAAAAGTAATGGCAGGTTAGTGACAAAAATCACTGCAATCAATTCAATGTGCCCGGGTAGAGCAAAAGCTAAACCGAGGGAGATGGCTGTTACTCCCAAAGCTAAGAGTAAGACAATGAGAGCGATCGCACTTAAACCTACTACATCTGGTAGTCCAGCCCCCAAGAATGCTGCTGCTGCAACAATCACGGCTGCTTGCAACAAACTTTGGCTGATGATGAAGATTGCCGAAGCAAAAACAATGGAAAATCGTGATGCTAAGGGCGCTACGAGTAAACGATTCAAAAAGCCGAACTCACGGTCAAACATGACCGGCAAACCCGCATTCAGCGCCCCCGCAAAGGCTGTAAATACAATTATGCCGGCAGCCAAAAATTGCCCATAATTTGTTGTGTTGCCAAACATCCCTTTGGGAGCATTTTGGAACAAAGCACCAAATAGTATCAACCACATTACTGGCTGAATAATTCCGGCAACTAAAGATGAGGGACGGCGTTGTAACTGAATAAACAAGCGACGAGTTAAAGCCAACGTCTCTTGTACCAATTCACCGAAAAAGTTAGGTGCAGCATTAACATCTGCTTGTGGCGATGCTAATGGTTGCCAATTGATATCAGATTTAGGAGTAACGCTCATAGGGATTGGGGATTGGGGATTGGGGACTTGTACTGAGCGAAGCCGAAGTATTGGGGATTGGGGACTTGTACTGAGCGAAGCCGAAGTATTGGGAATTGGGGACTTGTACTGAGCGAAGCCGAAGTATTGGGAATTGGGGACTTGTACTGAGCGAAGCCGAAGTATTGGGGATTGGGAATTGGGGACTTGTACTGAGCGAAGCCTAAGTATTGGGAATTGGGGACTTGTACTGAGCGAAGCCGAAGTATTGGGAATTGGGGACTTGTACTGAGCGAAGCCGAAGTATCGGGAATTGGGAATCGGGAATTGGCAAAACTCCTTCCCAGTCCCCAGTCCCCATTCCCCATTCCCTACCTCATATTCTGCTTTTTCTCAGCCTTGGGATCGCGGGTGGCAACTGCTGCCAGTTCTGCATCCATCAGTGTGCGTCCGGTTGCGGCGAGGTAAACGTCATCCAGGCTGGGGCGAGATTGGGCAATGCCAAATATGGGCAAGCCCGCAGTATTCAGCGCTTGTTGTATGTTGATCAGAACATCATTCTGTGGTGTCACTACCAAGTTGAGGGAATTACCTTGAGCGCTGTTGATGATTGCTTCTTGCACAAATGGTAAAGATTGCAAGAGGTTTTTGGCAATTTCTGCTTCCTCAATGGGGGAAAACTCGCGGATTCGCAAGGTGATGCGATCGCCCCCGACTTGATCTTTCAATTGTGAAGGTGTCCCACTGGCAATCACAACGCCCCGATCTATAATTGCCACGCGATCGGCTAGAGCGTCAATTTCTTCTAAATAATGGCTGGTAATTACTACCGTCGTCCCAGAAGCGCGTAATTTTCGCAGGAATTCCCATACCACAAAACGTGTTTCTATGTCAAGTCCCACAGTTGGCTCATCTAACACCAAAACATCGGGTGAATGGAGCAACCCAGCAGCCAAGTCTAGGCGCTTGCGTAAACCGCCAGAATAGGTTCCTGTCTTTTTATTGGCGTATTCTTGCAAACCGAGTAAATCTAATACTGTCTCAATGCGTTGTTTGGCTATTGCGCCTCTTAGGTGATAAAGTGCTGCCTGCAATTGCAGTAATTCTCTTCCAGTCAGCACCTTATCTATGGCGACTTCCTGCGCTACATAGCCTAATCGTTGTCTTGCCACTCTCGGATTATCTAACACAGAGATGCCAGATACTTCGATTTTGCCAGCATCCGGTGTGGTCAGCGTACACAAGGCACGCAAGGTAGTAGTTTTCCCAGCACCGTTGGGGCCTAGTAAACCAAAGATTTCTCCTGATTCTACCTGAAAGGAAACATCTTGGACGGCAACCACTGTGCCGTAGCGCTTTTGCAAATTTTGAATGAAAACGGCGGGAGCCATGACAGCTGATCCCCAACTATACAAATCTCAATAAAGTCTATCTTTATTGTAGAAGGTAGAGAGCAAGGAAATAGCGCATGAGCGAAAATCTGTAAACAAGTTCGCGTCATGCGCTAGGCTGCCAAAAATTTTTAATTATTCTAAACAAGTTGCTTGATTGCGTTTGTAGCGAAACAAACCAAATACTACAGCAACTATAACGCTTCTCTGTTGAGTGCAATACAGACCTAACCGCCTGCACGGACTTTAGGAATTTGAAACCCACGGAGGTGGGTTTTGTCTGTATAGCCGCGTACTCCTACGGAGAAGCAAGCTACGCGTCAGCGTGCCGGAGGCTCTATTCTATTCGCCAGGGTAGGTGTGTTTTTACACTCATTGAGATGCTCCCGCACTTTAGTGCTTAGAAAAGAAGGACTAAAGTCCTGACTACGAACTTGAGAAACTAGTAGTAGCAAGTTGAAAAGTAAAGGCAACTCTCAAAATCAAAGCTTCAGTATAGGAATTACCAATAAGTTGCAATCCTATAGGTAAACCCTGACTGCTTCGGCCACAAGGTAGCGATATTGCAGGTAAACCTAGAAAACTGAAAGGTAACATAAATCGCTGATTTAATCGATAAATTTTAGTATCTGCGTTAATGAGAGGTGCAAACATTGGTGTTGTGGGTGTCACCACAATATCCACCTGCTGAAACAGTTTTTGTCGTTGCAAAAAGCATCTTTCCCATTTCTCCTTCGCTTTTTTGTAACTGTGACGAGAAATTTTAACTCCTTTGGATAAGTCACTTTGCACTTTCGCTGCAAATATATTGGGGTTTGTAGTGTATTCTGCTTGCAAAACTTGATGGAATTCATAAAGAGCAATGGTAGAGTAAGTCACCTCATCAAACTCCTCTACTAAAAATGGAGAATTTATAGTGATAATTTCCGCTCCAAGTTGTTTCAAGATGAATATGGCGTTATAAATTGCCTTGGCAACTTCTCCTTCAATTCCCCGAAATGTATAGTTACTAACTATGCCCAACTTTAAACCGTTGATATTAGTTGGTAGAGGATACAGTTGTTTTAAATATATAGATGTAGGGAAGAGTACAGCATCAAGTAAAATGGCAATATCTTCTACACAATTTGTCAAAAACCCAACTGTATCAAAACTAGGAGTGCGGGGAAAAATACCGTCATTGCTAAGTAGTCCGTGAGTTGGGCGGAGTCCTACCACTCCTGACCAACTGGCGGGAACTCGAATTGAACCACCAGTATCGGTGCCAATTCCAGCTAAACAAAGATGAGCTGCAATTGCTGTTGCGCTTCCACTAGAAGAACCTCCTGATGAATGGTTGTGGTTCCAGACGTTGCAGGTATGTCCATAAAAAAGATTGTTTCCAGAAAGGTCAGCCGCAAACTCGCTTAAATTTGTCTTACCTAAAATTACCGCACCTGCTGCCTTTAGCTTCTGAACAATTACACTATCAAATAATGATATGCGATCGCAAAAAAGTTCTGAGCCGACTGTCGTTTTTACTCCTACTGTATCAATATTATCTTTGACAACAATCGGAATTCCGTGTAACAATCCTCGTTCTTGACCGTTGCTTCGCTCTAAATCTAGTTGAATCGAGGTTTCTAGCGCTTGTTGCTCTATAACGGTAATAAAAGCATTGAGTGTAGGATTTAACTTTTGGATACTTTTGAGATAATGCTTGACTAAGGTTTTTGAAGTCAGCAAGCCACTTCGCATTTGCTGGCTTGCTTGTGCGATCGTTTTAGGGATAAAATCTGCTTGCATTTTGGAAAAAAGGATGATTCATGCTGGAATTACAGCGATTTTTAGTTGAGTAAGACTCCAATAAAAGACCTAACCCCCTAGCCCCCTTCCCGACGCAGCAAGGGGGAAAATTCAAAGCCTCTTTCCTTTTAGGAGAGAGGTTTAGAGAGAGGTCTATTAATTTGAAGCAATGCTCTAAAATTACTGATTATGCGTTGAAAATTTCCCATGCTATTTGATGCGTTTAAAAATCGTAAATCTCCTAAAATCGAATTTATCAAAACTAACCCAACCTGGCGGGTAGCTTGGGGAACAGTTGGTGCAAATTATGAAGATATAGCTTGGCGAGATGAAAAAATTTCTGTAATTCTACCACGCACAACTTCTGAATTTCCGACGGAGAAATTAGCAATCAGTTATGGAGGACGATTTGTTGTTGTTGGTGATGTTTGGTTAACTAACCGAGTGCAATTGCTGCAAAAGTTGGGAATTGAACCAGACAGCTTTCAAGGAAGTTATCTGCAACTGGTAGCTAATCTTTGGGAACGATGGGGTAATGAATGTCTTAGCCAACTTGTGGGGATGTTTGCGTTCGTGGTTTGGGATAGGGAAAAACAGGTGTTGAAGTTGGTTCGCGATCGCATCGGTGTTCGTACCCTCTACTACACTACCACTGGTTCAGTTCGTTGGATTGCGCCTCAACTAAGAACTTTATCACCCCATCGGTCATCCGATTTAGATTTGGTGGCGTTGCGAGATTATCTTTGTTGCGCCTTTGTTCCCGGAGAACGAACCCTTTGGGAACAGGTGCGAGAACTTCGACCTGGAACTGTTTTAGAGTTTCCTGACCACAAAGTTAAAGCTTATTGGCAGCTTCAAGAACAGATTATAGCAATAGATCAACCCTTAGCATGGTATGGCGATCGTTTGCGAGAACTCCTAGACCAAGTTGTTCAAGAATATTTACCACCAGCCAATGAACCCGTTGGTGTTTTTCTTTCTGGTGGTTTAGATTCTAGCGGTATCACTGCTTTAGTGGCAAAATTCCACAAAGCACCTGTTCACACCTTCTCGATTCATTTTGGTGCTGAATATCCCAATGAGTTAGAATTTTCCAGTCTCGTTGCATCCCATTGTCAGACGCAGCACCACATTTTAGAAATTACTTTTAAAGATATGTGGTCACGTCTACCAGAAACAATGGCCTATTTAGATGACCCCATTGGCGACCCTCTGACTGTTCCCAACCTTTTGCTAGGACAACTGGCGAGAAAAAGTGTAGAAGTAGTTTTAAATGGTGAAGGTGGCGACCCCTGTTTTGGTGGGCCAAAAAATCAGCCAATGTTAATTAATAGTTTATATGGTTCTATCACCAATCAGGATGCATTGCAAGCTTATTTAATTTCCTTTCAAAAGTGCGCTGTTGACTTACCACAACTTTTAAAACCAGAAGTTTTTCAAGCAGTACAAACAGCACCTTGGGTTTTTGAAGAAGATTTATATTCCCAAGCTAACTATTTGAATCGGTTGATGGCAATGAACATCAAATTTAAAGGTGCTGACCAAATTCTGACGAAAGTTAGTAACTTGACTCAAGCTGCTCTTTTACAAGGTCGTTCTCCCTTGTTTGACCAACGATTAGTAGACTTAAGCATGGAGATACCCCCAGAGTATAAGCTTTCTGGAGTAGAAGAAAAAGCAGTATTAAAGCAAGCGATTACCTACGGTACGTCTTTGACGAACGCAGATATTTTACCAGACACAATTATTCATCGTCCCAAAAGTGGCATGATGGTGCCGGTGCAGTTAGGATTTCGCAAATATTGGCAGCAAGAAGCTAGAGATTTATTGCTCAATCGCAATGCGGCTATCACCCCCTACTTAAACCAGTTACCTATTCGTAATTGGTTAAACTATCAAGGAGATACTTGGAGTCGTTATGGTGTGAAGTTGTGGTTGCTTGCTAGTTTAGAAATTTGGTTGCAGGTGAATCAAAAAGCGCAGTAGTGAAAACAAATTTAGTGGTGTTATAAGAGGTTGTTTTAAAAGTCCTCCTATCGGTAGTAAAAAGTTTTAGATACCCCTAAATCCCCCGATAAATTGGGGGACTTTGATTCCGGTTCCCCCCTTTTTTAAGGGGGGTTAGGGGGGATCAATAAGTGCAAAGATACAGCCACCCACTTTTCAAACAACCTCTAAAATTATTTTTATAATTGTAATCTTTCTGAGATAATTTTTATAATAAATCAAGGAAATGTAAAATGGCTCCTACAATTTTGACAGTCAATACTACAGCCGATCAAAATGATGGCAGTGCTGCTAATGGGTTATCTCTGCGGGATGCGATTATAATTGCCAATGCAAACCCGAATACTGGCTATGAAATCGACTTAACAGGAGGAGCAACTTACAACCTAACATCGAACGGGATTGATGAAGATAATGCCCTCACCGGAGATTTAGATATTAAAACTCGGAATAATGTACTTTATATTGTGGCAGTTGGTGGACAAAAAGCAACTATTGATGCTTCAGGTTTAATAAATAGCGATCGCGTCTTTGATGTACTTACTGGAGGAGCCTTAGCCTTACAGAATGTAGTGGTTACAGGCGGCAATATCTCTACTCATGGTGGAGGTATTAGGGTTGATTATAATAGCTTTCTCGATTTGTCTAATTCGACCGTTACAGGCAACCAATCGTCCAGTTATGACGGCGGAGGCGGCATCTACAACGATGGTACAGTCTACTTGGAAAATGGTTCTAATATCAGTAACAATCAAGCTAACGTAAGCGGTGGCGGTATCCTTAACTCTGGCACTGTGGTTGCGATTGACTCCACAATAAGTAATAATAGCTCAGATGATGGAGGTGGAATCTACAACCTTGATACATTGACGCTGATAAACACTACAGTTAGTGATAATAGTGCAAGTAGCGCTGGCGGTGGTATCACAAATAATGGTGGCTCTAGTGCTTTAGTTAACACAACAATTAGTGGAAACAGTGCCGCAACAGCTGGCGGTGGTATAGATTCTGATGGTACGGGTGTGACAAATATACTTAACAGCACAATTACCAATAATACGGCGGGTACCAATAATACGGCGGTCAGTTTAGGAGGAGGTGGAATTTACGGCAGTGCCAATTTAAAGAACACAATTGTTGCCGGAAATTTTGGTAATTATGATAACCAGGGTACAGGCAAAGATATTCAAGGGACAGTTAACGGCAATAATTATAATCTAATTGGCTCTCTAGCTGGAGCCAGTGGCACTGTAGGCACTGGTACAGATATCGTCAACCCTTACCCCGGACTCAGCCCCCTACAAAATAACGGCGGAATCACCCTTACCCATGCCCTCCTGACTGGTAGCCCAGCCATTAACGCCGGCAACAACAACTTGATTCCTGCTGATACACAAGACCTTGACGGCGATGGCAACACTTCAGAACCCATTCCCTACGACCAACGAGGCTTGGCGCGGCTTGTTGGCGGTACAGTCGATATTGGCGCATTTGAAGTACAAGCAGCTACTGGAACTGTCCCCATCACTAACACCTTACAAGCTAGTACCACAACAACCTTAGCTAATGGTGTCGATAATCTAACTCTGATTGGAACCAGCAATATTAACGGCACTGGCAATAGTGGCAATAATATATTGACGGGTAATAGTGGCAATAATATTCTCACTGGTGGTCTGGGGAATGATACTTATGCATTCAATGCTTCCACCCCATTAGGTAGCGATCGCATTCAAGAAACTACCACAGGTGGGAATGATTCTTTAAGTTTCAATGGTACTACTACAGATATACGAGTGAATTTAGGCATCATTACCACCCAGACAGTCAATAGTAACTTGAAATTGACCCTATCAGCTAATAATGTCATTGAAAATGTGGTTGGTGGTAATGGTAGCGATCGCTTGATTGGCAATAGCCTCAATAATACCTTGAATGGGGGGACTGGTAATGATGTGTTGACAGGTGGAAGTGGGGCTGATACTTTAATTGGTGGGTCTGGAAATGATATTCTTACAGGTGGGGCTGATAGCGATCGCTTTTTGTATAGTAGTGGACGAGCTTTTACTAGTAGCGATTTCGGTAGCGATATCCTGACTGATTTTACCTCTGGAAGCGATAAGTTGGTGTTGAGTAAAAAGACTTTTACTGCTTTGAATAGTATTGTGGGTAATGGGTTGAGTCAAGCTTCTAATTTTACGACTGTAGACGATGATGATTTAGCTGCAACCAGCAATGCTTTCCTGGTTTACAGTCGCAGTAGTGGCAGTCTTTACTATAACCAAAATGGCAATGCAGCAGGCTTAGGAACTGGAGCCGAATTTATCAATCTGCTTAATATTCCCACCTTGACAACGACTGACTTCACAATTGTTACCTGAGTGGAATCATACAGCATAATTCAACGGGTCGCGCCATTCCTCCACGACTTCGGCGCAGTAAGTCGTGGAGGAATGGCGCTCCGGGACTGAGCTTGTCGAAGTGTCCCCAGTCCCTTTTTCAATGAATATTTCTTGACTTATGTCAGGATTTTTTGTTTTAAAAACCACTGAAAAAGCGCATTTTCAGGTGATTGGCGATTTTTCGTCAATTTATTTTTGATTATTTACTGAGATGATCTCCATTTGGGGTGTACTCTCAAGGTACGGTAACTTATCACACTCGACCTTTGAGATAAATTACACCCAGAGGTGAATACCATGAAAAATTATGTTGATCAGCAGGAATTTATATTAAGTCAAATCACAAACAAATATTTTCAGCGCCGGGATTTTAGTGGATGTGACTTGAGGGGAATCGACCTCAGAGGAATTGATTTAAGTAGTATTAATTTCATCGGTGCGGATTTACGGGGTGCAAATTTGTGTGGCTGTGTTCTGACTCGTGCTAATTTAAGTGGCGCAAATTTGATGCAAGCTAGCCTACGTGAAGCTAATTTGTATGAAGCCTCTTTGTGTGAAGCCAATTTGACAAATGCTGATTTAACACAAGCAAACTTGTGCGGAACTTTCTTATGGCGGGTGAAATTCACAGGTAGTAATCTTTGGGGTGCTTCTTTGTGTGATGTGGATTTGAGAGAAGCAGACTTAAGTGAAGCCAAATTAATTGAAGCATCGCTGATTGAAGCTAACTTAAGTTTTGCAAATCTCGCAGGAGCAAATCTTGCCGGAGCAAAATTACTAGAAGCTAATTTGACTGAGGCTAACTTAACGGGTGCAGACTTGACTTGGGCAAATTTAACTAAGACAAACTTGAGTAAGGCAAACCTTTGGAAAACAAACTTAATGTATACAAAATTCCGGGATACTATCATGCCTGATGGCACAATTGAGCAACCTCAGATAGTCATTTATTAGTTAGGAGTTAGAGGATGTTTGAAAAGTCCTCTTCTCGGTAGCAAAAAAATCTATATCCTCCCAAATCCACAGATAAATTGGGGGACTTTGATTCCGGTTCCCCTTTTTAAGCGGGGTTATGGGGGATTAATCAGTGTCAAAAATTACAGACAACTACTTTACGGACTTTATCCTAACGCACCCTACAATACCTAGTTTTTTTATAAATTAAACCGGATTCCTATAGCTGATTTATACTGCAATAAGGAAGATTCTTTCTTTTTATCCTTAATCCTTATTTATCGAACAGAATAAAGGCGCCAGTCGTCAGAATTCAGCAATGAATTCTTTCCGACTGGTGGATGAATAACCGGCGTTTTTGCACCCCCACAAAACAAGAAAATTTGGTGGTCAACAAGAAAGTCGCGGGTCTGAATCCCCGACTGATTTATTCTGACTCCTGAATTCTGACTTCTGAATTCTTCTTCAATTAGTATCTACTACTGGGAAAAATTAGAATATCTATTACTTCACCTACTACCAAACCTAATACTGCTATGACTGTTAAAATCCAAAATGAATCTAGCTTGTTGAAGTCAGAAAAGCGCATTTCCAAATCAGCTAAAAGGGTAGTGGCTAGTGGTATGAGAAAAAGACTGAATAATAATGACCAAGTTGCTACTAAAGCAATTGAAATACTTAAGAATAATATCACAATTAAGGTTTGAGAGCCAAATTCAACTAATCGCTCTAACCAAGTAATGCTCTTTTGCACTACAGCTATAACCATAGCAGCCACAAAAGCTCCTACGAACCAAATAATATGATTAGTGGCAAGATACCACCCCAGGAGAGTATAAGCCAATAAGAGTAATACTAAAGGCATCAAAGGAATCCTATTAAAAAATACCACATTCATACTCCTAAAACTGGTAAAAACACCAAGTTAATATTTTATTTAATTGTAGTCAAAAATTATTACTGGCCCGACTTCTAAACATACCAACTTCGCTCAGGGTATTCCTCTATCTACAGAGCAAATTTTAGGGCATACTCTTTCATCATGACAATATATAGCCTTACTTAATCAACACTTAGAGAAGTTGAGAATCTGAGCCTTAGATGCTTATAATATCTCTGGCAACAACAGCTTGCTAAATCAGAAATTTTATACTTGCAATCTAATTTAACTTACTTTGATGCGATCGCTCGACAGCCTAACTAACAACTCAGGTTGGTTTTTAAGTATAATTTTATACCTATTATATCATGAGCAAGTTATATTTAAGAGATAAATTTATTGATTTAAGAACAATAGTATTAAATTCTCAAATACTAGTAATCTATAAACAGATTGACTTTGGCTCTCACCTATTTGCCATGAAATTTAATGAAGAGGTCGTTACAATTCATGGTGTACAACTTTGACAACTGTCCACAATACCCTTGCATGTCTCAAGGTCATGGTAATATTATTTTACTGCCAGTAGATATTATTTTATACATCAAATTAAAACCATGCTGAAACAGCTAGTTAGGTGTGCTACCTCCAAAAAACAAAAAATTATTCAACCCACTCAGGAAATCACCAAAAGTGCTAGTACGCAAAGCACAGAGCTTTTGAAATTCTGCTTATATAAGATACTAAATAGCTGAAAAAGCCCTTTTTTATAACTTATGAAATCCAGCGAAAAAGGCATAAAACTCTCTTGTAATGGGAAAAAATTAGACAAGAGTCCATAGAGAACTTTTGACACGCTCTGAATTGTTTTTTGGATATGTGAAAATATCAAAAAGCTCAATTTTTCGTTCAAAACAGATGTCAATATTGTCTGTTTTCTTTAGATATTGGTTTTCTTTGTGCTTAGTTACCTATATATAAAAGTCCTATTTTATTAGTGAAAATTTAAGCTACCCTCGACCAAATGAGGCAAATTATTAAATTTAACAAATGATTTAGGACTGCTAGATCAATGCTGATTTAGCAAGACTTGATTATTAACAACGTCAGCAAGAGTAACAGGAAAAACATGAATATCATTCTTCGTTTATTTGGAGCGATCGCTCTTCAAGTATCTGCGTTGGCTGCGATGTCTAGCATGGCAATGTCTGACGAAAATCCCTTACCCTTCCATACCCAGCAGACTCCTGCTGTTTCTCAACGGAAAACAACACAGAGGATTTGCTCTTTAGATCCTATTGAGGATTTATTACCTCCACCACAAACCAAGGCAAATAATTCTTTGCTTTCTTACCTTGCGGAACAAGGTTTTACACAGAATCAAGAGGGTTCTTGGGTCTGTTATGCGAATGATCCTAAAAAAGAAGGGCGTTACTTTACTCTGTTTAAGGTTAAACAAGTTGATCGCAGGCTCATAGCAAGTTCTTTTCTAGATGAGGGGAGTCTGATTCAGGGTCAGGAAAATCGTAGCTTGGACTTCTTTATGATGCTGATTGAGCATCATACGAATACTACTCAAGAGAACCGTCAGGGTATACGTAGATATTTAGAAGCCTTCGTTTCTTTGGTAAAGGAAGGGAAGATCAAACCCACAGCCCGTGGGTTTCTTTTCGACCAACCAAACCGGGCATTGGTCTCATATCACAGACTCTCATCAGGAACTCTCAAAGGCACGGGAATCACGATCAATATTTATTTACCTAAGAGGATGTTTGAAAAGTCGCAAAGTGTACTAAAAACCCCTCTCCAAACCTCTCCCCCCCAGGGAGAGAAGCTTTGAAACCCCTATTCTCTCCTAGGGAAGGCTTGCTGAGGGGTTAGCTTTCCGAGGCTTTAGATATTACGAAAAATACTTTTCAAACATCCTCTAAGAGTTGAAGTGGGAGTGGGGGAGAAGAATTAATAACCAATACCGAATGGCACGAAGAAAAGCCCAAAGACTTATGTAGCCTTGTTCCCAGCCTGGAGGCTGGGAACAAGTTAGGGCAAAGCTTATAGCTTTTCTAAGTGCCATTCAACCAATACCCAATACTCAATACCCAATTAAATTGCTGTCGTTTAGTGGAGGTGCATCTTGCCTAAATCAATTGTTCAAAGAATTGCGATATCGAAGGCGGCTCACTTTGCGGCCATCGTATTTTCATCTGTTGCAGTAGTACTCACTACGTGTCAGTCTGCTTTTGCACAGCTAAATATTGGACGCTATGGTATCCAACAAGGACTGGAATCTGAGTATCTCCAGTACCAAATCAATAACCCGAATCTGAGCCAGATGCGAGTCATTCCTGGATGTGATGTGGGATTTGGTCTGAGCTGCAATAAAGCTGGATCGGTAATCCAGCAGTTAGTGGAGTTAAACAACGGGACTACCTATCAAAACCTCCTGATCAGAGCAGCCGGTGGCGAGAAAAACTTCCAGAATTTCTCTAGCTTTTACGGCAATAATCCCAATCTCTCTGCGGTGCCTTTCGCTTCATTTTGGAAAAATGAATCCCCCGCAATCATGGATGGATCTCAATACCTTCTTGGACAAAGTTTTGGTCGCAACCCCGTCGAAGGACTCGGACTTGTAACCAAGCAGTTCTACTGGGCACCTTACTCAGGAGTCAATAACTCCCTCAGTCCCCGTAATGGATTACTAGACTTGAAAATGTCATACGGACGACTGCTGTTTGAGGAGGCTTCCACAATTCCCGACATTAAGGAGCAGATTCAGTCTCTAGGTTTGTCGCCAGAGATGACAAATTTTTATTTATATAAAATCTCTACAGGCTTGGATGCGTTGAATTCTGGAGATCAGAAACAACTCCAACAGAGGATTTTTGAAGTACTATCCTTTCCATACTCCGAAGATGGTGGGGAACTGGGACGTCCCAATAACGGGATTCCACAGGAATTGAATCAACTTTTAGGACAAGATATCGCAGGAGATATTTTACTGACTGACAATCCAGTACCGTTGGCGGGAGAAGCAATGAATCTCGATACTTTCTCTGCCTCTGCGGGAGATGTCTTGGTACCAGAGAGTTCTGATTCCTTTCCACTCTGGCCAATAATTGGAGTTGGAGGCCTTGCTTTAATTCTGCTTCTACTACTGGGTGGCGATAGTTCTTCAGCACAACCATCTGTTTCTTTAGTAAATGCACCTTTGCCTCCCACCAACACTCCTTTGTCTCTGACTAGCAAAGGCGAATGTGATCTAAATCCTACTGGTAATGGTTCTGATCACACACAGATGATTGAGATTCCGTGTAATGTTACTCCTAAACCCCCTACGGAAGTGAGGAAGGTAGTGGAGCCATCTATGATCAAGGCGCTTTTATTACTAATTGTTCTACTATGCATAGTCCGTTACAAACATCGGTCTTTGAAAATTCGTAATGACGCTCGATGACTTGCTACCGCTACGCTAACGTAATTCGTAATGACGCTTGCGGACTTGCTACTGCTACTTTCATGTAATTAAGTTTTGTAATAGCGATTTACAAAGAGCCACAAAACTTGCTCCTTGTTAGTTGCGATGAAACTTAAACCCCAAGAATTAGTTAAACAAAGACGTAAGCGGCATCGAGAGATTGACGCTTAGACAAGTGGCAGATCATTTTTCCTTGATATGATCCCCTTCAAATCGAAAAACTATTTGTTGCCCTCGTTGTTTTGGGTTCCAGCCTTGATCGATAGCACATAAGATGGCTTTCCTCAACAACCAGGGGGAAATAATGTTTCCGTGGTCAATCCAGGTAATCATTCTCTGCCCTGGATTTTCTGCACACTCCACAACAACTGCCATACCAGGTTCATCGTCTGGTTGCACGACCCAACGGTATTCAACACCATCAACTTGTAATTAGCCTTGTGCCTTTTTTAGCAAGCGCCATAGTCGTCAAATTCTTTTGTCTTAAGTTATAGCTGTAAAATAAATTTGCTGCGGCTCTTTAGCTAAATTAAAATTCTGGAGTTTTGTGACTCTGTGCTTACTCAGTTACCGACTATCAATGCCCTGAAAAAACCCACTAGTTTTGCTTGGGTTGAACAAGCGATGCCTGCGGCGGGCTACGCCTACGCTAACTTAGATATCATCTTACTCGATCACTCCCACTGTGAACGCAAAACAGCAGGCGTGGCCTTGAACTTGATGTTTCGCTACCCTTCTAATAGTAAAATGGTACGGGAGTTAACAGCGATCGCCCGCGAAGAACTAGAACACTTTGAGCTAGTTAACCAATGGTTAGAACTCCGCAATATTCCCTTGGCTCCCTTACCACCGCCTCCCTACGGCGCGGGTTTAAAAGCTAATGTCCGCCCCAAAGAACCTGAGCGATTTTTGGATTCCTTACTAGTCACTGGTTTAATTGAAGCTCGCTCTCATGAACGCCTGGGATTATTAGCTGCTCACTGTCCAGAGCCAGAATTAGCAAAATTTTATCATGGGCTAATGGCGTCCGAAGCGCGTCACTACGGTATATATTGGGTTTTAGCTGCTACTTACTTCCACAGAGAAATTGTCATGCAACGCCTTGATGAATTGGCAATTGTCGAAAGTGAGTTGCTGGCGACTTTGCACCCAGAACCTAGAATTCACAGTTAGTAGACTAACCCAACAGGTATGAAGCTTCAGTTAACACATCTGAGACTGCTTGTATCCAACTACAAAGATTCTTTTCTGTTCTATCGGGATCTGCTGAAATTTGAAGTCGATTGGGGCGATGAAGATAGCGGATATGCTGAGTTTAACACCGGATATCTCAAACTGGGTTTGTTCAAAAAAGAATTAATGGCTGAAGTAGTCCCCAGAATCGAACAGCCTTCTTATGTTGTCAATCGAGATAAAATTGTCTTGATTTTCGCAGTCGATAACGTGGATGAGGTCTATGAGCAAGTAAAAGATCACAATGGGATTGTTGTAACTCAACCACAAGATCGCCCAGACTGGGGAATTCGCACAGCTCATTTCCGCGATCCTGATGGCAATCTCATCGAAATCTACAACAATCTCGGAATTGTCATTTAACGATAGGTAAAAGTCGCCACCGCTACTTCCTAGAGGGGTGGGTAGTTCATAGATGACTTTTTTTAGTACTGTTACTATTCAAGTCTTGAGAGTACTGCCTAAAATCAACTCTGCCAAAAAAGCTATTTGCTGGGTAAATTGGGATATAGATGCTCCTAAATTTTCTGTGTAAACTTGGCCAGCAAATGGTAATGAAAAACTCTTATCAAGATTTTATAATTCGTGATTGGGTTGAAAGCGATCGCACAAGAGCCGCCGAAGTCATCAGTTATGTATTATCAGAATACGGTTTGGGCTGGGAACCAAACGGTGCTGATAGAGATGTACTGCGAGTAGAAGAATTTTATTTAGCTACTGGGGGAGAGTTTTGGGTAGTTGAACACCAAAGCCAGTTAGTAGGTACTGGGGCATACTACCCCATACATCGTGGCAAAAAAGCTGTAGAAATCCGCAAAATGTATCTTTTGCCCAGCATCAGGGGTTTGGGATTAGGAAAATATTTGTTACAACAGCTAGAAGCAGCGATCGCCAAGCGTGGATTTCGGCAAATTTGGATTGAAACCGCCAGTGTTTTGGTGGAAGCAGTCAAGCTGTATGAAAGCAACGGCTACATTCCAGCAACGGTGGATGTAGAAACAACAAGGTGCGATCGCGTGTATGTTAAGTCATTGGTCAATGGTCATTAGTCATTGGTCAAAGACTAATGACTAAGGACAAATGACAAAGGACAATTCTAAATGCACACTTGGATTAAAAATCTCACAGGCTTACTCAATCTTTTTCTCCAATCCCATTGCCCTCTGTGTCAACGTGCAACTTCCCAAGAGTTGTGTCATAACTGCACCAGACAACTGCAAAAATGTCAACGTCAAGACCCGATTTCTTTGTGGCAAGAGCCACTACCAGTATTTGGCTGGGGGGAGTATGGTGGTCCGGTGAAACGCGCGATCGCAGCGATGAAATACGAAAATCAACCTCAAATAGCTCGTCCTTTAGGTCAATGGTTAGGAGAAGCATGGTTATTAAATTCACCGAGGCGAGATAGCCAGCCTGTGGTAGTTCCGATCCCACTCCACGCTAGCAAACAAAAGCAACGTCAATACAATCAAGCCGCACTCATAGCACAAAGCTTCTGTGAAATAACTGGATTAAAATTGAAACTAAACGGTTTAGCAAGAGTGCGAGAAACTGAAGCCCAATTTGGTTTATCGGGATCTAAACGAGAAAAAAACTTAGCTCAAGCTTTTGCTTTGGGGCAAGAATTTCGCGATCGTCCTCCAAATGTCCCAGTGCTGTTGGTAGACGATATTTATACTACTGGTGCTACTGCCAGGTCTGCTGTGCAAACACTTCGTCAGTATGGAATTGTAGTCTTAGGATTAGTAGCTGTAGCTACTGCCGTCAAAGACGGTTAACAATTCAAAATTCAAAATTCAAAATTAAATGCATTTCAGTCGTTCGCGTAGCGTCTCGTAGAGAAGAGGAGTGCGGTCTTGGGGTCTCCCCCGCCGTAGGATGCGCGTTCGCAAAGCGTCTCGAAGAGAAGCGCTGTAGAGGAGCAACTCCGGGGGATTTAAACCCCGATGGTTACTGAGCGTAGCCGTTGGCGCAGCCTCTCGTAGAGAAGGACTGAAATGGATGCTACATCTAGATTGCAGGTTCTTAAACCCTTTAAGTTACGATAAAAGAGCGTTAATGGGCAAGCTTTCATAGATAATTGCATAAATTGACCGAATTACCCTATTTTTGTAGAAAAATTGCTTGAAATGTATGAATAAAGTTTTGGCGGCAGGTTTAAAGCAACTCATAATCATTCCTGCCACATTGTTGGCAATAGATATAAGTACAAGTGCAGCTTTTGCTCAAAATAAGTTGTATAGTCCAATCCCTTTATCTAACAGTACGGAAATTACTGATAGCCTCTCAGACAAAGATATTCCCACCGGTCAAGGTGGGTTTGCTCGTGATTACACAGTGAAGTTAGAGAAGGGCGATAATTTAGCAGTTGACCTTTCATCTGAAAACTTTGACAGCATCATCACACTACTAGCACCTGATGGTTCGACTCTGGCAGAAAATGATGACGGTCCTGATGGTACTAGTAATTCCCTACTATTTACTCGCATTGTAGAGACAGGGAATTACGTTATTCGTGTCCGATCTTTTGGAGAAACTGGGGTTGGGGCTTTTAAACTCAAGGTGACGAAGTTGCAACCGATTAAGTGAAGGGATTGGGGATTGGGGATTGGGGATTGGGTATGGGTATGGGTATGGGTTATTCTCCTCATCTCTCCACTCCTCACATCTTAAAAAACGGTAAGCACACAGAGAAATAAGGCTTCAGTCCACTCAACGACTGCACCGTAGGTATCTCCAGTGTGTCCGCCTAGTTTGTGGTTGAACCATGCACCAGTTAAAGTGGCGATCGCACTTCCAACAACTATCGTTGCCGGTGCGAGAAATAGCTGGTGTTTATCTATCAGCCAAAGTAAAGCACTCAAACTAAACAACAAAAACAATCCTGGTAACAAATCTTTGTAATCACGAATGGCTTGTTTGTGCAAGGCACCTTTGCCAGTTGGTTTCAGATAAGGGTATCGCGCGATCGCTAGTTGCTGTCCCCAACGTCCCCAGCCACAAGCCGCCATCATCAACAAGCAACGGTTTTCTGGCATATCTGTCAAAGCTGCTATTTTCAGTGTCACCAAGGCGATGGCAGCCATTGCCCCAAATGCTCCTGTAGCACTATCTGCCATCACCTCCAACCGCCGCTCTGAGTCGCCCACTGCCAAACCATCGGCAGTATCCATTGCCCCATCTAAGTGCAATCCTCCAGTTATGGCAATCCAAACACTTACTACCAAAGCACTACGAGTTAGCACGGGCATACCAATATAATCCATCCCCGTATCCAGTAACCCTAAAATTCCCCCAATTATCAACCCTACAAGGGAAGCAAGACGCGCCACTCCCCGAAAGTCTAATCCGTTCAAATACGGTAATGGAATACTTGTGTAAAATATAATACTAGCTGCCAGCTTTAACAGCAGCTTTTTCCACCACTGTTGCTGTTTCGTCATCGGAATTACATTAATATTTGGTAAACTACTGGATAATAGTCTTGATTTCGGTACAACCGACATGAACAGACTTTAAAACTTTAGATAAGATTTACTTCTATCAGATATTCTCCTTGAAAATTTTGTTATCCTGGTCTAAGTGCTATAGTAAATAATCTTGAGTGTTTTTTATACAAAAAACGAATGGTTTAGGAAGTGAAAATTCCATCAAGGAGCAAAATTTGTGTTTTGTATTCGTTAACTAAAAACTTACTCAAAATTATTTAGACGATTGCCCCACAAAATTGATATTTTTTTATTAAATGTAGGGAGTATACAAGCTATTCAATTATGACAGTTTAGCTATGTTCTCGCTCTCCTTAGCTCAATCGCTATTTTCCTATGAGTCACCATCTACCCGACACCAGGATACCAGCTCCGTGCATTATTAACACGGGCATCATTGTGAATAAGCTCGACATCCGGCGATTGCTGACAGATTTAGGTCGAGTCCACTACATCTACACCCAAGAAGATAAGGTACTGAGCGAGGGTGAAGGGGATGTGATGGAAGTTTTTGCTAATCCACAAAGGTCTACCTTAGTGGCTAACCATGCGCTATATCTGAATGTTTGTAGTTTTGATTACTTGGAACTAAAACAGTCGTCGCAACAAGAAACCTACTTCGATTTGATGCAAGAAGGAGTGTGTCTGCGGTTGATTCCCCGATCAACCCCTTTACAAGAGCGGCGAGAGCGAGGCTTCAATGTCAGCGCCATAGAAGCAATGATGGAGCAAGTACTTTCAGCTAGGTGGGATGCAGAAATTGACGATGACTGTTCTGATTCTTTTTAAATAACAATTATTCCAGTATATACTCGTAAAGTGGGTAACTAGGTTAATAGTGAATGTTTAAGTGTTCACTAAAACTCAATTACCAGTTATTATATTTGTCCATAATTTAGCCAAATAATATTAATTTTGCCCTAATACCTTATGGTTTTATGGCTGCTAGTTATGGATTTCTGAAACTCTTTACCCATTAGCGTTTCACAATCCAAAATCTAAAATCGTTCGGCTGAACGCTCACGACAAGTCTAAAATCCCAAATGGCATGAGTGCGAATTTTTCTTTTCAATGTCTTGCTTGTTGTAGCCAAACTAAAGCTAGAGCCGGAGTGTTTTTCACGCCTCACGGTGTTGTGGAAACCCCCAGATTTATGCCCGTGGGAACGCTGGCTAATGTCAAAACTATCACCCCAGCACAGCTACTAGAGACTGGGGCGCAAATGATCTTATCCAATACTTATCATCTTCACTTACAACCAGGGGAAGCGATCGTGGCTGGGGGTGGTGGGTTGCATAAATTTATGGGTTGGAACGGGCCGATGCTCACAGATTCGGGTGGGTTTCAGGTGTTCAGCTTAAGCGAGATGCGAAAAATTACTGAAGAAGGCGTAACTTTCCGATCGCCCCACGATGGACAAATTATTAACTTAACACCAGAACGCTCTATTGAGATTCAAAATACTTTGGGGGCGGATGTAATCATGGCCTTTGATGAATGTCCGCCCTACCCAGCGACTCGCCAAGAGGTAGAAACTGCAACTGAGCGCACTTATCGCTGGTTAGAACGCTGTATAAAGGCTCATCAACGGAGTGATCAGGCGTTGTTTGGGATTGTGCAAGGGGGCGTGTATTTGGATTTGCGTTGTCGTGCGGCGTCAGCTTTAGCTAAGTTGGATTTGCCCGGATATGCCATTGGTGGGGTAAGTGTGGGAGAACCGCCAGAAATGATGGCTGAGATCGTCAAAGTCACAGCACCGCTTCTACCTCCCGAGAAGCCGCGTTACTTGATGGGTGTGGGTACTTATCGGGAAATGGCGATCGCGATCGCATCTGGTGTAGATTTATTTGATTGCGTAATTCCCACACGTTGGGCCAGACATGGTACAGCCATAGTCCAGGGCGGACGCTGGAATTTGAAAAATGCGAAGTTTCGTGAAGATTTTACGCCATTAGATGAAACTTGCCCATGCTACACTTGTCAAAATTTTAGTCGTGCTTACATCTCTCATTTAGTGCGATCGCAGGAAATTTTGGCTTACACCTTGTTGAGCATTCACAACATTACCGAACTAATTCGGTTTACGCAGCATATTAGAGAAGCAATATTAAGCGATCGCTTCACCACAGAATTTGGTCACTGGCTCAACTCATCTGAACCAGCACCAGATGAAGGAGAAATTAGAAATGACTATTGACAAATAATCAATACCCAAACCATGTTAAGATATTTCTCAATTCTGAAAGCTGTGTTGGATAGTTGGATTTAAACAAACATGGAAGCAGCACTTTTATTAGCAAAACTACCTGAAGCATACCAAATCTTCGATCCTTTGGTAGACGTTCTCCCAGTTATCCCCGTATTCTTCTTGTTGCTTGCTTTCGTTTGGCAAGCAGCCGTGGGATTTAGATAAGTTAATCTATTTTTCAAAAAATGGGACAGGGACTCTACCTGTCCTATTTTTTTGTCGCGCCATATTTGAGAAAGTTAATATTTATTAATATCTTGTAATGAATTAAGATAATAAATGAGATGTTAATCAAGCCATGTCAATATGAAGCCTTGAAAGCCAAGCTTACAGTCAAGGAGGAATCAGTTATGGGTAATATCAAATTCGTTAAAGAGAATAAAGAAGTAGTGGCGGCAGATGGTGCAAATCTTCGGCTCAAAGCCATGCAAAATGACATTGATATATATACATTCATTGGCAAGATGACGAATTGCGGTGGTAATGGTCAGTGTGGCACTTGCGTTGTCGAGATAGTCGAAGGACTAGGAAATCTTTCCCCCCGCACAGACGTAGAAAACCGGAAATTCAAGAAAAAGCCGGAAAATTATCGCCTTGCCTGTCAAACTTTAGTGAATGGCTCAGTCAGCGTAGTCACCAAGCCTTAAATTCTCAAATCTCCCATTGATTCAATTAGTATCCAGTCATAAGTAAAAATACTTACCAAAATCGAGTTTACTCATTTGGAATTTTGAATTGGTATAACTCTGTCATTGATGATGCTATCCTAATGTTGTTGACTGGAAATTTAAGAGAGGTTTTCTTGCCATGCAAGTTAATGACCTAGGGTTCATAGCGAGCATTTTGTTCGTACTAGTCCCTGCTGTGTTTTTACTAATTCTGTACATCCAAACTGCTAGCCGCGAAGGTGGAAAAGATAGTTAAGAGTTTGTATATAAAATAAATAACCCCTGCACCAATAGTGTAGGGGTTTTTATTTATCGAAACAGAATTCAGGAGTCAGAATTCAGTTGGGTTATAGGGATTGTCTAGAGGCGCTGCCTTGATAGGGCGATCGCACCCTTAAAATCAGAAATATCCAAAATTGTTGATCGCGATCGCTGTATTGAGTCTGATATATGCGTGAAATTTTGTCCAGAGCAATAATTGTCGCCCCCTGAACCTCAGTAATTAATGATTGAATTATTCGACCTGTCCCCTTGTCTGGACACCATGAGATGAAAAAAATCTGCTGCCTTAATTAAGTGGATATCGAGCTTCCATATAATAGTTAAAGAAGTGCAACAAAATGAAACATCAAGTAAAATCCCTCCTCTGTCACCCTGAGAATTCATTGTGAATTCTGACTCCTAACTCCTGAATTCTGTTATAAATTGGGTCTAGTTGGCATCTGAGCGGTTCAATTCAAAATTTTGCCTTCGGCATGGTACACGAACACAACAGGAGAACACGAAATCTATGACCAGACTAGAAACCCGCACTGAACCTATGGTGCTAAACATGGGGCCACATCACCCTTCAATGCACGGGGTTCTGCGGCTAATCATGACTCTGGATGGGGAAGATGTCGTTGATTGTGAACCGGTTATCGGCTATTTGCACCGGGGAATGGAAAAAATTGCCGAAAACCGCACTAATGTAATGTACGTCCCCTACGTTAGTCGCTGGGACTACGCTGCGGGAATGTTCAACGAAGCCGTAACTGTCAACGCCCCAGAAAAGCTTGCAGGTGTCGCTGTCCCCAAACGCGCTAGCTACATCCGCGTCATCATGTTGGAGTTGAACCGCATTGCTAACCACTTGCTGTGGTTTGGCCCATTCCTGGCTGACGTGGGCGCTCAAACTCCCTTCTTCTATCAGTTCCGGGAACGGGAGATGATTTATGATTTGTGGGAAGCCGCTACAGGTTATCGGATGGTGAATAATAACTACTTCCGCGTTGGTGGGGTAGCAGCCGATTTGCCTTACGGTTGGGTAGATAAGTGTCTGGAATTTTGCGACTACCTCTTGCCCAAAGTTGATGAGTATGAACGTTTAGTAACCGATAATCCCATCTTCCGGCGACGTGTTGAGGGTATTGGTACTATCACCCGTGAAGAAGCAATCAACTGGGGACTTTCTGGCCCCATGTTACGCGCATCTGGCGTGCAATGGGATTTGCGAAAAGTTGACCATTACGAATGTTATGACGATTTCGACTGGGATGTGCAGTGGGAAACTGCCGGTGATTGCTTTGCCCGTTATGTGGTGCGGATGCGAGAAATGCGCGAATCTGTGAAAATTATTCGCCAAGCAATTAAAGGACTTCCTGGCGGCCCTTACGAAAATCTGGAAGCCAAGCGTTTAGCCGCAGGTAAAAAATCAGAGTGGGACGCATTTGATTATCAATACATCGGCAAAAAGGTTTCTCCTACTTTCAAAATTCCCAAGGGTGAAATCTACTCTCGTGTCGAAAGTGGCAAAGGTGAATTGGGAATTTATCTGGTTGGCGATGATAATGTTTTCCCCTTACGGTGGAAGATTCGCGCAGCAGACTTCAACAATCTCCAAATTGTACCGCATTTACTGCGCGGCATGAAAGTTGCAGATATTGTGGTGATTCTTGGCAGTGTTGACGTAATTATGGGATCTGTGGATAGGTAGATAATATTTATCTAAACATTTTTTAGAGCAGTTGTATTATGCAACTGCTCTTTTTTTTATAATTTTTGAAGACGCGATAAATCGCGTCTCTAATCTAGCTATAAAATTTTTTTACTCATATAACAGATGTACGAAATATTTATAGAGTTTTGATTAATGCCCCGCATCTTTGACAATATTGATTTACAATTGCTACCGATTTTACGAGAAACCCTCAAAGTCTCCTATCGGGCAGATTTTTGTGTTGGCTACTTCAACCTCAGAGGTTGGCGAAGAATTGATGATTTGATTGAACAGTATGTTGGTAGTGAAAATGCTTGTTGTCGTTTACTAATTGGGATGCAAACCTTGCCCAGTGATGAAGTTCATGCAGCATTTAGCTTTGTTGGTGGTGATGGACGGATTGATAACAGTAGCATCGTGCGGTTTAAAAAACGGATGGCGGCAGAATTTCGCCAGCAGTTGACTATCGGTGCGCCGACTAATGAGGATGAAGCGGGGTTGCGGCGGTTAAGTCATCAGCTAAAAACTCAGAAAGTAATTATTAAATTGTTTCTCCGTCATTCTCTCCATGCCAAATTATATCTTGTGCATCGCCATGATCCCAACACTCCCACAGTAGGATTCTTGGGTAGTAGTAATTTAACCCTTCCCGGATTGGCGAAACAAGGGGAGTTGAATGTTGATATTTTAGACCATGATGCTTGTAATAAACTGCAAAAATGGTTTAGCGATCGCTGGCAAGATTACGGTTGTGTAGATATATCTCAAGAATTGGCTGAAATTATCGATCAAAGTTGGGCGAGATATGAGTTGGTCTCACCGTACTACATCTACCTGAAGATAGCTTACCACTTATCTCATGAAGCGATCGCTGGAATTTCTGAATTCCGCATCCCCCGCGAATTTAACAACTTATTTGATTTCCAAAAAGCCGCCGTTCAGCTAGCGGCACGTCATGTAACTAGGCGTGGTGGCGTGTTAGTGGGTGATGTGGTCGGTTTGGGCAAAACTTTAGTTGGAACCGCCTTAGCCAAGATATTACAAGAAGATTGTTTTTTGGAAACACTAATTATTTGCCCAAAAAACCTAGTTTCAATGTGGCAAGAATATAAAGATAAGTATCGGCTACTTGCCGAAGTTATGCCCATTAGTCAAGTCCAAAACAAATTACCAAAACTCCGGCGTTACCGAGTTGTGTTAATTGACGAAAGTCACAACTTACGGAACCGCGAAGGTAAACGTTATCGAGCAATCATAGAATATATTGCGGCTAACGAAAGTAAATGTATTTTATTATCTGCTACTCCATACAATAAAAGTTATCTTGACCTTTCAGCCCAACTGCGGCTATTTGTTCCAGAAGACCAAGATTTGGGATTAAGACCAGAAGCTTTAATTAATGAACTTGGTGGTAGTTCTATCGGAGAATTAGAGTTTATTGGCTCTTCAGTACTTGTTATGCTAAACTAATAATTAAAATGCCAATTCAATAAGCATCTTACTCTAAAATTATTAAAGTTTCTGAACCCATAAGCTGAACGCTTAATTAGCTTGAGTTTATTATTGATGCCTTCAACAGCACCACTTGTTGTCCTATTATCAAAGTAAGCTACTATCTCATCAAACCAGCGAATAAAAGTATTGTTGCTATTTGGGAAATGTTTTTTAGCTTTTGATAGCCATATACCTAGTTTAAATACTGCCGTATACCAATCATTCGTTTTATTAAAAACTCTTCTGAGTTTCTCTTTTAATTCATGCATTAATTTTAGGCTAGTAGACACAGCTTTCACCTGAATAAGTTTATTTTTTTGCTCTTCGTTTAAATCTGACTCATTTTTAAGTAAAACATATAGGAATCCTATTTGATTTTTGAATAAGCTCCGTACATCTGTAGAGTGTCAAAATCAAAGGTAGTGTGTCTAATAAACCACTCAAATATCCACTTTAAATGTG
>NZ_JBALEA010000084.1:0-11140 GCF_036917135.1 Nostoc sp. | reverse complement strand
TAATGAGTAATGAGTAATGAGTAATGAGTAATGAGTAATGAGTAATGAGTAATGAGTAATGAGTAATGAGTAATGAGTAATGAGTAATGAGTAATGAGTGATAAGTAATAAGTTTTACTTCTTACTCATTACTTCTTACTCATTACTTCTTACTCATTACTTCTTAGTTACAAGAAAAGCCGTCGTAGAACGACGTAGCTCTAAACCTAATTTTTCGGTAATTATTGATTCTCCCCCATGCCCAATGCCCCATGCCCTATTCTTTGAGCAGCAGATAATATAGTGAACCATTACCGCCTGTGATGCCAGCGCGATCGCCTGCTAGTTTACCAGAACCCATGAAATAATCCACTCGTCCTGGGCCTTTGATGGCGCTTCCTGTATCTTGATCTAGCACAAAGCGGCTGACGGTACGACTCTGTAGTTTACCACCACTGACGGGATAGGGAAATGAGTTGTAAATCAGCGCTAGCGCTCCCGGAGGCATGAGAGATTTATCTGTAGCAATGGAACGTTCTGCTGTCACTGGCACATGAATACTGCCTGTAGCTCCGGTACCACCAGTTTCCTCAAAGAAAACAAATCGTTCCCAGCGTGGCAGATAATTGCTCAACTCATGCGGCTGTTGCCGGAAGTAAGCAATCATCCGTGGTAGCGTCAATCCATTTAGTGGAAGTTTGCCATCTTTGGCTAGTTCTTTGCCGATGCTAGTCCAAGGGTAATCAGTTCCACCGGCATAGCCAATTGATGTTGTCTTGCCATTAGTTAATTTAATTTGGGCAGAACCTTGGATATGTACCATATATGCGTCTAGGCGATCGCGGAACCAAAGCAGTTCTAAACCGCGTAACTGGCTTTTATTCCCTAGTAAACCATCCTTCCCTTCCAAATCAATTCGTTTTGGGTGGGGTTTAGGCCATTGCCCAAAATCAGGTGGTAGCCGATAAAGAGGATATTTATATATTGCAGTTCTGACACGGCTAGCAGTGTAAACAGGTTCGTAGTAAGCAGTAAACTTAACAGTACCCTTGCCATCATTGCCCACGGACTGGTAGAAGACAAACTCCCGGCGGACAGCCGCTTGTAGTTGCGCTGCTGACTTAGAACTGACAACTAGTTGCCGAAAACGTAGCAAACTCCGACGGACGCGATCGAGGGTAATTTCCTTAACTGGATAATTTTGATATGCTGCGATCGCGTCACTCTTGGTTAAGTAAAGCAAACTGTTATCAATGGAAGCCAACAACGCATTGCGATCGCCTCCGGTGGGCGAAGCGCCAACGCCTATTTTACCTCTTTGACCCCAAATTTGGTCATCCCAACCCACTAAGCAAGTTTGCCGGAACTTACAATCGCTGCCGATAGCGATTGGTTTGAGCGCGGGCGTTATCTCAGGAGTGATTGGTACTGCCAGAGGTGGGAGATCAGGATTAGTCGGTATTGGCAACGGCAGTAAGTTAGGAACCTGAGCAACAGCCGTCCAGAGAGGGTTTGCAAGGGCAATTCCCAGACTCAAGGAAAGCAAAGCAAGGGTTTTTTTCATCATTTAGTTGAATCTTTCAACACTGGAACTAAAAACGGGTTCTACCCGGATTGCGACAATCCGAGAAGGGCGTATTACCATATATTCCCCTTGAATATTTTTGATCGGCACACTAATAAAGTCATTAGAAGCAGACTTGGGCACAAGTTCGCCACTATACCACTTCTGAAACTCTTGAATAGTCGGAAAACGTACTTCTTCCCGGTGGCCGCTTTCCAGTAGGAGGAATACGGCATATTCATTTGCAGTTCTAGCCATAAGGTTGGATCATTTAAAAAACATTCAACCCATTGTTAACCACCTAACCTCCGAATGAAAAGGGTAAGCATACGGGAGCAGGAGATTTGGAGGACATCCTTGACAGTGTAAGGTCATAAAAAGTTTGTCAATAAGTAATAGTGCTGAAAATTTTCCCAAAAAAGGGGTAAGAAACACAATTTTAAAACTAGCTACGCCTACGTCTGATTTGAAAAAGCATCATTCATTCTTACCATCAAAGCTACGTACAAAGTTAAATTGAATACCCAGACAATTCGATAATTTATCGAATGCCCTAGCATTGACTAGGGGATATTCAAGAGGTTGTTTGAAAAGTTTTTTTATACGCCTAACTCTTGGAGATACCCCTAAATCCATGCCACTTGATGCCAGTTTGCTCAAGTCGGGAAACCCGCCCACGCGGCTGGCTCCTCTACTTGGGGAGACCCCATCGCTTTTAGCGTCTCCCCTTGGGAGAAGACCGCAGTGGCTCCCCTTCAAAAGGGGGACTTTGATTCCGGTTCCCCCCTTAAAAAGGGGGGTTAGGGGGGATCAACGAGTGCCTAAAATCACACCTAACTACTTTTCAAACAACCTCTTAGACGGGCGACAGCTGATTGCGATTGTTGGGTCTTGTGGTAATGAACTCAAAGAAACATAGTCTTAGACAAAAGTTCCCCTGTTAGTTCTAACTTGCTACCTGACGTTGATGCTCTTGATCCAGAAATGCGCTCGGCTGAAATTTGGCGATTTTCTCGTCAACAATAAAAGATTTGACATATTCAACGATCATCGTTTGGAGAGAGAACAGACCTGATTTGGCATCAATCCACGATCGCGCTTCCAGTAGTTCCAAGGTTTCTAGGAGTTCTTGGGATGAAACAGAGGATGGCATCTTTGTTCGTAGCTGTGAAAAAGAAATGGGTTGACGATTGAGTGCCATACATTGAATCGTTGCTTTCGCTGCATCCGACAGGTGTGCAAATTCCTGGTCTAAACCATTGAAAATTGTACCAAAAACTGTAACTTCTTGTTTTAAAAATTCAGTGATGCTGCCATCAAATAACTGTTGAATCGTTGTGGCAATGCGGTTTAGGACATAGGGATTCCCTGCATAGGATTCGATTAATCGATTCCAGTTATCTGGTCTTCCTCTAAAAATTCCTTTTGTTTTGAAAAGTTCTTGTATGTCTGTCACCTGTAATCCTTGGAGACATAATACTCGCACAGGTCTTGTCTTTCCTTCCAGGAAGGTGATCTCATGGAGTTTGACACGACTAGTCAAGATTAAGCAACTTTGATGGGTGGTTTCTCCCAGTCTCCTAAGTAACTCGCCGTAATCCCCGATGGTTTGGTGCTGAAGCCAGATACAGTCTCTATAGGTGACTTCTGGGGCGGCACGTTCTTGGAAAACTCTGTCAGCACCGTCTAAAACTAGTAAGCAACGATGACGTTGCAAATAATGAATCAGCCGTGAAATTTTGTGATTGAATGGTTCAGGCAGATCGGTTTCTTTTCCATCAGATAGGACGGCAATCAGGTCTGCTAGGAGATCGTTAATTGGAGGATTAGGGAGCAGCGATCGCCAAATTACGAACTCAAACTGATCCTGAAGTTGTTGAGCCAGCTTCACCGATAGCCAGGTTTTGCCGATTCCACCCATACCCAATAGGGTGATGAGACGGCAGGGTATTGGCTCATTTCTAGGAGACTCAGCTAAAATCCAGTGCTTCAGGGTTGCCAGTTCTTCCGTGCGTCCGCAAAAAAGGGATACATCTGGTGCTTCTCCCCAATCAATTTGATTTTTAATTTTTGTGTAGTTTTGCTGCGGGTTGATACCTTGATTGGCAAACTGATAGTCATGAGGTTCTAGTTGTAAGTTGAATGCTTGGAAACAGTACTTGAGGGTTTGCCGATCTACCCCCATTTCACAGGCAAATACCTTTGCTACTGTATCTGGGTCTACCCCTATACGAAAGCCTAAAATTTCAAGAGTATAATGTTTATCGAAATTGTCATAATGTTCTGATTTCGATTTGGCATCTTGGAGTTTCTGCAATCCTTGGGGCGTTAGGATTACACCACGTCTACGACTACTGTGTTGTGATTTCATTGGGAATATTGCAGGTTATAAATGTCTTTTTTTTGGGGTAAGTATGACCGTGTGTAATGCATTGGTAAGATGCAGCAGCAAAGAGGAGATAACTGCCATAAGTCAGTAATAAATAACTTCAGCTGCCAAAGCTATCTACAATTCAATTAAGTCTTGATTGCAAAAGCTGAACTCATTTAAAACATTTGTTAAATAATTATGCTAGGGAACACAGATGCAACGCACTATTCCAGACCGAAAGCAGGTAGGAGTTAAAAAGATGAATAAAGCAAGCAACTTTATCCAGTTAAATTCATGTTACTTGCTTTCTTATCGCACCCACATTAAGTAATTTTACGGTTGGTGATTAAAACTGCGATCGCGAATTGCTCAGTTTTATGGCAATTGCAAGGCTAAGGCTGGTTAAAACAAGGTGAAGTACTGTCAAATTCACAGATGCGATCGCTATTCTCTTGAGTTTTCTGCTAGTCATGGCGATCGCTGATAAGCTAAAACACATCTAATTTGCATATTAAAATTTTCTCAATATCTTGTGGGGTGGGCAACATGAGCGCCTTAATGATGCAACTTAAATGCCGATTAGCTTATCGAAACATTGACTGCTGCGATTGATATTGAGGCATTTCGGCAAATAAGACTGAACAGTGAGCAGCTATCACGGTTTCAGTTGGGGACTCTGGCTCGCAACAGATAACTGTTACAAAATTCCTATATCTGCAACTGCTATCCACAGATTCCCTGGAAAGCGATCGCTATTCTTCTGTTCGCTACAACTTCAACTGTATATTCCTAGAAGCTAATATCAAGTTTTGTAATTGTAGATGCTGAAGTTAAGGTGGGTTCTACCGAACTTAAGGAAGAAGAGGGAATGGAAAATTAAGTTTGGCAGTGACTGAAATAATTACTGTGTCTAGCTTGGGAATATCAAAGTTAATAAGTTTTTAAGTTCGTTCTTAAGTTCGTAAGCTTCGGTTGAGTTAAATGGGCTAAAACCAGAGACTCAATTTTACTAATAACAAATCAAAAAATTTTTAAGGAGAAAGTCAAATGGCTACTTACGGCAGCTCGTTAAGCGATACAATCTATGGGACAAGCGGTAACGACGTTATCTATGGCTATCCCGCTTCCGGCTATGGCTCTGGCTACTATGACTATGACGGTTACGATCAGTTGTATGGCTCTGCTGGTAACGATGCATTATACGGTGGCAATCAGGATGACAGCCTTTACGGTGGGAGTGGCGATGATATCCTCTATGGTGGATCTGGCAACGACCGTCTTGACGGCTATGCAACCAGTGGCGTAGAATACGACACTCTAGTTGGTGGTACTGGTTCTGATACTTTCATTTTGGGCGGTTCTTGGGGTGTTTCATACCAAGGTTTTGGTTACGCTACCATTACTGACTGGAACCCTGCTTCTGATTACATTCAAACCGTTGGTTACTCTAGTTTATACTCTTTCGGGTATGCAGACTATAGTGGTGGTTCGGCTCTAGACACACAAATTTACTATAACAATGACTTGATTGCTAACGTTCAAGACACTACCAATGTCAGTATCTCCAGAGACTTCATCTTTGCCTAGTCAGCACTTTATTTGCCCAGAAATCCATTCGCACTTGAAAGTGTGCAATGGCGTACAGCGCGACAAGATTGAATACCCAGATTATTTGTGATCAAAAATCGTGAATAATCTGGGTTCTTTTATTTTTGCCAAATAGGGATGTTCCCAATAAACTCATTTAAAAGATAAGCTAAACCACATCTAGTTTGCATATTAAAAATTAATATAACTCTTGTGGGGTGGGCAACATGAGCGCCCTAATTATGCAAGGTTATTTGTGGAACAGCTTACTAATGATAATATTAGGTACTTGTATAGTGAATAATTATAGGTATATTTCAATAGGGTTCAGTTAGCGCCAAAAAGCTTAAACTGTGTAAGTTGATTTCAGGAAATAAACCCAACGTTTTCCGTGGTTTGTAGGGTTTCACGACCTTCAACCCAACCTACGATTATCCTTAACAGAAGCGGATTGAATTATACTTAAAAAAAAGTTTTTTTAGTTCTTGCATAACTCTCCAATTAACCTCTGATAAATCATTGGCATTGTTGAACAAAAGTTATTCAGGAGGCAAAAATTATGAAACTTTACTATCGCGGTCTGACCTACGAATATGACCCAAACAAAGTTGGCAGCAAAAAAATAGAACAGCCGTTTCGACCAGTTCCTCGAATTGGGCCAGCTTATATAGCGGTTCCCATTCAGATGCAGTACAAGGTTACATCACGAGGTGTAGGGGCACGGCATTGCCGTGCCCCTACGGGTGTACCTCACGTAAATGATAACTGCTATAATCTGATCTACCGTGGCGTTAACTATCGTGTTGATCCAAATTCCAAATCAGTAGAAGCTCTTCTAGCGCCATTAGACTATAAATTGAGCTTTAAGGGAATCACTTACCTTGTAAGTAGTAAAACAAAATTAATTACACAAATTTTGACTTGAAACCCCTATCCAGTCTAAGAACTAATGTGTAAATGTTTCTGTCCGATTACTTAAATCATCTGGCTGCAAGCTTACCTACTTTCTCCCTCAACAAACCTTGCCAAACCTGGTAGTTATGCCAAGATTAATTTGAGGACTTAAGGCAAGTGAGACAATGTTAGGACAATTATTAGACGGACGTTACCAAGTCCTCCAGGTTTTAGGTGGAGGTGGATTTGGTCAAACCTACATAGCCCAAGATACCCATCGGCCAGGTTTCCCGAAATGCGTTGTCAAACACCTTAAGCCCGTCACTCGTAGTCCAGAATTTCTCGAAACTGCTAGACGGCTATTTACCAATGAGGCAGAAACACTAGAACAACTGGGCAACCATGACCAGATTCCTCGGCTTTTAGCCTATTTTGAAGACAACCAAGAGTTCTTTTTGGTGCAAGAATTCATTGAAGGACATACTCTAAAAGCGGAACTGTTTCCCAATCAACATTGGACAGAGGATCAAGTACTTCAACTGCTCCAACAGGTGTTAGATATTCTACAATTTATTCACAGCCACAACGTTATCCATCGAGATATCAAGCCGGACAATATAATCAGGCGGAAACAAGACGGTAAGTTAGTGCTGATTGATTTTGGCGCAGTTAAACAAGTCCAAACTCAACTGCTTACAGTTGCAGGGCGCACGGGGGCTACTATTATCATTGGTACTCCAGGATATATGTCTACAGAACAGGGACAAGGTAAGCCCCGCCCCAACAGCGATATTTATTCTTTGGGTATTATTGGTATTCAATCGTTGACAGGGTTACATCCAATAAACTTTGAGGAAGATGCAGATACAGGAGAAATTTCTTGGCAGCATCAAGCTAATGTCAGTTCTGGGTTGGCATCGGTGCTATCTAAGATGGTGCTACACCACTTTAAACAGCGCTATCAGTCTGCGGCTGAAGTTCTACAGGTGCTTAAGCATCTTGATACTAAAGTAGAAACGCCATTACCTCAACCACCATCTTTGATACAACCGCCTCAAGCTTCACTTTCTCAACAAAACTCAATTGGATATCCTGCTTCTATCTTGTCTGCGGAAAATTACAGCTGCTTAGAAACGATTCTTTTAGAATTTGTTGGTCCGGTAGCCTCAAGATTACTACGACAAGTTGCGGCATCAGCGCCCAATTTGGAAGAATTAATTAGTCAATTAGCCCTTCATCTTCGAGGAAATCAACAAATTGATTTTCAGAAGAAAACAATGTTTTTACTAGAAAAACCTACTCTATTACAAGAAGTTACTGTTCAGTCTGAAATAAACCCAAATAATTTATCAAGCCAAGAATCTCAAGTAATCAGTGATAGCTTTGTGCATCAGTGCGAGCGAGAATTGGCTGATTTAATTGGTCCAATAGCTAAGTTTTTAGTTAAAAAAGCTGTTAAATCTTCTGGGCAAATTTCTCGTGCAGAGTTTGTGAAAGTTTTAGCATCGCAAATTCCCGAACCTCAAAAAGCTTTACAATTTCAGCAACGCCTACTTTCTTGATTGTCCACATAAGTAGCTGGGCGTAAATAAATTAAAGTTTGTAGTAAGCACTTTAGTCCTGATAATCTTTCTTTTGAGCGATGAATTGCTCACGACAAACTAGGATTTTATTTAATGTTTATTTCATAATCCACAATCTGAAATCCCAAATCTAAAATTGTATCAGTTTTCGCTATTGAGCATCTCCAGAGCTATTTTTAAGCTAGCTTTCATCCGATTAAATGCTTCTGCTAACCCGCCAATTTCATCATTAGAGCTTTCTTCAAAATCAGCGCTCATATCACCAACACTAACTTTTTGGGCGATTTTTTCTATTCTTCTGATGCGCTGAATCACATATTTCGTGATTAAGAAGTTAATTAAGAAAACGACGAACGCAAAGATCGCAATTAAAAGTCCCATTATCAATATCCAACTTCGTTTGGCATTGGCAAAAATCTCTTGAGAAGGAATAGAGATTATTTGGGCAGAAACAATCTGATTGAGTTGCCAACCAAAACCATTTTCTGAGCCATACATTGCCAACTGACTTTTAGGAGCCTGATCTGGTGTAGAATGACATCGCAAGCATTTCTGTTGGGTAATCTTTAGTGGTCGCGCAATGTAAAATACTTCACCTTCTGGCAAGTTACGAAAGCCTTTAATTTCTGGAGTGTTGGGTTCGTTGCGAAAACGCTTTACAAGTTGAGTTTCAAAATTATCAGCTTTATCCGCTAAATTGGTTGGATTAAGTGTTGCATCTTTATGAAAAAAGTTTTTAAATTTAGGCTTTTTACGAAAATTCTCAAAAACCTCTTTAGAAGAAAAAGTTGGTACGACTTCAGGCATGAAGGTTGGGTTAGTACCTAGTTTAGGTTCTAATAAGGGATCTATCCGATTTTGTGTATAATCTCTAACTGCGTTCACCATTTGGATGAGAATCTGCGCTTGAGAAGCTACTTCATTTTGCGCCCTCCCTTGAAGTACACTGGATAAGCCAACGCCACTCCCCACAATACTGACGATGAAAACTAATATTAAAAGTAAGTTAAATTTAGCACCTATTTTTAAGTTTTTTAACGTAATATTGTTTAACATAACCTAACCAATGAAGATGGTATCTGAGTTTGTCTAATATTTATTTATACCTGTTATAAAGCATCTCTACAGGATTTAAATAAATATTAATTTTTTGCCGCAATATCACCTATTTAGGCAGCAGTCAAACTTAATCTAAATTAGTCTTAAGAGTCAAGTTACTTCCTTAACCATAATTAGTGATGTTTTTGCGATTTCCCCGTCGGTTATTTCTGTTTCATCTGCTAGGTTTTACATTTGTTGCTTGCAAACCACAAAACGGGTTTGAGGGCACTTTAACTGTTGGTGTGATTAACTATGGTGGAGGCGAACAGGTAATTAACCAATATGCTAAATTTAATAGTTACTTGGGTGAAAAAACAAACTCATATATTCAGCTAGAGCCTGTTTTTAATGAAAATAGAGCGGTTGAGCGCCTTCAGGCTCGTGCTTGGTCGTTGGTATTTGCTCCACCGGGTTTAGCAGCTATTGCGATCGCCCGCCACCAATATGTTCCTCTGTTTCCTTTAATCGGTATTAGTAATTTGCGTTCTATCTTCGTTGTTCGCAAAGACAACCCAATCACCGACTTGAAGCAGCTACAAGGTAAAACAGTGGCTTTAGGGCAGCTAGGTTCAGCAACAGGATATTATTTTCCTCTTTACAATCTTTATGGTACAACACTAGCTGAGATCCTATTTGCACCCACACCTAAGGCCGCGCTGGAATTGGTCGCTCAAGGAAAAGCGATCGCTTGCGCTGTCTCGGAGGCTGAATTGAGTCTCTACGCTTCACAGTTTGCCCCAACGGAATTTCGCATATTATTTAAAGACCCTCACTATGTACCATTAGGTGTGGTCTTGATTGGTCCGAATGTAGAACGTAACCGTCAAGAGTATATCCGTAAAATAATGAGTGATTCGCCTTCAGGTTTAGCTGAAGAGGTGGGATATGTACCCAATGGACAAGTACCAGATTATAAATACATGATTTCTGTGGTTGATCGGGTAAGCTCGATTAGTTCTAAGCTGCAAATAAAGCCTGTGCGTTTATTTTGAGTAAATTAACAAAATAGAATTCAAGACTCAGGATTGAGGACTATAGAAAGAGCTAGTTGATAGAGTTGGCGACGGGGAATAAAGGTAGCTTTTGCTAACTGACGGCTAGCTTGCGATCGCGATATTCCCTGACTAATTAATTGTTTTAATTCGGCTTTTACTTCCTCTTCTGTCAGCTGGGGCTGACTGAGTGGAATTCCTGCCACGACTAATGTATATTCACCTTGGGGTTCTCGTTGGGTGTAGTGAGCGATCGCTTCGGCAATTGTCCCCCGCCAAAATTCCTCATACAATTTAGTTAACTCCCGTCCTAGCACAATTTGGCGATCGCTTCCCCAAACATCTGCCAAGTCTTGCAAAGTATCTCGCAAGCGGTGGGGCGATTCATAGAAAATCAATGTGCGAGATTCGGTTTGCAGAGATTCTAAATGTTCTTGTCTCTGTTGAGTTTTCGCTGGGAGAAAGCCTTCAAAGACAAACCGATCTGTTGGTAATCCAGCTGCACTCAAAGCGGTAATTGCTGCACTAGCACCAGGAATGGGAACCACGGGAATTCCCGCCTCAATACAGGCTTTCACCAGTTCATATCCCGGATCGGAAATACCCGGCATCCCCGCATCACTCACCAGAGCGATCGCTTTATGATTAACTAAATGCTCTAATAATTCTGGAATGCGGCTGGTACGATTGTGTTCGTGGTAACTTACCTGGGGGGTTTTAACTTGAAAATGCTGTAGCAGTTTCCCTGTATGACGGGTGTCTTCCGCCGCAATGATATCGACAGTCTGTAAAATTCGCACCGCTCGAAAGGTTATATCTTCCAGATTGCCAATTGGTGTGCCGACAACGTAAAGTGTTCCTGGTTTTGGATCGGTTTGCATGAGGAAGAGTTAGGAGTTAGGAGTTAGAGTTGGGAATTGGGAGTTTGCAGTTAAAAATAATAATTTATGCACCTATACGAACATATATGACACGTGACAACTCTCACCGCTAACTGCAAGCAGTGTAGCGGGAGCATCTCAGATTTACATCTCTAGACTTGCTGCTTCACGGGCTGACTAATGTCTAA
>NZ_JBALEA010000083.1:0-37311 GCF_036917135.1 Nostoc sp. | reverse complement strand
TTTTCTTGCCATGATGTATCTCTAAGAACATCATTATTGATGTTCTTAGATTACATCTTTTGCTTACTTTTTGCTTAAGTTGACACCAATGGGCACTGGCGTGCCCCTACGGGTGTACCTTACTAGGTCAGGAAATGCTATAGCTTATGTCTTAAAAATATTGATTAAACTTCATCTAAGTTGAGAACCGTAGTTTTCGCCCTCACCCTAAATCCCTCTCCCAGACATGGGAGAGGGACTTTGAAATTCTGGCTCCCCTTCTCCCAGATATGGGAGAAGGGGTTGGGGGATAAGGGCAAATCCTTTTGAGCGACCTGATGGTTTTTGTCTAGTTCAAGAATATATCAATGCCCCATCTTTAGCAGAAACCCGCAGCTTTGCACCAGAAGAAATTAAACAAATTGCAGTTAAAGCTTTAGAAATTCTTGTATATCTGAAAAATCGGATTCCGCCGATAATTCATCGAGATATTAAACCGGAAAATATTTTAGTAGATGAGCAACTTAATGTCTAGACTCCCACTTTAACGGTGAAGGTTCAGACGGCTGCTTTACCAATTGAAAAGCGAAAGATAGCCTCTGGTGATTTAATTGGGCTGTGGGTTTGGTTGCGGGTGGGGTTGTGGGTTGGGCTGTGCATTGGGTTATAAATTTGGCTGAAGACTCATTTACAACTGTACTAATACTACTAACATTAGGATTTGGAGCTACTGTAGGCACTGGGATAATAGCAAGCTTTCTAAATCCATTTATTTTGTTAGCACTAACAGGAACCAGTTTATCCGCACTTTCCATGTTACTTTATTCACCCCTAAAAAGACGTAGATTAATTACTAAATATCGCCAGTCTGAAGAATCTTTAATTAAACCGTAATCAAACAGATCCCCGACTTCTTTAAGAAGTCGGGGATCTTGTCTTGTTTGTGACAAAGATAAGATTTCACTCTATTTTTTTCTGCCTAACTTAAGATTGCGAAGCCTTTTTTTGCAAAGCCTTAATGTAGTGCGGTAAGCGATCGCTATGCCGTCAAGCTTATCGCTTGAACAAAAAGATTATCATATATATAGCGGTTATCGCCTGGGTGCAGTACAGTTTTGACCTCTTTCCAAGCCTCTCTCCTAAAAGGAGAGAGGCTTGGAATCTTACTCCCCTTCCCTTGAAGGGAAGGGGCTGGGGGTTAGGTCTGTATTCCATGCAATTGGGAACCGCTATATAATAACTAACTATGAATATAGGTCAATCTATGTCTACCAAACAGATCGCAGAGTATTTCAACTTTCTCTCTTCTGAAGACATTAGACTGAAAGACTCAAGAATTGGTATTGAAACAATTCTTTATGAATACATTGATTGTGGACGTTCTCCAGAAGAAATTGCCCAAATTTATCAAACAATATCTTTAGAACAAGTGTATGCAACAATTCTTTATTATCTGCAAAACAAAGAAACTGTCAGTGCTTACATGAAAAACTGGATAGAACACGGTCATAGAATGCGAGAACAACAGAGGCTTAATCCCCCACCAGTGTCAGAAAAACTGCGCCAACTCCGAATTGAAAGACAAGCTAAACAGCAAGCATGACACTGCAATATCTGATTGATGAAAATGTCAATCCTATATATCCAAATCAAATTAGACTACGAGAACCTGATATTGCGATTCAAGTGGTAGGAGAATCAGGAACTCCACCAAAAAGTACACTCGATCCAGAAATTCTGTGTTGGTGTGAGGATAATAATTTTATATTAGTGACAAATAACCGAACTTCTATGCCAGTACATTTAGCTGAACATATCGCTGTTAATCGTCTAATCGTCACGTACCAGGAATTTTTATCCTCAATCCAAATTTAAGTATTGGTGAAAATATAGAAGAACTCATAATAGTTGCTTTGGCATCAGAAGACGATGAATATAAAGACAGAATAGTTTATTTACCCTTACCCTAAAAATAGGCGATTACCTACGGTATGCTATGCGATCGCTAACTACAACACTGCTAAAATAAATCCATAACTACTTGATGCCCTATCCATTCTATGACCATAGCTCAAGAATTAGATTCTCAAAAAGGCATCTGCCAAGATGTTATATTTCCCCCTGGTGATTTATATAGTGATGAACCCCCCTTGGAAAGCGAACTGCATTTACGGCAAATAATCCTACTTTTAACTTGTTTGGAATGGTTGTGGCGAGATAGAAATGATTTCTATGCGGCGGGAAATCTGACTATCTATTACAGTCCACGCCAACGCAAATCAGAATACTTCCGAGGGCCAGACTTTTTTGTAGTGCTGGGAACTGAACGTAAAACCCGTAAAAGTTGGGCAGTCTGGGAAGAAGATGGTAAATATCCGAATGTAATTCTAGAAATTCTTTCTCAATCAACAGCAAATACTGACAAAAATTTAAAGAAAACAATTTATCAAGATACCTTCCGCACACCTGATTATTTTTGGTTCGACCCTTACACACAAGAATTTGCGGGATTTCATTTAGTAGATGGAGAATATCAACCTCTACAAGCAAGTGAAGAAGGATATTTGTGGAGTCATCAGCTTGGATTATATTTGGGAGTTTATGAAGGTTTATTGCGATTTTTTACACGAGATGGGCAACTAGTACCAACACCGGAAGAAACGGCAGAACAGGTACAACAAAAGGCTGAACAAGCCGAACAAAAAGCTGAACAAGCCGAACAAAAGGCTGAACGTTTAGCAGCAAAACTGCGGGAGTTAAATATCGATCCAGATACAATTTAGACCAGAGCTAATTCATTTAGGATAGTGTTGTGCTAAAAACTCCTCAGCTTCAGTCTTATCTTTAATCACTCCATCCAAGGTAGCAGCAAGCATATCATCTAATATTTGCCGATATTGCGGCCCTGGCGTGTAACCCAGTTTCTTTAAATCATTGCCATTCAATAGTGGCTGCACATTCGCCCAAACAGTTAAATATTTCCAAATCTCATGTCTAAGCGATCGCGGACTTTGCACAGCGATTAAAATTAGCATTGGTAAATCATACTCTCGCAACAACTCCACTACTTGACTGGGACGCTGAGACTTAGGCAAAGATTCCATCACATCGGTTTGGGCAGAAGCCAAGTTTTGCAAGCGTTTAATGCTATCCTCTGACAATTGGAGATTTTTTGCTACTTTCGCCCGATATTGTGGTGCTAGGTGGGCAATTAACGCTTCTAAACGCATTTCCCAATGGATGAGGGTTGATTGCAAGTCAAATCGTCGCAAACAGCGTTCTAGCAAATGTAATTGCCGCAATAGTTCCACATCTAGCTTCAGGGTAGAATGGATGCATTGCAATGCCCCTAAGTTATCGAGTAACTGTAAAGCTAATTTCCAGTAGGGGGCTTCTAGGATGTGTTTTAATTCTGTTTTCAGTCGAGTTTGCAGGGCTGGAGTTCTGCTATTCTCTTGAGCAGTGCGATCGTAAACACCACTGTTGATGGCATAGCGGATAAACTCTTCAGTTTGCGGTTCAATGTGAAATCCAAAGCGTACTGCAAAGCGCACACCGCGATAAATGCGGGTGGGATCTTCGATAAAGCTGTTGGCGTGTAAAACCCGAATTTGTTTAGCTTGTAAATCTAGTAATCCACCAAAGAAATCGAGTAATTCACCAGCACGGGGAGTAGTGAGGCGTAAGGCGATCGCATTGATGGTAAAATCTCGACGATATAAGTCTTGCCGAATGGAACTCGCTTCAACTTCTGGATTTGCTGCTGGATAAGGATAGAATTCTGTTCTAGCGGTGGCAATATCTACCCATAGAGAATCTAATTGTGGGTCTTTGTGCCACAACAAAGCCGCAGTTTGAAAAGCCCCGTGAATTTCTAAGCGAGCCGTCGGGTAAATTTGTTGGAGTGCCTTTGCTAATTCTACACCAGCACCGACATCTGCTGATTTATGAAAGCCATCAACTACGAGGTCAATATCTTTAATCATCAAAGTGCCCGATGCTTCTTTCGCTAATAGCAAATCCCGCACCGCACCGCCCACTAGATAAAGATGCCAACCCCATTTTTCTGCCTCTTGGGATGCTGTGGTGAGTAATTGCCACAATTGAGGAGCAAGTTTATTTTGCAACTCCGTGCTAAGTCCTAAGTGCTGATTTATGAGTAATGATTGAGACTCGGAACTCAGCACTCCCAATTCAGCACTGTTTTGATGTAATTCCCGCAAGACATCAGTACGGCTGACAATGCCTACTAACTGGTCATTCTCCAATACTGGTAAGCGTCCGATATCATAAGTTACCATCACCGACTCAATTTGTGGCAGTGTCGTATTCGGTGTAATCGTTTTGAGATTCGTCGTCATGTAGCCCTTGACTGGCGCATGACTAAAGCCGTGGCGCAAAGCGATATCAATATCCCGCCGCGAAATAATACCTACTAGTTGCCCTTGGGTATTAACTACACATAAACCAGAGTTTCCATAGCGTAATAAGATGCGCTGGGCTTCGGCAATTGTGGTTTCAGGTAGAATTGTGCGGACAGGAGAAGACATCAAATTCCTAGCAGTGGGAGGATAGGGAATTTGTGCTTTTATCCCGTCAATAAGTTGTTTTAATATAGCTTGTGAATTTACTTTGCGTAGGTTCAGCGATGCGGCTTGTGAATGACCGCCACCACCCAGAAGTTGGAATAATCGGTTAAGATTTGTTTTGGGAATTTGCGATCGCCCAATCACACTTAAGCGTGAATCCCCTTTACCTAGATACTCATTAGCTAAAATTAGGGCATCAATTTCGGTTAATTCCACAAGTTCTGAAGCCAAACTCGATAACCCCGGCACAAAAGCCTCAGTTTTGAGAGTTACCCAAGCAACCGTATATCCATGTAGACAGAGATATTCTAAATTTTCCAGCGCCTCAGTTAATAACTGCTGCAATTGCAAAGACAAGCCAGGGTCACGGTAAGTAGAAACTACTGATAAACTGGCATTTTGTTGCATCAACCAAGCCAAAGCTAAAGCATCCCGTGGTGTAGATTGCTCAAAGGTCAAAGAGCCAGTGTCAACGTGAATACCCAAAGCCATCACTGTTGCTTCGGCAGGAGTGAGGGAAATTTGCTGTTGTTGCAATTGCTCAACGATTAAAGTTGTGGTGGCTCCTACTGAAGAAATATGCGATCGCGTGGCAGAAATATCTGATTCTTGTCCTAAGTGATGGTCATAAACTATAATCTCTCTTACATTGGGTAAATCTAACCACTGGGCAGCTTTACCCAAGCGATCGCGCTTTTGCGTATCCACCACCGTTAGAGAACGAATTGTTTCTGAATTCACCGAACGGCGTTCAATCAGCGAATATTCATCCCGATGCAATGCTAAAAAATCCCGGACAGCAGGATGAGAGCCGCCAGTTAGGACAATCTTGCTTCCCGATAGTAGGCGCGTTAAACCTACCGCAGCTCCTAATGCATCAAAATCTGCTGTTGTGTGGCAAAGAATTAAATCCATAGTCATTAGTCACTTGTACTGAGCGAAGTCGAAGTATTGGTCACTTGTACTGAGCGAAGTCGAAGTATTGGTCACTTGTACTGAGCGAAGTCGAAGTATTGGTCATTAGTCATTGGTCATTAGTCAAAACCCACCTCCGTGGGTTAAAAACTCTTGATTTCCTCTTAGTCCACGGAGGTGGACTTTGTTTGTATAGCCGCGTTCGCGTCAGCGTGCCGGAGGCTCTATTCTAATCGCTAGGGCTAGGTGCAAGATGTGAGATACCGGGAGTCACTGAGAAGACTGCACTGCACTGCTTGCAGTCAGTGTAGGAGTGTGTCACTGTAGGATATATCACTGTTTCGCTGTTTTGGGAGAAGCAAAAATGACTATAATATTCCAATTTGCTCTGATAGGTCTAGTCCTATTGTCTTTCGTCCTGGTTGTTGGGGTTCCCGTTGCTTACGCCACTCCCCAAAATTGGGTTGAATCTAAAAAACTACTCTGGGTTGGTTCTGGTGTCTGGATTGCTTTGGTATTTTTAGTTGGTTTGTTAAACTTTTTTGTCGTGTAGGCGACGGCTTCGCTCTGGCGCAGGCACATAATATAAGAACTAGAGGAGCAGAAGAGCCAAGGTCAAAGACCAAAGGAAAAAAGGAGAAGTTTTTTCCGATTTCCTTTTTTCTAACCGTGCTTTCCTGCTCTTCTACATTTAAACAAGAAATGTATATTGGCCAGAAGTATAGTTGATTAAGAGGCAATCATGGCAGTTTTCGAGGGAACTTTTACCCAAACGGAGCCTTTGCGGTTTGCAGTGGTGATTGGTCGATTCAATGACCTAGTTACCGGAAAGCTGCTAGAGGGATGTCAAGATTGCTTGAAACGCCACGGTGTAGATCCTAACCCCCACGGTAATCAGGTGGACTATGTTTGGGTTCCGGGAAGTTTTGAGGTGCCTTTAGTAGCTCGCCAACTAGCACTTTCTCATCGTTACGATGCTGTAATTTGTCTAGGTGCAGTCATTCGAGGGCAAACACCCCATTTTGATTACGTATCCGCCGAAGTTTCTAAAGGCATTGCCGCCGCTAGCTTTCAAACTGGAGTGCCAGTGATTTTTGGCATTTTGACAGTAGATACTATGCAGCAAGCCTTAGAACGGGCAGGCATAAAAGGTAATCATGGTTGGGATTACGCCCTGAATGCCCTAGAAATGGCAAGCCTGATGCGGCAACTGCGTTCTAACCTGGCAGAGCCATATTCTCGTACTAGCCAGTCTTTACCAGCCTCTTTTCAAAATGCCAGCGTCGGCAATTTAACTGCTGAGTCAGAAGAACTGGGCTAAATTGGTTATTGGTCATTGGTCATTGGTCACTTGTACTGAGCGACTTGCCTTGAGCGAAGTCGAAAGGAGTCGAAGTATTGGTCATTGGTCATCTCCAGAAATTAGGTTTTCATCTAGGCAGGATGAGGGTTTGAGGTTTTTTCGGGGATGTCTATTAATGAATAACAAAGGACTAATGACTAATGACTAAATTAAGGGGTTGACAATTAAAGATAAATCTGAGATATTGATATCTGGGCAATGATTGCGGGTATAGCTCAGTGGTAGAGCGTCACCTTGCCAAGGTGAATGTCGCGCGTTCGAATCGCGTTACCCGCTTCCAGCTAAAACCTCTTAGAGTCGAAAATTCTAAGAGGTTTAGTGTTTTTAGGGTGCATTGAAGTCTTGGTCGATTCTCGTTCCACTTTTGCGAACCCTTCCCAATGTGGACAAGATCGAGCAAACAAATCGTCAGGGAATAGAGATTGAACGTAATCCCGATCTAACCTTGATCACTGATAGTAATATATAGTAACCCAAAGGAAAATTAGCGGGTTTGTTGCTGTTTGTTTTTTACGTCAGCTTAAAATTGTACCAGGTGTGTCAGCACAATAAATGCCCAAAAACGCAACCACATTAACTTGAAAGCGACAGATGAAGAGAAGGAAATTTTTAAACAAGATTACCAGCTACGGAGAAAGACTAAAAACAGATCACTACGTACTGGTGTTGAGATTAGGATACTCAAATTTGTCTGTATCTACTGTTTGCAATCATAGCAATGCTTGCATTTCCTTTCTATGTATATAAAGAAAGAAGCCTCTAAGGTATCATATTCTCGCAGTTCGTGTAAAACACGCTCAAGTTATTAGAACGCTTGTGCAATCTCAAAAACCTGAAAAAATCGATTTCAATACCGACTACCCCTGTCCCTGTCGTCGTCGGGGCCAGTTAATTCCGATTACGCTGACAGAAGCATTTGGTTGCGATCGCTGTCAGCAAATCTTTGTCGTAGAAGATAATGGTCATGTCCTAGAACAACTTTCTACCACCTATCCCTATAAGCGGGCTTGGCGTTGGATGGGAAATAGTTGGCATGTTGTCCATCCCCGCTTGAGAGAAAGCTATCTGCCTATAGCGCTAGGCATTATTTTCGTGCTAGTGATTATATGGCTGCCATTAGCACTGCGATTAGCAAATGGTTCCAGCATTATTGCTTGGGCAATGGTGGCGGTGCTATTGGCTATTCTGCCAGCACTAATGGTCTGGCTTACCTACAGACGTTAACTCAATGACTGTTGAAGTTTTGGATGACCACCCCGAACCGATTACTAGTGCCCAACGAGCCTATAAAGCTTCCCTGAAGTTGGGGATCACAAAGGGAGCTGACCGGAGTCGTGCAGTATTGGCGATGGCACAGGCGCTTGAGCGCTCATTTGACGACATTCTCGAAGCCAATACCTTGGATTTAGAAGCCAGTCGGGAAATGGCAGTGCCTGATTTGATATTGGACTGGCTAAAGCTGACTCCCACAAGGCTAGAGATGACGGTAGATATTTTACAACGGTTGGGGGAATTATCAGATCCACTGCGGCGCGTCAGAACTGCTGATTATCAACTGGCAGATTCCCAGAGTTACACCCAGTTAATGCCTTTGGGAGTGATTGGATTTATTTATGAAGCGTTTCCTGATTTAGGAGCGATCGCAGCAGGTTTTTGTATTAAAACTGGCAATAGTATAATTCTCAAAGGCAGTACTGAAGCTAGCCATTCTAACGCCGCCATCGCGGAAGTACTGCAAAATGCGATCGCCGAAGTGGGACTACCTCCGGGTTGTGTAGAACTGATCACAGCTGAACATGGTGCTTCAATTCGGGATTTAGTCACCCAAGACCAGTACGTGAATTTAGTGATTCCCTACGGACGTTCTAGCTTGGTGCAGCAGGTAGTACGACAGTCAACTTGCCCAGTTTTAAAGTCAGCGATGGGTAACTGTTATCTCTACTGGTCGCTAAATAGCAGCTTGGAAATGGTACGGTGGATGATTCTTGATAGCCATCAAAGTGAACCCGATCAAGTAAATGCCATTGAAAAAGTACTAATTCATCGTCAAGCCTTGCCATCATCCTTAGCAGTTCTGTGGAACAGCTTAATCGAAAAAGGCTTTGAAATTAAAGGGGATGCAGAACTAGTACAAGCTTTTCCCCAGTTGCAGCTGGTGAAAGAAGGCGAATGGGGAAACCCTTATTTAACTAAAACAGTAGCTTTTAAACTGGTGGATAGCTTAGAGACTGCGATCGCCTGGATTAATGAACACAGTAATGGTCATGCCGACTCCATCGTTACTGAATCTTACCAGGAAAGTCGGCAGTTTGCTTTGGGAGTTAACAGTGCCTCTACCTATATCAACACTTCCCCGCGTTTTTCCCGGAACCCCTCGCGGGGAGATTCTGTATTTCTCGGCATGTCTAATCAAAAAGGTCATCGTCGGGGATTTATCAGCCTGGAAACCTTGACTACCGTTAAGCACATTGTTCAAGGAAATGGCAGGTTTTAAATAATTCAAAAGTGTCTGTAGCGGCAGTTCTGTTTGGGTTGGGGTCTAAATCCCGCAAAAAATTCTCCCAGTCCCAATACAACTCTTGGAGAGGCTGCGCCAACGACTTCTCTACGAGACGCTACGCGAACGCGGTAGTTGAGCGTAGCGATGCACTGAGCGTAGCCGAAGTGTCGAAACTCAGTACAAGTGCCCAATGCCCCATGCCCCATACCCCAATTGAATTTTAAACTTAACAAAATCTTAATTTCTACTTGATCCTGGTTTGCTAGGTTCCTTGTGTTTGGTTGAGCAGCAATTAGGAGACAAGTTAAATTAAGCAATTATAGCGTTTCTCGGTTGAGTTAAATGCAGACCTAACCCCCAGCCCCTTCCCTACGTTCGCGTAGCGGCACGAAGTGCGGGAAGGGGAGTAAGATTCAAAGCCTCTCTACTTTTAGGAGAGAGGTCAAAGTCTATTGCATACAAACGATCGCTATATTTGTGCTTTTCACAACTGACTCTCCTAAAGTACCAAGCTTACTACGAACACATGCCCCTACGTCTGTCTTCATTGCCCAAGGGCGCAGACGCACTGCTTTATCGGCGGTTGACTTTTGGTAATTTAGCTGAGTTCAACGTCTTAGACACCAGGCAGTACCGCACCAACCAACCTTGTGATGATGGGCTGAAGCCTCGCTGCGCCGGAGCTTTTGATCTAAATGCTACCATGACCGACTCAAAACAAGAGCAGTGGTTAAGAAAAGGCTTAGATCAATCGCGATCGCGCTGGAATGTGATTGCTCAACAGGTGATGTTTGCCGAATACAATTTTAATAGTAGTCCTGGCCCCGGTATCTTCAATATGGATCAGTGGGACGGCTATGTGGCTGCACGTAATCGACTCTTGAGTTTTCTCAACCAGCGTCAACCTTCTAATCCTGTGGTGATTAGCGGAGACATCCATTCTAGTTGGGTACATGACCTGAAGCTTGATTTCAGTAACCCAAACTCACCAACTGTAGGCACTGAGTTTGTCGGAACCTCAATTACCTCTGACTTTCCCACCGCATTCATCGCTCCATCTCAAGCTGCCCTACCTAATAATCCCCATACTAAGTTCTTTAACGGTGCTTATCGGGGATACGTTCGCTGTAAACTTACCCCAGAACGCTGGCAAACTGACTACCGCGTTGTATCAAGCATCGTTGACTTGAATGCCTCTGTTAAAACCCTAGCTTCCTTTGTAGTCCAAAACGCACAACCAGGAGCGCATCTAAGTTAAGCAAATCTCACAAGTAAAATAAACCCTCCAGATTCTATTGGGGGGTTTAAATATTCAATATAGTATGAAATATGACCTGAATTCAGATGCTATTATTTCACATTTTTCTGGTGTTCGGATATAGCAATCCTATCTGAGTTCGCAAAACTGCAAGAAACTTCAAAAAAAGCGGAGAATATGGTACGTCCAGCAGGATTTGAGACTAATAAATTTTCCTAAAGAGTTATTTTGGACTTTCTTTGCAATACTTAACGAACTTCTAATTAAAAAAAGTGAACATAGATTAAAAATAATAACTAACATCAGAATTTATTAAGTTTATCAGGCTAAATTGAGAGTATGCTTAATAGTTGAAGTCTAGTTGATACTTTAGGTAAATAAGTACAAAGAAACTTAAATATTTGTTTAGTTTTTAAAACTAACCATTTGTTTTGAGTTTTAAATACTAAAAAACAAAGTTTATTTGTGCCAAATTACTAACTAGTGCTTTGTCAATCTAATTTTCAGGGTTTGTAGCAAGCACTTTAGTGTTTAGAAAATAAGGACTAAAGTCCTGACTATGAACTTGCTTACCCATCAATTTAAACTTGACAGACTACTAGGTTGTCGAGCAAGGCGGCGAAAATCCGACCTGAGCCAAGTACTAGGGACTGACAAATAAAAAAACATCCCAAATTTTTTGTGGGATGGGTGTCCCCACCCGTCCCAGATTTAGGGCGCTTATGTTGCCCACCCCACAAAATGGATAATTTATTTCTTGTCAGTCCCCTAACAGCGAAAAAAGTAAACTTAACAAAAATTACGTAAGATGATCAGAAAAATTTTACTAGCTGTATCGGGATTGGGACACGCAGAAGAAATGCTCAAAAACCTGAAAGAAATCCCTTCAATTCAATCTGCGAAAGTGACAATTTTGCATGTTGTTCAGGCCCAAAATACTGCTGCTACTATGACAGCTAAATGGGAAAATGGCGGTAAAATTCTGGCCAATGCCATTCAAACTTTGAATTTAGATCCTAGCCAGGTTTCTTCAATTTTGCGTGAAGGCGACCCGAAAGATGTGGTTTGCCAAGTAGCTGATGAAATTGACGCTGACTTGATTATTATGGGTTCACGCGGACTGAAACGGCTGCAATCGATTTTATCAAACTCAGTCAGTCAGTATGTTTTTCAACTATCTTCTCGCCCCATGTTGCTGGTAAAAGATGACATTTATGTTAAAAAAATTAAGCGCATCATGGTGGCAATAGATAACTCGGATTCAGCAAAAAACTGCTTGAAGTTGGCACTGTTTTTACTGCGAGATATTCCGGGCGGCGAGTTGATTTTGGCAAATGTTAGCACCGATTTAGGTGGTAAGAAATCGGAAATAACTGAAGTTAACTCAGACAAAAATCCAGTTTTGGCAGCCGCCGTTGCCGAAGCTAATAAACAAGGCACTAAATCTCGTTCTTATATCAGCAGTGGCAAACCAGGTGAAGAAATTTGTCGATTGGCAGAGGAGTTGAATATAGACTTATTATTGCTCGGTTCTCCTGATCGTCGTCCATCCATCGCTAAGAGTTTTGTGGATATAGACCGACTCATCGGCTCTTCTTTGTCTGACTATGTTCGAGTCAATGCCACTTGTCCGGTATTGTTGGCGCGGACAATTGCTTAAGAGGATGTTTGAAAAGTATTTTTAGTAACATCTAAGTCTCGGAAACCTAACCTCCCTAGCCATTCCCTACAAGGAAACGATAGGGTGGTTTCAGACAACCAGAGAAAATTCACCAATGATATTGGAAACAGATCGCCTATTACTACGCGAAATGTCGCTTTCTGACCTCGACGCGCTACTGCTCGTCCTCGGCGATGCAGAGTCGATGCGCTACTACCCAAAGCCCTTTGACCGCGAGATGGTAGAAAAATGGATTGATCGGCATCACCGTAACTACGCACAGCACGGTCTTGGCCTGTGGGCGATGGTTCTCAAGGCAACAGGCGAGGTAATCGGCGACTGCGGACTGGTTTGGCAGGAGGTCGAGGGACACCAAGAACTCGAAATTGGTTATCATGTCCGCCGCGACCGACAAATGCAGGGTTATGCAACTGAAGCTGCCTATACTTGCCAGGACTACGCCTTTAACGTGCTGGGTAGCGATAGCGTCATTTCCCTAATTCGCCCAGAAAACATTCCCTCTCGCCGTGTAGCCGAAAAGAACGGACTCAAAATTGTTCGGGAGACACTCTGGCGCGACATACCTCACTATATATATGCTGTGCAACGCTCAGAAAGTAAACTTTTTGCAAAAAGCAATTTCTTGGAAGCAGAAAAGTCAAAATTTAAGGTGTAGCTGAGGTTTTAGTTGTCCCCTTGTCCCCAGTTTCTAACAAATAAATTAGTGCCTCCACTAAAGCCTGATTTTGCTCATCAGTACCAACAGTAATGCGTAATTTATCCTCTAGTCCAGGCTGCTTGAAGTAACGGATTAAAATTCCCCGTTCCTTTAGTTTTTGATAAAGATATTCTGCCTTTGCTTCTTTTGGCTGTGCCAGCAAAAAGTTAGTTTGGGAATCCCAAACATGAAAACCTAACTGTTTCAAGTCTGTTGTTAACTTAGTCCGTGATGCTTTAATCTTTGCTACACAAGCATTTTTATAAGCTTGATCGGTGATGGCAGCCGTACCAATTGCACAAGCGATCGCATCAATGTTATAGCTATCTTTCACCTTAAACAATCCCTGCAACAGTTTGGGATTCGCCACCCCAAAGCCCAATCGCAATCCCGCCAACGAGTACCCCTTAGAAAGTGTCCGAATCACAATGACATTTTCGTATTCCTTTACCAAAGCCAATGCATTCTCTTCGGTAAAATCTATGTATGCTTCATCAATCACTAAAACTCCAGATAACTGACTGGCTAATTTTAGCAGTTCATCTGTTGCCACCAAATGCCCCGATGGACTATTGGGCGATGCAATAAATGTCACAGCACCATTAGCTGCAACTAGTTCTTCCAAAGGTAAGCTGTAGTCTTCGCTGTAAGGAATCTCAATAATTTCCGCAGCTTGCATTTCTGTTAATGTGCGATATAGCACGTAAGTTGGCATCGGGTAAACTACCTTCTTCCCAGGTTCGGCACAGGCTCGAATGATCACGCTCAACAATTCGTCACTACCATTTCCCACAATTATCCAATCACTAGGAACCCCTAAAACTTGACTTGCAGCTTGCCGAAACTCCCCCCCGTAAGGTTCTGGATAGCGTCGCAACCACTCCCCATCGATATTTCGCAGCACAGCTAATGCCGCAGGAGAAGGAGGATAGGGGTTCTCATTGCTGTTAAGTTTAATAATCTGTGTACCGCGTTGGGGTTGTTCACCGGGAACATAGCTAGCCATTGCATCAACATTGGAGCGAAAGTAGTTGGTCATAGGGCATTGGGTATTGGGTGTGATGTCTACAACGAGCTACGCTTAGGAAGATTATGGCGAATCATGAGCGATACTGTGGTTGTATATTATTCCTACACTTAAACAAAGAAGACAATGCTTTATACAACAAGCTAACGTTTAAATAAAAAAGTTTGAATACTTGCTTCAAAAATTGGTAAATTCTGTTTCAATTCATCTTTAGGGGAAGAAAAATATACAGTCCAAAGAGTACCGCCATCTTTAATTATATATTTTATTTGTTCGTTGTTTTTACTTGTTGTTATTATTCTTGCTACATAGTAATCTTCAATTTTATATGTCTTGGTATCTAATATAATAAACCTATTGTCAATATATTCATTCACTAAATTTTTAAAATTAGTACCAGGGGGAATTCGCTCATTTATTACCATAACAATAGCACCAAGGGAAATATAATTAGCAGTATTAGTGTCAAAAGCCCAGATGGAAAATTCTGAAGGATTTTGTTTGACTATTTGAGCAAAGTTCTCAAGGTCTGGATTATGACTTCCTAAACTTGCCCTTAATTCGTCTAATTTCTCGCTTAAATCTCCACCTTCCCAACTTGGAGGCAACCACAATTCTGCGCCACCACCCTCAAACTTCTTCCAACCAGATGGAACGCCTGAAGGTATATTTTCCTCGGAAATAGAAGGTTGTTGATTAGTGGAATCAGTATTTGCTGGCTCAGAATTACTTGCTTGTAGCTCAGTTGGTGTTGAAGTCACAACTGGCTGACTTGGATGAGATTGAAAAGGCTTATAAATTACCCAACTACCGAATTTAATTAAAACAACTATAGCGAAACCAATTGCTGCACCTGTGGATTGGGCAGTCTTGCTAGAGAATATATTGGTTTCAGTTTTTGAAGATTGAATTTGAGTAGTCGCTGAGGTTTTAAGTTGCCTACTTTGTTTAGGCTTTTCTATTTCTGTCGGTGGTAATTGTGATGCTGAAGAACCAGTAGAATATGACTGTGCAGTTGAATTAATTTCTGATAGACACCTCAAAATCATCTGGGCATTTTGAGGACGCTTGCCAGGAAATGCTTCCATCAGATAATCAATCAAACCAGCTACCTGCTTAGATATTTGTGAGGGACTGTCTCGCCACATTAACTTACCAGTTCGCGGGTCTTCAGAAAATTGATCTGGAGATTTCCCAGTAAGTAAATAAACAAATGTGCGACCAAGGGCGAAAAAGTCTGATTGTGGTACGGCTTTACCATTGGCTTGTTCTAGTGGTGTATAGCCTGGTGAAATAATCCCTGTTATATTTTGCCCTGCTGCTTTTTGATGATAGGTTGATGTAACTTCTCTTGCAGTACCAAAGTCTATCAAAGCCAGATGTCCATCTGCTTTGAGCATAATATTTGCTGGCTTGATATCTCGATGAAAAAAGTTCTGTTGATGCACCTCATGCAAAATATTTGCCAACTGAGTTAGCCATAAAAGTGCTAACTTTTCATCAATGGGGCGATTACCTCGTTGTTCCATATATTGGTACAAATCCAACCCCTCGATTTTCTCCATTACCAAGCAATGCAGTGGCGTTTGACTATTTTTGGGAGAGAACGTAAAGTACCCATCTCCCTTTGGAATCCCTGGATGATTCAGATGGCTTAATACTTGTGCCTCTTGCTGAAACAGCGATACTGCCTTGGCATCATCCAGCATCAGAACTTTTAATACTTTGAGGGTGTTAGCGTGGTTGACTTCAAATGTCTTGGCAAAACCACCAGCACCTAATTGGCGAGTCACTCGATACTTTCCTTCCAAGAGCAATTCTGAGCCACAGGCTTGACAAAACAGTATATTTTCAGAATTTTGGGGTCTTGAGCAGTGGGGATTGATGCAGAGGGTCATGGTGTTTTTTGCAACACAGTTTGCCCTGACAGTCTAGCCTTACTGGGATATTTACGTCACCAGTAAAAATTAGGACAATAAGCGATGCCTGCGGCAACCCCTGGAATGTACGCTTGTGTTTATCCGCGATAATAATGACTAAATCTTTCGTAGGGGTGATTAGTATTTGGTTTTTGAAATACACGTAGGGTATGTTAGCAAAGCGTAACGCACCATTCCAAGCTTTTGGTGCTGTACTTTATGCGCTAACATACCCTACAAGACTACTTAGATTTTTTCAAAAACAATTTACGATTCCTATTATGACTTCTGGTACTTTATAAAAAGTCTTTTGTCGGGTAAGGGACTGACAAATAAAAAAATACTCAACTATTTCTTGTGGGGTGGGCGTCTCGCCCGCCCGTATACAAAGGCGCTCATGTTGCCCACCCCACAAGATTGGAGAATTTATTTGTTGTCAGTCCCTAAAGGGGGAACACAGTTACTTATTCCCCTAGTCAGCAAAAAAAGTCTCCTTCAATCTGTTTTCTAATGTTCAGTACTCTTTCAAGTTGATAACGTTCTTATTATGTCAAACTGACTCCTAGCGTATAGGAAAAATCAGGTTGAGAGTTGGTACCAAAGAAAACTCCATTATTTTGAGGCAAGAAAGAATCTTTACTCACTGAAATTGAGTATGTACCTGCACTCAGTAAACCAGTAATTGATGACGAATTTTGACTGGTCACTAAAGCCCCATAATAGTTAAACAGTCCAATATTTGCCTTTCCTGATGTCACTGTGTTGATAGTGACGGTTCCTGAATTTGGTAAATAAAATGTAAAAAAGTCAACATCGGGATTGCTCCTCGATTGAACTGTTGCTAACTCGCCTGAAATATTAACTTTTGAGCCTGATGATAAGGAACCTAACCCTTCAGCACTATTCAATGTGTCGTTTGTACTTTGTCCAGCATTTTCCCGCTCATAGAAAAGGAAGTCATCAGTATTAAGTTTGAGATTGTTTCTTCCCTGCACAATACCTATAAGCTCATCTACTTGTCCCCCTTGCTCTGCGAATATTCGTGTGTTGTTTCCAACAACTTGCAAGCGGTAGTCCTGTGGAGTTCCTTTGAGTTGAATTTGATCTTGGCTAGAGTCGAAGTCAGTAATAGTAGCGAAGTCCCCAAAACCACTAGTGGTAGGGTTGTTATCGTCGTAGAAAATATTTAAAGCGTCCCCTAAGACAAATGTATCTGCCCCAGCCCCGCCAGTTAAGATATCAGTCTCCCCTAATCCAGGTGGGACTAAGCTACCAGGATAAACACCGATGAGGATATCATTTCCAGCCCCCCCATTGAGTACGTCATTACCAGGACCACCTTGTAGGCTATCATTGCCGTCATTACCATTTAGGATATCATCGCCCAAATTACCGTCTAGTGTGTCATCGCCTGCTCTTCCATTTAGAGTGTTGTTAGCACTATTACCAAAGAGGAAGTTGTTAAGACTGTTACCTGTCCCGTCGATGGCGTTAGTTCCGAGCAGTCTTAAGTTTTCCAGATTTGCACCCAGTGTGTAGGTGACAGAAGACCGGACACTATCTATGCCTGAATTAGTAGCTTCCCTAATGGTGTCACTAGCATTGTTAATAATGTAAGTGTCGTCGCCTGCTCCCCCATCCAAGATGTCGATACCTGTACCAGCATCAAGTGTGTCATTACCAAGACCACCGATTAAACTGTCGTTTCCTATCCCACCACTAAGTAAATCGTTACCAGCTAAACCATTCAAGGTATCGTTACCGGACGGACTATTGGCATTACCACCAGTAGCCCAACCAACTATCGTGTCATTTCCCGAAGTCCCATTTATCTTGTCAGGACCTGTAGTGCCGAAAATAAATGCCATATTATCTCTCCTGAATTTCTTACCAATAGGTAAGTTGAGTCTCAGTCAAAGAACTATTCATCAGTTAAATGCAGATTACTTCCCATTTGCGTAATCTTAATAGTTAGAAAACGTTAATTATTTGGTTAGAAACTTCTAAATAAAAAATATCCAGCTACTTATTGTGGGCTGACCCGAAAAGCCCGCCTTTGGTTGGGGACAAGTGAGATGCCTACTCTAAAAAATTAGATAATTTATTTCCTGAAAATCTCTTAAATAATTAACCAAATGGTAAGTAATTAGGTGACGTTGCTTCTCTAGGGTACGGTGTGCGTAGCTTGCTTAAGAGAAGGGATACGCTCAGAATTCAAAATTTAGGCATTACAATCCCCACAAATAAATTTAGGGGGTTGTTAGAAGGACACCGTATTTTTCTCTATTTTTTTGAATCTGTCTGGAATTATTTATATCATTGAGTGAAAGGCTAAATAAACTTCTTTGTCAAATCTTCATGATGCTCTTTATTGAATCTTTAAAATATTCATAAATGCAATTAAGAATACATTAAGATATTAATGCGATTAAGAATACATTTTTGTATAAAGATATGCATACCTATTCCCACCCTTCAAAGTTCAGATGACTAAAGATATGCAACGCGAATTTACCAACCGCGATGAGTTGGTAGCGTACCTACGCCAACAATTCCCAGGTGCAGCAGCACGCGATCGCCACGTCAGCGAAACTGTAGGGGGACGCAAAGTAGCACAACAAACGCTGCAAAAAATCGACCCAGTACGCTACGCCCAAACACGTAATTTCTTCACAGGTGCGGTTACCCGACTTTCGCCTTACATCCGCTATGGCGTTTTGAGCTTGCGAGAAATTCGAGATTATGTCCTTAAGCAGGTACAGCACCAAGATGATGCTACTAAACTAATTAACGAGTTAGGTTGGCGCGACTACTGGCAACGGTTGTATATCAAGTTAGGAGATGGAATCTGGAAAGACCAAGAAGAGTACAAAACTGGTTACGCTGTGGGTGAATATGCACCCGAATTGCCGCCAGATATCAGGCAAGGAAGCACAGGCAGAGTTTGCATCGACAGCTTTAGCGGTGACTTGAAAGAAACTGGCTATCTACATAACCACGCCCGGATGTGGCTAGCGGCTTACATTGTCCATTGGCGGCGTGTTCGTTGGCAAGCAGGAGCAAAATGGTTTCTCGAACACCTTTTAGATGGAGATCCCGCTAGTAATAATATGTCATGGCAATGGGTTGCCAGCACTTTTAGTCATAAACCGTATTTTTTCAACCGTGAAAACTTAGAACGCTATACCAAAAGCGTTTATTGCCAGAAATGTCCGCTTTTGGGTCATTGTGATTTTGAAGGCAGCTATGAAGAATTAGAAGAGCGACTTTTCCCCAAAGGAGAATTTAGCAAACAAGCTAATAGCCAAAGTTGGCAGCGTGGAAAGAATCCCCAGTGATTAAAACTTGTCGTTCGAGTTAGTGGGTTTTCTCGTCAGCACCGGACTTAAGGATACCAAGCGGCATCGGGAGATTGTGAGGGAACCCAGAGATGCGATCGCATCTGGAGTTAGCCCCGACAAGGTAGCACTGTGGATGGGAGATGACGTGATAACAGTATTGAAGTACTACTGTCATCCTGAAGCGATCGCGGCCGAATGCCCAGACTTTTGATTTATGCTACTCAAATGCTACTCAAAATCCAATCAAAAATCGCTGAAACAACTACCAATGATAATCATCGTAATGGGTGTATCTGGTTCTGGCAAAACCACCATCGGAAAACTACTAGCAGAATCGTTAGAATGGGAATTTAGCGACGCTGATGCTTTTCACTCGCCAGAGAATGTTGATAAAATGCGGCGCGGTATCGCTTTGAGTGAAACTGACAGGATACCTTGGTTACAAGATTTGCAAACAGCCATAAAGCATTGGCTGCAAGAAAATCAAAATGTGGTGCTGGCGTGTTCGGCTCTTAAAGATAGCTATCGGCAATTTTTGCTATTGGATAACATTCGGATCAAGCTAGTTTACCTCAAAGGGTCTTATGAGTTGATTCAAATGCGGTTGCAAGAGCGTAGCAATCATTACATGAGCGAAAAACTGCTCAACAGCCAGTTTGATACTCTTGAAGAACCATTAGACACTCTATGTATGGATGTTGCACAGCCACCCCAGATAATTGCCCAAAACATTAGAACGGCTTTGGAAATTTAGCTTATTAGTTACAACCGTAATATTAAGATCAATAACGTATCTACGAAAACACAAACTTTTCGCAACTAAATCATATCAAATGTAAGTCTAAAGAAATTAGAAAAACAACCACATAACTGGAGTGGTAGGAGAAAACTAGTGTTTCTAAGATTAGCGCAACAACATCAGGAATTCGTCCAAGACTTGGTGATGAACCTGCAAGCCCTGGCAATTGTACTTGAACGGCGTGGCTATACTGCGTCTTGTTATACATGCGGCGACCAAATGAAGAGTGCTTCATTTATGGTTAGCCTGAGAGAAAAGCACCTGATTCGATTTTTAGTGTCTGATTACGGGATTACTTGGATGGAATTGTGGGACGATCGCGAATTAATGAAGTTAGAGGGTGCAGAAGCGATAAACCAGATACAAGAGTTGGCTAATATTATCAAGTATTCCACTGCTGTCCAATTAACAAATTGATACCTCCCTGGCTGAGTCAGACAAAACAATTAATAAGTATAAGTTTTGCATAGGTGTTTAATATAAAAGATTGGCTTATATTGAGGAATGTTTATGCATAGGTGTGTATAAACAAAACCACCATTCTTATTCGGAACCAAAAAGATCAGATAAAACACTTAATGAAGTAGATTATGTATGGGTATGCAAAGACGAAATGAAACTTAATACACGTTTTTGCACACGTGTGCAAAAATAAGTCTCATATAGGTTTTGCACACCTTCGCACAATGGAGTGTGAAACTACCATTTAACAAATACGGTTCAGTTAAGGCTAAAAATCTTTGTTAAAGTCAATTTTTTTAACGAACCGCATTCGCGCAGCGTCTCCTAAGAGTTGGACGCAAAGGACGCAAAGAGAACGAAGAAATGCTTAATTGAACCGTATTGCCATTTAACAAATACAATATCGACAACTAGGAAGATATGTCTCAAACTCTAAATAATGCCATTGCTGAGGCTCAAAACAATCCCTTACATTCGCTAGAAGAATGGGAAAAAGACTTGCTTAATCGCTATCCCGATCCAGATACTATAGTTAAAGAAGGTAAAACCACCGAAGAGTACAGAAATTACGAAACGACTATTAGAGATACGGTGAAAGAGTTTTATCGGTTAAATCATATTAATCAAACATACGATTTTGTCCTCCAAAAAGAAAAAGAGTTTTTGACGTTTCATAAAAAAGAAATGTCTGTTTGGGATGCGGTCGAATTTTTGAATCAATTGGTTGATGATTCCGATCCTGATACAGATATGGCTCAGTTACAGCACTTATTGCAAACATCAGAAGCTATTCGCGCCGATGGTCATCCTGACTGGATGGTACTTACTGGCTTCTTTCACGATATGGGGAAAGTGCTTTGTCTATTTGGTGAACCTCAATGGGCTACTGTCGGCGATACTTATCCTGTCGGTTGTGCATTTTCTGATAAGATTGTTTTCTCAGAATTCTTCAAAGAAAATCCTGATTATAATAACCTCAATTATAACACTAAATATGGCATTTATCAGCCTAACTGTGGATTAACAAATGTACATATATCATGGGGGCATGATGAATATTTTTATCAGATGATGAAAAATTATTTACCCGAACCTGCATTGTATATGCTTCGCTATCACTCATTCTATCCTCAACATCGTGAAAATGCATATCAACATTTGATGGATAAACATGATGAAGAAATGTTTAAATGGGTGGCTTTATTCAATCCTTATGATTTGTATTCAAAAAACCCTATTCCTCCTGATTGGCAGAAATTAAAACCATATTATGAAGATTTGGTAGCTAAATATTTACCCGCAACGTTAAAGTTTTAAGCTTGTACAATAGGTTGAAATTATTCATGATCAAATTCAACAATCTTCAAAGGAGTAGGGTGGGTTATGGCTTTAGCCTAACGCGCTGCTATATAACTTGAGGACATCTATCTAAAGTCATGGGAGATAAATAAATAACAAACAAGTACGCCTACCAAGCCTATTTAAGTTAATTGAGAAAATATAACTAAAGGATGTTTATATTTTCCAAGATATAGCATTAAAAATCAAATAGTTCCCTGCCATCACATTATTATTTGTGAATAAATTTATTTAGAACTGTTAACTTTTTTAACATTGCTATAGACATTCAATAGGCTGATTTATGCGAGTGCTTTGATATTAAAGATTTTGGCTTATAGGGGGGAAATTGAAAAGCTTTCTATTTGTAAAGTTCGATAAACAAAATTAATTTTTGCGCGAGAGCAGGATAAAATGAAATAAGTCAAAATCACATAAAGATTTACAAGTTTAATAAAACTAATTTCGGGAGTTTTGACTTAAAAGCTGTTTCCAGTTTACGCACTAACAAAGTAATTTCACCAAAAAATAATGCAATTATTTAAATTAGTGAAGTGTTCATGATTTTGCTTTAAAAACAAAACATCTGGTTTCGTAAAGCTAATAGCATTAACTCTAATAACGTCAAATCACAAGACCTTTGGAGTTTAAATTTCAAAAGCTAGTGGTCTGTCTAATTAGTTTTGCTAGGTTTGTAGTGAGCGATTTATCGCTCAAATCAAGGACTAAAGTCCTTACTACGAACTTTTCTAACCCTTCAGAATTAATGCGACAGACCACTAGTAGTTTGTCAAGTTTAAATTGATGGGTAAGCAAATTTTTAGTAAGGGTTTTAGCGCTGACTACGAACCCTCAAAACTAACTTGATAAAGTAGTAATATCACTAGGTTAGGTCTAAAGTGTTCAGACCTAGTTCATATTGTGATGACTGTGCAGATTTTATTCTGCTAACCTTTTTCTAAAATTTAAATCCGTTGTTAGAAATAGATGAATATGAAGAGAATTTCGCTCATAGTTGGCATATTAGGTTTCGCGGTTGTTGGTTGCACAAATGGCGCTCAAAATGACAATACTGCTACTAATACTACTAACAAGGCTACTAATATAAGTGCAGAGAGTCTTACTACTGCAAATAGAAAATTGCAAACAATCGGTGTTGCTTTGGGTGACTTAGGCAATCCCTTCTATAATGCAGTGCAGAATGGGGCTGAGACAGAAGCCCAGAAAATCGGGGGTAATATCAGAGTTAATGCGGTTTCCAGTGGCTTTGATCTGAACCAACAAAGCAACCAAATCGAAAATTTTACGGCTGCGAATACTGACCTAATTATCCTCAGCGCTGTTGACAAAAAAGGAGTTAAACCAGTTATTGACCGAGCAAGGCTTGCAGGTAAGGTTGTTATTGCAGTAGATTCAGCCGTTGATGCAGATGTGGATGCGATGATTAGCTCCAACAATACCCAAGCTGGTGAGGTTGCTTGCCAATATATTGCCGATCGCATTAAAGGTCAAGGTAGTGTAGTCATCCTCAACGGTACTCCGATGGACTCAATCAATCAGCGAGTGAGTGGCTGTGAGAAGTCATTGTCGAAATATCCTGATATCAAACTCATTTCTAAAGACCAAAACGCCGAAGGGACAAGGGATGGAGGATTGAGAGTGATGAGCGATTTGCTGACAACCTTTCCCAAAATTGATGCGGTTTTTGCCACTAACGATCAAAGCGGTGTGGGCGCAGATTTAGCAGCTAAACAAGCAAAACGTAAAGAATTTTTTATTGTTGGGGTTGACGGTTCGCCAGATGCAACCAAAGCAATGGAAGACAAAGATGGTGTATTTGCTGCAACTGCGGCTCAAAATCCCGCAGGGATGGCTGAAAAAGCAGTTCAGATTGGCAACGATATCATCCAGGGTAAAAAACCTCAGTCACCGAACATTCTGATTCCAGTCAATTTGGTTACTAGAGACAACCTCAGCAGCTACAAAGGCTGGTAATTTGTAATACTCGCCTCCGGCGAGAAGCAAGCTACGTAATTACAACATACGGAAAAAGGCTTGATACAAGAGGGTTATAATACTTGACCCTGTTTTTTAACAAATACATCGTTTTTGGTGTCAGAAAAAATGACTTCTAGGAAATATATGAATGTGAAAAAGTTTACGTTCACCTCTGGTGTTACGCTTCGCGTAATCGCAGCTAGCATATTAGGTATCATCAGTGGTAGTCTTGTCGGCTGTACAAATCCTTCTCCCGATCGCAACACTGCGACTAATACTGAAACGAAAAATGTGACAAATACTAGTGCAGAGACGAAAACTGCCACTGGGAATGGAAAATTACGATCAGTTGCCTTCACCGTCGGTGATTTAAGTAATCCCTTCTTCGTCCTCATGGGACAAGCAACTGAGGCAGAAGCGAAGAAAATTGGCGGTAAGGATGTCAACGTTAGCGTAGTTTCTAGTGCCTATGACCTCAACCAACAAAGCAATCAAATTGAAAATTTCACTGCTGCCAATACTGACATCATTATTGTAAATGCTGCTGATAAAAGTGGCATTAAGCCAGCAATTGAAAAAGCCAAACTTGCAGGTAGAATTGTCATTGCAGTAGATACAGGTGCAGAAGGAGGCGTGGATGCCACCATTACTACTAATAATGTCCAAGCTGGAGAAGTTAGTTGCAAATATATTGCTGATCGTCTCAAAGGGAAAGGCAATATTGTCATAGTTAATGGGCCGCCAGTGGACTCGGTAATTCAACGAGTTAGTGGCTGTGAGAATGTATTGTCTAAATATCCCGATATCAAAATCCTCTCGAAAAACCAAAATGCAGAAGGTAGTCGGGACGGAGGACTGAGAGTTATGACTGATTTGCTGACAACCTTTCCGAAAATTGATGCTGTTTTTGCCATCAATGATCCGAGTGGAGTTGGTGCAGAACTAGCAGCTAACCAAGCACAACGTAAAGATTTCTTTATTGTCGGGGTTGATGGTGCGCCAGAAGCGATCGCTGCGATCGCTGCTAAAAATGGTTTATATGCTGCAACCGCTACTCAAAATCCGCGAGGGATGGCCGAAAAAGCAGTTCAAGTTGGGAATGACATTTTAAATGGCAAGAAACCTACTAGTCCTACCATTTTGATTCCAGTTAAGTTGATCACAAAAGATAACGTCAGCACAGAAAAAGGCTGGTAAATAATAATAATTGTGAATTTGCAATTAAAAATTATGTCTAATTCGAGTTGAGTCTTTTGATGCATTGACAGAGTTTTTGCACATACCCATGATGTATATATGTACATCTGTAGAAAGTTCTGAACGTCGTCTTCCGAAATTCAGAACTTTCCCAGATGACAATCGATTTTTAAAACATGATTTTGTGATGATTTTAACTTCACATTAGATGTGAGTTTATTAATTCCTAATTCACAATTGCGACTTTTAAATAGTTTTTACAGGTTCTGCCCATGACAACAACTATTGAAACTTCATTTCCTGATGCACCAACTAGCAACCCGGTGTTAGAAATGCAAGGGATTACGAAACGATTTCACGGTGTATCTGCACTCCAAAATGTTAATCTCACCATTTACCCAGGAGAAGTTCACGCCCTCATGGGTGAAAACGGAGCAGGTAAAAGCACATTGATGAAAATCCTGGCTGGGGCTTACATTGCAGATGAAGGAGAAATTCGCATTAATGGTCAAACCCTGAAAATTAGCGATCCGGGGACAGCACGCAAATCGGGCATTAATCTCATTTATCAAGAACTGAATGTTGCACCGAATTTAACCGTTACCGAAAATATGTTTATGGGTAGCGAGTTGCGGCGAGGTCAGTTTTTAGACCGCAAAGCGATGCAACTGGAAGCAGAAGAAGTGCTGGAAAGTCTAGGAGCCAATTTTACCGCCCAGACTATAGTTGGTACATTGTCCATCGCTGAACAACAGCAAGTGGAAATTGCCAGGGCGCTGAAGGATAAAAGCCGCGTTTTGGTGATGGATGAGCCAACAGCAGCCCTATCTGACCGCGAGAGTGAGCATTTATTTGAGGTAATTCGCAAACTGCGGAGTGATGGCATTGCCATTATTTACATCAGCCATCGCATGGAAGAAATCTATGCCCTAGCTGATCGGATTAGTGTGTTGCGCGATGGTCAATATATTGGCAGTCTCACACGCAGTGAAATTTCTCCACAGCGATTGGTGCAGATGATGGTTGGTCGTTCCATGCAAGACTTTTACGAGCATCAACGGCAAAAGAATCCTGGCCCAGTGGTGCTGCAAGTCAGAAATATGAGCGATGCGCGTCACAAGATTGAGCCGACTAGTTTTAAAGTTCATGCTGGAGAAATTCTAGGTTTAGCGGGGCTGGTTGGTGCTGGACGCACAGAGTTATCCCGGCTAATTTTTGGTGCAGACCGTAAAGCTAGTGGTGAAGTATTCTTGAATGGCAAAAAACTGGAAATTAATACACCCAGTGATGCAATCGCTGCGGGAATTGGTTACGTCCCGGAAGATCGCAAAGACCAAGGTTTATTTCTGGAGATGAGCGCCCGCAAGAATATCGCCATCAATACACTTAAGCAGGATGCCAAAGCTGGAATTGTGAACTGGGCTTCAGTAAATCGGCTATCAACAGACGCGGTGGAAAACTTTAATATCCGTCTAGCCAATTTGGAAATTAGAGCGATGGATCTTTCTGGTGGTAATCAGCAGAAGCTACTGTTAGCGCGTTGGTTAGCCATTAAACCGAAAGTGTTGATGTTAGATGAGCCAACACGCGGCGTAGATATCGGTGCCAAAAGCGAAATTTACCGAATTATGAGCGAATTGGCAGCACAAGGTGTTGCTATTTTAATGGTTTCCAGTGAACTATCGGAGATTGTCGGTATGAGCGATCGCGTCTTAGTGATGCGAGAAGGACAGCTGGTAGGCGAACTGGATGACAGTCTTGGTAAAGAAATCACCCAAGAAAAGATTATGCACTATGCAACTGGAGCATCGGAGGTATCAGGATCATGAGTCAAACAGTCAGACCACCTGCCAATAAATTAGCCAACAATCCCGTATCCCGCAACCGGAAATCAATTAGTACTCTGCTAGAAGTTGCCGGTATTCTGCCAATCTTAGTAATTATCTGCATCTTATTTGCCTTCCTTTCTCCCAACTTCCTTACCGGCGGTAACATCGTTAATATCTTACGTCAGGCATCAATCAATATTGTGCTGGCGACCGGAATGACCTTTGTGATTCTCACCGGAGGTATTGACCTTTCCGTTGGGTCAATCTTAGCTGTTTCTGCCGTAGTTGCGTTGTTGGTATCGCTACTGCCGGCTTTAAGTTGGGCGGCTGTACCTGCTGCATTGCTGGCAGGATTGCTTTTAGGCTTAGTCAACGGTGCCCTCATCACCTTTTTAGATGTGCCACCTTTTATTGTCACCTTGGGTTCACTAACTGCCTTGCGGGGTGCAGCCTTTTTGATTGCCAAAGGTACAACCCTGATTAACCGAGACATCGATTTTGCTTGGGTGGGTAATAGTTATGTCGGACCCCTGCCGTGGCTAGTCATAATTGCGCTACTGACTGTAATCGCTAGCTGGTTTGTGCTGCGGCAAACTGTTTTAGGAGTGCAGATATATGCCGTTGGTGGTAACGAGCGGGCAGCCAGATTAACCGGGATTAAAGTTAATCGGGTATTGTTATTTGTCTATGGTATTAGCGGATTACTGGCAGGTTTAGGAGGAATCATGAGTGCCAGCCGTCTTTATAGTGCTAGTGGCGTATTGGGTCAGGGTTATGAATTAGATGCGATCGCAGCTGTTATTTTAGGTGGAACCAGCTTTACAGGTGGTATTGGTACCATTGGCGGCACCCTTCTAGGTGCATTGATTATTGCTATTCTCAACAACGGTTTAACCTTGTTGAACCTATCTTACTTCTGGCAACTAGTCGTCAAAGGACTAGTAATTATTTTGGCAGTAATGATTGATCGCTTACGCAGACGTTCCAGACGTTGAAGTATGAAAGGGACTGGGGACTGGGGACTAGGGACTGGGGGAATAAATAACTAATCCCCAATACTTCGGCTTCTCTACGAGACGCTACGCGAACGCTCAGTACAAGTGCCCCATGCCCAATCCCCAATTCCCAATACTTCGGCTTCTCTACGAGACGCTACGCGAACGCTCAGTACAAGTCCCCAATTCCCAATATATAAACTATGTCATCTACTACTGTTCGTCGTAAATCCAGCACATTTTATGTAATTTTGATTGCTGGTGCTGCTGCCCTCGGCGGTTTTCTCTTCGGTTTTGACACTGCTGTAATCAACGGCGCGGTTTTATCTCTAGCAAAAGCTTTTCACACCAGTAGTTGGGTAACAGGGCTGGCAGTATCCCTAGCCTTACTGGGTTCTGCGCTAGGAGCCTTCTTTGCCGGACAGATTGCAGACCGTTATGGTCGAGTCAACGCAATGGTGGTCGCTTCGGCATTATTTACGATCAGTGCCATTGGCTCTGGGCTGGCCTTCACAATCTGGGATTTTATCTTTTGGCGAGTATTGGGTGGCATTGGAATCGGCGTTGCTAGCGTCATCGCCCCAGCTTACATTGCCGAATGTTCTCCCACCCATTTACGGGGAAGGTTAGGATCTCTGCAACAATTAGCGATCGTAGTGGGAATTTTCATCGCCTTATTGAGCGACTACTTTATTGCTGTCTCAGCAGGTTCAGCAGACTCGCCGTTTTTGTTTGGGGTTGCAGCTTGGCGCTGGATGTTTTGGACAGCAGTCCCGCCAGCAGTATTCTACGGAATGATGGCTTTAACAATTCCTGAATCTCCCCGTTACTTAGTTGCCAAAGGACGAGAGCCAGAAGCCGCTAACGTTCTGACCAAGATTTTGGGGGGTGATGTGCTGCCAAAAATTGAAGAGATTCGGCAGACAGTGCTTCAAGAACGTCAGCCGAGATTTTCTGACCTCTTAAGCAGAAGTGGTGGACTTCTCCCAATTGTTTGGATCGGAATCGGCTTATCTGTATTTCAGCAATTCGTTGGTATTAATGTGATCTTCTATTACAGCAGCGTTTTGTGGCGGGCTGTCGGGTTTTCCGAAAAAAGTTCCCTAACAATTACGGTGATTACAGGAGCGGTCAACATTATTACAACACTGATTGCGATCGCCTTCGTAGATAAATTTGGTCGCAAGCCGTTGCTTCTACTAGGGTCGATTGGCATGACCTTGACCTTGGGGACAATGGCTTCTATTTTCGGTACAGCTCCCCTAGATGCTGCTGGAAACCCCAATCTTACTGGCAGCGCGGGTACTTTGGCTCTCATTGCAGCCAACCTCTATGTATTTTGCTTCGGTTTCTCCTGGGGGCCAGTGGTTTGGGTACTGTTGGGAGAAATGTTTAATAACAAAATTCGAGCTGCTGCACTTTCGGTTGCTGCTTCCATCCAATGGGTTGCAAATTTCGTTATCTCCACGACATTTCCTCCCATACTGCAATATTTCGGTTTAGGTTCTGCCTATGGACTCTATACAATTGCGGCGGCTACCTCATTCTTTTTCATTCTCTTTTTTGTTAAAGAAACCAAAGGAATTGAGTTAGAAGATATGTAATTGGCGATTTAGTACCGCTAATACGTAATTTTTAATTCGCAATGACGTTTGCGGACTTGCTAACGCTGCGCTAGCGTAATTCGGATCTCTGTGTCTTCTATCCCTGTGAGGTTGCAATGAGTCTGCATTTCCATCTGTGATCTTACATCGCGGAAAAAATATCAGACAACAACTAAATAAGTAGCTAGGCGTAAATAAATTAAAGTTTGTAGTCAGGACTTTAGTCCTAATAATTGTTGTTTTTAGCGATGAATCGCTGACTACGAACTAGGATTTTATTTTATGTTTAATTATGCCTATCTACTTACAAACTCTTCTTTCAGTCAATCAGCAAAAAGATGGAAACTATCAATACGGCTCTTTGTTCTTATGGTTTGTCTGGTAGGGTATTTCATGCGCCGTTCATTGATTTACATCCCGGATTTCAATTAGCAGGTTCTTGGGAAAGAAGCAAAAAGCTGATACAGAAAGATTATCCAGAAGTAAAAAGCTATCCTTCTTTAGAAGCATTGCTAGCAGACGATCAAGTAATGTTGGTGATAGTCAATACACCCACTTATACACATTACGATTATGCTAAACAGGCTTTGTTGGCAGATAAACATCTGGTGGTAGAAAAAGCATTTACCACAACGGTAGCAGAAGCGGAAAACCTCAAAGAATTGGCACAAAAACAGGGAAAGAAATTATCTGTATATCAAAACCGGAGGTGGGATAGTGATTTTAAAACAGTCAAAAAAATTGTCCAAGAAGGCTTGCTGGGTGATATTATTGAAGCAGAATTTAAATTTCAAAAATATAAACCAACCCTCAGCCATAAACAACATGTAGAAGTTCCAAGTCCAGGGGCAGGAATATTAAACAATTTAGGGCCGCACTTAATAGACCAAGCTTTGCATTTATTTGGGATGCCTGATGCTATTTTTGCAGATATCCGCATAACAAGGCTGCGATCGCAGGTAGATGATGATTTTGAATTGATACTATACTACGACAAACTGCGCGTCAAATTAAAAGCAAGTTTCCTTGTGCGTGAGCCTGCGCCTGCCTATATTATACATGGGACTAAGGGTTCTTTTCTCAAAAGCCGAGCCGATAAACAAGAAGAGTATTTAGTAGCGGGGATGAAGCCTAACACACTTGATTGGTATACGGAACCGGAAAGTGAATCTGGCTTGCTTCATACAGAAAAAGACACAAAAGTAATTCGAGAAAAAGTCAAAAGTTCACAGGGCAGTTATTTAGGTTATTACGATGCGGTGTACAAATCCATTGTTAATAATCAGCCAATTGCTGTTACTGCCGAAGACGGAATTAATGTAATGCGAATTATAGAAGCGGCTATTAAAAGCAGCGATGAGCAAAAAGTCATAGCGTTACTTTAAGTGACCTAAAACCTCAACTCAAAAGATGTAACTGCAATGCTGATTAGCTCATATTTGCTTCGAGTGTAATCTCTTTCGTTACAAAGTCAGAATTCAACCATTTTTAACTAACAAGTCAATGCTCAAAATTCTTTTTTATAGCTTTTTTGTCCTATTTTTGGCAATTCCAGCAGTTTGGGCAGCACCTCCACAAGATGATTCAAGTACAGCAGATGCTAATAAGAATTTGGAGGGACAAGTCAATTCTGTTTCCCAACTTTCTGATATCAAACCGACTGATTGGGCGTTCCAAGCACTGCAATCGCTAGTCGAACGCTATGGCTGTATTGCAGGTTATCCTAACGCAACCTATCGCGGCAACCGGGCTTTAAGTCGTTACGAGTTTGCAGCTGGTTTAAATGCCTGTTTAGACCGAGTGAATGAATTAATTGCTGTGGGTACTAACGATTTAGTCAAAAAAGAAGATTTGGCAGTGGTGCGAAATTTGCAAACAGAGTTTGCGGCAGAATTGACAACTCTGCGTGGGCGGGTGGATACGCTAGAAGCACATACAGCAACGCTGGAGAAGCAGGAATTTTCCACTACTACCAAACTGAATGCTCAAATTATTACCGCCATTAGTGATACCTTTGGTAATAGAGTGGGTGGCAATCGCGATGAATCCCGTGCCTACTTTGCAGATCGGGGTCGTCTCAACTTGGAGAGTAGTTTCACCGGCAAAGATTTGTTGCGAGTCCGGCTGGAGTTTGGCAACTTTGCGAGTTCCAATGGTGTAAGCCAAATTGCCGCAGCCACGGGTACAGGAATGACACGCCTGAATTTCGACAACGACAACAACAATACACTTTTTGTTCCCCACATCCGTTACTACTTCCCCGTCAGTGATTCTCTTAACTTCGTTGTTGGTCCCACAGGCATTGGTTACACCGACATTTCAACCACCGTCACTCCCGCCACAATCGCTGACGACGGTAATGGGGTTCCCTCACTATTTGGGTCATACAGTCCCTTATTCCGGCGAGGTGGCGGTGGCGGTGCCGCTAACTGGAATATTACCAAAGACTTGGTTCTCACCTTGGGCTATTTAGCAAGCAGTCCCAATGTCCCATCGGCTAGCAATGGGTTATTTGATGGCGGCTACAACGCCCTGGCGCACTTAGCCTATTATGGTAAGCAAGGAGCTATTGGTGTGGCCTACTCTCATGGCTATAGTCCTGGTGGAGTAGTTGATCTCACAGGTGGAACGGGTAGTGTTCTCGCAAGTTCTCCTTTTGGAAATAATATTGCCACTTCCAACAGCATTGTCGGTGTACAGGGATACTATCGTTTTTCTCCAAATTTCCAGATTCACTCTTGGGGTGGATATATCTGGGCAACTGCCAAGAACTCTGGTTTGAGTGATATTTCTAATGGTAGGGGTGGAACAGATTCTCTGTTGGTGAACAATGGTGACTATGCCAATGCCTGGTTTGGGGCGATTGGTATGTCGTTTCCAGATGTGGGCGGTAGGGGTAACTTGCCAGGAATTCTCTTTGGTATACCACCCCATGTCTCTAACAGTGATGTTCGTCAAGATAGAAACAACGCTTACCATATCGAAGCATTCTATCGCTATCGTCTGAACGATAATATCTCAGTAACTCCTGGTTTTTGGGTAATTCTTAACCCAGAAAATGACAGCAGAAATGATACACAATATGTGGGCGTGATTCGCACAACCTTCGATTTTTAACTGGAATATAAGGCAATACAGTTCAGTTAAGCATTTCTTCCTTCTCTCTGCGTCCTTGGCGTCTTGGCGGTTCGTTAAAAAAATTGACTTTGTAATAGAGTTTTAGCCTTAACCCAAGCGTATTGGAATATAAGGCAATACGCTTGGGTTAGGGACTTCCAAATAAAAAATATCCCAAAACTGACACAAAAATCCTCTCTATTTCTCCTCTTTCTGTGTTCTCTGCGCGGCAGTCACTCATGGGGGAAACCACGCCAGATGCTCCACTTGGGGAAACCCCAAGACCGCACTGGCTCCCCAAGACCGCGCTGCCTTGCCTCTGTGGTTCGTTTATTTGGATAATTTATTTCTTGGAAGTCCCTTAATTCAACTCTGCTCACCGCGCCGGTGGTTAGCAGCTTGTAATAACAGAGATTCGGCAAAAGCGATCGCATCACTTGCAGATTTACCACCAGCTAACTGTGCTAATTCTTCCCGGCGAGTGGTTAAATTATCCAAGGTAGTAACTCTGACAACGGTACGCTGCTCGGCGTTGTCAGAGTTAGCTTTTTTACCCTTGCCTTGATTAATAGTTTGCTTATCTACGCGGAAATGCCGATCGGCCATTGCCGCAACTAAAGGCTGATGGGTAACACATAATACCTGGTTGCGTTGACTTAGCTGGTGTAATTTTTCAGCGATCGCTTGGGCTACCCTTCCCGAAACCCCCACATCAATTTCATCAAATACCATTGTTCCAGCCACATCAACCTGAGAAAAACAAGCTTTCAGCGCCAGTAAAAAGCGGCTCATTTCCCCGCCAGAGGCAATTTCCGTTAAAGGTTGTAGTGGTTCTCCAGGGTTGGAACTAAATGTAAAGGTAATTTTATCTGCTCCCATCGCAGTTGGGGAAGCAGGAACTATCTCAACCAGAAACTTCACCTTTTCCATCGCTAGGGGCTTGAGTTCAGCTATCAAACGTGATTCTAAACTAGCAGCCGCTTTACTCCGCAGTTGAGTTAACAAATTACTTGCTTGGGTGAGTTTTTCAAAACACGCCTTTTCTTGCTGTTCTAGATTTTCGATCGATTGTTCGCTGTCGTTGAGTTGGGATAATTCCCCTTGGATACGTTGGTAATAAGCGATCGCTTCTGTAAGCGTCGGCCCATACTTGCGGCAAATTTGCTTTAATTCTTGAGTTCGTTCTTCCACTTCTTCCAATCGCTGCGGATCGGCTTCCAAACCATCCCCATAAGCATTAATCTGTCTTCCCACTTCCATTACCGCAGCTTGCGCGTCCCGCACCAATTCCAAGAGGGGTTGCAGTTGGGTATCATATTCCACCATATCATTTAATGTTGCCTCACTCTCTCCCAATAAATCTGCGGCGGCTGGGGTTTCGTGATCGTTTTGATACAAAGCCTGATAAACCTTGTAACTCATCTGTTGCAAATCCACGACATGATTCAGGCGTTCCCGTTCTTGTCCCAACTGTTCCAATTCATTAGCTTCGAACAGATTGGCTGCTTTCAATTCTTGCACTTGATAGGTGAGCAAGTCGAGTTGTTGCAACCGTTCCCGTTCTGATGTTCGGCGTTTTTCTAATGCTAAATGCGCTTGTTGGTAAGTACTAAAGCTCGTTGCCACCTTATGGCGCTGCTGCATCAGAGAATCGCCACCATATAAATCCAACCAGTCCCGGACTTGGGCAGATTGTCCCACTTGTACAGTTTGACCTTGGGCCGTGATTTCCACCAAGCGATCGCGCATTCCTCCCATAATTTGCCGATTTACCAATACACCATTCACCCGCGATCGACTGCGGATATTACTAGTAGTGACAGTGATTTCTCGGCTAATGACTACGGAATTTTCATCAAGCAAATCTATTTCTTGTTCAGTTAACCAAGCGGCTAGGGGAGCATTTGAGGTGAAAGTCGCTTCTACCATCGCCCGACTTGTCCCCGTGCGAATGACTCGACTAGAGACTTTACCGCCCAAAGCAGCATCAATGGCATCCAAGATAATCGATTTTCCGGCGCCAGTTTCACCTGTCAACACATTTAGTCCCGCGCCAAATTCCAATTCTAGTTGGTCAATGAGGGCAAAGTTTTCAATTCGCAGACAAAGCAACATCAAGCCAAATTCTCCATAAAGGCAGATGCCGGATACTTCAAACTTACAACACAATTAAGTATAATCTTTCAGCAACTAGCAATACCTACTACTATTGAACTAGTATGCCAATTTAAGTGTAGCAGACCACTTGGGAGTAGGGACTGGGGACTGGGTACTAGGGACTGGGTACTGGGGACTGGGGACTAGAAAAAAATTAGTTGAACCTTAATCCCTAATCCCCAATCCCCAATCCTCAATCCCTAATCCCCAATCCCCAATCCCCAATCCCCAATCCCTAATCCCTAATCCCCATTTTCAATCCTTCAACATATTGTTACAATACTTAATGTGATCGTTCTGACTGGTGGCCTTCTTCATGATTGTTAAGACACTTCCCCCTAGTTCCCGACCGATTCAGGAGGACAGTCGCAACGGCACAAATCGCCGAGGTGAACTGGATATTATTGATATAGTGCCAGAAAAAAATGGTACAGAAAGCTTGGTTGTGCCGCTACGCCCGTCGCAGACATCGCCAAGACTATTAGCTGCCCAAAAGGTGAGAATAACTGCCCAACCGGAAATACTTTACGACCCCGTAAGCATAGCGGCACACTACCAAAAAAGAAAATTGCAAGTTGTGCGGCGGATTTTCGCCGTCTTGTGGCCAACTCTATCCTTTGTTTTTGGGTTGTGGTCGGATAATAAACGGGGAATTGTCGTCAAAAACGATCGCCGTCGAGCCACTCAGCTAAGAGTATTGCTTACTCAACTGGGGCCTGCTTACATTAAAATCGGACAAGCTTTGTCCACCAGACCGGATCTAGTTCCTCCCGTATACCTAGAAGAATTAACTAAGCTACAAGACCAATTACCGCCTTTTCCCAACGAAATTGCTTACCAATTTATCAAAGAAGAATTAGGCGCACCTCCAGAAGAGGTTTATGCCGAACTCTCAGCCCAGCCAATTGCTGCGGCTTCATTGGGGCAAGTCTATAAAGGGAAGCTAAAAACTGGTGAAGAAGTCGCCGTTAAAGTGCAACGCCCTGACTTAAGAGAGCGGATCACCATTGACTTGTATATCTTGCGTAACCTTGCTGGTTGGGTGCAGAAAAAAGTTAAACGGGTAAAAAGTGACTTAGTTGGTATTCTGGATGAATTAGGCGATCGCATTTTTGAAGAGATGGACTACATCCACGAAGGCGAAAATGCCGAGCGATTTTTCCAGCTATACAGTCATATAAAAGACATATATATACCGAGAATTTACTGGGAATACACCAATCGTCGTGTCTTAACGATGGAGTGGATTAACGGTACAAAATTAACCCAGACAGAAGAAATTAACGCCCAAGGTATAGATGCTCGTTATCTAATTCAAGTGGGTGTGCAGTGTTCCCTACGCCAACTCCTAGAACATGGGTTTTTCCACGCCGATCCCCACCCTGGTAATTTATTAGCAACACCAGACGGCAAATTAGCTTATCTCGACTTTGGAATGATGAGCGAGATTCAGCCAGCACAGCGTTATGGTTTAATTGAAGCGATCGTCCACGTCGTCAACCGTGACTTTGAAGGATTAGCAAAAGACTACGTTAAATTAGATTTCTTATCACCAGAAACCGATTTAACACCAATTATCCCAGCTTTTGCGAGAGTCTTTGCTGATGCCCAAGGAGCCAGTGTTGCCGAACTTAACATTAAAAGCATCACCGATGAACTATCGGCTTTGATGTACGAGTATCCTTTCCGCGTACCTCCCTACTACGCCTTAATTATTCGTTCCCTCGTGACCCTTGAAGGTATTGCAATATTTATAGATCCCAACTTTAAAGTTCTCAGCGAGGCATATCCCTACGTTTCTAAACGCCTGTTAACCGACCCAGCACCACAACTAAGAGCATCATTGCAAGATTTACTATTTAAAGATGGCAGATTTCGCTGGAATCGGTTAGAAAACTTATTACGTAATGCGCGTAACAGTGAAGATTACGACTTTAACTTAGTGCTAAATCAGGGCATAGAATTTCTGTCATCTGAACGCGGCGCTTTTATTCGTGACAAGCTAGTAGATGAATCTGTTAACGGACTTGATGCTTTAGGTAAAAATGTTTTGCATAACTTTACCTCCCTGTTGCGCGAACGGGTAGGATTGACAGCAGTTAATAAAACCCCATCGGCTACAGTTGAGCAACAACAAACCTTAGAGCATATCAAACATATATTAGGTATTCTCCAAGAAACACGAGGCTTTGACCCGGTGCAACTTGCGCCCCAAATTGCCCAGCTATTGGTAAATTCAAATGTACAACGTTTAGGTCAACAAATTGCCAACCGTTTTACGCAAAAAGCTGTAGCCAGGTTAATTAGGCAATTATTGGCATCGTAGCAAAAATTATGAGTTAAAGAAGAATGCAGAATTCACAAGTCAAAACTTTCTTTAACTCATAAATCATTTATTCTATAAACTATATAACCCTGACTTTTCACCCTTAGAGGTTGTTTGAAAAGTAGTTAGGGGTTGCTGAAAAAGAAAGAAAAGTTGACACTCTGAGATTTTCAGACCAAAGAAGTATATTCAGGTGCAAGATTTGAAGGTAGAATAGCCC
>NZ_JBALEA010000082.1:0-29416 GCF_036917135.1 Nostoc sp. | reverse complement strand
GCAATTGTTGGTGCTGCAAATAACGAACGCAATGGTAGTTCTACTTTCAAGCTAGTGCGGATGCGGGAGATGAGTTGCGTTGCTAGGAGTGAGTGCCCTCCTAGTTCAAAGAAGTTATCATGTATGCCTATTGGCTCTACTCTCAGAATTTGTGTCCAAATTTGGGCTAGTTTTTCTTCAATGGGGTTGCGGGGTGCGACTAAACTGATTTCTATTCCGGTGCGTGATTCTGGAGCTGGTAAGGCGCGACGGTCGATTTTGCCGTTGGGAGTTAGGGGGAGTGACTCCAAGATGACTATGAAAGAAGGCACCATGTACTCTGGTAGCTTGGCTTTCAGGAATTGACGCAGAACGCTGACTGTGGGTGTACTTCGACTTCGCTCACTACAAGTCTGCTCTTTTTCCGGTACGATGTAGGCGACTAGGCGCGGCTCTGAGGGGTTGTCAACGCGGGCAATGACAACGGACGTTTGCACGTCTTCATGTTGGCTGAGTACGGCTTCGATTTCTCCCAATTCGATGCGGAAACCCCGGATTTTTACTTGGTTGTCGATGCGTCCCAGGTATTCAATATTCCCATCTGGTAAATAACGGGCTAAGTCTCCGGTTTTATATAATTTTGACAACTGACTTTTGACAAGTGACTTTTCAAAGGGGTTGGGGATAAATTTCTCTTGTGTTAAGTCTTTTCGGTTGAGGTAGCCTCGTGCTAATCCAGCTCCACTGATGTGCAATTCTCCTGCTACACCTACAGGTACTAGTTGTAAATTTTGGTCAAGGATGTAAATTTGGGTGTTGGCAATTGGACAACCAATGGGCACAGTTTTCAAATTGCTCTCTGGTTGACATTGCCAGAATGTGACATCAATCGCAGCTTCCGTCGGTCCATAAAGATTGTGCAATTCACACTCTAGGCGAGCAAAAAAGCGTTCCTGAAGTTCTTTTGGCAATGCTTCACCACTACAGATAACTCGCTTCAAGCTACTGCAACTTTCTAAACCTTTTTCTTCTAGGAAAACCTGGAGCATCGAAGGGACAAAATGTAGCGTAGTCACCTGCTGCTCTAGTATTAGGTTGACCAAGTAAGCACTATCTTTATGTCCACCTGGTTTCGCCACAACTAAACGCGCTCCAGTCATTAATGGCCAGAAGAACTCCCAAACTGAGACATCGAAGCTGAAAGGAGTTTTCTGTAAAACGCAATCTCCTGCTGTTAATTCATAGGCTTGTTGCATCCACAGCAGGCGATTGCAAATCCCTAAGTGGGTGTTTTCTGCTCCTTTTGGCTTTCCGGTAGAACCCGAAGTGTAAATCACATAAGCTAAGTTACTAGCTTGGACATCAGTGATTGGATTTTCCTGATTCCACTGAGAAATTAACTGCCAGCTAGTATCTAAGCAAACAAGTTCAAGTTGTGCAATATGTTCGGGTAATTTCTCAACTAGATGCTGTTGGGTAAGCAGCACTTTGACTTGAGCATCTTCAAGCATGAAGCTCAAACGCTCAGTCGGATACTCTGGGTCAAGTGGCACATAAGCCCCACCCGCTTTGAGAATGCCAAGTAATCCTACGAGCATTTCTAAAGAACGCTCCACACATATCCCCACCAACACATCTGCTCCCACTCCCAAAGTCTGCAAGTAATGCGCCAATTGGTTAGCACGAGAATTCAACTCGCGGTATGTCAGTTGCTGATTCTCAAACACAACTGCGACAGCATCGGGTGTACGTTCTACCTGCTCTTCAAATAACTGATGGATACACAAATCTTGGGGATAGTCTACTTGAGTATCATTCCATTCAACTAATAACTGCCGTTGCTCTGATGCTGTTAAAAGAGGCAACTGCGCTAGGTGCTGCTGAGGATTCGCCACAATTGCTGATAGCAGTGTCACAAAATGACCAGTCATTCGCTCAATGGTGCTGCTATCAAATAAGTCAGTGTTGTAATTCCATGTGCCTTTGAGCGATCCTGGCAACTCAAGAATGGTTAAAGTTAAATCAAAAGCAGCCCCTGTAGTCCCTGGAATCATCGATTCCACAACTAACCCATCACTATCCATAAGTGACACTTCTTGGTCACTCTGGTGAGATCGATCCCAGGCCAAGGCTACCTGATAGAGTGGTGAAAAGCTGGGGTCACGGACAGGTTGCAGCCGCTCCACCAGCAGGAGAAAGGGATAGTCTTGATGGTCTAGGGCGTTTAATACACAAGAGCGCGATCGCCCCAGCAACTCTTGAAAGGTGGGATTTCCCGAAAGGTCTGCTCGCAAAACCACAGAATTAGTAAAATAACCAACAATCTTTTCAAACTCTGAGCGACTCCGATTCACCATTGGAGAGCCAATTAAAATATCTTCTTGATTGGTATAACGTAATAATAGTATTTGTAATGCTGTTAATAAAACTGTGTAAAGAGATGCGCCCTCTCTCTTGGCCAATTCTGTGAGCGATTGCCGCAGTTTTTCTTCAACAGTAAAAAAGCTGGAAGCACCATTATAGGTTTGATTCTGTGGTCTTGGTCGATCGGTCGGCAAATTTAGTACTGGCAACTCACCAGAGAGTTGTTGCTGCCAGTAAGTCCACAAACGCCCCCCTTCTGAATCGGCGAGCATTTGCTCTGACCAGTTGACGTAATCTTGATACTGACAGTTTTGTATCGGCAGTAATGGTTCTACATCTGTGGTAATTGCTTCATACAAAAGTCTCAGTTCACCAATCATGATTTCTAAAGACCAGAAATCCACTACTATGTGGTGTACTGTTATTAAGAGAATGTGTTGCTTTGTTGCTAATGTATCGGTTGTAGTGTGATTAATTAACAAATTAAAGCGCAATATTGGCCCCTGTTCTAAATCGAAAGGGCGATCGCTTGTTTCTGAGAGCCAGTTATTTACGTCCTCTTGGCCAAGATCGAAAGCTTCTTGGATGCTAAAGTCAACTTGCTGGTTTTCGTGAACTGTTTGTACAGGTTCGCCGTCAATGGTTGTAAAGGTAGTTCTTAAAACTCGATGCCTTTCAACTAGTATCTGTGCTGCCTGCTTGAGGGCTGGAATATCTAAATTTGTGACTAATTTTGCTGCATAAGTGGCGTTGTAAGCGCTACTAGTGGGTGCTAATTGATATAGAAACCAGAGTGCCTTTTGACCGTGGGAAAGCGGAGAAGTTGGAGAATTATCAGTATCCTGCGATAAAATTCGGATAATTTCTGGTTTGTATTGCTTAATTTCTCCCAATAAATCAGGGGTTAGTACATTTTCAGGCGATCGGTAGCGCAGTTTGTCTCCATCAATCCACAGTTCAACATTCTTTGCTGAAAGAGTTTCTAGAAGCTCTGTTAAATTCATAATTCTCCTTCAATCCAATTGTTTTGATTTGATGTAATAGTGGTTGCAAGAGGTGCTTTAGAGATAGCATTCATTTCAAAAAGTTGTTCCCTGACAAATTTTGTTAAATCAACAACACTCACACCATCCAAAAATTTTGTGATGGGGATATTTATTTCCAATTCTGTTCTGAGGCGATTTCTCAGTTCGACAGCCATGAGGGAGTCAAGTCCCATTTGGTTAAGGGGCTGCATGACATTTAACACAGATGTAGTTGTTCCTAAAGCTCTGGCAATCTGCTGGCTCAGGTAACTAATCAAAAGTGATTGGCTTTGCTCTTGGGAACTGGCTTTGATTTGGTCTAAAATTTGTGGCAAGTAAACTTGCTGTTGCTCTTGTGCAATGGGAAGTGTCTGAAGCTGTGGAGCGATTTCGGAAAAGAAGCTGGGATAAGATGAGCCTGAGTATTGCTGCAAAAACTTCGACCAGTCAATCTGCATGACTCCTACCTGAGCCACTTCTTGGGAGAGAAAATTTTCTAGGATACTTAATGCTTGCTGTGTTTCTATAGTCTTTATTCCCTTGTTTTGCCATTGAGTCTCAACCCTGCTCCCAACAGCTTTGGCCATTCCCAGGATTGACCAGAGTCCCCAGTTAATAGTTAACCCTGGCAAACCTAGTAATCTTCGATAATAAGCCAGAGCATCTAAAAAGGTATTAGCCGCAGCATAATTTGCTGAACCCGCAGGTCCGAGTATGGATGCAACTGATGAAAAAAGCACGAAGAAGTCCAAAGGTATGTCTTGTGTAAGAGTATGTAAATTCCAGGCTCCGCTTACCTTTGGCGCAAAAACTTTGGCAAAAAATTGCCATTGATGCTCTATCAATAGTCGATCTTCAAGGACACCCGCAGCATGAATAATACCCTTTAACGGTGGCATCGATGTTTTGATTTGAGTTAGTAAAGAGGTGACATCTTTTTCTAAGGATACATCAGTTTGCATGATAAAAACTTGACTTCCAGACTCTTCCAGTCGTCTGAGAGTGTCTTTAGCTACTTCGTTAGGACTGCTACGCCCTGCCAAAACTAGGTGTTTTGCCCCATGTTCTACCAGCCATTGGGCTAGTAATAAACCAATTTCACCAAGACCACCTGTAATTAAGTAGGTAGCATCGGTTTTGATATGCAGAGATTGTTTGACAAGTTTCTTGCTATGTGATAAGCGGCTAACATACCGTTGTCCATGACGAAAAGCGATGTGAGTCTCACTACTAGTTGGCTTGTGGGAACAAATTTCTGCAAAGAGGCTGTGGGCATTGTGATTTTCTACCGGGTCTAAATCCACCAAAGTGCAGTTAAATTCTGGATGCTCGTTGGTAATGACTTTTCCTAATCCCCACACAGGCGATTGGGCTATCCCTCCCAAGGTAGATTCTACACCCACTTGTTGCCCTCCTTTGGTTATCAACCATAAACTAGGAGGATGGGAAAATCCTTGATTAATTAAAGACTGGATCAGGGATAATACGCCACCACATCCTGTTTGGGAAGCAACTTCTAAATCTGTGACGGTGAGGAACTTGGCCTCAACTGTATCTAAGCTCCATAAATAAACGACTCCATGCAGTTGGGGATTGGGTAAAGATTTGCTCCCTTGCTCTCCTGCTTGTATGAACAGTAATAGTCGTTGAAAGTCTTCTGGTAAAGTAGGGTTGATTGTGAATTCTCGATCTGATATTTGTTTATACTCATTACCAGAGAAGACCAGGGTACAAGCTTTTTGTTGCGATCGCAATAGTTCACTTAACTGCTGACCGATACCTTGATTGTCAGCAAAAATTAGCCAACTTTCTAGTTCTGCTTGAGGCTTTAGGGGAGCAGGATGGCTGATTTCAGAAGGAGCAGGTATATAATCTCCAATTAACTGTTGCTGTATACTCCCTTGATTTCGCCATACTGTTTCGTAGCAGAGGTCTTTAACTAGGTCTGGTATGAGATATTGCTTGTATTCCTGAGCTAAAACAGCCAAGATTTCGGGCAGTAATTTTATCTGTTCAGGTGAAAATTTTCCTGCCTTTTGTACTAGTTGAACTAACTTTTCAGTATTTCCTTGATCGAGAAAGTTAGTAATCGGATTCTGAACATTATCTCTAGATAAAGGCTCTGCTTGTTGATATTTTTGCTCAGAAGTGTCAATCCAATGGCGCTGTCGTTGAAATGTATAGGTCGGTAGAGCAACTTTCTGGTGAGGATATTTGCCCTCAAACCCAGACCAATCTACATTAACTCCGGCTATGTATAACTCAGCGAGGCTAGAAAGTAATTGTTGCCATTCTGGTATTCCTACACGTAAAGAAGGTAGCCACAAATCTTCACTTTCTGGTAAGCATTGACGACCCATGCCCAACAAAATTGGTTTAGCCCCAATTTCTAAGAACACTTCACATCCGAACTGATGTAATGTCTGCATACTATCAGCAAACCGCACTGTTTGACAGACGTGATTCACCCAGTATTGTGCATTGGTAATATTCTCGCCAGCAATTTGCCCGGTAACATTGGAGACTAATGGAATTTGGGGCTGATTGTAGCTGACTTGATTGGCGATCGCTTCAAAGTCTGCTAACATCGGTGTCATCAATGGGGAATGGAAAGCATGGGATACTTGTAAATGCTTTGTTTTGATTCCCTCTGCTTCTAGTTGCTGACAAGCAACTGCGATATCTGACCTAGCTCCAGAAATTACCACGCTTTCGGAACCGTTAATGGCTGCTAATGACACCCGCTCATAATCGGATGCAACAACTTCCTTCACCCTCTCCTCTGAAGCCATTAGTGAAACCATTTCACCCCCAGATGGCAATTGCTGCATTAATTGTCCTCGTTGGGCGATGAGTTTAAGTCCATCTGACAAGCTAAAAACACCAGCTACAGTTGCAGCCACATACTCGCCGACGCTATGACCCATTACTATATCTGGTTCAATACCCCAGGATTTCCACAGTTGATACAAAGCGTATTCAATCGCAAATAACGCAGGTTGAGTATATGCAGTTTGATCGAGTAGAGATGAAGCTTGCTCTTCTACTTGGCTAGGATAGAGTACCTCTAACAGGGAATGCTCCAGATAGGGGCGCAGAATTTCATCGCACTGCTCGATAGCTTGGCGAAAAATGGGTTGGCGATCGCAGAGTTGGCGACCCATGTTAATATACTGAGAGCCTTGACCAGTGAATAAGAAAGCTATTTTGGGTCGAGTTTTACCTACATAACCAGTTTTTCTCGAAAAACTAGCAAGTTGCTCTACTAACTGCTCCCTAGAGTCAGCGACAATGGCTAGACGGTGGTTAAAATGCTCCCTCCCTATATTCGCCGTAGAGCATATATCTCTTAGTGATATATCGGCATTAGAGATCAAGAATTCTCCATAACTGTGTCGCAATTCTGCCAAAGCCTGCTCATTTTTTGCTGATAGAGTTAGTAGATGGTAGGGGCGCTCAATAGTATCTTCATTTTGAATTTTGAATTTTGTTAGCGCCGCGTTAGCGAGTCTGTGAGCGTCATTTTGAATTCCTATTGGTGCTTCTTCCAAAATCACATGGGTATTAACCCCTCCAACCCCAAAAGAACTTATACCCGCCCTTCTCGGCAAAAGTTCTCCTTCCTCTGTCTTTAACTGCTTCCACCTTTGGGTTTCGCAGACAAGATAAAATGGACTTCCCTTGAACTCAATACGGGGATTTAACTGCTGAAAATTCACAATCTTGGGCAATTTTTGATTCTTCATTGCCAAGAGTATTTTAATCACCCCAGCAATTCCCGCAGCTGCTTCTAAATGTCCAATATTTGTCTTAACTGTTCCTAGACCACAATAAGGATGATCAACTGAAGATAAATGATACTGTTGATGTAATTTTCTAAATGCTCGTTTGAGACTATTAATTTCTATTGGGTCTCCCAAGGGCGTACCTGTACCATGAGCTTCGATGTAGGAAATTGTATTGGGGGCAATATTAGCTTTTGTATAGGCGGCGCAAAGCACTTGTGCTTGAGCATAAACATTGGGAGATGTCAGAGTTCTTGCTTTTCCACCATGATTTACCGCACTACCTTTAATCACTCCATAAATCTGGTCTTTATCTTCAATGGCTTGAGCTAAAGGTTTTAAGAGAATTACTCCTGCTCCTTCTCCACGCACATAGCCATCAGCCTGATTGTCAAAAGTTCTGCACTGTCCTTGTGGAGACAACATCCCCAGTTGGCTCATTTGAATGTATCTCGTCGGTGTACAGAAAATACTAACTCCACCGACGAGTGCTGTCTTACATTCCTCTTGCTTCAGAGCATTTATAGCCTGATGAAGCGCTACCAGTGAACTTGAGCAAGCTGTGTCTACGGGAATACTCGGACCGTGAAAATTGAAGAAGTAAGAAATCCGATTGGGAATCATGCAAGCCCAAGTTCCGGTTCCTGTATGTCCGTCAGTGTCTCGTTTATACCCATTTTGTAAAATATCGTAGTCGTAGTTACACACTCCGATAAAAACACCAACCGAACTTCCCGACAGTTGAGATGGTGCATATCCAGCATCTTCGATACAAGACCAAGTTAACTCCAGCATCAGCCTCTGCTGAGGGTCCATTCGTTGTGCTTCCCGAGGAGAGATGCCAAAAAATTCTGCATCGAATTGGTCTATCTTCTCAATAAACCCACCCCATTTACTAATGCTTTTTTGCTCTTGAGGATTGGAAGCATAAAACTTTTCAACTTCCCATCGCTCAGAAGGAATTTCAGTAATGCTATTGATTCCTTGTTCTATATTCTGCCAAAACTGTTGGTAGTTATTGGCTCCTGGAAATCGGCAACCTATCCCAATCACAGCAATATCTGCGTTTACCAGTCCTTTAGAACAAATCCGAGCTTTGGCATATTTTTGATCTTGCATCTATGTAACTATAGTATTATTATTTTCTTCACTTAATGAGACTTTTCCAATCACTCAGTCTGATAAACTATGATGTTGAGTCTTGCATTTTACACCTGACTTACTTGCAAATTGCTGTAAAAATTATTCTGGCGCAAATAAACCTAATGGAACTACATAGGCAACTAACTCCTGTGTTAATTTTTCTGTCTACTTCTTAATTATTAGACAATCGTCTATAGTCAAACTTGAGCGAATAGCAACTTCTACTTCTCTACAGATAAAACTTTTATTATTTGAATTTGCTAAAAGCTGACCATGATTATCTAACTGCATGAGTTTTTATATCCTTCTTAAAGTCTGTTATTTTACAATAAGAGCCTATTTATAAACAGGACTTACGCAAAATACATCTAAAACTCTTATTCCTCCGTGTTCTCTGTGCCTCTGTGGTACCCTGCGGGAAGCCGCTTCGCGTCTACGATTTTCCGTTACCTGTGCGTAAGTCCTAATAAAGTAAATATTAACGAGAGTGAGTTACAGATATATACGAATTTGAGGGTTTGATAAAGTCTAATTTAGCCGTAACGCACTCTCCAATTTCAGGTTTACTTGATAAATTGTCTCTGATAATTACCTAACTACACTTTTGCGAAGAGCTAGGTTGACAACAAATAATAACTATAGTCATCCTCTTTGATTTCTGAACACGATTTCAGATAAAACCTTGATAAAACAGGTTCTTTAGTCTCAGGATTTTTGAAAAAATCAAATCGGAGTCCTATTACCATTAAAATTATTCCTCAACAATTTCAACTGTTTTCGGAATCTTAACTTCTTAGACAACATTACTGACTTCTGAGGTAAGTTCATTTTTCAGTTTGAGTTTTAGCTCCTCTGTAATCGATAAATCTTTAATTTCTTTGAGCAGAAATTCAACAGATTCAGTTTTGCTACGTTCTTTATAAACGGCTGTAACAATGGCTTCAAGCCCATATCCTGCTACAGCATCCCCTACAACTGTTATTAGACCAAGCAGGGCTATGCCTCCAACGATACCAAAGGGACCTCCTAATGCTGTAAGAGTAGCTGCAACGGCCGCAGAACTACCTCCTGATGTAACCGTTAGAATCACGAGAATTACACCAGGAAGACCCAGACCAGCAAGTTTTTTAACGATTTCGTCCATTGTAATTACCTAAAATCCTTACACTCTTGGTTAAAACATTAAGATGGCTACGAGACTACAGTCTTAGAGGTTGTTTGAAAAGTCCTCTTCTCTTATCGGTAGCAAAACGTTTAGATCCCCCTAAATCCACGCCACCTGCTTCTCCCTTGGCGCTAGCCTCTTCCTTTGGGAGAAGGGGAGACGCTGCGCGTAGCAAGATCCCCGAAGGGGTACAAGTCGGGGAACCGCAAGGGTGCAGTCGCTGCCCGATAAATTGGGGAACTTAGACTCCGGTTACCCCCTTTTTAAGGGGGGTTAGGGGGGATCAACAAGTGCCTAAAATTACAGCTAAATCCTTTTCAAACAACCTCTTAGTAAATAAAAGTTTTCTCACAAGTATATATAGATAATAATTACTCCCCCTAAGATTAAGTAAAGACTATACAAATTTTATCTTTATTTACTCTTAATCTGATAACTAACTTATCAATAAGTACTAGCTTTACAAATCAACTTGAACTACTGAATCATCTCAGCTTTATCAACAAAATGCAATAGGGGTAAAACAGTTAAGTAGAAAGTTATTAAGACAGTTAAGACAGTTAAGACAGTTAAGATAGTTAAGTAGGTGGTTAAAATTAAATATAAGATAAATAAAAAACTCCACGCCACTTGCGGGATGGAGTTATTAGTCATTAGTAGCAATGACAAATGACTAATGAAAAATGACTAATGACTAAAGCGGCGGGGCGGCTATCCCTCTACAGACACCTGTGGATGGAGTTTCCCGCAGCTTTCAATAAAATCTCAAAAACGGGTGCTACGAGATGTCTGCTCCATTGCGAGTTAGATTAACAGATTTAGAATATTTGACCCTTTTAGAATTGCGGTCAGCGACAACAGTTCCTCAACGGAAACGCGATCGCGCCCACATAATTCGATATTCGATTCCCCCTTCAACGAAGAGGCAGGGGGCAGGGAGCAGGGGGAAATGACTCCTGACTCCTGCCTAGTGGTCTGTCAGAACCAAATTTGTGCATGAGCACCGTGTTTCGACTTCGCTCAACACTCGTTCATCTGTGGGTTGAGCGAAGTCGAAACCCACAACCTTAGACTTGACAGACCACTAGTTTGCGGAGCGGAACATGGGTCTGAGTCCCCCACTTCTTACAAGTGGTTCTCGTTCAGGTGGGGTTGAATCCCTTTTCTGTTCTATCCCCCTTGCTCCCTGCTCCCTGCTCCCCTGCCTCTTTTTCAATAGACATTATTCAACAAAAACAGGGTAGGCACAGCCCGCACTTCTCTACGAGACGCTGCGCGAACGGCTACGCTCAGGACAGGCTCAGTGACCATCGTAGACATCGCCAGACTCAGAAAAAACAGCATAAATTTTTAATCCCCTTGCCCCCAGATATAACGAAGGTGGTACACTACATCCATGCTAGGGGTGCCTACATAACCAGGCTGAGATCACACCCTTAACACCTGAGTCTGGGTAATACCAGCGGAGGGAAGCTGTTTATCGAGGAATGACAATATGCGGACAGAATGGGTTGCTAAACGACGTGGGCAAAGTAATGTATCTCAAATGCACTACGCCCGCCAAGGTGTAATCACCGAAGAAATGCACTATGTTGCCCAACGCGAAAATCTCCCGGCTGATCTAATTCGTGACGAAGTGGCGCGGGGGCGAATGATTATCCCGGCTAATATTAATCACACGAACCTAGAGCCGATGGCTATTGGCATCGCCTCAAGATGTAAGGTAAATGCTAATATCGGCGCTTCCCCCAACTCTTCTAATCTTCAGGAAGAAGTTGATAAGCTAAACCTGTCGGTGAAGTACGGTGCTGATACCGTGATGGATTTGTCCACAGGCGGCGGTAATTTGGATGAAATTCGCACCGCGATTATTAAAGCTTCACCTGTTCCCATTGGTACGGTGCCAGTATACCAAGCTTTAGAAAGCGTCCACGGGACAATTGAGAATCTGACTGCTGATGATTTTCTCCATATTATCGAAAAGCACGCCCAGCAAGGGGTAGACTATCAAACTATCCACGCTGGGATTTTAATTGAGCATTTGCCTTTGGTGAGAAACCGCATCACTGGTATTGTCTCTCGCGGCGGCGGTATTTTGGCGCGGTGGATGCTACATCACCACAAACAAAACCCGCTTTATACCCACTTCCAAGATATTATTGAGATTTTCAAAAAGTATGATGTCTCCTTCAGTTTAGGAGATTCCCTGCGTCCCGGCTGTACCCATGATGCCTCAGATGAAGCACAGTTAGCTGAATTGAAAACCCTTGGACAGCTAACTCGCAAAGCCTGGGAAGATGATGTTCAGGTGATGGTGGAAGGGCCTGGACACGTGCCAATGGATCAAATTGAGTTCAACGTCCGTAAGCAAATGGAAGAGTGTTCGGAAGCACCTTTCTATGTTTTGGGGCCATTGGTGACAGATATTGCTCCTGGTTATGACCATATCACTTCAGCTATTGGAGCAGCTATGGCTGGATGGTATGGGACTGCGATGCTGTGCTATGTAACACCTAAAGAACATTTAGGTCTACCAAATGCCGAAGATGTGCGAAATGGGTTGATTGCCTATAAAATAGCGGCTCATGCGGCTGATATTGCTAGACATCGCCCTGGTGCAAGGGATAGAGATGATGAACTTTCTAAGGCGCGTTACAATTTCGATTGGAACCGTCAGTTTGAATTATCACTCGATCCAGAAAGAGCTAAGGAATATCACGATGAAACTTTACCAGCAGATATTTATAAAACTGCTGAGTTTTGTTCGATGTGTGGGCCTAAGTTCTGCCCAATGCAAACTAAGGTTGATGCTGATGCGCTAACAGAATTAGAGAAGTTTTTGGCGAAAGAGGCTGTGACTCAAAGCTAATACCATTTTGGATTTTAGATTTTGGATTTTGGATTGGGAATCGTTACGGATATAGCGGTTATCGCTTGAGTAGGTACTGAACCCCACCCCCAACCCCCTCCCCGCTTGCGGGGAGGGGGCTATGATGTGTCTTGTATGATTAGGAAACGCTATATTCGTCCTAAAATTTGAGGTGGTGCGTTACGGTACGCGATGATTATCATTGTGATTTACTAGTGATTTGATTTTTTGGAAGTCCTATTATAGTTAGTAATTAGCTGTATATAGCGGTTCCCATTCAGATGCGGTACAAAATTATATCGCAAGGTGTAGGGGCACGGCATGCCGTGCCCCTACGGGTGTACCTCACGTAAGCGAGAAACGCTATTTTCATGTATTTGAACCACATCTGTCGTAAGGGCACAGCATTGCTGTGCCCCTACCGCGCGGTCTATTTACCTGATAAATAGCTGTAACCCAAGGGTATTGGTTTAAAACCCAATTTCAATGGTGAAACTGCGAATCTGGGTAATGTGATGATTGAACCTTTGCGATCGCTATGCGTTTACAGCAATTTTCATGTATTTGAACCACATCTGTCGTAAGGGCACAGCATTGCTGTGCCCCTACCGCGCGGTCTATTTACCTGAAAATAGCTGTAACCCAAGGGTATTGGTTTAAAATCCAATTTCAATGGTGAAACTGCGAATCTTTCCTGTATCTGCCTCAGCTTTATCTGTAACTTCCAGAGTCCAGGTTCCTTCGGGACTTTTACCTTTAAAGGCAGCAAGTCTAAGGGTGTTTACCTCGTTATAAGTTGTTTTAATATTATCTGTAGCTCCACCCTGGCGATCGTGCAGAACTATGGGAAGTATGCCTATTTGCACGGGAGGAAGGAGAGTAACTATAAGATCCCCAATAAAAGTATGCTCGATATCTACATTCACTTTGATGGATTTGATCGGGCTGGTATTAGCGATCGCCAGCGATAATGTTGATACTTGCAAGTCGTTAATTGGGATATCTTGGACTGCTTTGAATATGCTAATGGGCGATGTTTGCGCTGGCTTGGCCAATTCTACAGCTTTGAGAGCATTGAGCCGACCGTAACCGTAGAAAGGGCTGCGACCACTGGTATCATATTTACCTCCATCTGGATCAATGCGATCGCTAGAGCGTTTTATAATATCTCGCACTTCGTCCCAACGCAGATTTGAGTTTCTGGCAATAATCAAGGCTGCTACACCTGCTGCACCTGGACAAGCACTAGATGTGCCGCCGAATTCGTTCGTGTAATTGCCTGCGACTTCACCCAGATTCCGATTACCCGAATTATAACCAAGTACACCAGAGCGATCGGTTGTCCAAATTCCAGTAGTTTGAGAACTATCGCCATTGTTGCTAGGGAAGGCGCACCAAACCGCCTGACCAAAGTCACTGTAAGCGCTTCTGGTGCCGTAGTCGTTACAAGCTGCCACTGCAATCACTTTTGAGTAGCTGGCGTAGCCGTCGTTATCCACGCTTTCGTTACCATTGCCAGCTGCGAATAAAATTACACAGCCTTTGCCGTTACGCCCTTTATTAATTGCAAAGTCTATAGCCAGTCGTGTGGAATCTGGTAAAGGGACTTTTTGGTTGTGTGCAGGATCGTTTGGTTCAAACCAAGTACCATCTGCTGGCCCCCAGCTGCAAGAAATGACATCAGCACCATTTTGAGCCGCCCAAACAAAAGCATCTGCTTCATCCTGTGACCCTAGCCCCGAAGCTAAACGAATCGGCATGAGTTTTGCACCCGGTGCCACACCAGATGCACCAAAGTTGCCATTTCCACAAGCGACTCCTGCACAGGCTGTGCCGTGGTTATTATCGTTTCCCGGTCTGGGATTATTCGTTTTACGTGTGACATCACACGGGGCAACAATCTTTCCAGAGGAACGGAATTCTTCATGATCGAGATCCACACCGTCGTCGATAATTGCAATAATCGCCCCTGTACCATCGCTCAACTTCCAAGCTGCCTCAACGTTGGCATGGGCGTTGATTACTATACCATTAATTGTTGTTTGCTTTAAGTGCCACTGCTGCGGGAAAACCTGACGTTGGCGTGAGTCACGCGCTAGTTCAGGATGGCACAGTTCAACTGATTGCTCATTTAGAAGTCTTTCGGCAATATCAAAGACGGCTATACCAGTATTCTCAGGTGCATTGACAAAATAAGCATTTCGTGCATACTCAAGTTGACGTTTGATTGTTAAGCCGTAACGTCTTAAGACTTCTTGGCAGACCCTTGCTTCTTGTTCATTATGGAATTTCACAAAGAGGTTTTCGGTGTAAACTACAGGTTGTTGGGATACTGGATCAATCAGGACACGTCCGGCAAATTTGACTTCAGACTCTTGGTTGAGAATTTCACGGGCGCGATCGCGCAAAGCGACACCCTGATTCGGAACTTTTGCTTGCAGAATTTCCACACCCGCTTGCCGAAACCGAGTTGTTAACTCAAATTGATTGAGGATGCTACGAGCTGCGGGTGACACAGGTGCAACTTCAAAGGATCTTGCACCGACAACAGTATTGCGGCTTTCGGTACGCACGACAACGTGTTCGTTACTGATCGCAAATTCATAATGTTGGCCGTTCTGTCCACCATAGCGAACCTGAACCATTGTTTAATCTCCTAATTGGGTATGGGGCATGGGGCAAAACAGTTCTGAATTCTGAGTAAAGAAGTGAGATTTCCTACTCAAATCAAATTGGATTGCTATAACAGTGCATCCCGATGAAAAAAATGTATTCCATACCACTGAAAAACGCTATAGGATCATTAGGGAACTCCAAGAAATAAATTATCCAATATTGTGGGGTGGGCGTCTCGCCCGCCCTATGGACTGGGCGGGCGAGACGCCCACCCCACAGGAGTTAATTGGATATTTTTTTATTTGGAAGTCCCTTAGACCTCTTGCAAAAGTCCCTAACACCCCACCCCCAGCCCCTCCCCGCATGCGGGGAGGGGAGAATTTGACGTAAGTCAAAGGCGGGGTGGGGTTCTTTTTTTGATTTATGCAAGAAGTCTATTAGAACTTGAGAAAGATGTTTTATCAGGACTTACCCAAACAATTGCCGAAACCATTATTTTCACGCACGTAGGGGCAATTCATGAATTGCCCCTACAATTTAAATGGGAATACTAACCAAAACTTTGAACAACGTACATATCATTTCCTGTATCGCCGATTAAAAGTAAGCTGCTGTCATCGCTTCCTAAATCTCGACTGCCAGCAATACCCTTTTGCAAAACTTTAATTATCCTTTGGGGACTGAAAGATTCCAATTCTACAAAGTTTCCAGATTCTAACCATGCTAATTCTTCAGCAGATAAACTTTGACTAACTTCTTCAGGCAATTGTTTAGCTGCTTGCGCCGAATAGGGAGAGGATTGAATGAACATTCCGCGCTTAGTTGCGATAATTTGACGTGGTGTTAATCCAATATCAATAATCGCAATCTCGCTATTGAGAAACCAATTAGCATTGGTTCTCAAATTATGAACTAAACCAATTCCTCGTGGATTGCAATCATGCACTGCATAAACTTTCAAATCGGCATTGCGGCGCAGCATTTGCATGGTGGTGTCAAAAATGCTTTGGGGATATCCAGTAATGCTGAGAATTGCACAGTTGTTTTCAAAGTGAAAATTATTAGCTATTAATAGTTGAGCAATAGTAGCACTATCACAAACGACTAATCTATCAAAACTGTAAGCGGTTACATCAGGATTAATTGTAGTTGGTTTATTTTCCTCGTTTGGTGAAGGAAGAATTTTGAGAATTGAACCATTGATTTGCTGCCAGCGATCTAGCCAATCTTTAAACTGAGATTGTGAAAGTAAAAATTCTTGTGTTAGGAATCCAATTCGCCCTAGCTGTCGAGTTCCTAAATATATAGACAGCATTCCCATAATCACAAAAATTACAAAGAGGCTAAAAGAGTTTGAGGTAATACTTGTTGAAATTCCTCCAACCAGAATAATTCCTCCTATAATTTGTAAGTTTTTAGCATTGGCTTTGCGACTTGTATTATTGAGTTTATTTGAGTTACTCTGGTTAAGAAATATACAAATGAATACAAAATTTACTATGAGCAAACCAATTCTTGAGGAAAAGGCGAAGAAATTAAAAGGTAGATATAAAAATAACCAGCCAAATTGTGAAATTGAATTCGACTTTTTTCTTAGACGATTATCTAGAAAATAAAGCAGTTGCTTGGCTGTAAAAAATAAGGTGTTATTTGCAGAAATGTCAGCGATCGCCTTTGCAAAAAAAGGATCAGTAATTTTAACATTACTCATACTAGTCGGTTCAAAGGCAAAGAGATGATTGCATTGTAGACACCGACCTTGATTAGCTGTCCGGTCTTTTAGTTTATTGTCAGTTCCGCAGTTAATACACTTCATAATGGTTATTTGATGTTAGTTATTAATTGATCGGGCTTGATCCCCCCCTAACCCCCCTTAAAAAGGGGGGAACTATCAAGTACCTGATTTACAAGTAAAACACTGTAGTCTTCCCGCTTGCGAATTAAGCGATGTGTGCCATTTTCTAGCAAGATTTCCGCAGGTTTGGGGCGGTGTAAAAAGTGAGACGACATGGCATAACCATAAGCACCGACATCTAGAATGGCAACGATATCACCAATTTCTAGGGCTGGGAGTTGGCAATTTTTCCCCAGATAATCTCGTGAATATGTAGTGTTACCACAAATATCTGTTGTGAATGGATTGTCTGCTTTTTTCCAAGTGATGATTTCTCGGTAGCCGCCGTGTACTGAGGGTACTGAAAGATTAGCGACGGTGGTATCAACTCCGACAATCTGTTTTTCTCCTTGCCATTTCACAGAAACAACTTGAGCTAGCAAAGTGGCACATTCTGCGATCGCACTTCGTCCCGGTTCAATCACCAAATCAATTTTCCGTCCTAAACGAGTAATTCTCTCGGTTAATTCCGCCCCAAATATTTCCCAGTCAAAGGCTGCTTTGTTGTGGTGATACGGATAGCCAAAACCACCACCAAAATCTAAATATTCCCAGTCTGGTAACTGTTGGGCTGTGGCGATTACTGTATCAATCACCTCAGTAAAAGCAGTTGTGGCATTAGTTCCCGTTCCTCGATAGAAGTGTAAGCCACTTAGTTTTAATCCCACCTCACCTGTTAATGCGATCGCATCAGCAAATTCTTCTGGACGTATACCAATGCGGCTATCTCCGGTAATTTCGGGCAAATTGAGGCGTAAACCCAGCCGAATAGATAAATCTATATATTTGGGCAAAACTTCGCAGCACAACTGCAACTGAGCGAGGCTATCAAGATTGAGAGTTGTAACTCCCCAATTCAAGACTTGTAGCATCTCAGCCCGATTCAAATTACTACCGCTATAAACAATCTCACTAGGATTGAAACCAGCTTGCAATCCCAGGTAAATATCTCCTGGGGTATTGGCGTGAAGTCCCCATCCAAATGAACGAAAAATTTTTAACAGCGCAATGTTGCCATTAGTAACGCTGGCAAAGCGAAATTGTGTGCGGGGATAGCTGACTGCTTTGGTAATGCGCTCAATAGTTTCGCCCAAGCGATCGCTAAAATAAACATAAAGCGGAGAACCGTAGTTATTCAGCAACTCCTGAGCAAGTTCCTTGGAGAATGGGAGAGATGAGGGAATTAATTTTTCACTCCTCACTCCTAACTCCTCACTCCTCACTCCTAACTCTCTTTTATCTAACCTTGCCATCGCTTATAACTCCTCCATAGCCGACGATATAACCAAAAGGGATGATCCCAGGACTGTTTGCTTGGTTCTTCCTTTAAAACGTGCGATCGCCAAAGTTGCCACATAATAAGTAACCAAAGTGTTTCACCAATCCGTCGTCCTTGAATAGCTGCTCCTAGTTTGCCTTCAACGATTTGTGCCGCAATGTGAGGATAAAAGTGATTGTGAGCGCGAAGTATCTCAGGATTGAGCCAGGTGCCGATCTGATGCCAAAAATCATTTAAGCACCAAGAAGTTAAGGGAACCCCCATACCCCGTTTTTGTCGCCAGACAATTTCGGGTGGAAGCCAATTTTCTACAGCCCGTTTGAGGATATATTTCTCACAAGCTCCTTGCAAACAGAGTTCTCCAGATAAGCGGAATGTCCACTCAGCTAAAGGTAAATCACAAAAAGGCGATCGCACCCACAACCCATGAGCAAACCCCAATGCAGTGGCACGGGGATGAATATTCTGCGCCCCTTTGAGCATCAAACTGGCACGGCGCAAGCGATGCAGCAACGATGGACACTCATAGCGATCGAGAGCCGCCAACAGCCAATCTTCGGGATGCAAATTTTGGATCTGTCCATAGACCTCTGGCTGATAAACTTGAGATTCGTATCCCCCAAGACGGTGAAAGGTGCGAAGATATTGCTGGATAAAAGTTTCTTCTCCAGCCGGATTTTCTGCCTGATAAACACCTGCGGCAATTAAAGGTTTATTTGTCCAACCAGCAAACAATTGATCTCCACCTTCGCCGTTAAAAATTACCTGAGTTTCCTGACTCGCTCTTTCTGACAGGAGATACAACGGCACACACACGCCATCCCCAAAGGGCAAATCCAACGCTTGCACAGTCGGAATTAAGGCATTCTTGATCGAACTTGGCGTGACTGCAACTTTAATAAGGGGAATTTTGAGAAACTGGGCGACTTGTTCAGAGTATGGATATTCTGAAATCCCTGCATCACCAAAATCTAAAGCATAAGCGCGGACTTTCACCCCTGCTTTTACCAGTAGCGCCGCCACTACTGAAGAATCAAGTCCGCCAGAGAGAAACACCCCAACAGGCTCATCTTTTAAATCGGCAATCTGTCGCTCAATGGAATCTTTCAGGAGAGTTTGCAATTCAGTAATTGCTGTAGCTTCATCTATTAACTGTTCTGACGCTTCCCGCCATGAGTGGATGTTTTTAGATTCAGGCGATCGCAAAATACCTGATTGACAATCACTCTGCCAAACTAATTCAGTTCCCGCAGGAATTGCAAACACTCCATTAATCGGAGTTAAGGGTGTTGGAACGTAGGAAAAACAGCTATAGCCATATAACCCAGAAATGTTAACTTCTGACTGTTGCAAAATCGGTAAGAGTAGTTGCAGTTGGGATGCAAACCAGATTACTTGTCCTTGTTGAGTCCAATACAAAGGCATCTTTCCGAAAGGTTCTCTACCTAAAATTAGGCAGTTGTTTTCCTGGAAACTTACCCAAGCATCGGGTGAAGTTAATAATCCTGATGCGGAGATAGCAGCAATTTGATTTTGTTGCGGTGGGGAATTTCCATCAAGTCCGATGTAAATAACATTCCAGATTTTTAGACCTAACCCCCTAACCCCCTTCCCTACTAGCGTTGGGGGAAAATTCAAAGCCTCTCCCCTCGTAGGGGAGAGGTTTGGAGAGAGGTTTTCTAAATCCTGTGAAACACCCCTAGCCTTCCCTACTAGCGTTGGGGGAAAATTTAAAGCCTCTCCCCTCGTAGGGGAGAGGTTTGGAGAGAGGTTTTCCCCGACACTACTTAACAGCGCTTCCAACTCGTGTTGAGCGCCATAACCCCAATAGCCAAGAAAGTGATGCGGAATGTTGCCCATCTGGACTATTTAACTTCAAAGGTTTCATCGCTAATTTGCCGACCTTCTAGGAACATCTGCACCTTCCAATTGCCAACAGTTGCAGCCGGATTAATTGTGTAGCGACACTGAGTATCCCAGACAGACGTATTAATTTCGCGGGTTTGATAACTATTTTGCTTGACAATTTGACCACTTGGGTCAATCCAATTGCAAGAAAGAGCCAGCTTTTTACCCAAGGGTGCATCCTTTAAGGTGACACGGTAGAAGACTTCTGGATTGGTTTGGCGGGAAATTGTCTTTAAATCGCCGCTACTATCTTGTGTCAAAGTGATGTGGTCTTGTTGAGCAGAAACACGGGAAAGTGCAGAATTCTGCTGTTGCATGAAAAATATTGTAGATGCAATGACAACCACTACAACTGCCACCACTCCAGAAGTAATCCATCGATTCCGGCGTTGCTGTACCTCCAGTGCTTGACGGCGATTTAATTGAATCAGCGCTTCATCTAGTAACTCAGGTGGTAAATTCAACTCCTGTAAAATTTCTTTAACCTGCTGTTGGTCTAGTTCCGCTTCCCGACGCAATTGCAGACCTTCTACTTCGGTGACTATTTGTGATAATTGCTCTTGAGTCAGTCGCTGCATATAGCTTAACTCCTGTTAAAAAAACTTTATAGCGATCGCTAAGGGACTGACAAATAAAAAAATACTCAACTACTTATTGTGGGGTGGGCGTCTCGCCCGCCCGTATACAAGGGCGGGCGAGACGCCCACCCCACAAGATTGGGTAATTTATTTTTTGGAAGTCCCTAATTACGTGCAATCATAAAAACTCTATATTAGACATCTCACTTTTTTAGGTACATCATAAGCTACAAAATAAAGTTGTGGCTTTTCGGATTCTCTCTGAGATACTTTTTTGAAATACTCCCACCGCATCCCTCGTTCCCATGCTCCGCGTGGGAATGCATTCATTGAGTCTCTGACTCAATATATATTACTAGAGGCACCAGCCCGTAATCACCCATTCCCCGGCTTTGTATAGCGGTTCCCATTCAGATGCAGTACAAGGTTACATCACGAGGTGTAGGGGCACGGCAATGCCGTGCCCCTACGGGTGTACCTCACGTAAATGATAACTGCTATATGGGAACGAGCAATTGATTTTGACCCAATCTAAAATCTAAAATCCCAAATTCCTATGACTCACGAACAACAAACGAAAATTGAAGGGATCTATGAAGTCTGCATCGGCATTCCAGAGCCAATTTCTGCAATTCAGTATTGGGAACAATTTGGCTATCGCATTGGTGAAATTGGTGAATTAACCGCAGATGTCGCCCATCAATTATATGGAGTCAATTCGTCTTTACGCTCAATTCGCCTTTATCACCAAAATGCAGATCATGGTTTGATTCGGTTGATGGTTTGGCAAAATCCCACCCATGAAGGTTTGGGAACAGCGTCAATGAAAATTAAGGGAAATCGCTGGGCGACAAGTTTAACGGCGGATGTTTTAAATGTTTTAAACCATATAGAAGATGCAAAATCCGCGGGTTTCCCTATTAGGTATACTAACCCTTATTGGGAAGTCATCTACAACAAAGAGAGAAAAAGCCGTCCTTTTATTGAGCCAGCAGTTGGTGTGCGAGAAATGCTGCTACTCCAACCCTTCGCTCGACAGGTTTTATTTCAACGGTTTGGCTATACCCTACCGCATTACGGACAAGTTAACCAGAATGCGGCACTTAAGACTAGTCAGTTTACCCATATAGGAATCATCGTTCAGGATGACAGCAAAGAAACCCTGAAGTTTTATGAAGAAGTTTTGGGTTTGCTGCGTGTACGTGATGATGTGGAAACTACTTATGAATCTTCGCCAGCCGGTCGAGATATTTTTGACCTTAACCCTGGTGAGAAGTTTATTGTCACTAACTTTGATGATCCTCGTTCTTCTAAATCTGATCTGATGGCTGCACGTAGTGGTAGACTTTATATCATTAGATTCCCAGAATCTATTAGTTTAGAATCGCGCTTTGAGGCAGCCCAACCAGGTAGCTTGGGTATGTCTTTATATACCTATCGGGTTAAGGGAATACAGGGGTATTGCGATCGCATCAAGGCGAGTACTGCACAAAAAGTTACAGACATCATGACTAATGAATTTGGCGAGACGAGTTTCTCCTTCATTGCACCAGATGGCTACTTCTGGACTTTGCTAGAAGCTAATTAACTAGTGCAAGAAGGGGAGTGAGGGAGACGAGGGAGATGAACCAATGCCCAATGCCCAATTTAGTTTAAATTTCATTTCCACCAACAGCCAGTTGCTTTTTGCTATGTTTCAACTGTTTCCAAAGTGCCTTAATTTGCTGGTAAGCTTCTTCCTGAGACAGTTTACCGGCTGTTTCTAGGCAAGTGATGTAACTAATTCTTTGGGAAAATTCTTGGAGATTGGCATTAAACACTAAGTTCTCTGGCTGAAACTTACCATAATATTGGCTACGAGGGTAAAGAAAATTGTTTTTGTCTTGCGAGTTAGATTCTGTCATCAATTTGCTCTCAGTAATTTTTTGTTAAATTTCTAAACTGGGTTTTCCTCTATGTGTAAATACACACTAAAAAATTCCAATTCCTGAAGAAGTGAATATTTTAGCTAAATATAATATATAGCAGTAGGAAAGAGGCAAGAGGCAAGAGGCAAAAAGATTTAACCAATAATTCATAATTTTAATACCTACGTACTGTATAAATTAGTATTATATACTCTTAGCAAAAAAAGTGTTTTCAGGCTTGTATTAATTATTCTTTGATGATGACAGGCACGCTATAGGCACAATTCATGAATCATTCGTGTCAACTTAACGTAGAAGTCAGGTATAGCGGTTCTCAATTGCATGGAATACAGACCTAACCCCCAGCCCCAACCCTACTAGCTTGGCTACGGTGTACACACAAGTTGGTTAAACCCATATCCCGCCAGCGATTTAAATCGCTGGCTAACAGCACAAGTACATTTTAATGGACTCCCACGCCGACAATATTAGTCATCTTTTAGATGACTTTGGCTATTAGACAACGGTTTACAACCGTTGGCGGGCTGGGTGTGTACAGCGCGCGAAATTATGCATTTAGGCAATTCTATGACTTGTGTGTACACCGTAGTGTTGGGAGAAGGGGAACTAGAGAATTTGCTCCCCTCTCCCAAAATGGGAGAGGGGCTGGGGGTGAGGGCAAAACTCATACAGTCAGAAGATTTCACCTTCATGTTGACACCAATGGCGAGACGCCCACCCCACAAGATTGGGTAATTTATTTGTTGGAAGTCCCTTACTGTAATCTAGTCTGATTTATTCTCACCGATTTACGTAAGTCTTATTTCTAAAGAGGTTTATTCAAAAACATAATTTTGAGCCACTTTCCAATAGCGCGAGAACCGTTTGAGGTCAATATAGCCGTCATAATCAAAAAATGGTTCTACCTCTAGCACTTCCACTGCTATAGAAGGCTCCATTTGATTACAGATATGATCAAACTGGGGACTGGGACTAGCGACTGTGACAACTAAATTGGCATCATGTTCTTGAGCAAAAGCTAAAATTTCTTGTGCCACATCGCCACGACGGATAACAACGGGTAACTCTAGCAAACACTCGTAAATGAAAGCGAGACGTTTGAGACTCAATTGCCATTCCTCTATCAAAGCCTCATCCCAAACCCAAATAGCTGGCGCATCGGGGTATTTTTGCAATCCAGGGTTATATGGACTGAGGCAATCTCCATGTACCCAAACAATTGGTTGATTCATGTTTTAGTTTTTACCTTTCACTCTAGTTATTTACTGTCCAGTAGATTGTCTGACTCTTCACTGAGTAGCGCGATCGCTAAAAAATTAACCAGGGATCAGTCCTTTGAGTAGTGAAAATAGAATTGCCGCTCAAAGCCTTGCCAATATAGGATGTGTAGAGGTTTTGCCAAAACCAGATACACCCATTATCAGAATAATCATTGGCTGCTTAATCATCTTTGTTATTAAGAAAAGTTAAACTAATTCGTAATTTGTAACTCGTAGTTGTAGTTATGGACGCAGGTAAAAGTCAGGACTCCTGACTTTTACCTGCAAAATGTGAGTTGTATTAAAATTTATTGACAAATAACGATTATTTTCTATAATACATACAGTTGCACACGTGTGCAAGATTAAAACCTCAGATTAAAAATGAATAAACGAAGAATTTCAATTGAAGATATTGCTCGGAGAGCAGGTGTTTCTCATTCTACAGTTTCACGCGCTTTACGAGATAACGCTCTAATTAGCCCGAAAGTAAGAGAAGAAATTAAGCGACTAGCGCAGGAGATGAGCTATGTGCCAAATGCTATAGCTCAAAGCTTGCAAAATAAACGTACTAATACCATTGGTGTGGTAGTAACTTCAATCGCAGATCCTTTTTTTGCTGAGGTAGTAGAGGGAATTGAGAAGATAGCTAGACCCGCAGGCTTGAGTGTTTTGTTAAGTGCTTCACACCGAGATTTTGAGCAGGAAATGGCAGCTATTGATACTTTTCATCGCCGTAGAGTTGACGGAATATTAGTGGCCGACTCACGAATTGGTAAACAACATATCCAACAACTCACACAAATTGATGTGCCAACAGTTCTGATTAATAGCCAGACCGAAGATCAATCGGAAATATTTCACTCAGTGGCAATAGACGATCGCTTAGGTGCTAAATTAGCCGTAGAGCATCTAATCAGTCTGGGACACACCGCTATTGGTTATCTGGGTGTAAGCGATCGCAGTCGGTCAAACCAGCAACGCCTAGAAGGATATCGAATAGCTCTTGCGGAAGCTGGCATCATCCAAAATACTGATTGGGTTTCAATTAGTGATGAATATGATACCAGAAAAAGCGATGTTGCCACCGGACAAAATATGCTTTCTAAACTATTGAGTGCGGAAGTGACAGGCATCTTTTGTTATAACGACATGGTAGCAATTGGCGCTCTGTTAGCCTGCCAAGAACTAGGCATTTTAGTACCGCGAAATTTAAGCATCGTGGGATTTGATGGTATTGCTCTGGGTTGTTACGTTACGCCAGCGCTGACCACAGTCAGCCAGCCAATGTTAGAAATTGGTGGCTATGCTATGCAAATGTTACTCGATTTATTAGAAGAAAAAACTGTGGAAAACCGCGTTTTATCTCCTTTCCTAGTACAGCGTGGTAGTAGTGCAGCATTACACAACTGAGATGGGGAGTAAGTTCAATTACTTGAAAAGCACTGTAATAAATAACCACAAATAATTTAAAAAAATTTAACCAAATAAAAATTATGTTAACCAAAAAACCGAGTTTATCTGCCGATCGCTGCTTTTCTCCAGAACCAGTTCAAAGACGACTAGCCCATCAATTTTTTGACAGCATATCTGCGTTACCTCTGGTCTGCCCACATGGTCACGTAGATCCAGTCTTGTTAGCTAATCCCGCAGCCCGTTTTGGTTCACCAACGGAATTACTGATTATTCCTGACCATTACCTTTTGCGTATGCTCTACAGTCGGGGCGTATCTCTGCAAGCTTTGGGCATACCTACTAGTGATGGTTCACCAGCCGAAACCGACCACCGCAAAATTTGGCAATTGTTCGCCGACCATTTTTATCTATTTCAGGGTACTCCATCCGGGTTGTGGCTGAAAGAAGAACTAACTAACGTCTTTGGGGTGGATGAACCTTTAAATTCTCACAACGCCGGACGTATGTATGATTATCTGGAAGGTTTGTTAGCCTTACCTGAGTTTTCCCCTCGTGCTTTATTCAAACGCTTTAACATCGAAGTGCTTTGTACTACCGATGCAGCTAGTGATAACCTAGAGAATCAGCGATCGCTCCACGAATCAGGTTTTACTCAAATTAGACCAACCTTTCGTCCCGATGCAGTGGTTAATCTGGATGCTCCTGGTTGGCGTGAAAATCTGACCAAATTGGAAAGCACTATTGGTAGAGAAATTAGCACTTATGCCAATTTTGTGCAAGCTATAGAAGAACGTCGAGCTTTCTTTAAAAAAATGGGCGCGACAGCTACCGATCAAGGTGCAGCTACACCTTATACCACACGCCTTTCTGACCAAGAAGCGGAAGCTATTTTTGCTAGAGCATTAATCGGGAAGCTGAATCCAGGGGATGTAGAACATTTTACCGGTCATATCTTCATGGAAATGGCGCGGATGAGTGTGGAAGATGGCTTGGTAATGCAAATGCATTGCGGTGTGATGCGTAACCATAACCCGGCTTTATTTGAGAGATTTGGATCTGATAAAGGTGCTGATATTCCCCTAAAAATAGAGTGGACTCAAAATCTGCGTCCGTTGTTGTCAGCTTATGGCAATGATCCGCGTTTTCATTTAATCATTTTTGGTATGGATGAAAGCACTTACAGCCGAGAGATGGCTCCGTTAGCTGGTCATTATCCCACTGTATTGCTTGGGCCGCCTTGGTGGTTTCACGACAGCCTAAATGGTATGGAGCGTTATTTCAATCAGGTAATGGAAACTGCTGGAATTTATAATACAGCTGGGTTTAATGATGATACACGGGCTTTTGTTTCGATTCCGGCTCGTCACAATGTCTGGCGGCGGATAGCTTGTAATTGGTTGGCTGGATTGGTAGCACGGGGATTGGTTGAAGAAGAGGAAGGGTATGGTATGGCTCGTGCTTTGGCTTATGACCTTGCTAAGGTTGCTTATAAGTTGGACTAATACCAATTTTCCAAAATCAAGCTATTAGGACTAGCCCTTTCAAGGTGACTTGTAAAATCTCTTTTTTTATTATAAGTCAATGCGGTTCAGTTAAGGCTTTACTCTTTGTAAAAGTGATTTTTTTTAACGAACCGCAAAGGACGCAAAGGACGCAAAGGAAGAGAAAAAAGAGAAAAAAGAGAAGGAAGAGAAGGAAGAGGAGCTTAACTGAACTGTATGGGATTATAAGTTATTTAACCACAGAGGCGCAGAGAACACAGAGATAAGAGGAATTAATTTTGGATAATTTTTACCTACCTGAAAATGGTTAGTTCTAGCTACACAATAAACCTGTAAACCCAGATTAAATATTGAGTTTTTTCATTACGAATTTAAATGAGCGGGGGAATCTATTGATGCCAGAGTTGATTTTAAATAAACTTTTTAGCTTAAAGGAGCAGGTGGCAGTAATCACAGGCGGTTCTGGTGTGCTTGGTGGGGCTATGGCACGGGGTTTGGCTCTTGCGGGAGCGCGAATCGTCGTTTTGGGTCGCAATGAAGCACGAGCGGGTGCGGTGGTGGCTGAAATTACTGCTAATGGTGGAGAAAGTATCGCTGTGGTAGCAGATGTTAGCGATCGCTCCCAATTAGAAATGGCCAGAGATGTTATCCTACAGCATTGGGGTGAAATAGACATCTTGGTAAACATGGCTGGCGGTAATATTCCTGCTGCCACAATTACTCCTGGTGCTACTATTTTTGATATGCCAGATGCAGCTTTTGAGGAAGTAGTTAGCCTCAATTTACTCGGCACTCTACTGCCTTGTCAGGTTTTTGGTCAAGCAATGGTGGAAAGAAGTCAACCCCACGGTTGCATTGTCAATATTTCTTCTATGTCTGCCATTCGGGTGATTAGCCGTGTGGTTGGCTACTCAGCCGCTAAAGCGGGGATAGATAACTTTACTCGCTGGCTAGCCGTAGAACTCGCCCAAAAGTATGGTGATGGAATGCGAGTAAATGCGATCGCGCCAGGTTTCTTTATTGGGGAACAAAATCGGGATTTACTCCTAAATTCTGATGGCAGCTTAACAGAACGCGGGCAAAAAATCATTGACCACACGCCCGCCGGACGTTTCGGAAAACCAGATGAATTACTCAGTACCTTGATTTGGTTATGTAGTTCTGGTTCTAGTTTCGTCAACGGGGTAGTCGTGCCGGTAGATGGTGGATTTAGTATCTACAGTGGAGTTTAATCATGTATTCACTGGCTGTAAATAACGGGACACTTTCAGATGAGCAAGTTTCCGGGCTAGTTCATCAAGCTTTAGCAGATACTAAGTTTGATGGACAGCGCATCTTAGTGTTAATTCCAGATAGTACCCGCACTGCTCCCATCCCGCAAATGTTTCGATTACTTCATCAGGAGTTGGGGAAAAGGGTTGCATCTCTGGATTTTTTAATTGCTCTGGGTACACATAATCCCATGAGTGAAGAACAAATCAATCACTTGGTGGGAGTGACACCAGAAGAACGAGAGACAACTTTTAAAAAAGTTCGCATCTTTAACCACCTTTGGAATGATCCAGATACCTTTATTTCTTATGGAGTCATTTCGGCAGATGAAATAGCAGAAATTAGCGGTGGAATGCTACATCAGTTAGTTGAGGTGCGTGTTAATAAACTTGTAAAAGCTTATGATTTAATCGTGATTTGCGGCCCGGTTTTCCCCCACGAAGTTGTCGGTTTCTCCGGTGGGAATAAATATTTTTTTCCCGGCATTAGTGGCCAGGAAGTAATTAATCTCTCACATTGGTTAGGTGCTTTAATCACCTGTTACGAAATTATTGGTACACCGGGCATAACACCAGTTCGGCGGTTGATTAACCGAGCCGCTAGCCTAATTTCTACCCCGAAGCTTTGTTTGGCGATGGTGGTCGCACCCAAAACAAATCAGTTGGCTGGACTTTATATCGATCAACCAGAATCAGCCTGGGAAGCTGCTGCAAAATTATCAGCCAAATTGCATATTAAATATGTCCATCAGCCTTTTAAACAAGTGCTTTCAGTAATGCCCCAAATGTATGATGATATCTGGACTGCGGCAAAAGGAATGTACAAGTTAGAGCCAGTAGTGGCCGACGGAGGTGAAGTAATTATATATGCTCCTCACATTACCGAGTTTAGCTATACATACGGCGAAATTCTATTCCAAGTTGGCTATCATGTCCGGGATTACTTCCTCAAACAGTGGCATAAATTCCAAGAGTATCCTGCTGGAGTGCTGGCACATAGTACTCACTTAAAGGGGATGGGTACTTTTGATCCGATAGAAGGAGAACAAGCGCGGATTCGCGTCACTTTAGCTACTGGTATTTCTGCTGAACGCTGTGCTGCTCATAACTTGAACTATCGAGATCCGGCTACTATTCAACCAGCAGAATGGGCTAACCGAGAAGATGAAGGCATCTTGCTTGTGCCAAAGGCTGGCGAGATACTGTACCGTTTAAGTTAGAGAAATTTTTAGGTAACTAAATCATAGACAGCGATATCTACGATGGGCTACGCCTACGCAATTGCAGGTTAAGATTTTACCGAAAAAATGGGTTTAGAGCTACGTGCTTCACGCAATGCTAGTAATAAGTAATAAGTAATAAGTAATAAGTAATAAGTAATAAGTAATAAGTAATAAGTAATAAGTAATAAGTAATAAGTAATAAGTAATAAGTA
>NZ_JBALEA010000081.1:0-47690 GCF_036917135.1 Nostoc sp. | reverse complement strand
TTAGTTTGCTTATCGTTACATCAATTTTTGCAATTATCTATATCATTTTGCAATCTTTCTTAGTTTTTATTAGTAAATAAGATGCGTTTGCCCTGATCGCGCACCCTCCCCTTACTAACTATGATGTACACACAAGTTTTGGAGAGTTGCCCCACAGCCTTTTATCCCCCCAACCCCCCTTAAAAAAGGGGGGCAAAAACTTCTCAAAGTCCCCCTTTTTAAGGGGGATTTAGGGGGATCTCCAACGGTTTTGATTTTGTACAAAGATGTGTGTACACCGTAGCTTGCTAAGGGGGGATGGCATTACGCGGGAGGTGAATTTTCTGACAAATCATTTAGGATTGCTATAGAACTAGGTTAATTCTTTTTTATGTCTAGAGACGATAAATCCGAAGCTTTACGAAGGGGCGCATCTGAGATTATCGGTTATGAAGACTTTTTAACTGAACTAAAAACACGAATTTCTAACGTTCAATTATGGGCGGTAGTTGCAGTCAATAAAGAATTAGTATTACTTTACTGGCAAATTGGGCGAGATATTCTGAATCGCCAACAGCAGCAGGGTTGGGGTGCAAAAGTTATTAATCGTCTGGCGGCTGACTTGCAGAAAGCTTTTCCAGAGATGAAAGGCTTTTCGCTTCGCAACCTCAAGTATATGCGGGCATTTGCCGAAGCTTATCCAGACGATCAATTAGTGCAACAACCTGTTGCACTAATTCCCTGGGGTCATAATGCCCGTATATTGGATACCATTAAAGACCAAACAGAACGCTTATGGTACGTACAACAGACTATCGAGTATGGGTGGAGTCGGAATGTTTTAGTTCACCAGATTGAAAGTAAGTTGTATCACCGTCAGGGTAAAGCAACCACCAACTTTAACCGCACTCTGCCTCAAGCCCAATCAGAATTAGCACAGCAATTGTTGAAAGATCCTTACACTTTTGATTTTCTCAATTTAGGGAAAGATTTTCTAGAACGGGATTTAGAACGGGCTTTAATTAACCACATCCGCGATTTTTTAATAGAGTTAGGAGTGGGTTTTGCTTTTGTAGGTAGTCAATATCATCTTGAAGTTGGTGGTGAAGATTTTTATATTGATTTATTGTTTTACCACTTGCGTTTACGTTGCTATATAGTAATTGATCTAAAAATTGAAGAGTTCAAGCCAGAGTATTCGGGTAAGATGAATTTCTATGTTAGTGCGGTGGATAATTTATTGAGACACCCAGATGATCAGCCGACGATTGGGATGATTTTATGCAAGAGCAAAAATAAGGTAATTGCCGAATATTCTCTGCGAGATATACATAAGCCCATTGGTGTTTCGGTGTATCAGCTAAAAGATATTTTACCGGAGGCTTTGCAAGGTAATTTACCAACGATTGAGCAGTTAGAAGCTGAATTGCAAACTATGTCTATTGACATAGAAACACCAGATAAGTTGTAAATGTCATTCGCCAAATTTAACCTACAGCCTGCTGCCGTCGATGCTGTAAAAACCATTGATACAACTCTGGATTATTATATGTCTGCGTCCATGAGTCGTGCTCGGCTTCTGGGTAAACTGTAAATTTTACATTGTTGTTGTGGGCTTTGAGTGCAGAAACCATTATTTGCGACTCGCTTAAAGGAACTACACGATCCTTTCCTCCGTGAAATGCCCACACGGGAAGATTTTTTAACTGATGTGCTACTTCTGGATTACCACCACCACAAATGGGTGCGATCGCTGCAAATCTTTGGGGCTGTGCTGCTGCTAAATGCCATGTTCCGTAACCACCCATGCTTAAGCCAGTCAGGTAAACCCGATCTGGATCAACCGGATAGGATGAGATAACCTGATCTAGAAGGTAGTTCAATCGCTCTACATTCCAATCTGCACCGCGCGGACATTGGGGAGAAATGACAATAAAGGGAAAATCCGGTTGCTTCTCTACAATCTTAGCAACGCCGTGCTTTTTCACGTTATCTAAGTTAGAACCTCGCTCACCCGAACCGTGTAAACATAGGATTGTTGGTAAAAGTGGCTGTTGTGTTTTGTTGCGTAGGCGTAGCCCGTCGTAGACATCGCTTCTAGTAGGACTTAACCCATCGGGCAAGAATAGCAGGTAGTTGTAGCTGTCCTTAGAAGTAACTTGCTGTTGTGTTGACGGTATATTATTCATAACTATTGTTAATAATAGCTAATATTAATTAGTATCTATGCTCCCATGACGATCGCCACTTGATATACAACCTTGCCAAAGGGATTATGTCAGATCAACTCTGCAAAATATCATAGGCTAAAAAACATCTAATTTGCATAACTGAATTAAAAATAAGTCTTGTGAGATAGGCAACATGAGCGCCATAATTATGCAACTTTAAATACCGATTAGCTTATTACAGCTATTTGCAGGTAAATAGACAATGCGGTAGGGGCAATTGATGAATTGCCCCTACCGAGTGTAGTTTTGCTTAAAGAAGTATTACCAAATTCGATTTCCATTTTCGTCAACTCGTGCTTGCCGAATTACATCGGAAATCTCTTCAGCATCTTTGACGTGGTGGAGTGCCTTCTTTTCACCATTGGGTTCATCTACAACAAAGTAAGTTGGGACTGTGATTCTGTCGCCTGTAATATCTGGTACGTCATCAAGAGCTCTCTGTTTAGCCTTCTCTTCAACTGATTGAGGCTCATCAGCAATTCTATCTCCTGGATTTGCAGTTAAGTTTCTTTCTTTCACATTTGGCTCGTCACGAGAATCCCGATCTTCGCTGACTGGTTGATGAATTTGATTTTCTTGATTATTACTCATGGCTGTTTCCGGTATTAAAAAATGTGACTTGACTAAAAACAGCTTAAAAAATCAAAGGCATAAAGAGTTCTTTCTCTAGAGAGAGTTTGAGAATAGATTTTCTGAGAAACATATCTGGAGTTATATTTTAGCTCCGAGGTTTATAAATGACCTCTTACTCTAGAAATAAATAATAATAAACAAAAGCAAACTTTATGAAAATTAATCCCCAATTACAAAATCGACCTCAACCACTTTCTTTAATGCGATCGCGCCGTAGTATATTAGTAGACCTCTGTCGCTAAATCTAATCATCATGGAACATTCTTCTACAAATGGCAAAACTCCAGCGAGGATAAAAACGCGTCGGGATTTCTTAACCTATATGCTAGGTACTACAGTTGCATCAGTAGCGATGGGATATCTATTTCCCAAAGTCAGCCAAAGTCGTGAGATAGACCTAGAAACCCTTTGCTCACTTTATCCAAAGAATTCACGCTGTCAAAATTATCTTCCAGGATCAGTAGCACTGGCTAAAGACGACAAAGAAATTGACGCTAATACACTATTAGCAACCGCAAAGCCGGGAATTCCAATTCTGGTAAAAGGCTTACCAGACCATAGCGTTGATTATCTGATTATTCAAGACGGGCCAAAGATTGCAGAATACGCGATCAATCCAATCTGCACCCATTTAGGATGTACAGTTGAATGGGATCTTGAGAAGAATCACTTTATTTGTCCTTGTCATGGATCTCAATACGATTCTCAAGGGCGAGTCGTTCATGGGCCAGCTAACCGTTCCTTACCACTAATCACGGTAGTAGTCAAGCAAAACCAAATTCGTTTAGTCGATCGCAAACCTGCCGTAGATCCTCGTTAACCTACCAGGATCAAATCAAATTTAACAATACCACCATACTTTTTCAGCAATTTATAAATCATGAAATACTAACAAAAATTACCCCATGATTTAAATTTGTCGGATAAGCTGACAACAGCAGTTTAATTCTCAAAACCATGACCGCAAGTAGCCCCAAAATTTTAGCCCTGGACTTTGATGGAGTAATTTGCGACGGATTAATTGAATATTTTGAGGTAGCATGGCGTACCTACTGTGAAATTTGGTCTCCTACAAACGATACACCACCAGATGATTTAGCTTTGAGATTCTATCGCCTACGCCCTGTAATTGAAACTGGCTGGGAAATGCCAGTTTTAATCAAAGCCTTGGTAAATGGAATTCCTGATCAAAAGATTCTTCATGAATGGGGAAGTATCACGCCACAACTGTTGTTAGATGACAAGTTACAAGCAAAAGAAATTGGCGCGAAACTAGATAATCAGCGAGATGAGTGGATTACCAAAGATTTATCTGGTTGGCTGAATCTGCATAGATTTTATCCGGGTGTAGTAGAAAAAATAAAATTAACTCTTGATAGTGGAGTTAAGCTATATATTGTGACAACTAAAGAAGGGCGTTTTGTCCAGCAGTTGTTGCAACAAGAAGGGGTGAATTTACCACCAGCATCAATCTTTGGGAAAGAAGTGAAGCTTCCTAAATATGAAATTTTGCGAGAATTAATCAAGTCAGCAGTAGACAAGTCAGTTAGTCTCTGGTTTGTAGAAGATAGACTCAAGGCATTACAGTTAGTCCAACAACAAGGAGACCTTGAGGATGTGAAACTTTTTCTTGCAGACTGGGGCTATAATACCCAACCAGAAAGGGAAACTGCCCAAAATGACCCGCGAATTCAGTTGTTATCACTTTCTCAGTTTGCCAAAGATTTCTCAGCTTGGCTTTAATATATTAAACATCTGATGAAAAACAATGCAGAGACGTAGCATTGCTACGTCTCTACAATAGATTTCTTGCATAAATCAAAAAAAAGAACCCCACCCCGCCTTTAACTTACGTCAAAGTCTCCCCTCCCGAAGAGCGGGGAGGGGTGTTAGGGGACTTTTGTAAGAGGTCTAATATTTCTGAATAATAAGAAATTAGGAAAACTCCTAAATCCTAAATCCTAAATCCTAAGTCAGTTTTATGCTTGATCTCACAAAACTAGCGCGACAAATGCAGGGTTTAAGTCAGCATCTTACCTTAGAAGCTGCTGCCAGTCGTCAGCGTTTAGAATTGGCACAACAACATCTCAAAAATGCTTACGAATGTCAACAAGATTTAATCGATCGCCAGGAAAAATGGCGCGATCGCATTTCCTTTGCTAATGCTACCCCGATTGAACCCCTAGAAACCTGCATTGATATCCCAGTTCCGCCAAAAATTCATACTGTCATTGCTACCGATGGTTCCCAAATTGCCCCCAACCATCACGAAATTGCTTATTGTTATCTCTTAAATATCGGCAGAGTCATCTTACACTACGGACAAAATCGCCATCCGTTACTCGATAGTTTGCCAGAAGTATTTTACCGCCCAGAAGATTTATATATGTCTCGGCAGTGGGGAATTAGAACTGAGGAATGGATGAGTTTTCGCCGCACTGCTTCAGAAACAACGGTGTTAGCAGAACTTGCGTGTGGTGCAGTTCAAGGGGGAACACCAGCCCTAGCGATGGTAGATGGTTCGCTAATTTATTGGTTTTTAGAACAATTGCCGATGGATGCACGCGATCGCATTTTACCCCCGATCCTCGAAGCTTGGCAGCAGATGCGTGATGCTCAAATTCCGTTGATGGGCTATCTTAGCGCCTCTCGCAGCATCGAAACAATGAACTTTTTACGGTTGTTAGCTTGTCCCCATCCAGCGCCAGACTGTAAAAGTCATTGCCCAAATCAGCTAGAAAAAGTACCTTGTAAAATTTTTGAACAATTGCGAGATACTTCTGTTTGGGCTACCCGACTCAAACCAGGACAACGCAGCACCCTTTGGCGCAGTAATTCCCCCATTCTCGAACTCTACGGCGATCAAACCATTTACTTTTGCTACGTCCACGTTGGTACTGAAATCGCCCGAATTGAAGTTCCGGCATGGGTTGCCGAGAATGCAACCATGTTAGACCAAGCACTGGGACTGATGTTAGCACAAGTGCAAAAAGGATATGGCTACCCTGTAGCGATCGCTGAGGCGCATAATCAAGCAGTAGTAAAAGGTGGCGATCGAGCGCGTTTCTTTGCCCTTCTCGAACAACAAATGATTAAAGCTGGTTTGAAAAATGTGGGAACTTCCTACAAAGAAGCCAGAAAGCGCGGGAGTATTGCTTAAATCAGAGTCTGAAACGAGACGCTGCGCGAAGCGTCTCGTAGGGAAGGGGTACGGGGGATGCAAAGATACGGAGAGCTTATTCTTTCCAGAGTGCCACTTGCTGTTTAACTTCCCTCATATCCAAATAATCGTGAGCAAAAGCTTTCCGTAAAAGTGGATGAGGAATAAATTCATCATATTTTTGAATTTCTGGTGCTTCTGAAGTACTAATTAAATGTTCTGGGGTAATTCTTTGTTCACACAAGGAAGCGATTTCAGTATAAAGATGTTTAAATTTATCCTTGCCTAATTTAATTGTTAAATAATAGGGGTTTACTCCGCCAATACTGGTAATTTCCAACGATTCCCGACAATAGCAGTTGAGCAATCTTTCTAAGGTGCGATAAGCAACTGTACCCATCCAAGGAAAAATGCAGCATTTACCTTTTTCCAATTGCACAATATTCTGCTTATCTAATCCAACCTGCTGCGCCAAATGGCGAACTTGACGTAAACGTTGCAAAGCATTTTTTTGCAAATAACTATACTCGATATTTTCAAATAAAACTTGCTGCATTCGTTGCAAAACTTTGCTATGAATAATACCACCACCACCACGCCAATAAATACTAGCTTTACCCTCAGCTTGTTTCACAAAAATAGCCTTCTTTTTAAAGTCTACTTCTACAACTTCCCAAGTTCTCCCAGCTAAAGCAAATTGATTACCAACAGGAAGTGGCGTGACAATACTGCCAATTTCGGTTGCACCTTGCTTAACAATATATTCTTGTTGTTCAGCAAAGACAGCATAAAACTGAAATTTTCTCACCACCTTTTCTCCTGCCAAACCCAGGATTAATTTACCTTGTTCAGTATGCTGAATATGACCAATATCAATTAAATAACGCAGCAATAGTTGTAAATCTTCTTTGGAAATCGCGGCAAAGGGCGGTAGACTAAAAATCTGTTTCCCTAGGGTATTAGCGGAAATTTCTCCTGCTGCTGTTAAAATACTCATTGTCTGGTGATAAAGCAAACTCAAAGGATATTTAATTGGTCTGATTGGTTCAATCCATTGTTCCTCTAAATAAAGTTGAATGATCGCGATACACTGCAAAAGTTGCCAAGGGATTTGCTCTGGTAGAGAAGCTTCTGGTAATGGCTTATCTTCAGCGCATACAAAGCGCATATCAGCAGCTTCCCCTCTTCTACCGCTACGTCCCAAGCGCTGTAAAAAGCTAGCTACAGATAAGGGTGATTCTAACTGAATAACTCGCTCTAAATGACCAATATCTATACCTAATTCTAAAGTCAGAGTGGCGGCGGTAACAGCTGGATTGTTGGGTTCACGCATGGCATTTTCAGCAGTTTGCCGCAAGCTAGCAGATATACTTCCATGATGTACATGATATATATCTGGTAGTCCTTGTTCTGTAGCAATTTGTCGCAAAGATGCAATTACAGATTCGGTACGGGTGCGATTATTAGCAAATATCAGGCATTTGCGAGACTTGCTGAGGTTGAAAATATATTGTTCATCAGCTTTCACCTCTGATTCATCTACTTCATCAGTAATATAAAAATGTTCTACAGCTAGTTTTATTTGCCGTTTTATGCCGTCGATTTTGGGTGTAATCACTGGCTTATCTGTTCCTGAGCGCAACCAATCTTCAGCTAGTGAGTAATCACCAAGAGTTGCCGATAAACCAATACGGCGCGGTTGTGTTTGTGTCAATTTTGCTAAACGTTGTAATTGGCAAATAATTTGACAACCACGTTCTGAACCCATAAAGGCGTGAATTTCATCAATGATTACAAACCTTAAATCACCAAATAAGCGAAGTAGGTCATTATTTTTGTTAATTAACAAACTTTCGAGAGATTCTGGGGTAATTTGGAGAATGCCTTGAGGATTCTTTAAAAGTTTATTTTTCCGACTTTGAGAAACATCACCGTGCCAGTGCCAAACTGGAATATTTGCTTGTTTTAGTAAGTCGTTGAGACGCTCAAATTGATCATTAATTAAAGCTTTGATTGGACTAATATATAATACGCCGATGGTGGCGGCAGGATTGCTATGTAATAGAGTCAAAACTGGCAGAAAGGCTGCTTCTGTTTTACCAGCAGCAGTTGCAGCAGTAACTAGCAAGTGAGCATCAGTGTCAAATATAACTTGACAAGCGGCAATTTGAACTGGCCGTAATTCAGTCCACTGGTGATGGTAAATATATTCTTGGATGAAGGGTGCGAGTCGGTTAAAAGCATCGCTCATATTTTTTATGCTAATTACAGTAGATTCCAGGTAACTGAACCAAACAGCTATGGCTGATCAGTACAAACATACTCGACTTTGGCAGCAGAGATTGTGAGGAGTTACAAAGTCTTCTACACTGACTGCATAGGTTTTAACTCTCTCTGTTAGGCTCCTCATGACGGACAACGATTCTGAATACATCAGGCAAACTGAAGCCACTCGTGTACGTGTACTAAGCGAAGCACTACCTTATATTCAACAATTCGCCGGTCGCACTGTTGTTGTCAAATATGGTGGCGCAGCCATGAAAGATAGCACACTCAAAGACAAAGTGATCCGCGACATTGTATTCTTATCGTGCGTGGGCTTGCGGCCAATTGTTGTCCACGGCGGTGGCCCAGAAATTAACAGTTGGTTAGATAAGCTGGGCATCGAACCACAATTTAAAAATGGTCTGCGAGTCACTGATGCCGCCACAATGGATGTGGTGGAAATGGTTTTAGTTGGTCGAGTTAACAAAGAAATTGTCGCGCTAATTAACCAAGCTGGTGGATTGGCTGTAGGACTTTGCGGTAAAGATGGTAATCTATTTACAGCCCGTCCCCAAGGTCAAGAAGGCATCGGTTTTGTGGGGGAAGTCAGCAATGTCAATATCAAGATTTTGGATACCCTCGCTAGCAATGGTTATATTCCGGTAGTGTCTAGCGTCGCCGCAGATGAGACTGGGCAAGCTTATAATATTAACGCCGATACTGTAGCTGGAGAAATCGCTGCTGCACTAGGAGCAGAAAAGTTAATTTTACTGACCGATACCAGTGGAATTTTAAAAGATTACAAAGACCCATCTACTTTGATTCCAAAAGTAGATATCCGCGAAGCCCGCGAGTTGATTGCCAATGGTATCGTTAGCGGTGGGATGATTCCCAAAGTTAGTTGTTGTGTGCGATCGCTTGCTCAAGGAGTCCGTGCAGCACACATCATTGATGGTCGCATTCCTCACGCCCTATTACTAGAAATCTTTACTGACGTTGGGATTGGAACAATGATTCTCGGTTCGCAGTTTACGTCGTAAGTGTTAGGAGTTAGGAGTTATCTGCTCCCTACTCCTCACTTTACTGGGGATAGGTGATGAAAACACGCGATCGCCCCCCACTAAATGGTGTACGATGCCAGGAATTATTGATAATCACCGGATTAACTCGGCTTGAGTCTCGAATTACTGGATTAATCGGCGGGGAGTTTCTCACGTTCTGCCTTAGCTGGGGATAGGAATAATCGGGGTAATTAGTGCGTTGTGGCATTAATCCCGTTGCTGGCTCTACAGGTATAGGTGTGGGAATCGGACTACCAGGCGATCGCTGGGCGGAAGTTGGAGCAATACTTACCCCCATAACAGCTAAAGTCATGCCGGCTAGAAGCCAATTCAGTTGCCAATGCTTGATTTTTAACATATTTTGTTCACCTGCATTTGATACCGGAATTTTTGATCAGAAAATAGTCGCTGCTACTTAGTTAAAATTTTAGAAGTTTATCCACTTTCAGATTGCCAGCTTTTGAAAAGATTCCAAAAAGATTGCTGGCATTGGCAAAATTAAACAAAATTAAAATAGTGCTGATTTTTTTATAAGACGTGAGTGCAGAAAGTTTAGACATTGCTAAAACCCGCTACCAGGCTGGAAAAGTTGCCTTTGAAAATGGGCAATACCGCGAAGCCGTAGAAAATTTAGAAAAGGCCAGCGCCCTATTAGCTCGTAATTCTCGCCTTGGGGGAGAAGTAGAAATTCATCTAGTGACAGCTTATGAAGCGGCTGAACGCACTGATGATGCGATCGCTCTTTGCGAAAGACTCAAACGCCATCCCCATTTTGAAACCAGCAAACAAGCCAGGCAGATGCTTTATATCTTAAAAGCACCAAAGCTGATTAGACCCAGCGAATGGATGACTCAAATCCCCGATTTGGGCGCACTTCCCGATAATGAACTCAAAATTTCTGTAGCTGCTAAACCGACTAAATCTTCTGTGCAGCAGAAGCCTAAACCTACAGAGCCAGAATTTGTTGATCTCAGTCAGGTCAATACCAAAGATAATCGCTTTATCTGGGTGGCACTAATTGCCATTGGTTTAACCATCTCGTACTTGGTTTGGTTGAGTTTTTCAGGAACCCCTAGCTGATAAGCTGTCGCGCATTTAATTTGCACAACTAGGGCGCTCATGTTGCCCACCCCACAAGAGATTTATTTTTTGGAGGATGCAAATTAAAAGATTTTTAGCTTATAAAAAACTCCATCCCCTTGTGGGTGGAGTTTTTAGTCATTACTCATTACTTAGAGCTTGCTGAAAAAGAAAGAAAAGTTCACAGTATACAGATTATCTGACCAAAGAAGTATATTCAGGTGCAAGAGTTGAGGGTAAAATGGCTCAAAATCCTTGCATAACCGCGACCAGCAGTACTTTTATGTCTATTTTTCAAAAATAGACCTTTTTCCCAGTCTAACATAATTTAAAATTATCTTCTGGCTAGCTATAGATAACATAAAACTATCTCTGTTCCTGCTTGAATAACTGGTCAACCCTTGAAATTGCTTTTTTATGACTTTTTCAGCAAGCCCTACTTATTACTCATTACTCATTACTCATTACTCATTACTCATTACTCATTACTCATTACTCATTACTCATTACTCATTAGTACCAATGAACGGGAGGATATTTCCTGCTGTGTTCCTTCCTACCCTTCTAGTACGTCGGTCACTCAGCATTAACGTGGGCTACCAACTGCGTTATAACCCCTTAGAATCGATTATATACTCGCTTAATTATTAGTACTTTGTGAAGCTTTTTCTGGAAACTAAATTTTAAATATCTCCTCCAGCACGAAGCACTCTCTATGACACTTGCAACAAATAGGTCATACAGTGCCCCATCAAAAAGTAAACTACCAGCATGGCAGCAGCAGCCAAAGCAACCAATGTACCAGCTAACATGAGAGAAAATTCTTTACTCTCATAGGCTCTTTCCATTAAGTGCAGCGACCACGCTACCAAAGCTACATCAAAAAGTAAAATAGGAAGCAACATATTTCTTAATATTTGTTAATACTTGTAAAATAATATTAACACCCTTTTAAGGAAGTGTGTCTAACCTCAGATGGATGTCATAACATGGAAAATGCTGGATCAAAACAGTGTTCTTACTGGCACATTGCGATCGCGCAAATAATTTTTGATTTCCGCTACGCTTAACTGCCCGTAATGTAATAGGGATGCCAGTAATGCTGCTTCCGCTTTGCCTTCAGTTAGGGCAGTGTAGATATGTTCACAATTACCTGCACCACCAGAAGCAATGACGGGAATTTCTACAGCGTCAGCAATTGCCCGTGTGATCTCGATGTCATACCCGGCTTGGGTTCCATCAGCATCCATACTTGTTACTAGTAGTTCTCCGGCCCCACGTTTTTCAACTTCTTGTGCCCAAACTAGGGCATCTAAGCCTGTATTTTCCCTGCCACCCCGCACATACACATCCCAACCTGGATTTTCTGGATTATTTCTGCGTCGGGTATCAATAGCAACAACTATGCACTGATTACCAAAGCGATCGCTTGCCCGATTAATCAAGTCTGGTTCCCGCACTGCCGCAGAATTAATACTAACCTTATCTGCACCGGCTCGTAACAAAGCTTTAACATTTTCTAAGGATTGAATGCCACCACCCACAGTCAATGGAATAAAGACCTGTTCAGCAGTTCGGTAGACCACATCTAAAATAGTAGCTCGGTCTTCATGAGTAGCTGTAATATCCAGAAACACTAACTCATCAGCACCAGCTTCGTTATAAACCTTGGCCAGTTCTACCGGATCGCCTGCATCTTTGAGATTGACAAAGTTAACTCCTTTTACAACCCGTCCCGCCTTCACATCTAAGCACGGTAAGATTCTTTTAGATAACATAATAACTTTTGTACTTCTGGATAATTGACCGGAATTTAAATTTTAAATTGGAGCGGGTATTCTCAACCGAAAATTTTCACGGATATTGGGTATTGGGCATTGGGCATTGGTTATTCTTTCTCCCCCTGCTCCTCCTGCTCCCCTGCCTCGCCCAGTCCCAAGTCTCAGTTCCAAGTCTCCAGTCTCCAGTCCCAAGTCCCTTAAAAGATAGCTGAATTATGGCGATAATCTCCTCGAAAAAACAGCCTCCAGAACCCAACGGAGAATCAAAGCAGCTTCGAGAGTCGGTGAAAGCACCATCCACAGAAAATATTTTGAAGCCGGAAGCTGCTATTGATGAACAAGAACAGCAGGAAGAGGGTATTCGGCCAAAGCGATTTGCTGATTACATTGGGCAAAAAGATTTAAAGGATGTACTAGATATTGCCATCAAAGCAGCCAAGTCTCGTGGTGAGGTGTTGGATCACCTACTGTTGTACGGGCCGCCGGGATTGGGCAAAACCACAATGGCAATGATTTTAGCATCGGAAATGGGGGTAAATTACAAAATTACTAGTGCGCCAGCGTTAGAACGTCCACGAGATATTGTTGGGCTACTGGTGAACCTCAAGCCAGGGGATATTTTATTTGTGGATGAAATTCATCGCCTCTCGCGGATGACGGAGGAAATTCTCTATCCGGCTATGGAAGATTATCGCTTAGATATTACTATTGGCAAGGGTTCTAGCGCTCGCATCAGAAGCTTGCCGTTGTCAAAGTTTACCTTAGTGGGAGCTACAACCCGGGTAGGTGCTTTAACTTCACCACTGCGCGATCGCTTCGGTTTAATTCAAAAACTCCGATTTTACGAAGTTGACGAACTGACTAAAATTGTACTGCGAACCGCTCAATTACTCAAAACCCCTGTTACAGAAGATGGTGCCGCAGAAATTGCCCGTCGTTCACGGGGAACGCCGCGGATTGCTAATAGGTTACTCAAGCGAGTACGTGATTATGCGGAAGTAAAAATATCTGGGGAGATTAATGAAAGCATTGCATCTGAGGCATTGCAACTATTCCAAGTAGATCCCTGCGGTTTAGATTGGACAGATCGCCAGATGCTAAGTGTGATAATTGAACAATTTAACGGCGGGCCAGTAGGGTTAGAAACAATGGCAGCAACAACGGGTGAAGATACTCAAACAATTGAAGAGGTGTATGAACCTTACCTCATGCAGATTGGGTATTTAACTCGGACTCATCGCGGGAGGATGGCGACAAAGGCAGCATATAAGCATTTGGGATTCACGCCGCCTAATGAACAGTTGTCATTATTGTAATTATGGGCATTGGGCATTGGGGATGAGTCTTTGATACTCGTGAATGAGTCTTTAATACTCGCTGACAAGTCTTTGAACTCCGTGAATGAGTCTTTCTCCCTGACAAGTCTTTGAACTCCACTCCTCTGCCCCATGCCCCATTTTCAACATAGATGCAGGTAAACCTAGATGATTAAGTTGATTGGTATTTTTCTGAGTCTGTTACTTGTGTTCGGCTGGGGTACTCCAGTTATGGCAGAATCTCAACCGCCCATTACTCAAGAACAGTTAAAACAAGGCGATGAGTGGGCAAATCAAGCCTTTGCAGCGACGAATCAAGGTGATTTTGCGACGGCTGAAACTTACTGGACAAAGATTATTGAGCAATTTCCGACAAATGCGGGGGCATGGAGTAACCGGGGAAATTCGCGGGTGAGTCAGAATAAGTTACAAGAAGCTCTGGCAGATTATAACAAAGCGATAGAATTAGCGCCGAATGTCACCGATCCTTATTTGAATCGGGGGGCGGCATTGGAAGGGTTGGGAAAATGGGACGATGCGATCGCAGATTATAATCATGTCTTAGAACTCGATCCCAAGGATGCGATGGCGTATAACAATCGGGGAAATGCCAAAACAGGTTTAGGAAAATGGGAAGATGCGATCGCAGACTACAAAAAATCTAATGCGATCGCCCCAAATTTTGCCTTCGCCCGTGCTAACTACGCCCTCGCTCTGTATGAAACTGGTCAAAAAGAGCAAGCAATCCGTGAGATGCGAAATATTGCCCGTAAATACTCCAAATTTGCTGATGTGCGTGCCGCCCTCACAGCTGCATATTGGGTAAATGGAGAACAAGGCGAAGCCGAAAGCAACTGGGTAGCAGCTTATGGACTTGATAGCCGCTATAAAGATATCGACTGGGTAAAAAATATCCGTCGTTGGCCGCCCAGCCTAGTTACAGCTTTGGATAAGTTCTTGAAAATCCAGTAGAGGTATTTGACCTCCAGATTGTAGCGGCTTTGGATAACTTTTTGACACTTTAATAGGGGCATTTACTATGAGATTGATCAAAATACTCTCTGCACTTACTGTTGAAACTATCAATTGGTTCTATCCACTAGTCTTGACCATTGTGACTTGTTTTCTAGAGGCTTGGCTAATCTTTAGCATATTTCCAGAAATCAACACCCTGGTTCTGATGGCAATATTTCCCATTCTCTACTTGTTCTGGTTATTTCTATTTTTATGCCTGAGTACATTGGGTACAACCCTTCTGTTTCTGTTTGTAAAAAAACCAAGATTTCTAGAAATTGATGTCCTTGAGGATTTGCCATTACTGATTAAAATATCACCCATAATTAACTCTTACAGGATAATGCTACTGCTCGATACATTGCCTGGGCTGAATTACTTAAAAATGTCTCCAACTGCATTGAAATGGCTCAGGAATTTGGCAATGCGAGCCTATTCTCCAAAAGTACATATAGGTAAAAGGTCTCTAGTAGTTGCATGGCTACAAGATCCAGATTTGACATACATCGGCGACAATGTTGTTATTGGCAGTGAATGCCATCTTGTTGCTCATGCTACTAATACATCTGATGGGAAAGTTAAATATATTTCAGAACCAATTATCATTGGAAATAAAAGTACTATAGGTGGTAACACTCGAATCGGAATGGGTGTCAAAATTGAAGAGGAAGCAATAGTAGAAGTAGGCAGCAATGTACTTCCTTACACACGTATAGGACGTGGTGAAATCTGGGGTGGAAATCCTGCTATTTTTCTCCGCAAACGAAATGAATATGTAAACGAGGCAAAACCAAAGTCTTCGTTTCAACAAATAGATTCCTTAGAATTGAATGAAATAATTGCTAATGCTATTCGTTTGACACCAGAAGAGATTTCTGATGACCTAAATAGCAGCAACTGTATGACATGGGATTCCCTCGCTATCATGTCAATTGCTGCTGTATTATATGACCGCTTTTCAATTCGTGTTCCTGCCAAAGATATTTTCCAACTGAATTCTCGAAAGTCAATCGAGCAGATAATTACCGCCCATACAGATAGTTATTCTCTAGAAAAAAGTTCAGACATTGTATCTACTCCTAGCGAAAATATTGAAATCCAAAAAAATCCAGAGCTTTTACCGCTTTACGATCTAGATATCGTCACTCAGGTACTTGCCCGTCGTTTTCGAGAATCGATACCAAAAAGTAATACAAAAATTGTCATTGCTGCCAGTTTTACTGCACAACCACTAGGTTCTACTTTAGAACTCTGGTGTCGAGCTTTCGGCATTCCATTATCTGTTGAATTTGGTGAATTCAACCAATTGGAACAGACTCTTCTTTCTCCAGACAGTGTTTTTATGAATAATCCAAACGGGTTAAATATAATTCTGACTCGCCCAGAGGATTTAATCTCCGATGAAGATCAGGACGGAATGATTCGTGGTGGTCAACTGTTGGATGCTATTAGTAATTATGCTGCAAAGAAAAATGGTCTGATTGTGTCGAATTTACCTCTAGCAGTTTCGCCATTTTTTCATGGCAAGCATCAACAGGTAGAGAAAGTACGCCTTTGGTGGCAAGAACAACTGGAGAAATTGGCAGGAATTTATATTTTAGACTTTGCAAGAGTTGTTGAGGAAATTGGACGAAAAAATTCACAAGATGCTTTATTTGAGTCAATTGCTCGCGCTCCTTATTCACAGATTGTCTATCAGAGACTAGGAATTGCTATTACCCGTTTAGCGCATGGAATATTTATTCCTGCTAAAAAAGTTTTGGCACTTGATTGCGATGGTATTTTGTGGGGCGGTATCGTCGGTGAGGATGGTATTGATGGCATAGCTTTGAGCAATGACCAGCCTGGCCGCAGTTTTCGTCTATTTCAGGAAATGCTTTTAGCTCTCAAAAAACGCGGTATTCTCCTAATACTTGTTAGCAAAAATCAGGAAGCAGATGTCTGGAATGTATTTGACAATCATCCTGATATGGTATTGCAACGCTCAGATATTGCTACTCATCGGATTAACTGGAAGGCAAAATCTGCCAATTTGCGCGACATTGCTGAAGAATTAAACTTGGGTCTGGACTCTTTCGTTTTTGTGGATGATTCCCCAATCGAATGTCTGGAAGTGCAAACTAATTCTCCAGAAGTAACTGTTGTTACCATGCCAAAAGAGCCGGCACTTTATGTTGAAACTCTTTCTAAGCTCTGGTGCTTTGATTCTTCAAATATCACAATCGAAGATAAGATCCGAACAGAACTTATGGCGCAGGAACAACAGCGTCATAAATTACAGCAGGGTGTAACTAGCCTGGAAAGTTATTTAGAATCCTTGCAATTGGTTGTAGAAATTCGGTCTGCCGAAGAAAGAGATTTGCCACGGGTAGCCCAATTGACGCAGAAAACCAATCAGTTCAATCTTTCTTTAATTCGCCGTTCCTTAGCTGAAATTCAAGACCTTCACAAATCCAGTTCCATACTTGTGCTTAATCTTAAAGACCGCTTTGGTGATTATGGTCTTGTTGGTGTAGCGATTCTGAAGCAGAATAACGAATGTTTGTTTATAGATACCATGCTGATGAGCTGTCGTGCTTTAGGACGCGGAGTGGAACAATCTCTTTTGTGGAGTATTTTTGATTTTGCTGCTCAGAAGAATTTAAATAAGATTGTCGCTCCTTACTCTTCAGGTCTGCGAAATGAGCAGGTGAAAAGCTTTCTTTTAAAAATGGGTTTTTCACAAACGCACTCAGATGTTCTGGAAGCCGAGGTAAAAAAGGCTACCAAAAAGCCTGGGCATATAAAAACGCTGGTTTGGATGCCAAATTTGGTGTAGTTTAGGATCTGCTCTGGAGGCAAATGTAATGTTAAGCCTCCAGAAATGCGATCGCATTCTCAAACTTTCTAAACCAAACTAGTCTCCCGAACTGCCTGATTTTGCTCACGCTTCCCGGTAACAATCATCTGTACACCTCCTCCTGGTCCCAACAGCGCCCCCTTACGGGCTGGCTGCACTGGTTTGCTATCAGCTAATTCCATCTGCCAGTGAGATAGCACTGTTGCCAAAACTACCTTCATCTCAAACAGCGCAAATGCCATCCCAATACAGCGACGGTTCCCGCCACCAAAAGGTAAATATTCAGAAGAAGTAAATTGCCGTTCTAGAAAACGCTCTGGTTTAAATTGCTTTGACTGCGGATATAAATCTTCTCGATGATGGGTCAAATAAATGCAAGGAATCACCAAAGTACCAGGATTCAACTGATAACCCATGATTTCTAAAGGATATTTTACCAAGCGATTTAATGCCAACATTGCCACTGGATATAAGCGCAGAGTTTCTGAACAAACAGCACTCAAATAGGGCAAGCGTAAAATAGCATTTGGGTCGGGGTCTTTACCCAAGCTATCTATTTCTTGCAGTAGTTTTTCACGCACCTGTGGTAAATGGTGAATCCAGTACAAAGCCCATGTTAAGGAAGTCGCCGTTGTCTCGTGACCCGCCACCAAGAGGGTAATTAACTCATCGCGTAACTCTACATCCGTCATCGGCTGCCCCTCTTCATCACGAGCTGCCATCATCAAAGCTAGGATATCAGTTCGAGATGGGTCAGGTTGCTGTTTGCGATCCTGAATCTCAGCATATATGAGTTCATCCATTTGCTCTCGTAAACGCAGGAATATACCCCAAGGACTCCAAGAACCTAAATCTCGTTGGAATGATGGGAAAACAAGCATCATTGCTGTAACAAAAGGCTGCTTGGGATTCAGGATTTTCAGCAGCACTTTTTTGAGTTTTTCATAACGTAGCCCATCTACTAGACCAAATACAGCTTTCAAAATCACCTCTAAGGAGATTGTTTGCACAGATGGCAAAACTGTAAAGGATTCCCCAACTTGCCATTGACTAATTACTTGCTCTGTGATGTCGCGAGTTAACTGACCATAAGCTAGCATTCTTTCTCCATGCAAAGGAGGTGTCAACAACTTTCGTTGGCGCTGATGAGGCTTACCTTCTAAAGCGAGTAGTGATTGCTTTCCTAATAAAGGCGATTTAATCCCCGCTGGTTCACCAGAGTCTAACTGTTTTGGGTCTGTGGTAAAAATCTGTTGAATCGCCTGAGGATTACTAGTGAACACTTGAGGAATAAAAACTGGGCCAATTCGGAGGGTGAACGTATCACCATAGCGTTTAGCACAGGCTTCCATGTATTCTAAAGGATTAGTCAGCCACTTATATGTCTGTACCCAAGGATGAGTTTTAGGGCCGTTAGGCAGTTTAAGTGCAGACATTTTTATTAATCTCCCAATGATTAAAGCAAGATTCTTATCAGCAAGTTATTCATGCACCCCTAGCTTGATTAATCTTAGAACATAGATCGGGGAGATGAACTTACCAATTCTTGAATCTGCTTTGGAGTCAATTCCTGCACATTACGCAAAACTACTGCTGCTCCTGCTGCTATTAGTGTCTCACTGTATGCATCACTACGCGCGGCTGTTTCCTGGACGTGGGGCGGTAAAACGCCTACTCCAATCCAAGGGCGAGAAGAATCTAGACCCCGTGCTTTCTCGACGGTATACATATCTGCTACCGTATCTCCCACATACACGATCGCTAATCTTTCCTCAATTCCATTATCTAACTGACGAACTGTGGCGAAAAGTCCAGTGGGGTCAGGTTTCCCTGGCGCATCTTCCATCGCAATCAATACCGGAGATTGCAAACCCAGGCGTTTTTCCAAAACATAGTTAGCAGAAGCACGAGTTGCACCGCTAAAAAATCCCCAAGCAATCCCGGCTTGGGTAAGTTGCTCTAAATAGCTAGGTTGTAATAATAAGGGTTCATTACAGATATACCCTGTAAAATTATTTGGATCTGTCCCTCGGTAACGCGATTGAAAAAAAGCAACGATCGCACTGTAATCTAGTTGCAGTTGTTCGCGGCTCTGTTTTTGGGTTTCAAAGTAGCGGTAAATTAATTCCTGCGATGCTTCCCAATCGTTATTCCACAAGCCTTCAGACTTGAGTTGGTCAATATCTGGTGGGGTTGGCCGATATGCTTGGGTCGTAAAATATTCTACGGTATCTGCGAGGGCCCGGTGATAGGAACCGCTAACATCGCGCACAACGCCATCAATATCGAAAATAGCGATCGCTTTTGCAGAAGTTGGTTCAGTCATGGGTAGAGAGGAAAATAGTTTTATAGAACCCATTTGATATCTTTTAGGCGAAGCAGATTTATCCCCAGATTATCACCAAAATCCAATTTGAACTCTCAGTCAAACCATCAAAAGCTGAAAAAGAAGCTACTGGAAAATCTGGCTTTGGCGTCAACTCTACACGTACTCCACCAGGGTTTTGGTTTGATTGGGTGCATAGGTAATCTTGCCACCATTAAAATATTTGTCTTCCAGCGCTTTACAGCAGTTTTCATGTATTTGAACCACATCTGTCGTAGGGGCACAGCAATGCTGTGCCCCTACCGCGTGGTCTATTTACCTGAAAATAGCTGTAATATTCTGCGCCGCTTTATAGAATTTCAAAGTCCCTCTCCCAAGTTTGGGAGAGGGATTTAGGGTGAGGGCGAAAACTACAGTTCTCAACTTAGATAAGGTTTAATTATTTAATTCTCATTTCTGACGAACTAATCCTTGGGGAAATCCTGGTGGTAGCGACTTGACGAAATAGACCTTGACTGGTTCATCCCGATTTGAGTTCTTCACATAAGATGTACTTAGAAAAGGACGATATTGAGTCTGGTGAGCAAGATATACTTTCATGAAAGCTGTACTAAAAGCCTGAAAATGAATGCGTCCCAATTCTGGGTCACTTCCAGAGAAACGGTTAGAAGATGGTAAAATTACGCTACTCACACCAGCAATCAAATCGGTATGAGTCCCTTTGTCACCAATACCCAAATACTTGTCTTTGGTAGTCAACCAAGAAAATGCTTGTACTTGTTCCAAGAAGACGGGAGTAACCGTGTCTGAGGCTCCACCAGCAATGACTACAGGGATTTCGATTCGGCTCATACCTGCTTGCCCAAGAATACTACTAGTAATTGGATTCAGAGCAATCACAGCTTGAACTCGGCGATCGCGTAAATCTAGGTTGCTTAAGTTTTGTTGTATCTGTTCATAATCAGGAGAATTTTTTCCCAGTGCTAAAGTACGACACTGCAACAACAACGACATATTGACCGAATCAGATTCAGATTTACAATCTTTGTGCAACTGATTAATATTGATGCGTGCGCCAGCTAAGACTAAGGCTGTGTAACCACCGAAAGATTGTCCAATCACACCGACTTGTTGAACGTTGATTTTTCCTTGTAGCCAGGGATCAGATGTTGAACGCTGCTCTAATTGATTAAGTACAAACGTTACGTCTAAAGGTCGGTCAATTAATTCTGTGTCTGCAAATACTTGTTGGCTTTTCCCTGTGAGTAGTGCTTCCATTTGGAGAGAATCACTACCAGGATGCTGAGGAACAACAACAGCAAATCCGTATGATGCTAAATTTTCTGCCAAGTAAGCAAAACTCTCGCGATCGGAACCTAGTCCATGAGAAATGACTACAACTGGTGCAGGTGTTTGACTTTTAGGTAAATAAATATCGGTTTGAATGACTCTAGTTTTAATACTTCCAGTCAGGGATTTACGATTAGTATCCACAAAGGCGATCGCTCTCTTCTGCCAAGAAAACGCCCCTGACTTGTTGTATAACTCCGGTAATTTTGAGATATCTATAGGTGGTTCAGTCGATATTTCTGTATTAGACTGTTGCTCAATTACAGAGAGAGCTTGATTTGTCTCCTTGTTCAGAGTTGAAAGTTTATTCATCAGTGCCAAAAGCTCTTCAGTGTTAATCCGAATACTCTGTGAAGGGAAGTAGCGCATCGTATTCAGGAGTGTTAATCCCTCTGGATCAGCCGCCGCTAGAATCAACGCCGCACGAATTGCATAAAAACCGTTTTGTCTTGAATCTGTTTGAATCAATTCACCCGCAGATTTTAACATCGATTCTCCAATTTCTGAATAGAGAAATTGAGAGACTGCTACGGGACTTAATTTTTGTTTTTCAGTCAAAACCTGGCGCAGTTGAGCAATATCTTCTGGTTTGAGGTACTTTTTATATGATGCTAGTTCACTGCTAATTTTACCTTCTTGAGCATAAGTTTTTAAATCAGTAACAGGAAGAGAAAATTCTAAAAGACTGTAAGAAAATTTTATTTGTTCAGCACCGAGATCTGGCATCATTCCCATACTCAACAGCCCGATCGTGGTACCGACCCAAGAAGGAATTTTAAGTTTCATAGCATGGTGTGAATGAGTAATTTGAATCACAAACAAAATCAGCGTTCTTTCTTTTTACTTTTGCCTTGTTGTACTAGTGGTCTGTCTCATTAAATTTGAGTGATAAGAGAACGAACCGCAAAGGACGCAAAGAGCGCGAAGAAAGAAAGAAAGAAAGAAAGAAATTGAAATTTGATTTACCCCGCCAAATTAATGGGACAGACTACTAGTAGTCCACCACACCAACTTTCATGGGTGAATAAGTTCGTAGTTAGGACTTTAGTCCTTAATTTGAGCGCTAAAGCACTCACTACAAACCAAGCATTGTTGACTTGGCGGACTACTAGAAGGAAAAAGGATTTGACTTGTTTGTTTCATTTGTATCGTGTGGTGCGACGCTCTCAAACAGTTAAGCAGGGGCATCTCCCTGAAACTTGACGACTGTTCCTTGACTCTTTCCATTCAAAGAGGCTAATTCTCCAGATGGAGTAGGTTCAGGCGATTGGGGCGGTTTACCTTTAGAGGCAAAGTCTGTGAGGTTTTTGACCACCACGTAAAGGACGGGCACCAGCAGCAGGCTCATGATCACGGAGATAAATAACCCACCAAACACCGCCGTACCAAGGGATGTCCGGCTGGCTGCACCAGCCCCGGATGACAGTAGTAGGGGAAGGAATCCACACAGGGAGGCGATGGTGGTCATGAGAATCGGGCGGAGTCGCTGTTGAACTGCATGGAGTACGGCTTGGGCGATGGTCATTCCTTTCTCCCGCGATTGGTTGGCAAATTCTACAATCAAAATCGCGTTCTTACTCGCCAAACCAATCAGCATCACCAATGCCACCTGACAGTACAAATCGTTGACTAACCCGCGCACTGAGACAAATAACAGAGCGCCTAAAATGGCAAAGGGTACTGTCAGTAGGATGATGATTGGGTCGATGTAATTTTCGTACTGCGCGGCCAAGATGAGAAACACAGCCACGATACCAAAACCAAAGATCAAAATCGTTTGTCCGCCAGACTTGGCTTCTTCTCTAGAAATTCCTGTCCAGTCGTAACCCAAACCGGGCTGGTCGATTTCCTTAAAGGTCTGCTGCATCGCTGTAATTGCTTGCCCAGAACTGTAACCGGGCGCAGCATTGCCTTGAATCTTGATGGAGCGAAATAAGTTGAAGTGGTTGATGGTTTGCGGCCCAGTAATGGGAGTCACTTTGGCGACTTCATTTAGTAGCACCAGATTACCACTTCGGGAACGGACATTAATTTGACCAATATTATCTGGAGAGTTCCGAAACTGTTCATCTGCTTGGATATATACTCGATAACTGTGCTGAGAGAAGGTAAAATCGTTGACGTACTGCCCACCCATGTAAGCGCCCAGAGTATTCATTGCCTCACTAAAATCGACATTCAGGGCTTCTAAGCGATCGCGGTTAATGTCAATCTGGTACTGGGGGGTGCTGGCAGTAAATTGAGTGAATACTTGGCGTAAAGCGGGGTTTTGATTGGCTTTGGCAATTATTTGTTGTGCGATCGCCAGAAATTGATCGATACTCAGTTGTCCGTTGCTGCGGTCTTGAAGTTGAAATTCAAAGCCACCTGTTACCCCATAGCCAGAGACGGCGGGTAGGTTGGATGTAAAGATCAACGCATCTTGATTTTGGGCAAAGATCCCATTTAGCCGTTGCACGATCCCCTTCACCGAATGTTCGTCACCCTGGCGCTCTTTCCAATCTTTCAGCTTAAAGAAAAATGTCCCCTGATTTGGGCCATTGCCATTCAGACCAAAACCGGCAATGACGAGAGAGGTTTCCATTTCCGGCACTTCTTTTTTCAGAGTTTGAGACACAGTGTTAACAATTTTTTCGGTATAAGCGAGGGAAACACCATCGGGAGCCTGAATCAGACCGACCATAATACCTTGATCCTCATCTGGCACAAATCCACTGGGGACGGAAATATATATAAACGCCGTTGCCGCCAGTCCGAGGATAAATAGCCCCACTACAAACATGCGGATGCGGATCAGGAACTTGCTCAGACTCTCGTATTGCTCCAGTACCCAGCTAAAGCCCCGGTTGAACTGACGAAAAAACCAGCCCAGCAGCCCTCGCCCTTCACCCTCGGTATGATGCAGGAAGAGTCCAGACATACTGGGGGTGAAACTCAGGGCATTGAATAAAGAAATGCCGATGGAGAAGATAATGATCAATGCAAACTGCCGATACATGATGCCGGTCGCCCCCGGAAAAAAGGATACCGGGATAAATACCGCCATCAACACCAAAGAGGTGGCAATCACCGCCCCAGAAAGCTCCCCCATCGCCTCAAAAGCCGCTTGCCGTCGGTCTAAACCTTGTTCCATCTTGGCAGCAATCCCCTCAACGACGATGATGGCATCGTCTACCACCAAACCTGTTGCCAGTACTAATCCAAACATGGTCAACGTGTTGAGTGAGAAGCCGAAGAGATAGGCAAAGGCCAATGCACCAACCAAGGATACAGGAACAGCGATCGCCGGAATAATTGTCGCCCGCCAATCTTGCAAAAAGATGAAAATCACCAGCACCACTAGGGCGATGGCTTCCATCAGCGTCTTGAGTACTTCTTCGATTGAGACTTCCACAAACTTGGTGGTGTCGTAGGCAATGACGGCTTTCACCCCTGGAGGAAAGTTTTTCTCCAGCTCTGCGATTTGCGCTTCCACCGCTTTGGCAGTATTCAGCGCATTGCTGCCCGGAAGCTGATAGATCAACATCGCAACGCCGGGTTTGCCCTGTACCAATGCCGAAGTTGTATAATCCTTCGCGCCTAACTCGGCTCTTCCCACATCCTTGAGTTTAACCAGTGTCCCGTTAGTGTCAGACTTGATGACCAAATTCTCGAATTCCTCGACATCTTTTAATCTACTATTAATGCGGAGCGGGAAATTCGATTTCTGATCCGTCTTCGTGGGCGCTTGACCAATCGACCCTGCTCCCACCTGAACATTCTGAGAAGTTAGGGCACTGCTGACATCCGTTGCCGTTAATCCCCGACTGGCTAGAGCGTTGGGGTCAAGCCATAGCCGCATTGCATATTGGCGTTCACCAACCAAAGTTGCATCCCCAACACCAGGAACTCGCTTGATAGCATCGGTGATGTATAGGTCAACATAGTTACTCAAAAAGATGTTGTCGTACTCGCTATTTTCGGCATAGAAGCCATAAACTAGGAGAATGCTGTTGGAACGTGCTAGGGTAGTTAATCCAGTTTGGCGCACAGACTCAGGTAAACTTGGTTGGGCGATCGCAGCTCGATTCTGCACGTTAACTTGGTTAATGTTGCGGTTGCTAGCTGGATCAAACAGAGTTGAAATGGTGCTGGAACCGTCATTACCACTGCTTGAAGTCATGTATTGCATCCCCTCAACCCCGTTCACTTGCCGCTCAATCACGGTTGAGACGGTATCTTCAACGGTTTGGGAATCTGCGCCAATATAGACGCTGGTGGTTTGCACTTGAATGGGGGCAATTTCTGGTAAGTTGTTAATCGGTAGCAATGGAATGCAAATGCCACCAATCAGCAAGATTAGGATGGTGCAAACTGTTGATAAGACAGGTCGCTTGATAAAGGTGTCTGCGATCGACATGATAATTACTCCTAATGCCGTTTTTTTAGAAAGCTGCGCCAAATCCTAGCTTTTTTTTCAACGCAAAGGTACGCGGAGGTTAGCGCAAAGGTACGCAGAGGTTTTCTAATAATTAGGCGCATCTTCATAGAGAATTCTTTGCGTCCCTCTGCGCTTACCTCTGCGCCCCTTTGCGTTTAAACTAAGACTGTGGTTGAACGGGTACGCCATCACGTAGTTTGAGAAGATTAGACACGGCTAGGCGATCGCCTGGTTTAATTCCCTCTAAAATCGGATAGGCATCGCTTTGCACTTCGCCCAACTTCACAGGTTTTTGATGGACGACGAATTGCGGCTTTTCCTTAGATTTGTCTTCTTGCACCACAAAGACAAAACTCTGTCCACCAATGCGACTCACCACTTGAGTTGGAATCAAAATCCCCGGTTGCTGGCTCCAGACAATCCGAGCGCGAACATATTGCCCATCCCGCAATTTGCCACCAGAATTAGCAAATCGAGCTTTCACTAAAATAGATTGAGATGTACTCACTTGTGGCGAGATAAAGTTAATGCTGCCAGTAGTTAAACGCTTACCTGTGTTGGCATCCAGTAGCTGTACAGGTAATCCCCGACGCAGTTGAGCAGCATTGTTGGATGGCACCGAAATTCGCATATCTAGGGCATCGTTTTTGGTAATTGTGGTCAAGGTTCCGCCAATATTCACGTAATCGCCCACTTTGACGGAAAAATCGCCCACAATCCCATCAAGCGGTGCAACCACCTGTTTCTGGTTCAGGTTTACTTGATTTGAGGCAACTTGAGTCTGGGCTTGCTGCACGTTCGATTGTGCTTGCTTGACACTGGCTTGGCTGGCGTTCATATCATGTCCGCATAATTAGTTATGCTAACCACAGTCAATACACCCCACCCCCAGCCCCTCCCCGCTTGTGGGGAGGGGAGACAAAGCATAGCTTTGGCGGGGGTGAGTTTCTTCGAGTTTAATAAGCAATCAAGCGGACATGATATCACCTGCTTTTTAGCAGCATTTAGGGTAGCGATCGCTGCATCTAAGTTGTTTTGAGCAATATCGAGTTCTTGCCTTGCCTGTGCGCCTTCTGTTACAAGCATCTTGGTTCGCCGGAACTGCACTTGCTGTAATTTCACATCTGCGGCGGCTTTAACTTCATTGGCTTGTTGTTGTTCAAGTTGTGCCTGGGCGGTTACTACAGCCGCCCGATTGGAATTAACCGTAGCAATGGCGCTGGAAACATTGGCTGTAGTCTGATCCAAACTTAAAGATAGAATCGGCGTTCCCTTGCTGACGCGATCGCCACTGGCTACAAATATGCGTTCGATTCTCCCCTGAATTTGCGGTTGCAGCGAAACACGCTGCTGGGCTTCTAATGTGCCAACAAACTCGGAGGTAGATTGAACTTGACTCGATTCAACAGTCTGCACCTTAACCGGAAGAGGCGGTGGCGCTGGTGGTGGCGGAGCTTCTCGCTTGCCTAATAATTGCCAGCCCACAAAGCCCCCACCCCCAATTAGCAGAACTGCCAGTATGACCCAAAGCCATGTCTTGCGCTGTCGCGGGGGTTTAGAAGCGGTTTCTTCAGTATTGATAGGAGCTGTTGACACTGGCGCTAAGACTGAACCAGAGCCGTTTGCAGCACTGTTTTTCAGATCAGCAGTTGGCTCAGAAGATACAGATTCAAATGGGCGATCGAGTGACATAAGATATTCAACTCCGTCGGACAATTTTAGATTTTGGATACTTCGACTTACCTCGGCCCCGGCTCCATCGAGCGAAGTCGAGATGCTCGGCACAAGTCGCTCAGTACAAGTTTTAGATTTTGGATTTTGGATTGACTATTAAGGAATCATTGGTCAAGATTCGTAATTCAGATTAAATCTGGGTTTCCAGGTTTGAATCTGTCGCAAATATTTTTCAAATTGGTATAAATTACACAATTTTCTGACTTACAGAAATGAAGCTTTAGAGAATTCTTGACAAGACTTTAATCTCTGCGTTCAGCAGTCATTTGCCAAATTCTTTCTAAGGTTTGAATTTGCCGTAGCCGAATTGCTATTGGTTTATGATGTCTTGTATGCCGCCTGCCAACCCCAACTCCGATACAGAAGAAGATTGCTGCAACACAAAGACAAGCTACAAACAAAAGGTTGCCAGACAAACTATCAACCTGGTTGGGTGAATAGGTGAGGTCAACTTGATCAACTTGTTCAGTAATTGGAGTTGCAAATTGAGGGCTTGCTGTGAGGTCAGCTGAAGAGAACCTGTTCATAGTAGTATGCTTCTCTTAATCATTAGTATTACCAAAGGCTGAAGTTATTACCAAAGGCTGAAGTTTGCTCCTTGTTGATAGGCAACCTGAGCGGTAGCAAGCTGGGGATTCAACGGATCGATGGCACAATCTCCCCCTGCAAATACTTCTGGAAAATCTGGCAGTTGTAGAGTGGGTTTAACTAGGAGGCGATTGTGTTCATCCCGGTTTTCAGCCGGAATCGGCAGCGAGTCAATCACGGGATTTGTCGCATTTCCAGTTGTCCATATCACCGTAGCGGCGGCTAATCTCCACCGTTGCCCATTGCGCTCAAACTCTACGGTTCCCGGATGCACCGCTTTGACCTCTGATCCTAGCAATATATTCACAGAGGCAGTTCGCTCTTGCAGCGCCGACTGTGCAGTTTCCTGGAGGCGATCGCTTGCGGAATCTTTGAGAATCTCAGAACCACGCTGCAAAATTACAATCTGAATCTCCTGTGGGTTCCCGCCTAAAGGGATGTACCAAGTTGGCAGCAAATCCGCCAGTGTTGCCGCCATTTCCACCCCAGATGCACCACCACCCACGATCACAACAGTCAGCATTGCACGCCGTTCCTCTATATCTTCGGTTTGGGTTGCCAACTGCAAGCGGTTTCGTAAGTGCTGTCCTAACGCAAACGTATCATAGGCGGTACGGAATGATAGCGTATGTTCTTTTGCCCCAGGTATAGCAAGGTAACTTGTAGTGCTGCCCAATGCCAATACCAAATGACTGTAGGAATACTTTAAGCCAGAGTCTAGCTTGACCTGCTTTTGATCCACGTCTATTACTTCTACTGTACCAAGCACAAAGGTAATACCACTGTTGTGCAGCAATGCATCGTAGCGGGGACAGATTAACTCTAGCTTGACTTCGCTACTGAGCAGTTCATATAGCAGTGGCTTAAAAACGAAGCACCACGATTGGTCAATCAAAATAATCGGGCCGGAATGTAAATCTCTAAGATGGAGTGCTGCGAACAATCCTGCAAAACCACCCCCTAGAATCAAAATCGGCGGATTATCATTTTCATGGATCTGTGCTGGCGATCGCATTTGTACTCTCCTTGATTTTTTTTCGGCTGAGTTAGTCCTAGCAGACGAAACAGTTTTGTCTTGTCTAAAAGTAATAATAGACAAAACTGTTTCGTCTTGTCAATGATGTATAATAGAAATCAGTCAATAGTGTTAGTGGATGCCCAGCAAAGCGGGAAATTGAGTGATGAGTAAGGTTAAGAGTGTTGAGCGGGAGTTATCCCCCGAAAAAACTGAAGCGATTCTGCGTGGAGCGATGCAGGAGTTTATGGAGCATGGCTACGCAGGAGCCAGAATCGATAAAATTGTGGCAGCCGCAGGGGTTTCTAAAGCTACAGTCTACCGACGCTTTGCCGATAAGGAGTCATTGTTTACCGCCCTAATCCAACGAATGGCAGAGAAAGTAAACTTTTTTGAGCAGCAAGACTTTCCCTCATGCGAAGAAGAACCCGTTGTATTCTTGAAACTTCATGCTACAAAAATGCTGAACTGTGCTGCTCAAAACCCGCAAGATATAGCACTTTTTAGAATCGTCATTGGTGAATCAGGTCGCTTTCCAGAACTAGGACGCGCTTTTCTCCAAAATGTTGAGAAACCAAATCTTGATTTTCTCACCCAATACTTTGCTACTCATCCTAAACTTCAGCTTACCGACCCAGAAGTTGCAGCTAGAATGTTTATCGCCACGCTGCTCCATATTGTGACTACGCGAGATTTGCTGCATGGTGGAGATATTATGCCAATAGAGAGCGATCGCCTCATCAATGGCTTGCTCGATTTGATTATTCATCCAAGCAAAAGCGTGAGATTATGACTCCGGTAAAAAATCAGAGTCAAGGACTTGCTCTAGTTTGACACTCTCAGGTCTGAAGACACTGAGATTCTTAGTTCATCGACGTACCTTAAAATCATCCATCCTTTCGGCAATACTTAAACCGGAAACCCGTTTATTGAACAAAGTTTCTAGTCTAATTTGGTTGACCCCAGGTGGCTCTCATCTCCCTAAGCGTTAGAGAATCGTTTCTCTAGTTCCCGTATGCCCTACGGTACTTTGTACAATCAATAAATAGTGTTGTTTACTGGTCTGAATGCGCGTTGGCATCCTAGCTCTGTTTATCGTGGTTTACTCGCTACCCACTATCCATTATTTTTTCCTAGCCAGTCGTTTTGGGGTTGGTTATCCATTTGTGCTAGCGGTTATTCTACCTGTGGCATAAGTATATTATTCCACGCCCCGTACCAAAAATTAATTCTGAATGCGGTTAAAACCGTGGTCAGTGAGCTTGCCGAACTGCACGAGTTGCTTATATCTCAGGGCTAAAGCCACTGAGCTTTACGCCTACCAGCTAACTTGTAAAGGGAGATTGTTCGGGGAAAGTGGCGATGTCTAATCCAGTTTCAATCACTGTTTGGTCATTTGATAGACTATTGCGTTAAAATAAGCGATCGCTATCCTAATTAAGTAATGCCCGGAAATTCCCGGAGGTGTGATTGACCAAGTTTATTTTGAAAATTTTGTGGTTAGACGAAAACGTTGCTCTAGCAGTCGATCAAATTGTCGGCAAAGGCACTAGTCCTTTAACTAAGTACTTTTTCTGGCCCAGAAATGATGCCTGGGAAGAGTTAAAGAAGGAATTAGAGTCCAAACATTGGATTACTGACGTGGATCGTGTTGAGTTGCTTAACAAAGCGACAGAAGTGATTAACTACTGGCAAGAGGAAGGTAGAAACCGTCCAATGGCAGAAGCTCAGTTGAAATTTCCAGAAGTTGCCTTCACAGGTAGCGCCTGATATTACACAACATTAGCTAGATTCTACAAGCTGCCACAGTTTGATAGTCTTGTCTCGGCTGCCACTTGCAATTAATTGTGTAACTTTGCTCACAGCAACAGCAGATACTGAGTCTACATGACCAGAGAGAGTAACAATCTCTTCTGCTGTGCTTACCCTCCAAAGTTTAACTGTTTTGTCGCAACTTGCACTTAGGAGTGTTTCGCCATCGGCACTAAAAGCCACAGCCACCACAGACCAAGAATGGCCTACAAGTGTGCAAATTAGCTGACCAGTGTTTACCTCCCACAATTTAATAGTGTTATCATCACTACCCGTCGCCAAAATTCGACCATCAGGACTAAAAGCGACTGTCAAAACCGCCCATGCATGACCCGAAAGGGTGCTTAACAAGCTATAGCATGGGCGGTTTTCAACAGGAGGCAAAGGGGCAGGGGGCAGGGGGAAAGTGGGAATGTCCTCCGCCCCTTGTGAGTGGTCTTTTAACTCAGCACTATTCATATCCCCCTGCCCCCGTTCGGCTACGCTCACGGCAAGCCTGCTCCCTGCTCCCCTGCCTCTTGTTGGTATCTGCCACAGGCGAGTTGTCCTGTCATAACTAGCGCTGGCTAAAAGTTTTCCATCGGGACTAAATGCCACTGAGCTTACTTGCAATTGGTGTCCAGTTATGGTATTTACTTCTCTACCAGTATTTACATCCCAGAGTTTGATTGTCTTATCCCAGCTACCGCTAGCGAGAATCTGCCCATCTGGACTGAAAGCAACTGATTTTACAGCGTGGGAGTGTCCCAATAAGGTGCAGATTTCCTTTAATGTCTCAACCTGCCACAATTTGATACTTTTATCATCGCTAGCAGTTGCCAGAATTTGACCATTTGGACTGAAGCTAACTGATTTTACAGCTTGGGAATGTCCTGATAAGCTAGCTAGGACTTTTTTAGTATTTAAATCCCACAATTTGATGTTTTTGTCATCACCACCAGAGGCTAAAGTCTTACTGTCAGGACTGATGGCAAGGGCGTTCACACTACTCAATGTCCCAGAATGCCCAGTTAAAGTATGCAAGCATCGCCAAGGAGAATTTTGGATTTTGGATTTTGGATTTTGGATTTTAAATTCCATACCCATTGCTTGCATAACTTCATTAGCTGATTGAAAGCGGCGGTTAACAGGGTTTTGCAGCAGCTTGTTGAGAATTTGCGCCAAGCGATCGCTTACCTTAGTAGTAAGATATTGTTGCCAGACCCAACAATCGTTAGCAATATCAAATAAATCAAAGGGAGGAATCTGGGTAAGTAAGTAAATGCAAGTAACACCTAAGCTATATAAGTCACTAGCAAAAACTGCTTTCCCCTTCGTTTGCTCTGGTGCAGCGTATTCTGGACTGCCGATACTGGTTTCAGATGTTAGCCGATCAATTTCTGTGAAGATTTTCGCAGTGGTAAAATCGACTATGACGAAATCCCCCTTTTTGGTAATTGGGGATCTACGGATGATATTGTGGGGTTTAATGTCGCGGTGGATGATGTGGCGTAGGCGTAGCCCGCCGCAGGCATCGCTAATAAACTGCAAAACTGGCAACACATCTTCTAAAAGTTGCCAAATCTGAGTTTCATTAAAAGCGCCTTCCTCTTCAACCACCTGAGCTAAATTACTGCCTACAATAAACTCCTGTACTAAATAAAAATGCCCGTTCTCCTGAAAATAAGCGAACATTGTAGGAATTTGGGGATGATTCCCTAATTCCTCTAGCTGTTGCGCCTTTTGCTCAAAAGTTTTAAATGTTTCGGATTCGGGCGATAATTCTTGAACGACGCAAGGAATTGGCGGAAACTCACCTTCATCTACAGCCAGGAAGGTTTTACAGAATCTTCCTTTACCAATCTGTTTGAGTAAACGATAACGTTCTTGTAAGAGCAAAATTTCTCCACCAGAGTTATAGAGTGGGCATCCTACCCACTCTACAAAAACAGAACTTACGGAAACAATAGGGGACTGACAAATAAAAAAATACTCAACTACTTATTGTGGGGTGGGCGTCTCGCCATTAGTGTCAAGTTAAGCTAAAACTTCCTACGTCAATAAGCATTTATGCTTAAAAATGTGGTTTGAAAGGGACAAAAAACGAACTTTTTCAGGGATTATTAATGCTTTGTTTATCAGCATCACTCCCAGTTTGCGTATAAAACTCATAAAAAAGTTCACATTTATACTTAGTTCCAAACAAAACCTATGGTTGACAAATGGGTTTTAACCTTAAGTTGACACTAATGGCGTCTCGCCCGCCCGTATACAAGGGCGGGCGAGACGCCCACCCCACAAGATTGGGTAATTTATTTCTTGTCAGTCCCTAGCCGAAAAGAATTATTTTCAGGTAGGGGCAATTCATGAATTGCCCCTACCTGATGTTGCTAATGTTGCTTATCCATTGGAAAATTCACAACTATCGGTGGAAGACCGTTTTCTGCGGTTGGTTCTGCTTTGGTAATTACTGGTTGTGGATGCAAAGGCGTTGGTGTCAATTCACCCTTACCGGCTTGATTCCATAAAATCATGGATAGTAGTCCATCCACTAAGCCGTTATTGCTGCCATTACCGCTAACTAAGACATCTGGAATCAAACGGACATGGCGATCGCCGATAATTTGCATCAGTTGCATTGCTGTATAACCTTGGGAACCCAAAGCTTCCACCCCAGCACTGTATGTTTCAGCTTTGGCGTTACCTGTGGCTCGAATCCCTTCAGCCTCAGCCATTGCCCGGAGTTTTGTCCCCTCAGCTTCACCGTTCGCCTGCTTAATTTGAGCTTGGGCTTTCAAGTCAGCAATATGTACACTCTGCTCTGATTTCACCATTTCTTGCTGAATATCAGCCAGTGCGGTTTCCCGGACAAGTTGTTGCCGTTGGGTTTGTGCCATCTGCTGGACTTCGTAAGTCTTGCGTTCTTCTTCGGCAATTTTCCGATCTGTCTGTGTCTGCATTAGTGATGCTGGTGGCTGAATATCACCAATGAGGGTGTCGATCGCTTGCACGTCATAAGCCCGCAATGCTGTTTTAATATACTCAGCAGCCTCAGTTTGTCGCTCACTCCGAGCAGTCAGAAAGTCTAGTACAGTACAGTTTTGGGCTGAGTTGCGGAAATAATTACCGATGGTCGGTTCTAATACATGGTCTACCAGATTTTGCATTGCACCAACGCGAGAAATTACCTTCGGGGCATCTAAAGCACCCACATGGATAATTTGGGCTACTTCCAAATCAAAGGCAAACCCATCACGCGATCGCACAGTTAAAGAAGCTAATTGAGCATCATAGCTGTGGCGTTCAGTACGAGCTGACCAGTTTAAGACAATGTTGGTCGTTGGCACTAGTTCCATCTTCATAATCCGAGAATTAATCGGGTGCTTACCAGGATATAGCGGTTCGACCCATACACCCTTATGTCCCTGATTCACCAAATTACCGTGGGTAAAAGCTGCACCACTGACATCTTGATGTGCCTTACCCACGAAAGAAATCACTACACCCACATACCCAATGGGAATTTCTGTCATCGGTACTTGCTCAACCTGCACAAACCAAGGATTCAAGTTCCAAGAACCAGAAAGCAAAGTCTGCTCTTGTAAACCTCGCCGCCCACCTCCATTAATAAATTTTTGACCATTTTGGAAGTTGTCGTGTTCGTCAATTATGGGGCCTGCGAGTTCACCAGCAGAAATTGGTACACCATCTAAGGTAGTGACAATGCCAACTTTGTCAGATGCCAGACTGTACACCCGCAACTGTTCTGGAGTCATGCCATGAGCGCTGGCATTTGATGCCATGATGACTTTAAACAGGGCAGTATTCATGCGGTATGTACCAGCCGTGAGAAAACCCATTTGCCGCCCTTTTTCCCCGCCTTGGGTGAGGAATTTCCGAGCATCTTGGAAGTTGTCGCAATCCACAATTTTACCCAAAATCCGCTCTGGTGGGTTGGATGCTCCATCTGCCGCCACAATCAAGGCGATTTCACCTTGGGGAACGACAATTACCGATTCTTTTTTTACAGAATACTGCCAAGGCCAATGGCCCCAGTGCCAACCAGGAGCTAAAGTATCTGCCTGCAAGCCAGCTTCGCCGTTGAGGGCAATCAAACTGCCGGCGGGGAGTCCGCGCCCGGAAAGGGTAAATTTCCTCACGACAATGCCAACTTCACGTTCGCCAATAACCACCAATCCGCCAAAGAATAGGGGGATGAATATGACGAAACCGCCGACAAGTACGATGGGAACTAGTACAAAAGGATCAATTCCAGCAGCTTGATATTGAGTCGTGCTAGTTTGTAACTGGGCAATATTTGGTGTAGTCTGATTTAGCTGGGCTGATGCCGAAGTGATTTCTTTGGGAGTAGTTATGTTTACAGAAGTAGCATTGGCAGAATGCATACTACCAGCCATCGCTAAGGTTGCTACGATGGATGCTGCAAAATTAGCTACCTTATTTTGTTTACGCTTACCAAGGGAAAATGAAAAGCTTTTCATAATTTGTGCCCATTTGGGCAACTAATTAGCTAAGTTAACACTTCACCAGGGCAAGCCTTGATTTCTTAAACTTGACGTAATTTTTTTTTTAAATTAATAAATATGTTGTAGGTTGGACATTACCCAACCTACAAAGTTGAAATAGAAATTGACATACTCCCTGACCTGAAAGTTCAGGGATTCTGGATTAAAACAGCAACAGCAGGCATAGCCCGTCTTACATCACCTAGCCCAACAGACAATGCCCTGCCTGTTGGCAGTATTCTACCAAAAAGCCGTCCTTTATGACCGGGCTTTAGACCCAAATTTTCGGTAAAATTAGACCAAACCGCCAGCCGCTTGAAAGCGAGCGCGGGCGCGTTTGAAGCCTTGGGTTGCCTTGATTTGGGCTTGGCGATCGTCTCCTGAAACTTGATTTAGACTTGCTTCTGCTTGGTTGTAAGCAGCACGAGCTTCATCAAGGTTAATTTTGTCGCCACGTTCAGCGCCGTTAACCAGAATTGTCACTTCATTTTCTTCGACTTCGGCAAAACCACCCAAAAGAGCGATCGCTTGCCAATTCTGATTTTTGGCGGCGCGAACTCGCATCACACCAATATCTAGGGCGGTCAAAAGTGGTGCGTGTCCAGTTAGGATACCTAGTTGACCAGTAGTGCTAGGCAAAACGACTTCTTCAGCTGGGGCATCCCATACTGTTTTGTCTGGGGAAATTACACGAACGGTTAATGTCATTTATCTTTTGTCCTGTGTCTTTTGTCTTTTGTCAGTTGTCTTTTGCCATTAGCCATTAGCCATTGAACTAATGACTAATGACCAATGACCAATGACTAATGACCAATGACTAACCTTTCATTTTTTCAGCTTTGGCGATCGCTTCGTTAATATCGCCAACCAAGTAGAAAGCCTGTTCTGGCAAAGCATCCAACTCACCAGACAGAATCTTTTGGAAGCCTTTGATGGTATCTTCCAACTTCACGTACTTACCAGGAGAACCGGTAAATACTTCTGCCACAAAGAACGGCTGAGACAAGAAACGCTCAACTTTCCGGGCCCGTGCTACAACGAGACGGTCATCTTCAGACAATTCATCTAGACCCAGAATGGCGATAATGTCTTGGAGTTCTTTATAACGTTGCAGAGTTGATTGCACCGCCCGAGCCGTATTGTAGTGTTCGTCACCTACAATGTTAGGCTGAAGCATGGTGGAAGTGGAATTAAGCGGGTCAACTGCGGGATAAATTCCCTTCGATGCCAAACCGCGAGACAGCACTGTTGTACCGTCCAAGTGGGCGAAGGTGGTAGCAGGTGCGGGGTCGGTGAGGTCATCCGCAGGTACGTACACTGCTTGAATGGAGGTAATGGAACCCTCTGTAGTCGAGGTAATCCGCTCTTGCAGTTCACCCACGTCGGTTCCCAGTGTCGGCTGATATCCTACGGCTGATGGCATCCGACCCAGTAGCGCCGATACTTCCGAACCTGCTTGTACAAACCGGAAGATGTTGTCAATAAACAACAGCACATCCTGCTTGCTCACGTCCCGGAAGTATTCTGCCATTGTCAATCCTGACAGACCAACCCGCATTCTGGCTCCAGGTGGCTCGTTCATTTGACCATACACAAGAGCAATTTTGGAATCATTAAGGCTCTCGTTATTGATTACCCCAGATTCGATCATTTCGTTGTAAAGGTCATTGCCTTCACGGGTGCGCTCACCCACGCCAGCAAAAACGGATACTCCACCGTGCTGAGTAGCGATGTTGTTGATCAACTCCATCATGATCACGGTCTTACCAACACCAGCACCGCCGAATAGACCAATCTTACCGCCGCGTCGATAGGGAGTCAGAAGGTCAACAACTTTAATCCCAGTCTCAAACACTGAAGGTTTGGTTTCCAGGTCGGTGAATTTGGGGGCAGAGCGGTGGATGGGTAGAGTTGTCTCAGCGTTTACAGGTCCCCTGTTGTCCACAGGTTCGCCAAGGACGTTGAAAATCCGGCCCAAAGTGGCTTTACCAACTGGTACGCTGATGGAAGCGCCTGTATCGGTGACTTCAAAACCACGCACTAAGCCTTCGGTGGAACTCATCGCCACAGTCCGCACCTGGTTGTCGCCCAGCAGTTGCTGTACTTCAACGGTGATGTTGATTTCCTGTCCAGCTTCGTTGGTGCCTTTGATTTTCAAAGCGTTGTAGATTTGTGGCAATTTCCCGCCGGGAAATTTAACGTCTACAACTGGCCCAATGATTTGGGTAATGTAACCAATGTTTGTTTTTTCTGCGGTTGTGACCATGCTGCGCCTAATGAGTGAAGCTAGATTTCAGATAAGGTCGGAGAAGACATAATAATAAGCAATGTCACCTTTCACTCTAGCACCGGACGGGGACATAACTCCCTTAGTAATTCCTTAAAAAGGAGTTTGGCGGCTGTGGTTGTAGTCTTCATCCTGACCTTGATCCCTAATCTCATTTTTGAGATGCGATCGCCCTAACTATCACACGCTGTAGCTAAAGATGCCAGTTTCTAAATTTACTAGCTATTTACACTTACACGAAAAAAGCTAGATTTTGATACCTGGCTTTTGTTTGATAAATTAAAGATTCTATTAGCAGTGAACTTGCTGCTTTTGCTTGCGCTTGAATTTAGAGGTGATACCAAAAGCACCCAAACCAAGCAAGCCAATCAAAGAAGCTGGTTCAGGAACAGCAGCAGTGTGATATGTTACATTATCCAGCACTAGAGTAGCATTGTACCAATTTACACGAACTTCATCAACCAGTCCTGTATAACCCGATGACAGAAAAGTTGGTGTAGAAGAAGGTGTAAGTGATGCAGATGTTGCCTGTAGTGTTCCTCCATTGTAGAGTGAAAAGCTTACTGGAACAGAGAAATCATATCCAGCAAAATAACCGCCATCAAATATTACGGGTGATGCAAAGTAGAATGGAATGCTGGTGGTTGGCCTAACACCCCATTTGCTAGTGTTCCCATAGATTCGGTTCGGAATTGACTTAGGAGGGTATGGGTTTTGAGCAAAACCGTAATAAATCCAATTATTATCCCATTGGATTCCACCATAGCCATCGGGTACTAGAAGGTTATTATCTGTTGGAAGGTTATTACTTGTTAGATCGTCAAATGTTACGACAGTAGAGGCATTGGCATTTGTAGAAATGGCTACAGCTGACAAAGTACAAGTCAAGAGTGTAAGCGTTGCGCGGAAAACGTGATAGGTCTTCATTAATTAACCTCGCTGTATCTAAATACACACAAATTTAGAAGCAAAATTACAGCAGTTTTCATGTATTTAGACCACAATTATAAGACCTAACCCCCAGCCCCTTCCCTACAAGGGAAGGGGAGAAAATCAAAGCCTCTCTCCTCGTAGGAGAGAGGTTTGGAGAGAGGTCTATTTGTGGTTCATTTACCTGAAAATCGCTGTAAACAAAATCTCCTCTAGCAGGCGAAGATTTAGCCTTTCGTTGCGATCGCACAGACAAGCAGTATTTACTAGGCTACTGGTATATTATTATTAACTTGATTTCAGCTAAATCGTAGCACCATGAACATTATTGGTAAATAAAGTTGAAAAAAAAGTATTATTACTGATGTTCACTAAAAATTATAATAGTAATTTGTATTAATCTAAAATATAAAAATTGCCCAAAGTATACTATATAGGAGATTTCCGAGAAAGAAAATACCTGTGTTGGCGAGTTTCGACACTTCGACTCCTTTCGACTGCGCTACCTCGGCTCCGCTCGGCACAAGTCAAGGCAAGCCGCTCAGTGGATCATATCTACAAACTACATTTCCAAAACTTCTGAATATCCATAAGATAAAGATAGATGCAAAAAACTGCTTTTAGCCAAGCTGCGATGTCTGGTTTGGCCGTAGCTGTGGCTTGATTTTCACACTTTCACCGAGCAACAGCTTATGAATTTATCGTCAGCGCGACAATATTTTTATCAGGAGATCCAGCAGTCTGACGATCGCATTGACCTGGCAAAGGCAGCTTTGTATATTGCACTAGAAGAATATCCCAACCTAGACCCAGAGGAATACCTCAACGCCCTTGATACAATGGCATGGGAGTTACAAGAACGCCTGCCTTCTTCACGATATCCTTTGCGGATAGTTCAAAGTATTAATCAGTATCTCTACGATGATTTAAAGTTTTCTGGTAATAAAATTGACTATTATGATCCTCGCAACAGCTTTTTGAATAATGTAATTGACCGCCGATTGGGGATTCCCATTACCTTGGCGCTGGTTTACCTAGAGGTTGCTAGACGGATTGATTTTCCGATGGTGGGTGTGGGGATGCCAGGACATTTTCTGATTCGCCCAGATGTTCCAGATATAGAGATTTTTGTGGATGCTTTCAATGGCGGTGAAATAATATTTGCCCAAGATTGCGAGGAACGGCTTTCTCAACTTTATCAGCAACCTGTGACGCTGCAACCAGAATTTTTAGCTGTAGTCAGTAATCGGCAATTTTTGGCACGGATGCTGACAAATTTAAAATTTATTTATATGAAACAGGAAGAGTTAGAAAAAACGCTAGCAGCAATTGAGCGAATTTTGCTGCTGTTTCCTGGTTTAACTTTAGAAATGCGCGATCGCGGTTTGATCTATTATCAACTCGGTTACTACCCCCAAGCCGTAGACGACTTACAAAATTATTTAACAAAAGTTCCTGATGCCCACGATGCATCTATGATTCGGCGGTTACTTACCGAATTGGGGAGTGGGGAGTAGGGAGTGGGGAGTGGGGGGATAATCACGAATTACGAATTATAGTTGTTCTTCTGCGACTCGTTTGAGGCGGCGCAGTTGGGCTTGCATATCTTCTTTTGTCCAAGATGCGGCAAAGGTGTTGAAGCCCCAACTAACTAGAGGGTTAGGGATATCGTACTCAAAACGGTTGAGTAAGAGTGTTCCCTTTTCTGTGGGTTGACATTCCCAGCGATCGCGCCCTTGAAAAAATCCCTGAAATTCCCAGACTACCAAACCCGGTTGTCGTTCTACAACTACGCTATTCAACGTGGGTTTCAGTAAAGGAATTTGAATGATAAAACGGCTTTTACTGCCGATATCGGTACTCCAAGCTTCGCCCACAGGTTCGCAACGGAGGACGGGATTGAGCCAACGGTGCATGAGAGTTAAATCGCTAATACAGCGCTCCACCACCGTAGCTGTAGCATTAATTTGAATCGATTGTGACAAAACTTGGGACATTCCACATCTTTGGTGCTGTTGCTGCAACTTAGAGTAACGCAAAATTTAGGGGAGTGGGGAGATGAATTAATAACCAATAGACATCTCCAGGAAAGAAAAAAGACCCCTCTCCAAACCTCTCCCCGAAACGGAGAGAGGCTTTAAAACCCCCCTTCCCTACGAGGGAAGGGGGTTAGGTCTGGGTGCAAATTTGTGGTATCTAAATCTTTTTCGGAGATGTCTAATGCCCAATGCCCAATACTGAATGCCCAATGAATTGATATATATGTATGTGTTTACTGGTAAATTGATAGGCAAAACACTGACTCAGTGTTTGCGGCGAATACTTAAGCATAATTCCCGAAAACCATGAACACAACTTGGCAAGGAATAACCCAGGTGATTGGAGTTAATTTGTCCACGGTGCAGCAATTTTTGGCACAATCATCGCCCAGCCTGCCACCGATACAACCAGCAGTGAATCAAGGAATTGCTGATGTGCAAGGTATTGTTCAACAGTTGATTCTGTTTACGCCCCGTCTACTGGGGGCGGTGGCAATTTTGTTAGTCGGTTGGCTAATTGCAGCGATCGCAGCAGCAGTAACCCAAGGAATCCTCAAGCGCACAAACATCGATAACCGCATTGCCGCAGGGGTAACAGGTCGTCAAGATGTTCCCCAGGTGGAGAAAATCGTCTCCGGCTTAGTTTTTTGGAGCATTATTCTGTTGACGGCGGTAGCTGTTTTACAGACATTGGATCTAGAGGTAGCCTCTCGACCCCTGAATAGTTTTCTTGATCAACTTATTGGCTTTTTGCCCAAGTTGGTTGGTGCGGGAATCCTTTTAGCAACCGCCTGGTTTTTGGCAACCATTGTCAAGATTATCACTGTGCGCTCATTGCAGGCATTCAATCTGGATGAGCGTTTGAATCCAGAACCAGAAGACACAGTACCTAGCCTCAATCAGTTGTCTCTAAGTGAGACCATTGGCAATGCTCTGTATTGGTTTATATTTTTACTGTTTCTCGCCCCAGTTTTAGATACTCTCGGACTGAGACAGGCTCTACAACCAGTACAAGCTCTAATTACCCAAGTTCTGCTAGTTCTGCCGAACATTTTAGCGGCGGCTTTAATTGCTGTAGTTGGCTGGTTCATCGCTAATGTAGTACGGCGGATTGTGACGAACTTGCTGGCGACAACTGGTATCGACCATTTAGGCAGTCGGTTGGGATTATCTGCAAGTGCAGGGGTGCAACCTCTATCGAGTATTCTCGGCACAGTTGTCTATGTTTTGATTTTGATTCCTGTAGCGATCGCAGCCCTCAATGCCTTGCGAATTGATGCGATCTCAATACCTGCGATCGCCATGCTGCAACAGGTTCTCAATGCCCTACCTGCCATCTTTACAGCCGTAGCAATTTTGATTGTGGCCTATTTCATCGGGCGGTTTGTCGCGGATTTAGTGACAAGTATTCTCACCAATTTAGGCTTTAATAACATTTTCACTATTTTGGGTCTGACAACACCCAGCAGACGAATCGTAATTTCCACAGAATCAACAACCCCCAATATTCCCAGCCGCACTCCATCGGAAATTGCAGGCATTGTTGCCTTAGTGGGTATCATGCTGTTTGCAACGGTGGCGGCGGTGAATATCTTGAATATTCCCGCCCTGACAGCATTAGTGTCTGGTATTGTGATCATATTCGGGCGGATTTTGGCGGGATTGGTGATCTTTGCCATTGGCTTATTTCTGGCAAATCTCGCTTTTAACATCATTACCAGTTCCGGCGATCGCCAAGCCCAGATTTTGGGTCAGGTGGCGCGGATTGCCATCATTGGTTTAGTCTCGGCAATGGCACTGCAACAGATTGGAGTTGCTAGTGATATTGTGAATTTAGCCTTTGGACTTTTATTAGGTGCGATCGCAGTTGCTATTGCCCTAGCCTTTGGTCTTGGGGGACGCGATATTGCACGAGAGCAAGTTCAAGAATGGCTAAACTCTTTCAAAGGTAGAAACTAAAAATTGATGAAGGCGCAATTGACTTTGTAAATATCGGTAAGTGCAGCCCATAGCATCAATAGTCAAAAAAATCTACCGGCAATTGTGCTTAAAAGATTGAAAATTAGAGTTTAGAAGCTCGGAGTTTGAGTGTATAACTTGACGTTTCAAGTTATACACTCAAACTCCGAGTTCTGAGGTTGAAATTCCAGGTTAAGAGTCGCGCAATCTCGTTTCCAGAATATTTTTTAAATTAACATACACAAAAGATATAAACCGATTACTATCTCTTTAAAAAATTCGCAAGTAAATTCATTATTAATGCTGAGGTGATTATCAGTTTTAGAAAGAGAAACTGGAGCAAACACTTCACACCAGAAATGAAAGGTTACTAAAAAATGGATTTTATCAACCAAGCACAGAATTTTGCAGATACGGTTAAAGATAAAGCTCAAGAAGTAGCCAACAATCTAGTAACCGGGATGGATGAGGTAGTTGATGGAATCAAAAACGCTACTGTCGAGATGACTACTTCAAGTATCCATACAGTTAATGATTTACAAAGTTTGTCAACCATAGCAGCACAATCAGGTTTTCAAACTATTCAAAATGTTAGTAAAACATTTGAAAAAACTGCTGTTGGAGTTGCTGCATCTAGTATGGTTATGGCTGATGCTTTGCAAAATTTACCAAAGACAGCTGCCGAATTAGCCCTAGAGATGCCCAAGATTGCAAATAGGCTGAGATATCGTGCTGGTGTTCGGGTGGGAGACTTACCTCGCTCTGATGCCGATGTCATGAAGCTTTTTGAGAAAATTCCTGGCACATCAAAGCTTGGAGGCAAAGAATATACAATTCGTCAATTTCTTCGGGATAAGCATGGTAGCCACATCAATCCACGTTCCCAAGGTGGATCGAATGCTGCTGATAATATCCTTTGGGAAGTAGGTGCTGACAATCTCCATCGGGGTGCGAAAGTAATGACTGTTGGCGAGCAGTTTTATATTCGGGTTTATAATGCAGTAGATTCTATTGTCAGCAATTCTGCAACAATTGCTAAACTTGGCATTACTGCAACGGGAACAGCTATTCTCACCCAGGTTGTAGTAACCGCGATTTCCTACTCTTTGGATCTTTATCGGGGCGACATTACTGTTGAAGAGTATAAAAAGTTAATTTTTGAAGCAGCAAGGGCAGCAGGTATTGCTACACCAATTGTTTTTTTGATATTGGTGGCTGTGTTAGCTTTATTTCCAGAATTTACAATTATTTTGTCGTCACCACTAGTTGTTGCAGGTTTTAATTCTTTATTTGGTATTGCTATTGCTGTACCCATCATTCACTCGCTAGTGCGTCATGTCCAAGCTGGAGGTTTTGGGATAGAAGCTGCTGATGCTTACAAGACTGCATTTGATGGTTCTACGCTCTGAAATAAGCTGTTTCAGTGGGACTGGGAATAGTACCCCTCTCGTGCGTAAGCATAGCTCGCCGGAGGCATCGCTGCGCGAACAAAACTTGGTTGATGTCTGAATCCCCTTCCAAGTTTTCCTAATCCCCAGCGATGCACTGAGCTTGTCGAAGTGTCCCTAGTCCCCAGTCCCTTTTTCAATCTATCAAAATAGTGAATTTATTTAATAACTAATGACGCAAAAACTTCTATCTAGGGATCGATATGGTTAATCAGCCAAATGAAGTAAAAATAGTATACTAAATCACATGAGATTGTATTCTATGAAATTGAACTATGTTACCAAACAGCTTTCCACAGTAAAACGCTGGATGGCTACAACAGTGTTTTGTATGTTAGCGATCGCTTTCCTTTGGCAAGGCGCATTTTTCTCGAACACCTCAGCAATGGCTGATCCGGCTGCAACCTTGATCGCATCATCAGACGCAGGCGATCGGGTTCAAGAAAAAGCCAGTGAAGATGCTGGACGAGCCAAGAATTTCATCCAAGATGCGGCAGATAAAGTTAAGCAAGCTGCTAAGAGTAATGCCAATAAAGTTGACCAAGCATCAGACAATGGTAGCTTTGTTGAGCGCAAAGCCAAGAGAGATGCGGCGACAATTCAAAAAAGAGCAAATGAAGATGCCGATCGGACTCAAAAAGCAGTAGATAAAACCAAAAATGCTGTTGAACGCACTGTTGATAACATCAAGGATGCTTTTGGTAAATAGAGAATAGATATAGAAATTCTATTTTGTAAGAATTTTAACCCGCAGATCCCCGACTTCGTAAAAGTTGTCGGGGATCTTGTTGTTTACTTGCGATCGCTCACAAAATTAGCTGCTGTTACCGAAGAATAGAAGAAACTATTGTTAAATATTTCCCAGTAATTATGCTAGATATATAGTTAGAAATGAGATATTTAACTTTCTTTTGTACTAACTTTAAAAGGCAAAAGTGAGTAATTCACTTAGGAAACTTCCGCAACTTGCTTCATCAAAACTTGTTTTTCTATACGGACTACAGACTATTTTTAAGTAGCATCACTAATTGACAAATGTGTTATAAGTTTAACTGATTGCAACCTTATTTGACAAATTGTGAATGGATCACAAATTTTTCACCATTATCAATTAAGAAGTTATACTTTCCACTACAACTTAGTAACAATATAAGAGTTTGATTCTGTGGACAACCCGACCGTGGGAAAATCAAAATACCGAAACTCGAAGTTAGAGAGGAAAACCTTATAATATGCATCTGAGCGAAATCACCCATCCTAATCAGTTGCACGGTTTATCTGTTCGCCAACTGCAACAGATTGCCCGTCAGATTCGAGATAAGCATCTCCAAACAGTAGCAGTTAATGGTGGACACTTAGGACCAGGGTTGGGTGTTGTCGAATTAACACTAGGGCTTTACCAAACACTGGACTTAGATCGCGATAAAGTGATTTGGGATGTAGGACACCAGGCTTATCCCCACAAACTGCTGACAGGACGCTACGATCGCTTCCACACCCTCAGACAAAAGGACGGAGTTGCAGGTTATCTCAAACGCTGTGAAAACAAATTTGACCACTTTGGGGCTGGACACGCTTCTACAAGTATTTCAGCCGCATTGGGCATGGCTTTAGCGCGAGACTTAAAAGGGGAAAAATTTAAAGCCGTTGCGGTGATTGGCGATGGGGCACTAACTGGAGGTATGGCTTTAGAAGCCATCAACCATGCCGGACACATGCCGAAAACTAATCTGTTAGTTGTTCTCAACGACAACGACATGTCTATATCTCGCAACGTCGGTGCGATTCCCCGCTATCTCAACAAAATGCGCCTTAGCCAACCGGTGCAATTTATTAAAGATAATCTTGAGGAACAGTTGAAGCAAATTCCCTTCGTGGGTGAATCCCTGTCTCCCGAACTCGGACGCATCAAAGAAGGGATGAAGCGCTTGGCTGTTCCCAAGGTAGGCGCAGTTTTTGAAGAACTTGGCTTTACCTACATTGGACCAGTGGATGGGCATAATCTCGAAGAATTAATTGCCACCTTCCAACAGGCACATCAGATACCAGGCCCAGTCTTGGTACACGTCGCAACAGTTAAAGGCAAAGGCTATGAAATTGCCGAACTAGATCAAGTTGGCTACCACGCTCAAAGCCCCTTCAACGTAGCAACTGGCAAAGCCATTCCTTCTAGCAAACCTAAACCCCCAGCTTATGCCAAAGTCTTTTCTCATACTCTAGTGAAACTTGCCGAACAAAACCCGAAAATCGTCGGCATTACTGCGGCGATGGCAACGGGGACAGGCTTAGATAAACTCCAAGCAAAACTACCCAATCAATATATTGATGTTGGCATTGCTGAACAACACGCAATTACCCTAGCAGCAGGACTTGCAACCGAAGGGATGCGCCCCGTTGCCGTTATTTATTCTACCTTCTTGCAACGTGCCTACGACCAGATCATTCATGATGTCTGCATTCAAAATCTGCCAGTATTCTTCTGCTTGGATCGGGCAGGAATTGTTGGTGCTGATGGACCCACACACCAAGGTATGTATGACATTGCCTATCTGCGTTGCATTCCCAACATAGCAATAATGGCACCCAAAGACGAAGCAGAACTGCAAAGCATGATAGTAACTGGTGTTAACCATACCAGTGGACCGATCGCAATGCGTTATCCTCGTGGCAATGGCTACGGCGTTCCCTTGATGGAAGAAGGTTGGGAACCTTTGGAAATCGGCAAAGGAGAAATTCTGCGTACAGGCGATGACGTGTTAATCGTCGCTTATGGCACAATGGTTTATCCAGGGATGCAAGCTGCGGAAATTCTCAGCGAACATGGCATTGAAGCAACTGTAATTAATGCCCGTTTCGTTAAGCCTTTGGATACCGAGTTGATTTTGCCTTTAGCTAAGAAAATTGGCAGGGTTGTCACTTTAGAAGAAGGCTGTGTGATGGGTGGGTTTGGTAGTGCGATCGCAGAAGCTTTACTAGATGCAGATATACTAGTTCCTGTCAAGCGATTCGGTGTACCAGATGTATTGGTAGATCATGCTGAACCCAATGAATCTAAGACAGAACTAGGCTTAACTAGCGATCAAATAGCAGAGAGAGTGTTGCAAGCTTTCTTTAAGCAGCAAGTATCTGCTGTGGTTTAGTTAATTCTTTGTAAAATGAATCGCCCACACTTGTTACTCAGGTGTGGGCGATTTGCTTATGAAAACGGCAAGTTTAATATTAGTAATATCATGTTCGGTTAAACCTTAGTCAATTACCGAAAATTATCAGGTATTAAATAATTACTGAAATTTATTTTCATTTCTCCATTATCTGTATACTTAATTTAGTTAATTAGTAGGATCATTATACCATCAATTCAATAGCAGGATCAATTTAGTAGCAGGCGATCGCTTTATAGTTTTCATGGGTTCGACGAATGAAGTTTAACCCCGTATTTTGTCGTGGTCTTTTTCAAAAACCAAACCAAATTCCGATTGATTGAGAGTGAAGAACAACATAATAATTAATATTTAATATTAATTATTGAGTTCAAAAAAATCATGTAATAGATATTACATGATATGTCAAATTCTGTCTGCACATTTTAAACCCAAAAAAGCACAGTAAAACTATGGCTATTCAAGGAACAAACAGGAACGATAATTTAGTCGGCACTTCTGGAAATGATACGATTCAAGGCTTAAACGGTAATGATACCCTTTCTGGGCTAGGTGGTAATGATCAATTATCAGGCGGTGCAGGTAATGATGTCTTCAAATTGGCATACTATCAAGAAAAGGATGTCGTCATTGATTTCGTCCGAGGACAGGACAAAATTGACGTCAGAAGTCTGAATATTAGTGATTGGACTACCTTGCAAACGCTAATTAGTAATGACAATCAAGACAATGCTTTGATTACGACTTTTTTTGGTGG
>NZ_JBALEA010000080.1:0-28660 GCF_036917135.1 Nostoc sp. | reverse complement strand
TTAGACATTAGTCAGCCCGTGAAGCAGCAAGTCTAGAGATGTAAATCTGAGATGCTCCCGCTACACTGCTTGCAGTTAGCGGTGAGAGTTGTCACTAGCTTTTATAAAGAATAACTCAGAAATCAGAAGTCAGAACTCACTCCGTAATTCTGTACGAGTGGGTAATGAGTATAAGTCAAAACCTTACCCAGCAGCAAAATCAGGATGATTACAGTTCAGGTAGAACAGGAAGTAACTCAGCAGGATCGGATGACCGTCATCCAAATGATTCGCCAGTTCAATCAAAATTTTTTTACGTTGTCAGAGTGGCAACCTGTAGCAGTCTTTGCACGAGATGAATCAGGCTTGATTGTTGGTGGAGTTCTGGGTGAAATCGGTTGCGATTGGCTTTATATCAGAGTTCTAGTTGTTCAAGAAGACTTACGTGGCAAAGGGATTGGAAGCAACATCCTTAAAATTGCTGAAAAAGAAGGTCAAAAGCAAAACTGTGTAGGGGTTCATCTTGAGACATTAGACTTTCAAGCTAAGGAATTTTATGAATCTCAAGGCTACACTGTATTTGGTTTTCAAGAAAATTACCCACTTGGGCATAAAAGATACTTCATGCAAAAGTTATTTCATCTGAGTTAAACATTCAGGGGGCAACTATTTTAAGTTGCATAGTTCAAATCGCTAGAAAGACGCAAAGACGCGGAATGCAATTTGAATGACGATTAGCTTAATTTCCTATTAAGCTGTCCAAGTTTAATATTAAACACTTGTGGCAATATTACTCAGGGTACTTTTCTGGGCATCTTATATATTACAAGTTATGTTAACCAATAAATCAGATGGGGCAGCCGCAAAAACCTATAGCCGCCGAACAGCAGATCCTCTCTTTGGGGCGCGTCCTCCAGAGCCTCAGAGAAGAAGATAATGTTGACGTTCTGATTGAAACTACTATTTCTTATCTCAAAGAACAGTTTGACTACAGACTGATTTGGATTGCTCTTTACGATCGCCTAAATCACATATTATTTGGCAAAGGAGGCATTACACCCGATCAAGATCAGGCCTTTTTACGGCAACGAGTTGTTCTTAGTCCTGGAGATTTATTAGAGCAAGTAGTAATTGAACAGCATCCCTTGGGTGTAGCTGATTTGCAAACTGAAATCCGCGCCACAGAATGGCACAAAGTTGCCGAAAAATTCCACATCCAAGGAACGATTATTTTACCAATTCGCTATAAAGACCGTTGCTTAGGCTTGGTGTTACTGGGTTCAGAACGCTGGGGCTACCTACTGACAGGAGAAACAAAAGCACTTTTGATGATGGTTTTAGGTGAACTGGGGGCAGTGCTTTATCAAAATGAGATCCATCAGCAGCAAAAACAAAACAGGCGAACCGATGAGCCATTATTAGAATTGCTCGAAAATTTACGCAACCTCAATAACCTGAATCAAAGACTTGAAGCAGCAGTGCAAGCAACTCATAAATTTGTCTCCCCCAACCGGACAAATATTTACTGGTTTGAGCGGGAAGGGCGCTACTTTTGGTGTCGGATGAGCAATCAGCTAGTCAAAATCGATCGCAATTCCAGCAGTCAGCAAGCAGCCGGAATGACTGTACAGGATTTGAGCGACTTTTATTATGCTTTGGCAGTGAACCAAATTGTCTCCATTGGTGATGCCCGCAGTTCTTTAAAGAGCCATTCTACAGCAAAATTGTTGCAACGGCTGAAGGTGCGATCGCTCCTGGTGGCTCCGATTATTTGGCAAAAGAACTTGCTCGGTTTTCTGGCGGTGGAAAGCAATGAACCTCGAATCTGGACGGAGGCGGACAAAAATTTCGTTCAGGGTGTTGGTGGTTTAATCTCCCTGATTGCACCTAACGAAAGTATGGAAAGTACTATCAAACAGATTCAAGAGGATGCCCAACTAACTAGTCAAGTTGCCCAAGGTATCTATAGCGAACATGACCTCCACGAAACTCTACATAGCTGTGCTAAAAGAGTTTTAGTTCGACTAGCTGCTACGCGATTTTTGCTATTGCAGTATGACCCTGAACAGAATAATTATCAATTTATTTACCAAAGTCAGCCCCATAACCGCCGACCGTTGACATTTACCCTCAATACACTCAAAGAATTGGATGGGCAGCTTTTGCAACGTTCAACTCAAGCGGTGGAAATTGAAAACTTAGATGAAGATTTACGCTTTTTTAACTGGCGTCCCCTGTTGTTAGAGAATGGTGTGCGATCGCTACTTATTTGTAAATGCACTCACGGTCAGATCCCAGCATCACTTTTAGTCATCACTCACGAAACCCATCGTTCTTGGACAACTCTGGAAAAGGAATTGCTCTGGGCTGTCAGTCAACAGATTGGTGTAATTGTTCGTCAGTGGCAATTACACAACCGCACCACCCAGCAGCAAAAAACTTCCCAGGCATTTGAGCAATGCCTAAACATCCTGACACAATCCCAGAACAGCAAAATCGAGGTCGAAAAAAAGCATTTAGAACGTACAGCACTCGAACAAATAGCATCAATTCTGGGTTGTCCCCTGGCGGTACTGCTATCTTGGGCACCTGGTGAAAGTTGGGCAGAAATTATCCCTGGAGTGATTGACAATAGCCAATTTGGGATTTTTTCGGATGCATCTATTTCCATCCAAGCTGAAGCCTTAATTCAGTGGGCACTTGCTACGGAGAGTTACTTAACTTTGAAGGTAGATAATTTACCTCCAGAAACCCGAAAATGGTTGAATGTTCCAGACAAAAGTCAAATTTTGGTCATGGCATTACGTACAACTGCTGATTACGAAACCACAGGTGTAGTGTTGCTAGTAGACTATCAACAGCGTCGCTGGTCAGAACAAAACCTCAGTGCAACAGCAACTCTGATTTCTCAATTAGCCTGGTGGCGTCGTCAAAAGCAAATTACCCGATTTCTAGAATCCACAACAGAAGAATTACGACAACTCAACTGGTACAAACATCGTCGCCTAGAGGAAATTCAAAGAATAACGGCGCACTCCCTGAAACAAATACATGATTTGGGCATTCCGGCTAATGAACTAACTCAGATGCGCTACCAGCTATTGCTACGACAGTTAGACCATACAGCCACCTCTATGAGTGGAATGTTGAAAGTTGAGCAGTGGCAGCTACATATTAGTTGGGAAACTATGCCCATAGCCAGTTTAATGAAGCGATCGCTCGAACGGATCGAAAATTTACTTAAACAACGAAAGCTATGGATTGGTGTACATGGCTTGGGACAATCGATTGACGAGCAAGAATCGCCCAAGAATTCTTCATTAGTTAGAGGCGTTCCTACCACCAGCGCTCAATCTGCAATGGCGATCGCTGGTGATATTGTCAAAATTGAATTAGTTATCCATGAATTATTGGTTACTGCCTGTAACCGTTCTCAAATCGGCGGCAGAATTGATATTTGGTGTCGCCGTTTAGATGCGTCTAACAACGTAGATGGAAAGCATTTTTCTGCAAGCACTGGAGATGAACATCAGAAATCCCTAGAACTGTCGATTACATACAATGGTGCGATCGAACCACAGTTATTAACAGAACTACATGATAGTACACCCAAGGATGTGCTTGCTCCCTCCAACCTCGATCAACCACCAGCTTTACATCTGCTGATCTGCCAAAACCTCATGGAAGAACTAGGAGGAGAGTTGAATTTCTATCAATTACCAGACAATCGGGTAGTTAGCCGTTTGCTGTTACCATTAGCTGTTCATAATTCTTAGTTTTGAAACCCTATTTTGACGTTAGTCCGCGCAGGCGATGAGGGGGTCACAGTCTTCTCCCTACAGCCCTTCGGGCATCCTACGGCAGGCGCTAGCCTCTCCCTTTGCGAGAAGGGGAGACGCTAACAGCGATGGCGCTTGGCGTCGCTGTTAGCGTAGCGTTAGCGAGTCTTCTCCCAAGGGGAGACGCCAAGGGCGAACGAGCGTCACTTCCGAACCCGAAGGGACGAGAGTTTGTGTAGCTGCGATTTCTAATCGCCTGGATTATTCTCTCTCCAGAGTCGAAGAGCGTTAGTAAGGGAAGGTGCCGCAGGCGGTGGGGTTTTTTCTATGCATCTTCATAAAGAATTGGTATTACAGCTAATTCATCTGTTGGAAAGATTTTTGGTAATGGTATTACCTGTACGGGAACCGCTATAACTACAAGCCTTAACAATTTATCCTTGTCACTGTCAAGGCTAATTAAACGGAAATATAAACCTATCTTGGCAATTATGTCAACTATTTTCTATATATTTACTGACTTAATCAACAGATAAACTTAGAGCTTTTGCTGAGTTGAATATCTGCAAAAAAAGTGACATTATTTAAAATAGTAGTTAGGATATAACTTGACAAAACACTGATCAAGATCATTTATTTTGCAGGTAAAAATATCTTGGCTAAATATCACCAAAATATTTCATATTTAACATGAACAATTAAGCAAAAATTGATTTTTTTAAAATTGGATATTGTATTTATAGACTTACATAGGTAATTAAACTTTTCTGTCAGTTTTTGTAGGGTAATAGCAGCTTAAACCTGGATTGATGAGGTAATAAATAAGATGGAATTAGTGCATCAAATCATAACTATCAGATTTTCGATTCTAAATTTAATGCAAATAGAAGTATATAGATGCTACAAAAATATATGGACAGGTATTAAGCTGATTAAATCTAAACTCTTAGACTACGGCTTTGAGGAAGACATTATATGCAGAGAGGAATCTATCAATGAATTTTAGATACTTCAAGCATTGCTTGAGATTTAGTTCAATTCAAAGCATTATTATTTTGGCTCTAATATCAATTCCTCACTTTTGTAGTGCATCTGCTCAGACTACTAGTAAAGGGGGAATTGACTGGATTTTAGTAGTAGATACTTCTGCTTCAATGCGTGGTGTAGGTGGAACAAAAAACATTTTTGAACCAGTAAAAAATTCTATTACTGAATTTGTTAATACCGCCAGATTAGGCGACACAGTTACTATTTATAGCTTCGATAAAGATGTCACCCTAAACGCTAATGATATCACCATTAATAGCAATCCAGACAGAGGTAAACTCAAGCAAATAATTAGCTCACTTCAAGCTGAGGGTGTGCGTACTCATACAGGTAAGGCTGTGCAAAAGGCTTTGCAACATTCTGCCCTATTAAATAAACGTGCTGATGCTCTTGGTCGTACTGTCAGTATAGTATTTTTGACAGATGGATTAGAAGATGTGCGTGGTATTCCTAATCCTGTTTCTATTCCTGGCAATACCCAGTTTCTACGTGAGCAACAATGCAAACCCTATATATTTTTTGTATCTTTAGGATTGAAAGAACACGAAAAACAACTGAATGACTTTGCTAGCAATCCAGCGCTTTGTGGGAAGGGGCAGGTATTGCGAGATCCTGGAGGAGTTCAGCTTAACCAATTGGCTCAAAATATCCGACCAGCACTAATTAAACCTAAACTTGATGTTAATCTACCCACTGCAAATTTGCCGCCAATATTACCGGGAGCAACGACTGAACCGCTCAATATTAATAGTATTAGCAATGTCAATTCTAAGTTAAGTTTGCAACTGGAAGACCCTCAGCAAAGTGGTATTCGCTTAATTCCACCCGATCGCACAATCGACTTAGTGGCTAATCAAGCTACAGTGATTCCCGTGCGTTTACAGATACCAGCAGAGGCAAAAGGGGGCGCTAATAACTTGCGCTTGGTGTTGATCAGCGCAGACCAAGCGATCGCACCAATTAAAATTGACCTACCTGTAACCATTAAGTCACAACTGCAAATACAACCTACAAAGATAGATTTTGGCTCAATAGAAGCAGGGAAAACCACTGAAACCCAAACTTTTGTAGTTCGCACCAATATATCTGGAACAGCTAGCTTACAACTGCAAGGCAATTCCAAAGACGTTTCTATGGCAGAACCTTCAGCAGCCATATCCTTACAACCAGGAGAAACTAAAATTCCTGTGCAGTTGCAGGTTACTGATAGCAGTTTTGCAGGCGATGTCTACGACGGGCTACGCCAACGCACTTTCACCCTAGTCCTAACCCCAGATAACTCAATTGCCAATCCTGTCAGTGCGGAAGTTCATCTGTATATTTTAATGCCCCTGTGGCGGAAAATAGTTATTTGGTTCCTCTTAATCCTGTTGGTGTTATTAATTGCCCTAATAGTAGTTTGTTTGATTCAACGCAAAACCCCCCTGGAATTAATCGAAGATTTCCGCAACCGTAAACGCTTAGAAGGAGCGGTGGTAGTGCTGGAACCACTGCCACAATCATCGGAAGACGAAGAGATTAGTCTCACTCACCTACATAAGGGTAGAGTATACCTGAGTGAGTTGATACCAGCTATTGCTGCTACAAATTGTGATGCCGAGTTAGTCACAGTTTGGCGGGTAGGCAAAAAAAATATAGATTTGCGGTGTTTGAAAGGTGTAATTTTTGTCAATACTAAAAAAATAAATACAGATGAACTCTTCGACGAGGACATCATTGAGATTGGCAACGTTAAGTTGCAATTTAACTGGATTGAACACCAAAGACCCTCTGAGCCAAGCAGTGGGCAAACAAACTTTTGAATAATATCACAGGAAAGTGAATGTTAAGTCCTACGGTTGTGCGTCCCACGGTTGTTTTTCGACCTACCGTTGTTATCGGGCTAGGAGGAACAGGTTATGAAGTTGTACTCAAACTTAAAAAGCGATTCATCGATATTTACGGCTCAGTACCAGAAGTTATTCGTTTTATTTCGATTGATACTACCGAAAACATCCAAGAACGAGAAAAATCACCTGATGGCACCAAGGTGATCTTAGAACCTAATGAACTTTATGCAATTTCTGTTGCAAATCCCCTACCGCTAACACGTAACGACCATATCGCTGAATGGTGGCCTAAGGACATTCCAGCAACCAGCCTGATCAGTGGTGCCGGACAGATTCGGGCACGGGGACGGCTCGCCTTATTTGCTAAAGTAGGCGATATTGACGCTTTAATTGCTCAAGCAATCAATACTGTCCGCGAAATTCGCACTAGTAAACAAGCATTTTCAGATAACTTTCAAGTTTCAAATCGTGATGGTGTCGAAGTTTTTATTGTTGGCAGTTTGGCGGGTGGGACGGGTAGTGGCACATTCTTAGATACGGCTTTTTTAACACGAGAACATCTCAATAATTTTTCTAATATTACGGGGGTATTTGTTTTACCCAGAGTGTTTGCCAATATTCCCCAAACTCACTTAGTGAAGTCTAATGCCTATGGCGCTCTCAAGGAAATCGAACATTTTTGGGGATTGTCACCATCTAATAGCATTGAGATTGATTATGGCATCAGAAAAATCAAAGCCGATCGCCCTCCCTTTGATGCTGTATTTTTAATTGACGGGGTTAACAAAAATGGAACTGTAGTAGGTCGTCCAGACGATTTACAAAATTTAGTTGCAGATGGCTTGTACATCCAGATTGGTTCTCAAATCGGTCTAGATGCTGCTAACGTTGCTGATAATATTCGCGCTTATCTGGCAACTGGTGAAAAAGTTCGAGGACGCAATATAAATTACTGTAGTTTTGGCTTTGCTACCCTAACTTTGCCAGTACAGCAATACGAGCGGATGAAATTAGAGGATGCTCAAAGCTTGCTGAAAAATGAGTTCATGGCATCTACCCCAGCAATCGATTTAGAAAGCGACATCGCCCGGTTTTTAGAAGATTGCAAGTTAGCAGAAGCGACTACTGTCCTCAATGCATTGACTGAAAGCGATCGCGGCGGACAAATGAAACCAGAATTTAGAATTGGCGAAATCCGTCACGATCGCACAGCTTTGCCGACAATCAAAGAACTCTACAAACGGCAGCTAGATCAATTTGAACAACGGACGGCTCAAGAGTTGGGATTGAATTTTCATCGCTTACAACAGACTACAACAGTTGCGATCGCAACTTTCTGGGAGCGCAGTCTTAACCGTCCCAATGGACTAGCTGATGTTTGGCAATTTTTGAGCAAACTTTCCCAAAAATTAGATGAATTACAGCAGAACGTACAGCGCAAATCGCAAGAGGCACAATCTAGTTTCAATGCTTTGAAGTTAGAACCGCAAGAAGAAAAAATTAAAGAAGCCGCAGAAACTTGGTTTTCAAATAAAAATACTATTCAAGCAGCTTGCCAGAGATACAAAGAACGAGCTGACCAAAAGTGGAAGACTTATTTACATTGGAAGCGGTGTGATAAAGCGGCTGAACTCTATGGTGTACTGCGGGCTAGCCTAGAAGAAATCCAGGAAAAATGCCAGCGTCTACACAGCAATTTAGATAAAGTTTATCGAGATTTAGAACAGAGTTATCACGAGGTCAATCGTCAAGGAAATAACGATAATCCTTTTATTCACACCATTGGGCGCATCAATCTGCAATCGAAACGCCCCAAAGTCACTGGCGAAGATTTTATCCGTTGGTATCGAGAACAGTCTCAAAGTTTAACAAATTGGTCTGAGAAAAAAGCTGAAGATGTCAAAAACGAAATTCTGAAATTTGTCGATGAAGCTTACTATCCTCTCACCAGTATGACTGTTGAGCAGGTTTTAGCAGATAGCAATCCCGAAGATGCGGGACAAGATTTGCAACAACTTGGCAAACTTGCAGTTCCTCTCTGGCAGTATGAAGTATCAGAAATTCCCATTCAACAGCAGCACTTAATCACAGAATTTTATTACTACGGAGTAGAGAGCAACAACACAGTTTTTAGCAATCCACCTCTTTCTAGTCGCTTGCCTAGAGGAAATAATAATCCTTCTTTCGTCCCGACAGGCGAACCCCATAAGGTGATGCTGTTTCGGGTGGAAGTCGGTGTCCCCTTATTTGCCTTCAACGGAATGAAGGAGTTGGAGTCAGCTTACCTAGATCCGAATAAAGTCTTCAAACACTTACATCGCAATTGGACAAACTTAGCTAATTTAATCCCTCCAGAAGATGACGGTGGGGCGTTGCGTTGGTTTGCTTTAGCACTGGCACCGGAACGATATAAATTGATTGTCAATCAGAGTAAGAAATATTTTGTTTCTACAGAACAAGCAAAAAGATTAGAGGGCGGAGTTTTGCCTTTGGGAAGCGATCGCAAGTCAGCATTTAAAGCTTTTAAAAGTAACTTGCCTCTAGTCAAGGAAATTGCTAACAAAGTTGAGCTTATTACCCACGAAGACCAAGACAAAGCCAAATCTACTTTGCAAAACTACATCAATCACCTCAATCAGGTTTTAAAGGGAGGTAAAGTTGATGCCCAGATTCAAGAACAGGTAGAAATGGAAATCCAGGAAATTGAAGCCTACCTGGAAGATTTAGATGTGATTATTTAGCCCTGTATTCTGCACTCTGAGAGTATCCTTATGCCAAAACCAACGATTTTACTTGCACTCGATCCTCACAGTGCCGCTTTTTGTGCAGCCATTAAACGGCAACTCCAAGAATTTCCAGCCGAGGAAAGCTGTTTAATTCAAACTCATACCTTAACTTGGGATGGTCAAACTTTTGGCTTTAGTGGCGAGTTAGATCAGTTTGCTGATACGAGTTTTGATCTGGCTCAAACTCATAGTAAACAAGCTTATGTCTCCAAAATTCGTACCCAGTTCAGCGACGCGACAGGCGAACTGCAAACTGCACTGATCGAATTATTAAAAACGGCTAGTCAATCAAAAAAAGCGATGTCTACGACGGGCTACGCCTACGCAGCGAAACGCCAAGGGGTGGAAATCAGCAGCAGCCATCGAGTATATCTCATGCTGTCAGCCAGCAATCAATTTGCTAAGGGAGTAGTTTTTGACACAGTACGCTTGATTCGTTGGCTATTTTCTAAGTACTTTACAGATATTCCTTACAGCTTAGAAGCTTTATTGCTATTGCCAGGGTTATTTACCCAAGCCACAACTGCTGATTACGGTGCTGCTTACGCTTTCCTGAAAGAGTTAGATTACAAAATGATCAGTGGCGTTGTAATTACAGGTAGTCAAAAAGTACCACCTTTTGATAACTGCTGGCTGATGGATGAGCGAATTGGGGGACTGAGCGATAATTTGCCCAGCTATGCTGATGCTTTGGCAGGTTTTCTCACCGTAGAACCGGAAACTAACGGCTTATTGATTGGCGCACAAAAAGTGCGGGGGAAAATACCCGCCTATAGTTCATTTGGTTATGGAGAATTGTTTTTCGCAGGAGAAACAACTATTAACCGTTTGAGTGCTGCCTTAGCTGCCGATATTATTATGGAGCAGTTTTTACCGAAGGCAGAATTCACTCCCGAAGCAAGTCGCAAATGCCTATTAGATGCCAAAGGATTTGTCCTCAGCGAAGATTTCAGTAATGCTTTTCTGCAATTAGAACGAGATAATGGCAAACCAGTTTGGCAAGATTTTAATCCGCGTATTGAAATCCATGCAGGGATGGCGCGGGAATATGGGATGGAATTGCAACGTGCTTATCGGCAATTTGAAAATAAAGAGCTACTTTCTTATAAGCGCACATTGGAAAAGTGTTGCAAACAACTACAAGGAAACCTCACCGGCTTCTTAGATCGCAGCATAAATAGCTATGTCGATGCTACACCTAGAGGCTTACATGAAGGAGTTAGGCTATTAAACATATTGACCTTTTTGTATTTGGAACTGCAAACAGATGCTATTGGCGATCAATCCCAGAATCTGGTTACAGAACTGCGAACGGCTGAAGCATTTCTCGACTCAAGATTGCAGGTAACAATTGATCAAGAAGCGACTCAAAAGCTGCTTAATCAAGTTCTTTCCTTAAAACTGCGGCAGCAACAATTAGAAGATGGTTTAGCTGAAAGAAAATCTGAAGAACAACAGCAAGAGTTACAAACAACTCAGAAACAGCTAGAAACGGCAGTTGCTGACTATCGCCAAGGGTTAAATGCCGAAATCGAACAAACTCGACAAATCCGCTTTATGGCGATCGCTGGCGCTCGTGAACAAGCCGCAGCTGCGATCGTTGTCGCTCAGAACCACTTAACGGCCATTGAAAATCAACTCGAAACAGCTACAGATAACTTAGATGAACTGCTAGCGGAAGAAAATCGTTTTCGTTCACAGTATTTAATCGTTTACCCTACCTTGGTTATTGGTGCTTTATTAGCCTTGCTGGTTCTGACCGGAATTTTCAGTCAATCAACGGTATGGCTGTTATTGCAAAGGTTTTGGGCTAACTTAGTTAGTTATCTGCTTTGGACGGCGGTAACAATTTTGGCTTACTTAGGTATAGTTTGGCTCAAGTACAGCACTAATATTCGCGATCGCATTCAGAAGGTTCAGAAACAAATTAAACGCCTAGAAAGCACTATTAAAGCAACCGCCGTCGAATTGCGTCGCAGTTATAATGAGCAATTAAAGTTAGAGTACGATTTATACGCCCAAAATCTCCGTGTCGAGGCGTTAAATTATTTGATTAAAACAGCTAAACAAAGAACTGAAACCTTACGTCAAACTCTGTCTGATTTCTCTGAGATATACAATAATTTGGTTGCTCAACGCGATCAAGCTACTACAAAGTTCTCCGAAATTCGGCTGACAGTTCTCACTGATGCAGATATTGATGCTTATTACCAAAGTTTTCTTTCCACATTACCAACAGAAAAATTTACTCAAGAACAAGTTAGCCGTTCTCAGTCGTGGAGAATTTCTGCTGAAGAATTTCAAAATCAACTTATGCTCTTTGCTCGTCAGCAGTTCGAGCAATTGGGTAATTTGTCTATTGGCGAAGTATTAAAGCAATCAGATTTAATTGCCGCCAATACCGCTAATCTGCGTTTGAATCAACTTTATGAGAGCGCTAATTTGTTGCTACGAATTCAAGATGTTGACACTAACTTAAACCCAACTTCTCAACGGGAGATTACCCTCTGGCTGGGAGCAAAAGATAAAGAACAAATTTTTGCGTTTTACAGTCGCTTTAGTCGTAGTTTAACCGCCTTAGTAGCTGAAGATGAGCAACGGTTGTGTATTTTGACTCGTTCCTTGGGCTTTCCGGCTTATTTTCTCAGCCAAATTGAGTATTATCGAGACTGCTATGAACGGACTCAGGGTGAACAAATCGAGCCAGAGGAGAACATTCCCGATTTAATCCCAGAAGAAATTGGTTCTGGTAGGGAATTAAAACTAGCTTATCAAACGCTGATTTTAGCGATCGCTCTTGGGCTACTATCACAGCATTCTGAAGGCGATTATCAATTTAAGAGTCGGTCAATTGGTAAAGATCGAGAACAAATTGCCTTAGCTTTAGCAACTGAGTTTACCCTTCAGGAACTCTATGGAGACTTAGAAGAACGTATCGAAACATTTGAACGTGATTTTATCTACCATAAGTTACAGGAATTCGGAACATCTGCCTCAGATTTAAATCCTTACGAACGCAAGCTTTTAGATCATCTGCTCTCAGACTATAACCCTCTAAATTAGGCATTCAATCACCTTTTTGACTTCTCTGGAAATTTAATATAGACCTAACCCAACCCCTAAAGAGCTTCCAGTAAAAAAATATCCCATCCCTGCGGGACGCTCCGCCAACGTAGGGGCGCAAGACCCTGACTTTTCACGCTATGTGGAAAACCTCACTTCTATTTCTCTCTCCTAAAAGGAGAGAGACTTTGAATTTTCCCCCTTCCCGCACTTCGTGCCGCTACGCGAACCTAGGGAAGGGGGTTAGGTCAATCGTTAGCTTTTCCACATAACGTGAAAAGTCAGTACAAGACCTTGTACCTCCAGTCATATCATGTCCGCTTGATTGCTTATTAAACTCGAAGAAACTCACCCCCGCCAAAGCTATGCTTTGTCTCCCCTCCCCACAAGCGGGGAGGGGCTGGGGGTGGGGTGTATTGACTGTGGTTAGCATAACTAATTATGCGGACATGATATCAAATATTGAATCATAAACTCAATGAATGCATTCCCAGTTTCGAACTGGGAACGAGAAAAGTCTTATCAAGCTAGGTTTTTAGGACTTGTGTGTACACCGTAGCTTTTTAAAGTGGACTAAGGGTGATCTTTAGACTATGCACCTTAACCGAACATATTGCTACCAATTTTGACTTCGACAATTGGTACAGGCGATCGTTGCTTGATTTTACAGTGACTTCCTTGCTCATCAAAGGATGCTCTGGCACCAACATCACTTATGTGAACTCCTCTCTACTGAATTTGTGAACTTCTCCCTACGGAATCCTTACGTAAATTCCAATTAAAAACCGCTCTTTTTTACTCAAGCTTTACAAGAAACGAGTGGATGCACGACTAGTATGAGTATGTAACCAATTGACTGCACCCCAGATTTAATAAGTAAATTACTTATACGGTTATTACTTATGCAAAGGTGAAGAACTGGTAAATAAAAATTAGTCCTTAAATAGAAGATTTCTTCTACATAAGACAAACATGGCTTGAAAAGTTCCCAAGCCAACCATCCTGCTTGCCTATAATTTGTTCTTACTCATTAGTAAGGCAGTAGACAAGCATGACAAAGTTGCAATCTTAACATCGTAAAAGAAAAACAAAATTGTATGAAAAAGTACACCAAAGTTGTAAAGCGTTTTTTGGCATTAGCCGCTCCAGCGATCGCTACTTCGATACTGGCAACCTTACCGAGCCAAGCTGCTACCATTGCATATTCTGAGTCAAAATTCAACATCAACAACTTTAGTAGCAGCCCTTTAGATGTTAGGACTTTGACTAATAATGTGACCACAACAATTAGCACAGGTGGTCAAGTAACTGCTGATGCTAACGCTGAGGCTAAGTTTAATATCGATGCAAACAACTCTGCCTCTAATTTGTCCTTCAGCCAAGCTCAAGGTCAGGGTGATGGCTATACAGGGTCGGCAAAAAGCTTCGCTGCGATTATCGGTTATGATTTTATAGTAGACAAAGAGTTTTCTTTTGATTTCAGTGGCTTATTTAACCTTAAAACATCCATTGATGATGCACTGACTGAACGTGCAAATGCTAGTGGAGAGTTCTTATATGAGTTATATGACAGCGATAGTGGTAATCTTTTGGACTCTTTCAAGATTTTTGGAAATTTATCAACTATAGGTAACAATGATGCTTTTGCATTTGAACCGAGTAGTAACATAACTTTTGATTTAAGTCAGACTTCTATTGATAAATCTTTTGGCGGAACACAGGAATATGCTTTGACTAGCTTTAAGGGTGAATATTCCCGTACTTTCGATAAGCCAACTCATTTAACTTTAATAGAATCTAAAAGTAATCAGGTGAGCGTATATACTGTCCCAGAACCCTCAACAATTCTAGGTTCGCTGTTTAGTTGCACTATGTTTGGTGCTGTCTCGATACGCAAGCGTAAAAGAGCTTCTTCGGCTGCATTGTTGGTTAATAAGGATTTAAGGTCTGTTTAGTATGTTTGCACTAACAGAAGTTCAGATCATGGATAGCGAAAGCAAAGTCACATTAATCAATTAGATATAGGAGTGAAAATGACCTAGGGACAATTCATGAATTGTCCCTACCAAGGATTTCAAGCAACGCAGAATTAATTTTCGGATATGTCTAGAGATAGAAGACCATGCTTGTTTTCCACTCGTAAGTCTTGCCATTGAGTTAAGTTCATTAGCCAAAGGAAAGTTAGCTGCAAATACAGCACAATCAATTCAATAATTTATGCAAATCTTTTTTGGCTGTATTTTTAACATTCATACATAGCCAAATACAGCTATCTTGAATGAATTTTTACAGTCAGAATTGCATTATCTACTGCTGTTATCTGGTCTGACTTTTCATAAGCTTTGAACTCAAAAACAAGCATAGCCATTAAGCAACGCCGAAGTGTCGCTTTTACCTACTGTCTTATACTGCTATATGTGGCATAAGATAGAGGCATAGAAATATTCCTAACAAGCTTTTATGGATATAGCCCATAAAAGCTTCCTAGAATTTGGTTATGCCATCTTTAGGAAACTCTTGCCAATGTACTGACAGATACAATAACCTTACCGCCATCAGTAATAGCGGCAGCAAGACCGGCACCAATAGCACCTTCAACAGTACCTTCAATAGTGCCTTTGCCTACTTTATAAGTACTCTTCTTAGCAGTAGAATAAGTACCTGCATAAGCAGATGCATATCCCCCTTGTACTTGACTAAGATCGGAAACTTCATCTTCACAAAAACTGAGATCGGAAATTCTTAATCGTTCCATAAAAAAGCTCTCTTTGAAACACGAATGTATTGCTGAAAGTTTTTGATAACTTTCAGCAATTTTCTATCTAAAATGCACTGTACTACAGTGTGGTGCAATGTAGTGTTAAGGCATATTTAGCCGGCAGCAGAACTAGATGAACCGGTACTAACAGATTTGCTGTATTTACTGGAAATAGCAACGGTGCTAGTGCTAATGCTGGTGATAGCGATGTTTGTACCAAAAGCGGATGCGTAGGACTTAGCATCTGCAAAAGCTATTCCACCTTGAACATTCTCATTTTCAAGAACGGTTTCTACATGAGAAAGATCGTTGATAATCATGATTTTACTTTCCTAATAATTAGTAACGTCAACTTGTTTGTTGTCGTGCCACTACAACTTGTTTTTTAGTGGCACACAAAGAATAGCACTATTAGAATTCGATTCATAGTAGTTTTACGTAAATTTTATTTTATAAAAGAAAAAACATTCTATTATCAGGTTACTTACACTATCTAATATTTAAAAAATGCTTGAGAATCACTTTGCTATGTATTATCAAGCTACTTACAACATCTAGTATTTAGAGCTTGTTTGAAAAGTGTCTTGATATAAGTTTAAGCACTTTTAATCCCCCTACCTCCAGGGCTGTTTCATTGAAAGCGGCGGGAAACTCCATCCCCAGGTGTCTGTAGAGGGATAGCCGCCCCGCCGCTTTAGTCATTAGTCATTAGTACCAATGACTAATGACTAAAAACTCCACGCCACTTGTGGCGTGGAGTTTTTTATTCAATCTATTAAGGATATTGTCAACAACATAGCCATTAACAATTCAAAATTTGAAATTCACGCATTCAAAATTAAAGACATTTCAGACGAACGCGAATGCGTCTCCAAGAGTTGAGAAGTGCCAAGCGATAAGTTAAGAGCGTTGTGGCAACTGACGCTCTTCCTAACCGGGGATTTAAACCCCGATGGTTCCTGAGCGTAGCCGTTGGCGCAGCCTCTCGTAGAGAAGGACTGAAATGGTTGCTACATGTAGATTGCAGCTTCTTAAACCCTTTAATTTACGATAATCTGCTAAAAGCTTTTTCTAGACTGGCTTTAACCTTAGGTTGACACCAATGCAATGCCTTGCACCCCTACAAATCTAGAAATAATTAGGGATAATTTATTTTTTGCAAGTCCCTAAAAGAGAAGGATAGTAAGATTCAAAGCCTCTCTTCTTTTAGGAGAGATATTGCAAACATCTCTAAGGATAGATTGACAATATATTTATTCGTCCAATTTATCCTGCCTTCTTAGCAAACTGGTTATAATTATCTTCCATCTCCCTCAGAAATGAAATTCTCATCTACACAGTACTTATATGGGACGTGTTCGTTCTAAATCTGACCTACCTACAAAAATCTGTCCGGTATGTCAACGTCCTTTCACATGGCGTAAAAAGTGGCAAGATTGTTGGGACGATGTGAAATATTGCTCAGAACGTTGTCGTCGTCGCCGTTCTGAAGCTCAGAATGAAACCAACCACAATACAGACGCAAATAGCGCAAGAGATTAATGGAGTTACAGGTGCAACCTAAATTAATTATTCATGGCGGGGCTGGTAGTTCTCTCCACGGGAAAGGAGGATTGGAGGCGGTGCGCCGATCGCTCCATACAGTAGTAGAACAAGTCTATTCTTTGCTATTGTCAGGAACTGCTGCTTCTGAGGCAGTGGTGCAGGGTTGCCAAATGCTCGAAGATGACCCCCGTTTTAATGCTGGTACTGGTTCAGTATTGCAATCTGATGGTCAAATCCGCATGAGTGCTTCTCTCATGGACGGTGCATCAGGGCGGTTTAGTGGTGTGATTAATATCTCGCGGGTGAAAAATCCCATTGAGTTAGCGCAATTTTTACAAAGTTCGCCAGACCGAGTGTTATCAGATTTCGGATCGGCTGAGTTGGCGCGGGAAATGCAACTTCCCAGCTATAACGCTTTAACTGATTTGCGGTTACAAGAGTGGATACAAGAGCGCCAAGATAATTTTAAAAGCGCAATGGCTGGGGTGGTAGCAGAACCCGAACTTTTAGAAACCAGTAATGCTGGACGCGGCACCATCGGCGTAGTAGCTTTAGATGCCTACGGTAAGCTAGCTGTTGGCACTTCCACTGGTGGTAAAGGATTTGAGCGCATTGGAAGGGTAAGTGATTCGGCGATGCCAGCAGGTAATTATGCTACTAGTAATGCTGGTGTGAGTTGCACTGGGATTGGGGAAGATATTATTGATGAATGTTTAGCAGCACGAATTGTAGTGCGTGTCACTGATGGGATGTCGTTGAAGGATGCCATGCAGCGATCGCTTGGGGAAGCCCACCAGAACAAACGAGATTTGGGAGCGATCGCCTTAGATGCTAGTGGAGCGATCGCTTGGGGGAAAACTAGCGAAATCTTACTCGCCGCCTACCACAACGGCGAAAAAGTTGGTGACACTTTGGAATGGAATGATAGTGAATTGATTGGCTATTGTTGAATCAGTTCCAGCGCCTGGGCTAAAGTTTCTTGCTGGTCAACCATTGCGGCTAATTCTTGGGCTTCATAACGCCCCTCAAAAGCTTCTAGCGCCGCTCTTTTCAGTGCCACTTGATATCCTTGTTGTAGAATATCCATTAATTCTGCTTGATTCAAGTAAAAACCACCGGATTTGCGGCGCTTGTTTATTTTGTTAATTTCCCGCACCGTATTTTCTATGGAAACATCCCAAGAGCGAGTAGAACGTCTTTCGGCCTTTTGTTTAATTAAATGGATGAGCAGAATCACACTATAACTATCAATTTTATTAATTTTGTCACTGAGGCTCATTTCTTCTAACTCATCCACCAACATTAGCGCCTCATGGATTTTGCCTTGTTCTAGAAATTGCCTAAGTTCTAGCAGTTCTTCCATGTTATATGTTGAGATTTTGGCTTTACTACTACTAATCTAGCTAGATTAGACAACTTGCAAAAATCCTGGTTTATGCTCTCAAACCACAGATCAACCGCGATTAACACCAATGAATTATTTATGTTGATCTGTGGTTTCATTTTCAAGGCTTTTCCTTTGCCAAGCTGGTTTCACCACCTGACGACTACGCGCGATCGCTAGAGAATCATTAGGAACATCTTCTGTGATCGTCGAACCAGCTGCGATATAGACATCATCACCCAAGGTGAGTGGAGCCACTAAAACGCTATTGGCACCAGTTTTAGTGCGATCGCCTATTTTGGTACGATGTTTCTTCACGCCGTCATAATTGGCAGTAATTGTACCGGCACCAATATTTACCTGATTGCCCACAATGCTATCACCTATATAGGACAAATGTGCCGCATTGGTGCGATCGCCTAACTGCGTATTTTTCAATTCCACAAAATTTCCCACACGGCAACCAGCACCCACCTGTACCTGACCGCGCAAATGAGCATAAGGGCCAATTCGGCTTCCTGTCTGCACGATGCTATTTATTACTACTGAATACTGCACCGTGACATTTTCAGCCAACTGGCTATTTTCAATTAAACTCCCCGGCCCAATGTGACTTCCGGTTTGAATCACCGTATTTCCTCGCAGGTGAGTTTGGGGTTCAATAATTACATCCGGCTCTAATTTGACAGTTTCATCAATGGTGATGCTTGTGGGGTCGATAAGGGTGACACCCGCCAGCATCCATTTTTCCTTGACTCGTTTTTGCAAAATCTCGTAGGCTGTTGCCAGTTGCAGGCGATCGTTGATGCCGAGAATTTCTTGATAGTCTTCCACATCCAGTGCCATCACTTGTCCCACTTGAGTCACGGCATCAGTCAGATAGTATTCTTTTTGGACATTGTTTGGCTGGAGGTGGGGAAGCACCTTTGCTAAATCTGGCCAACGGAAGCAGTAAACTCCAGCGTTAATCCGTTGATTTTGTCTTTGAGCAGCAGTACAATCCTTATGTTCGACCATTTGCTGCACAATATTTTCATCGTTACAAAAAACCCGCCCGTAGCCTGTGGGGTCGGGTAGGTGCGAGGTGAGAATAGTGGCGGCATTCTGATTTTGGGCGTGAGTTTGCAACATCTGCTTCAGAGTTTCGCTGCGTATCAACGGTAAATCGCCGTTAAGTACCAGCAAATCCCCAGTGTAATCTTCCAAGTGAGGAAGTAATTGCTGGATAGCATGACCTGTTCCTAATTGCACAGTCTGTTCGACAAACTCCAAGCCGGGAATTGAATGCATGGCGGCTTGCACTTCCTCAGACTGATATCCTACAATCACGATTCGCCGTGAGGGTGAAAGTGGTTCTACACTTTCGAGAACTCTCTCTAATAGCGATCGCCCACCCAAAGAATGTAAAATCTTGGGTAAGCGTGATTTCATTCGTGTGCCGCGTCCCGCCGCTAGAATTGCTACAACTACCATAATTAGCTATCAGCTATCAGTAAAATTATGATTAATCCTGTTGGTACTTTAAAATGTAGCCTCAAATCATACCAGCTAATCATACAAGAGTAAAATATAAAAGGATTCAGGAGAGCTGCTTTCGTAAAAGGCGGAGATGATAATACAAATTTGCGCTCATTACAGCAGCTACAAATCATTATGCCCCACTCCCCACTCCCTAATTACTCTTTTTCTTGACAGGAGCAAATAAACTCTGCAAACTGCTTCATTAGCTTGGGATTACGCCAACCAGAATCAGTTTCTTTTTGCATCATTGAAAGTGCTTCTGCTGAAGGAAAAGCTTTTTTGTAAGGTCGTTCGCTGGTTAGGGCATCGTAAATATCAATTAACTGAAATACTTGCGCCAGGTAGGGAATATCATGCCCCTTGAGTTTATCAGGGTAGCCTGAGCCATCCCAGCGTTCGTGGTGATGGCGAATAATGGGAATTACACCCCGCATACTGCGTAGTGGTTGGCAGATTTTTTCTCCAATCAAAACATGCTGCTGCATGATCTCCCAATCTTCGGGGTTGAGTTCGCCTTTTTTCAGCAGCACTGCATCGGGAATACCCACCTTACCGATATCGTGGAGATAAGCACCCCATATCAAATCTCGAATTTGGTAGCGTGAAAGCTTGAGGTATTCACCAAAAACTTGTCCCAGCTTTACCAGGCGTTCACAATGGTTGCCTGTATTGGGATCGCGACTTTCAATGGATATGGCAATGGAAAATAGTACTTGTTCGGCATGGTCTAAATCTTCGTTTAGACGCTTCTGCCGTACCAAGGACTTTACACGCGCCGACAGTTCTACACGATCAAAGGGTTTGGTGAGAAAATCATCTGCCCCAACTTCAATTCCCCGAATGCGCGATCGCCTGTCATTTAACGCTGTAATAAAAATCACTGGGATTAGCCTAGTCTGCTCATCCTGTTTGAGCAATTGGCACACTTCAAATCCATCCATTCCTGGCATCATCACATCCAGCAAAATCAAATCTGGTTGTTTTTGAGTTACCAATCCCCTAACAATGGAACCTCTGTCTGCCTCAATCACTTCGTATCCTTCCATCCCCAAGAGGGCAACAGCAGTCATCCGACTGGCGGCATGATCGTCAACTACTAAAACCCTTGGCGGATCTAAATCAAATCCATTCACTTTAGAACCTTTGGCTTGTAGTGTTCTAGAGACCAATGAATTATTACCATAATTAACATCAGTTTTTATCCAGGAAGACACTGCTGGTCTATCTTCAAGCATAAGGTCTTCTTGAGATAAGCCTAAGGAACTCTCCGCATTTGGCGATCCTACGGCGTGATTTGACCCAATACTGTTCACTGCGCTAATGGGGTTTGATCCACTAGCAATTTGTTCTGTCAAGCCTGTATGGTTAGACTTCCATTCAATCACAAAGGCACTCCAAGTTTTTGCACAAGTTAACAGTGTCATATTTCAACAATAAATTTAATATTCGACTGTCTCTTAGCCAGAGTTTCCATAGAGATTATGCATGATAACAATCTGCCTCTCTAAGTTTTTGGTAGTATGTATTTTTTATATTACGAACTAGCGGTATGTTGTCGGCAAATTCTTTGCTTCTAATTCCAGTATGATCAATTGGCACAAATGTTAAATCAGGTTTTTTACGGAGATTTATTCAGCTAAGGATGTCAGAAAGTCTTACAATTGCCTGCTTTACTCGATATATCGAGTTTTGATTTTCACATTGTTATGTTAATCATTAAGTATATATGTTTTTACTTACTAAGTTATGGTAGTACTCAAGTACTGTAAAGTAGTAACTGGTATTAAGTATTACTATAGAAACAATCTATTTGGCTCGTAAAAACTCGTTGCCTGAGTATCTGGAAAATAAATGAGCATTTTTGGCAAAAAATGTTTAATTTTTCTGGAATTAACGACTGACAACAAATAAATTATCCAATCTTGTGGGGTGGGTAACATGAGCGCCTTTGGCTGTGGGCGGGTGAGACACCCACCCCACAAGAAATAGTTGAGTATTTTTTTATTTGTCAGTCCCTTAAGGACTGAGGAACATGCCCGTCGTAGACATGGCAACTACAAACTAGTTCCGATAAATAAGTAATGAGTAATGAGTAAGAAGTAATAAGTTTTACTTCTTACTCATTACTCATTACTTATTACTTCTTAGTTACAAGAAAAGCCGTCCTAGAACGACGGGGCTTTAAACCCATTAGTTCCGATAAAATCCCTGCCTTGTGTTCCCAAGAGCCACCTTTTTCGCCAATGGGAGGTAGGTTCTAGAGAAGACGTTTGTTGCTCTTGTTGTCGCCGCATCTCTATGACTTCAGTTTGATCGCTCAATTGAGGATCGCGGTAGGGAATAGCAGCACGAGTTAGCAAGTGTTCTTTTTCAGCTTGTGAGAGGGTGGTAAGTGCTGAGTGATCTTTCAACTCAGCACTCCTAAAATGTGTTGCCACGGTACCAGGCGATCGCCTTCCCACAGGTGGGGTAGAACCAATCACCAAGCCAGCAGACAAAAGTGCTGTGCGTACAGCAGCAGAACAAGAATAGGTGGCTAATAAACCATCTGGATGTAAACACAATGCCAGCTGTTTAAGAAATTCAACAGTCCATAGTTGAGGACATTGAGTTGGTGAAAAAGGATCGAGGAAAATTGCGTCTGCCCAGAAACCCGACTGAGATACTAAGCTAATTGTAGTTCTAGCATCGCCAATTAGTAGCTTCCCTTTCAGGTAAGGTGTTTGCACTTGATGCTCAAAAGCTAACTCTTTCAAAATTCCAATATAGTTACAGTTCCAATTGTCGAACAAGTGATGAGCGATCGCAGCTTGTGGCACAGATGGATTCAGTTCTAAACCGATTACTTCAACACAACAACTGGGATTCACTGCCCAAATTGTCTGCAAAGCAGCAGCTGTGTTATATCCTAGACCATAACAAATATCCAATAGTCGCAATATTGGTTTTTGAGCAGCTATAGCCAGTTGAGTTGGTTTCACAAACTTGAAAAAACTCTCCTGCCTAGCTCCATAATGGCTGTGAAAGGATTCACCAAATTCTTGAGAGACAAAGGTGAAAGAACCATCTGCTGTTAGCTTGGGTGTAAAATTCTCTAAGTCTGACATTTTATAAATAAAACTAAATAATGCAATGCCCAATACTTCGGCTTCTCTACGAGACGCTACGCGAACGCTCAGTACAAGTCCCCAATATGTTGTTTCGCCAGCTTGGTTGTTTGAACATCTAGAAGATCTGCAAGTCGTGATTGTGGATTGTCGCTTTTCTTTAGCCGATGCACAATTAGGACAACAACAGTATCAAACAAATCATATCAAAGGGTCATATTACTTAGATTTGAATCAGGATCTTTCCAGTCCAGTGGGTAAGCATGGCGGGAGACACCCTTTACCTAATCCCAATGATATCGCTAACAAATTTGCAGCGATTGGGGTAAATTACCAAAAAACTTTAGTTGTAGCTTATGATGATTCGCGCCTTGCCTTTGCTGCTCGTCTGTGGTGGCTATTGCGCTATTTAGGACATGAGCAAGTCGCAGTACTGGATGGAGGCTTTGCAGGATGGCAAAAAGCTGGGTATTCTGTGACAGATGTTATTCCTCACCCCCGCGTGGGTACTTTTGTCCCTCAAGTACAAGCACAAAATGTGGTAGATATTACAGAGGTTAAAAGCCGGAAAGATAGCCAAGAGGTAGTATTGGTAGATTCAAGAGAAAGCGATCGCTACCGAGGTCAACGAGAACCAATTGATAAAATTGCCGGACATATTCCCGGTGCAGTCAATTATCCCTGGCAAGAAGTTACAGACCCTTCCGGCTACTTACTCCCTCAAGATGAGCAACGCCGCCGGTGGGAAAAGCTAGAAACAGCCGAAGAAATCTTGGTTTATTGCGGTTCTGGTGTTACCGCTTGTGTGAATTTACTTTCTTTAGAATTAGCTGGCATTAGCAAGGGTAAACTTTATGCTGGTAGCTGGAGTGATTGGATTAGTTATTAGTCATTGGTCATTGGTCATTGGTCATTGGTTTTTGGCAAAGGACAAATGACTAATGACAAAGGACAAATTTCAAAACCGACCTAATTGGAAATTGTAATTAACACTGAAGAACCAGCCATCAAAATCAATATTTTCGGCGGTTGAACTACCTAAACTCACTCCAGCCTGCACATTCATATTAATGGTATCGGATATTCGGTAATTTAAGTGCCCAAATAGCCGATGAAGTTGGTCTTCTCGATCGCCGTCTGTAAATTCTGACAAGTTCACCTGGTAGTCAATACCAACCTGGAGAGGTTTTTGCAAGTAGTAGTTGAGAGACAGCCAAAAGGAATTGATGATCCGATTACGACTTGAGGGGTCAGCAAAATTTACACTCAATTCGTAGAAGCTATCTAGCGTTAATCTTGAAGTTAAGGGATCTCGCCGTCCCAGAGACAGTTGCAAGGAAGTCTCATTTAAAAAGCGATCGCCTGCTTTGAAGCTATCCTGGCGATCGCTGTTGTTGGCATAAAATAACTGTTGATTGCTCCAACTGATTTCTCCGTACATTCGCGGGGATAGCTGCTGGTAAATATTAAGATTTAATCTGACCTGGTTGTAATGATATTGTGACTGATTTATATAACGAATGAGATTGCCATCAATTGAGCCGTTTAAATAAGTCTTAGATCCCAAAGGGAAATATGCAGAGGCTAAGGTCAGTCCAGAAATAATTAAACCATCTTCTGTTGGACTATCTTTTGAGGAAAAAATGTTATTTGTTTGGAAGTAGCCGACATTGGCCTGTAGATAGCCTATGGGTTTAAACTTAACTACGGGTTGTTCTGTAGGTGGTAGTGGCTGTTGTTCTAAGGGTTGTAACCGCACCCGCAACCCCAATTCGCGATCGCTATCAGACTCAAATGGTTGTTTTGGCGATCGGATCAGCTCCATTAGCCTTTCTAGCCTTTGGGACTGATTCATCTCAGGCGCATTTAATAGTCGGTCTTTTGAGTCTGAATCTAAAGGAGATGTGGGCAAATTATTGGGCGGCGATTCTAGCTGTGGCGGGTCATTTGGCTTTTGAGTATCTTGAGGTTGTTCGGTTTTCTCTGGCGGTTTAGGTGTTTCTCGTGTTTGCTGTGCCAGATTTAACGGCATCTGGAAGTCTAAAGGATGCGACTCACTGGAATGCTTGCACAAAGAGTTAATTGCCTCTTGCTCCAACTTCTGACATAACTGCTGGTAATTTATCAGACTCGGTGCTGAATGCTGATTCCTATTAGCAGTAGCAGAGCCTTCAGGCAGTGCTGAGAAAATCAATAAATACTCAGTGCTTATGTACTTGCTAGAAGCAAAGCCCTTTATGGGCGGAATATTTTCATCGGCAGAAGCTTGATACCCCGCCTCTTCTGTACGATCTTTGAACTCAGCACTCTTCATCTGTGTGCTTGGTAAATTTTGAGGATGCCAAATATCTGTATTTGCAGATTCTGCCGCATCTACTCTAATGCAACACCAGCTTCCACCAGTGGACGCTAACAAAATACAAAAAAACAAATTCTTCCAGTTATTGCGTCGCATCTGGTTAGATCGCGTTTGGCGAACATAGACCGACAGCCTGTATCGGAAGTTCCGACTCAAAATATACAATTGAGTACATCTATCTGAGCTTTGTAGGTATATACTGAAACTACAAACTAAAATTGCTATTTTTCGGATTTTTACCAGATTTTTTTGCAAAACTGAGATGCTCCGATAAGAATTTTGCTGAACCTTAGTGAAATACAGCCAGTGAGTCATTTCACAACAGATCCCTAATAACTCCTTTCCCCGCATAACTCATGACCCTGTGGCTGATCTGATTAGAAATAATTATCTGTAAGATAGTCCTTGTTTAATTGTTTGTATCAAGTACTAACTTTTAAATATGCCACAGATTTTATTGCATAAAATGTCAGTTTCACAAGAAAAACTTAAATAAACTAAACACATAGGTTATTATCTATTCTGTGTATTAAATCATTAAATTCCAGATAAGCTTACCTAACAAAACTTAATCTCACAATTAGCAGCAGCTTAAACCTTTAAGTTGTTTGGTATTATTTGAAGTTTAGAAATTCTCAAACTATGTTTCATAAATCGTTTCCACTATTAGTAATTAGTTTATGGGGATTTATAGTACTGCCTTTGCCAAATCGGGTAAGTGCCATAACTCCTCTGACGCGAGCAGAGATTCAGAACCTCCGCAACTTGGTACAACTGATACCCAGAGATAGACAAAAGAAGCGTCCGGCACGCAAATTAGATGCAATGATTCCTGGGGATGGGTTGTCAACTGGTCGGGCTTCCTTAGCAGAGTTGCGCTTTAACGACGGCTCTTTGGCACGAGTTGGGGAACAGGCTATGTTTCAATTTCTACCAAAGACTCGCAGCTTTAGACTGTCAAATGGAACCGCATTGCTGCTTATTCCACCTGGAAGGGGACAAACATTTATACAAACGCCAAGTGCAGCAGCAGCAATTCGTGGTTCGGCCTTATTTGTACGCTACAACCAACAAACAGATACCACGATTGTCGGTGCGCTGACAAATAGTGGTATTGAAGTTTCTAATAAGGAAACTTCTCAAACTCAGGTGCTGCAAGCAGGACAGATGATGGTTATAGTTAAAGGAAAATTTCAGGGCTTATACGATTTTGATCTCAGAAATTTTTATCAAACGAGCGATATGGTTCGGGGGCTGAATTTAACCAAGCCAAATATTACGCCTAGAGCCGACCCAGCGATCGCTAGCGTTCAAGCTGAAACTGCTGCGGCTTTGAATGCACAGTCGCCCATAACAGGTGAGGGAGTAGTTGAAAACCCAGCTTTTACAGAGCTAACTACTAGTCCTTCAAGTTCTTCCACCAAAGACACGCTCACAGACAATTCCCCAGTAGAACCCATTGGAAATGATTCCCCATTAAATTCCTTTGAGGACATAGGACAATTCCTGTCAAATACTGAGCAACGCTCTGGGAGAAATGGTAATAATAACAATATAGTTAATCCGAATAATAACGGAGTCTCTACACCAATAACTCCTGTAATCTCTGCACCAATAACTCCTGTAGAACCTGCACCAACAACCCCTGTAATCTCTACACCAACAACTCCTGTAATCTCTACACCAACAACTCCTGTAGAAAATCCACCAACGCCTCCTGTAGTAACTCCACCGAAAGGAGTACCAACCACATAAACGTAAATTTATACCCAGCGCTAGGGGCAGAACTATAATCAGGTTCTCCACAGGCGTTTTATAGCCTCCGGCGTACCGACGGAGGTTATATTAACTTCTAAGACAAATTCACTCAAATATGGAGCGCTTAACTGATGACTGGAAGTTACGAGTGTGCGGCTTGCAGAAATCAAGGATAGGATTTATGTAGGGTTCACCGGACATCCTCATATTGTTCAATCGCATTCTGTGTAAGTTCCCAAGAAGTAACTTGTTGCTAAAGAGATACATAAATTTATGACTTTTGATTACGACCTATTTGTAATTGGTGCGGGTTCTGGAGGTTTGGCGGCTTCCAAACGAGCGGCTAGCTACGGCGCAAAAGTGGCGATCGCTGAATATGATTTAGTTGGTGGCACTTGTGTGATTCGCGGTTGCATTCCCAAAAAACTCATGGTCTATGGCTCTCACTTTCCGGCAATATTCAGTGAAGCTTCAGGCTATGGCTGGAAAGTGGGTAATGCGGAATTGGACTGGGAATATTTCATTACATCTATAGATAAGGAAGTTCGGCGACTGTCACAACTACATATCAGCTTTTTAGAAAAAGCCGGAGTAGAGCTAATTTCTGGTCGCGCCACATTGCTAGATCCCCACACCGTAGAAGTTGATGGACGTAAAGTTACAGCAGACAAAATTTTAATTGCTGTTGGTGGGCGTCCGATCAAGCCAGATTTACCAGGAATGGAATATGGCATTACCTCTAACGAAATATTTCATCTAAAAGAACAACCAAAACACATCGTCATTCTTGGCGCTGGTTATATTGGCACAGAATTTGCCTGTATCATGCGCGGTTTGGGTTCTGAGGTGACGCAAATTACCAGAGGTGAAAAGATTTTGAAGGGGTTTGATGATGACATTCGCACAGAAATTGAAGAGGGTATGACAAACCACGGAATTCGGTTGATTAAGAATAATGTGGTAAAAACAATTGAACCGGTGCCAGAAGGGTTTAAACTAACTTTATCAGGGGAAGACCAGGAACCAGTAATTGCCGACGTGTTTTTAGTAGCGACCGGTCGAACTCCCAATGTCGATGGACTAGGTTTAGAAAACGCTGGGGTTGATGTTGCTGCTACTTCTATGGAAGGGCCAGGATACAATACCACAAATGCGATCGCAGTCAATGAATATAGTCAAACTAGTCAACCGAATATCTTTGGTGTTGGCGATGTCACAGACCGAATTAATTTAACTCCCGTGGCTATTGGCGAAGGTCGCGCCTTTGCCGATAGTGAATTCGGCAATAACCGCCGCGAATTCAGTCACAAAACTGTACCCACAGCCATATTTTCTCACCCTGAAGCCGCAACAGTCGGCTGGACAGAAGCCGAAGCACGGGAAAAACTCGGTGATGCTGTTACCATATATCGCAGTCGCTTTCGCCCCATGTATCATAGTTTGACTGGTAAGCAAGAGAAGACAATGATGAAGTTAGTGGTTGATACCAACACTGATAAAGTGCTAGGCGCTCACATGGTAGGTGAAAATGCAGCTGAAATTATCCAAGGTGTAGCGATCGCAGTCAAGATGGGCGCAACCAAAAAAGACTTTGACGCTACTGTGGGTATCCATCCCTCAGCCGCAGAGGAATTTGTCACAATGAGGTAATTAATGAGTAATGAGTAATGAGTAATGAGTAATGAGTAATGAGTAATGAGTAATGAGTAATGAGTAATGAGTAATGAGTAATGAGTAATGAGTAA
>NZ_JBALEA010000079.1:0-10978 GCF_036917135.1 Nostoc sp. | reverse complement strand
TCTTCATCTTTAAAACCAACTGCCCGCAGCATAGCTCGATTTGGCGATCGCTGCACTCCTTGCGTCACTACTTGGCTGATTAAATTCTCCGACATAGTTACATGATCCTCTGACTTGCATGTATGAGTATCATAGGTAGCAATTTTTGATATGTCCAATATATATTTATGAATATTTGAGACTTATAAAATATCAAAACTATGGAACTGCGACACCTGCGCTACTTCATTGCTGTAGCTGAGGAACTACACTTTAGTAAAGCCGCAGAGCGACTTCACATCGCTCAACCGCCCTTAAGCCAGCAAATTCAGCAGCTAGAAGCAGAATTAGGGGTAGAACTTTTTCAACGCAAAACTAAACGACAGGTGCAGCTAACGGAAGCCGGACAAGTATTTTTGCAAGAAGCTTATCAATTGTTCGCTCAACTGTCCAAGGCAATTGATCTGACTCAACGGACAGGTAGGGGTGAGAAAGGACAACTACGAGTAGGTTTCACCAGCTTGGTAACTTACGATTTGCTGCCTGTGATTTTGCGGCGGTTTCGAGAGCAGTTTCTAGAGGTGGAGTTAGTATTGCAAGAATTAACGACAACTCAGCAAGAACAAGCGCTATTCAATCGCCGCATCCATGTAGGTTTTGCCCATCCACCTTTAGAAGACAACACTTTCAATCAAGAATGCATTCAGAAAGAAGCTTTAATTGTGGCTATGTTGGAAACTCATTTCTTAGCTAGACAAGAAAATATTTCAGTGCGATCGCTCTTGAACGAAAATTTTATTATGTTCCCCCGCCATTTTGGTCCTGGACTTTACGATCAAATCTTGAGTCTTTGCCAGCAAGGAAATTTTAGCCCAAAAGTGACTCAGGAAGCAATCCAAATGCAGACAATTATCGGGCTAGTATCAGCAGGAATGGGGATTGCGATCGTACCGTCTTCTTTGCAAAATCTTCAAAGGGCTGGTGTAGTTTATCGCGCTTTAGAAGAAAAAACACCATTAGTAGAAACGGCTGTAGTATGGCGACAAGAGGATATGACACCTGTTTTACGGGAGTTTCTACAAATTGTGAGAAGTCTCTGTGGTGAATTAACTTAGTTAAAAAGGCGATGTTTTTAACATCATTCGATAGTCATTAATAATATAGGACTAGTATTTGATTTTTGAAATATACGTAGGGTGTGTTATGCCGTAGGCTAACGCACCAAAACCCTCCGATGGTGCGTTAGGTCAGCCGTAACACACCCTACAAGACTACTAAGATTTTTCCAGAAATCAAATATGATTCCTATAGTTTGGCATAACAAGTACTGAAGAACCAAAATAATTTAAGCATTCTAACTTATGTAACTCTGTGTTCTCTGCCTTTCTTTGGTTAGATAAATTACTTATCAACCCCAGAGTCACAAAGCAGGACACTTGCATGGGCGGGTTTCCCGACTTGAGCAAAGTGTCCCTGGCGCAGAGAAAAAAAGAGATTTTTCGAGTCACCTTGAAAAGGCTAGTCCTAGAGACAAGGAAAATCCCCCTTTTACGTTCAGTCGATTCAACGCCCTTGAGTTGCCAGAAATTGACGCAAGCTCAACAAACTCAGGGTTTGACCCAAATTTAAGGGCAAAATTGAAACTCCTTCCAAGCGGGACTGTACCCAACCTTCTCCCCAGTACCATTCGTGGAACCCGTCAATGCCTCCACTGAGTAGCAAACGCAGGCAGTTGGATTTGACAACATTTACTTGATGATGAATCGCTACTGGCCCAGTCCAGGTTGTAAACTGGAATCCGGGAAGCAGTTCTTCTGGCATTCCTGGCGCAAAGCGTTGCCCTAAGAGCCATTTTTCTAGTTGCACCGGATGCAGGAGACTATTACGAATTGCATCTGTTGATGCTTCGATTTCGATCCGCAGTTGGCTTTGTTGAAAATTACCCAGCATTTTTCTCGGATTACCTAAAGATGAGACATCGCTATTTCTAATATTGCAAATCAATCAGTGATTATTACTACGTCACTTTTCTCGCAGCAGAGAACTTAGAATAGAAAATGTGAACTTGTTAAGAAATGTAAGGTTATTCATGGCGGATCAGTTAATTCGTGCAACAGCAGCCGAAGGTGGAATTCGTGCCGTAGGTGTGATCACCACACGTTTAACAGAAGAAGTACGGCAGCGCCACAAGCTTTCTTATGTGGCAACGGCAGCACTAGGCCGGACGATGGCGGCGGGCTTGTTAATGGCTTCTAGTATGAAGCGAACTGGATCGAGGGTCAATGTCCGGGTGAAGGGCGATGGGCCTTTGGGTGGGATATTGGTAGATGCAGGCTTAGATGGTACGGTACGCGGGTATGTCGGGAATCCATCTGTGGAATTGCCGCCCAATGCCAAAGGAAAGCTAGATGTTGGTGGTGCAGTGGGTGGTGGCTACCTCTATGTTGTGCGGGATATCGGTTATGGTTATCCTTACTCTAGTACGGTAGAACTAGTTTCTGGGGAAATTGGTGATGATGTCGCTCATTATTTGGTGAATTCTGAACAAACACCTTCGGCTTTAGTTTTAGGTGTATTTGTGGGAGCCGGGGGAGTAACTGCGGCTGGAGGATTACTAGTACAAATATTACCCAAAGCCGCCAGAGATGAAGCCTTGGTAGAAACGTTGGAATCACGGGTTGCCGGTCTAGCAGGATTTACGCCGTTGTTGCAAGCTGGGAAGACGTTACCGGAAATCTTTGGCGAGTTGTTGGGAGATATGGGGCTGGAAATCTTTTCCGAACGGCAATTGCTGCGCTTCCATTGTAGTTGTTCTTTCGATCGCGTTTTAGGCGCACTGAAGATTTTAGGAGAAGCGGAATTACAAGACATGATTATTAAAGATGATGGGGCTGAAGCAACTTGCGATTTTTGCGGCAATCTCTACCAGGCAACTAGCGAGCAGTTAGCTCAACTAATTGCCGATTTGCAAGCTGAATCTGCTGTTTTAGGATAAAGTATAAAATAGCACTGATTTTTGAGATTGATAATGGTACTCTGTGGAGAGAGATAATCAAAAAGTAGCTTTTTAATCATCAGAAAGTTACTATGTCAACAATGGAATTATCGACCTAAAACAGAGCGCTATTCAATTATTTTGGTGTGAGAGATGACAGAGCGGGATATTCCAGACAGTTGGTCTTCAGCCAGTGGAAGAAAGCCAGATCAAAACGAAAGCTTATCCCGAACAGAACAATTCGGTGAAACTCAGCCATTTGATGTCCCAGCTACTGGTTATAACTCCAAGTCAGTGAAGCGGCGAAAAAAAAACCATCGGGAAGGATTACCTATAAATAGTAATTCAGAAGAAACTGCCCAACTCAGTAGTAATTCGGGGAAATGGCCACGCTGGATGAAAAGCTGGACATTATGGCTAGTACTGCTATTGTTGATTCCTGGCAGTGTCGGATTCTTGGCAATGGCAATGCTACTAAAGTTGCCCACTGCCCCTAATTGCCCCTCGATTTTCTGGCCGCTAGCTAGTGCTTCGGTGCGGCTACACTGCGCTCAGTTGGCGGCTTCTAAGCAGACAGTGAATGACCTATTGCAAGCGATCGCTCTGGTGAAGCAACTACCACAAGATCACCCGTTGCATGGAGAAATTGATCGTTTCATTGAAGAATGGTCGCGGGATATTTTGAAGCTAGCCGATCAAAGTTTCCAAACTGGGAATTTAGAGGAAGCGATCGCTACTGCGAAGAAAATCCCCGAAGATGTAGCCGCTTACAAATTAGTCGATGAACAAGTTGACAAATGGCAAACAATTTGGTCAAAGGCAGAAGCGACATACAACGGTGCCATCGCCGAAGTCAAGGAACGGCACTGGCAATCGGCGTTTATGTTATCCGCTAAAATGCTGCGTGTAGATAATCAATACTGGGCGGGTACTAAATACGACCAATTGAATCGTTTAATTGCCACCGCACGGGAAGATGGCGATAAGTTAGGAAAAGCCGAAAATTTAGCAAGCAGCAAAGTTGTCGATAATTTATTAGAAGCGATCAAGTTAGCCGAGTCCATTGGGCAAGAAAGTTACCTTTACCAAAAAGCTCAGGAAGCGATTCCCGCCTTTGGACGCAAAATGCTGGAATTGGCACAGGCAAAACTAGACAAGAAGGATGCGGATGAAGCGCTGAATATTGCTAGGCAAATACCGGAAAGTACGAAACTACAAGGCGAAACCGATGACTTTATTGCCATAGCTGATGCCAAAAGGAGTGCTTGGATCGGTAACGTTTCTGGTTTACAGGCAGCGATCGCTCAAGCACAACAAATTGATCCTTCCAGACCAGTTTATAACGAGGCACAGCAACTTATTGCTCGTTGGCAGTTGGAAATCGAAGATGTTGCAAATCTGGAAAAAGGGAGAATATTGGCTAGTCAGGGAACAGTCCCGAATTTAACAGCAGCGATCGCCCAAGTACAGCTCATCCCTACTAGTAATCCCAGGGCTACAGAAGCTAGGCAAGAGATAGAACGCTGGAGTGCCCAAGTAGAGACAATTGAAGACCAACCTTACTTAGAACGTGCCGACCAGATAGCAGTATTCGACGATATTAACTCTTTGCAAGCTGCGATCAACCAGGCGAATGAAATTCGTAGAGGTAGGGCATTATATCCAGAAGCACGGAAAAAAATTCAGACTTGGATCGGAAAGATTCAGCGAATTCAAGATCAGCCCTACTTAGATCAAGCACGAGAACTGGCTCAAAGTGGAAATCTCACCGCCGCCATTGGCGCAGCTCAACAAATTGCCTCGTCGGGAAGGGCGCTTTCTGGGGAAGCACAAGCTGCGATCAATGATTGGGAAGGGGAAATCCGTACCAAAGAAAACTGGAAAAAAGCCCAGGAAGTGGGGGCGGCGGGTACGCCAGAAGCCTTGGTTGAGGCAATACGGCTGGCGGATCGGGTTTCAAACAATAACATCTTACGTATGGATGCGAATCAGGCTATTGATCAGTGGAGTCAGCAATTGTTAGAAATCGCCCGCTCTCAAGGTCAGTCTGATATCGCTAGAGGCATTGACATTGCCAAATCGATTCCACGCGGTAGTGCTGCTTACAGTGCAGCGCAGGAGCAAATTAAGACTTGGCAGGATTTTCTCAATCCTCAACCTAAACCTGAGCCTCAGCCTGAATCTCAACCATTTCCTCCATCAATTACTACACCATTTTCTCCATCTACTACTAATGGGCAGTAATATCCTTATAGCGGTTCTCGGTTGAGTTAGGTACAAGAACCCCACCCCCAACCCCCTCCCCGCTCTTCGAGAGGGGGCTTACAGCAGTTTTCATGTATTTGAACCACAGATGTCGTAGGGGCACAGCATGCTGTGCCCCTACCCCGTGGTCTATTTACCTGAAAATAGCTGTAAGATGTACCTCATCTGATTAATAAACGCTATATTAACGATTAAGTGAAAAGGTTTTGATCAGAAGAATTCAGAATTGAATTCTGTATAAGGGACTGACAAGAAATAAATTATCCATCTTGTGGGGTGGGCAACATGAGCGCCCTAAATCTGGGACGGGTGGGGACACCCATCCCACAAAAAATTTGGGATGTTTTTTATTTGTCAGTCCCTAACTGGGTAAATAAACTACGGGTTAGGGGCGTACAGATGTACGCCCCTACAAAAATTTATTCCCCGATCGCTTCTCCCCATTCCTTAATCACAGAAAATAGTGATGAGTAATCATCATCAGCAAATGACATTTTTACGGCTGTTTGCAAGATTTGCCGCACTCCTTTAATACTGCTGAGATCCAAACTTTGAGATTTTGCTTCTGAGATAAACAATTCTGTATCTTTAAGCAAGTGTTTTGTGGGGAAATTGGGATTAGCATAATCCTTATCCAACATCCGTTGTAGCTTTTTGTCAAAGGTAGGTGCATAGAGTGAACTATCACGCAATATTTGCATAAACACATCCACATCCACACCCTGACGCTGGACAAAAGCTAGACTCAAAGCAAAGCTAGTTGTTAGGGAAGCTATTAGTTGATTTAGTGCCAATTTCAGAGCCGCCGCAGATCCCACTGGTCCGATAAGTAAAGGTTCTGTGCCAAAATTTTGGAGTAACTTTAAGTGGCGTTCATATTGTTCTGGCTCTGCCCCTACCATAACACTCAACTTGCCAGCTTTAGCTTCCGGGATACTCCCTAATACAGGTGCTTCTAAATACTCACCACCACCAGCAACAACTGCATCTCTAATTTCCTGGCTTTCTGTGGGAGTAATTGTTCCCATTTGAATGATTGTGCGCCCTTCCAAAGTTTGCCAAGCCGTATCTGAAAGCAACACATTATAAATGGCCGGGGCATTAGTAAGCATGAGGATCACGCACTCAGCAGCACGAATGGCTTGGCGGGGATGTGTAGCAATTTCAGCCCCAGCTGCTTGTAGTGGTGCTAATTTTTCTGGGGTACGATTGTAGGCAACTAGCTGTACATCTGCGGCTAATAACCTTTGAGCCATTGGTAGTCCCATTAGTCCAGTTCCCAGAAATGCCACCTTCATTTTTCACGTTCCTTTAATACAGCGTAGGCGTAGCCTGTTGTAGACATCGCGTTTCCATCGTTTGATTCAAATTAGTTAATAAGTAGTTATTTGAGATTTAAGATCCAATCCCAAATCCCAGTTTCCCTACTCCCTATTCCCTAACTCTGGAAATCAACCACCAGCAGCAAAAGTTGCCATAATTATCACTGAAAGTAAAATACCTGGAGTAAGTAGTGTTGCTAGCATTAACAGGTCATGAGTAGTCATAATTATTACTTTGGTATTGTCTTTTACTTTAGAGTAATCACTGTTATCGTAGTCTAAATAAGACTCATACTGCATTCTTAAATAGAGTTTTAACTTTTTAAATTTACCTTTAGTCTGGCACAGTCAATCCTTTTAGTGGTTGAGAAATTTCTGTATCTTCCAGACCTTTGCTCTGAACTAGAACTCCAAAGCCGCCCAGTCCTGTAGGATCTATAAGTTGGTGTAGTGCGTCTCGTCGCTGTAGTAACTGCAAGAGGGGTTGCTTTTGATCAGAAAGGGCTGCAATCCGTTCGCCTAAACCCAACGCCATTAAAAATAATCCCTGTTGGATAAAACCAACATTCTTTAAATTGCACTTTTCACCCCAGCGTTCCAAGGCTGTAAAGTCAACGTGGGCAGTGATATCTTGTCGCCCAATATTGATATAGGGATTGTCATGGAAACGATGATGATAATAACACTGTAGCGTTCCTTGCGATCGCCTGGGATTATAGTAACGACTGGCGGGGTAACCATAATCAATTGTTAACACATAGCCGCGCTGCAAGCGGTCTGCTACTATACTCAACCATTCTAGAGCCGCTAAATTAATTTCACTACGGTAGCCATCTGGATATGCACTTTGGCTCAAGTCGATTCCCGCTAAATCCAAATGTTCAGCTAGTTGGGGTGTTGAAGGTTCCCCTGTGACTTCTACAAATGCAAAATTTGACCTCTCCCCTATGAGGGGAGGGGAGTCTTTCTCTCCCTTCCCTTCTATGGAACGGGGTTGGGGGGTTAGGTTTTGTGGTGTTGTCACATAAATTTCTCGGAGTTTCCCTGTTTCTCGGATGAATTGATGTACTGGAAATGCATCTACTAATTCGTTAGAAAAAAAGCAGCCTGCGATCGCACTTGGTGGTATATCCTCTAAATTGCACCAACGTACAGGGAAATCTTGCAAGCGTTGCTGCTGTTCTTGTCTTAAAATTGGCGACTTTTCAACAATGATGTACTCCAGCGCGGTAAAAAAATCTGGGTAGTGCAGTTGATGATATTTGAGGATATGCAAAGCTAGCAGTCCTTGACCTGCTCCCATTTCTACCAGAGAAAAGGGTACAGGTTTTCCTAAAATCTCCCACATTTGCAAAAATTGTTCTGCTAGTAACTCACCAAAATCAGCACAGAGGTTAGGAGAAGTAAAAAAATCACCACCCTCAAAGCCAATTTTCACTGCATCGCTGGAATAGTAGCCATGTTCAGGGTGGTATAATACCACATCCATGAATTCCGCAAAAGTGATTCGCTGCTGGGGACTGTTGGTAATGTGATTTGCGATCGCTGCACACAATGCTGGATTTGAATCCATAAAATTTGAGATTGGGGAGTATAGAAAATAAAACCATCAATATTTACCTTTTCCGAGGAGGTTTGACACTGATACTAGGTAGCTTATATTCCCAGTAGTTTTCTTTCAAAACCCAGTGTAAAAGTTCTGGATGTTTGCGAACTGCATTTTGATGAAACTGATAACCCCTTTCATAGGCTAGTCTAAAACGGTCTGCTAGAATTGATATTTCTAACCCTTCATTTATAGAATGTAGAATTTGTTTTTTTAAGGTTTTTAGAAAAAGTTTCCCGCGAAATGTGAGATTTACGGTTGGTTGCACTTGATTTTTAACTAAATTTCCCCCATCTTTCCTAATCTGTGTATATGAATCAGCAACTCCTTGATAGAAAAATCTTTTATTAAAATATTCGGGAGTCATTCTTGAGCGAGAAACCTCATGAAATACCAGAGCTTGAGGATGATATATTGCTTTATAGCCTAATTTTTTGGATTTTTGAGTAAGACCTGTTTCTCCATCACCTTGAAAATGTTGTAGATTTGAGGGGATACAATCTGGATGAAAGCCACCAAGTTCAAACAGTATTTTTTTACGAATAGAAAAGTTTAGTCCCCAAACATAGTTGGCATCAATTACCTGCACTTGATCTCCAAAGTCTAATAAGCTTAAATATGCACATATTTTGCGGTTATCGTTTTCACGCCAGAAATATTTTAGCCATCTAGGTGGTTCGACTTCATATTTAGGTAAATTACGTCCTCCAACAATTTGCACAGTAGGATCAGTAAAAGCTTCATGAATAGCTTGTAACCAATTGACATCAGCTTCAATGTCATCATCAATAAATGTTAAAATCTCTCCCTTAGCAGCTAACGCTCCTCGATGCCTTCCTGATAAAAGTCCCGGTTCAGGTTCATATATATAATAAATTTGATGAGATGGATACTGCTCTATAATTGTTTCTGATACAGATTTGGTTGCATCCGTAGAACCATTATCTAAAATTAAAATTTCAAACTGCTCAACTGGAAAATTTTGTTTAATTAGGGACTCTATTGCTAATTGGAGTGACTGAAAACGATTTACAGTTGGTATGATTATTGAAATCATAAATTTCTTCTATTAATTTATTTGTATATTCGTAAAATTCAACAGTTTGGGCTACATCATCCACCCAGATGATCAAATAATTAGTAATTCATAATTCATAAATTTTAAAATGGGTACAGAGCCACCCATTGAATTACTTGTACTGAGCAACGCCAAAGTAAAAATTCAGTGGTCTTTAATCAGTGGAGAGTACAAAAACTCACACTGATAGCCTAGCTTTAACCAGTCTGAGTACTTCTGCAAAGAAGCAAGCTACACAAAGCGTCTCGTCGAGAGTATCTTGAAATTAGAAATTACTAATTATTAATTATCTTGACTGTATAACCATTCTATGTGTTGGTTATCCAGCAAGTCAACCACAAAGGTCATAGAAGCATGGAACGTGGCTAGAGGCTACGGTAATTATAGCTTTGCTTGTTTGATGCCCTAATCAATGAAAAACTTGCGCTATGGGAATTACCAATTTCAAGGTAGCGATCGCTTTAGCCACTCACCAACGACACCAACACACCATTAGGATCGCGGACACGAGCAATTGTTTGTCCCCCAGGCTGGGCTTTAGGAGCATCTAATGCTTTTGCGCCTGCTCCGATCGCTCTCATATAAGCGCTGCCAACATCAGGAGTGATGAATGATATCTGGATTAATGCTGGTGGTTGTGTAGCATCGTTGAGATGGAAGCCGCCAGGAAATAACTTTTGGGCTTCGCTACTAGAAGAGAAAGCTAGTGTAGTGTTTCCGGTTTCGATTTCAGCCCAAATAAACTGCCCCCTATCTTCGAGAGTGCGACGAACTAGACCAAATGCTTTTTCGTAAAACTCAACCGTCTTAACTACATCGTCTACCCAGATAACCGTATAACCAAATTTCATAATTCTTTCTCCTGATTAGAAAAATCAAATTGAATATTTTCAACCCAGGGAGGTGGGTTTTGCCTGTGTAGCCACAGTTTCTAACCGCCCTTTTAACTTAATTCTTGCTCCCATTCCCTTGTAGGGAAGGGGTTGGGGGTTAAGTTTGAGTTGCACGCGGCATAAATTCCTAATTATATTTAACTTTCTAGGATGTAAGGGGCTGTTGCTAGAGTTTGCGCCCCTGTTTGCATCATTTCTATATCTGATGGCGACCAATCATGAGACCCTTGACAATGATGTGCCGCCAGCAATCCCCATAATCCTCTAGGAATCAAAATTGGTACAACTAGGTTGGCACGAACCTGCATATTGCTGAGAAAATCTCGGTGACAAGGCTCGATTGGCTCTAATTCAATATCAGCGATCGCCTTTACCCGTCCTGCTAAGTATAAAGCAGCATACTGGTCGTTAAAACAACCATCTGGGCCAGTTGAACCAAGTATTGAAAATTCTTTAGAACTCAAAGATTCAAAAGTCACCTGTCCTTGCCACCGCCCGTAAAAATAATACAACACCACCCGATTAACATGAAGCGATTCTCTGAGTTGATTGGTTATTTGTCGCACTAACTCATCGCGCTGCATTGCTTTAACAAGGCGATCGAGCAAGTTTTGCAAACCCTGTTCGCGGCGATCGCGGTTTTGGTTAAATTTTGAGTGAGGATGAAATTGCACGGTTCTCAAATTACGACTAGGTAAATGCTGCCGAATTTATATAGTAATTTATTAGACCTTATTTAAATACATATAGGACTCCTATTTGATTTCTGAACAAGACTGCGAAATAATACGTAAATGTATACAAGTCTAATAAGCAACGATGATAAGTCCGCATTTAGCA
>NZ_JBALEA010000078.1:0-27948 GCF_036917135.1 Nostoc sp. | reverse complement strand
GGAGATAAAAGCCTCATTAATGGAGATAAAAGCCTCATTAATGGAGATAAAAGCCTCATTAATGGAGATAAAAGCCTCATTAATGGAGATAAAAGACTCATTAACGAAAAATTTAGCATAGGCATCGCTAACTGCTAAGTGTTAATTATTCCAAAACTATTAACCAATCATTAACTATTTTTCAGCATGACCTCTATCTCAGATTCCTTTCAAACTTTACGCGTTAGCGAAGCTTCTCCGCAGGAGACTCGCCAACAGTGTGCTTTAATCCCCTTTATCACAGCCGGCGATCCTAACTTAGAAACCACTGCCGAAGCTTTACGTATCTTAGATCGCAATGGTGCAGACTTTATCGAGTTAGGCATTCCCTACTCCGATCCTTTAGCAGATGGGCCTGTGATTCAAGCAGCAGCAACCCGCGCTTTGCAAAAAGGTACGAAATTAGAGCAAGTGCTAGAGATGTTACATACAGTGATTCCTAGCCTAAAAGCGCCGATAATTCTATTTACTTATTACAATCCCATTTTGCACCGAGGTATTAAGTCATTTTTGGCGCAAATTGCCACTGCTGGGGTGCAAGGGTTGGTAGTGCCAGACTTACCCTTAGAAGAAGCAGAAGAATTAATCCAGACTGCTGCATCTTTTGGAATTGAGGTAATTTTGCTCGTAGCTCCTACTAGTTCTCAAGATAGAATTATAGCGATCGCTCGTCAATCTCAGGGTTTTATCTACCTCGTAAGCGTCACAGGTGTTACAGGTATCCGCGCTCAAATCCAAAACCGCGTCAAAGATTTAATTACCGACTTGCGAAGCGTCACCAATAAACCCATCGGCGTTGGTTTTGGCATCTCAGAACCAAAACAGGCACATCAAGTAATGGAATGGGGTGCAGACGCAGTGATTGTTGGTAGTGCCTTTGTCAAGCGTTTAGCTGAAGGCAGCCCAACAGAAGGATTGCAAGCTGTAGAACAATTTTGTCAGGAACTCAAAGCAGCAATTACCTCTGCATCCCTGCAACAAGTTGGTTCCCCCAAGTAAAAAACCTCTTTCTTCTCTCTGCGTCCTCTGCGCCTCTGTGGTTCGATAAAAAATAACCAACCGCAGAAGCACAGAGAAGCCAGCGCGTTGCGGGGGTGGAGGAGTTTGTAGCGACTGGCGCGACACAGAGGAAATCTTGACCAAAAATATATTTGAACGTAAAAGGATTTTAACCAGTGGTAAGCATACAAGACATCAAAACTGCAACTCAACAACCAGATTCTTTAGGCAGGTTTGGCAAGTTCGGTGGTAAATACGTCCCAGAAACCTTAATGCCTGCATTAACTGAGTTAGAAGCAGCATTTCATCAATATCGCAACGAGCCAAGTTTCCAAGCAGAACTGCAAAACCTACTGCGCGATTATGTTGGACGACCCAGCCCATTATATTTTGCCGAACGCCTGACAACAAACTACGCTAGACCAGATGGCACCGGGGCACAAATCTATCTAAAGCGGGAAGATTTAAATCATACAGGCGCTCATAAAATTAATAATGCTTTAGCTCAGGTGTTGCTAGCTAAACGCATGGGTAAGCAACGGGTGATTGCAGAGACAGGCGCAGGACAACATGGCGTAGCGACTGCAACCGTGTGTGCGCGGTTTGGTTTGAAATGTGTGATTTACATGGGCATCCACGATATGGGACGCCAATCCCTGAACGTGTTTCGGATGAAGTTGATGGGGGCAGAAGTTCGCCCAGTGGCGGCGGGTACTGGCACTCTCAAGGATGCAACTTCGGAAGCAATTCGAGATTGGGTGACAAATGTGGAAACAACTCATTACATCCTGGGTTCCGTTGCTGGGCCTCATCCCTACCCGATGATTGTGCGTGACTTCCATGCTGTCATTGGTGTAGAAACTCGCGCTCAATCCCAGGAAAAATGGGGAGGATTACCAGATATTCTACTGGCTTGCGTGGGTGGCGGTTCCAATGCCATCGGCTTATTCAATGAGTTTATGCATGAATCTTCAGTGCGTTTAATTGGAGTTGAGGCGGCGGGTGAAGGTGTAGATACAGAAAAACACGCTGCTACCTTGACAAAAGGAAAAATCGGTGTATTGCACGGTGCAATGAGCTATTTACTGCAAGATGATGATGGCCAAGTCATCGAAGCCCATTCAATTAGCGCCGGATTAGATTATCCCGGTGTTGGTCCAGAACATAGTTATTTAAAGGATCTTGGTCGCGCCGAATATTACAGTGTTACCGATAAACAGGCGTTAGACGCATTCCAAAGACTTTCGCAACTAGAAGGGATTATTCCAGCCTTAGAAACGGCTCATGCGATCGCATATCTAGAAACCCTTTGTCCTCAATTACAAGGCAGCCCTCGCATCGTCATCAATTGTTCTGGCAGAGGTGACAAAGATGTGCAAACTGTAGCGAAAATCATTAGTCATTAGTCATTTGTCAATGCTCATTAAAAATATGATCGCTGTAACTCAAACTCCACCCGATAAAATCTCCATCCCTTCTGAGTTCTACAACTGGCCTGCTTTATTGCAACAATTGCTAAATCGGCAATCGTTGACAGTTTCCCAAGCTGCGGATTTGATGCAAGGTTGGCTGACAAATACCATTCCTCATGTACTATCAGGAGCGATTTTAGCCGCAATTCAAGCCAAAGGCGTCTCTGCCGAAGAATTAGTCGGTATGGCCACCGTCTTACAATCCCAAAGACTGGGGACTAGGGATTGGGGATTAGGGACTGGGCAAGAGTCTTCCCAGTACCCAATCCCCAGCGATGCACTGAGCTTGTCGTTGGCGCAGCCTCTCGTAGAGAAGTGTACTCAGTACCCAGTACCCCTAATTGACACCTGTGGAACTGGTGGAGATGGCGCTTCAACCTTTAATATTTCTACTGCTGTCGCCTTTGTGGCCGCCGCCTGTGGGGTAAAAGTTGCCAAACATGGCAATCGTTCGGCATCTAGTAAGGCTGGTTCGGCTGATGTCTTGGAAGCTTTGGGTATAAATCTCAACGCCACTCCTGAAAAAGTACAAGCCGCAGTGGGTGAAGTGGGAATCACCTTTTTGTTTGCTCCCGGCTGGCATCCTGCACTCAAAGCGATCGCTACTTTGCGAAAAACTTTGAAGGTGCGGACTGTTTTTAACTTACTCGGTCCGCTAGTAAATCCCATGCGCCCAACGGGGCAAATTATCGGTGTAAATGATCCGCTTTTACTAGAGGAGATTGTTCAAGCTTTATCTCAATTGGGATGTCAGCATGCGATCGCACTTCACGGACGCGAACGTTTAGATGAGGCTGGTTTGGCAGATGTCACTGACTTAGCTGTACTCCAAGATCAAAAAGTCCGTTCTTTAACACTCAATCCTCAAGAACTTGGCTTAAATTTTGCGCCCACTGCGGCCTTGCACGGTGGAGATGTCCCAGAAAATGCCCAAATCTTGAAGGCTGTCCTTCAAGGGAAAGGCACTCAAGCGCAGCAAGATGTAGTTGCTTTAAATACAGCTCTCGCACTGCAAGTTGGTGAAGCCACTGATGGGGAAACTGATGTTTTAGCAGGTTGTGTTAAAGGTATTGCCCTTGCCAAGGAAGTTCTCCAAAGCGGCGCTGCTTGGACAAAACTAGAACAACTTGCGGAATTTTTACACGATTCGCCAAGGTAGGGGCACAGCATTGCTGTGCCCCTACGAACGGACTGTATTACACCCAAAAAGTATACGGAAGGAAAAACAGATGATTATCATACTATTGATCCCAGTCATGGTACTGGTAGGTCTGAATATGTGCCATCGATGGCAATGGCTGCCTTAGCAGCTGGTACAGATGCCTTGATGATTGAAGTTCACCCCAATCCAGCTAAAGCTTTATCCGATGGCCCCCAATCTCTCACTCCTGATAAATTTGACCGCTTAGTTCAAGAAATGTCAGTTCTGGGCAAAGTCTTCGATCGCTGCTCTACACCTGCATTTGATCGGGTTGGTGAAAACCGCATTTTCTTCACGCCAGAACTATCAAAGTAGATAGAGCCTAATCTTAGACGATTTTTTGCAAACGGCTAAACCCGATCAACGGATTTTTTAGACGAAAGAATCTGTTGATCGGGTTTTCATAAACTACCCACGCTTTAAATTCTTTATTAGAGGATGTTTGAAAAGTCCTATTGTCGGTATCAAATAGTTTTAGATCCCCCTAAATCCACGCCACGTGCTTCTCCCAAGAGGAGACGCTGCGCGTAGCAAGATCCCCGAAGGGGTACAAGTCGGGAAACCGCAAGGGCGCAGTGGCTCCCCGATAAATTGGGGGACTTTGATTCCGGTTCCCCCCTTTTTAAGGGGGGTTAGGGGGGATCTAAAAGTGCCTAAAGTCACAGTGAAACACTTTTCAAACAACCTCTTAGACATCTCCGAAAAAGAATTGTATAGACGTAGCAATGCTACGTCTATACAAGGGTTATAGATATATCGGGCTACCTATTTTTTTTGAGTTCGTGTATACTTCTCACGACCTTTGTGACTAAATTTCTGGGTGTAAATCTTACGCTTTCAGTCAATATCTTATTTCTCATACCAGGAACCACAACGGTTTTGTTTGTCATTAAGCCGCGATAACCAATTTTAGCAAGGGTTTCTGTCTCCATCATTCTCTTAAGGCGAGCAATCTTTGAATCTTTCATTGCAGCTGTTCGTTGAAATTCCGATGCTCTTAGTCCTGGACAAAGAACAGTCACGCTGACACCTGTACCCTCTAATTCATTAGCGATCGCTTCGGAAAATGATAATACATAGGCTTCAGTAGCAAAATAAACTGCCATTAGAGGCCCTGGTTGAAAAGCAGCAGCTGAGGCCACATTTAATATTTTTCCATAGTTTTGCTCTACCATATCCTTGAGGAATAACTTAGTTAAATGAGTCAGACTCACTATATTTACCTGGAGCATTTTCAGTTCAATGGTCAGGTCTGTTTCGTTAAATGCTCCATAAGTAGCAAAGCCAGCATTGTTAATCAGCACATCAATTTTTATCGATGCTTGCTGTAGTTCTGTGAAAATTTCTTCGGGCGATGTTGGTATAGATAAATCCTGAGTAAAAATTTTCACAAAAATGCCAAATTTTTGCGGAAATTCATCTAGAATTTCAGTAAGTTTTTCTTCATTCTTATCCACTAACACAAGATTATAACTATGACGAGCAAATATCTGGGTTAATTGATAGCCTATTCCACTAGCCGCTCCTGTAATTAGAACAGTTTTTTTTTGCCGACTTTCAGATATTTTATTCATGCTAAAAATTGCCAGCGTGAGTTAATTAATTTAAGTTTTATAAAAATAACTACAGTAATATATAATATTTGCTGTAGTTATTTTTATCCAGACAATAAATGATGCTATCCACCTGAAATGAGTATGCTTCAATCAAGCATATTTGGCACAAATATAAAAATCTGTATCTATATAAACAAGAGCAAAAATATTTAATATCGTCATCAATGCCACAACATAATTCCGTTGCCATAACTGATGTGCAAGCAGCACAAGAGCGAATTTTGGGCATTGCCCACCGCACGCCTGTACTGACTTCTAGAATTGTTAACGATCGCACCAATAGCCAAGTATTCTTTAAATGCGAAAATTTTCAACGCACGGGGTCATTTAAATTTCGAGGTGCGTACAATGCCCTAGCCCAACTATCGATAACACAAAAACAAACAGGCGTTATCACCTATTCATCAGGAAATCATGGCCAAGCGATCGCTTTAGCTGGACAATTACTAAATATTCCCACCACCATTGTCATCCCTGATGATGCACCCGTTGTCAAACAAACTGCTACTCGTGGCTATGGTGCAGAGATAATTTTATACAATCGCCAAGAAATCAACCGAGAAGAATTAGCCCAAAATTTAGCACATAATCGCAATCTCACTCTGATTCCCCCTTACGATCATCCCCATGTAGTCGCCGGACAGGGGACAACTGCTTTAGAACTAATTCAAGAAATTGGTGAATTGGACAAATTATTAGTTTGTTGTGGCGGTGGGGGATTACTTTCAGGATGTGCGATCGCAGCCAAAGCACTTTCACCTAATTGTAAAGTAATCGGAGTAGAACCAGCACTTGCCGACGATGCTACCCGCTCCTTTCACACCAAAACCCTGCAAACGGTCAAAAATCCTGATACCATCGCCGATGGTGCGCGAACTCCTAGCCTTGGTCAAATTACTTTCCCCTTAGTGCTGCATTACGTCGATGATCTGGTGACGGTATCGGAAGAAGCCATTCTTCGCACCATGTTTTTCTTGTGGGAACGTCTGAAAATTGTCGTTGAACCCACCGGAGTACTCGCCGCCGCCGCCTTACTCGAAGGTGTGGTGACAGCACCAGAGGCGAGGGTTGGCGTCATCATCAGTGGTGGAAATGTCGATTTAGCGCAAGTTGGTAAATTATTTTCTGTAGGATTGGAGTAAGCGACTGACAAATAAAAAAACATCCCAAATTTTCTTGTGGGATGGGTGTCCCCACCCGTCCCAGATTTAGGGCGCTCATGTTGCCCACCCCACAAGATGGATAATTTATTTCTTGTCAGTCCCTAAGCATCAGGGTTTTCAACCCGCGTAGACGGGTAAAGTCTCGTGTAGCCGCGACTTCTTGCCGCCTGGGGTTCTAAATTACTCGCTTTTGCAGGGAATTTGAATAATAAACTCTGCCCCCTGTCCAGGTGCAGAAATACACTCAATTGTACCGTGATGTTTGTCTACTACGATTTGATAAGTGATTGATAATCCTAAACCAGTACCTTGTCCCACAGGTTTAGTAGTGAAAAAAGGATCAAATATTCTTTGTCTAACACTATCACTCATCCCTACGCCATTATCCTTAATGGAAATGACGACTAAATCAGGATTGACTGCTTGGGTACGAATAGCGATCGCGCTAGAATTACTCTTAATATCCTCTGCTTTTCTTTCGTGATTTAACTTTTCTAAAGCATCAATCGCATTATTCAGAATATTCATAAACACTTGATTTAGTTGCCGAGCATAACATTCAACTTTTGGCAATTCACCGTAATTTTTGATAATCTCAATCGCCGGCTTACCTGGTTTGACTTGGAGACGGCTTTGCAAAATTAGTAAGGTACTCTCAATTCCTTCATGAATATTCACCGCTTTGATGTCAGCCTCATCTAACCGAGAAAAATTACGCAATGTCAAGACAATTTCCCGAATGCGTTCCGTGCCAATTTTCATAGAAGATAAAGTTTTAGGCATATCTTCTTTAATAAAATCAACATCAATATTCTCTAAAAGCTCTTGAATTTCTGGTGCAACATCGGGATAGGTATTTTGATAAATATTGATTAAACTAAGCAAATCTTGTGTGTAATTATTAATGTGAACTAAGTTGCCATGAATAAAACTTACAGGATTATTGATTTCATGAGCAATACCAGCAATCATTTGCCCCAGACTTGACATTTTTTCTGTTTGAATAAGCTGGGTTTGAGTTAGTTCTAATTCACACATCGTTTGCTTTAATCGCATATTTTTTTCATTTAATTCCCTCGTTCTTTCTTCAATTTTATCTTCTAAGTTAGCGTAGAGTTGGGCATTTTCTAAGGAAATAGCTGCTTGTGAAGATAGCATCTTTAATATTTGTATTCTATCAAAATTAAATGCTCCCACTGTTAAATTATTTTCTAAATAAAGTAACCCAACCATTTTACCTTGATTAACGATAGAAATACATATAAGGGATTTAATTTTGTTATCAACAATATACGGATCTATCGTAAAATTTCCTTCATGGCTGGCATCAGATAAAACCACATCTTTTTTGGTTCTTGTAACATAATTAATTACAGAGATAGGCAATTGCTGACTATTTTCTACTGGTATTGATTGACCAACAGTTAAATCATCTTCATCTACACTTGCTTTAGCTTCAATAAATAACTTTCCGGCTTTCTCTAGAAGCAAAATACCAGTCTGAGCGCCAGCATTCTCAATCACAATTGTCATTAATTTTTCTAGCAGATTCTCTAATAAAATCACTTCTGATAAAGCTTGTGATGCTTTAACAACTGTGATTAAATCTAGCGCACTTGATTTTTCATTAGCTGTGGAAGTAGTAATAGTATTACTTCTAAACCCTACTTGAGAGTGAGTTGAAACCTTAGTAATTAATTCTGGGTATTTTAATTCCAAATCCTTAAATTTAGCACTTGCTCCCCAACGACGATAACCATAGTGTGCCTTTGTCATATATAGGGACGCAAATTCATTTCTTCCTAGACTGAGATAAAATTCTGCCGCACATTCATAAGCTAGCGACTCTTCATGAATATATTCAGAATTATGAGCGCCTTTAATTGCGCGATCGTAGTGTTCCATCGCTACTAATACTTGTCCTAAAAACCGTGCTTTTTGTGCTTCTACAAGTTCATATTTGTGCTGATTATTTACAGGTGCGTGATCCGCCCATTCTTTTAATTGCTTTTGATTTTCTTCTACTTTCTCAATAACACTTTTTATCTCTGTTTGGGAAGTTGTGTTTAAACAGAAAGCCAACAATGCCAGAGAATAATAAAACTTATATTGAGGTAGAAAAATAGTCCCACTAGCTGCAACTTCATACTGCTGTGCTAATTCAGCGTTTTTAATAGACTGAGCATAATCTTTAAATAAATAACTCAAAATACTTTTGGAAAGATAAGCATAAAATATGGCTGTAATATTTCCTGCTATTCTCTGCATTACTGATTCATTAAAACTATCACCCTCTAAATAAGATTCATTATCCTGTCCTTGAACTAGCTCGATTACTATCTGTTTTAATATCAGCAAACAAGTTATAAAATGCTCTTGGTGTATTTTATGTGATAAATTAATATATTGTTCTAGTCTTTGTTGGATCAGCTCTAAATTTTCTCCAGCCCAGAAAGGGTGCCAACAAACTAATAAGCCATTGTAACCCACATACTCAATATCCCCTGTCTCTAAACCACTTTGAACACCATCTTCTAAAGGTTCTATAGTTGCTTGAAGATGTTCTTTCCAGTGCCTAACAAAAATATTAAATAAGGCGTAAACTTTAGATTTAATTTGTCTAGCATTGAATTGATCTAAAATCTGTAAAGATAATTTACCAAAACGATATCCTGATTCAATATCCTTAAGAGACCCACATAAAATTAGCCCATAAAAACCATAGGCATAAGCTGCAAAAGATGAATTGCCATACTGCACACATAAATCAACCATCGTAAAAGCAATCAGTGGTAAAAGTGCAGGATCTGCTAAATAAGCGGGAGGCATGGCTGTCATTAGTATCCTCATGGCAGCTAGCTTATGATCATCAGTCATTTCTGGCAGATTGGCTAATTCTTCAATTGTTAACTCTGCTGGTGGAGTTTGAGACAATGAAACTCCCAACATCTCTAGCACCTCCAAATCTAAATCTAATGCTTCTCGCATTCGATTTTGAGCAATATAAAACTGAATCTTTTTCTCATATACTTTAACAGTATCAAGGATATTTTTACTGTTACTTATCACGCTGATAAATAATGCTTCTGCTTGCTCAAAATTGGTATTCAAATATTCTGCTTCTACCGTTTCTACATGAAGATCGAGAGTTAATTTATAATACTTTTGCCAACAATCTATTGTAAGTAAACTTAGACCTTGCTTCAGAAACGTTACGGCAGATTCGTAAGCAGCAGAATCTTTAGCTTTACGTCCAGAAATAAGATTCAACTCAGCTAGTTTATATTTTTCTTCTCGATAATTAATTAGGTCAGCACCGATATTTAACTGGTTAACAATATCGAAGATTTTTTCTTCTAGTAAACTTTCGTCTACATTCTTTAATAGCAGTCTACCAATATTTAAATGAATATCCTTTTTCTGTTCATCAGCTATCAACGTATAAGCCGCTTGTTGCACGCGATCGTGAAGAAACTTATAATCAATTACAAAAATATCAACATTATCTAATAGCTGTGGTAGTTTATAGCTATCACTTAAAGGTATAACTAAACCAGCTTGTATTGCTTCCCAAATATCTAATGCTGTGTCATTATGAGATTTTTCGTTAACACAAGAGAGTATATTTAAATTAAATCTATTGCCAATACAGGCAGCTATTTTTAAAATATTTTGTGTAGTGTCTTTGAGCTTTTGAATTTTACCTATCATTAATTCAACAACATTATCAGTAATTTCTAGCATCTGAATTTGCGGAATTTCCCATTGCCATTGACCAGTAGTAAAATTAAATAAAAGCAGATTTTCTTGATGAATAAACTTGAGTAATTGATTGACAAAAAACGGATTGCCCGCAGTTTTATTGAAAATCAACTTTGCTAATTCTTCAGAGCTATCTAAACTAGATTTTAGGGTATCGCTAACTAATTTACAAACATCAGCAATTTTGAGATTTTGACAATTAATAATCTTGACAGAGCTACGATTTTTTTCAATTTCTCGCAAAACTAACATTAAAGGATGACTGGTATCAACTTCATTATCTCGATAAGCTCCGATTATCAATAAATATTGAATTTCAATATCTGTAGCTAATAACTGAATCAGTTTTAACGAAGCTAAATCTGCCCATTGTAAATCATCTAAGAATATAACTAATGGATGCTCTTTTTGAGCAAACAAATTGATAAAATTTTGAAAAACCAAGTTAAAGCGATTTTGTGCTTCTGCTGAGGCTAGTTGCGGTACTTCTGGTTGTTTACCGATAATAAGTTCTAATTCAGGAATAACATCAATAATAATTTGAGCATTTGGGACTAGAGCCTCTAAAAGTTTTACTTTCCAAATTGCTAATTGTGCTTCACTTTCTGTTAGTAATTGCTGCATTAACTCTTGAAATGCTTGAATCACTGAAGCATAAGGAATATTGCGCTGAAATTGCTCAAATTTACCAGCAATAAAATAGCCTCTGTTTTTGATAACAGGTTTATGGATTTCATTTACTAATGCTGATTTACCAATACCCGAATAACCAGCAACTAATATTAATTCTTTATTTCCTTGATTAATTTTTTCAAAAGCAGTCATTAAAATATCTATTTCTGCTTCTCGTCCATACAACTTTTCGGGAATTTGTAGTTGGCTAGAATGATCCTGCTGACCAATAGAAAAGTTAGTTATAGAATTAGTTTGATCTAACTGATTAAGACAGGTTTCTAAATCAGCTTTAATCCCAAAAGCACTCTGATATCTTTCCTCAGCCGTTTTGCTGAGTAATTTCATAATAATTGCAGAAATGACTTGAGGGATTTCTGGGATTAACTGATCTATTGTTATGGGTTGTCTAGCAATATGACAATGAACTAGCTCCATTGGCTCAGTTACTTGAAACGGTAACTGACCTGTAAGCATTTCATAAAAAGTTACACCCAACGAATAGAAATCTGTACGGTAATCAACTGATCGGTTCATTCTTCCTGTTTGCTCTGGAGACATATAGGCTAGAGTTCCTTCAAGCAAATCAGGATTACAAAATTTGGGTTTTTCTTGAAAAAGCAGTGATGAGATAGAAAAATCAATAATTTTAACTTGATGAGTTTCTAAATTAATAATAATATTCTGTGGTTTAATATCTTTATGAATAATATAATGTTGGTGTAATTCACCTAAAGCCTGGGTAATTTGAATACCTATCTTGAGAAAATAAATTAACTCAATTTTGTCTGCCTCGATAACTTTGTAGAGAGAAGTACCATCAAAATTTTCTAAGACAATTGCTAAACCATTATTGTATTTTTCTAGGCTATGAGCTTGAACAATTCCTGGGATATCTAAGTTCTTTATTAGCTCATATTCATGTTTGAATGCTGCTATATCTTTCAGTTCAGGGTATTCTGTTTTTAAAACTTTAATAACTACTAGTTTACCATCCTTATTTCTGGTGGCTCGATAAACACTAGTTTTTATTCCCTCATGAATTAATTCTATAATTTGGTAATTAGATAATTTAATCATTTTTTATGTGAATATTTTCAACATTTCTCAAAATCCTCAGATGATTATCCTATAATAAATACATTTTTAAAGTCGGTTATCTAACAAACTTTAAAAATGTATCATGTTACCAAAATAATCTAGGTTTTGGCACCCTAAACAATGCTAAATTTTGTTGGGTTTGTCAAAATGCACTTCATTTATTTCAATATACCCTTAGAACCAAGAATCCCACTCACCAATAATTTCTTTGGTGTATTTTATATGGAAGCATTGGTCTAAAATTGCTCGTGTCGCTTGCATTGCAGACATCACTGTAGCTTCCACACAACCGGAATTATAACCGTTGTTAATCCAGTCGCCAGCTAGGTAAAGGTTATCAAATCCAGATTCATCAGTTTTGAGTCGATACTTGGTACTTCCAGGTACAGACAGTACATAACGTTCTGATGGGTTAATGTTAACTCGCCAGTATTGAGCTTTAAAACGTTCTACTCCCTGACGGTTTTGAAAATCTACTAGTAAATCCCAATTTAAACCTTGGGGATTTTTGGGGTTAGTAGCATCAGGCCAAAGGTGTCCGATGTGATTGTTGAGGAAGTCAATTGCTTGTTGCTCTACTTTTTTTTGGGCTTTAGCTGGAAAATGATATTCTGTGTGGGGCGGAATTCCTGGATCTGCAATTACGCCGGTGAAATAAGCCACGTTATAAGGATAATGCTCAGAAGGCCAATTTTCTCTTGGCAATAACTCGCTCATATCTGCATAGACATCAAATGGTTCAACGTAAGCTCCTAGCACAGGACTCGATTGTTTCCATCCCAATTGCGGTAAGGTAGGCTTAAGCCATATTTGTCCACCTTGAGTAGTTACTGTTTTGACTTGCTGCAACATATCATGCCATTTTTGATGAGCTGGATTTTTTTTGGCATGGAGCAATTCACTACAAATAGAGGGTAAGGCGGCTATAGGAATTCCCAGCAGCACAATATCAAAATCATCGCCTTTGGTGAGGGTAATTTTATCTACATTTTGCCAAGGTGTCCAATGTGATTCAAGGTTAATTTCTTTGTCTTGGAGTTTTTGGGCTTCTTCATCGACAATCTGATCATAGAGAGGTTCATTAGGCCAGCAACGAATGTCTTTAACTTTGATAAGTGGTTGATATTCTTGCTTTGGGTTTTTTAAGTTTACTTGGCGAGCCAAGGTGATGCTTGCTATTGATTGCTGATCTTTATCCAAGTGCAACTGCTTGACAACATGGAAGAATTTGAATTTTACACCGCGACTCTTTAGCACTTCATATAGTGGAGTGATGACTACCTCCGCCATCCCTGATTGCATTTTCCACATGATGGCACCATTGTATTTGAACAAGATGGTGGTGAGGACACGGATAGCTGTTCCGGCTGCTAGTTGCGGTTTGTTGGTATTGCCTTCGGGAAAACCATACACTAAATCGTATAGAACGCGAATAAATGCTGATTTAACGCTTGATTCCCTAGCTCCATGTTTTCGTAGCCAGTCATTGTAATTGTACTCATCTAAACTGTCTAGGGAACGAAAATCAATGATCTCATCTATTAATAAACCCCGGATGTTTGCTAATGCTAAGTCGATGAGTGTTAACCGCCAAAAGATTTCCGAATTTTGTCCAATTTTAGATTCTATCTGACTGCTCAAGTGGGTTTGAAAGCGCTCTATTAGCTTGAGAATTAACTGGTGATGTTCGCGTCTATGAGTTTTCGGATTTCTGGGCAGTGATTGAGCTAGGTTCTGGGCAAGATTTAAGAAAATTCCTTCAGAAGTCAAGTCTAGGTTTTGGAAGATATTACCAATGTATTGGTTGATATTGTTCAGCCATCCTCCCCAAAAGATGGGTTTTTGCAGAAATAACTGAATCAACTGGCTAGGAAACTGCAAGAGACTACTATCTGATAAAAATTCCATTACCTCTTTGCCTAATGCTATTTGTTTGGCAAGAGATGCTGAGAAACTTTGGGAAGAATAAGACTGTTCGTAATTATGAATTCCTGCGTAAGTCTCAATGACGAATTCAATGGTGGTGCAGATATGATCCCAAAGGGAACAAATGCCGCCACCTTTCCACGGGACTAGAGAATTGGTAGGGAAGTTAAAAGGCAGATTTACCCAATTTTGATTGATGTATTCTTCTAAGACAATGAGACTGTGGGGCTTGAATGCGTCTTCTATGGTGCTGAAAGGCCCGTTGCCACCAAGTTCGTCGTAGCATTGCTTGAGTAGACGAAAGGCGTTTTCGTAGAATCCAAAAAAAATGTGCAGTCCGTGTTCTTCGATGCGGTAGTCGGGTTGATGATCGGGTGCATGGGGTTTGATGTTACGTCCTGTTGCACATTTACCACCCAAACGCCAACCTGTTTGATAAATAGTGATGTCGTAGAGACTATCCCACCCGGGTTGACTGGTTAATTCATAAGCGGTGGTTAGGGATGCCATTCCACCGCCTAAGATGGCGATCTTTTTTGGCTTAACGGTTTTGGACATGGTTGTTTTTGCTGATAAGTGGCTAGTTGGGAAAGTCTGGGCGTACAGAGTCAAAGTCATTTTTTAACGTAGACGCTTCTCTACGAGACGCTACGCGAACGGCTTCCCGCAGGGTACCGCAGAGGCGCGGAGGACACGGAGAGAGAGGAAGGAGGAGGAAAAAATTGCTTAACTGAACTGTATTGTGGTAATGTCGCGCAAATAAGATTGCACAACTAGGGCGATCATGTTGCCCACCCCACAAGAGATTCATTTTTTTGAGGATGCAAATTAAAAGATTTTTAGCTTATGGCCGCAACTTCTGCCTCGGTAGGTTAGTAAGAGAGCAGAGAATTATGTTCGCCCCATACTAATTTTTCTGTGATGCTTGCCAAACGCTTTTTCCGTCTTTGAGGGTGAAGTCAAAGTGCAAGACGAAACCAAGCTTTACGGGGATATTTACTGATTCGCTACCTGCGGGATAACCTTTGGCTAGTCCTAAGTCTTGGACGATTGGTTGGCTAGCGAAATTATTGATTTTTAATTGAAATTGATCGCCGAAACCATTGAAGCCAAAGAGTTTTCCGCCATAGAAGGTTTGTAGTTGCATGGGGGATTCAATCAGTGCTTGATAGCAGGCTTTTTTGCTGTTTTCTACGTCGCGGATTTGTTTGAGGGTAACGAGGGGGACGACTCTGTTTAGAATATATTCGAGGAGATTGAAGGGTAACTGTAAGCCAGGAATGGCAATCTCGTCATTATCAAATAATAAGCTAGCGATCGCTCTTACTGATTCTTCAAAGGTGTCCCATGTTTGGATGGCTTGATGTTCATCTCCTGTACTGATGCGTTGAACTTCCAGCAGACGCGCATCTAGAGATTGACTTGTAGGAGAAAATTCTTTAAATACTAAGGTGTCTACGGTTAATAAATCCGGTTCTTGATTTAAGTCGGGAATCTGAAATGTGCCAAGTTGTTTAAAGAAGCCGTAGACTTCTCTACCAGAAACGAGGATGGGAGAATTATTCACGTACAAGTAAGGCATGAAGCAAGCTAGGCGTTCGGCGATGAATAAGGGACCGACTCTTTTACCTACCACTGTTAACATCCAAAAGATGGCTTCTTCTTCATGGACAGTTCCTTTATCATAGTCGGGTGCATAAATAGAACTTAAAGAATCTATCTTGTTGAAAGTCAAAATGAGATAGTTTGTCGCTGGGCGATATTCAATGTCCCCATTATTGGGATCGTTGAGATATTTATCACACACCTCTTGCAACTTCGCCATTGAACCTTCAACGACAAAGCCGTACATTTTTGTGCCTTTGATTTCGTAGGGTTGATTAAACGCCTGTCCATCTGCCCGTTCTATATATTTGGGGTATGATGATTTGTTACCACCTCCGCAAAAGTAATTTTGAAAAAAACTAGTCACATCTTGTTCCATATTTTTGCCTTTTACGGCTAAATCTTGGAACAATTGATCCGGTTTTTGTTGGATTTTAGTCAGGTAATCTGTAAGTTTTTGGGGTTCTTGAAGTAGGGTGGTAAGTTCGCTAACAGCGCCTAAAGCCGTATGGAAAGTTGTTTGTATTGTCTGTAAAGGGTTGTTGCTGTTCATCGGGTTTTGGGAAATAAATGAGTCTTGTTTGAAGTATTCCCTTTACACTGGCTTTTCTAACAAATTACTCAGACAGCAAATTTGGGCACAAGCTTTACCACTAATGCGACTAGTGTCAACAAAGAGGGACTGACTTTTCACGGTATCTGGAAAACCTCTCTCTAAATCTCTCTCCTAAAAGGAGAGAGACTTTGAATCTTACTCCCCTTCCCTAGTAGGGAAGGGGTTGGGGGTTAGGTCTGTATGAGACTCAACCGAGGAGCGCTATAGTTAGTAGAAAATGTCAGATCGCCCCAAATGCTAATTGACCACAAAAATTTGACTGAAAAACCATGAGCATCAGGGTTTTTGTGAACAATATTTCCAGATGCTAATATTGTTTGGGTTAAGTACAGATATTCAGTATGGTTCCCATAAAGACTGTTCTCAAAGATTCAGAGGAAGTCACTCGGTTGTTTTCTCATCTCGAATTTGATGGAAAAAACCTCAATCATCAACCGGGTAGTGTATTGGGAAGTACTGCATTAATTGCGGGAACCACTGTCGGAGCAGGGATTCTCGCCCTCCCAGCCGTTACCCTCCCATCTGGGATTGTGCCATCTACATCTGGACTAATTGCTGTTTGGCTCTACGCCTTAGTTTCTGGTTTACTGGTTGCAGAAGTTACCTTAAACACCATACGAACAGAAGGGCGGCCAAGTATAGGTTTTTTGGGAATTGTTGACAAGACCCTTGGTAAGTTGGGAGCGCGAATTGCCGGCGGCGCATATTTATTTATGCACTATGCTCTGTTAGTGGCATACATCACCGAAGGCGGAGAGATTTTAGGATTTGCAGCGAGAAAAGTCTGGGGTTTGCAGATATTGCCTACATGGGTGGGCACAACAACTTTCACACTCTTATTTGGTGGCATTATGTATCTTGGGCGAGAAAAGTTTATTGAGAAATTAAACAACGCCTTTGTCGGAATTGTCATCGTTTCCTTCTTGGGATTATTATTTTTGGCAGGAGGGCACATTCAGACTACCCAACTGTTGTTTCAGGACTGGAGTGCCCTTGGTAGTGCCATTTCAGTCATGTCTGTGGCGTTGTTTTTCCAAAACGTTGTGCCGCTAGTTGTGACGCAGCTCGAAGGAGATGCCCGCAAAATTCGTCAGTCTATCTTTATTGGTTCTGTGATTCCTCTAATTATGTTCTTGGCGTGGAATGCCGTAATTTTAGGAAGCGTCAGTCCCGATATGCTACATAGCACATCTGACGGTAGAACTGTTTTTAACCCATTGCAAATTCTCCGAGCCGGTGGTGCGGGAGAATGGTTAGGAGTACTAGTATGCATTTTTTCAGAGTTTGCGATCGTTACATCATTCATTGGATTTGTATACGGATTGCTGGATTTGTTCAAAGATATTTTCCTCTCTGAACAGGGCGGATTTTCTAGGCGCTTACCCCTCTATTCGCTGGTTCTTTTCCCTCCCATGACTCTGGGAACGCTCAACCCCAGCATCTTTCTTACTGCCTTAGATTACACTGGAACATTTAGTATTTCAGTTCTCGGTGGAATTATACCGGCGTTAATGAGTTGGAAGCAACGTCAAGAACAAGAAAACTCAGATAGCATCAATCAATCACTCGTTCCTGGTGGGAAGGTGACACTCATTGTCATGATTGGAATGGCATTAGCGATGATGGGGAGACAAATTCTGTCAATTTACCATCAATAAAAATTTAGTGTAGTATAAAAACATATAGATGTAGTATATACCAACCACAATTAAATGAGTGATTCTCGCCTCGTTAAAATCAGCAAATATCTCAGTAAATATCTGCGACACACACCGGATGCAATTGGAATTCAACTGGCTCCCGGTGGTTGGGTTGGTGTTGATGAACTACTTACCGCTTGTGCTACAAACAAATTTCCGCTCACCCGTCAGGAATTACAGGCGGTAGTTGAATTAAATGATAAACAACGCTTTGCTTTTGATTCTACAGGTAATCTGATTCGTGCGAACCAAGGACATAGTGTAAAAGTCGATTTACAATTAGAACCTGTTATTCCTCCAGATGAGCTTTATCACGGTACGGGACGCAAATCTGTAGAGTCAATTCTGCAAACAGGACTTGGCAAAATGTCACGAAATCATATCCATTTATCGAAGGATATTGCAACAGCACAAACGGTTGGTGCAAGACATGGAAAACCAGTAGTTTTTGCTGTAAATACTGCCGCAATGCATCAGGCTGGTTACATATTCTATTGTTCTGCTAATGGTGTTTGGTTAGTGGATCATGTACCACCTGAGTATCTACAAAAAATTTGAACTGGGGATTGGGGATTGGTTACTAGGGCGTGTTTTCAAACTACTCGTTTAGCCTCCTAATTTTTTAGATCCCCCTAAATCCCCCGATAAATTGGGGGACTTTAAGAGATTTTGAGCAAGCCTTTTTAAGGGCGGTTGGGGGGATCTAAGACTTTGACAACACGCCCTAGTCCCTAGTCCCCAATTCCCAGTTCAAATCAACATCCCAGCAATAGAAGCGGTGATAAAACCCGCCAACAATCCGCCAATCATTGACCTTACACCCATACGAGCTAAGTCATGTTGACGATTCGGTGCTATTCCGGCAATGCCGCCAATGGTAATGCCAATTGAACCGATATTTGCAAAATTACATAATGCGTAAGTCGCAATAATTACTGCACGTTGGGAAATTTTACCGCTTTGAATTAGTGCCTTCAAATCCAAAAAAGCAATAAACTCATTGAGAATTGTCTTTGTACCCAATAAAGCCCCTACCTGCCGGCAATCAGCCCAAGGTACACCCATCAGCCACGCCACGGGAGCCATAACAAAAGACAAAATCCACTGCAATGACAGTTGCGGTAAACCCACAAATGCCCCCAACCATCCCATCAGGGCATTTAGAGCAGCTAATAATCCTAAAAATGCCATAATCATCACGGCAACGTTAACTGCTAACTTCACACCGTCAATTGCTCCAGTAGTAGCAGCATCAATGACATTTACATAATTGGTTTCTACATTCATCTCTACCTTACCAACCGTCTCTGATACTTCTGTTTCTGGGTAAAGTAATTTTGATACTACCAACGATGTGGGAGCAGTCATAAAGAAAGCAGCAATTAAGTGTTCTGCTGGTATGCCAAAGGAAAGATATGCCCCTAGTACTCCGGTGGCAATTGTCGCAAAACCACCCGTCATCACGGCATGGAGTTCCGATTGCGTCATATTCGCTATGTAAGGTTTAACCATCAGCGCCGATTCTGTTGGCCCCAAAAAGATGTTACCTGCACAGGATAAAGATTCAGAACCCGATGTTTTCATCGTCTTCATCATTACCCACGCCATCACATTTACAACTCGCTGTAAAATGCCGTAGTAATACAAGACGCTGATGAAGGCAGAGAAAAAGATAATTGTCGGCAGCACTTCAAAAGCAAAGAAATGATCCTTAAAATTTTCTCCAAAGACGAATTTGGCACCGACATCAGAAAATGCTAAAAATTGGCTGACAATATCTCCCAGAGATTTAAACACATTTAAACCCCAAGGAGTTTTCAGAATTACTAGGGCAAATACAAACTCCAATCCCAAACCCCACGCGACTATTCGCCAACGCACCGCACGACGATTCACTGAGAAGGCGTAGGATATACCGATAAAAACCAAGATTCCTAACGCAGAAATGGCGCGTTCCATGTTTACTCCCGGAAATGTATCGCTAAGGCACTTAGTCACAAAGCATACAGAAAAACTCGCCTTTTTTGGGGGTTTTTAGTCAATTATTTAGGAAAATCATATTGGGGAATAGATGCAAACGCAGAAGAAAATAGCGAGGTTCCGATTGATAAGGATAGAACAATTTGTTTAAGCATACAAATAAAAAAGCCTTCAATATTATTATTCAAGGCTTTTTTTATTTTTTGTTCCTAGTTATTTTTAAGTTTCTTTAGAGATTATTTGGGTTGATTCCCTTTTTTTGTAATCTAGCTAAAAGTTCTTGAAGTTGTTGTTGAGTTTGCTCTAGTTGTTGCTGTTGCTCAATTGTTACTTCTTCTGGTGTTGAATATCTATTACCATTTTCGTCATACCAATACAACCATTCTCGCGTGATTCTTTGGTAGGTTCCTCGTTCACTTCCAATCCCTAAACCAATTTCCGGCATCCAGATTTTATCGCCTGGTTGTAAAATATATTCACCATTAACTAACCGATAAACTTCTAAACGCTGACGCTTACGACGTAAGCGGGTTGGTGCATAAATTACATAATACAAAATTCCTAATTGGGCATAATCTACTTTCTTTTGTTCGTATTCAAAATTGTAAGTTTGGGAAACAATTTCTAACGATAAAATTGGAGAAATGCCATCTTCTTCCCAAAATACATAACTAGAACGCCCATTTTCTCCAACAAAACGTTCTACACCCAAACTTAGAAACCCATCGGGGACAATGGCAGGTTTATTGACTGTATAATAAATTCCCATGTTGATACCAAAAAACCAATCATCACGGGCTTGCCAAATAGCAGCTAATATGGCTAACAATAAGTTGGGAATTAATATTTGCAGTTCGTTATCCACAGGAGTGTCATCAGAATCTGGCAATTCTGCTGATGAAGGTAGGCACTCTAATGGATTGTAGTTTAACATCAGCAGTTCTCAATCCCAAATAATAAATCTAAATCTGTTTTACCATAACTTTAGGGTAGCTCAGGCTACACGTAATACTTAGTGGGTTGGTTGCCTTTCTTACTTTCTGTAGTCATTTGATTTAAGTAAATCATTCACTCAATATTGGCAATGTTTATGACAAGCGACTACGTATCTGCGCTTTGGGCGCAGGAGTCACTAAAAATTCATTTCTTTAGTTTATCTAAAGTCGCATCTCAGTTATCAAATTACCTTTCTAAGATAGAGGCAGCAACTACTATAAGTTGCCATACACGACTAAAACCCAACTAACAGCTAGTGGCTGCGGATAACACAAAAATGACTAAAGCGCCAGAATCTTTAGACTTATCTACTTACGACGCTACAGACAAAGCTCTAGATCGTGATTGTACTACCTTATCTCGTCACGTTCTCCAGCAACTTCAGAGTTTTTCACCAGATGCACAAGATTTAAGTGCGCTGATGAATCGTATTGCCCTAGCCGGCAAGCTGGTTGCTCGCCGCATGAGTCGCGCGGGTTTAATGGAAGACGTTCTGGGATTTACTGGGGAAGTTAATGTCCAAGGCGAATCTGTCAAAAAGATGGATGTCTATGCCAATGATGTATTTATCTCAGTGTTTAAGCAAAGCGGCTTAGTCTGTCGCCTCGCTTCTGAGGAAATGGAAAATCCTTATTACATCCCCGAAAATTGCCCCATTGGGCGCTATACCCTGCTGTATGACCCAATTGATGGCTCATCCAACACTGATAACAATCTCAGCTTAGGTTCGATTTTCGCCATTCGCCAACAAGAAGGAACTGATAGCGACGGTAAGGCAACTGACCTCCTCACCAATGGACGTAAGCAACTCGCTGCCGGATACATCCTGTATGGGCCTTGCACAATGCTGGTTTATACCATAGGTAAGGGGGTTCATTCCTTTGTCCTCGATCCCAGCTTAGGAGAGTTTATTCTCACAGAAGAAAATATCCGCATTCCTACCCACGGGTCAGTTTACAGCGTCAACGAAGGTAACTTCTGGCAGTGGGAAGAATCGATTCGAGAATATATCCGCTACGTTCATCGCACAGAAGGTTACAGCGCTCGTTATAGCGGCGCAATGGTGAGCGACATTCATAGAATTTTGGTTCAAGGTGGCGTGTTTCTCTACCCAGGGACAATTCAAAACCCAGAAGGGAAATTGCGCTTGCTTTATGAAACCGCTCCTCTTGCCTTTTTGATTGAGCAAGCAGGTGGTCGTGCTACTACCGGATTGGTAAATATCTTAGATGTCGTGCCGAAAAAACTGCATCAGCGCACACCTTTAATTATTGGTAGCAAAGAGGATGTAGCAAAGGTGGAGTCTTTTATTCAAAACGGACACTAGTGTTATAAGGCAGAAGACAGGTAAAAAAAGCTTGTAAATTACGCTTTTGAAGTTTTTTCGACTGGATAGTTATTTTTGCCATGCGAGACTAGGAGACAAAGACAGAAGTATCAAGGATGCGTCTATCTTCTGGCATTAATTAAAAGTTAATCATGGTGATTTAGGATTGGGAATGGAGAATAGCACTTCTTAAAGATGTATTAAAGATTATCTCAGCTGGCCGATGCGATAAGTGATTGGCAACGCCACAATTCAAAAGTCACCATCAACATTTGATGGGTTTTGCCAACTTCACTTAGAAACATCACTATACAGGAGTGAAACAAATTAGAGCTATGACTACCAACCATCTACTAGAAATCAAGCAATACGGTCAAAGTATCTGGATAGATAATTTGACCCGTGACATTATTCAATCAGGTGAACTCAAAGACCTGGTTGAAAATCAAGGAATCTCTGGGATTACTTCTAACCCAGCGATCTTTGAAAAGGCGATCGCTGGTAACGTTATTTATGATGCCGATATCGAAGCCGGAGTTCGGGCTGGCTTACCGACATACAAAATTTACGAATCCCTAGTTTTTGCAGATATCCGTAATGCATGTGATATTTTGCGCCCTGTTTATGAAGCCTCCAATAGACTAGATGGTTATGTGAGTCTCGAAGTCCCGCCAACCATCGCCCAAGATACTGAAGCCACAATCAGCGAAGCCCGCCGCTATTTCCAAGAAATTGGTCGGGAAAATTTGATGATTAAAATTCCCGGTACAGAATCTGGCTTACCAGCAGTGGAACAGGCGATCGCAGATGGGATAAATGTCAATATTACGCTACTGTTTTCTGTAGAAAGCTATGTAAACACAACTTGGGCATACATTCAGGGCTTAGAAAAACGGGTAGCTGAGGGTAAAGACATCAGTAAAATTGCTTCAGTCGCTAGTTTCTTCCTCAGTCGGATTGATAGCAACATTGATGGCAAAATTGATGCTAAGTTGAAAAAAGGCGTTGATGATATTGCCGTGGAAGCAAAGCTCTTGGATGTCAAAGGGAAAGTAGCGATCGCTAACGCTAAGATTGCCTACCAAGAATACAAGAAAATCATTAGAAGCGAGCGTTGGCAAGCCTTAGCAGCCAAAGGAGCCACAGTACAACGGCTACTTTGGGCTAGCACCAGCACCAAAGACCCCAACTACAGAGACGTGATGTATATCGAGGAGTTGATTGGTCGAGATACCGTCAACACCGTACCACCAGCGACCATTAAAGCTTGTGCCGATCATTGTAACGTAGGCGATCGCTTAGAAACAGATGTAGACAAAGCCTACACGCTGATCGAAAACCTCAAAGATCCCGACATTAACATCGATATCGATGTCGTAATGGATGAACTGTTAGCCGAAGGTATTGACAAATTCATCCAGCCCTTCCAGTCCTTGATGAACTCTTTAGAAGAAAAGATCAAGGTATTGTCACCAGTGTAGGGAGTGGGGAGTGGGTATTGGGGAGTGGGGACTGGGGACTGGGGACTGGGGACTGGGGACTGGTAAGCAATTTTCCTAATACCAATCCCCAATACCTAATACCCAATCCCCAATACCCACTCCCTAATACCCAGTCCCCAATCTCAAAATCCAAAATCCAAAATCTAAAATCCAAAATTCCTATGGTTAGTCTGCTAGAAAATCCCTTGCGAGTTGGCCTGCAACAACAAAGGATGCCCGAACCCCAGATTATAGTCATTTTTGGCGCTTCTGGCGATCTCACCTGGCGCAAACTCGTGCCAGCACTTTACAAATTGCGGCGAGAACGGCGTATACCACCAGAAACTACGATTGTCGGTGTAGCACGTCGAGAATGGAGCCACGAATACTTCCGTGAACAAATGCAAAAGGGCATGGAAGAGGCGCATCCTGATGTCGATTTAGGGGAACTCTGGCAAGACTTCTCTCAAGGTCTGTTCTACAGTCCTGGGGATATAGACAACCCGGAAGGCTACCAAAAACTCAAAACCTTATTAGCTGAATTAGACGAAAAACGGGGCACACGAGGTAATCGAATGTTCTACCTCTCCGTTGCCCCCTCATTCTTTCCCGAAGCGATTAAGCAGTTAGGAACCGCCGGGATGCTAGAAGATCCCTACAAACATCGTCTAGTAATTGAAAAACCCTTTGGTCGTGACTTGGCTTCTGCCCAGAATCTTAACCAAGTGGTACAGAAATTTTGCAAAGAACACCAAGTATACCGTATTGACCACTACTTGGGTAAAGAAACAGTCCAGAATTTGCTGGTGTTTCGCTTTGCCAATGCGATTTTTGAGCCGTTGTGGAATCGTCAATTTGTTGACCACGTACAAATTACCGTGGCAGAAACCGTGGGAGTGGAAGACCGGGCTGGTTACTATGAAAGCGCCGGCGCACTCCGGGATATGTTGCAAAATCACCTCATGCAACTTTACTGCCTAACGGCGATGGAAGCACCCAACGCAATGGATGCCGACAGCATCCGCACAGAAAAAGTCAAGGTACTCAAAGCTACCCGTTTAGCTGATGTTCACAATCTGGCGCGGTCAGCAGTACGCGGTCAGTATAGTGCTGGTTGGATGAAGGGTGAAGCAGCGCCAGGGTATCGGACAGAACCAGGCGTTAATCCTAACTCCACCACACCCACTTATGTAGCGATGAAGTTTTTGGTGGATAACTGGCGTTGGAAAGGTGTGCCTTTCTACTTGCGTACCGGGAAGCGGATGCCGAAAAAAGTCAGTGAGATTTCCATCCACTTCCGCGAAGTTCCGTCTCGGATGTTCCAATCTGCGGCGCAACAAACAAACGCCAATATTTTGACGATGCGGATTCAGCCAAATGAAGGTATTTCCCTGCGTTTTGATGTGAAAATGCCAGGGGCAGAATTCCGTACCCGTTCCGTTGACATGGACTTTAGTTATGGTTCTTTTGGCATCCAAGCAACATCCGATGCCTACGATCGCTTATTCCTTGATTGTATGATGGGCGATCAAACATTGTTCACCCGCGCGGACGAAGTAGAAGCAGCTTGGCAGGTAGTAACACCAGCCCTTTCCGTTTGGGATGCACCCGCAGACGCAAATACTATTCCCCAGTACGAAGCCGGAACCTGGGAACCAGCAGAAGCAGAATTCTTAATTAACCAAGATGGCCGTCGCTGGCGCAGACTGTAAAAAGTTAGGAGTTAATAGTTAGGAGTGATGAGTTAATAGTTAATAATTAGGAGTGATGAGTTAATAGTTTTTGAGTTAGGAATTTCATTTATTCTAACTTCTAACTTCTAACTCCTAACTTCTAACTTCTAAGGTGATTTCCGAGAAAGAAAATACCTGTGTTGGCGAGTTTCGACTTCGCTCAACTCTCGATCTCTGAGTTGGTTGAGCGAAGTCGAAACCAACGGCGGCGGTATATTTATTCCTGTAAATCGCCTAACTTCTAACTTCTAACTTCTAACTCCTAACTCCTAACTCCTAACTTATTCAACAAACAAAGCTAACAACTCAAAACTACTATGGCTCCCCAATCTTCGACAATTTATTCACTTCAGGCACCAAAAGATATTTCGCTTAACGAAATAGATGCGGAACTGAGTCAAATTTGGCAAAGTTACGGCATCACTGGCGAGGACGGTGGGCTTCCTGCTGCTACTAGGGCTACGACATTTAGCTTAGTGGTTTATGAACCAGAAGAAACCCAGTATCTTTTAGCTACTTTGGGATTTTACAACGGTCCCCTTGATGGGATTTTAGGGCCTCAGATGGAAGCTGCCTTGCGGCAAGTGCAGAGAAAACATGCACTGCCAGATACGGGAACAGCAACACCTGAAACCCTGGCAATCTTGAGAGAAGAATTCGTCAAACGTCAAGGAAACGGGTCTGGGGGGGATAATGGTTCTATTGAACTTCCCAGCTTAAATGCCCCAAGTCCTAGAATTGCTGATGAAATCGCCCTCCGCAATCCTTGCCGGATTATTGCCCTGTTTCCCATTACTGGCGAAGATAAAGGGGTAAAGGCTCAAGTTTCTGCCTATTGTCCCATCCAAAAGCAATCGTCAAGTACACTAATTTGTTGTGAATACATAACTCTCAGTGGAACTGCTGCTGCCTTGGAACGTATAGGCGGCATGATTCCAGCATTGTTAATTGGCGGCTTACCAAAGTTTCTTTGGTGGAAAGCAACACCAGACCCCAACAATGGTCTATTCAAGCGGCTGTCAGCAGTTTGTAATAACGTGATTGTGGATTCTTGCCGCTTTAACGAGCCAGAAAGTGATTTACTCCGCCTCCAAGAGTTAGTAGAAAGTGGTGTTCCCCTGGCTGACCTCAACTGGCGTCGCCTCTCAGCATGGCAAGAATTGACAGCTGAAGCCTACGACTCACCTAACCGTCGCGCCGCCCTTAAGGAAGTTGACCGAGTAACTATTGATTACGAAAAAGGCAACCCCGCACAAGCTTTGCTGTTTTTGGGTTGGCTAGCAAGTCGTCTAGAATGGCAGCCAGTTTCCTATCAAAAGGAAACTGGAGATTACGACATCACTCGCATTCACTTTATTGCCCAAGACCAACGGCAAGTAGAAGCTGAGTTAGCGGGTGTTCCCCTGGCTGATGTGGGTGAGATTGCCGGCGACTTGATTGCTTTGCGCCTCAGTTCGACAAATCCGAAGGCAGACTGTGGTACAGTAATTTGCTCAGAAACTGGTGGCTGTATGCGGATGGAAACCCACGGCGGCGCCCAATCTGCCGGTCTGTTTCAACAAGTTACTTCACTTTCGGAGCAAAAGGCGGAAGCATTGCTGAGTCAGCAGGTACAACGTTGGGGTCGTGAGTCACTTTTTGAAGAAAGTCTGGGGATTACAGCGAATATTTTCAAGTTGACAACAAATAGTTAGTTTCGCCTGGAAAGAATAAAAGTTACCCAAATTGCGAAAATCAAATGCAACCCCTTCAGATTTTTGGATATTTCAATCATCTGGAGGGTTTTTCTCTTTTGCTTAGTTTTTTGGACTAGGAACTGACAATTAACAATTCAAAATTCAAAATTCAAAATTAAAGACATTTCAGACTTGTGGAGTGCGGTCTTGGGGAGACCCCAAGAGGAGCAACTCCGGGGGATTTAAACCCCGATGGTTCCTGAGCGTAGCCGTTGGCGCAGCCTCTCGTAGAGAAGGACTGAAATGTCTGCTACATATAGATTGCAGGTTCTTAAACCCTTTAATTTACGATAAAAAAATATCCAATTAACTCTTGTGGGGTGGGCGACACGAGAGTCATATCAACTGGGCGGGCAGGATGCCCACCTGACTTTTCACTCTTATCTGGAAAACCTCACTTCCATTCCTCTCTCCTGCAAGGAGAGAGGCTTTGAATTCTCCCCATTCCCTGGTAGGGAAGGGGGCTGGGGGGTTAGGTTTCGCGTTTGTTTTTCCACATAGCGTGAAAAGTCAGGGATGCCCACCCCACAATATTGGATAATTTATTTCTTGGAGTTCCCCTAGATCGCAAGAAATGCAATTTAAGCTGTCGCGCAAATAAGATTGCACAACTAGGGCGCTCATGTTGCCCACCCCACAAGAGATTTATTTTTTGGAGGATGCAAATTAAAAGATTTTTAGCTTAAAACACTATACAGGGTGAGCAAATATAGCGGTTCTCGTTTACATGAGGTACACCCGTAGGGGCACGGCAATGCCCATTGGTGTCAACTTAAGAAGATAAAGCCCAAATTTGTTGGGTGTAAGCGTCAATGTCTCGATG